>NZ_CP187232.1:0-1233333 GCF_049674955.1 Sphaerisporangium viridialbum | reverse complement strand
CCATTGCCGGAAGGTTAGCGGGATTGATCCCATTCTCCGGCTCTTCCATACAGATAAGTCCGGTTACCGTGGGATCTTCGAGCAAAACACACAGGGCAAGGAACCGCAATGTTCCCTCAGAAAGTGCTCTAGCCGGAAGACGTAGCCCACCGCGCTCCTGCAAGAAAAGGGTGAATACCTCCCGTACGGGATCAGGCTCTACTCGAAGGCTCTCCACCCCAACGCCCGAAAGATCTGACAAGCGGTCGGAGACGTGCGCGTACACCGAATCCTCATCTGGAATTCCGACATCCCTGCCGCTCTCCGTCGCTATGCGGAACAATGTCGCGGCCAGATGGCGGCCATCCGTCTCCAGGGAGCGCGAAGATCCGAAGCTGTCAGGGGCGCGCAGAGCCGAGGGTTCCAATGCCAGGCGCCGCCAGCTCTGCATCTCCCTGCGAGCAGCCAGAATCGTCGGATAGTCATTGGTGGTCACCGTGCTGAGAACCGTCCGACCGGCTCTCGCGGCAGCTCTCGGGAGCGGCCGGCCGAAGCTTCCGCCATCACCATGGACGTTGACGATCGTCCCGCTGTCCCTTTGCTCGGTGGAGAGGAACGCTCCGCCACGGCGCTCGTTCATGACCACGGCGTTTCTGAACCTCTTCACGCTGTGCGGAAAGCGAAGGTGTTTCGCCGCGGCGCCTCTGTTGATATGCCGAAGTTGCTCCCTGGCCAGGACCAACCGCCCAACGCTGCTCTCACCGTCAGGAGAAGCGTATTCAAGGTCGACTTCATAGCGCAGGAACGTCGCGGTCGGCTGGGCGGAGGCCCCGAGATCGTCCTCGACCTCCGCGGGCACGATCATCTCGACGGCCAACGATATGTACCGCCTATGGTCCCTGTAACCGTCCCAGAAGAGATCACGCGGGTCTCCACCACGCACCCCGGAAGCCCCCCGAACTCGCTGTGACGCCTCGACGAGCGTGTCCGTGGCAAGGTACGACAGGAATTCGATGACGTCGAAGACGTTGGACTTTCCGACGCCGTTCGCACCCGCGATGCAGGTGAACGGCCCGAACTCCGCTACGACGTCCAATAGGTTCTTGAATCCCCGCACCTCTAGCCGGGTTAGCATCAGATATCACCACAGATCAGTGCTGCGAGGTCATGACTGGTCGGCTGACGCTTCCCCTGCCCTCTTCCCCTCAAGTGCCTCAGCGATCGCGGCGAACTCGGCGAGGGCCGCTTGGAGGTCCTCGACGATCTCGCGAGCGACACGTCAGGGGGCAGCAGACTTTCAGCGTCCTCAAGACTACGGTCTTTCAACCAGGTGATATCGAGATTGACCTTGTCCCGGACGAAGTGCTGGTTGGTACGGCCGCTACGCCGGGATTCCTGGTGTGACCCCGAGTGCGCGAAGCTTCTCGTCCAGGTCGCGTACGTAGGTGTTCGTGGCCCACGGCTGGAGCTGTCCTCTGGCCGTGCGAAGACCGTCGATCAGGCGCACCGAGCTGTGTCGCGTTGTCATCTCGGCGACGTCACCTAGCCGTTGGACTGCCGCGAGTATCTCCCGCTTTTGCACAAGAGCGGTCACGAGTTCCAACGTCACGAAGGCACGGGTTCTGGTGAAGGAACTTCCCAGGCCTCTGAGCGTCTGCTCGGACGCGCTGAGCGCCTCGTTCGAACGCTTGAGGGCCACAAGGCAGTAACCGGTGTTGCGATGAACCAGCGTGGGCGTACACCAATAAAGGTGTGGGGGATCAGCCTCAGTCCGGGGATCCTCCGCCGCCCTGTGGGCACGATCGAGGGCACGAAGACCGTCCTCGCCCCTCCCCGCGTCAGTCAATGCCCGAGAAAACGCCAGGCAGGAGGCGGCTTGCTGCAGTCGACTGGGGCTTTCCTTCGCCCAGGCCTGCGCGGCGTAAGCGTGGTCGAGAGCCACGGTCGGCTTGCCCTGGTAGCCAAGGGTGTTCGCCAGGCAGTCATGCATGTGGGCCAGGAGTGTCGGATCTCTCAGCTCGTGAGCTGCTTCCAACCCTTGCTGGTACCAATGAACGGCTCCCGCGTAGTCGAGGATGTCGTAGCGCAGCCAACCACCGAGGTGACTCAGCGCCCAGTAGGCGGCGATGATGCGGTCACGGAGGGCGGGCATGAGGGTGTTCTGGTGTAGAAGCTGAGCCACGAGGTCACGCTGAGCGTTGACCACGGGAAGCAGCTTGACCGGCCCGTACGCCTCATCAAGCTGCCAGCAGTGGGCGATCAGATTTTCGATGGCGGTTACCGTCTGGGCGTCTACGCGGCCCGATCCCTGTACGGCTTGCGCGAGCCGTACCTCCTCGTCGGCGGTGAGGTGACGCAGCAGGCGAAGGGCGGGGACGCCGCCGAGGGCCAAGGCAAGATCGAAGAGCAGTTCGCGTCGCTTCACATCGGCCTCCTCGGCGGTGAGGGCGCGGAACAGGGCGGCACAGTCCCCGGGCCGTACCCCAGACGTCGCGACGGAGGTCTGCACCGGCCAGGCTCCAGCGGTCGATTCCATGCTCGCATGGGATATCTCGGGCATGGCAGCCCTGAGGCGGATGCGCTGACAGGGATCAAGGTGACGATAATCGGCCGCGTCGATCAGCTCACGTTCGTACGAGCCGTAGGTGCTTTAGGTCTGGTCGGTGACCAGCCGACGCGCCGTTGTCTGGTAGATCCGGGCCAGCAGATCGAGCACACGCGGCGAAGGACGACGCCTGCCCTCCGGCCACCCCTCCAAGTCGTACAACCGCGCGGTGCGCATCGACGCCGAGCCTGCCGGGTCCAGATCGTTGAACGCCGCCACCACCTGTGCGGCGGTCAACCCATGGGCATACCGATGCAGCAGCAACGGGCTGTCATCAAGATCCAGCCCAAGCACGTCGGCGATCTGGTCGTAGGTGAACCCCTTAGCCCGCAGGGCCTCACTGCGCTTCCGGCAGATGAGCAAGACGCGGTGCCCCTCGGTCATGCCTGCCCCTTCGACGAAGGTCAACACGAACGCGTGTTCGTCATACGCTCGCCATCCTAATCGCGGAGCGTATGCGTACAGTTACAAATTCGGAGAGCTGTGGAGTCAAAGCAGAGCGCGCGCAAGGGTCGTTGGCGGGCCTTCAGAACGAGAGTGACCAGGCACAACGATTGACGGCAGGCGTCCTACCGCAGGGTGTCGCGGGGATGGGGGACGGCTACGGCGCCGGGCGAAAGTACTCCTCGGCGCGGGGTGGTCCCGCGATCACCGGCAAGGAGGTGGCCGCCATGGCCGATCCCATCGTCGACATCACGGCCCTCCCCCGTACCCAGCGGGAGGGGGCTTCAGGCGACTGCGTCGTTCCCAGCGGGAAGATGGTGTGGCGCCGCGCGTTCACCGGGCTCGCCGAGGAGGCCCCCAAGGCCCGTGCCTTCGTGCGCTGCCTGCTGGCCGGCACCCGCTGGGCAGACGACGCCGAGTTCGCCACCGCCGAACTCGTCAACAACTCGCTGTTCCACAGCCGCTCGGGCAGGCCCGGCGGCTACTTCGTCGTCGAGGTCACCCGCCAGCCTCGGAGCGTACGTGTCGGCGTGTACGACCTGGGCGGCGGCGTGCCCGATCTCAAGAACCTGCCGGGGGAAGAGCCCACGGACGGCGTGTTGGACGAGGTGCTCCGCGAGCACGGCCGTGGTCTCGACGCCGTCACAAGGCTGGCCTCACGGGTGGGCTACCCGGGGGAACCCCTGATTCTCGATGAACCCCTGTAAGGGATTCGCATGACCCTGGCGTGAGGGGTACGAGAGTAGAAAGGGCACCTCGAACGGTCATAATGTCGCAAGAGCGACAAGGGCCGTCCTGCCGTCCACTCGGCGGGCCGTCACCCTGGAAGAGGAGCGGGTCGATGACGATGCGATTCGAGCACGAGTTCACGGTTCCCGTGCCGATCGAGCAGGCGTGGTCGGTGCTTCTCGATGTCGAGCGGGTCGCTCCCTGCCTGCCGGGGGCCACCCTCGACACCGTGGACGGCGACACCCTGACCGGCCGGATGAAGGTCAAGGTGGGTCCCATCACGGTTACCTACAGGGGCAAGGCGTCCTTCGAGTCGGTCGACAAGGACGCCCACGCGCTCAGCATCAAGGCCTCGGGCAAGGAGGCGCGCGGCACGGGCACCGCCAACGCGGTCGTCAGCGCGGCGCTGACCGGGGAGGGCGCGCATACCAAGGTCACCGTCGAGACCTCGTTCAACGTGACCGGCCGGCCCGCGCAGTTCGGGCGCGGGGTGATGGCGGAGGTCGGGGCCAAGCTCATCGACCGGTTCGCCGCCAACCTCGCCGCGCTGCTGCGCGAGACCCCCGAGGAGCTGTCCGCCACCGCCGTGTCCGAGGGGGCCGTCCCTCCCCTGTCGGCGGAGCCCGCGCCCACCCCGTTCAACCAGGCCGCCGCCAGCCCGCTGGGCGAGCCGACCACACCGGAGATCATCGAGCCCCTCCCGGCCGGAGAGCCGCTGGAGACCGCCGAGCCTGCGACGATCGGCGAGCCCGGGGAGTCCGGCGAGCCCGTGCGGAGCGGCACGCCCGTAGAGGCCAGGGAGCCCATTGAAACCGGTCAGCCCGTATTGAGCGGCGAGCCCGTGGAGACGGACCGGCCGTTGGAGGTGGTAGAGCACGTAGAGGCCGCGCAGACGGACCGGCCGCTGGAGGCGGTACCGAACGTAGAGGCCGCGCAGGCGGACGAGGCCGCTCAGACCACGCAGGCCGCGCAACCGGAACGGCATCTCACCGCGGTGCCGGACTCGTACGACGCGCCGTACGCGGAGGAGGCCGCCGGGCGGGAGGCGCACCCGGCGGGGACGGCGCGCACGTCCAGGACCGCCGACGAGGAGGCGCTCGACCTGCTGGAGATCGCCGGCCTCCCGCTGCTCAAGCGGGTCGCCCCGGTGGTCGCCGCTCTCGCCCTGGTGATCCTCATCGGCTGGCTGGTACGGCGCGTGGTGACGCGCCGATAGCCCCACAGGGCGCGGGTGCCCGGTTGCCCCGCGGGTGACGACGCCGATAGGCCCACAGGGGACGTTCGGCGATCGGTGATTCAGCCGGTGATACCACCCTCCCGCGTGGCGATAAGCGCAAAAGTCGGGCAAGAAGAGGTCAGCACTCTCCCGAGACGGGCGGCATGACCAACTGCCTGGGCATACCCGAGTCAGCGTCAATGCCGACTCGGGGGATGAAGCATGCAGCCGGATGTCAGCGTTGTGCTCATCACGTTCAACGATTCCGCCCGGCTGTCGCGCGCCATCACCTCCGTACTGAACCAGTCCCTGCACAACCTCGAAGTGATCGTCGTGGACGACGCGAGCACCGACGACACCGTCCGCGTGCTCGCGCGGATCGGCGACCCGCGCGTCAGGTACATCCGCAGGGAGACCAACAGCGGCGGGTGCGGGGCGCCGCGCAACGCCGGGCTGGACGCGGCCCGCGCTCCGCACATCATGTTCCTCGACAGCGACGACGAGCTGACCAGGCACGCCTGTAAGAGCCTGCTCTACGAGGTGGAGCGGACGGGCGTGGACTTCGCCTCCGGGCAGATCTCGCGCCTGTTCGAGTCCACCGGCCGCACCCAGCGGTACTACCCGTCGTTGTACCGGCCGCGCAGGGTGGTCGAGGGCATCCGCAGCGAGCCCCGCCTGTTCCTCGACGGGTTCGCGACCAACAAGCTCTACCGCACCGCCTTCCTGCGCGAGCACGGCCTGCGCTTCGCGGAGAACATCCACTACGAGGACCACGTGTTCACGGCCGCCCTGTTCTGCGCGGCCCGGCGCTTCGCCATCGTGCCGTGGGTCGTGTACCACTGGCACCGCGCGGTCGACGAGACCTCGATCTCGCTCTCGCTCCACGAGATGGACAACGTCCGGCACCGGGTGCGGGCGGCGCAGATCAGCGACGCGATCCTGCGGGACAACGGCTGCTCGGATCTCGTCGGCGACAGGCAGCAGCGCTTCCTCGTGCAGGACCTGCGCGTCTACCTCAACAAGCTGCCGCACCACACCACGGTCTGGATCAAGGAGTTCGCGTCGGTGGTGCGCCCGTACCTCGACGAGCTTGAGCCCGGCGTGCTGGGCAGGGCCGAACCGATGACCCGGGTGTGCTGCCATCTCATCCGCACCGACCGGCCCGAGGACCTGGTGGTGGCCGCCCGCTCGCTGACCGGTCCGAAGGCCGCGCCGCGCCATGCCATGCGGGTCGACGGCCGGACGTACTGGGGGACGCGCGCCGACCCAGGCCTGGAGATCACCGGGTTGCGCCTGGCCGAGCTGCCGTTCACCGCGTCCAGGATCCGGCACGAGATCGCCGAGATGTCGTGCGAGGGGACGGTCGTGTCGCTGACCGTGCGCACCTACGATCCGTTCGCGGTGCTCCGCCGCTGGAAGACCGTGGCCGACCTGAACGTCAAGGGCATGAGCGTACGGCTGGCGCCGCAACGGCAGGCGGACGGCAGCTACCTCACGCAGGTGGAGATGGACCTGGCCGAGGCGAGGCTCGGCAGGCTGGGGTTCGACGGCCGGCGGGACGTGCGCATCGCGTTCACCCGTTCCGACGGTCACAGGACGAGCGACCGGCTGCTGGTCGATCCCACCACGCCCCCGCTGGTCCTCACGGCGGGCCGGCACGAGGTCACGGTCGGCCCCGAGGGCGACAGCGCGTTCCTGCGCGTCTCCTGGAAGCCCGCGGGCCCGCTTCGCCGGGCGGCGCGGCTGCGCGCGCTGCGCACCATGGCCGGCCGCGCCGACCTCAAGCTGTGGGTGTACCGGCGCCTGATCCACCTGGTCCCGCGCCGTCGCGACCTGGCGCTGTTCGAGTCCGACATCGGCGCGGCCTGCACGGGCAACCCCAAGTACATCCACGAGGAGATACGGCGGCGCGGGCTGCCGCTGGAGGTGTGCTGGTCGGTACGCGGAGACCGTACGCACTTCCCGGACGACGTGCCCCTCGTGCGGCGGATGAGCTGGCGGTACATCTGGGTGATGGCCCGCGCGGGCTACTGGGTGGACACGCACGGCTTCCCGCTGGACTTCCCCAAGCCGAAGGGGACGCGCTACCTGCAGACCTGGCACGGGCAGACGCTCAAGACGGTCGGGTTCGACTCCCCCGACCTGCGCGGCGACTTCCCCGGCCCCCGCGAGCAGTGGCGGTCCGCCGTGTCGCGGTGGGACGCGCTGGTGTCCCCGGGCCCGGAGTTCGAGCGGGTCTTCGTCCCGTCCAACGAGTACACCGGGACCGTGCTCGGCTTCGGCTCGCCGCGCTGTGACGTGCTGGTCAACGGTGACCCGACCGCCGGGCCCCGCGTGCGCGAGGCGCTGGAGATCCCCGAGGACCGCAAGATCCTGCTGTACGCGCCCACGTACCGGGACCTGTCGAAGCGGAGCGGCACGTCGGTGCGGGTGGACCTCGAAGCGCTGGCCGGGGCGCTCGCCGACGAGTGGGTCGTGGTGCTCCGCACCCATCCGGCCGAGCGGTTCAAGGTGCCCGAGCGGACGCGCCACTTCGTCCGGCCCGCCGGGTCGTACCCCGAGGTGAACGACCTCATGCTGGCCTCGGACGCGCTGCTCAGCGACTACTCGTCGATCATCTGCGACTACGCCTGCACCGGTCGGCCGATCCTGCTGTACGCCGACGACTACGAGGAGTACGTGCGGGTGGAGCGCGGCCTGAACTACGACCTGCGCGAGATCGCCCCCGGGCCGGTGCTGGCGACGACCTCCGAGCTGGTCGCGGCGCTGCGCGGGCTCCCGGCGGTCACGGCGGAGTACGCCGAGCGGTACGCGGACTTCGCCGGCCTGTTCTGCTCCGAGGAGACCGGCAAGGCCGCACCCCGGGTGGTGGACGCCTTCTTCCGCGGCTTCGGAACCCGTCCGTGAACACGGTCGTCTTCGCCTGCATGGACGCCGACACGCTCGGCGGCATCCAGCAGGTGACCCACACGGTCGCCCAGGGCCTCGCCCTGCGCGGCCACGAGGTGCACGTGGTCGGCCTGCACGAGGCGCCCGACCCGTTCCGGTACGTCGAGCGGCCCCTGTACGAGCACCACGTGGTGCAGAGGCGCCCCCTCGGCGAGGGACGGCGGTGGGTGGCGCGCAGGCGCGTCTCGCGGCTGCTCTCCTCGCTAGGCCCGGGGTACGCGGTGCTGACCTCCCCCGGCGTGGTGTCGTGGATCGCCGACCTGCTGCCGCCCCGGCTGCGCGCCATCGGGCAGTACCACGGCTCGTTCGACCACGCGCGCGGGACCACGCACTTCGCGTCCGTACGCCGGGACTACGGGGACCTCTGCCAGGCCGTCTTCCTCAGCCCCGACGATGCCTGGCGGTTCGCCGAGGAGGCGCTGCTGCCGAACACCGCCGACCTGCCCAACCCGCTGCGGGCGTGGCCGGAGAAGACGTCCTTCCTGGACGTGCCGCGGGTGCTGGGGATCGGCCGCCTGGCCGCGGTCAAGCGTTTCGACCGGCTGATCACGGCCTTCGCCCGCGCCGCCCGTACCCAGTCCCAGTGGGAGCTGCACCTGATCGGCGACGGGCCCGAGCTGTCCCGCCTGCGCTCGCACGCCGCCTCGGTCGGGGTCGCCGGGCGCGTGGTGCTCCGTGGCAGGGTCCCGGCCTCGGAGATCGGCCGGGAGTACCTCAACGGCTCGATCCTCGGGCTCTCCAGCGAGCACGAGGGCTTCCCGCTGGTCGTGGGCGAGGCCGCCTCGTACGGGATGCCCACGGTCGCCTTCGACGTCTCGGGGGGCGTGCGGTCCCTGGTGCTGGACGGCACCACGGGCGTGCTGGTGCCGCCCGCGGACGTGGACGCGTTCACCGGCGCGCTGAGCGGGCTGATGGCCGACCCGGCCAGGCGGCGGCGGCTCGGAGCGGCGGGCCGGGTCCACGCGGAGTCGTTCCGGCTCGACAGGGTGCTGGACCGCTGGGAGGACCTGTTCGCCCGGACCCGCCGCTGATCCTTCGCTCAGGGGTGCTATCCCCTGATGAGCTCCTGCGAGGAGCCGCGCGGCCGGGGGATGCGCGCGAGCGAGACCTGCCCGGAGGTCAGCATCGCGGGCAGGGGGCCTGGCTCGCGCAGGCGGTTGACCCGGTCACGGCCCTGCTGCTTGTACCGGGACAGCCTGCGCCGGGCGACCGTCTTGCGGTAGGTCAGCAGCTGCCGCGCGGAAGACTTGGAGACGCCCGGCTCGTAGCCGTGCGCGCGGAGGCGGCTTCCCAGCACCTGGTCGCAGAGCGCGATCTCCCAGGGTTCGAGCCGGGTCGCCCAGCCTCCCACCCGCGCCCTGGTGACCTCCCCGTGCGTGTTGTTGTGCCACACCTTGTGCGCGGGCACGGCCAGCTCCGCGATCTTGTGTGGGTCGCACATCGCGGGATCGAACTCCTCGCCGATGAACCCGCACAGCCTGGCGAGCTCCGTCTCGGGATCGGCGGTCAGGTCCTCGTAGCGCATCTCGTAGTAGCTGTCGGCAGGCAGCCGCTTGGCGTAATCCCGTCCGTGGTCGACGGACTCCGACCAGTTGGCGATCGCGTGGAAGACGTCGAGCCTGAACCAGGGCATCTCCTTCAGCGAGGCCACGCAGTCGCGCCCGTCCCTGATCAGGTGGACGAACTGCGCGTCGGGAAAGAGCCGGAGCAGGGCGTCGACGTGCTTGACGTAGCAGGGCCGCTTGTCCCCCCACCGCGGCTTGCCGAACCGCTCGGCGTACGCCCGGAAGGCCTCGCCCATCACCGACCCCAGCGACCCGGGGCCCTCGACGGCCCTGCGCACGTACGTCGTGCGGTCGACGCCCATTTCGCGGAACTTGGTGGCCTTGTCGGTGGCGATCCACTCGGCCAGCCTGCGCCGGTTCTCGGCGTCGCGCATGTCCCCGTGAAGGCGGCGGCGGAAGTACGTCGAGAGCAGGAAACGGGTCTCAGGCGGCACCGCGATGCGCTCGTGCGAGTGCAGCATGAGCTGCAGCATCGTCGTGCCGGAACGCGGGCATCCGATGACGAAGATCGGCCTGTCGGGACTCATGACTACACCCCCGTGAAGAATGGGTCGGTCCGCACGTGCTGCTGGTCGTCGTGATCCGGCCCCATGGGGCCGCCTCGCCCCGCGAGCGCCCGGGTGGAGAGCCACATGCGGTAGACGAGGAAGATCTCGTTGAGGACGAGCAGGGCGCCGGCGCCGGTCGTCACGGGAAGCAGCGCCGAGGGCCCGAGCACGGGCGCCACCACGAATACGGCCGCGTGGAACTCGATGCCGCTCATCAGATGGGTGCGCACCCGGTGCCGCGCGAGGCGCTCGGCCAGGCGCTGACGCATGCCGGTCGGGGCCTCGGCGTCCTCCGGCAGGCACTCACGGTCCTGGTCGTACGGCTCGCGGCGCGGCGACGGCGGGGCGTGGTCGAGCGTCCCGCGCGAGATGGGCTCCGCCGAGGTCAGCGCGTCGCCGGGGATGGACGCCTGCCTGGGGATCGTGGCGCCGTGACCCGCTATCCCCTGGAGCCTCGGGTCGGGCCCCACCGGCTCGTACGAACCGTCGTGGCCTGGGTGTTCGTCGTGTTCCCTGGCGCCGGTGTCCTCGTCGCCCAGCTCGCGCGAGCGGGCGTCGCGTTCGGCCACCTCGTACACGGCCGGCTCGTACGGCGAGGCCATCTGGTCGTAGGGCTCGTACACCTCGTAGGGGCCGTACGCGTGGTCGGGAATGTCGTGGGGCGGGCTGTAGGCCGCGTCGTAGTCGGGGCCACGGCCCAGCGACTCGACGGCCATGGCGTCCCGCACCGCCGCCAGCTCCTCGCGGCGCGCGATGCGCCTGCGGGTCCTCACCGTCTGGCGCACCCGCTTCATCTGCGGGGCGTTGACGTAGCGGAACAGGTCCAGGATGGCGATGCCCGCGCCGAGCAGCACGTACGCGATGCGTCCCGTGGCGGCGTACTGGCCGTAGGCGATGCCGAAGGCGCAGCAGACGACGCGGAAGCGGTCGCCGACGTAGTCGAGCCAGAGGCCGAACGGCGTGCCCGTGCCCTTGAGACGGGCGATCTTGCCGTCCACGCAGTCGATCATGAAGCTGACGTAGAACAGCACCGCTCCCAGCATGAGGTGGTTGGCCGCGAAACTGCCCGCGGAAACCATGCCCAGGATCAGCGAGAAACGGGTAAGAGCGTTCGGGGTGATCTCGGTGCGATTCGCTACGAACAGTGCCACCCGGCATGCCACCGGGTCGACCATGAACACCGTCCACCATGAGTCTCGGCGTTTGCGCGTCGCGCGGACGTCATCCAGCGAATAGGACCTCATGGCAGCCAGCATGGCCACGTGAAGCCACCTAAAACTCACCGTCTGTAACTAACATGAGATCTCTAGATGCTTTCTTGACCGCCCCTGGCGACTGATCCACACGCCTTGACCTCCGGTCGCACGAAGGCGAGCCGCCGGTCGCCCGGGCCACGGCAACACGCCTTTCCGCCTACGTTGTGCACACGGCCGACCACATATCGTAGTGACCATGACCTCGACGCACAGGAGGGCGCATTTGACGGAGTTGAGCGTCATCGTCCCGATCTACAAGGTGGAGCCCTACCTCGCCGCGTGCCTCGACTCGCTGGCGTCACAGACCTGGCGCGACCTGGAAGTCATCATGGTCGACGACGGCTCCCCCGACGGCAGCGCCGCCATCGCCGAGCGGTTCGCCGCGCGTGATCCCCGGTTCCGGCTGGTCACCCAGCCGAACATGGGCCTGGGCGGCGCGCGCAACACCGGCGTCCGGCATGCGTCAGGCGAGTTCCTCGCCTTCGTCGACAGCGACGACCTGCTCCCGGAGTACGCCCTTGAGTACCTCGTCGCGAGCCTGCGCACGACCGGCTCCGACTTCGCCACGGGCAACGTCGACGTGCTGACCTCCCGGGGCAGGAGGCGGTCGCCGCTGCACCGTCCGATCTTCCGCGGCTCGGCCCCTGAGACCCATGTGACACGCAGGCCCGTGCTGCTCTATGACCGGCTGGTGACCAACAAGCTGTGGCGCCGCTCCTTCTGGGACCGTCACGACCTGCGCTTTCCCGAAGGCGTCCTCTACGAGGACATCCAGGTGGCCATCCCCGCCCACTTCCTCGCCGCGAAGGTCGACGTGCTGGCGGCCCCCGTGTACGTCTGGCGCCGCCACGCGAGCTCCATCACCCGCAACCGCGTCAACATCAGGAGCATGGAGGACCGCTTCTCCGCCGTCGCGTCCGTGCGCGGGTTCCTCGCCGAGCACGGGTCCCGGCGGCACCTCCGCGAGTGGGACCGTGTGGCGCTCGACTCCGACCTGCGGATCTTCATGCACCTCCTCGACCGGGCCGACGAGCCGTTCCGTGAGCGCTTCCTCGACCTCACCGCCGCCTACCTCGGCCAGGTGCACCGGGCGTCGACCGACCACCTCACCGCCATCAGGCGCCTCCAGTGGCACCTCGCGGGGCGCCGCATGCTTCCCGAGTTGCTCGAGACGGTGAGCTTCGAGCGGACCACCACGGACGAGCACCCGCCCGCCGTCCGCCACGGGCTCTTCCACTACGGGAGGCTTCCCTTCCTGGACGACCCCCGGTACGCCGTGCCGCGCGAGGTCTACCGCATGCGCGACGATCTCGCGCTCGAACAGGAGGTGCGCGCGGTGACCTGGCGGGCGGGCAGCCTGGTCCTGTCCGGGCGCGCCCGCGTCCTGCACCTGCGCGCCTCCCGGCGCCGTGACCAGCAGCTGGTCGCCTGGCTGGTGCGCGAGGGCACCCGTCGCCGGCTGCCCCTGGGCGTCGTCCTCGGGGCCCGGGGCCGTTACCGGCTCACCGTCGATCCGAAACGGCTCCACGTCAGGGGGGCTTCGTCACCGGCCACCTGGACGGTCGAGCTGTGGGTGCTGAACCACGGTGTCTTCCACCGTGCCGAGCTCGGACCACCGTCCCACATCAAGGCGCGAGGCCTGGTGAGCAAGCAGATCGAGCCGGGGGTGTGGGCGCGGCCTCACTGGTCCGACCGGAAGACCCTGCGGATCACCGTCGGCCCGTCCGAGGCCCGCCTGACCGGCCACCGCCTCGCCGGGGAGGCCCTGGAGCTCTCGCTGGAGGTGTCCGTCCCTCTGGGCGAAGACGCCCGGCTGTGCCTGACACCCCGTCCGGGCGGTCTCGCGAGCCACCACCCGCTCGTCCAGGGCGACCCGCCCGGGTCGTTCATGGCACGTGTGCCATTAGGTTCGCTGAAGCGGAGCACCACCGGGCGGCAGTCCGAGTGGCGGGCGCACGTCAGGGGGAGCGCGCTTCGCGCGCCGGTCGCGGTCACCCTCACCGGCACCAAGCCCCGGCCCCGCCACATCACCGCGGACCAGGAGATCGCCCTGCGCCGGGCCGCCGCCGACGAGCTCGCCATCCGGGTACGCAACCCGCGCGCCACCGCGACGATCTTCCCCGCGGAACGACAGTCAATTGTCTGATAGTTCACCCAAGCGATACCGATATTGCGTGATTTTTCCGTCTGTGTGGAGGCTGGGATAAGGTGGCGCGGCGCTGACGGAAAAGGAGAACGAACGATGCGGCGATGGATCCCGATCGTGCTCGCGGCCACCGTGACCCTGACAGCGGCACCGCCCGCATCCGCCGACGCGTCAGGCGCCGTCAACTGCGCGAAGGTCAAGTGCATCGCCCTCACCTTCGACGACGGCCCGGGGCCCTACACCGGAAAGCTGCTCGACCTGCTGCGCAAGCACCACACGAAAGTCACCTTCTTCCTGGTGGGTGGGCGTGTCGGGAAATACGCGATAATAACGCGCAGGATGGCACGCGACGGCCACGAAATCGGCAACCACACCTACACCCATCCGCACCTCACCTCCCTTTCCGACGACGAGGTACGGGACGAGATCGGCCGCACCCAGAACGCCATCCGCAAGGTCACCGGCAGGGAGCCCGACATCATGCGCCCGCCGTTCGGCGACACCGACGACCGCGTGGGATCCATCGCGGCCGAGCTGGGCCTGTCGCAGATCGTCTGGAACGGCTCCTCGCGCGACTGGGAGCTGCGGAACACCGCCGCCATCACCGAGAAGGTCCTCGGCCTGGCCAAGCGTGACCGGGTGGTCCTGATGCACGACATCTGGCCGGAGACCGTCAAGGCCATGCCCAAGATCCTCACCACCCTGGAGAAGCAGGGCTACCACGTCGTCCCGGTGAAGTCCCTCCTCCGCGGCCGGCAACTCAACGCCGGCGAGCTCTACCCCATCGGCGGCTGGAACTAGGGCCCTCGAATCCCCCGTTCAGTGCGACCGGGCGTGAAATGGTCCCTCACTTCCCGCGCTTCGCGCACCCGGTTCGGGGCTGCGCCCTCCCCGGGGGACGCCCCCGGACCCCCAGCGAAGGGCCTCCGGCCCCTCGCGCTCCCCACCCCGGAGTCCGAGCCAGGAACAGCAGCCGCCATGCCCGGACACGAACCGAAGTGTGTGAACAGTACTCATCCATTGCTCAGCGAAGGCGCTGTCAGCTCCGCCCAAACGATCTTGCCATCCTCTGTCTGGGTGATCCCGAACCTATCCGCGTACTGGGAGGCGAGGTACAACCCCCGCCCACCCTCCACATCCCACCCCGGAGCCTGTGCCGGGATGGTCGGCAGAATCGTCGAGTTGTCCTTGACCTCGATACGCAGGCCGCTCGGTCACCCTGGCGAGGTTTCCATAGTGGCGTCGTGTCGCACACATGTCTGGCAAAGTGCCAAAGTCATACGCGATGGGTGTGCGGACGAGTACTTTCTGTGCGGAGTGTCGGTGCTGCGAGTAGCCTCAACTGCGCGAAGAGCCGAGTGGTGGAGGGAAGATGGCAAGCGCTATGACCGGCAGTCCACTCACAGCTCGACGCAAGCTAGGCGCAGAACTACGAGTACTCCGCGACCACGCCGGACTTACCGCTGAAGAAGTCGGGGCGCACATCGGCTGCCATGGTTCCAAGGTCACTCGCGTCGAGACCGGCAAGCGGACATGCACCGCGAACGACTTTCGGCGTCTGATGGAGCTGTACGGCATCATCGGCCAACGCCGGAGCGAGCTCGAAGAGCTCTTCAAACGTGGGCGGCGAAGGGTGCCACCCTGGTGGCATGCCTACGGTGATGTGATCTCCGCCAACTACGCCGAATTCCTCGCTTACGAACTCGAAGCCTCGCGCTGCCTCGAATACCAAACGGTGTTCCTACCGGGCCATCTTCAGACGGAGGCCTACGCACGGGCGGTGACAAGCGTGGGCTTCGCCGCGCTCGGCCCCGATCAGGTCGACAGCTTGGTCGAGGTTCGCATGGCCCGCCAGCGACGTCTCCACGAAGATGAACCGCTGCACTTCGATGGTGTCGTGACCCAGGCGGCGCTCCAATTCCGTGTCGGCGGCCTGGCGACCCAGCGTGCCCAGCTTGAGTATCTACTCGACATCTCGCAGCTCCCTAACGTCTCCATCCGCGTCATCCCATATGAAAGCGGCGAGAACGGGACTTACACTGGGGCATTCAACATCTTCAAGTTCCCAGTCGAGGATGATTCTGATGTCGCCTTCGCTGAGACGGTGATCGGTAGCGTGTTCATGGACGACACTCGAGACCTACGGCGCCTGAACAGGCTCTTCCACAACCTCTCTGAGGTTGCTCTCAACGCCGACGAGAGTCTCAAGTTGATCGAGCACATCAAGAGGGATGTGGTGTGACATGGGCAATCTGAGCGACGTTTACGCCACTGACCTGAGCGCTGCGGTCTGGGTGAAGAGCAGCTACACGGCCAATAACGGGCAGTGTGTCGAGATCACGAACGTCCCGGGGTCGACCGCGATCGCTGTCCGGGACTCGAAGAACATTCAGATCCCGCCAGCACGAGTGTCCGGCCAGGCGTGGGCCCACTTCGTACGGGCTCTAACCACAGGCGACCTGCTCGCACCCTAGGCGGCGTCCGGGCGGATATACCGATTGCGGGCCTGCTCGGCGGCCGGGTGCGGGCAAGACCTGTCCATCGCCTGGCGGGAACTGACCTGAGGCGGGTCAGGGGGCGTCTTCGCCTGGGGAGGACGGGTCGGGAGTGGGGAGGGGGTGGCAGGTGTGGAGGTGCCAGTGGCTGATGGCCGGGTCGGTGAGGGCTTCTGTGACGGTTTCTTGGATCTCGTCCGGGGTGGTGTCGTCGCCGGTCTCGACGCGGATGGTGATCTCTCCGTTGGCCTGCGTGAGGTCCTTGCTCCATTGATCGGGTAACAAGGCCAATATCCGGATGCCGTCGATCGGTGATTTACCCGATGGGTGCGCCGGGGTGGTGTGCATCGTCAATTCGACAAGCATTGTCTCGCATCCTCGTTCAGTCCCAGGTGGTACCGTTCGTGCCGGCCGGAGCGGAGTCCCAGGTCGTCCTCCTCGTGCCGGCCGGGCTGAGTCGCCGTCGGCCGGGGCCGGGTCCCAGGTGGCACCGGTGGTGCCGGCCGGGGCGGAGTTCCAGGTCGTGGCGGTGGGCGCGGTGCCCCAGGTGGTGACCATGGCCGGGGCGCGGGGTGCCGAGTCCCGGGTGGTGCCGGCGGTGAGGGTGGTCAGGCCGCCGATGGCGATGCTACAAGCGACGGCGGCGGAGAGGCGGCGGCGGACACTTTCGCGACGAAGTTGAAATTGATCCGAGAGGTGGCGGGGTTCGTCATAAATTCCTCTCCGCCCTGCGAGCGGTATATTTGTTCTCGTACGACGGCTCCGCATGGGAATCAGTCCGCAAAGCAGACGAACCGGCGGCAGCGAGATGCACGCCGATGGCCGGTTCCCGCCGGCCCTGCCCCGCAGATGTGCGTCCACATCTCCGGTGTCACATCACCGCAGGTCAGGGCCACATACCGCTGAATGCCCTTCCAGTTGGATTAGACGTCGCCATTACCGGGACGACGGCTGCTAACGTTGTTCCGTAACCTTTTCGACGTCGCGTTCAGCCCCAATGACGATCCAAGCCGATTCGGAAGATGAGGAATATGAGCGGTGTGCACGAAAAGGCCGAGCTGTACGCGCTCGACCTCTCTGATGTGACCTGGCTCAGCGCCCCGGGGAGCAGTTCTGAAGACCGCATAGAGATCGCGTACCTTCCCGGCGGCGCGGTCGCGCTCCGCAACCCGTCGGACCCCAACGGCACGGTGCTCAGATACACCGCCGCCGAGTGGCACGCCTTCGTGCTGGGCGTCCAGGACGGGGAGTTCGACGACTGATCACCGGCCGGCCGGTGATCAAGCGAAGAAGGGCTCCCGAGACCGATCGGGGGCCCTTCACGCATACGTTCGCCTGCCAGAAACGACGCCGAACCCGGTGCCATCTCTGAGGTTCCAACCCGGCCTGCCCTCCTCGCGTTGATACAAGCGAAAGGAGACGCATGGATCGATATGAGGGTTTCAAGGAGTTCGTTGGCAGCCGCCAGCAGTCGCTGATGCGCAGCGCCTACCTGCTCACCGGGGACGCCGGTCAGGCCGAGGATCTCCTGCAGACCGTGCTCATGCGGACCGCCCGGCACTGGCCCCGGCTCATGAGGGACGGCAATCCGGAGGCGTACGTCCGCAGAGCCCTGATCAATCAGCACATCTCCTGGTACAGGCGAATGCGCGGCAACGTGGAGGTGCCCAGAGCACGGCCTCCCGAACACGGCCGCGACCTCGGCGACCAAAGCCTGCATCGCCTCGCGCTGCGGCAGGCCCTCCTGCGGCTGACGCCCCGCCAGCGCGCCGTCCTGGTGCTGCGCTTCTACGAGGACCGCTCCATCGACGAGACCGCCGCCCTGCTCGGCTGCTCCGCGGGCACGGTCAAGAGCCAGACCAGCCACGCCCTGGGCCGACTGCGCGTCCTCGCCCCCGAACTGGCCCATCTGCTCCACGACGTCGATCCCCAGGAGGTCGCCCGATGACCGGACTCCGCGACGAACTCGAACTCCTCGCCGCCGAGGCTCCCACGGTCGAGCTGGCGGAACGCGCGCTGCGCGGCGCGCGACGCCGACGGGCGGGCGCCTTCGGCTCGGCGCTGGCGGCGCTGGTCACCGTGGCGCTGAGCGCGACCGTACTGACCGGGGGTTCCGACCGGAACACGATCAGCACCGAGGTCACCGACGTGCTGCCCTCCTCGGGGGTGGACCCGCTGAGCTACGCCTACTACGACTGGTGCGGGCAAAAGTGGCAGGCCGGGAAGAACACCGGTGGCTTCGCGGGCAAGGAGTGCGCCCAGTGGCGGGTGGTGACGCGAACCGGCCAGAGCTTCAGGATGCCGGAGGCGCTGAGCGTCTACACCGAGCAGAGCGGCGAGAACTATATGAACACCGCCGCTCCGGTGGCGATCACACCGGACGGCCGCAGGATCGCCTACTACAGCGAGAAGGACCAGAAGTTCGCGGTACGAGACCTGGCGAGCGGCCGGATCTGGCTGACCCCGCAGACCGTGAGCAGGGCGACGATGGTGTCCGGAGGCGGGCTCCTGCGGCTGTCCCCCGACGGCCGCTTCCTCGGCCTGAACGGGGTGGGCTGGCCGAACGTGGTCGTCGACGTGGAGAGCGGACAGGCCACCAGGATCCCCGAAGGCTGGCGGGTCCAGAGGGTGCCCAGCGGTGGCACCCCGGTCGTCGTGGCCGACCAGCGTCTCCGGTTCGGCCTGCTGGCCGAGGGGAAGGTGCGTCCCTTCAACGCGGACGCCTCCGTAACGCTGAGCGAACTGGCACCCGACGGGCGGACGCTGGCCTACGTGAGCGGCGGTAAGTCGATCATCAACGGTGACAGCGAGTCCCGGCCGAACGACACGGTCGTCACCGTCGACGCGACGACGGGGAAGGTCCTGGCTGAGGTCAAGTTCCGGGATGCCCCCAAGGACTTCAGGCCACAGCGGGTGGGCGCATGGCACAGTGCCACGGAGGTGACGGTCACCTCGCCGATACTCGACCCATCGCGGCGAGGCCAGGAGGACGACACGCCGACCCTGGGCGAGACGACGTACGCGATCGACGTCACCACGGGCCAGGTCAGGAAGCTGGCCGCCTACTCCTACCGCGCCTGGGCCGGTGAACTCGTGATCCCCGGCATCTGAGACCGTTTCACGACGAGCGGGCAGCCGGCGGGAAATGGGCAAGGCGGCGGCCCAGGTGTTGCATCGGGCGTTCGACGAAGCGGTAGCTGAGCCACCCGCAGCACAGCACCACGGCGACGAACGCCACGGCGAGCAGGGCCTGCGTGGCCATCGGCCGTTCCCGGGGGTCACCGAACAGGGTGACGAAGAGCTTCAGCAGCGGATGGTGCAGCAGGTAGACCGAGTAGCTGATCACGCCCAGCCAGACCAGCACGCGCGGCACCCTCCGGCGCCGCAGGGCCATGCCGATCGCGAAGGTGCCTCCGGCCATCACCAGCGTGGTGATCCACACGTGCGGATACCCCCACCAGCCGTACCGGAAGGCGAAGAAGGGGATGACTCCCAGCAGGACGGTCACCACCGCGACCGTGCGGAGGCCGGAGACGTGTCCACGCTCCCAGCGGTAGATCACGGTGCCGGTGAACATCACCGCGAGGATCGCGGGCCCCAGCCAGGGCGTACGGCTGCCGAGGAGCAGGAGCGTCACGGCCAGGCCACCGACGAGCAGCGCGCCGGCCGTGCGCACCCTGCCGGAGCCGGCGACCACGCAGGCCAGCCCGGCGACGAGCACGCCGAGCGAGACGAAGGCGGCCGGGCCGCGCGCCAGCAAGGGAGCGGCAAGCACCAGACCGACGACCAGCGCGGCGACAGCGAACACCACGGCCCAGACGCCGCTGCGCCGGTAGAGGCCCCCAACGAACAGCGCCGTGATCAGGAGGTAGAACACCATCTCGTACGAGAGCGTCCACATGGCGTCGGCGACACCGGCCGACCCCACGACGTCGACGAGCATGGTGGCGTGCGCGGCGGCGGTGGGCAGATCGGGCACGACCGCCGGGCGGAGCGGCACCAGCGGGACCATCACCAGCACGAGCCCGATGACCAGGAAGTAGAGCGGATAGAGCCGGAAGAACCTGCCGACCCAGAACGCCCGCACATCACCCCGCCGCTCCAGCGACGCGGGAATGATGTAACCGCTGACCAGGAAGAACACCAGCACGCCGTACATACCGAGGTTGAACCAATGTGGCCGCAACCCCGGCAGGAACCGGTAGAACATGTGCTCCAGCAACACGGCCGTCGACGCCACACCACGAACCGCGTCCAGCCAGGCCAGCCTCTGCCCAGGAGATTCAGTGGAAGTGGACGCCGCCCCCGTACGCGGCTGATCCGTAAGCATTTGACAAAACTTACCGGCCCAAGGCCCGGCAAACCGTCAACTCAGTCGTTTACGCCATTTGCCCCTTTTGTGGGGCCGGGTAGATCTGCACGCTTATTAACCGGCCGGGCCGGTCACTCCCACTCGATGGTGCCCGGGGGCTTGCTGGTGACGTCGAGGACGACGCGGTTGATCTCGCGGACCTCGTTGGTGATGCGGGTGGAGATGCGGGCCAGCACGTCGTAAGGCACGCGGGACCAGTCGGCCGTCATGGCGTCCTCGCTGGTCACCGGCCTGAGCACGACCGGGTGGCCGTACGTGCGGCCGTCGCCCTGGACGCCGACGGAGCGCACGTCGGCGAGCAGCACGACCGGGCACTGCCAGATGTCGCGGTCGAGACCGGCGCGGGACAGCTCCTCGCGGGCGATGGCGTCGGCCTCACGCAGGATGACCAGCCGGTCGTGGGTGACCTCGCCCACGATGCGGATGCCGAGCCCGGGACCGGGGAACGGCTGGCGCCACACCATCGCGGAAGGCAGGCCGAGCTCCTCGCCCGCCCGGCGGACCTCGTCCTTGAACAGGGTGCGCAGGGGCTCGACCAGGGAGAACTTCAGGTCGTCCGGCAGGCCGCCGACGTTGTGGTGGGACTTGATGTTGGCCGTGCCCGTGCCGCCGCCCGACTCGACCACGTCGGGGTACAGCGTGCCCTGGACGAGGAAGTCGACGGGGCCGTCGGCCAGGATGGCGCGCTGCTCGTCCTCGAAGACCCGGATGAACTCGCGGCCGATGATCTTGCGCTTCTCCTCGGGGTCGGACACCCCGGACAGCGCCTTCAGGAACCGCTCGGCGGCGTCCACGACCCGCAGCTTCACGCCCGTGGCCGCCACGAAGTCACGCTCAACCTGCTCGGCCTCGCCCTTGCGAAGCAGCCCGTGGTCGACGAAGACGCAGGTCAGCCGGTCGCCGATGGCCCGCTGGACGATCGCGGCGGCCACCGCGGAGTCGACGCCTCCGGACAGCCCGCAGATCGCCCGCCCCTCGGGCCCGACCTGCTCGCGCACGGCCTCGATGGCGTCCTCGACGATGTTGAGCATGGTCCAGGACGGGCGGCAGCCCGCCGCGTCGAGGAAGTGCTTCATCACGGCCTGGCCGTGCTCGGAATGCAGGACCTCGGGGTGGAACTGCACGCCGTACAGGCCCCTGTTGGGGCACTCCATGGCCGCGACCGGGGTGTCCTTGGTCCACGCGGTGACCTCGAAGCCCTGCGGGGCCGAGGCGACGCTGTCGCCGTGCGACATCCAGACCGACTGGGCCGAGGGAAGCCCGGCGAACAGCACGCCCTCGCTGCCCACGGTCAGCGGCGTGCCGCCGTACTCGGCGATGCCCGTCTGGGCGACCTGGCCGCCGAGGACCCGGGCCATCTCCTGGAAGCCGTAGCAGATGCCGAAGGTCGGCACCCCGGTCTCGAACAGCCCTTCGGGAGCCGCCGGGGCACCCTCGGCGTACACGGAGGAGGGGCCGCCGGACAGGATGATCGCCTTCGGGTTCTTGGCCAGCATCTCGCTCACCGGCATGGTCGAGGGGACGATCTCGGAGTACACATGGCACTCACGGACCCGGCGCGCGATCAGCTGCGCATACTGCGCGCCGAAGTCGACGACAAGCACCGTGTCGAACTCAGACACCGAAAAGACCCCCCAAAAGACGCCGCGGTCCCCACAGTCTATCGGCGGCCACCGCTGCCGGGACGCCGCCCAAGATCCTCCGGTACGTCCGCTCACGATCCTGAACCGCGCCGTCGCGAAATGCGTCGTAGGGGCATGAGGACTTCACTTGGTACGGCTGCGGCCGTCGCGCTCGCCGTAGGGCTTGTGGCGGCGGCCTGCACGAACGGCGGGAGCCCTGCGGCGACCAGCGCCGGGGAACCCGTGGCATTGGGCAATATAAAGCTCGTTTCGTACACCGGCTGCGACGACATGCTGGCGGGTTTGCGCAAGGCCACGGCGGAGAACGTCGGCCCCTACGGCCTCGGCGGGAACATGATCTTCTTCGCCACCGGCGGGGCGGCCGACGCCATGGCCAAGTCCGACGCGCGGTCGTCCGGGCCCTCCTACTCGACCACGAACGTCAACGAGGCAGGCGTCGACGAACCCGACCTGGTGAAGACCGACGGCAAGCGGATCATCAGCTTCAGCAGGGGCCTGCTGCGCGTGGTCGACGTGGCGTCGAAGAAGGTCACCGGCACGCTGCGGCTCATACCGGCCGATCAGGGCTGGTCACCGGGCGACCTGCTGATCCACGGCGACCGCGCGCTCGTGCTCCTCTCCGGCGGTGGCGGCGCCATCCCGATGGGGGCCATGGCCAAGCGGCCCGCGTTCGCCGGACCGAAGTACGTCCTGGTGGACCTCAAGGACCTGAAGGTCCTCGGGTCGATCACCCCGGCCGGCAGCCACGTGGACGCCCGCATGACCGGCTCGGCCGTACGGATCGTGGTCAGGTCGCAGCCCGAGATCACCTTCCCCGAGGGCCGTCCGGACGAGCCGGAGGCGAGCCTGATCAAGCGCAACCAGGACGCCGTGCGCGCCGCGCCGATCGACGCCTGGCTCCCGGCATACGAGATCGCGGGACCCGACGGCACGGCCCGCAAGGAGAAGGTGAAGTGCGAGCAGGTCAGCCACCCGAAGGACTACACCGGAACCTCGATGCTGACCGTGCACACGATCGACCTGGAAGCCGGGCTCGGCACCGACGACCCGATCAGCGTGGCCGCCGACGGTGACACCGTCTACGCCACCCCGACCAGCCTGTACGTCACCAGCAACCCCCGCTGGTGGATGCGGCGCGTGGTGGACGACATCTCCCGGCCGGAGACGACCAGCACGGAACCCTCCCCCGGGAACGCGGAGGCGTCTCCCTCTGGCACGGTCATCGCCCCCAAGGACCCGCCGAGCTCGCCCCCGGCCGAGAAGGTCGAGCCGAGCGACGACCCGTCGATGCCCACGCTGCTCCCCGAACCCACGGCGACGCCCTCGGGATCCACGGTGTCGCCGAGCGCCGAGAGCACTCCCGAGTTCGAGGCGCCGCCGGAGCGGACCGAGGTGCACAGGTTCGACATCACCGCGGCGGGAGCCCCCAGGTACGTCGCCTCCGGGGTGGTCCCCGGACGCCTGCTCAACCAGTACTCCCTGTCGGACTACGAGGGGAACCTCCGGGTGGCCACCACGTCGTTCGGCGGCGAGGGGGTGGCGTCGGCCAGGAGTTCGAGCGCGGTCTACGTGCTCAACGCGGACACGCTGGCCAAGACCGGCGAGGTCACCGGCCTGGGCAACGGCGAGCGCATCTACTCGGTGCGCTTCATCGGCCCCGTCGGGTACGTCGTGACGTTCAAGCAGGTGGACCCGCTCTACACGATCGACCTGCGGGACCCGGCGCACCCCAAGGTCACCGGCGAGCTGAAGATCACCGGGTACTCCGCCTACCTCCACCCGGCCGGCGACGGGCGGTTGATCGGCATCGGCCAGGAGGCGAGCGACAAGGGCAGGACCCTGGGAACGCAGGTCTCGCTGTTCGACGTCAGCGACCCCGCCAAGCCGGCCCGGCTGTCGCAGTACCACCAGAAGGACTCCGGTTCGGAGGCCGAGTGGGACCCGCACGCGTTCCTGTACTGGCCCGAGTCCGGGCTCGCGATGCTGCCCCTCAGCACCTGGGGCGTTGAGGCACAGGAGGGCCAGACCGCCGCGCTCGTAATGAAGGTCGGGGACGACGCGATCACCAAGACCGGGCTGGTCACCCACCCGAAGCCGAAGAACTCCAACGACCCGATGCCGCCCGACGCGATGATCAGGCGCTGCCTCGTCATCGGCGGCACCCTGTGGACGCTCTCCGACATGGGGCTCAAGGCCAGCGACGCGACGACCCTGGCCGACCAGGGCTGGATCCCCTTCACCACCTGACGTCCGTCCGGCCGAGCCGGATCGACACGCTTCCGGGCCGTACCGCGCAGTACGGCCCGGAGTGCCAGGCCGCACGTCCCGGTCCCGGATCTGACGGGACGGAGACGTGCGGCCGAGGCAGACCCCGGCTCAGACGCGCTTGGCCTCCGGCTCCCCCGAGGGGACGATCTCGGGCGCGCCGAGGCGGATGGCGTCGGCCTCCTGGTCGGTGTCCTGCTCCTGGGAGGCCCGCTCGGCCTCCACGCGCTTGGTGTAGTACTCGACCTCGCGCTTGACCTGCTCGGCGTCCCACCCGAGCGGCCCTGCCATCAGCTCGGCCGCCTCCTCCGCCACGGCGGTGCCCCGGTGGAAGGTCTCGATCGAGATGCGCGTGCGGCGCGTGAGCGCGTCGTTGAGGTGGCGGGCGCCCTCGTGGGTGGCCGCGTACACGATCTCCGCCCTGAGGTAGTCGTCGGCGCCGCTCAGCGGGCGGGCCAGCGACGGGTCGCGCTCGATCAGCGCCAGCACCTCGTCGATCAGCGAGCCGTACCTCTGCAGCAGGTGCTCGATGCGCGCGACGTGCAGGCCCGAGGAGCGCGCCAGGCGGTGCCGCGAGTTCCACAGCGCCTGGTAGCCCTCGGCGCCCACGAGCGGGATCTTGTCGGTGCAGGACGCCGGCACGCGCTGGTCGAGCCCGTGCGCGACCGCGTCCACCGCGTCCTTGGCCATCAAGCGGTACGTCGTGTACTTCCCGCCCGCGATCATGACGAGGCCGGGGACCGGATGGGTGACGACGTGCTCCCGCGAGAGCTTGGAGGTCTCCTCGGACTCCCCTGCCAGCAGCGGGCGCAGCCCGGCGTACACGCCCTCGACGTCGTCACGGGTCAGCGGCACCGAGAGCACGGCGTTGATGTGGTCGAGCACGTAGTCGATGTCCTGGCGGGAGGCGGCCGGGTGGGCCTTGTCCAGTTCCCACTGGGTGTCGGTGGTGCCGATGATCCAGTGCCGTCCCCACGGAATCACGAAAAGCACCGATTTTTCGGTGCGAAGAATGATTCCGGTGAGTGAGTGGATCCGGTCACGCGGGACGACGAGGTGGACGCCCTTGGACGCGCGCACGTGGATCTGGCCGCGACCCCCGACCATCTCCTGGATCTCGTCGGTCCACACCCCGGTCGCGTTGACCACCTGACGCGCGCGGACGTCGAACTCGGTGCCGGTCTCCAGGTCGCGCACCCGTACCCCGGTCACGCGCTCGCCCTCGCGCAGGAAACTGACGACCTTGGTGCGCGACGCGATCTGGGCCCCGTACGCGGCGGCGGTGCGCAGCATCGTGGTGACGTGCCGGGCGTCGTCCACCTGGGCGTCCCAGTACTGCACCGCGCCGGTGAGCGAGGACTTGCGCAGCGCCGGGGCGAGCCGGAGGGCCCTGCGGCGCGACAGGTGACGGTGGCCGGGCACCCCTCGGGAAAGGCCGGTGGAGAAGCCGAGCGAGTCGTACAGCGTCAGTCCCGCGCCCACGTACGGCCGCTCCCAGACGTGGTGGGTGAGCGGGAACAGGAAGGGCACCGGGCGCACGAGGTGCGGGGCGATGCGCTG
This sequence comes from Sphaerisporangium viridialbum, assembly GCF_049674955.1. Lineage (GTDB taxonomy): Bacteria > Actinomycetota > Actinomycetes > Streptosporangiales > Streptosporangiaceae > Sphaerisporangium > Sphaerisporangium viridialbum. The sequence goes on along the minus strand of NZ_CP187232.1, from coordinate 1,207,561 downwards.
GAGCAGCAGCGCCCGCTCCTGCAACGCCTCGCGCACGAGGTCGAAGTTGAGCTGCTCCAGGTAGCGCAGGCCGCCGTGGATCAGCTTGGAGGACCGGGAGGAGGTGCCGGAGGCGAAGTCGCGCGCCTCGACGAGACCGACCGACAGCCCGCGCGTCACGGCGTCCAGCGCGACGCCGGAGCCGACCACGCCGCCGCCGACCACGATCACGTCGAGCTCCTGCTGGGGGTCGGCCATCCGGGCCAGCGCGGCCGACCGCTCGGCCGGCCCTATGCGGGCCGAGTAGACGCCCCCGCCCCGGGACTGCACATCAGCGCCGTCCCACCGAACACGTCCGTCACCGCGCTGAGCGTCCACGCCCCCGCCATCCCGCCCGGCCGCACCGTCGCCTCGCCCGGCGTCCGGGCTCGCGCCATCGGGCCGGATCTCGCCATGCTCGGCATCCGTACTCACACCATCTCGCGGGGCCTCGGCGTCGCCGTGCCCGGCACCGGGTGTCCGGGCGTTCTCCGGGGCGACGTCGTCCTTCTCACCGGGCCGGGAGTCCCGGCCGGTCTTGCCCGGCCCGACCCCGCTGGTTGTGTGCGCTGTCATTGCGATCCCCCTGGGGTGCGGCTTGTCGCGTTGTGTCCTATTTCTACCCGCGAGTAGATACCTGCATGCCGTGAGCGGACCCCGCCGGGGATGAGCCTCCTCACAGTCGGCGACTCATGGGTCGACTGCTCCCACATCGCCCCCTTCACGTCACCCCCGTCACACGGCCGCGGGAGGTAGATCTTCTCCGGCACCCCGAACCGTAGATCCTTCAGACCCGCACCACCTCGACGCCGGCCTCGGTGAACGCCTCGGCGGCGGCGTCGGGGAGCCCGGCGTCGGTGATCAGTGTGTCGATCCGGTCGATGGGACAGATCTTCGCGAAGGCCCGGCGGCCCACCTTGGAGGCGTCGGCGACGGCGACCACGCGGGCGGCCCGTCCGATCAGCAGGTTGTTCACGCTGGCCTCGCCCTCGTGGTGCGCGGACGCGCCCGCCTCCGCGTCGATGCCGTCGACCCCGAGGAAGGCGATGTCCAGGGTCACCTGCTCCAGCACCCCGGACGACAGCGGGCCGATCAGCTCGTACGACTGCGGCCTCGCGACCCCGCCGGTCACCACGATCTTGACGTTCTGCCGCACGGTCAGCTCCGCGGCGATGTTGAGGGCGTTGGTCACGACGGTGAGCCTGGCGCCCGGCTCCGCCCGCAGGGCCAGCGTCCTCGCGACCTCGGAGGTCGTCGTACCGCCGTTCATGCCGACGACGGCGCCCGGCGGGACGAGCTCGGCCGCGGCCTCCGCGATGCGCTGCTTCTCTCCGGCGTGCCTGGCCGTCTTGTAGCGGAGCGGGAGGTCGTAGCTGACGCTCTGGGCGACGGCGCCACCCCGCGTGCGCATGAGCATCTGCTGCTGGGACAGCTCGTCGAAGTCGCGCCGGATCGTCGCCGTCGAGACCTGCAGGGTCTCCGCGGCCTCCTCGACCGTGAGGCGCCCGTGCTGGGCCAGCAGCTCCAGCACGGCGTTCCAGCGTTCATACCGGCTCATGGTCCCAAAGCGTGGCACACGACCCGAGTTCGCACACCAGGATGGCTGCCACCCGATGCACAATCGTGCTTATTAGTGCTATAAAAAGTGCAGAACAAATCAAATCGGAGGAACCGGCCCGTGACGACGCACACCGAGACCGAGATCGCCTCTCAGCCGGACTGCTGGAGCCGTGCGGTGGAGCTGGCCGGAACCGCGGCGCTCCCCCGGCCCGGCGAGCGCGTCGCCGTCATCGGCTGCGGCACCTCGTGGTTCATGGCCCAGGCCTATGCCGTCCTCCGCGAGGCGGCCGGGCACGGCGAGACCGACGCGTTCGCCGCGTCGGAGGCCCCGCTCGGCCGGACGGACGGCGGCTCGCCCGGCCGCCCGTACGACAGGGTGCTCGCGCTGACCCGCTCCGGCACCACGACCGAGGTGCTCGACCTCCTGCGCCGGCTCGACGGCACGAGGACCACGGCGATCACCGCCGATCCGGACACTCCCGTCATGACACTCGCGGACGAGGTCGTCGTGCTCGACTTCGCCGACGAGAAGTCCGTCGTCCAGACGCGCTTCGCCACCACGCAGCTCGCGCTGCTCCGCGCCCACCTCGGCGAGGACCTCGGCCGGGCCATCGCCGACGTCGAGCGCGCCGTCGCCGAGCCCGTTCCCGCCGAGCTCGTCGGCGCCGAGCAGTTCTCCTTCCTCGGCCGGGGCTGGACCTGCGGGCTCGCGCAGGAGGCGGCGCTGAAGATGCGGGAGGCCTCGCGCTCGTGGACCGAGGCGTACCCGGCCATGGAGTACCGCCACGGCCCGATCAGCATCGCGGGGCCCGGTCGCGTCACCTGGATGCTCGGCACCGCCCCCGAGGGCCTGGCCGGCGACGTGCGGAACGCGGGCGGCACCTTCGTCACCCGCGACGCCGACCCGATGGCCGAGCTGGTGCGGGTGCAGCGGGTCGCGGTGGCACGCGCGCACGCCCAGGGACTGGACCCCGACCAGCCGCTTCACCTCACCCGATCTGTGATCCTGTCCTCATGAGCATCACACTCGCCGACGCCCGCGTCGTGACCCCCGACGGTGTGCACGAGGGCTGGATCACCATCGAGGACGGCCGCGTCACCCACATCGGCCAGGGCCAGGCGCCCCGTGACGGGCACAGCCTGGCCGGGCGGTACGTCGTCCCCGGCTTCGTCGACATCCACACCCACGGCGGGGCCGGGGGTTCCTTCCCCTCCGGCGACCAGGAGGAGGCGCGGCGGGTCGCGGCCTTCCACGCCGCGCACGGCACCACGACGATCATGGCGAGCCTGGTCACCGCGTCGCTCGCGGACCTCGCTCGCGCCACCTCCGCCCTCGCCGAGCTGTGCGACGACGGGCTGCTGGCGGGCGTCCACTTCGAGGGGCCGTACATCGCCCGGTCGCGCTGCGGCGCGCACGACCCCACGCTGCTCCGCCACCCCTCGGCCGGCGAGCTGGCCGGCCTGCTGAAGGCCGGCCGGGGGCACGTGCGGATGCTCACCATCGCCCCCGAGCTGCCGGGCGGCCTCGACACGATCCGCGCCGCCGTCTCCGAGGGCGTCATCGCGGCCCTCGGCCACAGCGACGCCACGTACGAGCAGGCCATCGCGGGCATCGAGGCGGGCTGCACGGTCGCCACCCACCTGTACAACGCCCTGCCGCCGCTGCACCACCGCGAGCCCGGGCCGATGGCCGCACTGCTGGAGGACGAGCGCGTGACCATCGAGCTGATCAACGACGGGGTGCACGTGCACCCGGCGATGATGAGGCTGGCGGGCACGGTCGCCGGCGCGGGCCGTACGGCGCTGATCACCGACGCGATGGCCGCCGCGGGCATGGGCGACGGCACCTACCGGCTCGGCTCCATGGAGGTGGAGGTGTCGGACGGCGCCGCCAGGCTCGTGGAGGGCGGTGCCATCGCGGGCAGCACGCTGACCATGGACGTCGCCTTCCGGCGCGCGGTCCAGGAGGTCGGCCTGTCCGTGGCCGGGGCCGCCGAGATGGCGTCGCTCACTCCGGCCCGCGTCCTCGGCGTGGACGGCCGCGTGGGCTCGATCTCCGTTGGCAAGGACGCCGATCTCGTGGTGCTCAACGACGACCTCACCCTCCACGACGTCATGCGCCAAGGCACCTGGATCAGCTCCCCATGACCCCGCCCACGCACCCATGACCCCCGCGCCTCCCTCCGTGACCGCTCCGGCGCAGGCCTCCGTGGGGACTAAGGCGCAGGTCTCCCTGACCGCCTCGGACGGCGGGGCGGCGGCGTGATCCTCACGGTCACGCTGAACGCGGCGCTCGACGTGACGTACGCGGTCGACGGCGTGGACTGGGACGGGGTGAACCGCGTCCACGCCGTGCACCGCAGGGCGGGCGGCAAGGGGGTGAACGTCGCCAGGGTTCTGGCGGCTCTCGGCTGCGAGATCGTGGTGGCCGGCTTCGCCGGAGGCGTGACAGGAACGGCGATCGAGACCGACCTGGCCACCGCGGGCCTCCCCGCCTCCCTGACCCCCATCCCCACCGAATCCCGCACCACCCTCGCCATCTCCGACACACCCCCCAGCTCCCCCCGGACGCACCCCACCCCACCCTCCGGCGTGGTCGGGCGGGTCGCGCTTTTCAATGAGGCGGGGCCCGAGGTCACGTCGAGCGACCTTGAGCGATTTATCACGACATTTCTTGATCTGCTGGGTGCGGCGGAGGCCGTAGTCCTGTCCGGGAGCCTGCCGCAAGGGGTACCGGCCGACTTCTACGCGACGCTCGCCCGGTACGCCCGCGAGCGCGGCGTACCCGCGATCGTGGACGCGGACGGCGACCCGCTGAGGCTCGCCCCCGCGGGACGGCCCTCGATCCTCAAGCCCAACGCCCACGAACTGGCCCGCGCGCTCGGCGGACCCTTCGCGCCGTCCACCTCGCCGGAGTCACCCGGAACCTCCCCTCGGCTTTCCTCCTTTGACGGGCAGTTGGCCGGGGCCGAGGCGCTTCGCCTGGCGGGGGCGGAGTCGGTGGTGGTGTCGATGGGAGCCGACGGCCTCGTGGCCGTCACCCCGGAGGGTTCGTGGCGGGCCCGCATGCCGTACCAGGTGAACGGCAACCCGACCGGCGCGGGCGACGCCCTGGTCGCCGGCCTCGCGCTCGGCCTGGTGCGGGGCACCCCCTGGCCGGAACGCCTGCGTACGGCCGCGGCACTCGGCGCCGCCGCCGTCGCCACCCCGGTCGCCGGGGAGATCGACCTCGAGGTCTACAGAACCATCAGCACCGAGATCGGAGTCGAGCCATGCCCCTCGTGACCACCGGCGACATCCTCAGTCAGGCCCCCTTGGGCGTGGGCGCCTTCAACGTGATCCAGCTTGAGCACGCCGAGGCGATCGTCTCGGGGGCCGAGGCGGCGAGCAGCCCCGTGGTGCTGCAGATCAGCGAGAACTGCGTCCGCTACCACGGGGCGCTCAAACCACTCGCGCTCGCGTGCCTGGCCATCGCCGAGGCCTCGGCGACGGCCGTGGCGGTCCACCTGGACCACGCCACAGGCCGCGCCCTGGTGGAGGAGGCCGTACGCCTGGGCATCGGATCGGTGATGTTCGACGCGTCCGCGCTGCCGGACGCGGACAACGTGACGGCGACGGCCGAGGTCGCGGCCTGGTGCCACGAGCGCGACGTCTGGGTCGAGGCGGAGCTGGGCGAGATCGGCGGCAAGGACGGCGTGCACGCGCCGGGTGTGCGCACCAGGCCGGGGGAAGCGGTCTCCTACGTGGCGGCGACCGGAGTGGACGCCCTCGCCGTGGCGGTGGGCAGCTCCCACGCCATGACCACCAGGGACGCCGTGCTCGACCTCAGGCTGATCGGCGAGCTGCGGGAGGCGGTGGCGGTGCCGCTGGTGCTCCATGGCTCCTCAGGCGTGCCGGACGACACACTGCGCGAGGCCGTGCGGCACGGCATGAAGAAGATCAACATCGCGACGCATCTGAACAGGGCCTTCACCGGCGCCGTACGGGACCACCTGGCCGCCGACCCCGCGACCGTGGACTCCCGCAAGTACCTCACCAGCGCCCGCGAAGCCGTCGCCCAAGAGGTCACCCACCTCCTGAACCTCCTCACCACCCCCTGACCAGGACGGTTCGCCGGCCTTCCCCCGGGTGCGGCGCCGGGGGAAGGAAGCCGGGTCAGTGGACGTGAGGGGCGACGACCACCTCGACGCGCTGGAACTCCTTGAGGTCGGAGTAGCCCGCCGTGGCCATCGTGCGGCGCAGCGCGCCCATGAGGTTCATCGAGCCGTCGGCGACGCTGGACGGGCCGTGGAGGATCTGCTCCATGGTGCCGATCGTGCCGACCTCCACGCGGGCGCCTCGCGGCAGCTCGCCGTGGTGGGCCTCGGAGCCCCAGTGGTGGCCGCGCCCCGGAGCCTCGGCGGCGCGGGCCAGCGGGGAGCCGACCATGACGGCGTCCGACCCGCAGGCGATGGCCTTGGCGATGTCGCCGGAGCTGGTCATGCCGCCGTCGGCGATCACGTGAACGTACCGGCCGCCGGACTCGTCGAGGTAGTCGCGGCGGGCGGCGGCGACGTCGCCGATCGCGGTGGCCATCGGCACCGCCACGCCGAGCACGGTGCGCGTGGTGTGGCCGGAGCCGCCGCCGAAGCCCACCAGGACGCCCGCGGCGCCGGTGCGCATCAGGTGAAGCGCCGCCGTGTACGTCGCGCAGCCGCCGACGATGACGGGGACGTCGAGCTCGTAGATGAACTGCTTGAGGTTGAGCGGCTCCGCCCGGCCCGAGACGTGCTCGGCGGAGACCGTGGTGCCCCGGATGACGAAGATGTCGACCCCGGCGTCGATCACGGCCTTGTAGTGCTGCGCGGTGCGCTGGGGTGACAGCCGCGCGGCGGTCGTCACGCCGGCGGACCTGATCTCCTCGATGCGGCGCCCGATGAGCTCGTCGCTGATCGGCGCGGAGTAGATCTCCTGGAGCCGCTTGGTGGCGGCCTCTCCCCGCAGCTCGGCGACTTCCGACAGCAGCGAGGCGGGGTCGTCGTAGCGGGTCCAGAGCCCTTCGAGGTCGAGCACGGCGAGCCCGCCGAGGCGCCCGATCTCGATCGCCGTCCTGGGCGAGACGACGCTGTCCATCGGGCTCACCACCACGGGCAGCTCGAAGCGGTAGGCGTCGATCTGCCAGGCGATCGAGACCTCCTCGGGGTCACGGGTGCGCCGCGACGGCACGATGCCGATCTCGTCCAGCGCGTAACCCCGGCGCCCGCTCTTGCCACGCCCGATCTCTACCTGAGTCATGCTCTTGTCGTTCCCGTCGCTCGGAGAAGCCGCTTCGCTCGTAGGTCTTTACCCGCGTACATCGCGATGTCGCCGCCGGGGCCTGCCCGGCCGCCCGTCATCGGCCGTGGTAGTTGGGTGCCTCGACCGTCATCTGGATGTCGTGGGGGTGGCTCTCTTTGAGACCGGCGGAGGTGATCGGCATCAGCATGCCGTTCTCGTGGAGCTCGTCGATGGTGCGTGAGCCGGTGTACCACATGCCCTGGCGCAGGCCGCCGACGAGCTGGTGGGCCACGGCGGCCACCGGGCCGCGGTAGGGCACCTGGCCCTCGATGCCCTCGGGGATGAACTTGTCCTCGCTGGTGACGCCCTCCTGGGAGTAGCGGTCCTTGCTGTAGGAACCGCCGCGCTCGCGGTTGCGAACGGCGCCGAGCGAGCCCATGCCCCGGTAGGACTTGAACTGCTTGCCGTTGATGAAGATCAGCTCACCCGGAGACTCCTCGCAGCCGGCGAGCAGCGAGCCGAGCATCACGGTGTTCGCCCCGGCCGTGAGGGCCTTGACGATGTCGCCGGAGTACTGCAGGCCGCCGTCGCCGATCACCGGGACCCCCGCGGGGGCGCAGGCCAGCGACGCCTCGTGGATCGCCGTGACCTGCGGGGCGCCGACCCCTGCCACTACGCGGGTGGTGCAGATGGAGCCCGGCCCCACCCCGACCTTGACGGCGTCGGCGCCGGCGTCGACGAGCGCCTGGGCGCCCGCCCGCGTGGCGACGTTGCCCGCGATGACGTCGACCCGGCCGTTGGCCTTGATCTTGGCGACCATGTCGCAGACGCCGCGCGAGTGGCCGTGGGCGGTGTCGACGATGATCACGTCGACCCCCGCCTCGATCAGGGCCATGGCCCGCTGCTCGGCGTCCCCGGCGACGCCCACCGCCGCCCCGACCACCAGGCGGCCGTCGGCGTCCTTCGTGGCAAGGGGATATTGCTCGCTCTTGGTGAAGTCTTTGACCGTGATGAGGCCGCGCAGCCTGCCTCCGGCGTCGACGAGGGGGAGCTTCTCCACCTTGTTCTGCCGCAGCAGCCGGAAGGCCTCGTCGCGGGACACCCCCACGGGAGCGGTGACGAGCGGCATCGGGGTCATGACATCGCGGACCCGGACGCTCTGGTCGGTCTCGAAGCGCATGTCGCGGTTGGTCACGATGCCGACCAGCACGCCGCCCCGGTCGGTGACCGGCACCCCGGAAATGCGATATTTCCCACACAGGACCTCGACGTCGGCCAGCGTGTCATCGGGCGAGCACGTCACCGGGTTGGTGACCATGCCGGCCTCTGAACGCTTCACCAGATCGGCCTGCTGGGCCTGGTCGTCGATGGACAGGTTGCGGTGCAGGATGCCGATGCCGCCCTGGCGTGCCATGGCCACGGCCATGCGCGCCTCTGTCACGGTGTCCATCGCGGCGGAGACCAAGGGAATGCGCAGATTTATCGACCTGGACAGGCGTGTGGTGGTGTCGGCGTCACCCGGCTGCAGGTCCGAATACGCGGGAACCAGGAGCACGTCGTCGAACGTGAGCCCGGGTTCGGTGAACTTGCCCATCTGCAACCCTCCTGCCATGGCGCTCTCTGGACGGGGAAAGGCGCCGGCCCCCTGGCCAAGTTTAGTGTCCTGCGGCTCACCGCCTCGGCGGCTCCTGTGGACGACCTGGCGCTCCGCTTTGGATCACTGCATCCCAAGCACTTGCCCTCATCAGGGTAGGTGAGGGTCATAAGGTGGAATGCGTGCTGGAAGACGTCCCCCGCGACCCCTTCGCGGAAGACCCTAACGACCCTGCCGCGGCGCTGGGCGAGCTCGACGACTCCGAGCCGCTGACCTTGGCCGAGCGCGACGAGGCGCTCACCGACCTCGCCGATGTGGAGGTCTTCCGCTCGTTGCTGGAGCCACAGGGTGTTCTCGGGCTGGTGCTCGACTGCCCCGAGTGTGGCGAGCAGCATTACTTCGACTGGGATCTGCTCCGTGGCAACCTCCGCCAGATGATCGACCACGGGCGGCCACAGGTCCACGAGCCCGCCTTCGAGCCCGACCCCGCCGACTACGTCAGCTGGGAGTACGCCAGGGGCTACGTGGACGGCGTGATCGACACCGAGGAGAGCCACTGATCGACGTCGTCGGTCAGTGCGCGCAGCAGGCTCACCGCGGGGTCCTCCTGCTCGCCGACCGGCTCCCGGCGGGCGAGCGCGTCGATGACCGCGTCGGTCCTGAGCACGTCGGGATCCGTCTCGGACCCGCGTTTCCTGACCGAACGCGCCGGATGGACAGCGGTCAAGCTATCGACTCCATGTCGGCCATCGCCCGAAGCCTGGCCAGCGCCCGATGCTGGGCGACGCGAACCGCACCTGGTGACATACCGAGTACGTTACCCGTCTCCTCGGCGGAGAGTCCCGACACCACCCGCAGAATGATCAGCTCTCGCTGGTTCTCCGGCAGTCGCGACAGCAGCGCGCGGGCGTGCTCGGCCTCGATGTAGCGCACCACGGTCTCCTCCGGCCCCGGCCCCTGGTCGGGGCCGTCCGGAAGATCCTGGGTGGGCACGGCCGACCGCACGGAGCTGCGGAGCGCGTCCGCGACCTTGTGCGAGGCGATGCCGAACACGAACGAGGCGAACGGCCGCCCCATGTCGCGGTAGCGCGGCAGCGCGGCCAGCACCGCGATGCACACCTCTTGGGCCACGTCGTCGGCGATGTGGTAATGACCGGAAACCCGGCCAAGTCGGGCACGGCAATAGCGCACCACCATCGGGCGCAACTGGCCCAGCAGTGATTCGATCGCAGTGCGATCCCCCTGTACGGCAAGGCTCGTCAGATCCCTGAGGTCGGACTCGTCCGATCTCGTCGCAAGCCTTACCCCAGTTTTGGCGTCGGCGACGCGTCCCTCGGTCACGTTAGGCATGATGCCCGCCACGATCGCGCATGTCGTCATAGTGAACGGATACGGATTGGTCACATTGACGCGACGATAACGGCGAGTAATCAACTGAACACAGTAGTGTTTGTATATTTCACTCGCGAACGGAATTCGGAGGATATTTGTTAGATGTCGCGGCAGCTCGGAGGGCGCTCAGGGCGGTCTCCCGGACGCCCCGGCACCGCGATCGGTTTACCCCGCGGTCAAATGACGGGGGTGAAAATCGATTCAACAAAAAAGTACGGCCCACGCCTCCATGAGGCGCGAGCCGTACTCCGGGCCGATTGATCGGGCTCAGTGGCCGTGTCCGTGGCCGTGACCCTGCCCCCCGGCGGCCGCGGCCTCCTCCTCGGGCTTGTCGACCACGAGGACCTCGGTCGTGAGCAGCATGCCGGCGATGGACGCGGCGTTCTGCACGGCCGAGCGGGTGACCTTGACCGGGTCGATGACGCCCTCGGCGATCAGGTCGCCGTACTCGCCGGTCGCGGCGTTGAGGCCGTGACCCGCGGGCAGCTCGCTGATCTTGGCGGTGACGACGTAGCCCTCCTGGCCGGCGTTCTCCGCGATCCAGCGGGCCGGCTCGACGAGCGACCTGCGGACGATGGCGACACCGGTCGCCTCGTCACCGGTGAGGCCGAGGTCGTCCAGGTCCTTGGACAGGTGCACGAGCGCGGAGCCACCGCCGGAGACGATGCCCTCCTCGATCGCGGCGCGCGTCGCGGAGATGGCGTCCTCGAGGCGGTGCTTCTTCTCCTTGAGCTCCACCTCGGTGGCCGCGCCGACGCGGAGGATGCAGATGCCCCCGGACAGCTTGGCGAGGCGCTCCTGGAGCTTCTCGCGGTCCCAGTCGGAGTCGGTCTGCTCGATCGCGTGCTGGATCTCGCGGACGCGGTCCTGGATCGCCTGCGGGTCGCCGGCGCCGTCGACGATGGTCGTGGCGTCCTTGGTGACCACGATGCGACGGGCGGTGCCCAGCACCTCGAGGCCGGCGTTGTCCAGCTTGAGGCCGAGCTCCTCGGAGATCAGCTGGCCGCCGGTCAGGATCGCGATGTCCTGCAGCATGGCCTTGCGGCGGTCACCGAAGCCGGGAGCCTTGACGGCCACCGAGGTGAACGTGCCGCGGATCTTGTTGGTGACCAGGACGGCCAGGGCCTCGCCCTCGACGTCCTCCGCCACCACGAAGAGCGGCTTCTTGGTCTGGGCGACCTTCTCCAGCAGGGGGAGGAACTCCGCGATGGAGGAGATCTTGCCCTGGTTCAGCAGGACGTAGGCGTCCTCGAGGACCGCCTCCATGCGCTCGGGGTCGGTCACCATGTACGGCGACAGGTAGCCCTTGTCGAACTGGAGTCCTTCGGTGAACTCCAGCTCCAGGCCCATGGTGTTGGACTCTTCGACGGTGATGACGCCGTCCTTGCCCACCTTGTCGAACGCCTCGGCGATCAGCTCGCCGATCTTGGCGTCCTGGGCGGAGATCGTCGCTACGTTGGCGATCTCCTTCTTGTCCTCGACGGGACGGGCGAGCTCCAGCAGGCGGTCGCTGACCGCGCGGGCGGCCAGGTCGATGCCGCGCTTGAGCGACAGCGGCGAGGCGCCGGCGGCGACGTTGCGCAGGCCCTCGCGGACCATCGCCTGGGCGAGCACGGTCGCGGTGGTGGTGCCGTCACCGGCGACGTCGTTGGTCTTGGTGGCGACTTCCTTGGCGAGCTGGGCGCCGAGGTTCTCGTACGGCTTCTCGAGCTCGACCTCACGGGCGATGGTCACGCCATCGTTGGTGATGGTCGGCGCACCGAACTTCTTGTCGATGACGACGTTCCGGCCGCGCGGCCCGAGGGTCACCTTGACGGCGTCCGCGAGGGCGTTCACGCCACGCTCGAGAGCGCGACGCGCGTCCTCCTCGAACTCCAGGGTCTTCGGCATTTAAGGTCCTCTCAGCATCAGAGCCCCGGGCCTTCAGCCGAAGCGCCCGGGGCTTGACACGCATTTTTTGTAAGGCTCCGTACTGATGGTCGCTTGCGCGCCCGGGGCTTTACTTCTCGATGATCGCGAGAACGTCGCGGGCGGAGAGAACGAGGTACTCCTCGCCGCCGTACTTGACCTCGGTGCCGCCGTACTTGCTGTAGAGGACGATGTCCCCTTCCTTGACGTCGAGCGGAATCCGCTTCTCGCCGTCTTCGTCCCAGTTGCCGGGGCCCACCGCGAGGACCTTGCCCTCTTGCGGCTTCTCCTTGGCGGTGTCCGGGATGACCAGACCGGAAGCGGTCGTCTGCTCGGCTTCAAGCGGCTGGACCACGATGCGGTCGCCGAGCGGCTTAACGGGAACCTTGGTGGCGGTCGTCACGATCGGACCTCCCCTTCAGATTGTTTTGATGAGCTGAAGAGGCGACCAGCGGCCTGCCGTCGCGGGTGTCAGACCTGCCTCGTCGCATTTTGACTTGGCACTCTCACTAGGCGAGTGCCAACACTGAACAGTATGCAAGGCCGCCGACTCAGTCAACACGGACAGGCCGTCCCTGGTCAGTCCGGGAGCGATACCTGCCCCGGCCAAAGCGAGAGTCGCCCGAAATGTCCGCTCTGGACACCCGGTCCGCCAGGTTGCCGACTCCTCGTCTGAGACCCTCCGGCACGCGGTAGCGTCGGGAGACGTGGACCTCGACGCCTTCCGCGAGTTGCTGACCCCACGCGGGCAGAAGGCCCTCGGCGACGCCGTGGGGGCGGTGGCCGACGGCGCCGACCCGGTGGTGGCCGCGAGCCGGCTCAGGAAGACCTACGACGCCTCGCTGACCTCCGCCGCGCTCACCCAGGCGCGGCTGCGGGCGCGCGGCGCGGTCAAGTTCGGCCCCGACGCGTCCCGCATGTACTTCACCCCCGACGGCCTGGAGCAGGCGACCCGCGCCGAGGTGGCCGCCCACCGCGCCCGCAGGCTCCCGCTGGGCACGCGGGTGGCCGACGCCTGCTGCGGCATCGGCGGCGACCTGATCGAGATGGCACGCGCCGGGTGCGAGGTCGACGCCGTGGACCTCGATCCGCTCACCGTGGAGGTGGCACGGGCCAACGCCGTGGCACTGGGGCTCGGCGACCGCGTCACGGTCCGTACGGCCGACGCGGCCGAGGTCGAGCCGGAGGCGTACGACGTTCTGTTCGCCGACCCCGCCAGGAGGTCCACCGGCAGGCGCGTCTTCGACCCCATGGCGTACTCCCCGCCGTGGCCCGCGGTCCTCGGCCTGGTGGCACGGGCACGGGCGGCGTGCCTGAAGGTCGCGCCCGGCATCCCGTACGAGCTGATCCCGCCGGGCGCGGAGGCCGAATGGGTCTCCTACCGCGGCGAGGTCAAGGAGGCCGTCCTGTGGACCGGCGCCCTCGCGCAGCCCTCGGCCGGCGACCTCGGCCGCAGGGCCACGATGCTGCCCTCAGGCGAGACGCTGACCCCCGACCTGTCACTCGGGCAGGCGGAGCAGGGGCCGGTGGCCAGATACCTCTACGAGCCGGACGGCGCCGCGATCCGGTCGCATCTGGTCGCCGAGGTGGCGGCGCTGGTGAACGGCCACCTGCTCGATCCGCAGATCGCCTACATCACGGGCGACACCGCGGCCGTCACGCCGTGGGCCTCGCGCTACGAGGTCCTGGAGACGATGCCGTTCTCGCTGAAGCGCCTGCGCACGGCCCTTCGTGAGCGCCACATCGGCGCGGTCACCCTGAAGAAACGCGGCTCCGCCGTCGACCTGGAGCGCCTGAGGAAAGATTTGCGGCTTTCTGGCGATAAATCGTGCGTCGTGGCTCTTACCCGCATCGGCGAGCGACCTTTCGCACTCATTTGCGAACCCGCCTGACCTGCACAAATGGTCAATCCGGGCAATCCACCGATAATCACGAAGTTTTAAAGTCGGGCCAGAAAGTCGCGTGCCGAGCGACTACAGTTGGCCAGCGCGGGATTTTCGCCTGATCGATGGCTGACCCGCCTTATTCGTCACGCCAGACAACCGGACCAATCCCACCGCAGTGCGGCCGACCGCCCGCGAGTGAAGGAGCTTTCGGTGGATCACTCCAACCACACCCTCCTCCAGGCGGGAAGCCAGACCGCCATCTCCGACCGGATGCGCGAGCTCCTCGCCAGGGCGGCACAGGACCACGTGTACGAGCAGCGCACGCAGGGCGCCGTGCTGGACGAGATCCGGCAGCGGCTCGAAGGCATGGAGTGGTTGCTGCGCGAGGTCCGCGAGCGCGAGCTGGGCGGCCTGAGCGGCGCCCTGGAGAGCGTCGGCGGCCAGCTCGGCGAGCTTGCGACCCGGCCGCCCGCGTGGGCCGAGGGCCTGGCCCAGCACGTGGAGGTCGTGCGCGACCGCGTGGACGGGGTGGGCGACCGCGTCGCCGTCATCGGCGACCGCCTCGACGCGGTGAGCGAGCGCGTCAGGCCCGTCGCCGAGCTCCCCGGCCTGTGGAACGACCTCGGCACGGTGCGCGAAGGGGTCGCCGAGTCCCTGAAGCGCATCCAGGCGGTCCTGGACGGCGGCCAGGGCGTGCCCGAGCACATGGCCGAGCTCACCAGGCGCCTCGGCCAGCTCGCCTCCGGCATGGAGGCCGCGGGGGGCCGCTTCACCCGGGTGGACAAGGCGCTGCTCGACCTCACGCAGCGCACCGAGCGGCTCGAAGGCGGCGTCCTCGACCTCAGCGAGGGCCTTGAGGAGACGCTGGCCTCGGCGATCGAGCGGCTCACCGGCTCCGTCGAGCTGCTGGCCGGCAAGGTCGACGGCATGACGGCCCAGCTGACCGACGCCGAGACCCGGCTGGCCGGCCGTCTCGACGGCTTCGATGGCCGGCTCGCGGGCTTCGACGGCCGTCTGGAGGGCGTCGAGGGCCATCTGACGGGCCTCGACGCGCGGTTCGAGGGGGTGGAGGGCCACTTCGGCGACCTCAAGACCCTGGAGGGCCGGTTCGACAGCGTGGACAGCCACCTCGGGGCCGTGGAGGGACGGCTGGAGACGGTCGACGTCCGGCTCCAGAGCGTCGACGGGCGCATCGAGACGTCCGACTCCCGCCTCGCCGGCGTCGACGGCCGTCTGGCCGGGCTCGACCAGCGGCTCACCGACGTCGACGGCCGCCTCCTCGCCCAGGATCAGCGCTTCGGCACCGTCGACGAGAGCTTCGAAGGCGTCAACGAGCGGCTCGAGATGGTCGACGACCGCGTGGAGGCCGTCAACCAGCGCGTGGGCCAGCTCCCCGGCCTGCTGGAGGTCGGCGAGGTCCACAAGCGCGTCGGCGAGCTGCTCAGCGCCCAGGGCGACGACCAGGGCAAGCGGTTCGACACGATCGAGAAGCGCCTCGCCGAGGCCGCCGCCGCCATGCCGCCCGTGACCGAGCTGATGGACCTCGTGCGGGCACGCCCCGACCGCGAGCAGCTGTCGGCGACCGTGGACGAGATCATCCAGCCCTCGCACAACGACCTGACCCGCAGGCTGGGCGCCCTGGAGGAGACCATGCTGGCCCTCGCCGAGGCCCTGCTCCGCCCCACCCGCACCCCCAAGGACTGACCCGGGGTCACATGTGGACGGCGGTGACCGGGAGCGATGAGTCGGCGGGGATGTCGAGCCGCGACGGGCTCACTCCCGAGGCCACCAGCTCGGACCCGAGCGCCGCGATCATCGCGCCGTTGTCGGTGCACAGCCCCGGCCGGGGCACCCGCAGGCGCACCCCCGCGGCGTCGCACCGCTCCCGGGCCAGGGCGCGCAGCCGGGAGTTGGCGGCCACCCCGCCCCCGATGAGGAGGTCCTTCACGTCGTACTGACGGCAGGCCTGGAGCGCCTTGCGCGTGAGCACGTCGACCACGGCCTCCTGGAAGGACGCGGCCACGTCGGCGACCGGGACGGGCTCACCCGCACGCTCTCTGGCCTCCACCCAGCGCGCGACGGCGGTCTTCAGCCCGGAGAACGAGAAGTCCAGCGTGCCGTCGTCGTACTTCCCGCGCGGGAAGGCGACGGCCGTGCCCGAGCCCTGCGCGGCGGCGCGGTCGATGTGGGGACCGCCGGGGAACGGCAGGCCGAGCACCCTGGCCACCTTGTCGAACGCCTCCCCCGCCGCGTCGTCCACGGTGGAGCCGAGGGAGATGACGTCCTTGGCCACGTCGGGCACGAGCAGCAGCGACGAATGGCCTCCCGAGACCAGCATCGCGATCGACGGCTTGGGCAGCGGCCCGTGCTCCAGCTGGTCGACCGCGACGTGGGCCGCCAGATGGTTGACGCCGTACAGCGGCACGCCGAGGCCCACGGCGTACGCCTTGGCGGCGGCGACGCCCACGAGCAGCGCGCCCGCGAGGCCGGGGCCGGCCGTGACGGCCACCGCGTCGATGTCCGCGAAGCGCAGCCCCGCCTGTTCGAGGGCGCGCTCGACGGTCGGGGTCATGGCCTCCAGGTGGGCCCGTGAGGCCACCTCGGGCACGACGCCGCCGTACCGCGCGTGCTCCTCGACGCTGGAGGCGACGGTGTTGGCGAGCAGCGTGTGGCCCCTGACGATGCCGACCCCGGTTTCGTCACACGAGGTCTCGATGCCCAGGACCAGGGGTTCGTCAGACATTGCCGCCCTCCACGCTCAACTTCCTCATCATCATGATCGCGTCGGTTCCGTCGTCGTAGTAGTCGCGGCGCACGCCGACCCGCTCGAACCCGAAGCGCTCGTACATGGCCTGCGCGGGCGGATTGTCCGCGCGGACCTCCAGGAACACCGCCGTCGCCCCCCTGCGCTCGGCCTCGATGAGCAGCTCCTTGAGCATCGCGCTGCCCACGCCGGCGCGCTGCATGGAGGCGCTCACCGCGATCGTCTGGACGTCCGCCTGGTCGCCCGCCGCCGCCAGCCCGGCGTACCCGACGATGCGCCCCTCGGCGACGGCGACGATGTAGTGCCGGGTGCGCGGCTGGTCGGCCAGCTCGCCCCGCAGCATGCCCTCGCTCCAGGCGTCGAACGGGAACGTCGAGCGCTCGATGCGCAGCACGGCCGGTAGATCGGCTTCCGTCATCTGCCGCAGCGTGGCGGCGGTCACGCGGTCACCTTCTTCGGCGGGCCGGGCACCCGGGCGTCCGGTCGTCGAAGGTAGATCGGGCTCGGCGAGGTGAGAACCCCGTCACCGGTGCCCGAGGCGAGGTGCTCGGCGGCGAGCGCGGCGAGCGCTCCGGCGAGCGGGTAGTCGGCGGCGCCCTCCACCAGGCGCTGCTCGCCCATGACCTCGGCGTACATGCGGGCGCCCGCCCCCACCAGAGGCGGCTCGCCCGGCACGTCGCCGGGCCGGTCGACCGAGGGCCCGGACAGCCGGGTGCGCATGTCGGCGTAACCCGCCCAGAAGACTTCCTTGCGCCGCGCGTCCGTGGCGGCGATGAAGGGCTCGGTGAGGCCGCTCGCGTAGGCGACGGCGTCCAGCGTGCACACCCCGTACGCGGGGGCGCCCGTCGTGGACGAGAGCGCCTGGGCGGTCATCAGCCCGACGCGCAGGCCGGTGTACGGCCCGGGGCCCGAGCCGGCGACGATCGCGGTGACGTCGCCAAGGGAGACCCCCGCCTCGCGCAGGACCTCCTGGATGGAGGGAACGAGCAGCTCACCGTGGCGGCGAGCGTCGATCGTCGTCGACTCGGCGAGCACGCGGTCACCGTCGTGGAGAGCCGCGGTGACGGCCGGGGTTGCGGTATCGAAGGCCAAGACCAGCACAAATGTCAAGCCTAGCCGTGTTTCTCGGCGCTCGCTCCGTGCCTATGGCGCTCGCTCCGCTCGCGCGGCTCGAGGGCGCCTTTGAGCCGGCGGTCTTCCCTCGTCACTCGGAAGCACTCGTTCCTCGCACTTCCTCCTTCCTCAGTCAGACCACCGGCGCGCCCTCGCGCTACCTGTCGCGCTCGCTCCGCTCGTGGGATGTTCGGCTCAGGTGGCCAGGTGAGACGCGTAGACGATGATGTTGTCCAGGTACTCGTGGGTCTTTTGGTCGAAGACCCCGCCGCAGGTGACCAGGCGCAGGCCGTCCTCGACGTACACGCGCTCGGCGGGGAAGCGGTCCTTGGCCACCTGCTCGATCGAGTCGACCTTGTACTGCGCCACCTTGCCGTCGCTGCGCAGGACCTTGACGACGGCGCCCTTCTTGACGTCGCGCAGGCGGTAGAACACCGCCGGCGCCGTCTTGGTGTCCACATGCCCGATGATCACCGAGGCTCCCGAGTCGCCGGGCACCACGCTCTGGTCGAACCATCCCGCCATCGCGGGCTTCTCGAACGGCGGCAGCTCGACCTCCCCGTCGCCGCTGAGCCCGAGCTTCATCAGCGGGGCCGTCAGCTTCAGCGACGGGATGTCGAGCCGCTTGGGTATCGCGGCCTTGGCCTGCGGGACGGAGGCGTCGCGCTCGCGGCCGGTGAGCGCGAACATGATCGTGCCGGTGACGAACCCGGCTACCGCGATCTTGAGCCATTTCGGGGAGTCAGCCATCGGGGAAACGCCGGATCGAAGGTCAGCCGGCCTTCGACCTGCGCCTGGCCACGGCGATGCCGCCCCCGAGAGCCGCCAGGAGCGCCACGACCGTCACCCCGGCCGGGATGCCCGTGGGCTCGTCGGCGGGCTGCGCACCGGCCGCCGTGCCGCCGCCGCCTGCCCTCGGCGCCCGCGTCGGCACCACACGGGTCCTGGTGGGGGTGGGAGTGGCCGTGGACCTGGCGGTCAGCGTCAGCGTGGCCCTGCCGATGTCGTTCGTGCCCTCGCACTTGACCTCGACCTGGTAGCGACCGGCCTTGGCGTCCTCGTCGACGAGGGCGAAGCCGTGGACCTCCGGCAGGGGCGCCGCGGTGGACACGGGGGTCGAGGACGCGGCGGGGGTGGCGGGCGGAGGCTGGGTGAGCGTGACGACGCCCGTGAACGAGTCGGAGCGGGCCGTCGCCCGGTAGTCGGTGCCGCCCTGGGGCAGCGGGCAGAAGGCCCGCACCCGGACCGACCGCGTGGCCCCGCCCTGCACCTTGTCAGGGATGAGCTGGACGCGGATGTCCTGACGGCTCATCGACGGCGCTGGGGTGGGCGCCGTCGCGCCCGTCTGCGCCTCGGCCGTACACCCGACACCGCCTAAGAGAAGGAATGCTCCAGCAACCGCGCCCTGCCCGACCCTGTGCACCGTCGCACTCCACTTCACCGTACGATCCGACCCCGCCCGACACGACCACGCCAAGGTGTTACCCCACCTGCATACCCAGAAAAAACAGGCCAATCCATGGCAACGATCTTCATTCCGATGATCCATAGCAATGGAGGCATGCGTCAAGGCTGGTTAGAGTACCGGTCTAGATCCACGAAAAAGGGTCAATCAGAAGAGCCCGCCAGATCAGCCCATCGCGGGCCGACGCCGCGCAGCCGTACGAGGCGCTCGTCGCCCGCGTCGCCGCGCTCGATGGAGACCTCCAGCCGGTCGTCGGCCAGGCCCTCCACCAGCCCCTCGCCCCACTCGACCACGGTCACCGAGTCGTCCAGCGAGGCGTCGAGGTCGAGGTCGTCGACCTCCAGCGACCCGCCCAGGCGGTAGGCGTCCGCGTGGACCAGCGCCGGACCGCCCGCCAGCGACGGGTGGACCCGGGCGATCACGAACGTCGGCGAGGTGATGGGGCCGCGGACCTTCAGGCCCTCGGCGATGCCCTGCACGAGGGTGGTCTTGCCGGCGCCCAGCGGGCCGGACAGCACCACGAGGTCGCCGGGGCCCAGCAGGCGCGCGACCTCCTCGCCCAGCGCCCACATGTCCTCGGTGGTGGACACCCGCCTCATGAGGCCTCCCCCTCGGCGCTGCCGTCCAGGCTCCTGAGGTTCTCAGGCGAGCCGCCGACCTCGGGCAGCGCGCCGATGGGCCCGCCCGCGTCGGCGTCGCGCACCCGCTTGAGCAGCTCGCCGAGCGCCTCGTTCACGGCGTCGGGCTTCTCCAGCAGCACCAGATGGGAGGCGCCGGCGATCTCCGTGAGCCGCGCGGAGGGCAGGCCCGCGTTGATCGACTTGCTGTGGTCGGGCGGGGTCAGCCAGTCCTTGTCGCCGACGATGATCTCGGTTGGCACCTTGTCGAGCACGTCGAGGGCGGCGAGCTTGTCGTGTGACATCAGCGCCGGGTAGAAGTCGGCGATGACGTCCGTCGGCGTGGAGCGGATCATCGACTCGGCGAAGTCCACGACGGTGGGGCTGATGGTGGAGGGGTCGCCGAAGCCGAGATAGCGCAGCGCCAGGAACGACACGTCGTTGCCCGCCTGCCGGCCGCGGTCGATCAGCTCCGCGCGGCGGCCGAGCACCGACACCGCCGGGGTCGCCGCCCAGTGGACGACCTTGGAGATCAGGGCCGGGAGGCCCAGCGTCAGCTCGGCCAGCTTGCCGGCCGAGGTCGAGATGAGGGCGACGCCGCGGACCTTGTCGCCGAACAGCTCGGGATGGCTGTCGGCCAGCGCCATGACCGTCATGCCGCCCATGGAGTGGCCGACGAGCACGCACGGCCCCGGCACGAGCGCCTTGAGGAGCTCGGCGAGGTCGGCCCCGAGACGGTCGATGGTGCAGTCCTCGGCGGGGGTGCGGGTCGAGCGCCCGTGGCACCGCTGGTCCCAGAAGACCAGGCGGTGGGTGTCGCGCAGCGCGCGCCGCTGGTAGTGCCAGGAGTCGAGGTTCAGGGTGTACCCATGGCAGAACACGATGGTCAGCGGGGCGTCCTCGGGCCCGTCGACCTCGGCGTACAACTCGACGCCGTCGGAGGTCGTGACGGTGACCTGACGCCCCCGCAGCTCGCCGAATGGCTCGCTCACCTCGAGGTCGGGCCGCAGGCGGATGCGCCCGACGGCATACCTCTTGGCCAGGGCCGCCGCCGCCAGAGTCGCCGAAGCGGTGCCGAAGACCGCCCCTGCGATCCCGACCCTGCGCCGTGTGGACATCTACGACCTCCTCTTACCGGTAAACGCGCGGCACGCGAGAACCAATCCTGGTCACGATCTCATGAGTGATCGTGCCGAGGGAATCCGCCCACTCCTGTGCGGTGGCCTCGCCGCCGGTGCCCGGGCCGAACAGGATGACCTCGTCGCCCTCGTCCACCTGGTCGTCACCCACATCGATCATGAACTGGTCCATGCATACCCGCCCGGCGACCGTGCGCCGCCTGCCCGCCACCATGACCTCCGCCCGGTTGGTCGCTCCCCGCAGCACCCCGTCGGCGTACCCGAGGGGCACCTGGGCCAGCGTGGTCTCGCGCTCGGTGGTGTAGAGGTGCCCGTAGGACACGCCGGTGCCGGCGGGGACGCGCTTCACCATCGCGATGCGCGCGCTGAGGGTCATCGCGGGCCGCAGGCCGAAGTCGCCGAGCTCGGGGATCGGGCTGAGCCCGTACACCGCGATGCCGGGACGGACCATGTCGTAGTGCGCCTCGGGAAGCGTCACCGTGGCGGCGGAGTTCGCGATGTGGCGCAGGACGTGAGACCCGCTCACCCCGGCCTTCTCCGCGACCGCGAGGGCCTCCTCGAACGCGGCGAGCTGGAGCCCGATCGAGGGATGCCCGGGGATGTCCGCGCAGGCGAAGTGGGACCACAGCCCCACGATCTCGATCGTCCCCTCGGCCTGGGCCGCGAGCGCCCGCTCGACCAGCTCGGGCCACGCCTTCGCGGTGGCGCCCCCCCGCGAGATGCCTGTGTCGATCTTGAGGTGCACGCGGGCCGTGCGCCCGGCGCTGCGGGCGGAGGCCGCGATGTCGTCGACCAGCCACGGCGCGCCGGCCGACAGCTCTACGGCCGCCGCCACGGCGTCGTCGAGGGGCTCGCCCGGAGTGATGATCCACGACAGGATGGGCGCGGTCACACCGGCGGCGCGCAGGTCGAGCGCCTCCTGGACGTAAGCCGTGCCGAGACGCGAGGCGCCGGCCTCAAGGGCCGCGCGGGCGCAGGGCACCAGGCCGTGCCCGTAGGCGTCGGCCTTCACCGCGACCATCATCTCGGCGCCGGGGGCGTGCCCACGCAGAACCGCCACGTTGTGCCTGATCGCCGAGAGATCCACCCTGGCCTGGGCAGGCGTGACGAGGGAACCGTCGATGGGGAAACTCACCCTCTCAGTCTCGCAGTCGCGTGCCGGCGCCAGGGCCGGTTCACCGTCAAGCCCGCGGTGGCGGTCATGACATGGGTCACACCGCCGCCAGGGGCAGGAGCGTTCGCATCAGATGCCCGCCGTGAGCGCGCGGATCGCGCCGGGCAGCTCCAGAGCGACGTCCAGGGCCGCGATGGGCGCCTCGCCGCCCTCGGGGCCTCCCGCCGCCGCCCGGGCCGCCAGACCGTGCACGTAGGCCGCGCACGAGCCGGCGTCGTAACAGCCGAGACCCGCGGCGAGGAGGGCTCCAGCGATGCCGGCGAGCACGTCGCCCGTACCGCCCGTGGCCAGCCAGGGAGTGCCCGTGAGGTTCACGCGGACCGGCCTGCCCTGCTCAGCGACCAGAGTAGTCGACCCCTTGAGCAGTACGGTCACGCCGAGCTCTTCGGCGGCGCGGCGGGCGTAGTGCAGCCTGCGCGCCTCGATCTCCTCGGGGGACACCTCCAGCAGGCGGCCCAGCTCGCCCGTGTGGGGCGTGATGAGCGTGGGCGCCGAACGCCGCAGGAGCGAGCGGTCGCGCGTGGCGAGGGTCAGCCCGTCGGCGTCCACGAGTGCGGGGACGCCGCTGTCGAGCACCGACCTCGCGAGCGCGAGGGCGCCGTCGTCGGTGCCCATGCCCGGGCCGACCACCCACGCCTGGACCCGGCCGACCTCGCTCACCCCTTCCTCGGGCGTGACGATCTTGGTCACCGCCTCCGGCCACTTGGCGCGCACCTGCTGGACCGCCTCCGCGGCGCTCGCGAAGCGCACCAGCCCGGCGCCCGCCCGTACGGCGCCACCCACCGCCAGCACGGCGGCGCCGGTGAAACGGTCGCTGCCCGCGACGATGCCGACCACGCCCCTGCGGTACTTGTTCGACTCGGGATCGGGGCGCGGCAGCCGGTCGGCGACGTCGGGATCGGTGAGGGCGACCACACCGGGGTCGGGGAGGTACGGGCCGAGCCCGATGTCCACCGCCTGGAGGCTGCCCGCGTGGCTCGCCCCCGGGTCGATCAGCAGGCCCGCCTTGACGGCCCCGAAAGTGACGGTGAGGTGCGCGCGCACCGCGTCGCCCTCGACCTCGCCGGTGCTCGCGTCCACCCCGCTCGGCACGTCCACCGCGACGACGACGCCGGGAGCCTCCGCGCTCATCCTGGCCAGCGTCGCGTACGGCTCGCGCAGCGGCCCGGTGCCGCCGATGCCCACCAGGCCGTCGAGGATGAGGTCGGCCTCGTCGATCATGTCGACGAGCGCCGGATCGGTCCGCAGGCCCTTCGCGGAGCCCTCGGCGTGCGTCTCGCGCAGGTCCAGGGTCCTGCCGCCCGCGCGGCGCAGCTCGGTGAGGCCGCCCTCGTGGGTCTTCTGCCCCGCGAGGACCGCGTGCACCCGTGCGCCCCTGCGGGCGAGCAGAGCCCCCGCGTACAGCGCGTCGCCGCCGTTGTCGCCGCTGCCGATGAGCAGCACCACGCGCGAGCCGTACACGCGGGGAAGGGCCTTCACGCAGGTGACGGCCAGCCCTGTGGCGGCGCGCCGCATGAGCGTGCCCTCCGGGAGTCGCGCCATCAGCGCCCGTTCGGCCGCCCTGATCTCGTCGGACGTGTACGCGGTCAGCATCCCACCGAATCTAGCTCTCCCCGATCATCGGCGAGAAGGCCACCCGCCGTACGGCCGCCCGGCTTCCCTCGGACCCCGGCCGTCAGCCCTCCGCGATGACGTAGGCGATGGCGAATCCGCCGTCGTGGCTGAGGGACAGGTGCCACCGGCGCACGCCGAGCTCAGCCGCCACCTCGGCGGCCCGGCCGCTCACCCGGAGCTCGGGACGTCCGTGGGCGGCCGTGGTGACCTCTGCCTCCCGGTGGCCGAGGCCGGGCGGCGCGCCCAGCGCCTTGGCCACCGCCTCCTTGGCGGCGAACCGGGCGGCCAGCGAGGCGGCGGGAAGCCCTGCCTCGGCATCGGTGAACAGCCGCTCCACCAGCGCGGGCGTACGCTTAATGGCCGCCTCGAAACGGGCGATGTCGACGAGGTCCACCCCGATGCCCACGATCACGGGCGAGGCCTCCGCGACGAGCCGGCGCGGGGCGAGGCGGGCGCGTGGGCGGCGTGGTTCACGGGGCCCATCTTCCCTCACACCGGCCCCCCGGCGGCCGTACGGTGAACGCTCAGTAGAGTTTCCGCCCATGGAGGCACCGAACCCGTATGTCGAGCTCAGCCGCGAACAGTGGCGGGCCCTGCGAAGGAACACGCCTCTCACCCTCACGGCCGAGGAGCTGGAGGAGCTGCGCGGCGTCGAGGACCCCATCGACCTGGCCGAGGTCACCGACATCTACCTCCCGCTGACGCGCCTGCTCAACCTGCACTTCATGGGCGCGCGGCAGCGCAGCGCGGCGCTGAACACCTTCCTCGGCGACGACCAGGAGCCCCCGCCGTACATCCTCGGCATCGCGGGCAGCGTCGCGGTGGGCAAGTCCACCACGGCCCGGCTGCTGCACACCCTGCTCGCGCGCTGGCCAGAGCACCCCCGGGTCGACCTGATCACCACCGACTCCTTCCTGTACCCCAACAAAATACTGGAGGAGCGCGGCATCACCGACCGCAAGGGCTTCCCCGAGAGCTACGACCGCCGGGCGCTGGTCCGCTTCGTCGCCGACGTGAAGGCCGGGGTCCCCGAGGTCAACACGCCGGTCTACAGCCACCTGGAGTACGACATCGTCCCGGGGGCCGTCCAGACCGTGCGGCGGCCCGACATCCTGATCGTCGAGGGCCTCAACGTGCTGCAGCCCGCCCCTCCGGCGGCCCTGGCGGTCAACGACTACTTCGACTTCTCCATCTACGTCGACGCCAAGGTGGAGGACATCCGGTCCTGGTACGTCGAGCGGTTCCACAAGCTCCGCCGCACGGCCTTCGCCGACCCCAAGTCGTACTTCACCTACATCGCCGAGCTGTCGGAGGAGGAGGCGACGCGGTTCGCGAGGAACGTCTGGCGTGACGTCAACGAGCGCAACCTGATCGAGAACATCGCCCCCACACGCGGCCGGGCGGGCCTCGTGCTGCACAAGAACTCGACCCACTCCGTCCGCCGCGTCCGCCTGCGCCGCACCTAGGGCTGGCCCCCTGGTGCCGGCCCCCCCGTCCGGCGGATGAGGGGGAATTCCTCCGTGTGAGGGAGGAACTCCGGTCAGACCCTTGGATAGTGTCCAGGCCATGACCATCCTCGCCACCGAGGGACTCACCAAGCGCTTTCCCCGCGTGACGGCGCTCGACCGCCTCACCATCAGCGCTGGGTCGGGCGTCACCGGCCTGGTCGGCGCCAACGGCGCGGGGAAGTCCACCCTCATCAAGCTCCTGCTCGGCCTGCTCCCCCCGACCGAGGGAAGCGCCACGGTCCTCGGCCTGAGCCCGGCCACCCAGGCCCTCGACATCCGGCGGGCCGTCGGCTACATGCCCGAGCACGACTGCCTCCCGCCCGACATGTCCGCGACCGAGTTCACGGTCCACATGGCCCAGATGTCCGGCCTGCCGCGCAGCGCCGCGCGCGAGCGCGCCGCCGACACCCTGCGCCACGTCGGCCTGTACGAGGAGCGCTACCGGCCCATCGGCGGCTACTCCACCGGCATGCGGCAGCGCGTGAAGCTGGCCCAGGCCCTGGTGCACGACCCGCGGCTCGTCTTCCTGGACGAGCCGACCAACGGCCTCGACCCGCAGGGCCGCGACGACATGCTCGGCCTGATCCGGCGCATCGGCACCGAGTTCGGCATCAGCGTGGTCGTCACCTCCCACCTGCTCGGCGAGCTCGAGCGGGTGTGCGACAACGTCATCGTCATCGACGGGGGGCGCCTGCTGCGCTCCTCCTCCATCGAGGACTTCACGCAGGTCACCCAGTCGATCACCGTCGAGGTCGAGGAGGGCCAGGAGGCCCTCGCCGAGCGGCTCACGGAGGCGGGGCGGCAGGTCACGCTGCACGGCCGGCTGCTGACGGTCGACGTCGGCGCGCCGGACACATTCGACGTCGTCCGCGACGCCGTGTGCGACCTCGACCTGTGCCTGGTACGCCTCGAACAGGGCCGGCACCGCATCGAGGACGTCTTCCGTCAGGAGGTGTCGCATGTCTGAGCCCGTCTCCGCGCCGGCGCCGGCCGCCCCGGCGACGCCCACGGGCGTCATCCACGACATCGGCTACCGCCACTACGACGGCCCGAGGCTCGGCCGTGGCCACGCGCTGACCGCGCTCACCGTGCACAGCCTGCGCGGCCTCTTCGGGCTCGGCCGCACCGCGCGGGCCAAGATCATGCCGTTCCTGCTGGCCGCGGTCATGATGCTTCCCGCGATCGTGTCGATCGCCGTGATGGCCATGATCAAGCAGCGGGCGATCGCCTACCCGTCGTACGCCGTGACGATGCAGGCCGTCCTCGCCGTCTTCCTCGCCGCGCAGTCGCCCTACCTGGTGGCTCCCGACCTCCGGTTCCGGGTGCTGCCGCTGTACCTCTCGCGGCCGACCACCACGGGGGACTACGTCGCGGCCAAGCTCGCCGCCATGACCCTCGCGCTGTTCCTGCTGATCGCGGTGCCCCTGACCGTGCTCTACGCGGGCGAGCTGCTCGTCGACCTGCCGGGGCCGCCGCACACCCACGACTACCTCGCGGCCCTGGCCACCTCCGTGGTCTACGCCGTGCTGCTGGCCTCGGTCGGAGTGGCGCTGGCCTCCTTCACGCCCCGGCGCGGGCTCGGCGTCGCGTCGGTGATCGCGGCCTACCTGCTGTCGTCGGCGATCTCAGCGGTGCTCGCTGGAGTGCTGATGTCGGTGAGCCGTGACGCCGCGGCCGCGTGGGCATGGCTGATCAACCCGTTCTTCCTGATCGACGCCGTGCAGGTGTGGCTGTTCGGCACCACCCCCAACAACGGCGACGGCTACCCGCCCGGGGTGGGCGGCCCGATCGCCGCCCTCGCCGTGCTGGCGGTGATCGGCCTGTGCGTGGCCGCCCTCGTCCTCCGCTACCGCAAGGCGGCCTCATCGTGAACATCGAACTGGGACAGGTCTCCCGCTGGTACGGCAACGTGGTCGCGGTCAACGACGTCACGATGACGGTGGGGCCCGGCGTGACCGGCCTGCTCGGCCCGAACGGCGCCGGCAAGTCGACCTTGCTGCACATGATGGCCGGGTTCCTCGCCCCCTCCACCGGCACCGCCACGCTCGACGGGAAGCCGATCTGGCGCAACCACCAGATCTACCGGTCCATCGGGCTGGTCCCCGAGCGCGAGGCGGTCTACGGGTTCCTCACCGGCTGGCAGTTCGTGCTGTCCAGCGCCCGCCTGCACCGCCTGCCCTCCCCCGAGGACGCCGCCGCCAAGGCCCTCGCGATGGTCGAGATGGAGTCCGCCAAGGAGCGGCGCATCGAGACCTACTCCAAGGGCATGCGCCAGCGGGTCAAGGTCGCCGCCGCGCTGGTCCACGACCCGCAGGTGCTGCTCCTGGACGAGCCGTTCAACGGCATGGACCCGCGCCAGCGCCTCCACCTGATGGACCTCGTCAGGGAGCTCGGCGCCGCCGGCCGCACCATCCTGTTCAGCTCCCACATCCTGGAGGAGGTCGAGCGGGTCGCCCAGCAGATCGAGGTCCTCGTGGCGGGGCGCCACGCCGCCTCGGGCGACTTCCGGGAGATCCGCCGTCGCATGACCGACCGGCCGCACCTGTTCCACGTGCGCTCCAGCGACGACCGGCGTCTGGCCGCCGCCCTGATCGCCGACGCCTCCTCGGGGGCCGTGTCCCTCGGGGCGGCCGGGCTGGAGGTGCAGGCCGTGGACTTCCGCAGGTTCACCTGGCTGCTCCCCCGGGTCGCCCGCGACGCCGGGGTCACCGTATGGCAGGTCTCCCCAGCCGACGAGGACCTGGAAAGCGTCTTCTCCTACCTGATCTCCGGGAGCACCCGATGACCGGCCCGCGCCTCCCGGAACACCCGCCGACCCACGCCGACCCCATCACCCGGAGCATCCGATGAACTCCGTCGTCGCCGGCATCACCTACCGCGCCGTGCTCGGGCGCCGCAGGGTGCTGCTGCTGATCCTGCTCCCGGTCGTGCTGATCGGGCTGGCCGTGCTCCTGCGCGCCGTCGGCAGCACGGACGAGAAGGCCGCGATCACGCTCATGCAGGTCTACGCGATCGGTACCATGCTCCCGCTGCTCGGGCTGATCGCGGGCACGGGCACGATCGCGCCCGAGATCGACGACGGCACGATCATCCACCTGCTGTCCAAGCCGATCTCCCGACCCGTGATCGCCACCACGAAGTTCCTGGTGGCCGCCTCGATGCTCGCGGTCTTCGCCGCCGTCCCGACGTTCATCGCCGGGTACATCCTGGTGCGCAACGAGGCCGGCATCGCGTCCGGCTTCGCGCTGGGCGCCCTGATCGGCGGCATCGCGTACGCGGCGGTG
This sequence comes from Sphaerisporangium viridialbum, assembly GCF_049674955.1. GTDB lineage: Bacteria > Actinomycetota > Actinomycetes > Streptosporangiales > Streptosporangiaceae > Sphaerisporangium > Sphaerisporangium viridialbum. The sequence continues at coordinate 1,179,269 of NZ_CP187232.1, read as the reverse complement.
TTCCTGCTCCTCGGCGTCGTCACCCGGCACGCCGTGACGATCGGCATCATCTACGCGGTGGTGTGGGAGAACCTCGTCGGCGGCTACGTGCCCGGGGCGCGCAACTTCTCCATCCAGCAGTGGGCGCAGACCTTCGCGGCCCAGATCAGCGACTCGTCGTTCTTCAAGGCGTCGGTGGGCATGGGCTTCGCGGTGCCCGCCGTGCTGATCGTCACCATCGGCTCGGTCATCTGGGCCGGTCAGCGGCTCCGCTCCCTCTCGCTGACGGGCGACGAGTAGGCGTCGCCCGCCTCAGCGGCGGAACATCAGGCGGACGCATACGCCTATCGCCACGCAGCCGATCGAGAACACCATCAGCACCGTCGAGGTGACGAACCCGAGCACCCACAGGCCGTTGCCCTCCGGGCCCGGGCTCATGCCCGCCCAGAGGGCCACGAGGGGCTGCGGAGCCGCGAACGGCACCAGGATCGCCACGGCGCTCCTGACCGAGACGAAGACCCCGAGGACCACCCCGCCCAGCAGGACCGCCGCGCACAGCCAGGGATACATCAGCGAGCGGAAGAAGTCCCCGTCCGTGCCGGTGGCGGACAGCATCCACGTCGACAGCGCTCCCGCGACGAGCGAGATGAGGGCGATCAACTGATGCCTGTGCCTGTGGACCACGAGCAGTCACCCTAAATCACATCGCTCGCCCGGCGATCCGTCCTCGGCGCCGCCCGGTACGCATTCCCGGGGCCGGTGGGTGAATTGGGCTTGAGTCTCCACCAACTGGAGGATGCAGGGTTGGCCCTTGGGGCGCGCCCGCGGGCCGCCCGCATCATCCACCGAGGAGACGAGAAACGTGACCATACCGACCACGCCGTCCGCGCGAGAGCGCCGGCAGATCATCGACGACTTCGTCGGCCGGGCCTTCGCCGGTGTCGACCCCGGGGCGCCCGGAGCCCACATCGCCCAGGGCATGCGCCAACTCCCCGCGGACTCGCCGGACGAGCCCGGCGCCGAGCAGGCTGAGGCGTGGGCGGAGCTCGCCCGCCTCGTCGCCGACGAGTCCTTCGGGCGGCGCGTGCGCCAGATGGCGCTGGCGGGCGCCGAGGCCGGCGAGCGGCCGTCGTACGACCCCGCGCCGGTCATCGAGCACGCGGGGGGCGCGGTCGCCGCGGGCGTCGCCCCAGGCTCGCCGGAGGGCAGGCGGATCCTGGACCAGATCGTCGACGCCGGCATGCCGGCCGAGGAGCGCGCCCGGCTGGCCGCCCAGGTCGAGACGTTCACCGACCGGCGGGTGGAGCGCTACTGGGAGCTGATGGGCGTGCTCAACGGCCGGGCACCGTTTCCGTCCAGCGCCCCGGCGTTCGAGTGGTTCGCCGCCGCGCTGCGCGCCCACGGCTGAGCCGACCGGCACAGGAACGCTGGGAACGCTGGGAACGCTGGGAACGCGACAAGGCGGGGTCCTCAGTGAGGACCCCGCCTTGTCTTTCGCGTGGTTCGTGACTACGGACGCTCAGGCGCAGGCCGTGCGCACGACGTCGGCCAGCCGGTGCGCGATGAGCTCGGCCTCGTCCTGGGACTCGGCCTCGACCATCACGCGCACCATCGGCTCGGTGCCGCTCGGACGGATGACGACCCGCCCGGCGTCGCCGAGCGACTTCTCGGCGGCGGCCACCGCGGCGGCCAGCTCCTCGGACGTCGCCGCCTTCGCCTTGGAGACGTCCCTGACGTTCACCAGAACCTGGGGAAGCCGGGTCATGACCGACGCCAGATCCCCAAGGGAACGGCCCGAGCGTGCCACCTCGGCGAGCAGGTGCAGCGAGGTCAGGAGCCCGTCACCCGTGGTGGCGTGGTCGAGCATCACGACGTGACCCGACTGCTCGCCACCTAGGTTGAAGCCCCCGGCCTTCATGGCCTCCAGCACGTAACGGTCACCGACGGCCGTCTCGACCATGGTCAGCCCGGCCTTCTTCAATGCGATCTTGAAGCCGAGGTTCGACATGATCGTGGCGACGACGGTGTTCTTCACGAGGGAGCCGCTCGCGCGCATGGCCAGCGCGAGGACGGCCATGATCTGGTCGCCGTCCACGACCTCTCCCGAGGCCGTCACGGCCAGGCAGCGGTCGGCGTCGCCGTCGTAGGCGATGCCCGCGTCGGCGCCGCGCTCCACGACGGCCTCGCGCAGCGCGTCGAGATGGGTGGAGCCCACGCCCTCGTTGATGTTGAGGCCGTCAGGCGAGGCGCCGACGGTCTCTACGACGGCCCCGGCACGCAGCAGCGCCTCGGGCGCGACCATGTGGGCGGCGCCGTTGGCGCAGTCGACGATCAACCGCAGGCCGTCGAGGCGCCCCGGGATGCTCGTCAGGACATGGGAGACGTAACGGTCGGCCTCGCCGAACGCGTCACGCACCCGGCCGACGGCCGCGCCCACCGGGCGGTTCCACTTCTCGCCGAGCCGCTGCTCGATGTCGTTCTCGACCGCGTCGGGCAGCTTGAAGCCGCCGCGGGCGAAGAACTTGATCCCGTTGTCCGGGGCGGGGTTGTGGGACGCCGACAGCATGACCCCGAGGTCGGCTCCGAGAGCTGAGGTCAGATAGGCGACGGCCGGGGTGGGCAGCACGCCTAGGCGCAGCACGTCCACTCCGGACGACGCGAGGCCGGCGACGACCGCGGCCTCGAGAAACTCTCCCGAGGCGCGCGGGTCCCGGCCCACGACGGCGACCGGGCGGCCACGCCGCCCGACGCTCGACTCGAACGCACCGGCATCACCGAGGACGTGAGCCGCCGCGACCGACAGGTCCATGGCCAGCTCGGCCGTGAGGTCGCGACCCGCGACCCCACGAACCCCGTCGGTGCCGAAAAGGCGACCTGTCAACGCTTGCTGTACTGCGGAGCCTTACGGGCCTTCTTGAGACCGGCCTTCTTGCGCTCCTTCATCCGGGAGTCACGGGTGAGGAAGCCGGCCTTCTTCAGGGGCGCGCGGTTGACCTCGGTGTCCAGCGCGGTGAGCGCACGGGCGAGGCCCATGCGGACGGCGCCGGCCTGACCGGTCACGCCGCCACCGTCGATGCGGACGAAGACGTCGAACTGGTCCTCGGCGCCGAGCGTCACGAAGGGCTCGTTGACGATCTGCTGGTGGACCTTGTTCGGGAAGTAGTTGTCCAGCGAGCGGCCCTCGATGGTCCACTTGCCGGTGCCCGGCGTGATGCGCACGCGGGCGATGGCTTCCTTGCGACGGCCGGTGCCGTACGAGTTGCCCGTGGTGATGGGCTTACGCGCGGGGACGTCGCTGCTGGGAGCGGACTCGCTGGTGTACTCGGACGGGAACTCCTCAGCGGAGTGGTCCGCAATGTCCAGCTCGCCCTCGATGGGCGTCTCGACACCGGTGGGCTCGGCCACGGTTCTCCTCTAACTTTCGATCTTGGCGTCAGCCGTCGGCCAACGGTGTGCGACTACTGGGCGATCTGGGTGATCTCGTACGTCACCGGCTGCTGCGCCAGGTGCGGGTGCTCCGAACCGGCGTAGACCTTGAGCTTCTTGGCCATCTTCCGGCCGAGGGAGTTCTTGGGAAGCATGCCCTTCACGGCCTTCTCGATGGCGCGGTCGGGACGCTTCTCGAGCAGCTCCTTGTAGGACACGGAACGCAGACCGCCCGGGTAGCCGGAGTGGCGGTACGCCTTCTTCTGCTCCAGCTTGTTGCCGGTCAGTGCCACCTTGTCGGCGTTGATGACGATGACGAAGTCACCGGTGTCGACGTGCGGCGCGAAGATCGGCTTGTGCTTACCGCGGAGCAGCGTGGCGACCTGGGTGGCCAGCCGACCCAGCACGACGTCGGTGGCGTCGATGACGTACCACTGACGCTGTACGTCGGTGGACTTAGGGGTGAACGTGCGCACGGTGGTAAGCCTTCTGTCTGGTTGACATCTGTCGGTAGGTCATGGGCGGGCGCACGACAAGGCCCAGACCTTCCGTCTCCACGAGCAGGGAGATGACGCCGGACGCGCCGCGCATCGGTCGCGAGGGACCAATCGCACACAACGAATCAGCAGACTACCGGTTGTGACAGGCGTGGGTCAAAACGAAGCACCGACGCAGGGACGTCACACCGGATCCGCGCGACGAGTCTACCGGCGACCGGACCAATGCCTCAACGAAAACCAGTCCCCCGCGTCTCTTCTTTAACATGAGCCGACCTCTCTATATTTGGCAGCGGTATGTGTCAGCCTCTCCGACCCAGGCACACCCAGCGGTTCCCCCGTCGGCGGACCCACGTGGGTCTCTTGGCGTGCCTGACGGCGGCGCTGCTCGCAGGGGTCGTGATCTCACAGCTCGACACCTCCAAGGCCACCAACGAGGTCTACCTGGAGACCGGCACCCCCGCGCCCTCCGCGAGCCGGCTCCTCGCGGCTCCCGAGCACCGGGCCGAGGCCGACGGCAAGCGCCCGTCGCTCGGCCACGTGTCGCGTCCGAGCGCGCCTCCCACGAGCCGGGCCAGGCCGACCCCGACGCCCACGGCCACCCGGCGGCACAGCTCCATCGAGGGCTCGGGGTCGGAGGTTCCCGCCGGCACGACCGTGGGCACGGCGAGCGACGGCCAGGGCGGCGGCACCGAGGAGAACGCCCCTCCCACCGGCGAACTGGAGGCGGCGGCGGTCGACCTCACCAACAGGGAGCGGATGCGCGCCGGGTGCGCGCCCCTGAGGGTCGACTCGCGGCTCGCCCAGTCCGCGCGCGCCCACAGCCGCGACATGGCCGCTCGTAACTATTTCGGCCACACCGGCCCCGACGGCCGCAGCCCCTGGGACCGCATGGCCCGCGCGGGGTACTCCAACAGCGCCGCCGAGAACATCGCCCGAGGCTACGAGTCGGCCGACGAGGCCGTACGCGGCTGGATGGCCAACAGCGGCCACAGGCGCAACATCCTCAACTGCAAGATCACGACCGTTGGCATCGGCGTCGCCTACGGTTCCGGGGACACGTGGTGGACGCAGGACTTCGGCTATTCCTGACCTGTTATGTCGCGCTGCCGGGCTAGTCTCGGCGCATGGGTTACCCCGGGGATCGTCAACCACGCCGCCAGCCTTACCGCCCGTACGAGACACCTCAGTCCACCGGTGACCTCCGGCCCGAGGCGCAACCGCACGAGCAGGCTCCCGAGTCGGCGTGGCCTCCCGTGGAGGAGCGCGACCCTGGTCAGCGGCCATGGTCACGGCGCGACCTCGCCCACGACCCGCTCTTCGGCCCCGCCCCCGGCGCGCCCGCTCAGGGCACACCCGCTCAGGGCGCGCCCGCTCACGGCACCACCGGCCCGGGTCACGTGAGCGGCCAGGGATTCGGCGCAGGAGAGCCCGCGTTCGGCGCGGGCCGGTCCTTCGGCGGGGACCCCGCCGCACCTGGCGGTGACCGGCCGTTCGAGGCGCGGCAGGCGCCCAGGGGCGCGTTCGAGACGTCCTCCCCGCCGAGCCGCCCGTTCGAGGCGTCGCAGCCGCAGCGGCACGCGTTCGAGACGTCGCAACCGCAGGGGCACGCGTTCGAGACGTCGCGGGGCAACCCTTTCGATGTCGGGCAGCAGCCGCGCAGCCGTCCGTTCCAGGAGACCGAGAGCGGCTCCTTCGAGGAGCGCGGGAGCGACCGGCCGCCAGAGGCCGAGAAGCCGCAGTCCCAGCCCCCCATGGAGCGGCGGAGGCGCGAGCCGGAGGAGCCCTCCCGGCGGCGGCGCTCCCGCACCCCGTACTTCGTCGCGGGCGGTGTCGTAGCCCTGATCGTCGCGGCGGGCGCGGGCATCGTCATCTTGGGCGGCGGCCAGGATCCCGTGAGCACGGCCGCCCCCGCCGGCACGGGCCAGCCCGCGCAGGTCCCCCTCGTGGGCAGCCCCTCCGACAAGTACGGCTACACCGCCTCGCGGAAGAGCGACCCCCAGCCGCTCACTCTCAACGAGCTGTTCGGCCACAGGAAGGTCACCGCGCACGGTCGCTCCTACCTGATGACCGTGCGGCGGGCCGACAAGAAGTGCAAGGACGCCGTGCACGGCACGGGCATGCAGAAGGCGCTGACGGCGGGGCAGTGCACGCAGTTCCTCCGGGCCAGCTTCCGCGACGCCCCCGGCAAGCTCATCGGCACCGTCGGCGTCGGCAACCTCAAGACCTCCAGCGCGGCCAAGAAGGCCGCCAAGGCGGGCACGGGCGGCGAGCTGGAGGACTACGTCACCCCGCTTCCGGGGAAGGACTCGGCGACCAAGCTCCTCGGCAGCGGCAACGACTCCTATGCCACCGCGTGGTCGCAGGGCCACTATTTGGTCCTGCTCTGGTTCCAGTACAAGGACGGGCACAAACCGACCAAGGCGGAGCTGAAGGCTCTCAACCGAGCGGCCATCGACATCACCGAGGCGAGCGTCTTCTCCGCACTCGACACCCGAGCGCTCACCGGCGCGCGGGGTAACTGACCCTTAAAGCCGCCCAAATACATCATTAAGCGGACAAACATGCCGTCGAGCTAGACCGGGAAACGCCCATAGCGGTATGCCGATCTCCGACTGTGGATACGCTTCCGCGTATGCGTGGCCAGGATTCCGGATCCGAGCACGAACGCGAGACCGATAGCTCGGGGGCTCCGCCGATGCCACCCCCCAGCTTCGGGCAGGCGCACAAACCCGTGCCGCGGACCGAGCAGAGCGTGACGGACCCCGACTCCGCCAAGGAGACGCCGCGGGTCCAAGACGCGTCCACTGACCAGCCGCGGCGGCCTGCGCCCTGGGGCGGCCCGGACGCCCAGCCGTGGGACCCCGCCGAGCGTTTCCCCACCGAGTACGACTGGTTCGGCCGCACCGACCTGCCCGACCAGGACGCCCACCACGGCTCACCCTCAGGGCCGGAAGGCCTGGGCGGTGCGGGGTCTTCTGAGGGCGTGAACAGCGCGGAGGCACAACGCCCAGGCCCGGTCATGGACCCATGGCCCGGACCGAGCAGCCCGAACGCGCCTGGCGCGCAGGATCCCGCCGTCGACCCGGCGTACAGACCTCCCGGCGAGATGCGTGTCTGGGCGGCTCCGGTCGCCTTTCCCACGGAGGCACCTCCCGCCGAGCCGTTCGCCCCTTCTTCTGGCTCGGACCGTCCTGTCCGACCCGGCCACGACCCGTCTGCCGCTCCTGCCTTCCCTGCTTCGCGGAACGCCCAGCGTCCGACCTCGGCTCCATCCGAGGCAGCGCCCGCCGAACCCCGGCGAACCGCCAACTTCGTGGCACGTGACATTCCGGTCTGGCCGCCGTTTCCCGCTCCAGGAGAGCAGGAGCAGCACGGGCAGACGGCGCCACAGTCGGCCGGCGGGCTGCTCCCGGGCGAGGCCACCATCCCCGGCACCCGTACGCCCGGGTCCACCGGCGAGACGGGCCGGCATGAGATGCCGGCAGCCGGTGCGGCCCTGCCTTCCGCTTCGGCAGGCGACGCCTCCAGAACGGCCACGCACGGCGCAGACACCGCCAGAACGGACGTACGCGGGTCAGAACCGTTGAGCATGGCCGCACACGCATCAGAAGGTTCCAGAGCGGACGCGCTCGGACCGCAGGCATCTGGAGCGGACGGACTCGCAAGAGATACGCCGGGCACGGACCCGCGTGGATCGGCCGAGCCCACCGCGAACACGCCTAGAACAGACACACTTGGAACGGGCGCGCCCGGCGCGGAGACGCTTGGGGGGAACGCGCCTGGGGCGGGCGGTTATGGGATGGAGGGGGCTTGGCCTTCTCCTGCCGCGACTCCTTCGCCGTCGACGGCCGCTGGTCGGTCCACAGCCTCTGATGCGTCCGCGAATCTGGCTCCTACGCCCACATCTCCGGCTTCTGCTCCGTCCGAAGGTCCAGGCTCAGGTTCGGCTCCGTCCGCAGCTTCAGGCTCAGGCCCGTCCGTAGGTGCAGGTTCCGTTCCGGCCACGGGTTCCGCTGCCTTCGCAGGTTCGCCTCAGGGCACCGATTCCACTCCAGCTGGTTCGTCCACTCCTTCGACTCCGTCCACGCCGCCGCCTCCGCCGCCGGGGCAGCCTGGGCCCGGGCCGAGGCCGGCTCCTCCGATTCCCGCGCCCTCGCCTCCGCCGGTGCCTGGACCTTCCATCCCCGCGCCGCGTCCCCCTGCGCCCGCCACCGCCCCTGAGCCCCCGCCTGGATCACCTGGCTCCGACCCGTCCGGGCCGACGATCGCCCGGCGGAACCTGCCTTCGATCCTCCGGTCCCAAGCGGGCCCCCCGCCGAAGGCAGGCGCCTCCCAGCCTTCGGCGCCGGCACCGGGCACCCCGCTGCCTCCCGCTCCGGTGAGCCTGCCCGCGCTTCCCGGATCTTCCCCCCAAGGCGCGTCCGCGTCCGGTACGGGCGCGTCGGGCACCGGCTCATCCGGTACGGGCGCGTCAGGGGCCGGCTCGTCCGGGACGAGCCCGTCGGCGGGGGGATCGACAGCGTCCGGGCCCTCGAAGCCGGCTCCGGGCACACCGCTCCCACCAGCGCCTCTCACCAGCGACGCGCTCTCGCCCGCGCCCGGCACGCACAGACCACCCGCGCCAGGATCCTCATCCGGTACCGGCCTCCAAGCCATCTCCGGTACGGGCGTTCAAGGCACCCCTGGCACCGGTGTCCAAAGCGCCTCCGGTGTCCAAGGCGCCCCTGGCGGCCAAGGCACCTCCGGTGGTCAGGGCGCTTCCGGCCTCCAGGATTCTCCGGGCGGTGGGCTTCCCCCCGCACCGGCTCCCGGGACACCGCTTCCACCGGCGCCGCGGAGCCTCTCGCCCCTCGGACCTCCCCCGCTGACCGGCCTGTCCGGGCCGGGCACCCCCTCGACCGGCGTCACGAAGTCCGGCGCCTCCGCCCCGAGCACCTCGAACCCGAGCGCCTCCAACCCGAGCACCTCCGATATGAGCCCCTCCAACATCAGCACCTCAAAGCCGAGCGCCTTCAACGCGGAAAGACCGCCGTCCGCGCCCGTGGTCGAGCGCCCGCCGTTCGTCCCTCCGGGCGCCGTCCGGCCCGAGCTGCCCCCCGCTCCCAGCACCGCCAAACCCGCGGGCGGGTCTTGGAAGAAGGTCGTGCTGGCCGCCGTGGTGGCGGTGGCCGTCGCCGTCATCGGCACGGCCGCCTTCTTCGGCTACCGGAGCCACGGCGACGACCCGGCGCCGGTGAGCCTGCCGACCCCCATTCCGTCAGTGAACGTCGAGCTGCCCGAGCCCGACGAGTCGATCACTGCCGAGCCGACGCCCGCCGCGACCACCGTGCTCAACTCCGAGCAGACCGACCCGAAGAAGCTCACGCTCAAGGAGGCGTTCGCGCGGCAGCGCGTGAGCGTCGGAGGGCGCGCGTACACGCGTACCAAGGTCAACATCACGGCCCAGTGCGACAAGGTCGCCGTGGGCACGTTCGCCACGGCGCTCAAGCGCCAGAAGTGCAGCCGCGTGCTGCGGGCCACCTACGTCGACAGCAAGCGGAAGTACGCGGTCACGACGGGCATCGCCGTGTTCCCCACCAAGGAAGCGGCCGTGGCGGCGGACAAGAAGAAGAACCTCGCCGAGACCGTGTGGTTCCGCGGCCTCGCGGGCAACACGGGTAGCGGCGCGGACAAGGCCGATATCTCCGGTGGTTACGCCGCCGGGCTCGTCTGGGGCCGCTACATCGTCTTCAGCTTCGCCACCTACAGCGACGGCCACACGCCGAACGGGCAGGAGAAGGACCTCGGGCCGGTGAGCGGCGCCTTCCGCGACTACACCGCCCACGTGATCGAGAAGCGCGTCACCGGCTGACACCGGACGCCTGCGGTCAGCGCTCCAGCGTGCGTACGCAGCGAGTCAGCCGGGCGCGGCCGGCCAGCTCGCCGGGCTCTGGGTAGCGGACCTCTTCCAGGCACAGGCCGTGCGCCGGGGCGACGTTCACCCCAGCCGCCCGTACGCCGTTGGCGAGCACTTCCCCGGGCCACTCCACCGGCTGGTGCCCCTCGCCGACGGGGAGCAGGGACCCCACGAGGGCGCGCACCATGGAGTGGCAGAAGGCGTCGGCGACCACGGTGGCCACGAGCAGCCCGGCGTCGTCCCGCACCCAGTCCAGCCGCTGGAGCTCCCGGATGGTCGTCGCGCCGTCCCGCCTCTTGCAGAACGCGGCGAAGTCGTGCTCTCCCAGCAGGCGCGCGGCGGCCTGGTTCATGCGGTCCATATCGAGCGGACGGGCGTGCCAGAGGACCTCCCTCCTGCGCAGGGGGTCCCCCCCTCCCGGAGCGTCACAGACGCGATAGGCGTAACGCCGGGACAGGGCGGAGAAGCGCGCGTCGAAGCCCTCAGGGGCCTCCGTGACCGAGTGAACCCGCACATCTGGGGGAAGTACGCCCGCGAGGCGTCGCATGAGCGCAGAGAGCCGCTCAGCCGTGCTCAGGGGCTCCTCCGCAGCGGCCCTGCGGCCCTCGACCGCCTTCAGTGCCTCGGCGGGCAGGTCCACGTGGGCCACCTGACCGCGCGCGTGCACCCCCGCGTCCGTACGCCCGGCGACGGTCAGGGACGGAGCGGGGTCGAGGCGGAGGACGCGGCCGAGCGCCGCTTCAAGCTCCCCCTGGACGGTCCGGCGTCCCGGCTGGCGCGCCCACCCGGAGAAATCCGTGCCGTCGTAGGCCAGATCGAGCCGGAGCCTGCCCGTCGCGGTCTCCGGTCCAGTCGTCTCCACCACGCCGGTCCGGCCTCCTCTCCTACCGTTCACAACGCTCACCAGTGGGCTTGAACCGCCAGGACCTCGATCGGCGGTACAGCCCGTTCCATCGTCATCCCCGCGCCATGGCGGGGTCCGCCAACGCGAAGGGCCCAGCACACCGGTCGGTGCGCTGGGCCCGTTCACGATCAATCACCAGCCGGGGAGGAGAACCCCCCGCGCTACCACGGCGAAGATCAGGCCTCGTCCTTCTTGGACTCGGTCTTCTCGTCGGCGGGAGCCTCGTCGGCCGGGGTCTCGACCTTGTCGGCCGGGGCCTCGTCGGTCTCCGTCGCGGTGACGTCGTTCTCAGGGAGCTCGACGACCTCCTCGGCGGGGGCGGCGGCGGGCGTCGTGCGGCCAACGCTGACCGCGTTCAGCGGCTCGGCCACCAGCTCGATCAGCGCCATGGGGGCGTTGTCGCCCTTACGCGGGCCGAGCTTGGTGATGCGGGTGTAGCCACCGGGACGCTCGGCGAAGGTCGGAGCGATCTCGGTGAACAGGTGGTGGACGACGCCCTTGTCCTTGACCACGGCCAGGACCTGGCGGCGGTTGTGGATGTCGCCCTTCTTGGCCTTGGTGATCAGGCGCTCGGCCACGGGCCGGAGGCGCTTGGCCTTGGTCTCGGTGGTGCGGATGCGGCCGTGCTGGAACAGCTGGGTGGCGAGGTTCGCCAGGATCAGCCGCTCGTGAGCCGGGCTGCCACCAAGACGTGCGCCCTTGGCTGGCTTGGGCATGGTCGTTCTCCTTTGGGATAACCCGCTCCGGCCGTATCAGGTACCGGAGTCGGGCCGGAAGCCTCGGGCGAGGCTCCCGTTGTCAGAAAAGCGGTGAAGCCGGAGCCGATCAGTACTGCTCGGTCTCCACGTAACGGGCGTCGTCGTCGTCGTAGTCGCCACCGGCGACGGCCGTCGGGTCGAACCCGGGCGGGGAGTCCTTGAGCGCGAGCGTCATCTCGTGCAGCTTCTGCTTGACCTCTTCGATCGACTTGGCGCCGAAATTCCTTATATCGAGAAGGTCCTGCTCGCTGCGCGCGACCAGCTCGCCCACGGTGTGGATGCCCTCGCGCTTGAGGCAGTTGTAGGAGCGGACCGTGAGGTTCAGCTCCTCGATCGGCAGCGCCAGGTCGGCGGCGAGAGCCGCGTCCGTCGGCGACGGGCCGATGTCGATGCCCTCGGCCTCGACGTTGAGCTCGCGGGCCAGGCCGAACAGCTCGACCAGGGTCTTGCCGGCGGAGGCCACCGCGTCGCGGGGCTTCATCGACGGCTTGGTCTCGACGTCCAGGATCAGACGGTCGAAGTCGGTGCGCTGCTCGACTCGGGTGGCCTCGACCTTGTAGGTCACCTTGAGAACCGGCGAGTAGATCGAGTCGACGGGAACGCGACCGATCTCCTGGCCGGGCTGCTTGTTCTGGGCGGCCGAGACGTAGCCGCGACCGCGCTCGACGGTCAGCTCCATCTCGAGCTTCGCCTTGCCGTTCAGCGTGGCGATGTGCAGGTCGGGGTTGTGCACCTCGACACCGGCCGGCGGCGCGATGTCGGCGGCGGTGACCTCACCCGGGCCCTGCTTGCGGAGGTACATCACGACCGGCTCGTCGTGCTCGGACGAGACGACCAGCGCCTTGAGGTTCAGGATGATGTCGGTGACGTCTTCCTTGACCCCGGGCACGGTCGAGAACTCGTGCAGCACGCCCTCGATGCGGATGCTCGTGACCGCCGCCCCCGGGATGGAGGACAGCAGCGTGCGGCGCAGAGAGTTGCCGATGGTGTAGCCGAAGCCCGGCTCCAGCGGCTCGATGACGAACCGGGACCTGGTCTCCTCGATCGACTCCTCGAGGAGGGACGGGCGCTGTGCGATCAGCATTTGGGTTCTCCCCTGGTTCCGCGGGGCCCGCTATTTGACCACCGCGACGGTGTACTTCGTTTCCTGCCTGAAGCTGTACGGCCTCCATGAAGGCCGTACAGCCCATTGACAGACTATGCGCGAGCGCCTACTTGGAGTAGAGCTCGACGATCAGCTGCTCCTGCACCTGCGTGTCGATCTGCTGGCGCACCGGGAGCTGGTGCACGAGGACACGCAGCTTGTCCGGAACGACGCCGAGCCAGGCCGGGACGGTGCGGTCGCCCGTGGTGGCGCGAGCCACCTCGTACGGCATCAGGTTCCGGGACTTCTCACGGACCTCGACGATGTCGTGCTCGCGGACGCGGTAGGACGGGATGTCGACCTTCTTGCCGTTGACCAGGATGTGGCCGTGGCGAACCTGCTGGCGGGCGGCGTCACGCGAGACGGCGAGGCCGGCGCGGAAGACGACGTTGTCCAGACGGCTCTCCAGGATCTGGAGAAGGTTCTCACCGGTCTTACCGGTCTTGCGGTTGGCTTCCTCGTAGTAATTGCGGAACTGCTTCTCGAGGATGCCGTAGATGCGGCGGGTCTTCTGCTTCTCGCGAAGCTGGAGCTGGTACTCAGACTCCTTGGGACGGCCGCGGCCGTGCTCACCCGGGGGGTAAGGACGGATCTCGATCGGGCACTTGGGGGACTCACACTTGGCGCCCTTGAGGAAGAGCTTGGTCTTCTCACGGCGGCAGAGCTTGCAGTCCGCTCCGGTGTAACGAGCCATTTCTCTATATCTCCTGGGCCTCAGACGCGGCGGCGCTTGGGCGGACGGCAACCGTTGTGGGGAACCGGGGTGACATCCTGGATGGAACCCACCTCCAGGCCGGTGGCCTGGAGGGACCGGATGGCGGTCTCGCGACCGGAACCGGGGCCCTTCACGAAGACGTCGACCTTGCGCATGCCGTGCTCCATGGCCCGGCGCGCGGCGTTCTCGGCGGCCATCTGCGCCGCGAACGGCGTGGACTTGCGGGAGCCCTTGAACCCGACGTGGCCGGCGCTGGCCCAGGAGATCACGTTCCCGCTCGGGTCGGTGATCGAAACAATCGTGTTGTTGAACGTGCTCTTGATGTGGGCGTGCCCGTGAGCGACGTTCTTCTTTTCCTTGCGGCGCACCTTCTTCGGTGCACCCTGGCGGCTCTTCGGAGGCATGTAGCGCTATCTCCTGAGGTGGTCGGTCCTGCTGCGTGGACGGGGGCGAGGCGTCGGGCCCTTGCCTGGCCCGGCTCGGCGCCCCGTCGCGGACTACTTCTTGCCGGGCTTCTTCTTGCCGGCCACGGTCTTCTTCTTGCCCTTGCGGGTGCGCGCGTTGGTCTGCGTACGCTGACCGTGCACGGGAAGACCACGACGGTGTCGGATGCCCTGGTAGCAGCCGATTTCGATCTTGCGACGGATGTCGGCCTGAACCTCGCGACGAAGGTCACCCTCGATCTTGAAGGTGGCCTCGATGTAGTCACGCAGCGGCACCAGCTCGGTGTCGGACAGCTGGTGGACGCGAAGGTCCCCGCTGATCCCCGTGACGCTCAGGACCTCCTGAGCGCGGCTGCGGCCGATTCCGTAGATGTAGGTGAGAGCGATCTCCAGCCGCTTGTCGCGGGGGAGGTCGACGCCAACCAGGCGAGCCATGGTCGGGCATTCTCCTTCGTTATGGCGGAGGTCCTGCGCGTCACTGCCCCTCCCCATGCCCGGGGTGAGGGCCTCGGCCTCCGACCGAGGGTCGCCCGCGTGGTTCGGCTTACGCCGCCTTCGCGGGTGTGATGCGCGATTACATTTGTTCCGGGCCCGGCCCGCCTCGCCACCTGGTGGCTCGGCCGCCCTGCCCGGCCGCGATCAGCCCTGGCGCTGCTTGTGGCGCAGGTTGTCGCAGATCACCATGACGCGACCGTGCCGGCGGATCACCTTGCACTTGTCGCAGATCTTCTTGACGCTCGGCTTGACCTTCATAGTCCCTGTCGTTCCTCAGACGGCCCGCCCGCCGGCGCCACTCGGTCGAACAGCCGCGCCGTGCGTCGCACGGGCGGCCGGTCTTCCTCGCTGCCGGGAAGGGGGCTTACTTGTATCGGTAGACGATCCGCCCACGACTGAGGTCGTAGGGGCTCAGTTCAACGACAACCCTGTCGTCGGGGAGGATTCGGATGTAGTGCATCCGCATCCGTCCGCTGATGTGGGCCAGGACCTTATGGCCGTTGTCGAGTTGCACCCGGAACATCGCGTTCGGGAGCGACTCAACCACAGTGCCCTCGATCTCGATGGCGCCGTCCTTCTTGGCCATGTCCCTCGCGTTTCACTGATCGGTCGTCTGAGGTATCGGAACACTACGCAGCCGCGACCTAGAGCACGTGAGGATGCGGCGATGCCTGGACCGCCGACGCGCAATGGTCATAGTGAACCGACAAAGGAGTGTACGACAACCGGCGAGGAATTGCGAAACGCCTGGCGCTTGTCTGGACACAACCGACCACCAGCGTACCCCAGACCGCCCGCATGGTGGGACCCCCGACCGTACGGCTTCGGGCAAGAACCGTGCACGTCTGGGGGCCGAGTGACCAGAGCGAACGTGGACGCGCCCACCCGGCGCTCGGTACCGCCGATACCGGTCCAGGGTGGGCGCGTGCTCATGGGTACGGGGAGGTGGGGGCGCACGGCGCCCCTGACCGCTGTTGTCCGATAAAGATCACTTACCCGCCAACAAACCGGGAAACTGCCATCAGTGGTAAAGGCTGCGGCCAAATGCCCGTGAACACCAGAAGAGCGGGCGCTCACAGGAAGCGCCCGCTCGGTGACCCCCGCCTCCGGCCCCCCTCACTGGGACCGAACGGTCAGACGCGTGGATACGAGGTCAGCTCAGAAGCTGCCGTAGCGGTGCCAGCCGCTCCAGTCGTAGTCGCTGGTCGAACCCTCGCCGACACGGAAGCGGAACCCGTCGATGTCCTTGTCGTTGAAGAAGATCCGCTTCGAGAGGTGACCGAAGGTGCGGTACCTGTTGTAGCGGTGCCAGCCGCGGTCGTCGTGGTAGTAGACGTCGAACCACGCGTACTGCCTGTCGCGGTCACGGTCGAACAGGTCGAAGTCCAGGTGGTAACGGCCGTTCGACTTCCACCAGTAGCCCTGGGCGTAGGAGCGGTCGTTCCGGTCCTCTCCCCGGCCGAAGTCCGAGAAGAAGGGACCGAACCGGTGGCGCGCCGACTGCGCCTGGGCCGCGGCGGTGCTGTCGGTCGTCGACGCCTGGGCCGCGGCGGGTACGGCCGCGAGGCCTGCCGCCAGCGACCCGGCGAGGGCGGTGCCGACGAGCAGGTTGCGAATCTTTCGCACGGTTTCCTCCTGTGAGCGAGCGTCCTCGGGATGAGGACGGATTCCCCGTGCCGGTCGAGCTTTGCTGGTGCCACTCGTTCCGGACATCGCTCACGTTATGGAGGTCAAAGGATCTGTTCTGCGTACGAATCCACACTCGCAGCCG
Organism: Sphaerisporangium viridialbum; assembly: GCF_049674955.1. Classification (GTDB taxonomy): domain Bacteria; phylum Actinomycetota; class Actinomycetes; order Streptosporangiales; family Streptosporangiaceae; genus Sphaerisporangium; species Sphaerisporangium viridialbum. Next base: position 1,163,238 of record NZ_CP187232.1, on the reverse strand, counting down.
AGGGTGCATTTCTCCACAGAAGGCGTGATCAGCCCTTCCCGCCGTGGTTCTTCGAACCCGCGCCGAAAATCGTGCTGACCAGCAGGATCGCCCCCCACGGGCCCGCAACCCACATCGGCCAGAAATATCCGCCGAAGTCGGTGAGGGCCCAGATCACCGAGGTCACGGCCACCGCGGAGGCCCAGGCCGTCCAGGCGGCCCTGATCCCCTTGTCGTCCCCCTTGTGATCGGGACGCTTCGCCGGCGACTGGGCCGCGGCGGGGCGCGCGCGCAGGTCGATGTCGGGCAGGTCGGCGGTCAGCTTCTGCAGGTCACCAAAGGTCCTGCCCGCGTACACCAGCTCCAGGCGCTCGTTGAACTCCTCCATCGTGAGCCGGCCCTCGGCGCAGTGCTCGCGGAGGGCGGCCGCGACCCTGTCCCTGTCGCCGTCGGACGCCCTCATATCCGGTGTCGCAGCCATCGTCCTCAACTCCCGTGCAGACGTCCGCCGTGGAAGGCCGCCCAGCTAACGGCAAAGGGAGCTCATCGCTCCACCTTGCCGTCGGTGACGACTTTCCCTCCCAGCAGTTCGCTAAGCCGTGCTTTACCCCCGTCGATGGCGGTAAGCACCCAAGGACCATTATCAGTCACCGCGACGCTGTGCTCGAAGTGCGCGGACGCCTTTCCGTCGATCGTCACGACGGTCCAGTCGTCGGCCAGCACCCTGGTGCGGTCGGTACCGAGGTTGACCATCGGCTCGACGGCGAAGCACATGCCCACCTCGAACTTCGGGCCCCTGCCCGGCTTGCCGTGGTTCGCCACCCACGGGTCCATGTGCATCTCGGTGCCGATGCCGTGCCCGCCGTACTCCTGAGGAATGCCGTAGCGGCCCTGAGAGCGCACGTAACGCTCTACCTCATGGCCGATGTCGGACAGGTGCCCACCGACGGCCAGGGCCGCGATACCGCGCCACATGGCCTCCTCGGTCACCCGCATCAGCTCGGTCAGCTTCGGGTCGACCTCGCCGACCCCCATCGTGATCGCCGAGTCGCCGTGCCAGCCGTCGAGGATCGCGCCGCAGTCGATGGAGATGACGTCTCCCTCGACGAGCGGCCGCCGGTCGCTCGGTATGCCGTGGACCACCTCTTCGTTGACCGAGGCGCAGATGGTCGCGGGGAAGCCCTGGTAGCCCTTGAACGAAGGAATGGCACCCTCGTCGCGAATGGCCTTCTCGGCGATCGCGTCCAGGTCGAGCGGCGTCATCCCCGGTCGCACGGAGTTCCGCAGCAGTTCGAGCGTGCGCCCGACCACCAGGCCGGCGGCCCGCATCTTCTCCACCTGCGCAGGCGTCTTGATCTGAATCCCGTGCTTGTTCTTCTTGAACACTTACTGGCACCCCCTGGGGTGAAATAACGGACGACGCGGCATCCCAATTCCCCCAATTGTCCCCCAACAAGCCGAACGCCACCCCTGGGAAACGACCCCAGAAGTGGCGTTAGGCGGTGAAATATGTCAGTCGACGAAGCGGCGCAACTCCGCCATCGCCCGCTGTGTGATCTCCTCTACCGGTCCGGTGGCGTCGACCCCCTGGAGGATCCCCTCATCCGCGTAGAACGAGATGAGCGGAGAGGTCTGCTCCTGGTAGACCTCCAGACGGTGGCGGATGGTGTCTTCCCGGTCGTCGTCCCGCTGGAACAGCTCACCGCCGCAGGCGTCGCAGACGCCCTCCTTGGAGGACGGATCGAACACCACGTGCCACACCTTGCCGCAGGAACGGCAGGTGCGGCGCCCGGCGAGGCGGCGCACGACCTCCTCGTCGTCGACGACGAGCTCGAGCACGGCGTCGAGCGACGTGCCGAACTCGGCCAGCATCTTGTTGAGGATCTGGGCCTGTGGCACGTTGCGCGGGAAGCCGTCGAGCAGGAAACCCTCCTGCGCGTCGGCCTCCCCGAGGCGATCGCGGACCATGGCGACGGTCACCTCGTCGGGAACGAGGTCGCCACGGTCCATGTACTCCTTGGCAAGCTTGCCGAGTTCCGTGCCGCCCGACACGTTGGCACGGAAAATGTCACCTGTCGAGATCTTCGGGATGGACAGGTTCGATGCGATGAACTGGGCCTGTGTCCCCTTGCCCGCTCCGGGGGGCCCGACCAGGACGACGCGCACTACTTGAGGAAGCCCTCGTAGTTCCGCTGCTGCAGCTGGCTCTCGATCTGCTTCACGGTGTCCAGCCCAACACCAACCATGATCAGAATGCTCGTGCCTCCGAACGGGAAGTTCTGGCTCGCTCCTGCCACCGCCAGCGCGATGATCGGCACCATGGAGATCAGGCCCAGATACAGCGAACCGGGGGCGGTCAACCGTGTGAGCACGTAGTTGAGGTACTCGGCGGTCGGCCGTCCCGGGCGGATGCCCGGGATGAATCCACCGTACTTCTTCATGTTGTCGGCGACTTCAACGGGGTTGAAGGTGATGGACACGTAGAAGTAGGTGAAGAAGATGATCAGCACGAAGAACGTGGCCATGTAGACCGGGTGGTCGCCACGGACGAAGTTCTGCGCCAGCCACTGGACGACCGCGCCCGGGTTCTCCTTGTTGCCGAACAGCGACACAACGAGCTGCGGGAGGTAGAGCAGCGAGGAGGCGAAGATGACCGGGATGATGCCCGCCTGGTTCACCTTCAAGGGGATATAGGTCGAGGTCCCGCCGTACATCCGGCGGCCCACCATGCGTTTGGCGTACTGCACGGGGATGCGGCGCTGCGCCTGCTCGACGAACACCACCGCCGCGATCATGAACACACCGACCACCATCACCACGACGAAGGTGAAGGCGTTCTGGCGGAAGATGTTCAGGAGCTCGGACGGGAAGACCGCGATGACCTGCGTGAAGATCAGGATCGACATGCCGTTGCCGACACCGCGGTCGGTGACGAGCTCGCCGAGCCACATGATCACGGAGGTGCCGGCCGTCATCACGACCACCATCGTCACGATGGTGAAGGCGTCGTTGTTGATGAGGAGCGGCTGGCGGCAGTTCGGGAACAGCTGCCCGGTGCGCGCGAGCGCCACGAACGCGGTCGACTGCAGGATCGCGAGGCCGATGGTCAGGTAACGCGTGTACTGCGTGATCTTCGCGTTGCCGGCCTGGCCCTCCTTCTTGAGAGCCTCAAGACGGGGGATGACCACTGTGAGCAGCTGGAGAATGATGCTGGACGTGATGTACGGCATGATGCCGAGCGCGAAGACTGAAAGTTTCAGCAGCGCGCCGCCACTGAACAGCTGCACCATGCCATAGATGTTGGCGGCGTCGCTCGACTGCGCCTCTTTCAAACACTGCTGGACATTGATCGTGTTCACACCGGGGGTCGGCAGCACCGAACCCAGCCGGAACAACACGATGATGCCCAACGTGAAGAGCAACTTGTTGCGCAGGTCGGGCGTACGGAACGCCCGGGTAATCGCGGTCAGCACGGCCCCTCCTGCGCGCCTGAAAGGCGGTATCGGTCAGCGAAGGTCTGGGAGTGATCCATCGGCACATCTCTGGTCAACGAGCCCTGGACAGCCTTCTGTCCAGCGCACTCTAACGCACTACGGGCGCGGTGGCTCTCTGTGAGCCCCCGCGCCTCGTATTGCCTGCCTACAGCTCGGTGACGGCGCCACCGGCCGCAGCGATCTTCTCCTTCGCGGAGGCGGAGAAAGCGTGCGCCTGCACGTTCAACGCCACCGAGATGTCACCGGTTCCCAGGATCTTGACCGGCTGGTTCTTGCGGACCGCACCCCGCTCGACCAGCGTCTCCACGTTGACGTCGCCGCCATCGGGGAACAGCTCGCCGAGCCTGTCCAGGTTGACGACCTGATAGGTCGTCTTGAACATGGCGTTCGAGAAGCCCTTCAGCTTGGGCAGCCGCCGCTGGAGCGGAACCTGGCCACCCTCGAAGCCGAGAGGAACACTCGTACGGGACTTGGTGCCCTTGGTGCCACGACCGGACGTCTTGCCCTTGGACGCCTCGCCACGGCCCTTGCGGACCTTGGACTTGTTGGCGCCGGGGGCCGGACGCAGGTGGTGGATGCGCAGCGGCGTACCGCCGGCGTTGTTCTCAGCGTTAGCCATGACTAGTCGACCTCTTCCACCTCGACGAGGTGCGTCACCACGGCGACCATCCCCCGGATCTCCGGGCGGTCCTCCTTGACGACGACGTCGCCGATTCGCTTCAGGCCCAGCGAGCGAAGCGAGTCACGCTGGTTCTGCTTGCCACCGATCTTCGATCGGGTCTGGGTGATCTTGAGACGAGCCATCGGCTAGCTCACCGCCTTCGCCGCCGCGGCGGCCTCGGCGATGCCTTCGGCACGGGCCTTGAGCATGCGCACGGGGGCGACGTGCTCGATCGGCAGTCCACGGCGGGCGGCGATCTCCTCGGGCCTGCTGAGGCCCTTCAGCGCCGCCACGGTGGCGTGGACGATGTTGATCGGGTTGTCCGAGCCGAGCGACTTGGACAGCACGTCGTGGATGCCGGCGCACTCCAGGACGGCGCGCACCGGACCACCCGCGATGACACCGGTACCGGGCGAGGCCGGACGCAGGAGAACGACGCCGGCGGCGTCCTCACCCTGCACGGTGTGCGGGATGGTGCCCTGGATGCGCGGCACCTTGAAGAAGTGCTTCTTGGCCTCTTCGACGCCCTTGGCGATCGCCGCGGGCACCTCCTTGGCCTTGCCGTATCCGACACCGACCAGGCCGTTGCCGTCACCGACGACAACCAGGGCGGTGAAGCTGAAGCGCCGACCACCCTTGACGACCTTGGCCACTCGATTGATCTTCACGACGCGCTCGATGTACGAGACGCCCTTCTCGGCAGCGCCGCCGCGGCGATCGTCGCGACGGTCACGCCGCTCACCACCGCCGCCGGCACCGCGACGCGGAGCTGCAGCCATCAGTGGTTCCTCTCCTCGTTGCTCTTGATTGCGATCCTGGCTGGAGACATCAGAACTCCAGCCCGCCTTCTCGGGCGCTGTCCGCGAGGGCCGCGATGCGGCCCGCGTAGCGGTTGCCACCGCGGTCGAAGACGACAGCGGTGATCCCGGCGGCCTTGGCCCGCTGAGCGAGGAGCTCGCCGACCTTCTTAGCCTTGTCCGTCTTGGTGCCCTCGCCGGTACGGAGCGAGGCGTCCAGCGTGGACGCGCTCACCAGCGTGTGGCCGGCGGTGTCGTCCACGATCTGCACGAACAGGTGACGCGCGGAGCGGTTGACGACGAGACGCGGGCGGGCCGGCGAGCCGACGACCTTCTTGCGGACACGGCGGTGACGGCGCGAGCGCGAGAGCGCACGCGCGGCCGTGTGCTTGGCAACCTTGGTGAAGGCCATGACTACTTACCAGCCTTTCCGACCTTGCGGCGGATGACTTCGCCCTGGTACCGCACACCCTTGCCCTTGTAAGGGTCAGGCTTGCGCAGCTTCCGGATGTTCGCGGCGACCTCGCCGACCTTCTGCTTGTCGATGCCGTCCACGTGGAACAGGGTCGGCCGGTCGACGCGGAAGGTGACGCCCTCGGGGGCGTCGACGATCACCGAGTGGCTGAAGCCCAGCGAGAACTCCAGCTGCGTCGGGCCCTTGGCCTGGACGCGGTAACCCACGCCGACGATCTCCAGCGTCTTGCTGTATCCCTTGGTCACGCCGTCCACCATGTTGGCGATCAGCGTGCGGGACAGCCCGTGCAGCGCACGGACCTTGTTCTCGTCGTTGGGACGTGAGACGGCGATGTTGCCGTCGTCCCCCCGAGCCACGTCGATCGGCTCGGCGACCTTGTGTGAAAGCGTGCCCTTGGGGCCCTTGACCGTGACATCCCGGCCGTCGATGGTGATGTCAACACCATTCGGTACGGGGATGGGCAGCCGTCCAATTCGCGACATGCTGAAATTCCTCCCCTCGTTACCAAACGTAGGCGAGGACTTCCCCGCCCACACCACGCTTGCCGGCCTGCCTGTCGGTCATGAGGCCACCGGACGTCGAGATGATCGCGACGCCCAGGCCGCCCAGGACCCTAGGCAGGTTGTCCTTCTTTGCATAGACCCGCAGACCGGGCTTGGAAACCCGGCGCAGGCCCGCGATAGACCGTTCACGCGTAGGCCCGAACTTGAGCTCCACCACGAGGTTCTTCCCGACCTTGGCGTCTTCGACGGCCCAGGCCTGGATGTAACCCTCCTGCTGGAGGATCTCGGCGATGTGCGCCTTGATCTTCGAGTACGGCATGGCCACGGTGTCGTGGTATGCCGAGTTCGCGTTACGCAGACGTGTCAACATGTCTGCGATCGGGTCGGTCATCGTCATGGCCGGTGGCCCTCCTCACCGCGGTTTCCCTGTGACGGGACCTACGGTGTGGTCGTGGGCGCTTGAAGCAGCGCCCGGTTGATATGACTTATGTGCACAGCGGGCCCCGGGCGGGCCTTCACGTCGCGATCGCCGGCCGAACCGGCCACGCGTCCATCGAGAAGGCCCGCACGCGGGCTACCAGCTGGACTTGGTGATACCGGGCAGCTCGCCCCGGTGCGCCATCTCGCGGAAGCACACGCGGCACAGGCCGAACTTGCGGTAGACGGCGCGAGGCCGGCCGCAGCGCGTGCACCGAGTGTACGCGCGAACGCCGAACTTGGGCTTGCGCTCGGCCTTGGCGATCAAGGACTTCTTAGCCATCAGGCCTCCTTAAAGGGGAAGCCGAGAAGCTTGAGCAGCGCCCGGCCCTGGTCGTCATTCGTGGCGGTGGTCACGACCGTGATGTCCATGCCACGCTGACGGTCGACCCGGTCGGGGTCCACCTCGTGGAACATGACCTGCTCGGTAAGACCGAAGGTGTAGTTCCCGTTGCCGTCGAACTGCTTCGGCGACAGGCCGCGGAAGTCCCTGATGCGCGGAAGCGCCAGGGAGAGCAGCCGGTCGAGGAACTCCCACATGCGGTCGCCGCGGAGCGTCACGTGCGCGCCGATCGGCATGCCCTCGCGCAGCTTGAACTGCGCGATGGACTTGCGGGCGTGGGCGACGGCCGGCTTCTGACCGGTGATGGCGGTGAGATCGCGCACCGCGCCCTCGATGAGCTTGGAGTCCCGAGCCGCCTCGCCGACGCCCATGTTCACCTTGATCTTGGTGAGCCTGGGGATCTGCATGGCGTTCTCGATGCCGAACTGCTCGCGAAGCTTGTCCGCGATCTCCTCGCGGTAGCGCTCCTTGAGGCGCGGCGTGGGGCGCTCGGTCTCAGTTGTGGTGGCGGTCATCAGTTGTCCTCACCCGATTCGTCGGCCTTCTCGGCCTTCTTGGCGGGCTTGTCGTCCTTCTTCGCCTCATCCTTGAGCTTCTTGACGTTGCTCACGTGGATGGGGGCCTCCATGGTCTGCACGCCGCCTTCCTTGGCGCCGCGCGGTCCCTGGTGGGTGACCTTCGAGTGCTTCTTGACCAGGTTGACGCCCTCGACTATCACGCGGTCCTCGCGCGGGATAGAGAGGATCACACGACCCTTGGCACCCTTGTCCTTACCGGCGATGACCTGGACGAGGTCACCCTTCTTCACATGCAGCTTCGGCATTTACAACACCTCCGGCGCGAGCGAGATGATGCGCATGAACTTCTTCTCGCGCAGCTCGCGACCCACCGGACCGAAGATACGCGTGCCCCGAGGGTCACCGCTGTCCTTGATGATGACCGCGGCGTTCTCGTCGAAGCGGATGTAGGAGCCGTCGGGGCGGCGGCGCTCCTTGGTGGTGCGCACCACGACAGCCTTGACCACATCACCCTTTTTGACACCCGCGGCGGGAAGGGCGTCCTTCACCGTCGCGACGATGATGTCGCCGATACCCGCGTAGCGCCGACCCGAGCCGCCGAGCACGCGGATGCACAAGATCTCCTTGGCACCCGTGTTGTCGGCGACCTTGAGCCGCGACTCCTGCTGGATCACGTCAACTCCCGTGTGTCACGCCGGTTCTCATTCAGTGAGCCTGGCGGAACTAGATTCGGTCTAATGCTCCCTGGCGACGGCCCTGCCGGCGCCGAGGGGGGACGCTCGCGCGAGAGACCCCCTTCCGGGGGGCCTCCCGCAGAGCGACTTACTTGGCCCGCTCGAGGATCTCCACGACGCGCCACCGCTTGGTGGCCGACAGCGGCCGGGTCTCCATCAGGAGAACACGGTCGCCGACGCCGCAGGAGTTGGCCTCGTCGTGAGCCTTGTACTTGGTCGTACGGCGGATGACCTTGCCGTACAGCGGGTGCTTCACGCGGTCCTCGACGGCGACGACGACGGTCTTGTCCATCTTGTCGCTGACGACGAGACCCTCGCGGGTCTTGCGGTAGTTCCGCGTCTTCTTGTCGGTGGTCTCAGTTGTCTCAGCCATCGCTCGGCTCCTTCTCGACCGTGATGATTCCGAGCTCCCGCTCGCGCATCACGGTGTAGATACGGGCGATCTCGCGGCGGACGGCACGGAGCCGCCCGTGGCTTTCCAACTGACCGGTCGCCGCCTGGAAGCGGAGGTTGAACAGCTCCTCCTTGGCTTCCTTCAGCTTCTGGACCAGCTCATCCTGGTCAGAAGTCCGCAGCTCACCGGCGGTCAGGCCCTTAGCCATCACGCCTCACCCACTTCACGCTTAACAAACCGGCACTTCATCGGGAGCTTGTGCATCGCACGGCGGAGGGCCTCACGGGCCACCGGCTCGGAGACACCCGAGAGCTCGAACATGACGCGGCCGGGCTTGACGTTGGCGATCCACCACTCCGGCGAACCCTTACCGGAACCCATGCGGGTCTCGGCAGGCTTCTTCGTCAGGGGACGGTCGGGGTAGATGTTGATCCACACCTTGCCGCCACGGCGGATGTGCCGGGTCATGGCGATACGAGCGGCCTCGATCTGGCGGTTGGTCACGTAGTGGTGCTCAAGCGCCTGGATGCCGAACTCGCCGAACACGACCCTGGTGCCGCCCTTGGCGGCTCCGCTGCGGTCGGGCCGGTGCTGTTTACGGTGCTTGACCCTGCGCGGGATCAGCATGGTCAGCTCCCTTCAGCACCCGGCTGCTCCGCCGGGCCGGTCTCGGGCGCCCCTGCGGGCGCGGTTGATTCGGTCTTGGGCCCGCGACCGCCGCCACGGGGGGCGCCGTCACGGCCACCCCGGCCGCCGCCACCGCCGCCGCCCGCGCCACGGCCACGCTGCGGCCGGTCGGTACGGTCGCGACGCTGGCCGGCACGCGCACCGGCGGCAGCCGCCTCGCGCTCGGCGCGGCTGGTCGGAGCCTCACCCTTGTAGATCCACACCTTCACGCCGATGCGGCCGAAGGTGGTGCGGGCCTCGTAGAAGCCGTAGTCGATGTCCGCGCGAAGGGTGTGCAGAGGCACACGACCCTCGCGGTAGAACTCCGACCGCGACATCTCGGCGCCGCCGAGACGACCGGCGCACTGGACACGGATGCCCTTGGCGCCGCTCTTCATCGCCGACTGCATGGCCTTGCGCATCGCCCGCCGGAACGAGACCCGGCTGGACAGCTGCTCGGCCACGCCCTGGGCGACGAGCTGGGCGTCGATCTCGGGGTTCTTGACCTCGAGGATGTTGAGCTGGACCTGCTTCTTGGTCAGCTTCTCGAGGTCGCCACGGATGCGGTCCGCCTCGGCGCCGCGGCGGCCGATGACGATGCCCGGCCGGGCGGTGTGGATGTCGACCTGAACTCGGTCGGTGGTCCGCTCGATCTCGACCTTGGAGATGCCGGCCCGCTCCATGCCCTTCTGCAGCATGCGGCGGATCGACACGTCTTCGGCGACGTAGGACTTGTACAGCTTGTCGGCGTACCACCGGCTCTTGAAGTCGGTCGTGATGCCGAGCCGGAACCCGTGCGGGTTAACCTTCTGGCCCACTAGCGGGTCCTTCCCTTCGGCCTGCCCTGACCTTCCGGCCGGGCTTCGACGATCACGGTGATGTGACTCGTCCGCTTGTTGATCCGATAGGCACGGCCCTGGGCACGGGGACGGAACCTCTTCAGCGTCGGGCCCTCATCGACCCACGCCCGGCTCACGACCAGCAGCTCGCGGTCGAGCTTGAAGTTGTGCTCGGCGTTCGCCATCGCGCTCGACAGCACCTTGTAGATCGGCTCGCTCGCCGCCTGGGGGGCGAACTGCAGCACGGCCTGCGCCTCCGAAGCGGGCAGCCCGCGAATAAGGTCCACCACGCGGCGGGCCTTCTGGGGCGTGACGCGGACGAACCGCGCCTGAGCCCTGGCTTCCATCGCTTACTCCTCGTTTCTAAGGCGCTTACCGCCGGCTACGCCGGTCTTCCTTGACGTGGCTGCGGAAGGTCCGCGTAGGCGCGAACTCACCCAGCTTGTGACCGATCATCGACTCGGTGACGAACACCGGGACGTGCTTGCGCCCGTCGTGGACGGCGATCGTGTGGCCGAGCATGTCGGGCACGATCATGGAGCGCCGCGACCACGTCTTGATGACGTTCTTGGTGCCCTTTTCGTTCTGGACGTCCACCTTCTTCATAAGGTGGCCATCCACGAAAGGACCCTTCTTAAGGCTACGTGGCATTTAGGCTGCTCCTACCGCTTCTTCCTCTTGCTCCGCCGACGGATGATCAGTCGGTCGCTGGCCTTGTTGGCCTGACGGGTACGACCCTCGGGCTTGCCCTTGGGGTTCACCGGGTGGCGACCGCCGGAGGTCTTACCCTCACCACCACCGTGCGGGTGGTCGACCGGGTTCATGGCGACACCGCGAACCGTCGGGCGCTTGCCCTTCCAGCGGTTACGGCCAGCCTTACCGATGTTGATGTTGGCCTGCTCGGCGTTGCCGACCTGGCCCACGGAGGCGCGGCAGCGCACGTCCACCTGGCGCATTTCGCCGGAGGGCATACGCAGCGTGGCGTACTGCCCCTCCTTGGCCAGGAGCTGGATCTGCGCGCCGGCGGACCGGCCGAGCTTGGCGCCGCCACCGGGCTTCAGCTCCACGGCGTGGATGAAGGTACCGGTGGGGATGTTGCGCAGTGGCAGGCAGTTGCCCGGCTTGATGTCGGCCGCGGGGCCGTTCTCGATGCGGTCGCCCTGCTTGATGCCCGTCGGAGCGAGGATGTAGCGCTTCTCGCCGTCTGCGTAGTGCAGGAGCGCGATGCGCGACGTCCGGTTGGGGTCGTACTCGATGTGAGCGACCTTGGCCGGAATGCCGTCCTTGTCGTGGCGCCGGAAGTCGATGATCCGGTAGGCGCGCTTGTGCCCGCCGCCCTGGTGACGCGCGGTCACCCGGCCGTGGACGTTACGACCACCCTTGCTGTGAAGGGGAGCAAGCAGCGACTTCTCCGGCGTGCTGCGCGTGATCTCGGCGAAGTCCGAGACGCTCGCGCCGCGACGACCCGGAGTCGTCGGCTTGTATTTACGGATGCCCATCTTTTTCGTTCATCCCTTGTCGATGTTGCTTGGCAATGCGCGGTGATCAGCTGATCTGACCGAAGATGTCGATCCGATCGCCTTCCACCAGGCTCACGATCGCCCGCTTGGTGCTCGGGCGCTGGCCGTAACCGAACTTGGTCCGCTTGCGCTTGCCCTGCCGGTTGATCGTGTTCACGCTGGAGACCTTGACGCCGAAGATCTGCTCGATCGCGATCTTCACCTGGGTCTTGTTGGCCGTCTTGCGCACCAAGAACGTGTACTTGTTGTGCTCATCGATCAGGCCGTAGCTCTTCTCGGAGACGATCGGCTTGATGATGATGTCGCGCGGGTCGGCGATCTTCTGCATCAGGCGTCTTCCTTCCCGCTCTTGCCGAGCCGAGCCACGACCTGGTCGTACGCGGTGCGCGTGAAGACCACGTCGTCGTAGCAGAGCACGTCGTACGTGTTGAGCTGGCCCGCGTCCAGGAGGTGGACCTCCGGCGCGTTCCGCAGGCTCAGCCAGGTCAGCTCGTCACCCTCGTCCACGACGACGAGAACGCTGCGAGCGTTGGTGATCTTGCGCAGCGCCTCGAGCGCGGCCTTGGTCTTCGGGGTCTCCCCCGTCACCAGGCCGTCGATGACGTACACGCGACCGCCGGCCGCCCTGTCGCTGAGGGCACCGCGAAGAGCGGCGGCCTTCATCTTCTTGGGCGTCTTCTGGGCGTAGTCCCGCGGCTGCGGGCCGTGGACGGTGCCACCGCCGGCGAACTGCGGGGCGCGGGTCGAGCCCTGGCGGGCGCGGCCGGTGCCCTTCTGGCGGTACGGCTTCTTGCCACCGCCCCTGACCTCACCACGGGTCTTCGTCTTGTGCGTGCCCTGCCTGCGCGCGGCGAGCTGGGCGACGACGACCTGGTGGATCAGCGGGATGTTGACCTTGGCGCCGAAGATGTCCTCCGGCAGGTCGACGCTTCCGGTCTTCGCGCCGGCCGCGTCGAGGACGTCAATGGTGCTCACTTGGCAGCCCCCTTCTTGGCACTGGTGCGGACGAGAACCAGGCTGCCGTTGGCACCGGGGATCGCACCCTTGATCAGGATGAGACCCTTCTCGGCGTCCACGGCGTGAACCTTGAGGCTCTGGATGGTGGTCCGGACGTTGCCCATCCGGCCGGCCATGCGCAGGCCCTTGAAGACGCGGCCCGGCGTGGCGCAACCGCCGATGGAGCCGGGCGAGCGGTGCTTGCGCTGGGTGCCGTGCGAGGCGCTGAGGCCCTTGAAGCCGTGACGCTTCATGACGCCCGCGAAGCCCTTGCCCTTGCTCTTACCGGTCACGTCGACGTACTGCCCGGCCTCGAAGGTGTCGGCCAGTACTTCCTGGCCGATCGTGTACTCGGAGGCGTCCGTGGTCCGAAGCTCGACGAAGTAGCGGCGCGGGGTGATGTCGTGCTTGCGCAGATAATCACCCAGCGGCTTGTTCACCTTGCGCGGGTCCACCTGCCCGTAGCCGAGCTGAACAGCGGAGTAGCCGTCCTTGTCCTCAGTGCGGACGCGGGTCACCACGCACGGACCGGCCTCGACGACGGTGACCGGAACCATCCGGTTGCCCTCATCGAAGACCTGGGTCATGCCGAGCTTCTTGCCCAGGACGCCCTTGATCTGCTTAGCCATGTCAGTGCGTTCCCTCAGAGCTTGATCGAGATGTCGACGCCGGCCGGAAGGTCGAGCCGCATGAGCGAGTCGACGGTCTTCGGCGTCGGATCGATGATGTCAATCAGCCGCTTGTGCGTGCGCATTTCGAAGTGCTCACGGCTGTCCTTGTACTTGTGCGGCGAGCGGATGACGCAGTACACGTTCTTCTCGGTCGGCAACGGCACCGGGCCCGCGACCTTCGCGCCAGTCCGCGTCACCGTCTCGACGATCTTCTTGGCCGAGCTGTCGATGACCTCGTGGTCATAGGCCTTAAGCCGGATGCGGATCTTTTGTCCCGCCATAATGGCCTCGGTGTCCTTCGCTGTCGTCCTGCAAAAGTTTCGTGCGGCCTTTTGCCGCTATGGGTGTCCCACGTGGCGCACGCCCCGTGACCCGCCTATTTCTTCCGTGATCTTGCAGTCATCTCGGTCGCTCTGGGCCGAGACGGCTGCGAGATCACGGGCCTGGATCGGGCTCGAAGCTCGCTGTGGGCTCCGGGGCCGACTGGTCGGCCCCTTCGTGGTGCGGCGGCCGGCCCCCGGTTCCCCGAGGCCGACCGCCGACCCGTGATCGCGCTACTTGATGATCTTCGTGACTCGACCCGCACCGACGGTGCGGCCACCCTCGCGGATGGCGAACTTGAGACCGTCCTCCATCGCGATGGGCTGGATGAGCTGGACGGTCATCTCGGTGTTGTCACCGGGCATGACCATCTCGGTGCCCTCGGGGAGGGTCACGACGCCCGTCACGTCCGTGGTACGGAAGTAGAACTGCGGGCGGTAGTTGTTGAAGAACGGCGTGTGGCGGCCGCCCTCGTCCTTGGACAGGATGTAGACCTGAGCCTCGAACTCGGTGTGCGGGGTGGTCGTGCCCGGCTTGATGATGCACTGGCCGCGCTCGACGTCCTCGCGCTTGATGCCACGGAGGAGCAGGCCGACGTTGTCACCGGCCCGGCCCTCGTCAAGGAGCTTGCGGAACATCTCGACACCGGTGACGGTGGTCGTGGTGCTCTTCTCCTTGATGCCGATGATGTCGACGGTCTCGTTGACCTTGACGATGCCGCGCTCGATACGACCGGTCACGACGGTGCCGCGGCCGGTGATCGAGAAGACGTCCTCGATCGGCATGAGGAAGGGCTTGTCGGTGTCACGAACGGGCTCGGGGACGTTGTCGTCCACGGCGTTCATGAGCTCGATGATCGAGTCGCCCCACTTCTCGTCGCCCTCGAGCGCCTTCAGCGCCGAGACGCGAATGACCGGGAGGTCGTCGCCCGGGAACTCCTGGGCGGAGAGCAGCTCGCGAACCTCGAGCTCGACGAGCTCCAGGATCTCCTCATCGTCGACCATGTCGGCCTTGTTCAGGGCGACGACGATGTAGGGGACGCCGACCTGGCGAGCCAGGAGGACGTGCTCCTTCGTCTGGGGCATCGGACCATCGGTGGCGGCGACCACGAGGATCGCGCCGTCCATCTGGGCCGCACCCGTGATCATGTTCTTCACGTAGTCGGCGTGACCGGGGCAGTCCACGTGGGCATAGTGGCGCTTCTCGGTCTGGTACTCGACGTGGGCGATGGAGATGGTGATGCCGCGGGCCTTCTCCTCGGGCGCCTTGTCGATCTTGTCGAACGGGGTCGCCTCATTGAGGTGAGGGAAACGGTCGTGGAGCACCTTGGTGATCGCCGCGGTCAGAGTGGTCTTGCCGTGGTCGATGTGCCCAATGGTGCCGATGTTCACGTGCGGCTTGGTCCGCTCGAACTTGGCCTTGGCCACTGCTCTGTCTCCTTAGAGATTCTGACTTGACTTGCGTAGTCTCACTCGGGCTCGGAGCCCGTAGGCCCGGGGCGGCGATCGCTCACCGCCCCAGACGGGGGAGCCGGAACCGCGGGTCCCGATCCCCTCTGGCCGTCGGCCGGCGGTCTCCCACCGGCCTCAGCCATTCGGACTCCGGGGACTATTCGCCCCGAGCCTTCGCGACGATCTCCTTGGCGATGCCCGGGGGCACCTCCGAATAGGAGTCGAACTGCATGCTGTAGACAGCCCGGCCCTGGGTCTTGCTTCGCAGGTCACCCACGTAACCGAACATCTCTGACAGCGGAACGAGGGCATTGATGACCTTTGCCCCAGTTCTGTCTTCCATCGCCTGGATCTGCCCGCGGCGACCGTTGAGGTCACCGATGACATCACCCATGTAGTCCTCGGGCGTGGTGACCTCGACGGCCATCATCGGCTCCAGGATTACGGCGTCGGCACGGCGCGCGGCCTCCTTGAAGGCCATCGAACCGGCGATCTTGAAGGCCATTTCGGAGGAGTCGACCTCGTGGTAGGCACCGTCCCGCAGGGTGACCTTGACGCCCACCATCGGGTAGCCGGCCAGCACGCCGAACTCGGCGGCCTCCTGGGCGCCCGCGTCCACCGACGGGATGTACTCCCGGGGGATGCGGCCACCACTGACGCTGTTCTTGAACTCGTAACCGTCGTTGCCCTCGCCCAGCGGCTCCAGATCGATGATCACGCGCGCGAACTGGCCGGAACCACCGGTCTGCTTCTTGTGCGTGTACTCGATCTTCTCCACCTTGCGGCGGATGGTCTCGCGGTAGGCGACCTGCGGGCGGCCGACGTTGGCCTCGACCTTGAACTCGCGGCGCATCCGGTCGACGAGGATCTCCAGGTGGAGCTCACCCATACCCCAGATGACCGTCTGCCCGGTCTCCTCGTCCCGCCGGACCTGGAAGGACGGGTCCTCCTCGGCCAGGCGCTGGATCGCGGTGCCCAGCTTCTCCTGGTCGCCCTTGGTCTTCGGCTCGATCGCGACGTTGATGACCGGAGCAGGGAAGTTCATCGACTCCAGGACGACCTGGTGCGTCGGGTCGCTGAGGGTGTCACCGGTGGTGGTGTCCTTCAGGCCCATGACGGCGACGATCTGACCAGCGACGGCCTGCGGGCGCTCTTCGCGCTTGTTGGCGTGCATCTGGTAGATCTTGCCGATGCGCTCCTTCTTGCCCTTCACGGAGTTCACGACCGACGTACCGGTGTCGAGCGTGCCCGAGTAGATGCGAATGAAGGTGAGCTTGCCCAGGTGCTGGTCGCTCATGATCTTGAAGGCCAGAGCGGAGAACGGCTCGTTCGGGTCCGCGTGACGCTCGATGACCTGGTCCTCGTGGCCGACCGCGTGCCCCTTGAGCGCGGGGATGTCGGTCGGGGCCGGGAGGTAGGCCACGATC
Organism: Sphaerisporangium viridialbum; assembly: GCF_049674955.1. Lineage (GTDB taxonomy): Bacteria > Actinomycetota > Actinomycetes > Streptosporangiales > Streptosporangiaceae > Sphaerisporangium > Sphaerisporangium viridialbum. Next base: position 1,146,972 of record NZ_CP187232.1, on the reverse strand, counting down.
GCGTCGAGCAGGGGCTGCACGCCCTTGTTCTTGAACGCGGTGCCGCACAGGACCGGGTTGAGGGAGCTGGCCAGTGTCGCGCGGCGGATGCCGGCGACCAGCTGCTCCTCGGTGGGCTCGACGCCCTCGAGGAACAGCTCCATGAGCTCGTCGTCGTGCTCGGCGACGGTCTCGATGAGCTTGTCGCGCCACTCACGGGCGACGTCGGCGTGGTCGGCCGGGATGTCGACGGTGTCGTACATCTCGCCCTTGGCCGCCTCGGCGCTCCAGATCAGGCCCTTCATCTTCACCAGGTCGATGATGCCCTTGAAGTCGGCCTCGACGCCCCAGGGAAGCTGGATGACCAGCGGAGTCGCACCGAGGCGGGACACGATCATGTCGACGCAGCGGTGGAACTCGGCGCCGACCCGGTCCATCTTGTTGACGAAGCAGATGCGGGGAACGCCGTAACGGTCGGCCTGGCGCCACACCGTCTCGGACTGCGGCTCGACACCGGCGACGGCGTCGAAGACCGCGACCGCACCGTCAAGAACGCGCAGCGACCGCTCCACCTCGACAGTGAAGTCGACGTGGCCGGGAGTGTCGATGATGTTGATCGTGTGATCAAGCCACATGCAGGTCGTCGCGGCGGAGGTGATGGTGATGCCGCGCTCCTGCTCCTGCTCCATCCAGTCCATCGTGGCAGCGCCCTCGTGGACTTCACCGATCTTGTAGTTGATACCGGTGTAGAACAGGATGCGCTCGGTCGTGGTGGTTTTGCCCGCGTCGATGTGGGCCATGATCCCGATGTTGCGGACCCTGGCCAGGTCAAGAGCGGTCGTTGTCGCCACTTCTCTCGCGTCCTCGTCGTCTCGTCGTCGCCGCTGGGATTACCAGCGGTAGTGGGCGAAGGCCTTGTTGGACTCGGCCATCTTGTGCGTGTCCTCACGCCGCTTGACGCTGGCGCCGAGGCCGTTGCTGGCGTCGAGCAGCTCGTTCATCAGCCGCTCGGTCATGGTCTTCTCGCGGCGGGCGCGGGAGTACTGCACCAGCCAGCGGAGCGCCAGCGTGGTGCTGCGCGCGGCGCGCACCTCGACCGGCACCTGGTAGGTGGCGCCACCGACACGGCGGCTGCGCACCTCAAGAGTGGGCTTGACGTTGTCGAGAGCGCGCTTCAGCGTGACTACCGGGTCGTTGCCCGACTTGTCCTTGCAGCCCTCGAGGGCGTCGTAGACGATCGACTGGGCGAGCGACCGCTTGCCGTTCAGAAGCACCTTGTTGATGAGCGCGGTGACCAGCGGTGAGTTGAACACCGGGTCTGCGACAAGCTGTCGGCGCCCAGCGGGACCCTTGCGCGGCATGTCAGCTCTTCTCCTTCTTCGCGCCGTAACGGCTGCGGGCCTGCTTGCGGTTGCGGACGCCCTGGGTGTCCAGCGAACCGCGGATGATCTTGTATCGAACACCCGGCAGGTCCTTCACACGACCGCCACGCACGAGCACGATGGAGTGCTCCTGAAGGTTGTGACCGACACCAGGGATGTAGGCCGTTACCTCGATGCCATTGGTGAGCCTGACACGCGCCACCTTGCGGAGGGCGGAGTTCGGCTTCTTGGGGGTCGTCGTATACACGCGCGTGCAGACGCCGCGCCGCTGGGGGCTCCCCTTGAGCGCCGGTGTCTTGGTCTTACTGACCTTGTCCTGGCGGCCCTTGCGGACCAGCTGCTGAATCGTGGGCACCGCGTCTCCGTTCATGCTTGGCCGGTAATTCGAAAAGTCGTGCGTTTCGCAGGCTCTGCCGGTGTCATGACCTGCTGTTTTTCCCTCGGCTCCGACCCACGCGCTCGGGCGTGTCGCGATCTTTGCCGCACTGTGCCCGACGATGGCCTGACCAGTGGAGGAGATCACGCGGCGTCCGAACGACCTCCGTGGAGGCCTTGGAGCGCACGCATGTGAGCCCATGAAGCCACGGGCACGAAGGGCAAGACTACCTAGCCCATCGCAACACGTCAAAACGGTTGCGCCGAGCCGCTCATGCGGGCGGCTTCGGGGCGTGTCGTGGTCCCGCGGCCGGTTTCCCCCCGACCGCTATCAGGCTCCCGTCAAGTTTACCGGCACGCGGAGACTTCTCTCGACGATTTCCCTGTCTTGCCTCGCCCGCCGCCCGACGTGGGGCCCCCGGACCGTACGCGGGGCCGCGCTCCCGGGGCTCGCACGGCCGGCCACGGGACCGGAGACGCCACGAGGGGCGCCCGCTCCCCTTCCGGGAAACGCGCGCCCCTCGTCCGCTCGGAGCCGGGACCGGCCGGCGAGTGCCGGCCGGGCCGCTAGCGGTTGTACTGACCGAAGTCGTACTCCTCCAGCGGGACGGCTTCGCCGCTGCCCGTGCCGAAGGTGTAGTCGGTCGCGGAGCCGTCGTAGCCGCCGACGGTGTACATCGCCGCCTTGGCCTCCTCGGTGGGCTCGACCCGGATGTTGCGGTACTGGGACATGCCCGTACCCGCCGGGATGAGCTTTCCGATGATGACGTTCTCCTTGAGACCGAGCAGGGAGTCGGACTTGGCGTGGATCGCCGCGTCGGTGAGCACCCGGGTGGTCTCCTGGAAGGACGCCGCCGACAGCCACGACTCGGTGGCGAGCGAGGCCTTGGTGATGCCCATGAGGACCGGACGGCCGGAGGCGGGGGTGCCGCCCTCGGCGACGACCTCGCGGTTGACCATCTCGAAGCGCGGCCGCTCGACGAGCTCGCCGGGCAGCAGGTCGGTGTCACCCGACTCGAGCACGTTCACGCGCTTGAGCATCTGCCGCACGATGATCTCGATGTGCTTGTCGTGGATCGACACACCCTGCGAGCGGTACACCTGCTGGACCTCGGCCACCAGGTGGAGCTGCACGGCCCGGGGGCCGAGGATGCGCAGCACCTCGTTGGGGTTGACCGCACCGGCGATGAGCTGCTGGCCCACCGTCACCCGCTGGCCGTCGCCGACCAGCAGGCGCGACCGCATCGACACCGGGTAGGCGATCTCCTCGGAGCCGTCGTCCGGAGTGATGACGATCTTGCGGGTCTTGTCGGTCTCGTCGATGCGCGCGCGGCCGTCGGCCTCGCTGATCGGGGCGACACCCTTGGGGACGCGCGCCTCGAACAGCTCCTGGACACGGGGCAGACCGTGGGTGATGTCCGCGCCCGCCACACCACCGGTGTGGAAGGTGCGCATCGTCAGCTGCGTGCCGGGCTCACCGATCGACTGGGCCGCGATGATGCCGACGGCCTCGCCGACGTCCACGAGCTTGCCGGTCGCCAGCGAGCGGCCATAGCAGGTGGCGCAGACACCGATCTTCGCCTCGCACACCAGCGCGCTGCGGGTCCTGACCGTCTCGATGCCGGCCTCGACCAGCGCGGTGACGGTGATGTCGCTGATGTCGACACCCGCCGTCGCGATGATCTTGCCGTCCACCTCGACGTCCTCGGCCAGGATGCGGCCGTGCACGTTGCTCTCGGCGTTCTCGGCCTTGCCGAGGTTGCCGGAGGAGTCGCGCTCGCCGACGTGCAGCGGGACGCCGCGGTCGGTGCCACAGTCGATCTCGCGGACGATGACGTCCTGCGCGACGTCCACCAGACGACGGGTCAGGTAACCCGAGTCGGCGGTACGCAGAGCGGTGTCCGCGAGGCCCTTCCGCTGTCCGTGGGTGGAGATGAAGTACTCCAGCACCGACAGGCCCTCGCGGAAGGAGGACTTGATCGGCCGCGGGATCGTCTCACCCTTGGTGTTGGACACCAGACCACGGATGCCCGCGATCTGACGGACCTGCATCTTGTTGCCTCGGGCGCCGGAGTTGACCATCATCCAGACGGAGTTGGTCGCCGGGAAGGCGTTCACCATGTCGGTCTCGACGTCCGCCGTGGCGTGCGTCCAGATCTCGATGAGCTCCTGGCGGCGCTCCTCGTCGGTGATCAGACCGCGCTCGTACTCACGCTGGACCTTGTCGGCCCTCCGCTCGTACGACTCCATGATCGCGGCCTTGTTCGGCGGCGCGACGACGTCGTCGATGGAGATCGTGACGCCGGAGCGGGTCGCCCAGTGGAAGCCGGCGTCCTTGAGCGCGTCCAGAGCGGTCGCGACCTCGACCTTCGGGTACTTCTCAGCGAGCTCGTTGACGATCGTCGAGAGCTGCTTCTTCCCGATCTGCGAGTTCACGAACGGGTAGTTGTCCGGCAGGGTCTGGTTGAACAGGCACCGGCCCAGGGTGGACTCCAGGCGGTAGGCCTCGCCGGCCTCCCAGCCCTCGGGCGCCTGCCAGCCCCGCGGCGGCGGGACGTCCTTGACGCGCACCTGGATCTTGGCCTGGATGTTCAGCTCGCGCCGGTCATAGGCCATGAGCGCCTCGGACACCGAGCCGAAGACCCGGCCCTCGCCCTCGGCGCCGTCGAGCTGGGTGGTCAGCCAGTAGAGGCCGATGATCATGTCCTGGGTGGGCATGGTCACGGGCTTGCCGTCGGCCGGCTTGAGGATGTTGTTGGTCGAGAGCATCAGGATGCGCGCCTCGGCCTGGGCCTCCGCCGACAGCGGCAGGTGGACCGCCATCTGGTCGCCGTCGAAGTCCGCGTTGAACGCGGTGCAGACGAGCGGGTGGATCTGGATCGCCTTGCCCTCGACGAGCTGCGGCTCGAAGGCCTGGATGCCGAGGCGGTGCAGGGTCGGCGCGCGGTTGAGCAGCACCGGGTGCTCGGTGATGACCTCTTCGAGCACGTCCCACACGACCGGCCTGGCCCGCTCGACCATGCGCTTCGCCGACTTGATGTTCTGCGCGTGGTTCAGGTCGACCAGGCGCTTCATCACGAACGGCTTGAAGAGCTCCAGCGCCATCTGCTTGGGCAGGCCGCACTGGTGCAGCTTCAGCTGCGGGCCGACGACGATGACCGAACGGCCGGAGTAGTCGACTCGCTTGCCGAGGAGGTTCTGCCGGAAGCGGCCCTGCTTGCCCTTGAGCATGTCGGACAGCGACTTCAGCGGACGGTTGCCCGGCCCGGTGACCGGACGGCCGCGGCGGCCGTTGTCGAACAGCGCGTCGACGGCCTCCTGGAGCATCCGCTTCTCGTTGTTGACGATGATCTCGGGCGCGCCGAGGTCCAGAAGCCGCTTGAGGCGGTTGTTCCGGTTGATGACGCGGCGGTACAGGTCGTTGAGGTCCGAGGTCGCGAACCGGCCACCGTCGAGCTGCACCATCGGGCGCAGGTCCGGCGGGATGACCGGGATGCAGTCGAGGACCATGCCGTTGGGCGAGTTGCGCGTCGTGAGGAACGCGGACACGACCTTGAGCCGCTTGAGCGCGCGGGCCTTCTTCTGACCCTTGCCGCTGCGGATGGTCTCGCGCAGCGACTCGGCCTCGGCGGCCAGGTCGAAGTTGTTCAGGCGCTCCTGGATGGCCTGGGCGCCCATGCCACCGCGGAAGTAGCGGCCGAAGCGGTCGCGCATCTCGCGGTAGAGCAGCTCGTCACCCTCAAGGTCCTGAACCTTGAGGTTCTTGAAGCGGCTCCAGACCTCTTCCAGGCGGTCGAGCTCGCGCTGGGTGCGGTCGCGGAGCTGACGCATCTCGCGGTCGGCACCCTCGCGCACCTTGCGGCGCACGTCACCCTTCGCGCCGGTGGACTCCAGCTCGGCGAGGTCGGTCTCGAGCTTCTTCTGCCGGGCCTCGATGTCGGCGTCGCGGCGCTGCTCGATGTGCTGCCGCTCGACGGAGATCTTCGCCTCCAGCGACGGCAGGTCACGAGCACGCATCTCGGTGTCGACATACGTGATCATGTAGGCCGCGAAGTAGATGACCTTCTCAAGGTCCTTCGGGGCCAGGTCCAGCAGGTACCCGAGGCGCGACGGGACGCCCTTGAAGTACCAGATGTGGGTGACCGGAGCGGCCAGCTCGATGTGGCCCATCCGCTCACGACGCACCTTGGCGCGAGTCACCTCGACGCCACAGCGCTCACAGATGATGCCCTTGAAGCGGACGCGCTTGTACTTACCGCAGTAGCACTCCCAGTCGCGGGTGGGGCCGAAGATCTTCTCGCAGAAGAGCCCGTCCTTTTCCGGCTTCAGGGTGCGGTAGTTGATGGTCTCGGGCTTCTTAACCTCGCCGTGCGACCACTGACGGATATCGTCGGCCGTGGCGAGACCGATTCGCAGCTCGTCGAAGAAGTTGACGTCGAGCACTTCTTATCCCCTCGCTTGAAAATCAGACCTCTTCGACACTGCTCGGCTCGCGCCGGGACAGGTCGATGCCGAGCTCCTCCGCCGCGCGGAAGACATCCTCGTCGGTGTCCCGCATCTCGATGGACATGCCATCGCTGGAGAGAACCTCGACATTGAGGCACAGCGACTGCATTTCCTTGATGAGGACCTTGAAGGACTCAGGGATACCCGGCTCGGGGATGTTCTCGCCCTTGACGATGGCCTCGTAGACCTTCACTCGGCCGAGAACGTCGTCGGACTTGATGGTCAGCAGCTCCTGGAGGGCGTAGGCCGCTCCGTAGGCTTCGAGCGCCCACACCTCCATCTCACCGAACCGCTGGCCACCGAACTGGGCCTTACCGCCGAGCGGCTGCTGGGTGATCATGGAGTACGGACCGGTCGAGCGAGCGTGGATCTTGTCGTCGACCAGGTGGAGCAGCTTGAGGATGTAGATGTAGCCGACCGAGATGGGGTGCGGGAACGGCTCCCCGGAGCGGCCGTCGAACAGCCGGGCCTTGCCGCTGACGCCGACCATGCGCTCGCCGTCGCGGTTGACCAGGGTGTTGTCGAGCAGACCGGTGAGCTCCTCCTCGTGGGCACCGTCGAACACCGGGGTGGCGACGTTGGTGCGAGGCGCGACCTGGCCGAAGCCCTTGTCGCGCAGCCGCTCCGCCCACGCCTCCTGGATGCCCGTGATGTCCCACCCTCTGGCGGCGATCCACCCGAGGTGGGTCTCCAGCACCTGGCCGACGTTCATCCGGCCGGGCACGCCCAGCGGGTTGAGGATGATGTCGACCGGGGTGCCGTCCTCCAGGAACGGCATGTCCTCGACGGGGAGGATCTTGGAGATGACGCCCTTGTTGCCGTGGCGCCCCGCCAGCTTGTCACCGTCGGTGATCTTGCGCTTCTGGGCGACGTACACCCGGACCAGCTCGTTCACGCCGGGGGGGAGCTCGTCGCCCTCCTCGCGGCTGAACACGCGGACACCGATGACCTTGCCCATCTCGCCGTGCGGCACCTTCAGTGAGGTGTCGCGGACCTCGCGGGCCTTCTCACCGAAGATCGCGCGCAGCAGGCGCTCCTCCGGGGTCAGCTCGGTCTCGCCCTTGGGCGTGACCTTGCCGACGAGGATGTCACCGGGCACGACCTCGGCGCCGATGCGGATGATGCCGCGCTCGTCGAGGTCGGCCAGGACCTCCTCGGAGACGTTCGGGATGTCCCGGGTGATCTCCTCGGGGCCCAGCTTGGTGTCGCGGGCGTCGACCTCGTGCTCCTCGATGTGGATCGAGGAGAGCACGTCGTCCTGCACCAGGCGCTGGGACAGGATGATCGCGTCTTCGTAGTTGTGACCCTCCCACGGCATGAACGCCACGAGGAGGTTCTTGCCCAGGGCCATCTCGCCGTTGTCGGTGCAGGGACCGTCGGCGACGACCTGGTTCACCTCGACCCGGTCGCCCTCGCGGACGATGGGCTTCTGGTTGAAGCAGGTGCCCTGGTTGGAGCGCTTGAACTTCGCCACGCGGTAGGTGGTGCGCGTGCCGTCGTCGTTCATCACGGTGACGTAGTCGGCCGAGACCTCCTCGACGACGCCCGCCTTCTCAGCGGTGATCACGTCGCCGGCGTCGGTCGCGGCGCGGTACTCCATGCCCGTGCCGACCAGCGGGGCCTCGCTCTTGAGCAGGGGCACCGACTGGCGCTGCATGTTGGAGCCCATGAGCGCGCGGTTGGCGTCGTCGTGCTCCAGGAACGGGATCATGGCGGTCGCGACGGACACCATCTGGCGCGCCGAGACGTCCATGTAGTCGACCTCGTTCGGCCGGATGAACTCGACCTCGCCGCCCTTACGGCGGACCAGGACGCGGTCTTCCGCGAATGCTCCGTCAGCGCGCAGCGGCGTATTGGCCTGGGCGATGACGTGCCTGTCCTCCTCGTCGGCGGTCAGGTAGTCGATGTCCTCCGTGACACGGCCGTCCACGACCTTGCGGTACGGGGTCTCGACGAATCCGAAGGAGTTGACGCGGCCGAAGGACGACAGCGAGCCGATGAGGCCGATGTTCGGGCCTTCAGGCGTCTCGATCGGGCACATCCGGCCGTAGTGGGACGGGTGCACGTCACGGACCTCGAAGCCGGCCCGCTCACGGGACAGACCACCGGGGCCGAGCGCGGACAGACGCCGCTTGTGCGTCAGGCCGGCCAGCGGGTTGGTCTGGTCCATGAACTGCGACAGCTGCGAGGTGCCGAAGAACTCCTTGATCGACGCCACGACGGGGCGAATGTTGATCAGGGTCTGCGGCGTGATCGCCTCGACGTCCTGCGTGGTCATCCGCTCGCGGACGACGCGCTCCATGCGGGCCAGGCCCAGACGGACCTGGTTCTGGATGAGCTCGCCGACCGTGCGCAGGCGGCGGTTGCCGAAGTGGTCGATGTCGTCGGTCTCGACGACGACCTCACCGTTCGCCCCGGGCATCGAGATCTCGCCGGCGTGCAGCCGGACGATGTACTCGATCGTGGCGACGATGTCGTCTTCGGTCAGCGTCCCCTGGGTGATCTCGGAGTCGACGCCGAGCTTCTTGTTGATCTTGTAGCGGCCGACCTTGGCGAGGTCGTAGCGCTTGTGGTTGAAGTACAGGTTCTCGAGCAGCGTCTGAGCGGACTCCTTCGTAGGAGGCTCGCCCGGGCGCAGCTTGCGGTAGATGTCGAGCAGCGCGTCGTCCTGGCCGGACGTGTGGTCCTTCTCCAGGGTGGCGCGCATCGACTCGTACTGGCCGAAGCGCTCGAGGATCTTCTCGCTGGTCCAGCCGAGCGCCTTGAGCAGGACCGTGACGGCCTGCTTGCGCTTGCGGTCGATGCGGACACCGACGCTGTCCCGCTTGTCGATCTCGAACTCGAGCCAGGCACCGCGCGAGGGGATCACCTTGCAGCCGTACAGGTCCTTGTCGGAGGTCTTGTCGACCGAACGGTCGAAGTAGACACCCGGGGACCGCACCAGCTGGGAGACCACGACACGCTCGGTGCCGTTGATGATGAAGGTGCCCTTCGAGGTCATGAGCGGGAAGTCGCCCATGAACACCGTCTGGCTCTTGATCTCACCTGTGGTGTTATTGATGAACTCCGCCGTGACGAACATCGGGGCGGAGAAGGTCATGTCCTTGTCTTTGCACTCATCGACTGAGTACTTGGGAGGCTCGAACCGGTGGTCGCGGAACGACAAGGACATCGTTCCGGAGAAGTCCTCGATGGGACTGATCTCCTCGAAGATCTCTTCGAGACCGGATTGGGCCGGAACGTCCTTGCGCCCGGCCTGGCGAGCCGCTTCGACCCGCGACCGCCATTTCTCGTTGCCGAGCAGCCAGTCGAAGGACTCGGTCTGCAGGGCGAGAAGATCGGGAACTTCGAGCGGCTCCTGAATGCGCGCGAAAGAAACGCGGCGGGGACCAGCGGGTACGGCGAAGGCGTTGCGCGAGGCTGCCAACAGATGTCCTTCCGAGGGCTCGCGGACTGACTACACGCACGCCAGACGACCATGCATCAAAGTTACCTAGAGAAGCGGGTCGTCAAAGGGCAGCGCAAAGGGGCAGTGTAGCCGATGGGCATACACCTGTCCACTTCAGTCTCGCTCTGCGCTCCACGTTGGACGCAGCATCGCCCGTCAGCGCCGAAACGTCAAGCCCGTGAGGCCGGATTCGAGCGAACCGATGGCCGTCACGCTGGGTTTTCTTCCCTACTGGAGACTGAGGGGCCGGCCGGATCCAGACGATACCCGCGAGGCGGATCGGCTAACGCTCAGTCACACGGAGGGTCGAAGGCTTGCCGCCCCACGACGCTGTCGTGCCCTTTGACATCCCCAAGCTCGCATTCCTCAAACCCAAGCTTTACTAACAATTTAATAACGCGCCACGCCGGGGCAGGTCCAGGGCCTCGGTGGACGGGATCTCAGCTGGTCGGGGCATTGCCGATCAACGTCGACAACTCAGACACCAGCCAGTGGCCCTCGCCTCTGACCAGCACGAACCGGGCGCGGTTCTGGACGACCTGTTTCTGGGGTTGCTTCTCGCCCGGGAACACCTTGGTAGTTCCCATGTTCATGAAGAGCAACACCTGAACCCGGTCGGGCGTCGCGGATTCGACGGCCGCAGCGGCCACCACCGCCTGCTGGACGGTCTGCTGCCTCCTGACGGTGGGGGCCAGCACCCGCGTCAGCTCGCGGTAGTGCCCGGCGAGATCGCCCGTGGCGTACCCCCGCGCCCGCGCCAGGTCGGCGTCGATCGTGCGGTAGTCGTACGACAGCATGTCCGGCGCGTACGTGCGGGCCGCCGCCAGCGCCTCCGCCGAGGCGGACTCGCTGTCGCGCAGATCGCGGAGGCGCAGATGGCCGACGGCCACCAGAACGGCCAGAACGGCCGCCAGAAGGCCCAGGAGCGCGACGGCCACAACATATGCCCAAGGCCGCGAACGGCGCCGACGACCGCCCTCCAGGGGCTCCAGGGCTCCATCGGCGGTCACGCGATCTGCTCCAGTCTCGACACCCACCACGCGCCCCGGATCTTGGTGACCTCCACGCTCCAGCGGTAGAAGCGGTCCTGGGGGGCGGTCTTGGCCCCATCCCACCGGATCACCGAGTCGGCCACGACCAGCACCCGCGCCGTGCTCTTGGGCCCGTCCATCGAGACGATGCCGGCCGCGCGCACCACACCCGTCTGGACGGCCTTGTTCAGCCGGGTCGCCGCCTTGAGCCGCTCGGCATCTCTGGCGTACTGGTCCTTGGCCTGACCCATGGAGGTGTCCAGGACCCGCTGCACGTCGCGGTCGACCGTGCGGTAGTCCACGGCCATCAGGGTGAGGGCGTAGCGCTCGGCGGCCTGGACGGCGGCGAGGCGGTCGCGCGCCGCCGACCGCGCCTGGTCGAGGTCGTCGCCGACGCGCACCCAGGCGGTGCCGAGGAGGCCGATGAGCACGAGCAGCACGCAGATCACGAGGATCCTCGACCTGCGAGGGGACCGCGCCGCGTGAAGCGCCACCTGTTCCCTCCCATCGCCCGGTCCGCCGCGAGGCGGCGCCACGACGACCCAAGACGACCCAAGACGACATGGACGCCGGAAGCGGAGGCCGACCAGTCAGCCGGTCGCCGGATCATAACCCGGTATGAAGATCCACATCGGCGATCATCCCGTTTCGGGCCGCCCGGCCGCGAGATACGGGCACAACGCAACCGGCCGCGAGATTCGGGCGCAAAGCAAAAGGGGCGGGTCACCCGGCACCTGGGTGATCCGCCCCTTTTGTGTGGAGCTTTGTGAAACGTCAGACGCGAGACGTCACTTGACGGTGACGGTGGCGCCGGCGCCCTCGAGGGCGGCCTTGGCCTTCTCGGCGGCTTCCTTGTTGACCTTCTCGAGCAGCGCCTTGGGGGCACCGTCGACGAGGTCCTTGGCCTCCTTCAGCCCGAGGCTCGTGAGCGCGCGGACCTCCTTGATGACCTGGATCTTCTTGTCGCCGGCGGCCTCGAGGATGACGTCGAACTCGTCCTGCTCCTCGACCTCCTCGGCGGCGGCGCCTCCACCGGCGGGGCCGGCGGCGGCGACGGCGACCGGAGCGGCGGCCTTGACGTCGAAGGTGTCCTCGAAGAGCTTCACGAAGTCGGAGAGCTCAAGAAGGGTCATCTCCTTGAACGCGTCGAGCAGCTCGTCGGTGCTGAGCTTCGCCATGGTGGTGATTCCTCCGTATTAATTACAAAACTTGGAAACGGACCGCGGTATGCGCCTGAATCCCCTGCTGTGGTCGCTTTCGCGCCCGACCTACTCGCCTGCGTCCTCGCTGGCGTCCGCCACGACGGCGTCCGCCACGACCGCGTCCGCTCCGCCGGTCTCCTCGCGCTTGGCGCGAAGAGCCTCGACGAGCCGGGCCATGGTGGTGGGCAGCGCGTTGAACGTGGCAGCGGCCTGAGACTGCTTCGCCTTCATCGCGCCGGCCAGCTTCGCGAGGAGGACCTCGCGCGACTCCAGGTCGGCAAGCGTGGTGATCTCGGCCGGGGTCATCGACCTGCCGTCGACGACACCGCCCTTGATGACCAGGAGGGGATTGGCCTTGGCGAAGTCACGCAGACCCTTGGCCGCCTCGACCACGTCGCCACTGACGAACGCGATCGCCGTCGGACCCGTGAACAGGTCGTCCAGGACGGTGACCCCGGCCTCGTTGGCCGCGATCTTCGACAGCGTGTTCTTCGCCACGGCGAACTTCGCATTCCCACCGAGAGTGGTGCGCAGCTGCTTCAGCTGAGCCACGGTGAGACCGCGGTACTCGGTCAGGACAGCGGCGTTCGAGCTCTCGAACCGATCCTTGAGCTCGGTGACCGCGGTCGCCTTTTCCGCCCTCGCCATGGGCCTCCTTCCAGATGTGCCACCGGCGAAGGGCCCAAGGCGTCCACGAAACGAAAAAGCCCCGGCGCAGGCGCACGGGGCTCACACACGGATGTCGCGCGGCTGGCGCCGCACGAGAGACCATATGGAAACTCACATCACACCTACGCGGGCCGTCCACAGTCGTGAACCTTGGGCCACCGAGCCATTGACAGGCTCAGCGACGACCGGCGGTCTTCGGCATTGCACACTGTACGCGGTGTTCACGCCGCACGCCAAATCCAGGCGTGGAAGAGGCAACGCACCCCCCGATCGAGATCGAGGGGTGCGCGCGAGCCGCGAGGCCCGGAGGTCACGCTCGGGGTCAGCTGCCCGTGGTGGCCCCGTCGGCGCCCGGGAGGCCCTTCATGTCCCCGAGGTTCGCCGGGAGCTCGCCCACCTGGTCGGCGGGCGGCGCGGTGACCTCGGCCGCGTCGTTGAACGAGGTGAACAGCGAGGTGAGCTTGAAGGTGCCCTCGCCGGCTCCGCCGTTCATCTCGACCTTGCGCGGGAGGCTCTGCCCGTCGATCCACGCGTCGAACTTCATGTCCTTGACGTTGGTGAGCTGGCCCTGCAGCTTCTGCTGCATCTCGGGCGTGAGCTGCTTGACGGCCTCCGCGACCGTGAACGTGCCCTTGTAGTGCGTGGTGTCGGTGCCGCCGACGGTCTCGGTGCCGACCTTGGTGACGTCCTTGGAGGTGGTCAGCATCTTCACGCTGCTCTGCAGGTCCATCTGCTGGGCCTGCCCGAGGAACTGGTTGACGTCGACGCCCGCGGACTGGCCGGCCTTGGCGAGGTCGATCTTGATCCAGGGCTTGGTGCCGCCCACGAGCTTGCTGAGCAGGTCGACCTTCACGTACGCGGTCTGACCGAGGAGGATCACGCGCGCGCCGCCCGGGACGTTCTGCCCGCTGACGTTGATCTGGTCGAGCGTGACGTCGGAGGCCACCTGAGGCTTCTGGTGGTAGACCATCGTGCCCTTCACCGAACCCGCGCCCTCCTTGGGGGCGTTGAAGTCCAGGGCGAGCTGCGCGGTGTACGAGGTGACGGCCTCGGCGTTCTTGGCACTCTGCTGCAGCGTCTCGGCCGCGGAAAGCTGCACGGCACCGAGCGACTCGGTGGAGGTCTGCGCGGTCTGCTGGCCGCATGCTGATACCGCGATGAGCATGGCCGAGCCCACGGCCGCGATCGCGGGTGTCATTCGACGCTTCACTTGGTATCCCTTCGTATCCCCCGGAAGTGCTTTCGACCCTACGCGCCAGCACTACCCCGTGCGGCGTCTTATGCGCATCGATTGCCAGGCCGTAGGCGTGACCGCATTGGCGAAATGCACTCTCACCTGCGAAGAAAGAAGTATCGGAGAATACGAAAAAGGCCCGCGCCCGAAGGCGCGGACCCTTTCGCGTTGAATCGGCGGGCCGTCTCGGACGTCAGGCGTCGAGGTCGGCCGTGATGCCCCGCGTCACGTTCGGGTCGACCGGGATGCCCGGGCCCATGGACGTGGAGAAGGTGACCTTCTTGAGGTAGCGCCCCTTGGCCGCGGACGGCTTGAGACGGATGACCTCGTCGAGCGCGGCGGCGTAGTTCTCCAGGAGCTGACGCTCCGGGAACGACACCTTGCCGATGATGAAGTGGAGGTTCGCGTGGCGGTCGACACGGAACTCGATCTTTCCGCCCTTGATCTCGGTCACGGCCTTGGCCACGGCCGGCGTGACGGTGCCGGTCTTGGGGTTCGGCATGAGACCACGCGGGCCGAGGACGCGGCCGAGGCGGCCGACCTTGCCCATGAGGTCGGGCGTGGCCACGACGGCGTCGAACTCGTTGAGGCGGTTGCCCTTGGCGATCTCTTCGATCAGCTCGTCGGCGCCGACGATGTCGGCGCCCGCGGCGCGGGCCTCCTCGGCACGGTCGCCGGTCGCGAAGACCAGGACCCGGGCGGTCTTGCCGGTGCCGTGCGGGAGGTTGACGGTGCCGCGGACCATCTGGTCGGCCTTGCGGGGGTCGACGCCCAGCCGCAATGCCACCTCGACGGTCGCGTCGAACTTGGTGACCGAGGTGCCCTTGGCCAGCTTGGCGGCGTCCACCGGGGTGTACAGCTGCTCGCTGTCGATGGTGTCCGCTGCCTTGCGGTAGCTCTTGCTGCGCTTCACTTGCTTCTCCTCGTGGAGTATGTGGTCACGGGCCGGCGCCGGCCCTCCCACGGTTGTTCTGTGCTTGCTCTGCCTCGCTGCGCTCGGCGGCTCGGGGCGCCCTTCAGGCGAGGGTCTTCCTCGCAGCGCCCCTCGCGTGTCAGTCGGCGATCGTGATGCCCATCGACCGGGCGGTGCCGGCGATGATCTTCTGAGCGGCCTCGATGTCGTTGGCGTTGAGGTCGGGCATCTTCGTCTCGGCGATCTGGCGCAGCTGCTCCTTGGTGAGCTTGCCCACCTTGTCGCGGAGCGGGTTGGAGCTGGCCTTGTCGAGCCCCGCGGCCTTCTTGATCAGCTCGGGCGCCGGCGGCGTCTTCGTGACGAAGGTGAAGCTGCGGTCTTCGAAGATGGTGATCTCGACGGGGATGATGTTGCCCCGCTGGGCCTCGGTAGCAGCGTTGTACTGCTTGACGAAGTCCATGATGTTGACGCCGTGGGGACCGAGGGCCGTACCGACCGGCGGCGCGGGCGTGGCCTGGCCGGCGGGAAGCTGGACCTTAACCAGGGCCGCGATCTTCTTCTTAGGAGGCATTGTCCTACTCCGGGTCCTTAACTCCTGCGTAACTCCCACAGGGCGTGGGAGCCCCCGGGGGCACGCGACGGCCAGGATTGGCCATTGCTCCCCCGGGATTCACCCCACGAAGTCGCTCGATCCGTGGGGACGACTTATCAGTGTATGCGCGCCGTCAGATCGCCGAGACAGGGTTCGGCGTCAGATCTTGGAGACCTGGTTGAACGACAGCTCGACCGGCGTCTCGCGACCGAAGATCGAGACGAGCACCTTGAGCTTCTGCGACTCGGCGCTGATCTCGCTGACCGTGGCGGGCAGGGTGGCGAACGGGCCGTCCATGACGGTGACGGACTCGCCGACCTCGAAGTCGACGGTCGCGGCGGCGGCCTTGGCGGCCGTCGTCTTGGTCTGCTCGGTGGGCTCGGGCGCGAGCAGCTTGGCGACCTCGTCGAGGCTCAGCGGGCTCGGCCTGTTGGAAAGGCCCACGAACCCGGTGACACCCGGCGTGTTGCGCACCGCGGACCAGGACTCGTCGGTCAGCTCCATGCGCACCAGCACGTAACCCGGGAGCACGCGCTCCTTGACCGGGGTGCGCTTGCCGCCCTTGAGCTCGGTGACGGTGTGGACCGGCACCTCGACCTGGAAGAGGTAGTCCTCCATGTTGAGGGACTGGGTGCGGGTCTCGATGTTGGACTTCACGCGGTTCTCGTAACCGGCGTAGGAGTGGATGACGTACCACTCACCGGGCATACCGCGCATGGCGCTCTTGAACTCTTCGACGGGGTCGACGTCGGGGATGACGTCGCCGTCCTCGTCGACGGCGCCGGCGGCAGGGGCCTCGGCCTCGTCGCCGGCCGGAATCTCGTCGTCTTCGCCGGCAGGAGCCTCGGCGTCGTCGACCGGAGCCTCGGCGGCCTCGCCGGGCTCTTCGGCATCACCGAAGGTGGCGGTCTCGCCGGACTCTTCGGTGTTCTTGACCGCCTCTTCCGGCTCTCCCTCCCACTTTTCGTGGGAAGCGCCAGCCGACAGTGGGGACTCGGACACGGTGACTCTTTCTTCTCTCGTCGATGTTGCGATCTTCAACCGCCCGGTCGGGGACGGTTGTCGCGCGGCGGCCGGCTCAGGCTCCGCCGAAGACCGCCAGCACACCCTTCGTGAGCAAGAAGTCGATCCCGGCAACGAGGCCAACCATGATCAAAACGAATACGAGGACCACGGTGGTGTAGGAGATCAGATCCTTGCGCGTCGGCCAGATCACCTTGCGAAGCTCGGCGACCACTTGCCGGTAGAAAAGTGCGGGAGAGGTGCGCTTTTTAGCGGTCGGGCCAGACGACTTACTCGGCCCCTCAGCGGCCTCGCCGCGTGTGTCGATCGCCACAGTCCTCACCTGATCCGTCGTTCCTACGCAACTTTCGGCGGCTTACACGCCATCGGTGCGCGGACCGCACTCCGCAGGGCACGAGGGACTCGAACCCCCAACCGCCGGTTTTGGAGACCGGTGCGCTACCAATTGCGCTAGTGCCCTCTGCCGTGAACCACCTTACCCCGAGCAGCCGGGGGCGCGTCGCTCACTAGTTGCAGAAGTGTACGGGTGAATGCGGCTCACGTCGAACCAACTCGTCCGGCACCTCACGGTGATTTGCCGCGTGTCCACATCCTGGATATGCGGCGGCAGCGGTCCGAGACGTCTGGAAACATGGATGGTATGACCCGTCCTCGCATCTCAGCGCGCATCTCCGCGATCTCCGAGTCCGCCACGCTGGCCGTGGACGCCAAGGCCAAGGCGATGAAGGCGGAAGGCCGCCCGGTGATCGGCTTCGGCGCCGGCGAGCCCGACTTCCCGACGCCCGACTACATCGTCGCGGCCGCCGTCGAGGCCTGTGGGAACCCCAGGTTCCACAAGTACACGCCGGCCGGCGGCCTTCCCGAGCTCAAGCAGGCCATCGCCGACAAGACCCGGCGCGATTCGGGCTTCGAGGTCGAGGCGTCGCAGGTGCTGGTCACCAACGGCGGCAAGCAGGCCGTGTACGAGGCGTTCGCCACCCTGCTCGACCCGGGCGACGAGGTCCTGGTCGTGGCCCCCTACTGGACCACCTACCCCGAGGCCATCAAGCTCGCCGGGGGCGTCCAGGTCGACGTGGTGACCGACGAGACCACCGGCTACCTCGCCTCGGTCGACCAGCTGGAGGCCGCGCGCACCGAGCGCACCAAGGTCCTGCTGTTCGTCTCACCGTCCAACCCGACCGGCGCGGTCTACTCCCCCGAGCAGGTCGAGGCGATC
Source organism: Sphaerisporangium viridialbum (assembly GCF_049674955.1). Taxonomy (GTDB): domain Bacteria; phylum Actinomycetota; class Actinomycetes; order Streptosporangiales; family Streptosporangiaceae; genus Sphaerisporangium; species Sphaerisporangium viridialbum. Next base: position 1,129,402 of record NZ_CP187232.1, on the reverse strand, counting down.
GGCCGCTGGGCCGTCGAGCACGGCCTGTGGGTCGTCACCGACGAGATCTACGAGCACCTGATCTACGGCGACGCCACCTTCACCAGCATCGCGACGGCCGTGCCCGAGTTGCGGGACCACGTGCTCGTCCTCAACGGCGTCGCGAAGACCTACGCCATGACCGGCTGGCGGGTGGGCTGGCTGATCGGCCCCAAGGATGTCGTGAAGGCGGCCACCAACCTCCAGTCGCACGCCACATCGAACGTCTCGAACGTCGCCCAGGTGGCGGCTCTGGCGGCCGTCTCGGGCGACCTGTCGGCCGTGGCGACCATGCGCGAGGCGTTCGACCGGCGCCGCCAGACGATGGTCCGCATGCTGAACGACATCCCGGGCGTCGTCTGCCCCGAGCCGCTCGGCGCCTTCTACGTGTATCCCTCCGTCAAGGGGCTGCTGGGCAAGGAGATCCGCGGCAGGCGCCCGCAGACCTCCGCCGAGCTGGCCGAGATCATCCTGGAGGAGGCCGAGGTCGCCCTGGTCCCGGGTGAGGCGTTCGGCACGCCGGGCTACTTCCGCCTGTCCTACGCGCTCGGCGACGACGACCTCGTCGAGGGCGTCAGCCGCCTCGCCAAGCTCCTCGCCGAGGCACACTAGGCACAAGCGCCACCGAAGCCCCGGGCCGCGAGGCCCGGGGCTTCTCTGTGTGGATCAGTGGGACCGGCGGCGGGACCACGGGCCGCCCACCACACATCAGTGGGACACGGTCACGTTCTTGATGATCACCGGGACCTTGGGGGCGTTGGAGCCCTCGCCGCGCAGGTCGGCCATCGGGTCGCCGTTGAACGGGATGATGCCACCCTTGGCGATCTTGTCCACGACGTTCATGCCCTTGACCACCACGCCGAACGGCGTGTAGGCCGACCCCTGGCTCGTGAGCTGGGTGTTCTCGTCGGAGAACGAGATCCAGAACTGACTGCCGTTGGAGTTGGCGTCCTCGCCGCCCTGCGCCATCGCGACCGTGCCCCTGGTGTAGGGGATGCCGCCGAGGTTCTCGTCGTCGAAGAGGTACCCCGGGCCGCCCGTACCGTCGTCCTTGCTCCTGCCGTCGCCCTTGGCCAGCGGGTCGCCGCACTGGAGCATCCCGAGGCCCGTGGTCTCCGGCGTCGCCAGGCGGTGGCAGTGGGTGTTGTCGAAGAAGTTCTTCTTCGCGAGGAACGCGAACGAGTTGACCGTGCACGGCGCCGCCGCGGTGGCGAGCTCGATGACGATCGTGCCCTGGTTGGTGGCGATCGTCATGGTCTTCGCCTTCATGTCCGGCTTCGACGGCGGGGTGCCCACCTTCCTGGCCGGAGTCCCGCTGGTGTCCTTCCGGTAGGAGCAGGTCGTGGCCGTGGAACTGGGCGGCGCCACCGTGGCGGAGGAGACGGACTCCGACGGGAGCGAGGCGGCGGGCCCGTTGAGACTCCGCTGCGGGGCCTGGTCCGGGGTGAGCGCCATGTAGGCGGGAAAGGCCCCGGCGACCGCCACGGTCAGCACGGCCGCCCCGGCCGTACGGAACCGCACGACGTGCGAGCGGTGCCTCCTGCGCACGGCCTGGCCCATCATCACCGGCGCGCGCACGTCCGCGACGTGCGCCGACATGGCGTCCTTGAGCACTTCCTCCACGTTCATACCGGCGTTCCCTTCAGGGCGCCGATCCGCGCCCGCATCCTGGCGAGGCCGCGTGCGGCCTGGCTCTTGACGGTTCCCACCGAGCAGCCGAGCAGGGCCGCGGTCTCGATCTCCGACAGGTCGTCCCAATAGCGCAGGACGACGACGGCGCGCATCCGTGCCGGAAGCCGCCGGAGCTCCTCCACGAGGGTGTCCCGCAGGTCGAGGTCCGACTGGGGCGCCGCCGTCTCGGGAGGGCGGGCGAAGGCGATCTCCTGGATCACCTTGCGGCGCCGCGACCGGGAGATGGCCGCGTTGACCACCACCCGCCTGGCGTAGGCCTCCGGGTTGTCGTGCCGGATGCGGGGCCAGTGCCGGTACACCTTCTCCAGCGCGCCCTGCGCCAGGTCCTCGGCGTCATGGGCCGACGCGCCGCAGACCAGAACGGCCGTGCGGAGCAGGGCGGTACTTCGGGCGGCCAGGAACTCGTCGAAGGCCGCTTCGTCGTCATCCGTCATGGCTGACCCCCTTTCGCCCTCCCCAACGCGCCAAGGCCATCGGAGGTTGAGTGGCGGAGTAGGCAACGGCGCCCGATCGGCGTACGGCAGGATATGGAGATGGCACGCCCGCTCGACGAACTCCCCAAGGCCCATCTCCACCTGCACTTCACCGGCTCCATGCGGCACTCGACGCTCCTGGAGCTCGCGCGGGAGCAAGAGCTCCATCTGCCCGACGCGCTGGTGCAAGATTGGCCGCCGAGGTTACGTGCCACAGATGAGCGGGGCTGGTTCCGCTTCCAGCGGCTGTACGACATCGCGCGCTCGGTGCTCCGCCGCGAGGAGTACGTCTACCGGCTGCTCCAGGAGGCCGCGGAGGACGAGGCCGCCGAGGGCTCCCGGTGGCTGGAGATCCAGGTCGACCCCTCCGGCTACGCCCAGCGGTTCGGCGGGCTCACAGCGACGCTGGAGCTCGTGCTCGACGCGGCGGCCAAGGCGGCGAAGTCCGCGGGCGTCGGCATCGGCGTGATCGTCGCCGCCAACCGCACCCGCCACCCGCTCGACGCCAAGACGCTCGCCCGGCTCGCCACGCAGTACGCCGACAGGGGCGTGATCGGCTTCGGGCTGTCCAACGACGAGCGCCGCGGCCGGGCCCGCGACTTCGACGGGGCCTTTCGCATCGCCAAGCGCGCGGGGCTGCTCGCCGTGCCGCACGGCGGCGAGCTGTCCGGGGCGGCCAGCATCGCCGAGTGCGTGGACGATCTGGACGCCGACCGCATCGGCCACGGCATCAGGGCCGCCGAGTCCGAGCGGCTGATGGAGCGCCTCGCCGACCGCCAGATCGCCTGCGAGGTGTGCCCGACGTCGAACGTCGGCCTCGGCGTGGCCTCGCGCATCGCCGACGTGCCGGTGAAGCGGCTGTTCGACGCGGGGGTGCCGATCGCGCTCGGCGCCGACGACCCGCTGCTGTTCGGCGCGAGGCTCCTGCCGCAGTACGAGCTGGCGCGCGACGTGTACGGCTTCCGCGACGCGGAGATCGCCGAGCTGGCCCGCCAGTCGATCCGCGCCTCGACGGCGCCGGAGTCCTACAAGAAGGAGCTGCTGGCGGGCATCGACTCCTGGCTCGCCGCCGAGGGCTGATCGCCGTCCCCCCGGCGCGGGCAAGCGGCCGTCCCGTTGCGGGCCACCCGTCACAGGTGGCCCGCTCGCGGGTCACTGGGAGTGGATGTAGACCTCGTCGAAGACCTCGGCGAGCTTGGTGAGGTCCTGGGTGATCCCCTTCTCGGGGTCGCTGGCGTCGAAGGTCACCGAGAGCCGGCCGAGCCCCTTGCGGGCCTGGAGGGCCTTCCACATGGTGTTGGTCGCCAGGCCCTGGTCGAGGAGCCGCCAGGTCGCGCCGTCCCAGCTCTGCCGGTGGGTCCAGAGCATGACCGTCTGCACGCCCGCCTGCAGGGGCAGGTCGACGCGCAGCTTGGCCGCCGCCTCCGCCTGCGCGGCGGTGAGCTGGTTGGCGCCGCTGTGGGCCAGGCCCACCTCCCGGGCGCCGATGTGGACGCGGGTGTCCCAGCCGCGGGCCCGCACGCCGATCCACTGGTTGCGCAGCGCCTTGTCCGGGGTGATCTTGTACTTGGCGTACTCGCTGGCGAACAGCCCGCTGGAGACGTTGACGTGGTCTACGTCGCCGGTGAGGACGTACTTCTCGACGTTGGCCCGGCTGATCAGCGGGTACTTGGTGCGGAGCGCGGCCTGGCAGGGCTCGGAGACCCCGCAGCCCATCTCGGGCACCACCACGTCGACCGCGAGCTGCTTGCCCGCCGGCATGGCCGCCCGCAGGGCGGTGGAGGCGTCCTTGACGAACTTGCGGACGTCGGTGGCGGACTTGAAGCCCCAGTAGCCGAGGTCCTGGGCGAACTTCACGCCCACGACTCCCGGCCTGTTCGCCTGTGCGGCCATGGAGGCGACCGCGGCGTCGAACTGGTCCTTGCCCGCGGTCCACGCGGGGGCCAGCTCGCTTTCGATCCAGACCCGCATGCCGAGCTTGACGGCCGTGGCGGCGGCCTTGCCCGTGGCGTCGTCGGGCGCCGCGAGGGGCTGCTTGGACGCCGTGGGCGCCGCGCTCGGCTCGGGGGCCGCCGAGGCGGTGGGCTCGGGGGCGTTCGCGCTGGCGCTCGGGGCGGGCTGCTCGGTGCCGTCGGGCATCGTCGAGCTCTCGACCAGCGGCGCCTGACTGGCGTCGACCGGGGCGGCACTCGGATCGGCCTGGGTCGTGGGGTCGGTCTGGTTCTGCGTGGTCCCGTCAGGCGTCGGCAGCGCGCTGGCGGTGGCCCGCCCGGAGTTCGTCGACGGAGCCGCCGACGCCCCCGATCCGTCACCTGAGCAGTCGAACTCGCCGCCGAGGCAGGCCTTGTCCGGCGGGTTGGTGACGTTGCCGCTGGTGTCCTTGCAGACGTACTTGCCGACGCTCTGGTCGTACTTGCACAGCACCTGGTCGGTGTCGGCGCAGCCCTGCATGCCGGGACCCTTGTTGGTCTTGTCCTTGCAGAACAGGACCGGGCCCGGATAGGGCACCGCTTCCTTCAGCTTCTCGCCGTCGTTGCGCGCCCAGAACCGGACGGTGTCGAGGGCGTCCTTGGGCGTCTTCGCCATCCAGGAGCAGTACATGAACTCGGGGGTGCCGGTGCCCAGGATGTCGTCGCACTCGCTGTTGGAGGCGGGGTCGGTGGCTCCAGGATCGGCCAGGGCCATGCCCGTGGGGATGCCGATGGTCAGCGTGAAGAGCACCGCGATGAGAGCGATGATCCACTCGCGTTTGCGGAGTCGGGGCATTCGCGGTCTCTCCTCGTATTGATCGGTCTAGCAGGACTTCGTGTAGGTGATGTTCACCCCGATGGTTCCGGAGCCTTTGGTGCCTTGGTTGTCGCCCGACCAGGAGATGGACATGTACGCCTCTCCGGTCTGGCCGCATGCGACCGATCCCTTCACCGTGAACTGGATCGTCGAGCTCTGACCGCTCCCGGTGCTGCCGCTGCCGGGAGAGGTGATGATGTCCCTGCCTATCGCCTGCCAGCTGATCGCCCCCACGCCGGAGCGCACCGACACAGAGCCCTCGTAGTTCGAGCCCACGTTGATCGAGGTGCTGGACGCGGCGAAGGACGGGGGGGGCGGGGGCGGCGGCGGAGGGGGCGGAGCCGCGGTGGTCTGCTTCGTCTGGGGCTGGGAGCTCTCCTTCGGCGACGACTTGGGCGATGACGAGTCCGTCGGCCGCGACGTCTTGGGCGGCGGCGGAGGGTCGTTGGGCCCGTCGTTGTTGGAGGGCGGGTCAGCGCGCCTGGTCTTGGTCGGCGTCGCCGTGGGGTGGGAGCTGGCCGGCGGCGGGACCACCGGCACCGACACGGTCGGCTGGGCCACACCCGGCCGGGTGGCGCCGACCCGGCTCGGCACCGCGGTGACCGGTGCGCTCGTACCACCGGGGGGCGGCGGGGGCGGGGAGTCGACCAGGGGCGGCAGCGAGTCGCCCGGCGTCACGAAGACCGTGCCGCCCGCGGCCTCGACGTCGACCGGCTTGTCGGTGCCGCCGGGGCTGAAGACCAGCGACCAGATCGCCGCCGTGGAGGCCACGGACACCAGCGTCACCAGGCCGACGCGTCCCCACCGGATGCGGCTCTCGGGGTCGTCGGCCTCGGGGTCGGGCTCCCAGAACTCCGTGGGCGGCTTGGCGCCGTCGGGCCGCTCGGGGGTGAAGCCCTCCTCCACCGTCAGCGGCGCCTCGGGCGGGGGCGGGTCCTCCAGGACGTCGGGCTGAACGGGGAAACCGTCGGGGTGCCAGCTCTCGGTGCGCGTCTCGGCCGCGGTGAACGAGGCGTCGGCTCCGGCGAAGAGCCGCTCGGAGGGGGCGGGGCTGGCGAGGATCGGCATGCGCGTCATCAGGGCGGTGATCGTGACCCCGGACGTCGCGGTCTGGCAGTCCTTGCAGGAACGGACGTGCTTGCTGATGTGGGCGCGTAACAGTCGCGTCGGCGAGTCGGCCCACGACTTCACCAGGCCGGGTAAGACCGAGCACTTCGGGCTCGGGCTCCTGGCGTCCATGACGGCGGCCAGCCACTGCTCGGCGTGGCGCCTGCCGAGGCGCGCGGCCGACTCCACGGAGTCCACCGAGATGTCGAGGACCCTGGCCACCTCGTCGGCCTTGAGGCCGTGGCGCAGTGTCAGGTCGAGGATCTCGCGCTCGCGCGGCTCCAGGCAGGCGAGCACCTCGACGGCCAGCTCGGGCGAGCCTCCGCGACCCTGCCTGGCGTACGAGCCCTTGTGCGCCACCCCGGCGAGCCGCGACTGGGCCTCGGCGCGGGCCAGGGCGTACAGCCAGGCGCGCAGCCGTGTCGCGTCGTACAGCCGGTCGGTGTGGGCGACGGCCCCGTAAAGGGCCCCCACCGTCGCGCTGAGAGCGTCCTCGTCGTCGAGCAGGGACTGGCAGTAGTCGTAGAGATGGTCACCGTACTCGCGGCACAGTCGCTCCAGCGCGGCGGGATCATCCCTCCTCAGCACGGGGCTCAGCTCTCCTGACATAGTTGCAAATGATAAATCCGGTACTAGCAAAGCAGTCAGAAATATACGGGAGGAAGGGCAAGCTTCTCATATCACTTTTGTTACATAACAAACTTCTATACTCTGTTGACTGCCTAGTGGTCTTTACCCACACATGAATGCACAAGTAGTGACGATCGTCGCGATGTGCAGCAGACGTCGACCCCGCCCCGGAGACCAGCATCGTGCGAGAGAACTGGGATGAGCCTTCACCGCGACGTCGTCCGCCGTATGCCAAAGATTCCAGCACCGGAAACGGTCCGCGGGCAGACCGATGGCGCACGTGGGAGACCTCGATCGATATGGACGATGACGACGAGCCGACCCGGCGCCGGCTCGGTTATGACCGGCGCGGTCCCATCCTCATCGGCCTGACCCTGGTGGCGGCGGTGGGAGCCGGCATCTGGTTCGCCTGGCCGGGCCCCTCCGGCGGCGGCTCCGAATCCCCTGCCGCGATCCAGAGCGCCAGTGCCCACGGCAGTCCCAAGTCGTCCCCCGCCGACCTGTCCATCGGCGTGGAGTCGCCCCCGCCGCCGCCCGCCACCGAGCCCGCGCCACGCCGCACGAAGAAGACCGCGCCCCCGGCCCTCCCCTCCGCCCCGCCGTCCAGCCGCCGGACGGCGCTGCCCCCGCCCCCGCCTGCGGCCTCACGCGCGCCCTCGAAGTCGCCCGCGCCGACCAAGACCGCCAAGCCGCGCAAGACCCCTGTGTCCCAGACCGGGCCCACGGCTCCCCCGCCGCCGCCCTCCTCCGCCAAGCCAACCCAGAAACCCCCCGCGAACCCCACCACCGACCCCGAAACCGGCCCGACCCTCCCCCCACCGCCACCCGGCACCTAGCGGATCGACTCCGCGATCTTCTGGGCGCGGCTCAGGTCGGAGGGGCCTTCCAGGCGGTAGGCGACCGTGGGACGCTGCCAGATCAGCGTGGGGCCCGCCCGGCGCGCGAGGTTCTGGGCCGTACCGCCGACGCGCGGGATGTACGTCAGGCCGTGCGGGCCGGCGATCCACCAGCCCGGCGACGAGCCGATCAGGACCTCCTGCGGCCACGGCTCGCCGAGGTCCTTGCGCCAGACGACGCTCAGCACCCCGTCGTAGGCGTCCAGCCGCACCCCGGGCCAGAACATCGAGACCACGCGGCCTCCCTCGATCACCCGGACGTCGTCCGGATCACCGAGCTCGGCGGGCACCAGGACGGGGAACTTCGCCGTCCTCCGCGCCGTGTCGAGCGAGACGCGCTTCTCACCGGGCAGCGGGCCGGGCACTCCGGACGGCATCGGCCCCGGCTCACCGGCGTGGATCTCGACGCCCGCGAACCGCAGGACGTGCGCCACCGCGGCCTGGCCCTGCGGGGTGAACCCGAGCAGTACCGCCAGGCAGGCCGCGACCCCGGCGGTGACCCACCGCCACCTCGGCCCGCGCCGCCGCGCCGGGCTCGCGTCGGGCGAGGGCTCGGGTCGCTCAAGGCGGGCTCGTACGGCTCGCGCCACGTCGGCGGGGGGCGGAGCGGGGGCGCCGAGGGCCTCGCCGAGCGCTCGCAGCTCGGCCTCCAGGTCGTCAGGAGAGTTCATCGCCCACCTCCTTCCGCAACTTGGCCAGCCCTCGGAACGTCCGGGACTTCACCGAGCCGAGCGGGCACCCGAGGACCTCGGCGGTCTCCGCCTCGGTCAACTGAAGGAAGTACCGGCAGACCACCGCCTGACGTTCCCTCTCGGGCAGAGTACGTACGGCGTCCAGGAGCCGGGAGCGCCGGTCGGTGGCGATCGCGGCGCCCTCGGGATCTTCGGGGGCCCGGAGCTCGGGCTCGGCGCCGATCTTCAGCGCGAGGTCGGTACGGCGCCCGCGCGAGCGGGTCATCGTATGGGTCTCGTTGGCCACGATGCGGAGCAGCCACGGCTTGAAGGCCGCCTCCCGCCGGAACCCCGCCAGATGCCGGAACGCCTTGACGAAGGCCTCCTGGACGACGTCCTCGGCCTCGTCCCCCGCGCCGAGGAGCGCGGCCGTACGATGCGCCACCGCGCTGTAGCGCGCGACCAGCACCTCGTAGGCGGCGAGGTCTCCGGCCAGGGACCGGGTTATCGCCTCGTCGTCGTCCGTTGGGGGCTCCTTGACTGATCCTTCAGCGACAAAAGGTAGTTTCCATCGGCCTTTTCCGCAAAGGATGTGCAAGGGGTTGGTCACCGTTGTTTCAGGCTCGGCTCGCCGGGAAGTTGGGGCCCTCGCGGAGCGGGACGGCTAGACTCGGTGCCCATCCGTGGCCGTGGTCCCCGAGGACCGCGGTTTTTGAGTGAGCGAAGCTGGGCGGGGACGCATGTCTGGGTATGACCGCGTGGTGCAACCGGCGGCCGGTGACGAGGCCTTGGAGAACCACCTCGGCGGCGACGAGGCCAAGAACTACCGGCAGTACGAGTTCGACATGGTCGCCCCGCACGTCGGCAGGTCGATGCTGGAGATCGGTTCGGGTCTCGGCCACTTCGCCGAGCAGTTCCTGCCGCGCCTCGACCGGCTCGTGGTCAGCGACTTCGATCCCTACTGCGTCGAGCAGCTCGGCAAGCGCTTCGAGGGCCGCGACGACATCGACGTGCTGCGGTTCGGCCTCCCCACCGACATCCCGCTCGCGGACCCGGTCGACACCGTCGTCCTGATGAACGTCCTTGAGCACATCGAGGAGGACGTCGAGGCGCTGCGCTCCCTGGCGCGGGTCACCCAGCCCGGCGGTCGCATCATCATCTGGGTGCCCGGCTACATGCAGCTTTATGGCGACTTCGACCGCAAGGTCGGCCACGTCACCCGCTACACGCCCACCACTCTCGGCAAGACCGTCGCCGAGGCGGGGCTGAAGGCCGACGTGCTCAAGCCGATCAACTTCCTGGGCGGCATCGCCTGGTGGGCGGCCGTGCGCCGCGGCGGCGTCGGCTATCCCGACCCGCGCCTGGTCAAGATCTACGACCGCACGGTGGTGCCGGCCACCAGGTTCATCGAGCGGTTCGTCCGCCCGCCCTTCGGCCAGACCGTCTTCTGCGTCGCCCGCGTCCCCGGCTAGCACCCGGTTCCCGTTCACCGGGATATCTCAGGGTTTCCTGTCACTTCTCCTAGCCCGGGGAGGTGATCTGAGCACATGAGAAACCTATCCAAGGTGCTGATCGGCGGTGCGCTGGCCGGCGCTCTGACCGTGGGGGCCTTCGGCGGCGTCGCCGTGGCGCGCCAGGCCGGGCCCGCCGGCGTTCCGTACGAGCTGCTGTCGGCCGACTCCGCCGCGGACGAGGCCGTCGCCCTCACCCAGGCGCCGAAGGGCGACCCGAGGCTGCGCGTCGGCATCCGCCGTAGCCTCATCGGCGTCCACGGGGAGGCCACCGTCCGCGCGCGCGGCGACTTCGCCACCTACACCTGGCAGCGCGGCGACGTGACCGCCGCGTCGGCCACCTCGCTCACCGTCAGGAGCGCCGACGGCGTGAGCTGGACCTGGACCGTGAACGCCGACACCAAAATCCGGAAGAATGGCGCCAAGTCCACCTCGTCGGCGGTCGCGACGGGCGATAACGTCTTCGTCCTGGGACAGCCGAACGGCGACGCCCGCACCGCGCAGGGAGTCGTGGTCCCCAAACGCTCCAAGGAGTGATCGAAGGACGCATGAGCGACCAGACAGACAAGCCACGGGTCCTCGTCGTCGACGACGAGCGCAACATCCGCGATCTGGTGGGTGTCGCGCTCCGGTTCCACGGGTTCGAGGTGGTGAGCGCCTCGCGCGGGTACGAGGCGCTGGAGCTCGCGCGGTCGGGGGCACCCGACCTCCTCGTGCTGGACGTGATGCTTCCCGATCTGGACGGGTTCGAGCTGTGCCGGCGGTTGCGCGCCCAGGGAGACGACGTACCGGTCATCTTCCTGACGGCGCGCGACGCCCCGGCCGACACCGTGCACGGCCTCACGCTGGGCGGCGACGACTACGTCACCAAGCCGTTCCTGGTGGAGGCGCTGGTGGCCCGGGCGCGGGCCGTGCTGAGGCGTAGCCGCCGGGGCGAGTCCAGCGCGGACTCCGCCCTGGTCGCGGCCGACCAGGCGGTGCTGACCGTGTCCGACCTGGAGCTCGACGAGGCCCGCTGGGAGGTGCGGCGGGGCGGCACGCCGGTCGAGCTGTCGCCCACCGAGTTCAGGCTCCTGGCCTTCCTGATGCGGCACCCCGGCCAGGTGCTGACCAAGGCGCAGCTCCTGGAGAACGTGTGGGGCTTCGGCACCCAGTCGCAGGTCGTGGAGACCTACATCTCCTACCTGCGGCGCAAGCTCGACCCCCTCGGGCCGTCGCTGATCCACACCCAGCGAGGTGTGGGGTACGCCCTGCGTCCCTCTCCCGCCTCCGACGCCGAGCGCTGAGCTTCCCGATGACACCCAGCGCCACGGCCGTCCAATGACGCTCAGCGGACGACTCCTCGCCGGTCTGCTGTCCGTCACGGCCGTCGGCCTGGCCGCGCTGTCCCTCGTCAGCGTCATCGTGCTCCACGGGCACATGCTCGACCGTACGGACGGGACGCTCACCGCCACCGCGCAGGTCTCCGCCGCCCGGCTCGTACGGGCGTCCAACATCGCGCTGGTGAACGCCAGCCCGACGTACGCGGTGGCGGTGCTCAACCTCACCACGGCGCGCGGAAAGCTGATCTCGGGGGACGATCCCGAGGCCGCGAGCGTCCCCGCGACGCTGGAGCGGATGGGCGCCGCCGCACTCGGACGGCTGGCGGCCGGCGGCAGGGCGTTCACCCTCACCGACCGCCTCAGGGCGGCGGCGGCCCGGATGACCGTAGGCGATCGCATCGTGGTCGTCGCCGTGCCGCTCGACGAGGTCAGGGACTCGATACGGCGCCTGATCGTCACCGAGATCATCACCGCTGCCGTGCTGATGGCCCTGCTCGTGCTGCTCGGCAGGTCGCTGATCGGCAAGGGGCTCGCTCCGCTGTCGCGGATGGCGAGCACCGCGCGGCTCGTCGCCGAGGGCGGCGACCTGTCCGCGCGCATGCCGGAGGGCAAGTCGGAGGCCGGGCGCCTCGGCTCGACGATCAACCTCATGCTGACCCGGATCCAGGACGCGTTCGCGGCCCGCTGGGCGTCGGAGGAACGCGTGCGCCGGTTCGCCGCCGACGCCTCCCACGAGCTGCGCAACCCGCTGACCACGATCCACGGGTACGCCGAGCTGTACCGCCAGGGGGCCATACCGGACGAGGAGGTGCCGCAGGTCATGCGCCGCATCGAGGACGAGGCGACGCGCATGACACGGCTCGTCTCCGAGCTGCTGGAGCTGGCCCGCCTGGACAAGGGCACGCCGCTCGCCATGGCACCCGTCGACCTGACGGCGGTGGCCATGGAGGTGGCCGACGACTTCACCGCGCTCAACCCCGACCACCCGGTGGCCGTCGAGGCGCCGGACAGGATAGTCGCCGTCGTGGACGAGGCCAGGATCCGCCAGGTGCTGGTCAACCTGCTCGCCAACGTCCGCACGCACACCCCGCCCGGCACCTCGGTCACGGTACGGCTCGCGCCTCCGGTGGTCCTGGAGGTGGCGGACAACGGGCCGGGCATGTCCCCCGAGAACGCGGCGCTGGCCTTCGACCGGTTCCACCACGCCTCCCCCGGAGACGGCAGCGGCCTCGGCCTCGCGATCGTCCAGGCCATAGCCATCGCCCACGGCGGCCAGGCAACCCTCCGCTCGCTGCCGGGCAGAGGCACCGTGGTGCGCGTGGAGCTGCCCGACATGCCCACGCCTTCTCGACACCCCTACCGCGACGGTCGATAAATGAGTTGTGCCGTCGGGGGCCGGGCTCGTACCTTCGGTTCATGCGCATTTTCCTCTGATGACAGCGTCGATCAGTCCGTGGTGACTGATCCGCTGGCTCTCAGCTCTCTGGTCCCGTCCATCTAGACGCGGCGGCTGAGGCTCCCGACCGGCATGAGTTCCCTGCCGCGTCGCCATCTGCGAGGAGACTTATATGCGTGCACGTTTCAGCCGAAATACGGCCACCAAGGCCGATCAGGCCACTGAGGACACCAAGGCATCACTTCCCGAGCCCGGCTTTTCCCTGCCGGGGCTCCAAGCGGGCTTTCCGCAGCCGGTCATCCAGCCGGGCGCCATCCAGGGCTCTTCGCAGCCCGAGCGGCAACTGCCTCCGGCTCCCCGCCGGATCCCGGTGCCGCCCGCGCCCGTACGGCGTGTGACGCCGCCTCGGCGCCAGCCGAAGGGTCGCTGACCGGCTCACCGAGGTGTCCCCGGGCCTTGGGGACACCGCGGGAAACGGCGGTGCCCCGCCCCTCCTTCCCGGGGCGGGCCACCGCCGTCTCTCAACGCTGGAGCCACCGGTCAGAGGCGCTCGATGATGGTGACGTTGGCCTGGCCGCCGCCCTCGCACATGGTCTGCAGGCCATAACGGCCGCCCGTGCGCTCCAGCTCGTGCAGCAGCTTGGTCATGAGGATGGCGCCCGTGCCGCCGAGCGGGTGGCCGAGCGCGATGGCTCCGCCGTTCGGGTTGGTCTTCGCCGGGTCGGCGCCGATCTCCTTGAGCCAGGCCAGCGGGACCGGCGCGAACGCCTCGTTGATCTCGATCGCGTCGATGTCGTCGATCGACAGCCCGGCCTTGTCCAGCGCCTTGCGTGTCGCGGGAATCGGCGCGGTGAGCATGTAGACCGGGTCGTCGCCGGTCAGCGCGAGGGTGACGATGCGCGCCCTCGGCGTCAGGCCGTGGTCCCTGACCGCCTGCTCCGACGCGATCAGCAGCGCGCCCGAGCCGTCCGAGATCTGCGAGGAGGTGGCCGCCGTGATCTGGCCGCCGTCGCGCAGCGTCTTCAGCCCGGCCATCTTCTCCAGCGTGGTGTCCGGCCGGGGTCCCTCGTCGTCCTCGACTCCGTTGATCGGGGCGATCTGGTCCCTGAAGTAGCCGTTGGCGATGGCCTTGGCGGCGCGCTGGTGGCTCTCGTACGCGAACCGCTCCAGCTCGTCGCGCTTGAGGCCCCACTTCTCGCACATCAGCTCCGCGCCGCGGAACTGCGAGATCTCCTGCTTGCCGTACCGCTCGACCCATTTGTCGCCGAAGGGGAAGGGCATGCCCTTCTCCAGCGCGGCGGTGATGCTCGACCCCATGGGGACGATGCTCATCGACTCGACGCCGGCCGCGACCACGAGGTCCTGGGTGCCGGACATGACGCCCTGGGCCGCGAAGTGGATCGACTGCTGCGACGAGCCGCACTGCCGGTCGATCGTGACGCCCGCGACGGTCTCAGGGAGGCCCGCCGACAGCCACGCGTTGCGCGCGATGTCCATGCTCTGCGGGCCGAACTGCATGACGCAGCCCATGATCACGTCTTCGACCGCCGAGGGGTCCACGCCCGTACGGTCCACCAGGGCCTTGAGGGCGTGAGCGGCGAGGTCAGTGGGGTGGACGGTGGACAGGCCGCCCTTCTTCTTTCCGACCGGGGTACGGACCGCCCCGACGATGTACGCCTCTGCCACAGTGCCTCCTGGGTTCCGTCCCGGATGAAACCGAGCAATGTTCGGTCTATACGAGGTTACAACAGAATAATCCTCCGTGAATGTGAGGGTCGCGTCACGGCCCCGTGGTGACCACGGCCGGTCGGCTCGGCGGACCGGTCAGCTACGGGAGGAGCTCTTCCCGGTGCTGGTCATCCTCGCGTAGACGATGACGTTGTCCACGTAGTGGCCGGTGGTGCGGTTGTAGGTGCCGCCACAAGTGATCAGGCGCAGTTCCGCCGCGTCGGCGTTGCCGTACACGCGGTTGGTCGGGAACGTCTGCTTGTCCGCCTGCTCGATGCCGCCCACGGTGAAGATCGCGATCGTGCCGTCCATGCGGGTGACCTCGATCGTGTCGCCGTACTGCAGCTCGTGCAGCCGCTCGAACACGGCCGCGCGGGAGGTCGTGTCCTTGTGGCCGAGCATCACGGCCGGGCCCGCCTGTCCCGGCGTCGGGCCGTGCTGGTACCAGCCGACGAGGTTCGGGTTGTTGATCGGCGGGGTCTCGATCGCGCCCTTCTTGTCGGTGCCGACCGGCTTGATGGGCGCGTTGATGCCGAGCTTCTTGATGATCAGCCGCTTGGGGGTCGACGGCTGCATCGCGGGCGCCGGGGGCAGCGAGGGCACGGGGGGCGGTGCCGTCGGGTCGGCCTGGGTCAGCGGCTGTCCCGGGCCGCCCGGTCCGACCGACGGCGCGAAGGCCTGGCCGGCGGGCGGCTGCGCCTGGATCTTGAGCGGCGTACGGGCCCCGGTCATGCCGTACTCCTCGGGCGAGCCCGTCATGAGCAGCATTCCCACGACTACCGTGACCACCCCGGCAACGGCGGCCAGGATGAGAACGGCGCGCATGATCTGCCCGCGGTCCACCTCCGGCTTCGGCTGCTCCCAGTGGCCGCCGGGGTACTGACCGGGGTGTGCGTACTGGTAGTACACCTGCGGCATGTACGGCTGGCCGTGCACAGGCTGTGGATATCCGTCATGGCCTTCCGGCGGCGGATATTCGGGCGGCATCGTCACCCCGGGCCTCCGGTCAGCCCCGGTTCGGACGCCGGCGGCGCATCATGAGCCCGCCCACTCCGGCCCCGAGCACCAGAACCGTACCGACCATCACGAACATCCGCCCATCAGGCCCCACGTCCCCACCACCACCGGTAGCAGCACCACCACCAGGCTTCCTGGTGACCTGCTGGGACGGCTTGTTGGTCACCGTCTCGTAGACGGTGTGGGTCGGCTTGGGAGTCGTCGTGGTGGGGGTCTCTGACGGTGTTGAAGAAGGTGTTTCAGACGGCGTCGGAGTGGGCGATGTCGCTGCAGCGGAAGGCGCGACAGTGAACTTGATCGCAGCCGCAGCCGCCTCCGCAGTGGTTTTCGGCGTACAGGTGTACCAAGTAGCCGTCGGGCTTGCGGCAGCCGTCGGTACCACCTTGAGGAGGAACTTGTCCGGCTTGACCTCAACAGGCCCGGTAGCCGTAGGTATTACCGTCACGAACATCGTCGGTAGGGGCACGGCTGCGTCTTCCGCAACGTCAACCGCGGGGACGGCGGAACCTGATGCCTTCTTCGTTGTGGGCTGTGGAACGACTGGAGTGCCGGAGACGGCAACGTCTCCTTCCAGCACGATCTTGTTGGAGGCAGTCGCAGGGAGAGAACTCACCGCCGGCAATGGACTTGCAGCCGCGGCCGTCGGCTGCAAGATCTTCCAGGTCAACGTTGCAGTAGCACCTTGGGTCGCCGCCGGAATGGGTGACATCAGCTCGACATTGAAGTCATATTCAGCTGATCCACAGGTGTAAGTGACATCAACGGCGGTGAGGGCAGCGATTGCTGGAACTCCGACGAGCAAGACGCCTGCGCTGAGGACTCCGGCTACGGCAGCCTTGGTGGCGATGCGACGGCGTGCCTGTGACTTCAGCACGTATATCTCCATTTCAGCAGCGTTGACCGGTTTGCCAGGCGTATCAGGATCCCAGTCTCTGGTCACAGTTCAGTAGAGATCCTACGGAGGCTTCATCCCGGCTCGCTGTGGTTTGGGGGTTCCCGTCACCTCTTGGAGACATAACCGCAGGTCAGCGGCATGCAGATAACCAACTTAATTTTATCGGAACCTTTGGCGACCACTGGCCGCCGATAGCTCTGCGTGCACGCCGGTGTGACCGCAGTAGCCTTGCGTCCGATTTCAGGCCCTGGACAGTGACTCATCGCAACCTACCGACCCCGTTCTTCGGCCCGCGAATACCCCCATACACCGACAGAGCCACCCCGGGCCGTACGCGTCGGGTGGCTGGGGACCATGGGTCAACGGCGGCGGCCGGCTGACCATCGACGGCCGGGAGTCGACGCAGCAGATCGAGCGGACCGCTCACCAACCCGTAACGCCCGCCGGAACGATTCGAGCCGCCCCGCACGGGCGACTCGAACACCAGCGTCCGGCCACCGAAGGCTCCGTGACCTTATTCGCGATCGAACTCGCTGGCCTTGACGCCGTTGAGGAAGGCATCCCACTCGGCGGGAGTGAAGAACAGCTTCGGACCGTCCGGGTTCTTCGAGTCACGTACGGCGATCAGCTCAGCATTGTCGGGGCCATCTGTGACACCCGTGAGCTCCGCGACCTCAACGCAGTTTCCACCGTTGCTACCCGTATAACTGGACTTTCGCCACGTAGCGTTACTCAGGTCCATCGTTCCTCTGCCGTTCTCTTGATGAGATCCATCGACATGCGCAGTGGCAACGCCTCGATGCGGATGGCCTCGAATCTCTCTACGGCTGCCGCCAGGTCGTCGCGTTCAGTAGTGACCAGTCCACGTACTGCGGTTTCCAAATAAGCTATCTCGCTCCCGCCTTCGAGGGTAGCGATTATGAATCCCGCTTCCAGGCCCGCCCGCATGCCGCCAAGAGGCACCACTTGGACGCTGACGCGCGACGTGATGATCGAGGCAAGGTGTTCTAGCTGCTGGCGCATGATCTCTGGAGTTCCGATCAGCCGATGCAACACGGCCTCATCGATCACGCAGCGCAGCAAGGGGGACCGAGTGTCCGTGCGAGTCAGCATTTCCTGGCGGCCCATACGAGCCTGCACAGCAGTTTGGTCTCCGTACAGCACTTCCGAGGCGTACTCAGGAGTTTGCAGCAGACCCGGAATCAAGATCGGTTCGTAGGCACGGAGAACCGTTGCGGCCTGCTCTTTGTCGCGCCACTTTCCGAACCAGGAGGGGAAGACCTGGCCGCGTCTCCAGTCCAGTAGCCGGTGGAGGGCTCCTCCCGTCGTGAGCGTGGTGTCACATGCTTGGGCGAACTCGGGGCTGGCAGGCAGTTGGCCGGTTTCGACGCCGCTGATCAGGCCCTCGCTGAAGTGGATCTTCTGGGCTAGCTGGGCCTGTGTAAGGCCTGCCGCCTGCCGGTAATGGCGGAGCTCTCTGCCCCAAATGGCCTGGGGTGTGAACTGATCGACCATCGTGCCCCAATCGCCGAGGTTCAACGAACAGCGTCCGACATTCAAAGCTGCCTATTAGTAATCGTTCGCCTACCGAGCGTAGCCCCATCTCGACACTCTTGGCATGCGAAATACGCAGCAAGGAGAGAGGGCATGACTGGGACCATGGGGACTCACGTAACGCCATCCGAGCACCACTGTGGGATGGACGACCGCGCCGCTCTTCTGGCGCAGAAGTGGATACCGCGCGACCTGAAATGCGTCGCGTCCACCCGTCGCTTCGTACGGGACGTCGCCGCCGACTGGAACGCCGCCCACGACGTCCCGGATATCGCGGAACTGCTCGCCTCGGAGGTCGTCACGAACGCGCTGACTCACGGGGCGATGACGATTCCCGCCGCGAGCACCGTACGAATCGCCGTCGGCCGCGACGGACGGCTGATGACCGTGGACGTGTACGACTCCTGCATAGCCGTTCCCCATATGCGGAGTGCCGATTACATGGAGACGTCCGGCAGAGGACTGGCCATCGTCGAAACCCTGTCCCACAAGTGGGGCTGGAACCTCCACCCCCACGGCAAGTCGGTATGGTTCCAACTCACCGCGTGGCCCGAGAGATAGGCCGAATCCCTCATCGAGCGGTCGCGCGTTCCTTGACCGCCGCCAGCATCACCCGCCTCAGCAGGGAACTGCCGAACCGGATGAACATCCAGTAGCGGCGAAAGTCACGAAGAGCGTCCGGGCTCGTGGCCACCACCCGGGTCTCGGTCACCAGCCGGATCCGCTCGGGGCCGGCATCCTGGAGCTCCACGCTGAACGTCCCCTTGGCGTACCCAGGCCGGTCGAACGCCTCGAACGCCTCGCGGGAGCGGATGGGCACGTTGCCCGCGCCGCCCAGCTTCCACCACTGCCCGACCAGGCCGTGCACGAGCTCCCGGCCCGGAACCTCGGCCAGTGCGGTGAAGGTCGCCACGTCCAGCTGTGGATGCCCGTTGCGAAGCCGGGATGCCAGACCGCGGGCAGCGAGGAGCGGACGGGCGAGCTTGAGGTCGCTCACCTTGAGGGTGACGGCGGCGTCCCAGACCCGCTCCCTGGACGCGTTGATCACGATGGCGTGCCGCGTGACGGTGTCCGGCCGCGGAATGAGCTGATCAGCCAGCGTTGACACGAAGGACCTCCCGATCCAGGCCATCGATGGGCTTGAGGGGCCATCATCGGCCTGCCATACGGTTGCGTATGGTTCGACTATACGCAACCGTATGGCAGGCTGGCGGTGTGGGTGCGTTGAACGCGGATGACTGGGCGAAGGCCGCGCTGGCCGCCCTGGCCGAGGGAGGCCTTTCGGCCGTGGCCGTGGAACCGGTCGCGGCACGCCTGGGCGTCTCGAAGGGCAGTTTCTACTGGCACTTCGCCAATCGCCAGGCCCTGGTCCACGCCGCGCTGCGGCGGTGGGAAGCCCAGACGGACAAGGTCATCGAAAAGCTCCAGCGCATCGCCGACCCGACGGCGCGGATGCGCACCCTGCTGGAGCTCGCCTTCTCAGACGATCAGGCCGCGATCTCCTTCCGCCTGATCGCCGAGGCCGAGGACCCGTTCGTCGCCGACGTGGCGCGGCGGGTGAGCGCGCGCCGCATCGACTACATGCAGACCATCCTGGAAGAGCTGGGCGAATCGCCGGAGGAGGCGAGGAGCCGCGTGATCGCCGGGTACGGCAGCTACCTCGGCATCGCCGCCCTGCTGCGGATCGGCGTCATACAAGCGACCCCCGCCGACATCGTCGACCACGCCCTGGCCGAACTCTTCCGGGTCACGGCCGAACCCCTCACGGGGGAGGAGCCAGACCTCCGCCGGTGACCGCGGATGGCGGCCGCCACCGCTCCCACCTGCGAGTTTACGAAGATCCCACCATGGGAAACCTGGATGGTTCCTTTACTTGAATCGTTCAAGTTTGGTGCTAGCGTGAGCGCATGGCAGGCATCGGCCGACTTTGTCCAGCCTGGTCGGCGGGTGGCTCCAACTCGGCCAGCCGCCATGCGTCGCGCCGCGCCCCAACCGGCGCGCACCGAGCCGTGATCACCGATCGACGTCTCGTAGTTCAGCGGCGTCCCGGTCGGAGTCCCGCGCCTACATCACTCTGCGATCGGGATCGATGTCTGCCGTGCACCGGGCGAGGAGCCAGTTGCCGACCACGCGCTTTCAGGAGGGAGGGAGCATGCCACGTTCGCTGCGTCCGCGCTCGATTCGGGCGCGCTACACGATCGCTGCGACAGTGGTGTCGCTGGTCTTTCTGACAACAATCGGCGGAGTCGTTGGTATCAGCGTCCGCTACAAGGTCCAGGCCCGTGTCTACGCTGAAACCCAGCGGGTCGCCGCCGAGTGGGTATCGGCGATGGCGTACGGCGATGTCTCCCGAACGGTGCCCAAGAGCCATGTCAACCTCCTCCAGGTGGTGGACATCCACGGCCGCATCGTGGGCTCCAGCAGGCCTATGTCCGGCAAGCCGCCACTGAGCACGCTTCGTCCCCCTGTCGACGACCGGATCGAACATCTGACCGAGTGCTCCTCGGCCGGCGAGTGCGTCCTGCTCACGGCCATCCGGCTCTCCCCCGCCGAGGCCGGCCGGCTCCGGCTCCCCGATTCCCCAGTGGTCTACGCCGGAATGCGCCAGCCGACGATCCTGGCCACCCACCGCCTCGAACTGTTCATCTCGGCCGCGATCGCGCTGCTCGCCGCCCTCATAGCGTGGACGACCTGGTGGGCGGTGGGCCGCACTCTGCGCCCAGTGGAAGCCATCCGCACAAGAACGGCCCAGATCACGCTGAGCGACCTGAGCCTCAGGCTCCCCCAGCCTCCCGGCGACGACGAGATCGCGCAACTCGCCCGCACCACCAACCAAACCCTCGTCCGGCTCGAAGCAGCCGTGGAGCAGCAACGCAACTTCGCCTCCGTTGTCTCCCATGAGCTCAGAAACCCCGTCGCCGGCCTGCACACACAACTTGAGGAGGCACTGCTGTACCCGGGCGACGTGGATGCTCACGACACGATTCAAGCCGCGCTGTCCACCACCGGCAGACTCCAGGCGATCATCGACGATCTGCTGGCACTCGCCCGTCTACGGACCGCCGTCCCTGAGGCACCCGCGCCTGTCGACCTCGGCGCGCTGGTGGAGAGGGAAGCGGCGGCCAGAGTCCGTGGGGTGCCCGTGCGAGCCCACATCAGCGGTGAGGTGAAGGTTCTCGGCAACGAGCTGCAGTTGATCAGAGCGCTGAACAACCTGCTGGTCAACGCACAGCGGCACGCCGAGGCCGGCGTCGAGATCACCGTAGAACGCTCGGACGGCCAGGCCGTTGTCACCGTGACAGACGACGGTGACGGCATCGCACCGGAGGATCGCGAGCTCGTCTTCGAACCTTTCGTCCGCCTCAGTGACGGACACCATCGCGACCCCGGAGGCAGCGGGCTCGGCCTTTCCATCTGCCGCGCGATCATCAGCGCTCACTGCGGAACCCTTCGGATCGAAGACTCGCCAAGAGGCGCCCGATTCGTGATTCGGCTTCCGCTGATGGGTGGGGATCGCCGGGCTACCGCTACGGGACCATGCGGATCGCAAACTCGCAATGACGCGTACGGCTACGTACGTTGAGGTTCCCGTGCGCTGCGGTGTGGACGCCCCTGACGATGGATCTTGCTCCACGAAGGTAAGTGTCCGGGCGGTTCCGCCGCCGGCCGTCAGCCGTGAGCGGCTGCCGACAGCGTCGCGTACACGATGATGTTGTCGGTGTAGCTGTGCGCTCGTGGGTTGAAGACCCCGCCGCAGGTGATCAGGCGCAGGCTTGGGCTGTCGACGTGCCCGTACACCCGCTTGGTCGGGAACCGGTCCTTGCTCGCCTGCTCGGCACCGTCGACCGTGAACTGCGCGGCGGAGCCGTCCGCACGTACCACCGTGATCTTGTCGCCACGCCTCAGCTCGCGCAGCCGGCTGAACACCGCGGGGCCCCGCGTGGTGTTCACATGCCCGAGGATCACGGCCGGGCCCATCTCGCCCGGGGCCGGGCCGAGGCGGTACCACCCCGCGAGCTTGGGCTGGCTGAGCGGCGGCACCTCGATCTCCCCGTTCTTCTCGACCCCGACGGACCGTAGCGGCGCGTCCACACCGATCCCCGGGATCCGGATCCTGGTGGGCGCCGACTTGCCGAGCGGCGTGACCGGCACGGCCGCGGGGGATGGCGGTGGCGCCGTGGTCGCCGCCTCGACCAGGGGTACACCCACTCCCCCGGGACCCACGGTCGCCGAGCCGGCCGCCGCCGGATCGGTAGCGGAGTCGACGGCGGACGAGTTCGCCGAGGACGCGTTCGTCGTGGCGTCGACCGGAGCCATCTGGGCGATCATCGGCGTCGGCTCCGTCCCGGCAGCTGATCCGGGCTCCTGCGAGGGTGACAGGTACGCCAGCAGGCCGACCATCACGACAGCGATCCCGGCGAGGGATCCGACGGTCAGGAGTACGGGCAGCAGGGCGGCCGTCCAACGACTGCGGGCGGGAGGGGCGTCGTCACCCGAGGACGCGTGCCCGGGCGGTAACGACCCGCTCAACCGAGGCTTCCTCGATCAGCGCTCCCGTGTACGGCCCGGCGTCGTCTCAACGCGAGACCGCCTACGACGCCGCCCAGCGCCAGCGTGGTGCCGTACCCGATCAGGAGCGGTGCGGAGGTGTCGCGCCCTGGAGCCTCGCCTGTGTGCGCACCGCCCTTCGGCGTGACGCGCACCTGGGGAGTCTTGCTGGCCTTGGACGTCTTCGTGGGCTTGGCCGTCTTCGTGGGCTTGGCCGTCTTGGTGGCGGTAGCCGTAGCCGTAGGAGCCCCATGCCCCTGCCCCCCACCAGAAAGCACAATCACCCCCCGAGCCGAATCATCCCCATCAGTGATCTGCCCGTTCCCGCCGTTGCTGTTGTTCCCGTCGTTCGACTGATCACCGCTAGAAGCAGCTACAACATCTACGGTCACAGCCCTTGGCTGCCCAGCGTACTTGCAGGTCGTCTTGAAGTATTCCGACGATGGAGGCCCTGCCAGCTGCTCCGTTATGAAGTCGAAGCGGTCAATGACCATGTACTGCCCGCTTTGGCCCCGGTTCGTGAAGGTCACTGTATGGCTGCGATAGGGCAAGCCCTTTTTTGACCACAAGCTCTGCTGTGCCTGAGGTTTGGACGGAGGCGAGTCGTTGTCCAACGCATCGACCTCGACGGCCGGCTCGTCGTCAACCTTGATCCCGACCTTGCCTAGATTCGAGGCCTTCTCCGCGAAGTACTCAATACCTGTCCCAACAAACGTGACCACCGCAGTGTTGGTCGGCACGTCGGTCGCGTGGATGTCTTCCTGGTAGTCGCCAAGCCCTTTCCGCACATCCTTGTTGGAGTACACCCACGCGCCCGCGTAACTGATTTGAGGGTGCACATGCGTGCCAGGGCTGGCTTGCTCACGCGGATCGTTGGTGTCGTTGACGACAATCGTCTCTGCAGGTGGAGTGAAGTCGAGGACGAGGTCTCTGGGCGTGATCGACAGCTTGCCTTCTTTGGTAGTGGAGACCGAGCCTGAGATCGCGGTCGGCAACTCC
Source organism: Sphaerisporangium viridialbum (assembly GCF_049674955.1). Lineage (GTDB taxonomy): Bacteria > Actinomycetota > Actinomycetes > Streptosporangiales > Streptosporangiaceae > Sphaerisporangium > Sphaerisporangium viridialbum. Next base: position 1,106,158 of record NZ_CP187232.1, on the reverse strand, counting down.
AGTGGACCGCCAAGGGCCAGCTCACCCTGGTCCTTACTGCCCGTGGAGTCCAGCTTCCCCTGCCAGAGGCCCGATACATCGACCGTGCCGGTTGCCGAAAGTCGGCCACCCGCTTTGAACTTGGCTGAAGACTTCAGGGGCGATGCGCTGAGCGTCCATTCCACCGGCAAGCGTTCGCCAACACGAACCGTCTTCTGGGTCGCCACGTGTACCTGAATCGGGAACGAGGTACCTGCTGGAAGTAGGTGGCCCATTGTGCAGGTGTACTCGTAGTTGTCGTAGACCGTATCTGCCGAGCTAGGAGCGGCGGGGAGCATGACTACGCTCGTGCAGGCGCCGAGTACCCCCGCTGCCAGTGATCTACGAACTTTGGATCCCCAACCGTTCAAGATCGCCTCCGATCACCCCGTGGCCGTACGGCCGAAGGTAGATCGTATGACTTTCAACTCTTATGGCGACCTTACGGATAAGTCATCCACACGGAACGTAGCTGATTTGTTACGTGCACCCGGCTCTCGACCTGACCAGCCCGAGATACCCCCCTGACGACCAGAATCGTATTCTGTTGGGCGTACCCCCAAGGAGGAACGAATGCAGCGAGACCTCTTCGAGGAGGAGCACCTGCTCTTCCGCGAGACCGTGCGCGAGTTCATGACCCGTGAGGTCGTACCCCACCACGAGCAGTGGGAGAAGGACGGGATCGTCCCCCGCGAGGTGTGGAAGAAGGCCGGCGAGATCGGCATGTTCGGCTTCTCGGTCCCCGAGGAGTACGGCGGCGCCGGGATCACCGACTACCGCTACAACACGGTCATCGTCGAAGAGATCATGAGAATCGGCGCGACCGGCCTCGGGTTCGGCCTGCACAACGACATCATGGCGCCGTACGTCGTCGACCTCACCAACGACGAGCAGAAGCAACGCTGGCTGCCCGGCTTCGCCTCCGGCGAGCTGATCACCGCCATCGGCATGACGGAGCCGGGCGCGGGCAGCGACCTGCAGGGCATCAGGACCACCGCCGTGCGCGACGGCGACCACTACGTCGTCAACGGGCAGAAGACGTTCATCACGAACGGCATCAACTCCGACCTCGTGGTGGTCGTCGCCAAGACCGACCCGGAGGCCGGGGCGCGCGGCACCACCCTGCTGGTCGTCGAGCGGGGCATGGACGGCTTCTCCCGTGGCCGCAACCTGGAGAAGATCGGCCTGCACGCGCAGGACACCGCCGAGCTGTTCTTTGAGAACGTTCGCGTCCCGATGGCGAACCGGCTCGGCGACGAGGAGGGCCAGGGCTTCTTCCAGCTCATGAACAACCTCCCGCAGGAGCGCCTGTCGATCGCCGTGGCGGCGGTGGCGGCGGCCGAGTCGGTGCTGGAGACCACCATCGAGTACTGCAAGACCCGCAAGGCCTTCGGCCGGAACATCGGCGCCTTCCAGAACACCCGCTTCGTCGTCGCCGAGCTGGCGACCGAGGTGGAGATCGCCCGCCACTACGTCGACAAGTGCATCCGGGCGCTCAACGCCAAGGAACTCACGGTCGTGGACGCCGCCAAGGCGAAGTGGTGGACGACCGAGCTCCAGCAGAAGGTGATCGACCGCTGCCTCCAGCTCCACGGCGGATACGGCTACATGACGGAGTACCCGGTGGCCAAGGCGTGGATGGACAGCCGCGTGCAGACCATCTACGGCGGCACCACCGAGATCATGAAGGAGATCATCGGCCGCTCCTTCGGCTTCTGACCCACTCGCACCCCCCGAAGCCGGCTCGCGAAAACTGCGGCTCGCTGGCCGCACGTTCCCGCGCGCGGCGGCGATCCGCCGCATACTGGTCAGCGGAGGCTCCCGGGCGCGGGATCCCCAGGCGGGCCGGCGAGAGCGGGTTCCAGAGAGCAAGCTCCCGGAGGCGGTGGCGATGGACAACGGCGGACTGATCCTGCTGGTCTTCCTGGCGTTCTTGTTCGTCTGGGTGCTGAACCGCGTCCGCCGGACGCTGCGGTTCGGCCCGGTGGCCTACACCGGCGTCGTCATCACGTTCATCATCGTGATGCTCGCCCTCTACACCCAGACCCAGCGCTGACGCCGCTCACGTACGCGAGCTGCCCTCCAGCAGCACCCGGGCGACCAGCCGGGGGTCGTCGCTCATGGGTACGTGCCCGCATCCCCTGAGCAGCTTGACCCGCTGCTCCGACCACCTGGCCGCCCGTACGGCCTGCCGGCGGAGCAGCAACCGGTCGTGCTCGCCCCACGCGATCGTGATAGGCGCCTTCGGCCGTCCCGGAGGCGCGATCGAGGAGAACGCGGCCAGCGTCTCGTCGAAGCCGGCCGCGTCGCGGAGGGCCTGGCCACCCGCGATCACCGCCTCGGGGGACATGCGCGACGGGTGGGCGACGATCAGCCCCACCGACAGCGCACGCCCCACCGCGGACCTCGCCACCGAGTCCGTACGCCCCGGGGGAAGCGAGCGGGTGAGCCCCCGCATGCCCCGCAGGATCGCCCGCGCCAGCACCGGCTCGGCGCCGGACCAGAAGCCCGCGGGTGACAGCGCGGTGGCCGAACGGACCGCGCCCCGGGCGGCCAGCGTCAGCGCGACGTAGCCGCCGAGGGAGTTCCCCGCCACGTGCGGCTCGCGCACCCCGAGTCGGGCGCAGAAGGACTCCACCGCGTCGGTGAGCGTCTCGGGGTTGTACGGCACGCCGGGCGGCAGCGGAGGCGAGGCGCCGAACCCGGGGAAGTCCACGGCGATGACGTCACGCGAGGTGGCGAGCAGGTCGATGACGGGCTCCCAGGCCTGCCAGTGGTGACCTATGCCGTGCAACAGCACCAGTGGCGGCCCGGAGCCGCGCCGCTCGAAGGCCAGTTCCATGCGCCCGAGTCAAGCACCCATTCCCAGCCCTGTCACTGACGCGGCGCCCCGCCGCCGGAGGTCCACGACGAAAGCCAAAGCCCACCCGTCAAGCCCCTGACGGGTGAACCAAGTGCTGCCCACCCAACCCCAACACCCCCACCAACGGCGAGGTGGTGATTAAACCTCCACCGGCCAGGTGGTGATCAAACTCCCCAGCGGCCAGGTGACGCCCACCACCCCAACCGACGAGCGAGGCGCTACCCGACCCCAACCATCACCCCAGGACGAAGCACCCACCAAAAGCCCACCCGGCAAGCCCCTGACGAGTGAACCAAGTGCTGCCCACCCAACCACTAGACCCCCCAATGGCGAGGTAGGTGGTCATCAAGCCCCCGATGGCGAGGTTGTGCTCAAGCCCCCCAATGGCGAGGTGGCCATCAAGACCTTTCCCAACGGCGAGGTTGCGATCAAGCCCGCCAACGGCCAGCTGGTGATCAAACTCCCCAACGGCCAGGTGACGCCCACCACCGACGAGCGAGGCGCCACCCGACCCCAACCATCACCCCAGGACGAAGCACCCACCAAAGCCCACCCGCCAAGCCCCTGACGGGTGAACCAAGTGCTGCCCACCCAACCACTAGACCCCCCAACGGCGAGGTAGGTCATCAAGCCCCCGATGGCGAGGTTGTGATCAAGCCCCTAACGGCAGGCCGATGACCGCTACCCCAGCGGCGGGGGTCAGCGGCCTCGGGTGGGGATTTCGAACCAGACTGCTTTGCCTTCTTTGGTGGGGCGGGAGCCCCAGCGGCGGGCGAGTTGGTCGACGAGGTAGAGGCCTCTGCCGCCCTCGTCGTTCTCGCCGGCGCTGCGGATGCGGGGCAGCCGGAGATCCTGGTCGAAGACCTCGACCCAGATGGACTCCTCGCCACGGCGGAGCCGCAGCGTGAACTCCTTCTCGTTGACGATCTCGTTGTCGAAGCCGGGAACATCCCAGGACTCGTCGAACGGCAGGGGCGGGCCGTCGAGCACGAGCTCCCTGCGCGGGACGCTGGCGCTGGCCGCGTGGAGCACGACGTTGGTGACGACCTCGGAGACGAGCAGGCAGGCCAGCTCGGAGCGCTCCTCTGGGACCCCCCAGGTGGTGAACGCCTCCGACGCCATGCGCCGGGCCTCACCGACCATGATCGGCTGCGCGGGGAACGTGCGCTCCTCGAACTTCAGCTCCTTGCCCGCCGACCGGATCACCAGGATCGCCATGTCGTCGTCGATCTCACCGGGAACGGCCACCGTGGCGGCGTCGGCGATGCGCTCGACACTGTCGGCCGAGGCCTTGGCGACCTCCTCGCACAGGACGCTCAGGACCTGCTCGTCGGTCAGCGGCGCCTCGCCGGACTCGCGCGCGGGCCGCCGGTCGACCAGGCCGTCGGTGTAGAGCAGGAGCGCGGCGCCGGGTGGGAGCACCCGGCTCTCCTCCTTGTAGACCAGGTCGGCGTGCACGCCCTTGGCGTTGACGCCGAGCGGCTGGCCCACCTCGAGAATGTCGAGCTCGGACACCACGCCGTCGACGATCAGCAGGGGCGGCGAGTGCCCCGCGTTGGCGAACGAGAGCTGCCGCGACCACGCGTCGTACACGAGATATTGGCAGGTGACGATGGGCGGGGTGCTGACGTCGGTGCCGTAGTCGTCGCGCTCGGGCGCGGCGATGATGCGGGTCCACTCGTTGAGCCTGGCCAGGATGTCGGCCGGGGACTTGTCGTCCTGGGCGAAGGCGCGCAGCGCGGCCCTGAGCTGGCCCATGACCGCCGCCGCCTTGGCCCCCCGGCCCTCGACGTCGCCGATGACGATGCCGACCCGGCCGGCGGAGAGGGGGATCACGTCGTACCAGTCGCCGCCGACCTGGGTCTGGATGCCCTGGCCGTGGGAGGCGAGCGGCGCGGCCGGGTAGTAGCGGACGGCGATCTCAAGGCCGTCGAGCTGCGGCAGCTCGCGCGGGAGCAGGTATTTCTGGAAGGACTCGGCGGTGTGCCGCTCCTCCTCGAACAGCAAGGCGTTGTCCACCGCTATGGCGACCCGGGTGGCGATGGCGCCGACGAAGTCGCGGTCGAAGGCGTCGTAGTGCGGCGAGCGCCGGTCGGTGAGGTTGGACAGGCCGAGGTACATCAGGCCGAGGGTCTCGCCACGCGCGCAGAGCGGCGCCACGATGGCGGAGGTCATGCCGATCTCGCCGCAGAGCTTGGCGCTCTCCTCGCTCGGCGAGGGATAGCTGGTCTGCGCGAAGTCCTCGACGATGATCGTCTCCTGGCGGCGCAGGGCGATCTCGGCGTAGTGGCCGGCCGGATAACGGATCTCGGAGCCGATGGGGCGCCAGGTGCCGGCCGGAGGGGTCCACCCCTGGACGTGGGTGGAGACCTTGCGGACGAGCCGGTCTCCCTCGGTGAGCTCGATGAAGCAGTGGTCGGCGAACTGGGGCACCAGCATCTCGGCGACGCGGTTGAGGGTCTCCTCGACGTACAGCGAGCTGGCGAGCCGCTCGCCGATGCGCTCAAGCAGGCCGAAGCGGTCCTTCTCGCGCTCGTTGCTGCGCATCGCCTCGCGGGCGGTGATCACGATGCCGGTGACGGAGCCGGAGGGGTGACGGAGGGGGACCGCCTGCGCCCGGACGTAGATGATCGTGCCGTCGGCGCGGGCGACGTCGAAGGTGCCCTCCCAGACCCCGCCCTTGAGCACGTGCTTGGCCAGCTCGACGGCGAGGGGGTGGTCCTTCTCCATGATGCCTAAGGAGAGAACGGTCTGCTCGACACCCGCCGGCCGGTCGGGACGGCCGAAGAGCCGCTCGGCGAACGGGTTCCAATAGAGCACGTTGCTGAAGCGGTCGGTGACGACCACGGCCATCTCAGCGTTGTCGAGAACCGACTCGGGCGTCAGATGATCGGCCGCATCCTGCGAAAGGTCCCCCCATCGCTTCATCTGGCGGCCACCCCTCGAAGGGTGTCAATCGCATAGCGGACCACATGCGCTCCTGCAGCAGCCTCGACGGCAAGGCGGCGTTCCCCCGGGGGCTCCGGGACGGCCAAGTTGTCGAACAAGGGAAGGGATAACTCCCTACTGGGAACCAACCAAGCACGCCCTGGGTCAGCGTCGGGAGACGAAGACGTGCGCGGCGACATCACGCGGGAAGTCCGCGGGAATGTTGTGCGCTTCATCGTCACCCGTCACCCGTACACCGTCGTCGCTCGCCGCGAGCGTCACCTCGCGTCCGGGTTGTATCCCAACTTGCTTGAGTTTAAGCATCACAGCGGGATCACTTTGCACTTGTTCGCTAATTCGGCGGACGACCACGGGGATATCTCCTGGCCCTGCCAGATCGGCCATGGCGGAGATCACCTCATGGACGGACTCATCGGGCTCTTTGACCCCCAGCTCGTCGAGGCCGGGGATGGGGTTGCCGTGGGGGCAGACCACCGGGTTGCCGAGGAGGTTGACCAGGCGGGCCTCCACCGACTCGGACATGACGTGCTCCCAGCGGCAGGCCTCGACGTGCACCTCTTCCCACGGGAGGCCGATGACCTGGGTGAGGAGGCACTCGGCCAGGCGGTGTTTGCGCATGACGCGCGTGGCGAGAGTGCGCCCGAGGTCGGTCATGGTCAGGTGGCGGTCGCCCTCGACGCGGACGAGGCCGTCGCGCTCCATGCGAGCCACCGTCTGACTGACCGTCGGGCCGCTCTGCTGCAAACGCTCGGCGATGCGGGCACGCAGAGGGGTGATCCCCTCCTCTTCCAGCTCGAAGATGGTGCGAAGGTACATCTCCGTGGTGTCGATCAGGCCGTGTGCGGTCAAAGCTCCTCCCCTCCAAGTATCGATGCTACGTCCGGCGCCCGGCCTTGCCGGTCGTGTCCAGAACAGGGTGAGGACACTCTCGCCAGGGGCACGGATTCGACGTCTGAACAGAGCTTACGCAGACCTACTGACAGAACGGCCCGAGATGGCGAATGACCGCGAGCAGCGGGAAGGACGTGACTCCTCCCCAAGGATCTCACTGTTCGCGGGCGGCGTCGCGCCAACGCCCATAACGTGATCTTTCGGATCTCACCGTCCGAGACGCCCGGCCGTCGCGTCGTAGTTCCTGAAGGCGGGCACGGCGAGGCCGGCGACCAGCACGATCGCGGCGCACAGCAGCCCCCCGCCCGCCCAGGCCGGGACGAGCCCGAAGGCACTCGCCGTCGTGCCCGCCCGAAGGTCCCCGAGCCGGGGGCCGCCCGCCACGACGACCATGAACACCCCCTGCATGCGCCCGCGCATCTCGTCGGGCGCGTAGGTCTGCAGGATCGTCTGCCGCCAGACGGCCGAGACCAGGTCGATCGCGCCCCCGACCGCCAGCAGTGTGACGATCAGCCACAGCGGCTGCGCGAACGCCGCCGCGGCCACCGTGAGGCCCCAGAGCGCGATCACCACGGTCAGCGCCACGCCCTGCCGGCGCACCCGGCCGACCCATCCGGACAGCAGCCCCGCCGCGACCCCGCCGATGGCCAGGCTGGCCGAGAGCCAGCCGAAGGCGATGGCGGACCCTCCGAAGCGCTCGGCGGCGAGCTCGGGATAGAGCGCCCTGGGCATCGCGAACGCCATGGCGATGATGTCGACCACGAAGGACATCATCACGATCGGCTGCCCCGCGATGTAGCGGAGCCCGTCGACCACAGAGCGCAGCCCGGGCCGGGAGATCTCACCGATGGGGTCGAGGCGCGGCAGCCGGAAGGCGGCGTAGAACCCGGCGCTGAAGAGGATCACGTCGATGAGGTACGCCATCGCGAACCCGGACTTCGCGAGCACGATGCCGGCCAGCAGCGGCCCGAGCACCGTCCCGACGCTGCTCACCAGGAAGTTCAGCGTGTTGGCAGCGGCGACCCGCTCGGCCGGGACCAAACGGGGGATGATCGCGCCCCGTACCGGGGAGGTGATCGCGAACCCCGTCGACTGGACGGCGACCACGGCGAGCAACAGATAGACGTTGCCCAGCCCCGACAGGGCGTGGAGCAGCAGGGCGAGGGTGCCCGCCCAGGCGACCAGCGAGCCGGTGAGCAGCAGCCTGCGGCGGTCGACCGCGTCGGCGACGGCGCCGCCCCACAGGCCGAAGACCACCAGCGGAATGAGGTTCACCGGGCCGAGAATGCCGACCCACAACGAGGACCCGGTGATGTCGTATACCTGGGCGCTCACCGCCACCGAGGTGAGCTGGAAGCCGATGAACGAGACGCCCTGCCCCATCAGCAGCCTGCGGTACGCCGGGACGCGCAGGGGCCTGGTGTCGACGGCGACGCGCCTCAGCCCCGACTGGACCCCCGCCATCCCCACCTCGCCGACCCCGCGCAACTGGCATGTACCCGGGCACTGTACCCAGGCAAGCTGAGCGACAGCTCAGGGGGCCAGGCGTTCGACCACCCACTTCTGGCCGGAACGGCGGTAGCGCAGCCGGTCGTGCATGCGGTCGACCTGCCCCTGCCAGAACTCGACCTCCGAGGGAACGACCCGGAAGCCGCCCCAGAAGTCGGGCATCGGCGGCTCCTGCGGCCAGCGTTCTGCCAGCTCGCTGTAGCGCGCGTCCAGCGCTTCCCTGGACGGCACGACCGCCGACTGCCGCGAGGCCCAGGCCCCGATGCGCGAGCCGTACGGGCGGGAGTTGAAGTACGCGGCGGAGTCCTCGCGCGGCAGCCGCACCACATGGCCCTCCACGCGGACCTGGCGCCGGAGCGGGTGCCAGGGGAAGACCAGAGACGCGCGCGGGTTCTCCGCGAGGTCGCGGCCCTTGCGCGACTCGTAGTTGGTGTAGAAGACGAACCCCTCCTGGTCGTACCCCTTGAGCAGGACGGTTCTGGCGGTCGGCCGGCCCCCGGCGGAGGCGGTGGCGACGATCATGGCGTTCGGCTCGGGAAGCCCTGCCTCCACGGCTTCGGCGAACCACGAGGTGAACTGGGTGACGGGGTCGGCGGCGAGGTCGGCCTCTCTCAAAGGCAGTCCCTCGTATGTACGGCGGAGCCCGGCGAAGGACGGCGGGCTCGATGCGGCATCCACAGACCGGTATTCTTCCGCGTTCGGCACCACCACCGAAGCGGTACCCCCTACCAGGGACGATCCCGCTTCGGCGGGTCCGGAGGCGGAGCACTCCCGCCTAGGGGGTTGAATATGACCCGCCGGTATCTCGACATCAAGGCTTTGACTTCAAGAAAGGGAGGCGGCCGAGAATGTCCGACTTCAAACCCGGGCTGGAAGGCGTAGTTGCGTTCGAGACCGAGATCGCGGAACCGGACAAAGAAGGGGGCGCCCTTCGCTACCGGGGCGTCGACATCGAAGAGCTGGTCGGGCGGGTCTCGTACGGACACGTCTGGGGCCTGCTGGTCGACAACAAGTTCAAGCCGGGCCTGCCCCCGGCCGAGCCGTACCCCATTCCTGTCCACTCCGGTGACATCCGCGTCGACGTCCAGAGCGCCCTGGCCATGCTGGCCCCGGCGTACGGCTTCCGCCAGCTTCTCGACATCGACGAAGACCAGGCCCGCGACGATCTCGCACGCGCCTCGGTCACCGCGCTGTCGTTCGTCGCCCAGTCCGCCCGCGGGCTCGGCCTGCCCATGGTGCCCCAGTCGCGCGTCGACGAGGCCGCCACGATCGTCGAGCGCTTCATGGTCCGCTGGCGCGGCGAGCCCGACCCCAAGCACGTCAAGGCCATCGACGCCTACTGGACCTCCGCCGCCGAGCACGGCATGAACGCCTCCACGTTCACCGCGCGCGTCATCGCCTCCACCGGCGCCGACGTCGCCGCCGCCCTTTCGGGCGCGGTGGGCGCCATGTCCGGCCCGCTGCACGGCGGGGCCCCGGCCCGCGTGCTGCACATGATCGAAGAGGTCGAGCGCATCGGCAGCGCCGAGACCTACGTCAAGAAGGCCCTCGACAGCGGTGAGCGGCTGATGGGCTTCGGCCACCGCGTCTACCGCGCCGAGGACCCCCGCGCCCGCGTGCTGCGCCGCACCGCGCAGGAGCTGAACGCCCCGCGCTATGAGGTCGCGTGCGCGCTGGAGACCGCCGCGCTGGCCGAGCTGCACGCCCGCAAGCCCGACCGCGTCCTCGCCACGAACGTGGAGTTCTGGGCGGCGATCATGCTGGACTTCGCCGAGGTGCCGCCGCACATGTTCACCTCGATGTTCACCTGCGCCCGCACCGCCGGCTGGGCGGCGCACATCCTGGAGCAGAAGCGCACGGGCAGGCTCGTCCGCCCCAGCGCCAAGTACGTCGGCCCCCCGCAGCGCTCGGTCAACGACGTCCCCGGCGCCGGCGAGGTCGTCGGCAAGCACTGACTGCCCCCGGGCCTCCCCTTCGTCCCGGTACTCACCCCCTACAGAGGGCCCGCAGCCCCCAGTTGCGGGCCTTTCGCGCGTCCGGGCACCACCGTGACGTAGGCGGACACGAGCGCGTGTATCTCACGATCCGGACCCGGGGCGTAACCACCGAGACGGCTCACTACCCTTGGTTACGTGGCTGACATCGAGATTCCCGCTGAACTCAAGCCCGCGGACGGCCGTTTCGGCTGCGGGCCTTCGAAGGTACGCCCCGAGCAGCTCGCCGCCCTGGCAGCCGCCGGCGCGAGCGTGATGGGCACCTCCCACCGCCAGAAGCCGGTGAAGAACCTGGTGCGCCGGGTCCGCGAGGGCCTCGCCGACCTGTTCTCCCTCCCCGAGGGGTACGAGGTCGTGCTGGGCAACGGCGGCACGACCGCGTTCTGGGACATCGCCGCCTTCGGGCTCATCAAGGAGAAGTCCCAGCACCTGAACTTCGGCGAGTTCTCGTCGAAGTTCGCGGCCGTCGCGGCCAAGGCGCCGTGGCTGGGCGAGCCGACCGTGATCAAGTCCGCGGTGGGCAGCCACCCGAGCGCGATGCCCGAGGCCGGCGTCGACGTCTACGCGCTGACCCACAACGAGACCTCCACCGGCGTCGCGATGCCGATCAGGCGCGTGGGCGGTGACGACTCGCTGGTGCTGGTCGACGCCACCTCCGGCGCGGGCGGCCTGCCCGTCGAGGCGAGCGAGTTCGACGTCTACTACTTCGCGCCCCAGAAGAGCTTCGCCTCCGACGGCGGCCTGTGGATCGGGCTGTTCTCGCCCCGCGCGCTGGCCCGGGTCGACGAGATCGCGGCAACCGACCGGTTCGTCCCCGAGTTCTTCAGCCTGCCGACGGCGATCGACAACTCCTCCAAGGACCAGACCTACAACACCCCGGCCGTGGCCACGCTGTTCCTGCTGGCCGACCAGCTCGACTGGATGAACGGCAACGGCGGCCTGGCCTGGACCACCGCGCGCACCGCCGACTCGGCGTCCCGGCTGTACAACTGGGCCGAGAAGACCTCCTACACCACGCCCTTCGTCGCCGACCCCGCTCAGCGGTCGAACGTCGTCGGCACCATCGACTTCGCGGACGAGGTCGACGCGGCCGAGGTGGCGAAGGTCCTGCGGGCCAACGGCATCGTCGACACCGAGCCCTACCGCAAGCTCGGCCGCAACCAGCTGCGCATCGCGATGTTCCCGGCCATCGACCCGGCCGACGTCGAGGCGCTGACGGCCTGCGTCGACCACGTGGTCGAGCGTCTCTGAAAGCCGGACCAGTGCCCGAGACCCTGGGCCGGGCATCCGTGACCAGGGTCTAGGGCGAGGGCGGCGGCACCCAGCCGGGGCCCCCGACATGCCTGTGCCCGCCCGTGCGGCGGGCCAGCTCCTCCAGCAGCCGCAGCGCGTCGTCGAGGTCGACGCTCCGCGCGAAGCACGAGAGCACGGGTGCCCGGTCGGGGCTCTCGGCCAGGGCCTCCAGCATCACCGCCGTGACATGCTCGTCGCGCGAGCGGCCGGCGGAGTAGCGGAAGGCCTTGCGCTCGGGGGCGCGGCTCAGCAGCCCCTTCTTGACCAGGCGCTCGGCGACGGTCTGCACCGTGGTGTACGCCAGCGACTTCTCGGCCTCGGCGTTGAGCACCGCCTGGAGCTCGCGGACGAGCAACGGATGGGTGGAATCCCAGAGCACCTCCATGATGGCGCGCTCCAGAGATCCCAGGCTTTTCACGCTGACATTGTCTCCCAGCGACCGCCGACACGACTAGTAACGGTTGCTGACTGTCTGACTCCACATCGGAGCACGCTGCGGTGATCCGCCGGCGTGGCCTGCCGTCTCAGGCCACCGCGACGGGCCGCCGCCTCCTGCGGCGCAGCACGTATGCGGCGAGCACCCCGCCCACCAGCCCGAACAGGTGGCCCTGCCAGGAGATGCCGGGCTGTCCCGGGAGCACTCCCCAGATCAGCGAGTAGTACAGGACGGCGACTCCGATGCCGAGCGCGATGTCCAGCAGATGCCGGTCGAACAGCCCGCGCGTCACGACGTACCCGAAGTAGCCGAACACCAGCCCGCTGGCGCCCACCGTGAGCCCCCCCGGCTGGCTGTACCACCACACCCCGAGCCCGCTGACGATGATGATGATCAGGCTGGCCACGAAGAACCGCCCGAGGCCGCGCAGCGCGGCCAGAAAGCCCAGGATGGCCAGCGGCATGGTGTTCGCCATCAGGTGCGCGAAGCCCGCGTGCAGGAACGGGGCGAGAAAGATGCCGACCAGCCCGTTCCGCTCGTGGGCGACGATGCCGTACCGGTCGAGATCCTGGGGCAGGACGTAGTCCGCGACCTCGACGCCCCATTCCACGGCCACCAGGAGCGAGACGACGATGGCGGCACCGAGGGCTCCCGTGACCAGGCCGACCACGCGCTGCTTGACCACCTCGCCCGAGGATCGGCCGGCAGGTGCAACCCCGGTCGCGTAGTCGCTCATCGCTCTCCTCTTGTGACGTGCCCTCGAACGCGCTTTGTCCTCCCTTTACCGTACGCAAACGGTGTTTAACCCGTGATTTACCGCGAGACACGAATAAGGCGCATGTTGCCCACCATCGGGGCAACATGCGCCTTCGCTAAATGATCATTGAAGCGCGGTGCCGATCATTAAGGGGCGGAGATCACTCCCCCGCCCAATTGGGGGCGCGCTTCTCGGCGAAGGCCGCCGCGCCCTCCATGGCGTCCTTGGAGCCGAACACCGGGTTGATGATCTCCCCCTGCTTCGCGAACATCTCGTCCCGCGACCAGTCCGCCGACTCGACCAGGACGCGCTTGGTCGCCAGGAGCGCCAGCGGAGCGTTGGCGGCGATCTTGGCCGCGATCTCCTTGGCCGTGGCCAGCGCCTCCCCCGCGGGGGTGACGCGGTTCACCAGGCCCAGCTCGTACAGCCGCGACGCCGGGTAGTGATCGCCGGTCAGCGCGATCTCCATGGCAATGTGGTACGGGATGCGGCGCGGCAGCCGCATCACGCCGCCGGCCGCGGCGACCAGGCCGCGCTTGGGCTCCGGCAGGCCGAACTTCGCCTCCTCCGAGGCGACGACGATGTCGCAGGCCAGCACCAGCTCGAAGCCGCCGGCGAGCGCGTAGCCCTCCACGGCCGCGACGATGGGCTTCCTCGGCGGCCTCTCGGTGAGACCGCCGAAGCCCCGCCCCTCGACGAGCGGGAAGTCGCCGGTCAGGAACCCCTTGAGGTCCATGCCGGCGGAGAACGTGCCACCGGCCCCTGTCAGGACGTACGCGGAGACGTCCTTGCGCTCCTCCAGCTCGTCCAGGGCCGCGACGACGGCGCGTGCGACGTTGCCGTTGATGGCGTTCCTGGCCTGCGGCCGGTTGATCGTGATGACGGCGATGCCGCCCTCGACCTCGACGAGAACCTCGTCAGACACCCTTACCTCCGGTTGGCGGTCTCACTTGGGCTGGAAACGGATGCCGCCGTCGAAGCGGATGACCTCGCCGTTCATGTAGTCGTTCTCGATGAGGGCGCGCACCAGGTGGCCGAACTCGGACGCCCGGCCCATCCGCTTGGGGAACGGCACGGGCGCCGAGAGCTTGGCCTTGAACGCCTCGGACTCGGGGCCCGACCCGTAGATGGGAGTGTCGATGATGCCCGGCGCGATCGTCAGGACGCGGACGCCGATCGCCGCGAGGTCACGCGCGGCGGGCAGGGTCATGCCGATGATGCCGCCCTTGGAGGCGCTGTAGGCCACCTGGCCGGTCTGCCCCTCGATGCCCGCGACCGAGGCGGTGTTGATGACGACGCCACGGGCTCCGTCGGCGTCGGCGGGCTCGGTCTTCGCCATGGCCGCCGCGCCGATGCGCATGAGGTTGAAGGTGCCGATCAGGTTGACGTCGATCACCTTGCGGTAGCTGGCGAGGTCATGCGGCGAGCCGTCCCTGCCCACCGTACGGGAGGCCCAGCCGATGCCCGCGCTGTTGACGACGGCGCGGAGCGGCTTGCCCGTCGCGACGGCGGCGTCCACGGCCGCCTGGACCGAGGCCTCGTCGGAGACGTCGGTCTGCGCGAAGACGCCGCCGAGCTCGTCGGCGAGGGCCTTGCCGCGCTCGACGTTGAGGTCGGCGATGACGACGGTGGCGCCGATGCCCGCCAGTTCGCGTGCGGTGGCCTCGCCGAGGCCGCTGGCACCGCCTGAGATGATTGCTGCTGCTCCGTTCAGGTCCATATCCCGGACCCTAACGTGGCAACCGAATGAAGTTCTACTAGGGGTGGCTCAAATCTCGCCCGAGATGGCCGCGTCGACGTCGGGGTAGACCTTGATGCGCCGGTCGAGCCCGGTCGTGCGGAGGATGCGCGCCACCGGAGCCTGCGGAGCCGCCAGGGAGACCCCGCCGCCCTCGCCCGTCGCGAGGCGCCACGCCTCGATGAGCACGGACAGGCCGCTGGAATCCATGAACGACAGCGCGCCGAGGTCGAGCACGAGCCGGTTGCTGTCCTGCTTGATCGCCTCGCGCACCTCGTCGCGCAGGAACGGCGCCGTGAACAGATCAAGCTCACCCTCGACAGCCACGACGACGGCGTCGCCGAACGCGCGCCGCGCCAGCCGCAGCTTCATGTGGAACCTCCTCGCGGGCCCACTTTACTTCGCAATCACCGTGACAGAAGTCACGTGGCCATAAGATCGGCCGCTCACCGGACGCCGGTACGGCCCCGCACGGGGGCGGCCGGGGCGGATCAGTGCGGCCGTTCTGCGACCGCGAAGCCGTACGGGAGCTCCAGGCGGTGGGCCGCGAGCAGGGCCGGATCGCCGAGGAGGTCGCCGGTCGGGCCGTCGGCCGCGATCACGCCTCCGGAGAGGATGAGTGAGCGCTCACAGAGCTCCATGGCGTACGGCAGGTCGTGCGTGACCATCAGCACGGTGACGTCCAGCGAGCGCAGGACTTCGGCCAGCTCACGCCGCGAGGCGGGGTCGAGGTTGGAGGACGGCTCGTCCAGCACGAGGATCTCGGGACGCATGGCGAGCACCGTCGCCACGGCGACCCTGCGGCGCTGCCCGAACGACAGGTGGTGCGGCGGCCGGTCGATCACCTCGGGCAGCCCGACCTGGTCGAGCGCGTCGCGCACCCGGCGCTCCAGCTCGGGGCCGCGCAGGCCGAGGTTCGCGGGGCCGAACGCGACGTCCTCGCGCACCGTGGGCATGAAAAGCTGGTCGTCAGGATCCTGGAACACCAGGCCGACCCGACGGCGGATCTCCCCCAGAGTGTCCTTGCGCACGGGCAGGCCCGCGATCTCGACCGACCCGTGCCCGGCGGTCAGGATGCCGTTGAGGTGCATGACCAGCGTGGTCTTGCCCGCGCCGTTCGGCCCGAGCAGCGCGACCCGCTCGCCGCTCCCGATGGTGAGGTCGACGCCGAACAGCGCCTGGGTGCCGTCAGGATAGGCGTAGGCCAGCTCGCTGACG
Source organism: Sphaerisporangium viridialbum (assembly GCF_049674955.1). Classification (GTDB taxonomy): domain Bacteria; phylum Actinomycetota; class Actinomycetes; order Streptosporangiales; family Streptosporangiaceae; genus Sphaerisporangium; species Sphaerisporangium viridialbum. The sequence goes on along the minus strand of NZ_CP187232.1, from coordinate 1,090,492 downwards.
CGCAGGGAGAGCGGGGGCAGGGTCACGAAAGGCTCCAGGAAAGGACGGCGGTCGCCAGCGCCGCCGCCGGCAGGAGCGCGGCGGTGGCCCAGCTCGCCACCGATGCGCCCCCCTCGTGGACCACCGGCATCGACCCGGTGTATCCCCTGCTCAGCATAGCCAGGTGCACCCGCTCGCCACGCTCGTACGAGCGGATGAACAGCGCCCCTGCGGACTTCGCCAGGACCGGCAGGTGCCGCACGTCACGCGCCGCGAAGCCGCGCGACTCGCGGGCGACCCGCATCCTGCGCATCTCGTCGAGGATCACGTCCATGTAGCGGAGCATGAACATCGCGATCTGCACCAGCAGCTGGGGCAGCCTGAGCCGCTGCGCGCCCAGGAGCATCATGCGCGGCTCGGTGGTCGCGGCCAGCAGGATGCTCGCCACGACGCCGAGGGTGGCCTTGGCGAGGATGTTCCACGCGGCCCACAGCCCCTCGGCGCTGAGCGACAGCCCGAGCACCTCGACGCGCGCGCCCAGCCCGATGATCGGCAGCGCGACGGCGAAGACGACGAACGGCACCTCGATGACCATGCGCCGCAGCACGAACCCCGCTGGGACGCGGGCGACCGCGGCGACGGCCGCCAGCAGCAGGACGTACACCCCGAAGGCCCAGAAGGCGTCGCGCGGCGTGGCGACGACGACCACGGCGAACCCCGCCACGGCCGGCAGCTTGCATTCGGGCGGCAGCCGGTGGACGACGGTGTCCCCCGGCCGGTAGAGCTGGTGGTGGTGGCCTGAACCCACTACGCGCTCGCCCGTTCGGTGTCACGGCCCCGGCGGCGCACGGTGTAGAAGATCGCGCCACCGGCCAGCACGGTGATGCCGACGCCCGCGACGCCCGCGACCCCGACCGCCAGCCGCTCGCTGCCGACGCCCTTGACGCCGTAGTCGGCGAAGGGCGAGTCGCCGAGCGGGTGGTGCTCCTCGTTCACGTTGAGGCCCTTGTCGCCCGCGACCTTCTCCAGTCCGTCGGGGCTGCTCGACGCGTAGAAGGAGACCACGCCCGCGAGGAGCACGGCGACCAGCGCGCCCCCGACGAGCAGCGGCCGGATGCTGCGGGCCGGCGCGGGGGCCGGGGCCGTGGTGACCTCGGTGCTCCCGCCGCCCGCCGTGCGCAGCACCAGCGGAGCCGTGAGGCCCCGCGCGCCGTACACGAGGTCGGGCCGCACGGCCAGCACGCTGCTCACGGTCAGCGCCGTGATCACGCCCTCGCCCAGCCCGATCAGGACGTGCACGCCGCCCATCGCCATCGCGACCGACGACACGTCGATCGGGGCGGTGCCGCCGATCCAGAACAGCACGGTGAAGGCCAGCGCCGCGACCGGCACGGAGATCGCGGCCCCGACGAAGGCGGCGACCGCGACCGCGGTGCGGCCACGCGGCGCGGCCCGCACGACCAGACGGAACACCGCCCAGCCGACGACGGCCGTCACGATCGCCATCAGGGTGATGTTGACGCCCAGGGCGGTCAGGCCGCCGTCGGCGAAGAAGAACCCCTGGACGAGCAGCACCACGGCCACGCACAGAACCGCGGTGTACGGCCCGACCAGGACCGCTGCCAGCGTGCCGCCCAGCAGGTGACCGCTCGTGCCGGCCGCGACCGGGAAGTTGAGCATCTGGACGGCGAAGACGAAGGCCGCCACGAGGCCCGCCATCGGGGCCGTACGGTCGTCGAGCTCGCGTCGCGCGCCGCGCAAGCAGACGCCGAGCCCCGCCGCCGCGAACGCGCCCGCGGCGATGGACACCGGGGCGTCGAAGAAACCGTCTGGTACGTGCACCACTAGCCTCCGGAGCGATCGAGCTGCGACAACTCTAGGCCATGGTGTTGTAGTTGCAAATAGGTGGCATTAACGAACGAAGCATGAACAGTCAGGCCTGGTGGCGCTCTCCATGTATACGGCGGGCCACCGACAGATCGTCACCGCCCGATGCGGATGGACCGGCGCACCACCGCTTTCGGGCCTCGGGCGAGCACCGTGACGACGAGCTTGCGCCTGACCTTGGACGCCCTGGCCATCGCCGTCCAGCGCCGCCGCCCGCGCCACCACGCCACCCCCGGCCCCAGCTCGGCCTCGCCCACCTGGACGGGGTAGCGCACGGGCGGCCCGCCGAGGTTGAGCTCCACGTTGGCCTCCCAGGTGCCAGGGACGTCCAGCGTGGCCGTGGCGGTGAACAGCGCGTCGTCCACGGCCGACGCGGGCGCCCGGCGCTCGTTGCCCGAGGACCGCTCGCGCCAGACCACCTGGCGCACGCACCGCGCGGCCGGGCACCCGCCCGCGACGGCGACCGTGCCCTCGATCGTCAGCACTCCCTTGCCGGCCCACGAGGCGCGCGTCAGCCGCGCGGACCCGGGGACCGTGACGACGTGGCCGCCGACGTCCACGCTGAGGTTGCCCTGCGGGCGGGTGAAGTACGGAGCCGTGACGGCCGCCGCGAGGCGCGGGCCGGGACAGCGCACCTCGGGCTCGCGCTCGGCGCCGAACCTCGCCACCCGGCGCACGCCCTCGCATGCGATCACGACGTACATGTCCCAGACGCCGGGCGGCAGCCGCGACACCTCGACGCTTCCCGCGAAGACGTCCGCCACGGAGGTCACCGGGATGCGGCGCTCGGTGCCGGTGGAGCGCTCCCGCAGGAGCAGGCCGACGGTGACGCCGTTCCACGAGTCGGTGAGGACGGCGCGGCCGGACACCTCCAGCCGGTCGCCCACCCACCCGAGCCCGGTGAGGCTGTGGCGGACCGCGGCGGTCTCGACCCGCGCGAGCCGCACCAGCCGGTCGACGTCGCCGAGCGAGGCGGCCCTGAGCCGGTCGATGGGACGTAAGCGCTCCAGCACCCCGTCGGTCAGCCAGATCGCGCACAGGTCGGACGCCTCGCGGACGATCGCGCGCTGGGACGCGGCGTCCTGCGACAGGAACGGGGCGCCGAGCTGGCCGAGGATGTCGAAGCGGAAATGCCTGCGCAGGAGGTGGTCACGGAGCGGCCCAGCGGGGATGTGCCTGGTCATGAGCTCGATGGGCGCGCGGATCATGCGCAGCCAGGCGAGGGGGTCGCGGCTGCCCGGCTCCTGCATGATGCTGCTGCCGTCGGGACGGGACACCAGGTGGTAGCAGTCGTGGTCGGCGACCACGGAGATCGTCTCGGCGTGGCAGTACGCGTGGACGGAGAAGACGATGTCCTCGCCGACCCTGAGCGACTCGTCGAACATGATGCGGTGGCGGATGAGCAGCTCGCGGCGGAACAGCTTGAAGCAGGTGAGCGAGTTGTAGACGGTGGTCTCGCCGAGCGGGGCGCGTTCGCGGTTCTCCCGGAACATGGAGGTGGGAACCTTGCGGCCGTGGCCGACCATCTTGCCGAGGACGATGTCGGAGCCGTTGCGGTCGGCCATCGCGAGCATGCGTTGCAGCGCCTCGGGGCCGAGGTGGTCGTCGGCATCGCAGAAGAAGACATAACGCCCGCTGGCCTGGGCGATCGCGCGGTTCCTCGGCTTGCCGGCGCCGCCCGAGGCCTGCTGGTAAGACACCCGTATTTCCGGATATTTCGTCGCATAGTCGGCGAGAAGATCTCGGCTGCCGTCGGTGGAGCCGTCATCGACGATGACGATCTCCTTGCTGACGCGCTGCTCCAGCAGCGAGGTGAGGCACCGGTCGAGATAGGGGCGGCAGTTGTGGACGGGCACCACGATGCTCACGTCGACGCGCCGACTACTTTCCGTCTTCATTGCGATTCATTATGTAACCGTCGACCCGCGCCACGAGGCCCAATCAACGCGTTGGCATCACCCGCCCTACCTGCTTATTTGGCTATGTGGGCTTATTACCTTTTTGCCAGGGTAACGAGTCCGCAACGGAGGTGATCGCATGGCTTACCCGGCAGGTGGGACAGGACTGGGCATTCGCCTGAGGCGAGAGGAAGCATGCACGATCGTCGAGATCACCGGCGAGCTGGACATGAACGCGGTTCCCCTGTTACGCGCCGAACTGGACGGCGCGGTCGAGGCGAGCCGCCCGCCGTACCTGGTGCTCGATCTCACCCGCACCACGTTCTGTGACTCTCTCGGCCTGGGGCTGCTGGTCCACACCTACAACAGGGTGCGCGAGATGGGCGGAAGGCTGGCGCTGGCGGTGGCCCCCGGCATGATCTCCAGGCTGCTCACGATCACCAATCTCGACCACCACTTCGAGACCTTCCCGACCACGAAGGAAGCCGTCAGCATCGTACTGGCCGCCTGACCGGTCACGAAGCGCCCGCCAGGGCGGCACGTTCCAGGCTTCAGGCCACGGCCGACCGCTAATCGTTCAGGGAGATGCGTCGCGACTACCCGCGAACCGGCACGAGCCCATGCTGATCGGTCAGATCCGGGGCGAAAGGCTGATAAGCTCAACTGTTCGGCACGGTCATCAGAGGCCCGTGCAGCACTGCCCGTTAGGAGTATACCACACCGATGGAGCATCGTGCATCCGAAACCGCCCGCGCGGAAGCCCTGCAGGCCGAGCAAGCCTATGTCTCGATGCTGTACGACCGCCTCGACACCGTACGAGCGCGCGCCGAGACCTCGCTCAGCGAGGAGCACGGGCGCGGCACGCCGGGCGGCACCCACCAGGCCCGGTTCGAGCGTGACGTGTCGTCCCACGAGCACGCGCGGCGCGTCGCGCAGCTGTCCGGGGTGGAACGCGGGCTGTGCTTCGGCCGCATCGACGACACCGACGGGGACACCTACTACATAGGCCGCGTCGGCCTGCGCGACGCCGACAACGAGCTGGTCCTCATCGACTGGCGCGCACGCGCCGCCCGCGCGTTCTACACCGCCACGCCCAGCGACCCCGAGTCGCTGGTGCGCCGCCGCCACCTGCACACCCGCGGCCGTACGGTCGTGGACCTCGACGACGAGGTGTTCGACCTCGGGCGGATGAGCGAGCCCGACCGCCGCACGCTGGTCGGCGAGGCCGCGCTCATGTCATCGCTGCGGCGCGGCCGTACGGGCCGGATGGGCGACGTGGTGGCCACCATCCAGACCGAGCAGGACCAGGTGATCCGTTCAGGCCTGCCGGGGGCGCTCGTCGTCCAGGGAGGACCGGGCACCGGCAAGACCGTCGCCGCGCTGCACCGGGCCGCGTACCTGCTGTACGCGCACCGCGACACGCTCCAGCGGCGGGGTGTGCTGGTCGTCGGCCCGAACACCATGTTCCTGCGCTACATCGGCCACGTGCTGCCCTCCCTCGGCGAGACCGACGTGGTGCTGACCACCGTCGGCGAGCTGTTCCCCGGCGTACGCGCCACCGCGGCCGACCCGCCCGAGACGGCGACGGTGAAGGGCGACCCGCGGATGGTCGAGGTGATCAAGGGCGCCGTGCGCGACCGCCAGCGGGTGCCCGACGGCGACCTGGAGGTCATGATCGACGTCAGGACCTCGCGCAGGAACGGCGTCGAGGTCGTGGTCGAGCAGATGGCGCTGCGCATGGACCACGCCACCTGCGTACGGGCCCGCGACCGGGCGCGGGCGGTGCGCAACCCGCACAACGTGGCGCGCAAGCTGTTCGTCGACACGGCGCTGACCGCGCTCGCGCTCGACGAGGCGCGGCGGCTCGACCGCGAACTCGACGAGGACGACCTGCGGTACGCGCGGGCGGGGCTGTGGCGGATGCCCTCCGTGCGCAAGGCCCTGGACGACCTGTGGCCGCTGCTCACGCCGGAACGGCTGGTGTCGGAGCTGCTCGCCGACCCCGAGGCCCTTCGATCGGCCGCTTCCCCCGAGGAGGGCGCCGGCGACGAGTCGCGTATGGTGCTGCGCCCGGAGGAGCGGGAGGCGCTGCTGCGCGCGGTGGACGCGCCGTGGACGACGGAGGACGTGCCCCTGCTCGACGAGGCCGCCGAGCTGCTCGGCGAGGACAACTCCGCCGCCAAGGCGGCCGAGCGGGCCGCCCGCCGGGTCCGCCGCGCCGAGGAGGTCTACGCGCGCGGCGTCCTTGAGATCACCGGAGTCGGGGAGAAGGAGATGTTCGACGCCCGTGCCCTCGCCGAGCGGCACTACTCGGACGAGCCCGTCCAGACGACCGCCGAACGGGCCGCGCGCGACCGTAGCTGGGTGTACGGCCACGTCATCGTGGACGAGGCGCAGGAGCTGTCGGCGATGGCCTGGCGCATGGTCATGCGCCGCATCCCCACGCGCTCGCTGACCGTGGTGGGGGACGTCGCCCAGACCGGTTCGGCGGCGGGCGCCCGGTCGTGGGCCGAGATGCTCGACCCTTACGTGAAGGGCCGCTGGCGCGAGGCGCGGCTCCTGGTCAACTACCGGACCCCGGCCGAGATCATGGAGGTCGCCGCCGACGTGCTCAAGGCGGTCGCCCCGGACCAGGAGCTCCCGATCTCCGTACGCGACGGCGAGGCTCCTCCCCGTGCCGTGCGCGTCGACCGTGCCGACCTCCCCACGGCGCTGCCCGAGCTGATCGCGTCCGAGCTCGCCGAGATCGGGGAGGGCCGGTTGGCGGTCATCACCGCCGACGGGAGGCACCGGGAGATCGCCGGCCTGCTGCCCGAGGCGGCGTCCGCACTGACGGCGAACGCCCTGGACTCCCCCGCCGTGGTCCTGACGGTCACGCAGTCGAAGGGGCTGGAGTTCGACTCCGTGGTGGTCGTGGCCCCCGACGAGATCATGTCCCAGTCCCCCAAGGGCGGCCAGGACCTGTACGTGGCGATCACCCGGGCGACCCGCAGGCTCACGGTCGTCCACGAGGGCGACCTGCCGCCCGTCCTCCGGCTACTGGGTCCGTGACGGCACGCGTGAGCGGCTCGGGGGAAGGCTCCGCATCACCGCGCTGACCCCTCGACCCCCATCGGGGAGACGCCGTACACCCCACGCGCCGACTTCCAGGGCGTGTCCAACAACGCCGAACTGGCCCGCATCTCGGCCAGAATCGGCATCAAGCCCGCCGGCGCCTGACCCGGTGCCGTGAGATGGTCACATCCCTGCCGGCCTTCGCCAAGCCGGCGGGGATGCCCCTCAGGGAGGTCGGCTCGCGCGTGAAGCCCGCCAGGGTGACCTGTGGGCTGTTGAGGCTTGACTCTCGGGTCGCTCGAAGGTGCAGATTCGTCTCGTGAGTGACAGCACGGAGCTCTATACGGTCGGCCAGATCGCTCGCCGTACCGGCCTGTCGGTGCACACGATCCGCTTCTGGTCCGACAGCGGCGTGGTGCCACCCACCGGCCGTTCCACCGGGGGGTACCGCCTGTACGACGCGGCGGCCGTCGCCCGGTTCGACCTCGTCCGTACGCTGCGCGAGCTCGGCATCGGCCTGGAGGCCGTGCAGGAGATCCTGGCGCGGCGGGTCACGGTGGCCGAGGTGGCACGGACGCACGTCCTGGCGCTGGACGCGGAGATCCGGACCCTGAAACTGCGCCGCACCGTGCTCGACACGATCGCCAAGCGCGGCGGCACGACCGAGGAGACACTGATGACGCACAAACTCGCCCAGCTGTCCGCCAGGGAGCGGCAACAGGTCATCGACGACTTCGTCGATGCCCTCTTCGCCGGGATCGACCTCGACGACGACGCCATGGTCGTCGCCGGGTGGATGCGTGAACTGCCGGACGATCCGACGCTGGGCCAGGTGGACGCCTGGATCGAGCTGGGCGAGCTGGTCGCGGACGACGACTTCCAGCGGCGGCTGCGGCGCATCGTCCTCAGCGGTTCATCCGAGCCGCGGTTCGAAGACGGCTTCGACCTGCGGCGGCAGGTGCTGGAGAAGGCCGGGCAGGCACTGGCCGACGGCATCGCGCCGGAGTCGGCCGAGGGAAGGCGCGTCCTCAGCCGCATCGTCGAGCCCCGCCTGCCGGCCGAGGAACGCGCCGAGCTGCGCGATCGGCTTCGGATACTCGCCGACGCCCAGGTGGAGCGCTACTGGCAGCTCCTGTCCGCGCTCAACGGACGCGAGTCGTCCCCTTCGGTCATCCCCGCCTTCGACTGGGTGATCGCCGCCCTGCACGCCCACGGCTGACGGCGGACCTCATCCGTCGCCCGGTGGCGGTTCGCTCGTGTCAGACAGGTGGGCGAGGACCGTCGCCACGACCCCGGACGCCGTATGGGCCATCGGCGGCAACACGGTCATGAGCTGGGACGGCCGACAGTGTGCCACGCAGGCGCTCCCGAAGATCCCGTTCCCCGCCAAGCCGACCCCCAAGAAGGTCCCGCAGGGCTGCAAGGGCGGCTTGCAGGCGCCCAAAGTGGAGCTCGGCGGCCCCGGCCGCGGTGCCGGGCAAGGACCGTCTGTGGGTGTACGCGAGGGAAGAGGAGGGCGACAACCTGATCTACGAGTTCTCGTAGCCGGCCAGGCGTTCTGAGCTCGTCTACTCCTCGATGGCCCCGCCGATACGCCGGAGATGCCGCCGGAAGGTGTACGACGGATCGGCGGCGCGCCGCGCCAGGTAGTCGTCGAAGGCCGTCTGCAGGCGCAGCGTCTCACCTGCCCGGATCCTGCGGGCCTGTTCGCGCTCGGTCCGCCAGATCTGGCGCGCCGTCGACAGCACCTCCTCGGCACGCTCGGCGGCGACGAACAACACGCCGTCATCGTCGCCGAAGACGATGTCATCGTCACTCACTCTCCATGGTCGGCTCGGCGTTCAATGAGAACATGACTTCTTGTGTGAGCGGTCGGAGCGCATAGACGTGACGCACAGCCGCGAGAGGTACGGGAACCTCGTAGTAGTCCTCGGCGAAACCGCTGGAACGCCTCCGGAGACGGATCTACCAGCAGCAGTAGCGGAGCGACGTCATGAACGGTCACGTGCTCATCAAATCGGGTAGCACTGACATCTTCGTGAGATGGCGGTAGCAGCGGCCGGCCTATGAGCTGGAGCGGCGGGATGTCGGCCTATGGCGCCAGGATCGTCCGGCACCGTCGCACGCTCCTCGTGAGCGACCGTGGACCCTTGTGACGAACCGGCGGTCGTGTTCCCGAACCATGGCCGTACAGCCACCGACCATGGGGCGGACGCGGCAGCAGAGCAGGGTGGCGTCAGGTCTGAGCCGCGCTAGCGAGTATCGTGCACCCTGCCTGTTCAGCGGCGCCAATAGCGCCAATAAAGCGAGAGGGAATGGCTCGGATGGGCTTGGAGGTCGAGAGTCGATCGTCCGATTCGCCGTACATCGAGCGGGTGTGGCGGAGCAGCAGTCATGACACCGACCGGATGACGTCGATCGCGACGGCGCATTGGGATCTGGTCTTCTGGGAGCACCGCGGTCAGGTCAACGTGGCTGTTCAAGGGCCGGAGTCGAGGGCAAGTCCGGCGCCCGTTCCCGAAGACTCCACATTCTTCGGGATCAGCTTCTCACTCGGCACTTCGATGCCGCATCTTCCGATCAATCGCCTCGTCGACGGTTCCGCAGAGATTCCTGATGCGACGCGCAGATCGTTCTGGCTGAAGGGTTCCGCCTGGCGCCTTCCCGACTACGACAACACCGAGGTGTTCGTAGGGCGGATGGTGCGTGAGGGCGTTCTGGCCTGTGACCCGATCGTCGCCGCGGTGCTTGGTGGCGCGTCGCCGGACGTGTCCGAACGCACCATCCAGCGGCGCTTCGTGGCGGCGACCGGACTCACCCGCGGTGCCATCCGGCAGATCAATCGTGCCAGGCAAGCGGCGGTCCTGCTCAAGGAGGGCGCGCCGGCCCACGACGTGATCCACCGGCTCGGATACTTCGACCAACCACACCTGGCGCGGTCGCTGACCCGTTATATCGGGCGGACCACCACGCAGTTGAGCGGCCGGGATCCGTCCGAGCCGCTGTCGCTTCTGTACAAGACCTGAGCGCTCCTCCCCGCCTAACCTCCCAGTCGCAACCATCGGGCCAGGCACCGCCCTGGAACATGGCGGGGAGCGCGCCGGCCCGGCAACGGGAAGGTCGTCCTCGTGCGCAAGATCGTCATCAACGTGACGCCGTACGTGGTCGGTGCCGGCCCACGCCTCTTCGACGGGGTGCCGGACGCCGCACGGAGCACGCCGACCGGCTCGCTGCTCCTCCACTATCGGTACTCAACGAGGAGGTCGTCGTGAGGAAGCTGGTCGTGTCCGAGTTCGTCTCACTCGACGGAGTGATGCAGGCTCCGGGCGGTGAGCCGGGTTTCCGGCACGCCGGCTGGGTGCTGGAGCACTTCGCCCCCGAGCACGACACCTACCGGTACAAGGAACTGCTGGAGACCTCGGCCCTGCTGCTCGGCCGTGTCACCTACGAGGGGTTCTCCGCCGCCTGGCCACACGAGTCGGGCGAGTTCGCCGACCAGATGAACACGTTGCCCAAGTACGTGGTGTCCAGCACTCTGCGCGAGCCGCTGAAGTGGAACGCCTCCCTCCTCAAGGGCGACCTGACCCGGGAGGTCGAGGCGCTCAAATGCCAGGACGACGACCGGCACATCTTCGTCCATGGCAGCCGCTCGCTCGCCCAGGAGCTTCTGAAGCGGGGCCTCGTCGACGAGCTACGGCTCATGATCTTCCCCGTCATGCTGGGGTCGGGTGCGCGCCTGTTCCCCGAATCACCCGACAAGACCGCGCTGGCGCTGGTCGAGAGCCGCGCCTTCGACGCCGGCGTGGTCGCGCTGACCTACGCCCGCAAGTAGTCCGCATACCCGAGAGACCCTGGAGATCAGCCATGAACACCGTCACCTCCAAGGACGGCACCCCCATCGCCTTCGAACGCCACGGTGAGGGCACGCCGTTGATCCTCGTGGACGGCGCCTCTTCGTACCGGGCGTTCAACCCGCTCGGACCCCAGCTCGGCGATCTGCTCGGCGCGTCCCACACGGTCTACGCGTACGACCGCAGGGGTCGCGGAGACAGCGGCGACACCGCCCCCTACAGCGTGGAGCGCGAGATCGACGACCTGGCGGCGCTCATCGCCGAGGCGGGCGGAACGGCGCACGTCTGCGGCTTCTCCTCGGGCGCGGTGCTCGCCCTGGACGCGGCCGCCGCCGGGCTGCCCATCACCCGGCTGGCCCTGTACGAGCCCCCGTTCGTGGTCGACGACAGCCGCCCGGCCGTACCCGACGACTACCTGGAACGCCTCGACGCGTTGCTGGCGGAGGGACGTCGCGGCGAGGCCCTGGAACTGTTCTTCACCACGCCGTGCGGCATTCCCGCGGAGTTCGTCGCCGGAATGAAGGCCGCTCCGATGTGGGCCGCGTTGGAGACCATCGCCCCGACCCTCGCCTACGACGGCCGCTTCATGGCGGACACGATGACCGGCCGCCCTCTCCCGCGCGACCGTTGGTCCTCCGTCTCCGTCCCCACTCTCGTGATGTACGGCGGGGCGACCGAGTCCTGGCTCGTGAGTGCCGCCCGCGCGGTCTCCGACCTCCTTCCCCAGGCCGGCCTGCGCGACCTGCCCGACCAGTCGCACGATGTCAGCGCCGAAGTCCTGGCCCCCGTACTGGCCGCCTTCTTGGCCGACGGAGAGCGCGCCTGAGCCCGCCGGGGCATCTGGACGCGCTGCCGGTAGGCGTCGACGATCTCGGCGCCGCGTGACCCAGAAAGGCCCGTCCCGGATTCTCCCTGGCGACGGGCCTTTCATGTGGCGCGGCCGAGCGACTCGAACCCCTTCTGAACCGCGGGTAAGGGCTAGTGGTCTGCCGGCATCTGGCGGCGCCGGGCCGAATGGGGAACAATTCCAAGATCACATTTGGAGGCCGTTCCTAGGATGTCTGCGGATTCGCCATCTCAGCCGCCGGTGGTGGCTGGGCGCGCCCGGCCATGGGGCTCCGGTCCCAGGGGTACGTCGCTCTCCTCGGCGGGGCGGACAGGTGCGTCCAAGCAGTCGGATCCGGTTGCTTAGGGTGCGCAGCAGAAGCCCGAACGCCTGAGTGGCAAGACGCGGCGGTGTGGCAGCGTTCATGCGCATGAGGTACTCGCTTTGCATCAAGGTCCTCGGGCCGGACACCGCGAGGCTGCGCGAGGCAACGGTGGAGGCCAGGGCCGCCTGCCGCCTCCGCTTGGACGAGTACACGCCTACGACTGCGGTCGGATCGGGTACGGCGCTCAGGCAATCCACGAGCGTTGCCACGTCCTCGAGCGACTGGTTCGTGCCCTGAGCCATGACGGGCGGCATCCCGTGCGCCGCGTCCCCGAGCAACACGCACCGCCCGTCACCCCAACGGGACGGCACCTTGTGCCGGGTGTGCGGGAACACCTCGGGGTCGCCGTCCCCCAGCGATGCCAGAACCTGCTCGACCGGCCAGCCCCACCCCGCGAACCGCTGGCGCAGCATCTCCAGCGGCTTGTCGGGCGCAGCCACCTGCTAGGTGAGCCCTGTCCGGCCGGGCGGCAGGATAACCGGATGTGTAGCCGTGGTGCGTCCGCTAACGTCCCACCTCATGGAGAGCACCAACCTACGCACCGAACGCCTCGAGCTTCGCCCGGTGCGTGACGAGGACGTCGACCGGATCCTGGAGTACCGCAACCTGCCGGAGGTCACTCACTGGCTACTGCGCACGGAGGTCGACCCTGCGTCCTTCCGCGCAAGGTGGCGGCGCGCGGCGGAGGACCCCGACGACCACAGCGTGGCGGTGGCCCTTGACAGCGTGGTGATCGGGACCGTCTCGCTCGACGTGGTCGACGGTATGGGTCAGCCCGGCATGCCGCCGCGGACGGAGGCTCAACTCGGCTACATCTTCGACCCGGCGTACGGCGGCCACGGCTACGCGACTGAGGCTGTCACCGCGATGGTGGCGCACGCGTTCGACCGGCTGCACGTTCGAAGGATCACCGCTGGCTGCTTCGCGGACAACCTTGCCTCGGTGCGGCTCCTCGAGAAGGTCGGGATGCGTCGTGAGCAGCACGGCGTCGGCGACTCCTGGCACGCCGAGCTGGGCTGGGTGGATGGCTACACGTACGCCCTGCTCGCCGAGACATGGCGCCACGGGACGGCGCCGTAGGGTCGGCGATGGTGATGAGGCCGGCTCGCCGAAGGCATTGCCCTCTGGCGGGGTCCGACAGGCCTCGGGTTCCTCACGATGGGCGACCGTCCCTGAAGCTTGGTGAGGAAGTCGGCGACCTGAGCGACCCGCTCATCCGTGCGGGCGGACCGACTACCGGCCACTGCTGATCAGTAGCGTGGGAGATGGCACGGTCACGGTCTACAACGAGATCGCGCATTGACGTTATTCGATCTCGATCAGGCGCAGCGGGACGCCGGCTGCCACGCGCCTTGCCATCGATGACGCAGCCGTGTGGCTTCGTTATACGAGGTCTAGCACAACCGCGACAGCTGGAACTCCTAGCAGCGTTCCAGCCGACGCACTGACATCCGCAGACAAGAGCGTTCGAGTCCCTCCTGGGGTCACCAGTCAGGTGCCGGAGGCCAAGGCGGCGAGGATGTAGTTCGGGTGCCGGTCGAGGTTGTTACGGGCACGGTCCTAGCGCATCGTGGTGCGCGGGTCGGCGTGGCGGGCAGCTATTTGGACGTCTCGCAGGTCGACTCCTGCGTCGAGCATGGTGGTGACGAAGGTGTGGCGCAGCATGTGCGGGTGCATCCGTGGCAGCCGCACGACCGATTCGGCCGCGAGGTTCTGTAGGCGTCGGGTAGCGGCGTGCCGGTCCATCCGGGTACCGCGGGTATTGAGCAGAATCGGCCCGCTCACCCGTTCTCCGACCGCGCGTTCGATGGGCCGGCCGACCGCCAGTGGGAGCGGCACCAGGACCACCCGGGTGCCCTTGCCGACGACGCGCAGGACCCGGTGGCCGTGTTCCTCGCCGAGATCGTGGATATCGGCTCCGGTGGCTTCGAAGATCCGTAGTCCGAGGTCCGGTAGAAGCCGGCCACGACTGACAGGCGCCGGGACACCGTGGAGGGCCGGAAGCGCCGGATCTCTTGAAGCCAGCGAACATAGAGCTTGACCTGAGCCCGCTGAACGGACAGTGGCTCCAGGTTCCGCTCGGTGCACCAGCCCAGGAAGATCCGTAGATCGGACTCGGTGTGCATCCGAGACGTGCCCTTGTAGCGGGCAAGGTAGGCGACGGTCGCCATCCGCAGCGGATCAGTACCCACCGCCCCGGTCGTCGCCGTCAGGAACTAATCGAACGAAGTCATACCCGAAGCTGCGCCCACCCCGAGTGGAAAACCAGAGCCGACCCGCCTACCGACCGCCCAGCTTGCGGCAGAAGAGGACGTCCGCACCGGCGCGACGGCGACGGCGTCGACAGGACATCTACGAACTCGCGGGCGGCGTGCTTGGTCAGTAGCCGGTAGACGGCTCGGCGACCGTTGCATCACCGTCCGGCCTTGTCGCTGTTTCGCTGCTGCTTCCGGGCGGGCCGGCGAGCACGTAGAGTCCTCGACCGGTCCGGCGGAGCGGTGTTCCACCTGCGCTGGGCGGTCCTCCGGGCGCATTACTGATCACGCCCTGAAAGGTGGGATCGAGGCTTGGCCGGTCATGATCACGGTGCAAGTAGCGTGCCCAGATCCACTCGTAGACGGCGATCCGCGTGAATGGCGTCTGCCCAGCGGTCGTCAATGCGCGGGCGGCCTGGAGGATCAGCCGCCAATTCTCAGTGCCCTCGGCCACACGCCCTCCTTGTCTCCCAACATCGAAGCTGGCGACCGGGAGGTCGGGCAACTGCTCCGGATCCTCGTCGTCGGATCGAGCGCCCTGTCGGCGGCAGAAGCGGATGTTTGCATGGGTACATCTCCGTGTGCGTTGCGCTTCGCCTCGATAGCCAACTTCTGTCGATCGTGTTGCCGCGCTCCGAGGGGGTAGCGGCACGAGCGTGGGCAGGAAGCTTCCTACTTGTCGTGCTGTCGGCGCACCATCTCGGTGATCCAGATGGGCGCGAACGGAGACGTGCAGTTCGGGGGAGTCGGGTAGTCCTTGAGCACCTCCAGGCGCTCACCGATGTCAACTGCGCGGGCGCGGTGCTTGGCGTGCTCGATCCCGATCTGAGCCAGGCAGTGGTTCATCGCCCACTGCAGGCGAGCCGGGGCGTCTTTCATCTCCGCCTCGATGACGTCGAGCAGTCCTGCGAGGTCGAGGCCTTCGGGCTTCTTGGCCACGCGTTCGGTGGTCAGCGCCCAGCCGGCACTCGCGACCACTGGATCCGGATCGGCGGACCAGGCCAGGCGCAGCTCTTCGGAGTGCGGGTTCTTCTTCACCACGTAGTTCACGAGCCAGTCGTGCACCTTGGGTGTACGCGCCTCGCGCAACATGACGTCCAACTCGTCACGCTCGAACGCCTTCGGGCGGCAGATCAGGATCGCCAGGAGTCTCGCCGCGGTGTCAGCCGTCTTCCAGAGCTGGCGCGCGAGTTCCTGCTGCGTCTTCAGCCGCTTCGCGAGCGCGCGCAGCATGCTGAGGTTCACACCGTGATCGTCACCGTGTTTCTTGTTCACCTCGCGTGTCTTCGGGTCCTCGAGCGCGGCCAGTTCGGCCATCACCATGGCTACCGTCGTCTCAGTCACCTCAGCCTCCTGTCTATCACGTGGATCGCTCGCGCAGCGGGTGCCATCCGGTGTTCGCCCGCGTCGGTCCGCCGTTCGCGGTGGGTCGGACGCGATCGCGTCGGCGCACTTACCGGGGCTGCGCGCCGGTGGTTTCGCTCGGTTTCACTCTGTCACCAGTTGGGGCCGATGGTGCGAGGCGAGAAGCGACGCCCATGCCAGGGCGAGGGCGATCGCGAGGGCGAAGGCGACGTTGGCCGGGCGTGATCCCTTCAGGGCGAAAATCAAGCTCCAGGTGGCGAGGAAGGCCGCGCCAGTCACGCCGCTGAAGGCCGCCCAACCGGTACGGCCGGCCGCGACGAACCGCCGGGCGAAGACGAAGCACGCGGCGACGAGCGCGAGAAAGGCGATTCCGGCGACCAGGAGGTGCACCGCTGCGTGCCAGCTCAACGTGGTGGGAGGGCCGGTCGGCGTGCCCGGTGGGAAGCCGTCGGCGGGGTCGGCGGAGAAAGCGGCCGCGCCCAGCATCCCGGCACCGAAGACACCGATCAACCGTGGTCCCCACGTACCGCCCGGCCTCGCCACCGGGCCGAGGACCCGGTGCAGCCCAATAGCACATGCCACGAACAGCCCACCGCTGACCACGAAGTTGGCGATCTGGATCCATCCTTGGTCGCCGTTGCTCAGCATGCTGGCCGGGTGCCGGCTGATGTCGAATCCGTCCCTGGTGAGCATCTGCAGGACGACCACGACGATGTAGAGCGGTCCGGCGACAGTGCCGCAGGTCAGCAGCGTTCCCGTCGATCCGGCGACTGCCCCGGGCGGTCTGCCGGCGGCGGAGGTGAAGTCGTGGGTCATCAGCGGTCGCCGCTGGTCTCGGGGGCGAAATGCTGTACCGCGAACGCGATGGCCGCGGCGATGTCGTCGTCGCTGGTTCCCCAGGCAGCCTGGATCGCGGGACCCCAGGCGTGGCAGCTGCGGATGGCGAATTCCTTTTCCTCGGGGGTGTCCTGCCAGGTGGCGGGGTCAAACTTCACGCCGTGCAGGAAGAGATCGAGGCCGAGCAGCGCGAGGTCCCAGCCGCCGCCGATTCCGATCGTGGCACCGGGACCGTAGGTGCGCACGAGCTCGTCGACGATCTGGGCGGGCGAGGCGTGCTCTAGCTCGAAGACGGTGTGGCCGTCGTCGCCGGGCGCGAGGCGCACCTCGACCTCGGTCGGCATGCCCTCGCCGAGGACCCAGGTCACCTTGAGCAGACGGGGTTCCTCGCAGCGCAGGATTTCGCCGCCGGCGTTGTCCTTGAGCTGGAACGTGCCGCCGAGCCGGAGGTCGCCCTCGACCGGGCCCAGCCAGCGGCTGAGCCGTTCGGGGTCGGTGCAGGCGTTCCAGACGTCCTCGATCGTGGCGTCGTAGACCCGGCGCAGCAGCAGCGATCGCCCTTCACCGGTGGCGACCGCCTGGTTGCCGATCTCCCGGTGGGTGGCGTTGATCTGGTTGACGATGTCGATCACGTGTCTTCCTCACTATCGGACTCGGTCTCCTGACGACGATCCGGTGTCTCGGCAGTGTTTCCACGGTTGTCGCGTTGTTCGCGACGTTGGCGTTTGCCGCGCGCGAGTTCGGTGGCCAATGCGTCCAGGCGCTGGCTCCAGAACTGCCGGAAGCGCTCCAGCCAGATGTCGATCTCCTGGAGGGGGGCGGCCCGCACGGCGTAGAGGCGGCGCGTGCCGTCCGGGCGGACGGTGACGAAACCCGACTCCCGTAGCACTCGCAGGTGTTGCGATACCGCAGGTGGTGAGATGCCGAACTCTGCCCGGATGACCCCGCTGACGGCGCCGGCGGCCTGTTCTCCGTCCGCGAGCAGCTCCAGTATTCGGCGTCTCACCGGGTCGCCGAGGACGTCGAATGCGTGCACTCATGAACAATGTCAGTGTCAGCTTAATTAAGTCAAGGCTGAATTATGCTGTGATGCCGCACTGGTTCGCCGTCCAACCGTGCGGACGGGCTGATGAGGCAGTCACCGTGTGGTCCCCTGCCTGCAGGGTCACAGGGCCGTTTGTTGCCCGAGCCTCGCGGCGTACCTGTGCCGGGCAGCGTCCGGCGTGATAGCCGCGCTGGACCGTTTCCAGGTACGGCACGCACGTCGAGAAGGTGGTGGCAACAAACGCAGGTAAGGCCCAGACCCCGATGCCTTGTCATGGACTGAGTCGAGCTCGGCGGGCACGACCCAAGACGCCCAGAAGCGGGGCATTGGACCACAAACGGTGGAAGCGGTATGAGAAGCAGATGCCCGGCCACCGCGTCCAGATCGACGTCAAGTTCATCGAGCCGATCGCCGGCGTCACCGGCCGCAAGGGCGGCCGCAACAAGTACTACCAGTTCACCGCGATCGACGACTGCACCCGGCTTACGAGAGCACCGGGCGCGTCAGGCTGCCGAGAAGCTCGCGGTTGGAGAGGAATGGAAAGGCACCGATGGCTACGTGTTCACCACAGGATGGGGAGAGCCGATCTACCTCGACACGGTTACATCCCTCGTGAGCAAGCTCATCAGTGCCTACAACGCTCCGAAAGACGGCCCCCCGCCCAATAAACCGACGGCGGTCAAGGACGCCGCCGCATAGCGCGTGTTAGCAAACCTGTTAGCAAGAGGCCCCTCGTGATCATCGCGAGGGGCCTTTTGAGCTGGGAGCCGACGAGGGGAATCGAACCCCTGACCTACGGTTTACAAGACCGTTGCTCTGCCGATTGAGCTACGTCGGCGTGTGGTGCCCTACGAGTTTAGTCGTATGGCATGGGCACCGTCACCGATCATCGATACCGGGTCGGCCGGCTTGGGGTGAGGTCAGCCGCGGCGGCGGAGGCGGGATACCTCGTACAGGGCGATGCCCGCGGCAATGCCGGCGTTGAGGGACTCGGCGGCGGCGTTCATAGGGATGCGTGCCACCACGTCGCAGGCCTCGCGGACGAGGCGGGACAGGCCCTTGCCCTCCGAGCCGACCACGACCACGAGAGGCTCGGTGGCCAGCTCGACGTCGCCGATGTCGGTGGAGCCGGCGCCGTCGAGTCCGATCACGAACAGGCCCTGCTCGCGGTACTCGCGGAGCGTGCTCGTGAGGTTGGCGGCCCGGGCCACGGGCAGGTGGGCCAGAGTGCCGGCGGAGGTCTTCCAGGCCCCGGCGGTGACCCCAGCCGAACGGCGCGAGGGGACGAGAATGCCATGGGCACCGAAGGCCGTGGCGGAGCGTGCGATGGCTCCGAGGTTGCGCGGATCGGTGACGCTGTCGAGCGCGATGATCAGCGGCACCTCGGCGGCGTCCCGTGCCCGCTCGACGAGGTCTTCCGGATGGGCGTACTCGTACGGCGGGAGCTGGAGCGCGAGGCCCTGGTGGACCGCGCCCTCCGTCAGCCTGTCGAGCTTGTCGCGGCTGACCTCGAGCAGGGCGATGCCGCGGTTGGCGGCCATCTTGATCGCATCGCGGATGCGATCGTCGCTTTCGACGCGCTGCGCCACGTACAGGACGTTGGCGGGCACTTCGGCGCGAAGGGCCTCGACCACGGGGTTACGGCCGCCGATGACCTCGGGAGCGTCGTCACGCTTGCCCCCGCGGCTCGGCCGTGCGGGCTGCTTCTCAGGGGTGCGCGGCCCCGCGCCCGGGGCGCTCTGGGCGCTGCGCTTCTTGTCCTTGAACCAGTGGCGCTCATGGGCCGGCGGGGTCGCTCCTCTTCCTTGAAGAGCGGACCGGCCCTGCCCACCGGTGCCCCGTGTGGGGCCCTTCTTCTTCGCGGGCCTACCGGACCCTTTACCCACACCAGCCATGATGCCAGCCTACCGGCGCGATCAGCGGGCCAGTTCCCATCGGGCACCTTGGGGGGTGTCCTCGACCATCACACCCGCCGCGGCGAGCTGGTCGCGGATCGCGTCGGCCGCGGTGTAGTCCTTACGGGCACGGGCGGCCTGGCGCTGCTCCAGAGCCACCTTGACCAGGGCGTCCACGGTGTCGCGAAGGCCGTTGTCGGCCCTTCCCTCCCGCCACTGCGGCGACCGGGGGTCGAGACCGAGCACGTCGAGCATGTTCTGGGTCTCGGCGAGAAGTCGTGCCACCTGCTCCTTGTTGCCGTGGGCGAGGGCGACGTTGCCCTCGCGGACGACCTCGTGGACCACGGCGAGCGCCTGCGGCACCCCGAGGTCGTCGTCCAGCGCGTCCACGAACGCCTGCGGGAGCGGCGCCGCCGCGTCGACGTCGTGGATCACCTCGGCGGCCCGGGTGACGAAGCCCTCGATGCGCTGGTAACCGGCCGCGGCCTCGGCCAGCGCCTCGTCGGAGTAGTCGATCGAGGAGCGGTAGTGGGCGGCCACGAGGTAGTAGCGGAGCTCGACGGCACGCACCTTGCCGAGCATCGCCGGGACCAGGAGGGAGTTGCCGAGGGACTTGCTCATCTTCTCGGCGCCGATCTTGAGCATGCCGTTGTGCAGCCAGTAGCGCGCGAAGCCGTCACCCGCCGCCTGCGACTGGGCGACCTCGTTCTCGTGGTGCGGGAAGATCAGGTCGACACCGCCGCCATGGATGTCGAAGGTCTCGCCGAGGTACTTGGTGGCCATGGCGGAGCACTCGAGGTGCCAGCCGGGACGGCCCGGGCCCCATGGGGTGGCCCAGGTGGGCTCGCCGGGCTTGGCCCCCTTCCAGAGCGCGAAGTCACGGGCGTCACGCTTGGCCGAGTCGGTGTCGGTGTCGGCCGCCGCCCGCATGTTCTCGGGACGCTGGTTGGAGAGCCTGCCGTAACGCTCGGCATAGGACATGACGTCGAAGTAGACGTCGCCGCCCGTGGCGTACGCGTGGCCCTTGTCGATCAGCCGGTGGATCAGCTCGATCATCTCGGGGATGTGGCCCATCGCCCTCGGCTCGACCGTGGGCGGGAGGCAGCCGAGCATGTCGTACGCCCACGTGAACGCCCGCTGGTTGCGCTCGGCGACGACGAACCACGGCACGCCCTCTTCGGCCGCGACTCGGATGATCTTGTCGTCGAGGTCGGTGACGTTGCGGCAGAACGACACGTCGTAGTCGGACCGCATCAGCCATCGGCGCAGGACGTCGAAGTTGACGCCCGAGCGGATGTGCCCGATGTGCGGCGGAGCCTGGACAGTGGCGCCGCACAGGTAAATCGAGACCCGGCCCGGCTGGATGGGGACGAAGTCGCGGACCGCACGGGTGCTGGTGTCATATAGGCGCAGACTCACGAACGCAAGGCTAATGCCTCGCACGCCGTGGCAGGACTGGTTGCCCGACCTCACAGGCCCGCAATACGAATGTGAATCCGCGGGGCTTTCCGCAGGGCCGGAAGGGCCGACCGCCTTCTCGCTAATAGAGCACCTTGTCCGAGATCATTTGGGCAGGTACGTCCAATCTTGTCGGTAGCCTCAACGGTAGATTCCTGGAACGTCCCCGAATCCGGGAATCCGCGCCCCCGACGCGTACAACCAGACGCACACTGGTCGCTCCCGTCTCATTGCTCCCGGCCGTACCCGCGCGGTCGCATCGGCCGGCGCACGGCCGCGGCTCGGGGTTTCGGTCCTCGGTGCGGGCAGGTCCGACGGCGAGGACAGGTCCGACGGCGAGGACAGGGCGGCGGGTTCGGGGGCCAATCTGGTTGGCTGCCGCGTGGCGTCGCGGTCCGCGCCGGTTACGGCAGCGCCGATTCTGTAGGCTCGAAGCGCCATGGACGTCACTCCCCCCTTGGCGGCAGGCCAGTCCTCCCGCCGGACCGCGCCTCTGCCCGTTCCCGCCCAGCCGACCGGAGCGGCCTTGGTGCTGCGCCGCCTCGGGACCGCCGTCGCGGGCCTCGCCGTGGCCGCGCTGGCCGGCGCCGCCTGCGTGCTGTCCTTCGACGCGCTGCGGGCCCTCGCCGTGAGGGGAGGAGCACGGTCCGACCTCGCCTACCTCTATCCGGCCGGCTTCGACGCATTGCTCGGGATAGCGCTGATCAGCGTCCTCCTGGTACGGCCTGCCCGGCTGCTCCTGAGGCTCCAGGCCGCGCTGCTCCTCGCCCTGCTGATCGTGGCGGCCGCCGCGGCCAACGTCGTGATCGCCACGGGCGTCTCCGTCGACGTCCGGCAGGCCGCTGTGGGCGTCGCCGTCGCCCCTTGGGTGATGCTGGTGCTCGGGCTGTGGCTCTTCCTGCTCCCGGCCAGGCGCCTTCAGTCCCACCCCTTGTCGGCGGACGGTCCCGACCACGAGGCGGCGGGCGCCCATCAGCGCGACACCGGCGTCCATGCACGGACGGACATCGTTCCCTTCGGGGCCGAGGAACGTGACCCCGACCTGGCCCCGCCGCTCGAAACGGGCCACGCGTCCGCCCTGGAGCGGGACTTCGCCCCGCATCTGGAGGCGCTGTACACGCCCGAGCCCGAGCCGGTGGTGCCGCCGACGCCCGCTCCAGAAACCCCTCCCGTGGACGAGCTGCCGCCACTGCCGCGTCAGGACAGGGGCGGCGAGGCCGACGAGCGGGTGCCCCCGCGCACGGTTCCGGCTCCCAGGGAAGCCACGAGCCCCCGAGAGGCCCGCGAGGAGAGCAGCGCCTCCGGCTCCGAAGCGGCCGTGCCCGAGCGCGATCACATGAGTGCGGAACAGGACCACGCCGGTTCGGAACCCGGACGGGCGAGTTCGGAGCCTGGAGAGGCCCCACAGGGGCGCGAAGAGCCCCTGCCTGAACACGAACACCCCACCCCACAGCCGTACGAAACTCCGCAAGAGGCCACGGATTCCCACCCCGCGCACGCTCTGCCGGAGCAGGGGTACGACACCCCGCGGGAGCATGTGGCCTCCGACGAGGGGCACGTGGTTCCGGAGCAGGAGCATGTGGTGCCTGAGCCGGAGCCGGAGCAGCGGCTGGTGCCGAAGCCCAGGGCGCGGACCACCCCGTCCCCGCGACCGGAGCGCGCCCCCGACATGCCGCTCCGGTGGGGAGACCTCGTCCGCCCCTCCACCGGCGACGTTCTGGTCCACCCGCTTCCCAAGCCGGCGCGCAATCGCGAGCCCGGCGACACGCAGCCGTACCCGCAGATCACCGACGAGCCGGCCGAGCGGCCGGCCACGGAGGTCTCAGAGGGCGCTGACGAGGCTCCGGCCGCGGACACCCAGCCTTACCCCCATCTGCGCGAGGAGGCCGCTCCGCTGCCCTCTGGGGCGCAGCACGAGACCGACGCCGGTCCCGACCCTGCCCACGACGCCGACAGCGCCGACGAGGAGGAGTCCCCGCGCGCGAGGCGGCAGCCCTACGCAAGCGAGCCCGCGGCACCCCCGTCCGGACGGATGCGCAGCACCCCTCTGCCTCCCGAGGAATAGACCCCGGTACGTCCCGGACGCGCAGCACGCCGCTGCCTCCCGATGGACAGGCCCACACGGGTGGGGAATGCCGAAGATCCGCCCGCTCCCGGGGGGAGCGGGCGGATCTTTGAAGGTGCCGGCGGAGTCGGGCACCGTGCGGGTGACCGCCGTGTTTCAGGGCCTGACGGCCGAGAGATCACACTCGGCGGCTCGAACGTCGGCGAAGGTCACCGTGCGGTGCACTCCGCCTAGGGTCAGACCCTTGTGCGGCCGCGGAGACCGGCCACCAGGCCGACACCGATGACGGCCAGGACCACCTGCATGACGAGTTCGATCCAGTCGATGCCGCTCGTGGTCGCGACACCGAGCACCTGGGCGATCGCGGTACCGATCAGAGCGGCGACGATGCCGACGACGACGGTGAGGATCCAGCCGATGGGCTGACGGCCCGGAAGAATGAGCCGTCCCAGAGCGCCGATGATGGCACCGATGACGATCGCGCCGAGGATGGTTTGAATGGACATATTGAGCCTCCCCTTGAGGGTCGCACCTTCACGCTGAAGAGGTGGCTACCCGCATTTGGGGCTCTAATCCTGGAAAGTAAAAAATGCCTGGTCAGCAGGGCAAAATGAGGACGGCGTCCCGCACCGCGCCGGTTGACGGGGCGCCGCCCTCGGATTCGCGAGTAGTTCGACCCACCCGCCCTTCGGGATCCCGCTGTTATGACGTGCCGGACGGCCCGCCGGTTGGCGGCATTCCGGGGCTTGTCGCGGATTCTCAGAAGACGATCGCCGTGGCGATCGCGGCGACGCCCTCTCCGCGGCCTGTGAGCCCGAGCCCGTCGGTCGTGGTGGCGCTGACGCTGACCGGCGCGCCGGCGGCCGCGCCCAGAACCTTCTCGGCCTCGGCCCGGCGCGGCGACAGCTTGGGACGGTTGCCGACGACCTGCACGGCGATGTTGCCGATCTCGAAGCCGGCCGCGCGCACGTGACGCGCGGCCTCCTCCAGCAGGGTCACGCCGGACGCGCCCGCCCAGCGCGGGTCGGAGGTTCCGAAGAGGCCGCCGAGGTCGCCCAGCCCCGCGGCCGAGAGCAGGGCGTCGCAGCACGCGTGGGCGGCGGCGTCGCCGTCGGAGTGGCCCGCGAGCCCCGTCTCGCCCGGCCAGTGGAGGCCGGCGAGGTGGAGGTCACGGCCGGATGCGAAAGGGTGGACGTCGACTCCGACGCCCACCCTTGGATGTTTGGTGTTCAGGAGTTGAGAACCTCGTCGAGAAGTGCCTCGGCCTTGTCCTCGTTGGTCTTCTCCGCGAGCGCGAGCTCACTGACCAGTATCTGCCTGGCCTTCGCGAGCATGCGCTTCTCGCCCGCAGACAAGCCCCGCTCCTTGTCGCGCCGCCAGAGGTCGCGCACCACTTCGGCCACCTTGTTGACGTCGCCGGACGCCAGCTTCTCGAGGTTGGCCTTGTAGCGGCGGGACCAGTTGGTGGGCTCTTCGGTGTGTGGCATGCGCAAAACATCGAAGACACGCTCTAGGCCTTCCTGGCCTACAACGTCACGCACGCCGACGAGCTCGGCGTTCTCCGCCGGCACCTGAACGGTAAGGTCGCCCTTGTCGACCTTCAGCACCAGATAGGTTCTGTCCTCGCCCTTTATAGTGCGGGTCGTGATGGCTTCGATCCGAGCAGCCCCGTGGTGGGGGTAGACGACAGTGTCGCCGACCTGGAAAGTCATGTGACAAGTACCCCTTCCGCTGTACTCCAGGATACCACGCGCCAGTCCCCTCCCGGAACAGTGAAATCAACATAACTGCAGGTCAAAGCCTCGATTTGGGACTTGACAACCGCCAGACCGTATGAAACTCAAGTCCTGACATGCCCGGTGACCTGCGATGCTGGCCGCGTCCGCGCTCGCACCCGCCCGGCTCTGAGAGGGGTGCGGCGCACGGATAAGGTTGCTTCTGGCCATGCCCATGTGTATCAAGGAGACCTCGAACTGTGACCAGCACCAGCCGTCGCAGGGTGATTGCCGTCACCGCGCTGCTCGCAGCCGCCCCGGCGCTCGCGGCGTGTGGCGCGGGAACCGATGCGAACACCAGCAATGCGTACGCCCCGACTGAGGCCCACGTGCTCATTGACAGCAACGGCACCGGCAAGACCTACGGCAGGAACGGCATCAAGATCCCTCAGGCCTTCCTTCTCGGCCCGGACTCCGGCGCCAAGATCGAGGCGGGCGGTTCCGTCCCGCTCTACCTGTCCATGATGAACTACGGCACCGTGCCCGACTCCCTTGAGGGGGTGGCGGTGGCCGACCAGAGCGCAGCCTCGGTCAAGACGGCGGGCGCGATCGCTCTGCCCCCCGGCAAGCTGGTCAACACCGGCAGGCCCACCTCCACGGTCATCCTGGAGGGCACCCAGAAGCCCCTCCTGGGCGGCGAGAGCATCACCGTGACCCTGAAGTTCGCCAACGCCGGCGACATCAACATGACGATCCCCGTCATCACGCGCAGCCGCGAGTTCAGCAGCCTGTCGCCCGCCCCCAGCGCCGTCCCGTCCGCCACCCCGGCTCCGACGACGTCCGCGAGCGTCCCCGCTCCGAGCGCGACTCCTGCGGCGAGCGGCTGAGACTTCCCCAAAGGCTCCTAAAAGGGCCCTCAAAGGGCCAAGAGCCCATAGAAGGCCAAAGGCCCGGTTCATCCATGAACCGGGCCTTCTCGCTGCCGCTCAGCCCCTCGGAGAGGGCTATCCCGGCAGGGCCGAGGTCACCCCTCGGCGGGGTCGAACTTGTAGCCGAGCCCGCGCACGGTGAGGATGCAGCGCGGGTTGGACGGATCGGCCTCGACCTTGGCCCTCAGACGCTTGACGTGCACGTCCAGGGTCTTGGTGTCGCCGACGTAGTCGGCCCCCCACACCCGGTCGATCAGCTGGCCGCGCGTGAGCACCCGGCCCGCGTTGCGGAGCAGCACTTCGAGCAGCTCGAACTCCTTGAGCGGGAGCTGCACCTGACGCCCCCGTACGGCGACGATGTGGCGGTCGACGTCCATGCGGACGGGGCCGGCGGCGAGGACCGCCTGCTCGATCTCCTCGGCGTCGCCCTGCCTGCGCAGCACCGCGCGGATGCGCGCGACCAGCTCACGCGAGGAGAACGGCTTGGTGACGTAGTCGTCGGCGCCGAGCTCCAGGCCGACCACCTTGTCGATCTCGCTGTCCTTGGCGGTCAGCATGATCACCGGGACCTTCGAGCGCTGCCGCAGCGAGCGGCAGACCTCCGTACCCGGGAGGCCGGGGAGCATCAGGTCGAGAAGCACCAGGTCGGCGCCGCTCCGGTCGAAGGTGTCGAGAGCCTCGGGGCCGGTGGCCGCGACCGCGACCTCGAACCCCTCTTTGCGAAGCATGTAGGACAGGGCGTCAGAGAACGACTCCTCGTCCTCGACGACGAGCACGCGGGTCACTGCGCGGCCTCCAGAGAGTTCGATGTGCTTGGTACGGCTATCGCCGTGCCGCCGAAGGCCGGCAGACGAAGGGTGAAGGTGGAGCCCGAGCCTTCCTTGCTCCAGACCGTCACCTCGCCGCCGTGCGCCACGGCGACGTGCTTGACGATGGCTAGGCCGAGACCCGTGCCGCCGGTGGCCCGCGATCGGGCGGCGTCGACGCGGAAGAAGCGTTCGAAGATGCGTTCCTGCGAGCTCTCGGGGATGCCGATGCCCTGGTCGCTGACGCTCACCTCGACCACCTCGCCGGCGGGCCTCGCGCTCACCACGACGCGGGTGCTCTCGGGGCTGTAGGCGACGGCGTTGTCGATGAGGTTGCGCAGCGCGGTCACGAGGAGCTCGTCGTCGCCCCACACGCGCAGGCCCTCGGTGCCCCCCGCGACCAGGGCGATGTCCTTGGCCGACGCCTTGGTGTTGCACCGGTCGATGGCCTCGTGGAGCACCTCGTCGACCGGCACGCAGCCGGGCGTGGGGATCGGCTCGCCGCCCTGGATGCGGGACAGCGTGATCAGATCTTGGACGAGGTAGGTCAGGCGGGCCGCCTCGTGCTGCATGCGCCCCGCGAAACGGGTGACGGCCACGGGGTCCTCCGCGGCGTCCTGGATCGTCTCGGCCAGCAGGCTCAGCGCCCCGACGGGGGTCTTGAGCTCGTGGCTGACGTTGGCGACGAAGTCACGGCGCACGGCCTCGACGCGGCGGCGCTCGGTCTGGTCCTCGGCGAGGACGAGCACCTGCCCGTGGGTGCCGAGAGGCGCGACCCGGACGGCGAACGTGGTGGTCTCCAGGCCGAACTTGTGGCCCGCCACCTCGAACTCGCTCTCACGGATCTCACCGTCCCTGCGGACCTGACGGGCGAGCGCGAGAAGCTCGGCGGCCATAAGGTGATCGCCCTTGACCAGGCCGAAGGCGCGGGCGGCCGAACTGGCCCGCAGCACCTTGTCGTCGCGGCCGAGGACGACGGCGGAGGAGGGCAGCACGGCCAGCACCGACGCCACCCCCTGAGGCAGGACGGCGTCGGAGTTCTCGACAATGTCGGTGCGGCGTTTGTCCCTCGGGCGCACCGCCACCATCGCGATCGCCCCGACGACAAACCCCGCCAGAGCGGCCAGGCTCGCCACGATCTCACTCACGCCTTCGATGGTAGGCGGCCTTCTTCGCTGGCCAGGACCTCACGAAGGCCCCTTTCCTGGAGAGTTCATCTCCTGGACGAAGTTCGTTCACGAACGCGCGCGTAGCGTGAGCCGCATGCGCGACGCCTTCCACGATGAACTCAACGCTCTCACCGACCGGCTGGTGGAGATGACCAGCCTGGTCCGCTCGGCCATCTCGAGGGCCACCACCGCACTGCTGGACGCCGACCTCCAGCTCGCCGAGAGTGTGATCTCCCAGGACGAGGAGGTCAACCGGCTCTACGCGGAGATCGAGTCCTCCATCTTCGAACTGCTGGCCACGCAGCAGCCCGTCGCCGTGGACCTGCGCATCGCCATCACCGCCCTGCGGATGGGCGGCGACCTGGAGCGCATGGGCGACCTGGCGGAACACGTCGCGAAGATCGCACGGATGCGTCACCCCGACTCCGCGATCCCGGCGGAGGTGCGCGACACGATCCTGGAGATGGGCCAGATCGCCGAGCGCCTGGTCACCAAGACCGGCAGCTGCATCGCCACGCACGACGTCGAGCTGGCGAAGGAACTGGACGACGACGACGACGCGATGGACAGGCTGCACCGCAGGCTGTTCCGCGTGCTGCTGTCGAAGGACTGGGCGTACGGCATCGAGCCCGCGATCGACATCACCCTCACCGGCCGCTACTACGAGCGGTACGCCGACCACGCCGTCCGCGTCGCCCGTGACGTGGTCTACCTCGTCACCGGCAGCCGCGACAGCGACGCCGCCTCCTGACACCAAAGGCGCCCAGGCGCATGAGAGAGCCCCGGACCTTCGTGGTCCGGGGCTCTCTTGCCGTGTGTGGGGGTGTGGCTACTTGCCCTGGTTCGCGACGGCCTCGATGGCGGCCTTGGCGGCCTCGGGGTCGAGGTACTCGCCGGCCTTGAGGGGCCTGAAATCGGCGTCCAGCTCGTACCGCAGGGGGATGCCGGTCGGGATGTTCAGCTTGGCGATCTCCTCGTCGCCGATGCCGTCCAGGTGCTTGACCAGGGCGCGCAGGGAGTTGCCGTGGGCCACCACCAGCGTGGTGCGCCCGGCCGCGAGGTCGGGGACGATGCTGTCGTACCAGTAGGGCAGCATGCGGTGGACGACGTCCTTCAGGCACTCGGTGCGGGGCATCAGCTCGGACGGCAGCGTGCCGTACCTGGCATCTCCCACCTGCGAGAACTCATCGTCGTCCGCGAGGGGCGGGGGCGGGGTGTCGTACGAGCGGCGCCACAGGGCGAACTGCTCGTCGCCGAACTCCTCGCGGGTCTGCGCCTTGTTCTTGCCCTGGAGTGCGCCATAGTGGCGCTCGTTGAGCCTCCAGGACCGGGTGACCGGCAGCCACAGCAGATCGGCGGCGCCGAGCGCGAGGTTCGCGGTCTGGATCGCCCGGGTCAGCACCGAGGTGTGCACCACATCGGGCCGCACCCCCGCGTCGAGCAGCAGGGCGCCGCCGCGCCGGGCCTCGTCCTCACCAGTGGACGAGAGCGTGACGTCGACCCATCCGGTGAACAGGCCCTTCGCGTTCCACTCACTCTCGCCATGCCGCAATAGCACCAAAGTAGCCATGCGCCCAAGCTTAAGGGTGCGCCCGGCGCGGTCACTCGGCCTTCGGCCTGCTGCGTTCCACGATGCCCTCGAACGCGCGGAGGTTGGCCAGCGACTCTCCCCGCTTGACCCGCCAGTCCCACTCGCGGCGGATGGAGGTGGAGAATCCCAGCTCCAGGGCCCGGTCGAACCACTCGTCCGCGTAGGTCAGCACGCAGCCGAGCAGGCGGTCGATCTCCTCGTCGGAGACCGCGGCCAGCGGCAGGTGACCGACGAGGTGGACGTCTCCGACGGAGTCCAGGGCGAAGTGGACGCCGTACATCGAGCCGTTCTTGGACAGCAGCCAGCGGTAGAACGCCACGTGGTTCTCATCGGGCCGGCGGCAGAAGAACGCCTCGACGTGCAGCGCCTGGTCGGAGATGGTGAGCCAGGTCATTGTGGCCAGTTTGTGCTGGCCGGGCAGCTTGACCAGGAAGGAACCCGGGCGCGGTCGCTCGTAGGTGATCTCCGCCGCCTTGAGCGCGGACTCGACAACTGCCTCGTGATCCATACCAGTGCACACTCCCGCATTCCTGTCCGGCTAAACCCCTGTGTATCAGGAACCCCGCACTACAGGTTGGCGGCCATCGGCACGCGGTGGAGCCGGGTCATGGCTCCGGCGTAGACCTCCATGAGGCGAGCGGCCGTGGCCGACCAGCCGAAGCCCGCGGCGTGGTCCCGCGCCCCGGCGGCCATCGAGTCCCGCCAGAGCGGGCGGTCGACGAACTCGCGGAGCGCCTTGGCCCATACGTGCGGCTCGTGCCCGTCGACGAGAAGCCCCGAGACGCCGTCCTTCACGGCCGTGCGCAGCCCGCCCACCGAGGCCGCCGCGACGGGGGTGCCGCACGCCTGCGACTCCAGTGCCACAAGGCCGAAGGACTCGTTGTAGGACGGGACGACCGTGACGTCGGCCGCGCGGTACCAGTCGGCGAGCTCGTTCTGGGGAGCGGGTGGCGCGAGCCGCAGGATCTCGGGGATGCCGAGGGCGGTCGCCAGGTCGGTGAGGTAGGAGGGACGGGCGAGCCCGTTGCCGCTGGGCCCTCCCACGCAGGCGACGACCAGCCTGGACCGCAGCGAGGGATCGTCGGCGACCATGCGCGCCGCCGCCCTGAGCAGGACGTCGGGGGCCTTGAGCGGCTGGATGCGGCCGACGAAGAGCATGATGTGGGCGTCCTGCGGCAGGTCGAGCCTGCGCCGGGCCGCGCCCTTGGAGGCCGGCTGGAACACCTGGAGGTTGACCCCCGGGTTCACCACCGCCACACGCTCGGAGGGGGCGTGGTAGAGGTCGATCAGCTCCCGCGCCTCGGCGGCGGTGTTGGCCACGAGCCGGTCGGACATTCCGACGACCTGCTCCTCGCCCAGCACGCGCGCCACCGGCTCCGGCCTGTCGCCGTCGGCGAGCAGGAGGTTCTTGACCTTGGCCATGGTGTGCATGGTGTGCACGAGCGGCACGCCCCAGCGTTCCTTGGCGAGCCAGCCGACCTGGCCGGACAGCCAGTAGTGCGAGTGGATCACGTCGTAGTGCCCGGCCTCGTACATCGCCTCGGTGCGCAGCACGCCGGACAGGAACGCGCAGAGCTGCCCCGGGAGGTCACCCTTGTCGAGTTCCTCGTACGGCCCGGCGGTGACGTGCCGGACGGTGACGCCCGGCTCGATCTCGACGGTCGGAGGGAGGTCGCGGGCCGTCTGCCTGGTGAAGATCTCCACTTCGACGCCGAGCCCGGCGAGGCGCTTGGCCACCTCGACGATGTAGACGTTCATGCCGCCCGCGTCGCCGGTACCCGGCTGGTCCAGCGGGGATGTGTGCATGCTGATAGTCGCCACCCGGTTGATCCGGCGTGCGACAGGCACTCGCGGCACCTGACACCACCTCCAGACGGGTTATAACTGTCGGATACTTCCTGAGATTCCCGGATAAGGGTTGCGCGGCCCGGCGCAACCCCTACCCAGCCACGCTGGGAGGATGACCACCGGGCGACCCACCGGCGTGACCAGGGGCGCCAGGGCACCGAGGCACCAGAGGCGACCGTAAGGACGAGACATGAGCAAGACAGCTGTGGTGACGGGCGCGAGCAGCGGCATCGGCGAGGCCACGGCGCGACGGCTCGCGGCCGAGGGCTTCGACGTCGTGGCGGCGGCCAGGCGCCGTGACCGGCTCGACATGCTGGCGGCCGAGGTCCCCGCGATCCGGCCCGTCACGCTCGACGTGACCTCCGACGAGTCGGTGGCCGAGCTGGCCGCCTCGCTCGACCGGTGCGACGTGCTGGTCAACAACGCGGGCGGGGCCGTCGGCCTCGAGCCGGTCGCCGAGGGCCTGGTCGACGACTGGCAGCGCATGTACGAGGTCAACGTGCTCGGCTCGCTGCGGATGACACGGGCGCTGCTGCCCAAACTGATCGAGTCGGGGGACGGCGTCCTGCTCATGCTGACGTCGGTGGCCGGGCTGGTCTCCTACGAGGGCGGCGGGGGCTACTGCGCGGCCAAGCACGCCCAGACCTCCATGACCGAGACCCTGCGTCTTGAGCTGTGCGGGGAGCCGGTGCGCATCGTCGAGGTGGCCCCCGGCATGGTCTACACCGAGGAGTTCTCGCTCACCCGCTTCCGCGGCGACGCCGAGCGCGCCGAGAAGGTGTACGAGGGCGTCCCGAACCCGCTGACGGCCGACGACGTCGCCGACGCGATCGCCTGGTGCGTCACCCGCCCCGCGCACGTGAACGTCGACCGGCTCGTCATCCGCCCGCGCGCCCAGGCCGCGCAGCACAAGGTCCACCGGATCTCCTGACCATGAGGATCCGACGGTGAGGGCGGGTGGGGGCAGGCCGGTCGGCGAGATCACCCGGGGGACCACGGGGCACAACCGCCTGCGCCGCTCCGACCGGTGGACGGCCGCGGTGTACGGCCCGCTGCTGGTCTCCGCCGACCGGCCGCTGGTGGCCGACCTCGGGTACGGGGCCTCGCACGTCACGACCTCAGAGCTCTTCGTACGGCTGCGCAGGGTCCGGCCCGATGTGGAGGTGGTCGGCGTCGAGATCGACCCGATCCGCGTCGCGGCGGCGAAGCCGTACGAGCGGCCGGGCCTGTCCTTCGTGCGCGGCGGCTTCGAGCTGCCCGTGGGCAGGCGGCCGCTGATCGTCCGCGCGTTTAACGTGCTCAGGCAGTACGGCGAGGCGCAGGCGTGGGAGGCGTGGGACCTGCTGAGATCTCGCGTGGCGGACAACGGGGTGATCGTCGAGGGCACCTGCTCTGAGATCGGCCACCGGGCCGCGTGGGTGACCTTGGACGCGAGGGGGCCGCGCACCCTCACCCTCTCGGCCCGGCTCGCCGGATTCGAGCGTCCCTCGGACCTCGCCGAGCGGCTGCCGAAGGCGCTGATCCACCGCAACGTGCCGGGCGAGCGCGTCCACGACTTCCTGCGGGACTTCGACCACGCGTGGGCCCTGTCCGCGCCGTACGGCGCCTACGGCGTGCGGCCCCGCTGGATGGCCGCGGTGGAGCGGCTGGCCGGCGCCTGGCCGGTCGCCGCCGCTCCCCCGCTCGGCGGCAGGCGCCGCTGGCGCCTCGGCGAGGTCACCCTCCCCTGGTCTTCCCTGGCCCCGGACGAGCGCCCGTCCGCCTGAGCTCCTAGGTGAGCCGCGGTTCAGGCGGGCGGGCGCCCACCTGAGGCTTCGGACTCAGTCGCGGTTCAGGCGGGCCAGCGCGTCCTCGAAGGCCGCGTACGCGTCCGCGCCGAACAGCACGAAACGGACCTCGGTCACCTTGGTGGACGCCTGGCTCACCGTGGTGAGGGCGATGCGGGCGGCGTCGTCCATCGGCCACCCGTAGATGCCCGCCGACACCGCGGGA
The DNA here is from genome assembly GCF_049674955.1 of Sphaerisporangium viridialbum. Classification (GTDB taxonomy): domain Bacteria; phylum Actinomycetota; class Actinomycetes; order Streptosporangiales; family Streptosporangiaceae; genus Sphaerisporangium; species Sphaerisporangium viridialbum. The sequence continues at coordinate 1,057,642 of NZ_CP187232.1, read as the reverse complement.
AAGGCGACGACCTCGGCCCCGAGCGAGTCGGCGACCTTCAGGGACTCGGCGTAGCACGAGGCGAGCAGGTGAGAGCGGTCCTGCGACTTGGCGTACACGGGGCCGACGGTGTGGATCACCCACCGCGCCGGCAGCCGTCCCGCCGTGGTCGCGACGGCCTGCCCGGTGGGGAGACCCTTCTCATACTGGGACGCCCGCAGGGCCCGGCACTCCTCGAGGATCTCGGGGCCGCCACGCCGGTGGATCGCGCCGTCCACCCCGCCGCCGCCCATCAGGGAGGAGTTCGCCGCGTTCACGAGCGCGTCCACCCGCTGCTCGGTGATGTCACCCTGCACCAGTTTTATGTCCATAGAGCTGTGGCCTTTCACGACAGTTCGCCCTTCGCGTCCAGTCTGCACGCGGCGCCGCACGGTAGGCCCGCACGGCCGAGACGGCCCTCTACACGACGTAGTACTACCCGAGGTAGGCTTGTCGCGTGAAGGGTCTCGGCGAGCTTGAACGCAGCATCATGGACATCCTGTGGGCCCACGGGGCCCCCTTGACCGCCAGGGAGGTCGGCCGTCTGATCGCCGATCGCGACCTCGCCCCCACGACGGTCATGACGGTTCTCGACCGGCTGACCCGTAAAGGTTTCCTCAACCGCACCCGTGACGGGCGCGCGTGGCGCTATGAGCCCGGTGCGAGCCGCGACGCATACGTCGCTGAGCTTATGCTGGAAGCTCTCGACATGACCGGTGACCGTTCGGCGGCGCTCACGCGCTTCGCCCAGACGGTCTCGGGCTCCGAGGCCGAAATCCTGCGCAAAGCACTCACGGAGCTGGAAGAAGAGTGATCATGGCCGCTGTCCTTGCCGCGCTCGCCACGGCGTGCGCGGTAGGTGCATGGCGGCTCACGTCCGCCCGGTGGCCGTGGCGCGCCCCCCGGGCGGCCATCCTGCTCTGGCAGTCCCTCGGGGTGACGTGGGGCCTCGCCACCGTCGGCGCGATGCTCGCGTACGCGCTTGAGCCCTACGGCGGAGGCGTGCTCTACGGGCTGCGCTCGTTCGTCGAGTCGGCGATCTCCTTCGGCATGGGGTACGGCCTGATGAAGCCGTACGACCTGCCCCGCGTCGCCGCGCTCGCCGCCGGCCTGACACTTCTCGCCGTGCTCGTCGTGGTGCTGCTCGCCGCGGGGGCGCAGACCCTGCGCGCCCGGCGCAGGCACCGCGTGCTGCTCTCCCTCATCGCCCGCGACGACCCCGGCGTGCCGGGCGTGCGGGTGGTCGACCATCCGGGCGCGGCGGCGTACTGCCTGCCGGGCCTCAGGTCGGAGGTCGTGGTCAGCGCCGGCACGCTGTCGCTTCTCGACGCCGACGAGCTCACCGCCGTCCTCGCCCACGAGGCCGCGCACGTGCGCGAGCGTCACGACCTGGTCCTGCTGCCGTTCACCGCGCTCAACTGGTTGCTGCCCTGGCTGAGCGTGGTGCGCAACGCCCACTCCTCGGTCGCCCTGCTGGTCGAGATGGCCGCCGACGACCGTGCCCGCCGCTACTGCTCGCCACGCCGCCTGGCGACCGCGCTGCTCCGGTTCGGTACGGCCGGGGCCGTGCCCGCGCCGAACGGGGCGCTGGGCGCGGCCGGCGAGCAGGTGATGGCGCGGGTCAACCGCCTGATCAAGCCCGGCGTCGCGCTACCGAGGCGGTTCAGGTACAGCCTTGTCACGTTCTCGGTGCTTCTGTCGGCCTCCGCGCCCCTTCTGTGGATCTATCCCGGCTGACATCCCCAGTGCTTGCTGGAGTTTGCCACCGTGTTTGCATTTGCAAGCACGGTGATGCAGACTAAAAGCATGGAACTACCGAAGGTCGGCTCAATCGGTGAGTACATCCGCGATCAGCGGAAGCAGGCGAAGATCTCCCTGCGCCAGCTCGCCACCCAGGCGGGGGTCTCGAACCCCTACCTGAGCCAGATTGAGCGCGGGCTGCGCAAGCCGAGCGCGGAGATCCTGAACCAGATCGCCAAAGGTCTGCGGATCTCGTCGCAGGCGCTCTACGTGCAGGCGGGCCTCATCGAGGACCGCGAGCCGGACAGCGACGTGCTGGCCGCAGTGCGGGCCGACGGCACTCTCACCGAGCGGCAACGTCAGGTGCTGATCGATATCTACGAGTCGTTTCGCAAGGAGAACCGAGCCGAGGCTCCGGCCGAGACCGAGCGGACCTCCCAGAACGCCCGGCCCGAGCCGGAGACCCCAGGGGTCGACGCGGTTCTCGCACAGGGGAGTGTGACCTCCTCGCCGAACGGCCGCATCAAACCGGAACCCAAGGAAGGTTAACCCATGCCTCTGAACGCCGAGGTCAAGAAGCTCGCCGAGTCCAAGCCGTTCTACGCCGTCGCCGGCGCGGGCGACTTCGCGGTCGAGAAGCTGCGCGAACTGCCCGAGCAGCTCCAGCGCCTGCAGTCCCGCCGGGTGGAGTCGGGCGCCACTGCCCGCGACCTGCCGCACATCGCGCGGAAGTACGCCAGCACCGTGCAGGTCAAGGCCGAGGCGGTCGCCAAGGACCTGCCCGAGAAGGCCAAGGAGTACGCCGACACGATCAGCGCCAAGGCCGCGCTGCTGTACGACCAGTTCGCCAACCGTGGACGCAAGGTCGTCAGCAGGGTGACGGGCGAGGCCGCGCTTGAGCTGGAGGAGGTCTCCACCAGCGCCCAGCCGACGACCGCCACCCGCACCACGCAGGCCCGCAAGAGCACCCGCGGTACCGGCCCCAAGGCCTGAACGCCACCGAACGCCGATGAAAGCGCGGCCCGTCCCGGAACCCGGGGCGGGCCGCGTCCGTTGTCGGGGTACGGCCCGTGCGCGTTGTGCGGGCACGGGCCGTCCAGCACGTTCAGACCAGGCCGTGGCCACCCGTCGCGGCCCCCCGGGAGGTCTCCGTCCGGGCTAGGCTGAACCCGGCCAATCACATGACCCCTTGGAGAGGCGATGTTCGAGATTCACGGCTTCCTGGATCTCATTTTCTGGGTGCTCGCCATCGGGGCTTTCGGCCTGTGCGCATGGGCTCTGGTCCACGCGCTGAGGACCCCGGCCCGGGCCTTCGCCATGGCGGGCAAGCTCAACAAGCGTCTCTGGTTGCTGATCCTCGGCCTCGCGACCCTGTTCTCGTTCGCCGCCGCCGTGCAGTACCTCTCGGTGCTCAGCATCTTCACCGTCGCGTCGGTCATCGGGTCGGGCATCTACCTCGCCGATGTGAAGCCCGCCGTGGGCGAGATCGGCAAGGGCGGAGGGAACAGCGGCCCGTACGGGCCCTGGTAGCGGCACGCCGTCCCATTTGTTGGTGATTGATCAGCTATGAGAGTCTAGTCCCGGGGTCCCACGCCGACCGCTAGGCTGACGCTCCATGGTCAATCTCGTCCATCGGCTCACGCTCGCGCTCGCGCTGGCCGTCCTCGTCGCGACCCCGGCCCACGCCTCGGCCGACGGCGTGACCAAAGCGGACGTCACCGCGGAGCTGCGCCCCGGCGGCGTGCTCCACGTCAAGGAGCAGATCAGCTACACCGGACAGGTCCGGCGCACACTGCTCACGAGGACCAGGTACGACGACGCCAGCGACCGCGTCTACCGCGTCACGAACTTCAAGGGCGACGGCACCCTCACCGGCGACACCATCACGCTGGGCGGCAAGGGCACCGCGACGATCGAGTACGACGTGGCGGGCGCCGTCACGCCGGTCGGCGGCGGCGAGGAGCTGCGCTGGTACGTCGTCAGCGGCTGGTCGGCGCCGGTCAAGGACGCCGTCGTGAAGCTGAGCGGCCCTGCCCCCCTCCAGAGCCTCTCGTGCTTCGCCGGGGACCTCACCTCCGCCACCGGCTGCACCGCGGCCTCGATGGACGAGAGCGGCACGCGGGCGGAGTTCGAGCAGCAGGGGCTCGGCCCCTCCCAGGCGCTGACCGTCGTCGCCGGCTTCCCCCCGGGCGCCAGCGGCGGCCGGCCGATCCTCGAGCGGCGGTTCGAGCTGGCCAACGCCTTCACCGTCAGCCCGCTCACCGGCGGCGCGCTCGTCGCGCTCCTGGTGCTGCTGCTCGGCGGCGTCGCGCTGCTCTACTGGACCCGCGGCCGTGACGCCCGCATCCTCGACAGCGAGGCGGGCGGCACGGTCAACCCGCTGCTCGACGGCCGGTTCTCCCCGCCCGACGGCGTGCGCCCCGGGCAGATCGGCACACTGATCGACGAGCAGGCCGACGTGATCGACGTCACGGCGACCATCGTCGACCTCGCGGTCCGCGGCTTCATCCACATCGAGGAGCAGCCCCGAGGCACCTACGACGCCCCCGACTGGCTGCTGGTGAAGGTGGCCAACGCGCCCGTGGAGACCCTTCTCGCCTACGAGCGCGCGCTGCACCTGGCGATCTTCGACGGGCGCGACTCGGTGCTGCTGTCCCAGCTTCACGGCTCCTTCGCGGCCGGGCTCGGCAAGGTGCGCGACGCGCTCTACCGCGACGTCGTCGCCCAGGGCTGGTTCGCCCGCCGCCCCGACTCGGTGCGCACCCGGTGGACCACGATCGGGGTGGTCGTCACCGGCCTCGGCGTGCTCGCCACCGTGCTGCTCGCCTGGCTGACGACGTACGGCCTGCTCGGCCTCGCGCTGATCATCGCGGGGGCCGCCCTGGCCGTCGGCGGGCAGTACATGCCGGCCAAGACCTCAAGGGGCTCCTCGGCCCTCGCCCACACCCTCGGCTTCCGCGACTACCTCGCCGCGGGCGAGATCGGCGAGGTGCCACCGGCCCAGCGCATCGAGCTGTTCTCCCGCTACCTGCCGTACGCCGTGGTCTTCGACAACGTCGACCGCTGGGCCCGCGTGGTGGCCTCGCTGAACGGCAACGGCGAGCAGGCCGACAACCTGTACTGGTACCACGGGCCCGCCGAATGGGACCTGTCGAAGTTCGCCGACTCCATGCGCACCTTCACGCTGACCACCTCGGGCGCGATCTCCACGTCCCGCCAGTTCCGCCGCTCGATCTGAGCCTGCGAAAGACGGCGGATCACACCTGGCCGCGTACGCGGACCTCCCCCACGGGATGGCCTCCGCCGAACTGCGGCGGGCTGGCGAGCGCGTCCAGCTCGGGGGCGTCCAGGCCGAGCCCGAGGGCGCGCAGGACGGCCACGGTCACCGGCACCCTGGCCCGCTGGCCGCCGTCCTCGATCTTGACGGTGGCCGCGCGGCCGTCCTCGAAGGCGAGCGCGTCGAAGGCCTCGGCCCCCGACTTGACCATGAGCCCCGGCACGGCGCGCATCAGCGCGGCCTCAGGGCGGGAGGTGCCCGAGGTCCACTTGGGGTGGGCGCGCATGGCGTCGGCGATCCGCCGCTCGTACGTGCCGGGCGCGGCCAGTGTGAGGGCCCGGAAGGCCCGCGCGACCCCGGCCATGGAGGCGAAGAACAGCGGTGCGCCGCAGCCGTCGACTCCGGTGGCCGCGACCCGCTCGCCGGTCAGCTCCTCGGCGGTGGCGCGGATCGCCCGCTGCAGGGGGTGCCCCGGGTGCAGGTAGTCGCCGGTGGACCAGCCGTTGACCACGCAGGTGGCGAGCATCGCTGAGTGCTTCCCCGAGCAGTTCATGGTGATGCGGGCCGGTCCGCCCCCGGCGCGCAGCACCTGGTGCGCCGTCGCGGTGTCAATGGGAAGGTCCTCGGGACACATGAGGGCGGTGGCGTCGAGCCCCGCGGTCGCCAGGATCCTGGCGGCCCCCTCGACGTGGAATTCCTCGCCGGAATGGCTGGCGCAGGCGAGCGCGAGAAGCTCACCGTCCAGGTCGAGCCCCGCGCGGAGCATGCCGAGCGCCTGCAACGGCTTCATCGACGAGCGCGGCGAGGCCGCCGCGGCGACGTCACCGTGCACGGCCACCGGCACCCCCTCGGCGTCCAGGGCGAACACCCGGGCACGATGGACGGACTCCACGAACCCGGAACGGACGACTTCCACAATCAATGGCACAGCGGACACTTGGTCTCCTTTCGCCCCTGAGTGTACGGACGGCGCACGCGCGCCGTTCACGCCGTTCGCGCCCGCCGGGTGGCGGTGGAACAATCGTGGACCATGCGTGCCGTTGTTCAGCGGGTGAGTTCCGCGTCCGTGGTCGTCGACGGGCAGACCGTGGGGGCGATAGACGAGCCCGGCCTGCTCGTGCTGGTCGGCGTGACCCACACCGACGGCCCGGCGGAGGCCGCGAAGCTCGCCGCCAAGCTCTGGGGGCTGCGCATCCTGTCCGGAGAGAAGTCCTGCTCCGACGTCGGCGCGCCCCTGCTGGTGGTCAGCCAGTTCACGCTCTACGGCGACGCCAGGAAGGGCCGCCGCCCCACCTGGCAGGCGGCGGCGCCCGGCCCGGTCGCCGAGCCCCTCGTGGACGCCGTGGTGGCCGAGCTGCGCTCGGCGGGCGCCCGCGTGGAGACCGGCGTGTTCGGGGCCGACATGAAGGTCGCGCTCGTCAACGACGGCCCCATCACGCTGATCATCGAGACCTGAGCCCCCGCGCCCGTACGACGGGCGGCGGGGTCAGCGGATGCGGCGGCGCAGGCCGGGGTCGATGGTGACGTTGCGCCCTGCGTCCGGCGGCACGATGACCTCCTGGCCGGCGGGGACGCCCCCGGCCAGCAGCGAGATGTCCACAGGAACGGTGCGCTTCACCACGGCCAGGGCGATGGGCCCGAGCTCGTGGTGGCGGGCCGAGGAGCCGACGAAGCCGACCTGGCCGGGCTCGGCACTGCCCTCCACCGCGGCCTCCGGGTCGGCCTCCCTCGGCGACCCCACGCCGAGGGTCACCGGCGCGCCGTGCGGCGGCAGGGTGTCGACGCTGCCGTCGAGGTGCAGGAAGACCAGGCGGCGCGGCGGGTGACCGAGATTGTGCACCCGGGCGACGGTCTCCTGGCCCCGGTAGCACCCCTTGGTGAGGTGGACGGCCGAGCCGATCCAGCCGACCTCGTGGGGGATGGTCTTGTGGTCGGTGTCGAACCCCGCCCGGGGCAGGTGCGCCTCGATGCGCAGGGCCTCGTACGCCCACAGGCCGGCCGGGCGCAGGCCGAGCTCCTCGGCGAGCCCGCCGAGCCGCTCGCGCGGGACCAGGAGGTCGCCGCCGATCGCGATCGCGCCTTCGGGCACGGGCCGCGCGGCGCCGTCGCCCGCGCCGGGGGCGAGGACGGTCACCACGGCGTAGGCGGCGGTCACGTCGGCGACCTCGACGCGGAGCATGAACCGCATCTTCTCCAGGAAGGCGACCATCGCGGCGGAGGTGCCGGGCTCGACGTGCGCCCAGACGGACTCGCCGTCGTCGACGAGCGTCAGGTGATGCTCCAGCCTGCCCTGCGCGTCGAGGAGCAGCGTCTGCGTGGGCGTGCCCGGCGCCAGCGTGTCGAGCTTCTGCGAGCTGAGGTCGTTGAGCCACCTGAGCCGGTCGGGCCCGGAGATGCGGACGACCTCGCGGTTGCTCCGGTCGACCAGGGCCTGGCCCTCCGCGAGCGCGCGTTGCTCGGCGTACAGCTCGCCGTAGTGCGCGGCGACGGTGTCATCGGGTGACTCGGCGGCTACGGCTCCTGGCGTGTCCAGCAGAGGGCTTCGCATGGCTCCAGGCTATTGCGCTCAGGCGGATATCCGCGCACTCAGGGGCGGCAGTCGCGGCACCGGCCGAACACGGTCAGGTGGTGGACGTCGGTCTCGAAGCCGAGCTCGCTCTCGAGCTTGGACACCATGCCCGCGACCAGCTCCGGCCTGACCTCGGTGATCTGGTCGCAGCCCCGGCACACCAGGTGGACGTGGTCGGCCTTGCTCGCCAGGTGGTAGGTGGGGGCGCCGTGCCCGAGGTGGGTGTGGGTGACCATGCCCAGCTCTTCGAGGAGCTCCAGCGTGCGGTAGACGGTGGAGATGTTGACGCCTCTGGCGGTCTCCTGCACCTGGCCGCAGATGTCCTCGGGGGTGGCGTGGCCAAGCCGGGTGACCGCCTCCAGCACCAGCTGGCGTTGCGGAGTCACCCGGTATCCACGCGCGCGCAGCTCCTCGTGCCATGTCCCGGTCATGCACCGAGTCTACGAGCCCCGCGCGAGGGGCGAGGGCCGTACGCGGACCCTTGCGGGGACGGCGCGGGGATCACCCCGGCCGGCGCGCCCGGGGCCTGGCGAGACGCCGTTCAGGCAGGTTGGGGCCGGCCGGAAATATTCGCTTGCCTGCCTCGGAGGTGCTCGCATAGCGTACGAAGCACGCAGAAGGGAGGTGGTCCGAACAATGGTTAGTCATTATTGGGCTAGCGAGGTGGCTGTCCGCTAGGGCATCGCCAAGTCAGGACCTTCCGTCCAGACGTCGTGCCCTCCCGGGCACTGGTGGCGTCCAGGCGAATCCACGACAGACACCGGAACCCCGGGCGGCCGGCGGGGGGAGCTCTCTCCTCCCATGGTCCAGTCGGCCCGTCTCATCAGGAGACGGAGCACGCCCGGGGTTCTTTTCGCTTTTCAGGCCCGCTTCTCAGCCGGCCTTTCCAGCCCCGCTTCTCAGCCGACCTTCTTCAGCTCGGCCGACAGGTGCGAGGTCAGCGGCTGGCCCTCGGCCGCCATGTCGTACGCGTACATGAGGTTGCCCTCGACCAGGCCGTACAGCCGGTGCCCCGCGGTGTACTCCTTGGCGGTGGAGGTGCGGGCGACGACGTCGGTGCGCATCTCGATCTTGTGGAACACCACCTCGCCGAGGTAGATCTCGACGATGCCGGTCGGGTGGGCCAGCACGATCTCCAGCTGCCGCTCGGGGAGCGCCCGCCAGTACCCGGACTCGGTGGCGAGGGGCCTGACCATGTTGCCTTCGTCGTCGAGCAGCCAGGTTCTGCTGGTGTAGCTCAGGAACGGCTTGCCGTTGTGCTCGAAGGTGATCTCCTGGCCGAACCGGAAGCTCTCGATCGTCGGGTAACCGCCCACCCCGGCGCCCTCCCACCTGCCCAGCAGGAAGGCGATCGGCTCAAGGGCGGGATGCAATGACTGGGACTCCATGGCACATGAGCCTAAATGCCCGCCCGCGCGGCTCGCGCCGCGACACCGAACGGGACATTCGCCTGGTGGATCCGCGTCGTCCGCGCATAGGCTCAGACCATGGCACGATCAATGGTGATAAAGGTGACGGCTGGTTCAGATGCCCCCGAGCGGTGCAATCAAGCCTTTACCGTGGCAGCCGCCGCCGTGGCCAGTGGCGTCCCCGTGTCGCTGTGGCTGACCGGGGAGTCGGCGTGGTTCGGCCTGCCCGGCCGGGCGAAGGAGTTCACCCTCGCAGAGGCGACTCCCCTGCAGGACCTGCTCGACATCGTTCTGGCCGCGGGCAAGGTGACCGTGTGCACGCAGTGCGCGGCGCGCCGGAAGATCGGCGTGGCGGACCTGATCGACGGCGTGCGCATCGCGGGCGCCCCGACGTTCGTGGAGGAGGCGCTCGGCGAGGGGGTCCAGGCGCTCGTCTACTGAGACCGGAACCCCCGCCGCGGGCGGCTCAGCGAGGCAGGACGGCCCTGAGCCGCTCCTCGCGCAGCCTGTCGTACCAGCTGTCGTCGATCGGGGTCAGCGGACCGGTCGCCCAGCCCAGGAAGACGTCGGCGAGCCAGGGGTTGCGTGCGAGCGCCGGGCCGTGGAGGTACGTACCGACGATCTTGCCCGCGTGACACCCCTCGGTGCCGTCGCCGTTGCCCGTGCCGACCACCGTGCGCGACAGCGGGCGTACCCCGGGACCGAGACGGGTGACGCCCATGTGGTTCTCGAAGCCCGTCAGCATGTGCCCGCCGAGCCCCGTGTCGACCTCGGCGGCCAGCTCGCCCACCGCGCGGGCGGGGCCTCGGGAGCTCGCGATGTCGAGCAGGCCGATGCCCGCCACGGGCTGGCCCTCCTCGCCGCCGAACACCGACCCCATGATCTGGTAGCCCGCGCAGACCGCCAGGAGCGACGCCCCGAGGTCGATCGCCCGCTTAAGGCCGCCGTCGCGCCGGAGCCGCTCGGCCGCGAGGATCTGCGGCCGGTCCTCTCCGCCGCCGATGAGGTAGATGTCGCCCGAGTCGGGCACAGGGTCGGCCGAGCGGACGTAGACGGTCTCGACGGGGATGCCCCGCTTACGGGCCCGCTGCTCCAGGATCAGGACGTTGCCCTGGTCGCCGTACGTGCTCAGCAGGTCCGGGTAGATCCATACGATGCGCAGGGCGCTGTCAGACGGCACGGCCGAACTCCGCTCGAATCTGCTGGAAGGCTGTGTAGTTGGCGATCACGTCGACCCGGCCGGGCGCCTGGCGGGCGACGGCCTGCTCGAAGGTGTCGCAGAGCTCGAAGGGCACCCCGGCGACGTCGAGCCGCAGCGCCAGGTCGAGCCGCCGCTCGCCCGTCACGAAGACGGGCCGGCCGCTCAGGATGCGGTAGTCGACGTCCCAGAGCCAGGAGGTGTCGCGGCCGTCCGGCCCCTGGGCGTTCACCGACAGGACGATCGGCAGGGACGGGTCGGCGACCTCGAAGGCCTCCAGCCAGCCCGCGGGGTTCTTGGCGAGCAGCAGCCGCAGCGAGCGCCCGTCGCGCTCGACCGTCGTGTAGCGCCCGGCGACCGACCTGACCTCACGGAGCCTCGGAAGCGCGCGGTCGACGGATAGGCCGAACAGCTCGGCGGTCGCCAGCGCGATGACGGCGTTCGCGCGGTTGGCCCGGCCGGGGAGCTGGAGGTCGAGCACCCAGCGCTGCCGCCGGGGGTCGATCACCCCGTCGTCGTCGAGCACCCAGGTGGGCTCGGGACGGCGGAACGTGCACTCGCGGCAGGCCCAGTCGTTGCCCTTGCGGTCGAGAGGACCGCCGCACTGGGGACAGCACCAGGAGTCCTCCTTCCAGGGCTGCCCGCAGGAGACCCAGGTGACCCGGGCGGCGGTCGAGGCGCCCCAGGTGACCAGCGGATCGTCGCAGTTGGCGATCACGTGGGTGTCCTTGCCGGCGAGGGCGCGCTGCCACTTCTGGGCGAGCAGCCAGATCTCGGCCGCGCGGTCCATCTGGTCGCGGCTGAGGTTCATCAGGCAGACGACGGTCGCGCCGGTCGTGTCGAGCACCTCGGGGAGGTACTTCTCGTCGACCTCCAGCACGGCGAAGGGCGCCTGCTTGGCCTGGGACAGCGCAGAAACGTGACCGGCCGGCATGTTCGCGCCGAAGGCGTTGGTGGCGACCTCGCCGAGCTCCTGGAGCTCCGAGGTGATCAGCCGGGTGGTGGTCGTCTTGCCGTTCGTGGCGCTGACCAGCACGAGCTTGCGGTCGGCGGCCAGCTTGCGCAGCAGGTCGGGCTCCAGGATCAGCCCGACGCGCCCGCCGATCACCGATCCGTCACCGCGCCCGGTGACCCGGGAGAGGGTGGCGGCAGTACGCCCGAGGGCACTCGCTAGCTGAGCACGCAGCGGTAGCTGGGTCATGCCCGAGATCCTAGTGCGGGTCGCGCGAACAGTTCCCAACGAGGCTCACGAGCCGGCGCGCTAGTCGAGGAAGGAGAGCTCCGCCTGGTTCTCCGCGCCCCCCTCGAACGGCAGCACGAACCGCCTCGGCCACGCCAGGACGGTCTCCAGCCACCCGGCGCCCATCGTCTGGGCGATGTGACGTACCCGGTCACGCGGCTCGACGCCGATGGCGACGGTCATGAAGTCCCTCTGGATGCCCTCGTGCTCGTCGTCGCCGAGCAGGACCCGCCAGGCGAGAGCCCGGTTGCGGTCCATCTCCATCGACAGCGGGTGGTGGCGCAGGGCCTTGGCACGGTGCCCGAGCAGCTCGGTGCGCCCCCCGGTGTCCACCGGCCCCGACCCGTTGACCCCGAGATGCGGGTACGGCCGGCCGGAGGGGTCGGTGCCGAACAGGGCGTACTCCATCGCGGGGGCGGGACTGCGGAGGTTCGGCGCCTGGTGGCCGTACGGGAAGAGCCTGTCGACCTCGTGGACCCAGCGGACCTGCGGGATCACCCACGCCGCGCCCGGGCGCTCGCCGGGGGCCGGCTTGGCGTCCCCCGACGGGTCGAGCAGCGCCGCCGCCACCTCGGCCGCCTTCACCGTCAGCAGGCTCGGGTCGTAGAACGTGCGCAGCGACCACGCCCGCCTCGCCACCGCGCGCTCCACGAGCGTGGCGAGCAGGCACTCGCGGCGCCTCGCGGGAAGCTCGGCCCAGATGTCGGCGAGCACGCGCGGGACGCCCGGCAGCGACCGGTTGGTGCAGAAGGCCAGCACCACCGTGTCGGTCCAGATGCGCAGCCAGGCCCACTCGGGGGCGTCGGCGAGCAGGTCCGCCTCGCGCAGCTCGAACAGCGTGCAAGCCTTGCCGGTCGTGCACTCGTGCCCGCAGGCGGCGGACCTGCGCCCGCGGATGGGCGGGATCGGGCCGAGGAGGGTGTGCTCGCGGTCCTCTCCTAGCGGTACCTGGATGCGCAGCGGGCGGTCCATGCCGTCGGCGAAGACCGCGGCGGTGCCCGGCTGCAGCGAGACGACCTGGCGGGACTGCTCCTCGCTGAGGTTCATCGCCGCGCCGACGAGCCTGCGGTCGTCCTCGGCGGGGAGCCGGTGCACGACCTTCAGCGCGGTGTTCTTCACCACGTCCGCGATGAGCTTGGTGGGGATCTGCTCGGCCACGACGATGCCCTCGCCGTACGCGCGGATCTCGGCGAGCATCCCCGCCAGCAGCTCCACCGCGTGGGTGCTGGCCCGCTGGGAGCCCCTGTCGCGCAGCAGCCGGTGCGCCTCCTCGATGACGATGACGTGCTGGAGTCCGCGGGCCTTCTCCTCCCTGGCGCGCATCCGCAGGTGCTCGACGATGCGGATGATGAGCGTGCCCATCAGGAACGCCTTGTCCTCGTCGTTCGCGACGTCCTCGATCGCGAACACGACGTTGCGCTGCAGGAGGCCGCCGATGTCGGCGGGGTGGCCGCCCTCGAAGAACCGCCCCGCGGAGCCGACCCGGAGGCTACGCAGCCGCAGGCTGATGAAGCCCTCGACGTCGGCCTGGACCTCCCTGCCGTACCCGATCTCCTGGATGACCTCAAGGGCGTGGGTCTGTAACTGCTCCAGCGTGGGCACCGACGGCTGCACCGCGGCTCCCGGGATGCCGCCGCCGGTGACGACGTCCCAGCCGTTGGCCTCGTACACGCGCTGGAGCGCCAGCGACATGATCTGCGGGAACGGCTCCTCGGCGTCGAAGGCCGCCATGAACAGCGCCCTGACCATGTCGATGTGCGCCTGCACCGGATAGCCGGGCTCGGGGGCGAGCGGGTTGACGCTGAACGGTACGTTGTCGGGCGCCGATGGGTTGATCACCGTGAGCGGCGCCAGGTGCTCCATGCGCCCGGCCATCGCGGCGTACTCGGACTTGGCGGGCTCGATCGCGAGCCACGGGATGCCGGCCTCGCTGAGCTGCTCCAGCAGGTGGCGCACGGTCTGCGACTTGCCGGACCCGGTCGCCCCTGTGACGAAGGCGTGCCGGTTGAGCGTCGCCAGCGGCACCCGGAACGACCCGACCGCGCGGTCCTGCCCGTCGATGATCGCGCCGAGGTCGAGCACGGGCTCCCCGGTGTTGCGGACGTCGGCCTCGCTGGTCACGTCGAAGAAGCCCGCGTCGAGCACCCGAACGCCGGGGACCTCGCGGCGGGGCAGCCCGGCGAGGGCGGCGAGCGCCCCCGCGGTGGCCGCGAAGGGCGACGCCGCGCCGTCGGCGGAGTCCTGGAGGGTCACGCCCAGCGCCTCGGCGAAGCCGTACACCGGCTCGACGGCGGTGGCCCGGCCGAAGCCGGCGAGGATCGGCAGCGACAGCGCGCTGCGCAGCCGGTAGGGATGGTGGCTCATCTCGACCGAGCCGACGAGGACCGGCGCGATCTGCCGCAGCTCGTCGGGGCCCGCCGCGCCGGCCAGCACCCGGACGTTCCACAGCCCGGCCTCGCGGAAGGCGTCGAGCTCCTGCATCCGCCGCTCGGCCCGCTCGGCGTCGAACCTGCTGCGCTCGGAGGCGTCGCCGTACTGCCGCAGCACGTTGAGCTGGGTGCGCAGGTGGGCGACCTCGGCGTCCAGCAGGTCGGTGGGCTCGGCCACGACGAGCCAGGCGAACGGGCGCGACATCAGCGTGACCAGCGTGGACTCGAACAGCGTGGGACGCAGCAGCTCGTCGGGGCCCGGCTCCCTGCGCCCGTTGAGCGGCGGGGCCTGGCGGCCGGGGCAGGGTGTCCAGGCGAGGTCGGCGAGGTCGGCGAGCCAGTCGTCGCCGATTTCCACGCCCCGCGCGCCGCCGGGGAACAGCAGCGGCTGCGGCCCCTGGGGTGCCTCCTCAACGGTGGCGCTGGACGCGCGCCGGGGCGGGCGCGGTGGCGTGAGCGGGCCCGCGTTGGTGATCAGCTCCAGGGGCGCGCCGGATCCGCGGGAGAGCCATCCGATGACGAAGGGCCGGTTGCGCTGGGCGGCGGACAGCACGGCGGGCAGGACGGTGACGAAATCCCACTCGGCCGACGAGCTACGCGAGGGGGCCGTGATCGCCTGGATGCGATACCACGGACCACTCAGCGGGAACGGCGCGCTGGGCGCTGCGGAGGACACGCTTGCCTGCATATCAAGCTCAAATCCCTTATGCCACTGTCGTTTGCCAGGGGATTACCTGTTCAATGCCGTGTCCTCCAGTCCAGCCGCTCGGGCGGCGGGCCCAGATTGGGCGGGAAAGGGTCCTCCTCTGGCACGGGCTCGGGCTCCGGCGGGGTCAGCATGACCCGGCGAACCTCCTCGAACTCCCCCAAAGTGGTCTTGGGGAAGGTGAGGATGGCCGGGTTGGCGTCGGCGAGCCGCACCTGCCGCCCCTCGGCCGTCGCATGGGTGACGATCACCGAGGTCGTGGGGAGTTGCTGGAGCTGGTGCGGCTCGACCAGGAACTCCCTGCTGCGGTGGAGCACGCGCTCCTCCCCCATCGCCTTGGTGGCGCTGCGCCCCCACTCGGTGGACTCGGTGATGCCTTCCTTGAGGTCGCCCTCGCCCTTCTCCTCCTCGCCGGGGCCGGTGCGACCGGCGTCGTCGCCGACCGTGGAGGTGTAGGAGCCGTTCACGCCGTCGACGGCCGGGCTGATGGTCTCGGTGAGCTGGGCCAGCTCCAGGCGGTGCTCGGTGCCCATGTGCTCGCTGGCCACCCGGGCGTCCTCGGCGTTGCCGAGGCGCATGAACGCGACGGCCGCGTGCCCCCGGCCGAGGCGCTCCCTGACGGTGGGGGTGAGCGAGCGGTACGTCAGCACGAGGCCCGTCTGCGAGGTCTCGCAGGCGTCCATCAGCCGGTCGAGCACGTCGCCCCTGAGCTTGTCCGCGCCCGCGACGATGATCGTGTGGTACCAGGGACGCTCGGAGGCCGGTGACTGCCGCAGGATGTGCGTCAGCGCGGTGGCGACGTACGTGCCGAGCACGCGGTTGCCGAAGACCCCGGCCTGGCGGTCCATGGAGACCACGCGCAGCCGCGCGGGCGGCAGCTTCACCGCCTCGGAGCCGAGCGTCTCCAGCTTGCGGAGCTGGGACTCAAGGGCCCAGGCGCGCTCGATCACCACGCGGTCGGTCACGCCCCTGCCGAACAGCGTGCCGATGCGTTCGAGCTGGGTGGCGGTGAGCAGGCCGTACCGCAGGTCGTCGCGCGGGTCGCCCACCTGGGCGAGGGCGCGCAGCGCGGCCGTGACCTGGTTGATCGTGGCGTTCTCGCCCAGCACCTCGAGCACGCGTTCGAGGATGGCGTTGTCGAAGCTCAGGTCTCGGGTGGTGCGGTGCTCCTCGCTGACGCTGACGACGTGGGCGAGCACGTCGGCGAACGCCTCGGGCGGCAGCGTCGCGCCGAGGTCGAGCCTCGGCAGGTCGACGGGGAGCACCCAAACCAGGGGGTCGTCGCCGCCGCGCCTGGCCAGCTCGATGAGATCCTTGGCGATGGCGCCCTCGGACAGGTCGAGCACGGTGAGGTGGCCGCCGCTGTACAGCCGGGTCGCGCCGAGCAGGGTGATCAGCGCGGACCAGCCGGGCAGCGTGCCGCCCGCGACGTCGATGCGGTCGATCTCGTCGGGCACGGCCACGGCGTACCAGGTGAGCTGCCGGTCGTACTGCTCCTTCTTGGCGGCCCACTCGCGGTAGCGCTCCGCGTGCTCCTCCTGGGCGTCGAACAGCTCGCGCTCACGGCGCTCACGGCGCTGGTCGGCCCGCGACTCCTGCTCCCTGATGCGGGAACGGAGCGCCCGCTCGCCCTGGTGGACGGCGTAGCCGCAGATCGTCGCCACGCCGCCCGTGGCGACCAGCCCGATGACGACGAACGGCCAGCCGATCATCTCGCTGACGCCGAGGCCGAGGATGAGGACCGCGAGGATGCCCATGAAGATGCCGACGATCTTCACGGGGCGGTTGAGCAGGTCTTCCTGGAGGCGCTCCCTGCGGACCCAGGCCGGGTCGACCGGGGCGGGCTCCTCGGAGATCTCTCCGGGCGAGGGGCGCCTCGGCGGCGGGCCCGGATCGGGGTACAGCATCGCGTACTGCCAGCCCAGGTAGATCCGGTCAGCCTGCAACTGCGCATGCTCTGGGTGCACGTCCGCCACCGGACCTCCACCTGTCAATGGTCGCGCTTGCTGGGGAGCTTGCCGGCCCCATGCCCGTGAACTAGCTCTCCGACTGTGACAGCGTATGAGTTGGACCCCCTATTGGGGCAGGGTTCTCGCCATTCGGACCAGATTCCTGGCATCCCGCCCGGCTGACGGGACGAACGAGTCAGATGGGCAACCGTTCACGATTACGATCGTGTGGCATGACGTCCTCCGTCCCCCGCGGCAGCCGTCGCCGGCGACCGGTCCTCGTGCCGGCCGCCGTCCTGCTGGCCGCGGCGAGCATCGGCGCCGTCGCCGCGCTCGGCGGCCTGCGGGAGGCCCCTCCCGAGAAGCCTCCACAGCGGCGGGCGGGCCAGGAGATCGACCAGGACGTGTTCCGTACGAAGATCGAGGACGCGTTCGTGCACCAGGTGACCTTCGACGGCGATGATCCCTCCGCGCCGAGGCACACCGTCCTGGACCTGAGCCTGAGGATCTACAACGACGCGGAGGTGAGCGTGCCTCTGGCGTACCTGGAGAACTCCCTGCTGCGGGTGGTGTCGCGCGACGGCGAGAAGCTGATGGTCCCCGGGAGCATGCCCGGCACCGGGGACACCTGGCTGTACGACACGACCGTGCCAGGCGACGGCGCCCCCAGCAGGCTCCTGCCGCCGAAACGGACCTCGTCGGTGATCATCCGGCTCCGCAAGCGCGGCTCGTCCGAGACCGAGCCCGGCGCCGGCGGGTATCCGGACATCCTCGACATCGACGTCGGCAGGTACGAGAACCACGAGGATCACCTGACCGGGCGCCACATCGCCGAACTGGTGAGGGGCGACGACGACAGGCCCCTGGTCGCCGCGCGGGTCACCATCCCCGTACGGAGGGCGGCGTGACGGCCGCGCCCCCCACGGCCGCGCCGCCCACGGCCCCGCCGACCGGCGGGCGGCGGCTCCTGCGGTACCTGGGCAACGGGGTCGTCGCGCTCGCCGTCGGCGCCGCGGCCGTGTACGCCCACACGTTCGTGATGAACAAGGACGATCTGGACGCCCCGCTGACCTCCCAGGCGGCGGCGGGCGCGGTGGCCTCGACGGGAAGGTTCAGCGCCAGGCTCGACAAGGTCGTGGCCGCCTCGTCCCTGAGGCTGCTCACGACCAGCACCGACCCGGACGGCGGCCATGTGGAGGTGAAGAAGTCCGCGCGCGTCGGCACCCCCGACGTCTTCGTCGTCGCCACGGTCGGCGCGACCTCCCCTGATGAGCCGACACGGCTGGAGAACGCGTGGCTCAGGACGGCCGACGGCATCGAGTACGCGGCCACCGACCGCGTCGACCCGGCCTTCACGCTCTCCCGGCGCCCGGTGCAGCACGGCTGGTGGGTCGACGTGGTGTTCGTGTTCGAGGTCCCTCGGGAGGCGGTTCCCGGAGCCTCGATCGTCGTCTCCGCACCCTCCTCGAACGGCATCTACGACCAGATCTATCCCAACCGCTACAACCAGCTCCTCCCCGAGGCCGCACTGGCCCTCTCGGCCGACGACACGGCGGCCAGGCACCTGCTCGACGACGTGAAGCCCTCGTGGCAGCTGGTGGCCGAGGAGTGAGCACATGAGCGATACGTACGCCCCGGGGCCTGAGGACTCCACGTGGGACGCCTTCAAGCCGGTGGCGCGCGACGGTGCCTCCACCGGCTCCTTGCCCGCCGTCCCGCCGGCGCCTTCCCCCCGGGAGCCGAAGCGGCGAAGGCTTCCGCGTGCGGTGCGCGGCGTCCTTCTCACCCTGGCGGCCGTCGCGCTGGTCGCGGTCACGGTCGGCGTGCAGTGGTGGGACCGTTCGGCATGGGTCGCGGAACGGTATCCCGCCGAGGTGGTCAAGGACGTCCCGCGCGGGCAGAGCGTCGTCCTCCACGGCATGCGCTGGCAGGTCAGCCTGGCGCCCGGCCCGCGATCGAACGACCCCGCCGCCGCCGCGCTGGTCGCGACCGTCCAGGTCACCCCGGTCTCGGCCGGGGAGATCGCCGGCTACCGCACCCCGGACTTCCGTACGCGCGGCAGGACCGGCGGCGAATGGGAGGCCGTGCCGGCCGGGACGCCGACCTCCTCGGACCTGAAGGTGGGCAGGACGTCGCGGTTCACGGTGGTCACGGCCGTGCCCAGCGCACTGCGGGACACCGCGGAACTGGTGCTGAGCTACTCGCCCCGCGAGACGCTGCGCTTCGCCCGCTGACGCGTCGCCGCGACGTCGAAGGTGGCGGCGAGCAGGCAGAGCGTCAACGTGGTGAAGATCAGGTCCCTGCCGAAGTGGACGGGGATCTGGTAGACCTCCCATTCGAGCTGGCGGTGCGCGGCGCCGATCAGGTAGTACACCCCTCGCTCGGCGTAGTCCGCGCCCACGTGGAGCAGCATGTAGCACAGGCACATCACCGTGAAGAGCGGAGCGCCGCCCCTGAGGGTGAGCCGCAGGGCGTTGAGCACCGGAGGCCATCTGTCGAGCCCCGCCCGCACGAACAGCACGTGCGTGCCGCGCCGGGTCAGCCGGTGGGTCCGCCGCTCGACCGCGCCGGCCGCCTGTTCCAGCGAGGTGCCCCTGATCAGGGCGCGGCCGTCCTCGGAGTACGCCCCGTAGACCAGGATCGCCAGGGTCAGCCAGGTGAGCGGCACCACCAGTCCCTCGACGATGTGGGGACGCATGCCGGCTAGCCACTCCATCGCGGTGCGCCAGCCCGGCACGGCCTCCTCCAGCGCGGCCCAGTGGTCGTTCCACCACGCGGTGGCGACCCGTCGCCCGAGCCACGCCGAGCGGTCCTCGGCGAAGGTGAACACCAGGACGGCGCCGTAGAAGGTGTACGCCAGCTCGCAGAAGGCCACGCCGAAGGCCAGCTTCGCCCCGCCCCTGCGCTCGTGGAGCGCCGACAGCACGTAACGGGCGACCATGGCGAGCGCCGTGAAGACGATCGCCACCTTCAGGTCGAGCAGGAGGTTGGTACCGGCGTCCGGGCGGACGGGCTCGGCCGGCGTCCCCTGTCCCGTGCCCAGGGCTCTGTTCACCAGCGCGGCCGTGTAGGTGTCGTACTGGTCCGCGTAGCGCTCCATGTCCGCGTCCGCGAACTCGCGCGCGTCGGCGGTCTGCCAGCCCCACGCCAGGTAGATGGCCACGAAGACGATGATCGCCCGGCCGAGCCCGGTGAGCAGCGGCTCGTCCTCGCCCCCTTCGGCGCGCCGGGCACGCGTCTCGGTCAGCATGCCGCGCAGGGAGTGCAGCATGCCCACGGTGACGATCATGCCGAGCATCACCATGACGATGAAGTCCAGCATGACGCCCGCCAGGCGCCACTGCCGGAAGGAGCCGTGCGACAGCTCGGACCCTGCCACGAGGAGCCCGAAGCGCCCCAGCTCGCCGAGGGTGAACCACAACACGAGCGGGACCAGGCGGCGTCCCCAGATGGCCAGGGTGTAGAGCGGGAGCCCGTACGGCGAGCGCCTCCACCATCTGACGGCGGAGGACGCCTGCGGTGACCCAGCCCCCAAGGCCAGCGATTCGGACATCCTGGGCATGTTATCGATCACGTCTCGGGGTCCGCAGGGCATCTCCACAACCCGCGGTCAGGTTTCGCCACACCCGGGTTTCCTCGAAGCCGTGCCGGGTTCCTGCATAGTTGCGGACTTGTAGCGCTCATTCCTGGGACGAACGAGGCGGAAGGGGAACAAGCAACGACTACCATCCTGTGGCATGACGTCCACCCCTACTGGCGGCGGTTCACGACGACGGCGACCGGTTCTCCTACCGGTCCTGGCCGTTCTGGCGGCCGCGACCGTGGGTGTGAGCGCGGCCTTCGGCGGCCTCAAGGACGCCCCCGAGGAGAAGCCCGAGCAGCTCGGCAAGGGCGCGGAGGTCGACCAGGTCCAGATGACCACGCTGTTCGAGGACGCCGTCGTCCGCCCCGGCGGCAAGGACGGCCTCGGCATCTCCGACAAGCGCTACCTGCAGATCACCATGAAGGTGACCAACAAGTCCGGACAGACGCTCCTCGCCCAGAGGATGGACGAGGCGCTTGTCACGATCAGGGCCGACGGCAAGGTCATCCTGCCCGGGTCGGCCACGTCGACCGGCCCCAACATCGTGACGATCTCCGGAGGCCGCACGTATCGTCAGCTGCATCCCGAGGTGCCCGCGACGGTGGTCATGGCATTCGAGCTGCAACCGGGCGAGCCGGCCCCCAAGAACGTCCAGATCGACGCGGGCATCTACGAGTGGCACGAGGACTTCTTCCACAGGTCCCACTACTGGCAGCTGACGCAGAAGAAGGTGCCGCTGACAGCGGAGGACCGCAAGAAGGGCAAGGCCTTCCGTTTCGCGCCCACGGTCCTCGCCCAGGTCGACCTGCCGGTCCGTGTGGAGGAGGTGTGATGGTCACCTCCCGCAGCCTCGTACCGGACGCGCCTCCCGCGGCGCCCGCCCGTCCTGAGCCGCCGCGCCGCCGCGTTCCGCTGTGGCGCAGGACGGTGAGCGCGGTCGTCGGGCTAGCGCTGGTGTGCGCCGCGGTCTACGTCCAGACGCGCGTGCTGACGACCGACCAGAGGAGGGAGCCGCTGACCGTGTCGGGCGGCATGCACCAGGAGCTGCGCACCTCGCACTTCTCCGCCCGCCTGGAGCGCGTCGAGTTCGCGCGGTCCGTACGGGTCAAGAAGAAGTACGGGACCGAGAACGCCACGCCCGACGAGGTCTTCCTGATCGCGAAGGTGGGGCTCACCGCACCCCGGCGGCCGCTCCGGCTCACCGCGCACCTGGTCACCGCCGACGGCCTGAGCTTCGAGCCCACGGACCGGGTGGATCTCAGCGCGACGCTCGGGGACAAGGACATCCAGCCGGGGTGGTGGCGCTCCGGCTTCTACTTCTTCGACATCCCCGCGGACAAGGTGGCGGGGGCCCGGGTGGTCGTGGCCGAGCCCGCGACGCTGTTCGGCACCGACTTCATGCCGGAAACCGCCATGGATCTCGGGCTAGACCAGGCGAAGGCCAGCCAGATGATCGATGCCGCGAAGGACGTCTACGAGGTGAGCGGCTGATGCGCGACCAGAATCCCGACGACACCGGCGTCTGGAGCCCTCCCGCCGCCGAGCCGTCCTGGTTCACCCCGTCCAAGCGCCTGCCCCGCCCCGACGCCAGGGTCTGGCCGCCTCCTGAGCCGGAGCCCAGAGGCAGCTCCACGGTGCCGATCCCCGTGATCCAGGACGGGCCGGCCCCCCGCCGCCAGCCGTGGCCGCCTCCGCCGGCAGCCCCGGCCGCGCCGCCTTATGCGGGACCGCCGCCCGTCTCGTCCCCCATGCCGCCCGTCCAGGCCTCCGCGCCGGCGCAGCCCTCGCGGCGGCGCAGGCGCCCGATGCCGAAGGGGGCGAAGATCGCGCTGCAGCTCGCCGGAGCCGTCGGGCTGACCGCCGCGTTCCTCGCCGTACGGGGGTACGACGCGCTGAGCCGGTTCGAGAAGAGCGTCCCTCAAGCGCAGGTCCAGCAGGTGGCGGCCGGCCAGGAGGTGTCGCTGGCGGACGCGAAGTGGCGGTTCCTCGGCATCGCCGTCGTGCCGGACCAGCAGCCGGACATGCCCGACCGCACCGTGCTCCAGATCGACGTGCAGACCACCCCGCTGAACGCCGATGGCACGAAGTACTGGTACAGCCTGCCCGGCTTCTACCTGGCCGACAAGGCGGGCCGCAAGTGGACGGCCGAGCCGTGGAAGACGCCCGACGCGCTCTCACCCGGCGTGCCCGGGCGCTTCACCCTGCTGAGCGTGGTCCCGAAGGAACTGGTCGACCAGGTCGAGCTGATGATGTGGCCGAACGCCTACGCGGGAGAGCAGGAGTCGGGGCAGGCTCTGCGGTTCGGCCGCTGACCGCCGAGGCCCGCCGCCGTTCGGCGGAGGCGGCGACGTCGAAGGTCGCCGCCAGCAGGCAGGTGGTGAGCACGGTGACCCCGAGGTCAACCGCGAAGGTGATCGGCACGAAGACGACGTCCCAGTAGAGCAACGGGTAGTCGTTGCCCGCCAGGTACTCGAGGCCGCGAGCCGCGTACCCCTCGCCGACCTTGATCGCCGCGAAGCAGAGGGCGAACATCCCGAACAGCGGCGCGCCGCCCCGCACGACCAGGCGCAGGGTGTGCGCGAGCGCCACCCAGTGCGCCCAGCGGCCGAAGAACCGCGTCAGCGTCTGGCGGGTGAGCGAGTGGGTGCGCGCGGTGATCGCCTCTCCGGCCTGCGCGGCCGTGGTCTCCAGCTTCGTGCCCTTGATCACGGTGCCGGCGTCCTCGGCGTACGCGCCGTACATCAGGATCGCGACGGTCAGCCAGGCGGCGGGCAGCACCAGCGCGTCCCACGCGTACGGCTTGACCGCGCCGACCGCGCTCCAGAACGCCTCCCAGCCGGGGACGTTGAGGGCCAGATCGGCGATGAGGTCGTTCCACCAGGACACGGCGGCCCGGCTGCCCACCCAGTCACCACGCGAGGCGACGACCTGCAGGCCGTAGTAGAAGAAGGAGAGCTCGCAGAACGCGACGGCGACGGCCGCCGAGCGGCTGCCCCGCCTCTCGTGCCAGATCGTGAAGAGGTAGCGCCCCAGGAAGGCGGCGAGCATGATCGCCAGCGTCACGTTGAAGTTCAGCCCGATGAGCCCGAGGCCCGTGTCCTGAGTCTCTCCGGTGGTGGGGTTGTAGATGGCGCCGAGATAGCCCTTCTCGCCGCTCTGCCGGGTGATGTCGGTGGTGATGAAGGCCCGCACGTCGTCGAGATTCCAGCCCCAGCTCAGGTAGAGAGCGACGAACGGCACGATGACCCTGCTGAGGCTGCCGACGAAGCCCTCGTCCTCCTCGCCGTCCCCCCGCCTGGCGCGCATCTCCGTCAGCGCCCCGCGAAGCGTGTAGAACATCCCCACGCTGACGATCATGTTCGCCAGGACCATGACGATGAAGATCAGCATCGTGAGGGCGAGCCGCAGGTCGCGCATGGAGCCGTGCGAGAGGTCGGTACCGGCGGCGAGCAGGCCGAACCGCAGCAACTGCCCCGCCGAGTACCACATGACGAGCGGCAGCAGGCATCGCCCGGCCAGGCTCAGGGTGTGCCATGGCAGCGACCAGGCGGCGGGGGTGCGGGTGGATTCGGACATCCGGTGCATCCTATCGACGGCGCACCACGCGTCGCAGCAGCATCAGGGGAAGAGATCCCCATTTGGGGATTCCTTCACCGGCTCCGGGAACGCGAAAGGGCCGGCGTCCCCGTGATGGGAACGCCGGCCCTTTCGAGATGCACATGTGCGGTCTCGCCGCCTGGGCGGCGAGGCTACCTGTCGATCGTCAGACGGCGACCTGGAGCTGGGAGACCTCGCCGAGGCGGGCCTCCACGGCGACGTCCTTGGTGACGCCGCCGCTCGCGATGATGCGGACGGTCCAGGAACCGGGGGCGGCGAAGAAGCGGAAGACGCCCTCGTCGGAGACCACGACCTCGCCGGTGAACTCGCCGGAGTGGTCGAGGAGGCGAGCGTATGCCGTGCCGGTGCCGGTGACGACACCCTGGATCACGGACTGGGTGGACAGATCGATGCCTGCCGGAAGCGCGACGGTCTGCTCCGGCGCGGCGCAACCCTGAACGGTCATCAGCGGGCCTCCCCCAACTCGATCGGCACGCCCACGAGCGAGCCGTACTCGGTCCACGAGCCGTCGTAGTTCTTCACGTTCGGCTGGCCGAGGATCTCGTGCAGCACGAACCAGGTGTGGGCGGAACGCTCGCCGATGCGGCAGTAGGCGATCGTGTCCTTGTCGAAGTCGACGCCCTCGCCGGCGTAGAGCTCCTGCAGCTCCTTGTCGGACCGGAAGGTGCCGTCGTCGTTCGCGGCCTTGGACCACGGGACGTTGCGGGCGGTCGGGATGTGGCCACCCCGCTGCGCCGCCTCCTGAGGCAGGTGGGCCGGGGCGAGGAGCTTGCCCGAGAACTCGTCGGGCGAGCGGACGTCCACGAGGTTGAGCTTGCCGATCGCGGCGACCACGTCGTCGCGGAAGGCACGGAGCGAGAGGTCCTGGTCCTTGGCGGCGTACTGCGTCTCGGGACGCGACGGCGCCTCGGTGACCAGCTCGCGCGAGTCGAGCTCCCACTTCTTGCGGCCGCCGTCGAGGAGACGGACGTTCTCGTGGCCGTAGAGCTTGAAGTACCAGTACGCGTAGGCGGCGAACCAGTTGTTGTTGCCACCGTAGAGGACCACGGTGTCGTCGTTGCCGATGCCCCGAGCCGACAGGAGGGCCTGGAAGCCCTCACGGTCCACGAAGTCGCGGCGGACCGGGTCCTGCAGATCCTTCTTCCAGTCGATCTTCACGGCACCACGGATGTGGCCCTTGTCATAGGCGCTGGCGTCCTCGTCGACTTCGACGAGCACGACACCAGGAGAGTCGAGGTTGGCCTCGACCCAGTCGGCGTCCACCAGTACGGCGGAGCGGCTCATTAGGGAACCTCCCGTTATCGGGTTGCGGCGGGCATTAGACGGCGGACGATCAAGTACATTTCGCAGCCCAGGCAGAAGCCGAAGGCAGCGTTCAGGAACGCGGCCAGCAGGGCCGCGGCTGTCGCGCCGAGCGCGAGTGGTGTGATCTGCGCGGTGAACCCGATCACGCCGGCGAGCGCGAAGACCAGGCCCACACCCTGCGCGAAGCGGGGTGGGGCGGCGTCCTCCATCTGCGCCGGCGGACCGAGTCTCGGCCGCACCAACCGTCTGAATACCGACCCGTACGGTGAGACTCCGGCGACCCCCAGGGCGAAGACCACACCCTGAGCGAGGAGCAGCCAAGCGTTGCCCGTGAGCAGAACCAGCGCCAGGATGAGCGTCGTGATGGCCGCGGAAAACCGCGTGCTTCTTGGATCGACCTGCATGGCGGAAAGCTCCTGAAGGGATCGTGCCGGAAACGCATGGATCGGGCACTATTCAGAGCGGTGCGGTGGTGAAAACCGCGAGATCGCCCTCAGGCCATACGACAGAGCGCGGTGGCTACGCGGCAGAAGTCAACCGCGCGCCGCTTCGTCAGCAGCTCTGTCGAGGGTGTCATGTCCACGACAGTACTCGCCGTCTTGCCATCTGTCACGTCGCGTCCGATTCATGAGATGCCGCGAACCCGAGGGCCGCGATCACATCCACCTTGCGCGGTTGGCCGGAGGCCTTTTTGATCACTTTTCCGGCCCCGTCCAGCACCAGGACCGTCGGCGTGCGCATCACGTCGAACCGCCGCACCAGGTCGAGCCGGGACTCCGCGTCGATCTCCACGTGCCGCACGCCGGGCACCATGCCGGACACCTCCGACAGGATGCGCCGGGTCGCCCGGCAGGGCTGGCAGAAGGCCGTGGAGAACTGCACCAGCGTGGCGCGCTCGCCCAGCTCCTCGCCGAGGTCACCGGCGGCCACGACGTCCATCTCACTCCTCACGGCGCGAACGGCGCGCATGGCTCCGTCGCGCCGCCTCATCGCCAGCCCGGCGACGAGACCGGCGGCCAGCGTCACGCAGAGCACCACCAGGCCTGTCATCGCCAGCGACAACAGCCGCCGCCCGGCCGCCATTCCCGTGGGCGCCTACGGCTTCCCGACCCACAGCAGGCGCTTGCCCGAGGAGGCGCGGATGTCGACCCCGCGGATGCGGTCCATCGTCAGCTCGGTGTGCCCGGTGAACGTGGCGGGCCCTTTCCGGTAGTCGGCGGCGTCGACCGTCCAACTGCCGACCGGGGACTGGGTGCCGTCGGTCCCGACCGCGGTCACCCGGCAGGACGTACCGGCCGGGACGCCGGACAGGACGATCTCGACGGTCGTGCCCTCGCCCCCCGGGGTCAGGGTCAGCTCGGCACGAACCCGGCCGTTGCTGTTCGACGCGGCCACGGGGGACCTCGACGGCAGCGGTTCGTCCTTGAGCATGGCCGACGCCTGCGGGCTCGCGGCGAAGGGATCGGTGCGCTGGGAGTCCTCCGCCCGCTGGGCGGCGCTCCCTTGGGCGCTGCTCGCGGCCGGAGCGCCCGCGGCCGTCGTGTCGGCGGCCGGCGAGTGCCCCACCGCCAGCCAGGCGGAACCGCCGAGGACGACCGCCACCAGGGACGCCGCGAGGCCGAACACCACCCTGTTCACCCGGTGGCGCCTGGCCGAAGCGGAGATCAGGCGGTCGAGGACGGCGTGCGGCGGGCTGGCCGCCTGCTCGATGTCCTCCTCGGAGACCCGGGCGAGCAGCGCGGTGAGCCCGCTCAGCTCGTCCAGCTCGGCGCGGCAGTCGGGACAGGTCGCGAGATGCGCCTCGACCTGGACCGCCTCGTCCGCGTCCAGCGCGCCCAGCATGTACGCGCCGAGCGACATCCGTACGTCCTCACAGGCGCTCATGGCGCGAGCCCCCGCTCCTCAAGTGCGAGCTTCAGCGCGCGAAGCGCGTAGTACGTGCGCGACTTGACCGTGCCCGCCGGGATGCCCAGCACCTCGGCGGCCTCCTTGACCGACCGGCCGCGGTAGTAGGTCTCCATCAAGACCGCGCGGTGCTCCGGCCGCAGGTCCGCGATGGCGTCGGCGACCCCCCAGGACTCCACCGCACGCTCCAGCTCGTCGTCGGCGGGGATCACGGCGAGGGCCTCGTCCGTGGTCTCCTGCGGCCGGGACCTGCGCGCGCGGTGGTGGTCGACGACCAGGTTGCGGGCGACGGTGAACAGCCACGCCCGTACGGGGCGGTCGGTCAGCACGTCGGGGTGCTTCCACGCCCGCAACAGCGTCTCCTGTACCACGTCCTCCGCCTTGCCCGGATCGCCCGTCAGTCGCAACACGTAACCGTAGAGTGACCCCGCGTGCTCGTCGAAGAGGGTGCGTATCAGCTGCTCGTCGGCGGTTCCGGCGGGGCTCACATTCTCATGACGTACGGCGGCGCGGTCCGGTTCAGCCACGCAACGGCACGTCCGTCGCCGTGCCGTCGATGGCCAGGCCCTCGGGGGTGGAGCGCACTTTCTCGATCTTGAGGTTCAGCGGCAGGTCCTTGACGGGCACGGTGAAACTGAGTGCCTGGGTGGCGTTCGGCACCTGGATGCCGTTGACGTTCTCGGGCGTCAGCCGCACGCCGCCCTTGACGATCTCGATCTTCATCTTCGCCGTGACGGGGATGGAGATGCCTGCCACCGTGAGCTTGCCCGTGACGTTCAGGGTGTCGTCGCCGTTGCCCTGCACCTTGAGCCCGCGCGGCGCGCGGGCGTCCAGGGTCTGCCGCGAGATCACCACCGTGCCGGTGACCCGCTCGGCGCGGATGTCGGCCTTGGCGGAGTCCTGGATGAGGTCCATGAGCGGGGCGTTCACGCCGTGCAGGACCGCGTCGATGCGCGAGATCTTCGCACCGTCGGGCGTCGTCATCGGCCCAATCGCGACGGCGATCTCCTCGTAGCGGCCGGAGATCGCCTGGGTGAGGAAGGGGATGCCGCGCACCTCGACCTTGGGGGGCGTGGCGAGGTCGTACTGGGCCGCCACCTGGCGGGAGACCTCGCTCTGCACGCCGGCCACGGCCACGCGGTCGACGACGACCAGAAGGACGCCGAGCAAGATGAGGAACACGATCAGCTTGCGCATCCGACTCCTTCGGGGGGTACGCCTGTGATGACAGTATCCGCGTCGCCCTACTCCCCTGGGCGATACCCCCGAAACGCGTATCAAGCAGGCATTCCCCCACAAGCCGGGAAGAGCCCGCTCAGCCCCCTGCGAAGGGCGGGAGCACCTCCACGGTGGCGCCCTCCGGTATCTCGACCGTGTGGGGGTCACGGGTGCCCGCCGGATTCCCGTTCACCAGAAATGAAGAACGTCCCAGAACGCGCTCCAGATCGGGATTTTCATATTTTAGTGTGATTTTCGCCACGAGGTCACCAAGCGTGCCCGCCTCGAACGGCTCCTCGGCGACGCCGGCCGCCTCCTTGGCCGCCGCCCAGTAGCGCACCGTACCCCTTGCCATCAGCCGCCTCCGTCGTCTACTCATGAGTACCGCACAAAGTGTCAATCACTCACCGCGAGGGAATGGTTACGGTTATTTCCCGCGTGATGGACCGTTCACCTGAATGACGCACTATGGACGCGCCTTTCCTGTGGGCTATCCTCACGTACTGACGGGACCTGGGCGACGTAGCCCCCGGGTCCTTTACGTGTTTGTACGGCTGGCGCCGTCACAACGCGGGGAGGAGGCGGATGCGGTGCGTGAGCGATGCTGTGTCGCCTCACCCCCCGGTCAGCCTCTGGATTAGGAGGTGCTGTGAGTAACCTGCTCCTGCTCACCAATGCTCTGGAGCCCTCAGCGGAGGTGCTGCCCGCACTCGGGCTGCTGCTCCACTCGGTTCGGGTCGCTCCCGCGGAGGCGTCCGCGCTTATCGACGCACCACCGGCCGACGCAGTCCTGGTGGACGCGCGAAGGGAGCTCGTGCACGCCAAGAGCCTCTGCCGCCTCCTTCGCACCACGGGCATCGACTGCCCGCTCATGGTGATCGTCACAGAAGGCGGCCTCGCCGCGATGACCGCCGAGTGGGGAGCCGACGACGTTCTCCTCGACACGGCGGGTCCCGCGGAGGTCGAGGCACGGCTCAGGCTCGCCGTCGGCAGGCTCTCGATCGCCGCCACCGAGGAGGTGCCGGACGAGATCCGCAGCGGCGATCTCTCGATCGACGAGGCCACCTACACCGCCCGGCTCCGCACTCGCGCCCTTGACCTGACCTTCAAGGAGTTCGAGCTCCTCAAGTACCTCGCGCAGCACCCGGGACGGGTCTTCACCCGCGCCCAGCTGCTGCAGGAGGTCTGGGGATACGACTACTTCGGCGGCACCCGCACCGTCGACGTGCACGTGCGCCGGCTGCGCGCCAAGCTGGGCGCCGAGTACGAGTCCCTGATCGGCACCGTCCGCAACGTCGGGTACCGCTTCGTGCCCGACCGCGGCGGCGAGCAGGTCGAGGACCGCGAGCCGGCCCCCGCCCACCACTGAGACCCGGTGAGAAAGGGGCTCGCTCCCCCGACCAGTGCGGAGGAGCGAGCCCTGTTTCTCAGGTGATGACGCCTAGCCGGCGACGGTGATGCGGTTGACGGCCGGCGGGGCGATCGGCGAGTGCGCGCCCAGGTAGGCCACGAACGCGTCGATGTCCAGCGGCCCGCTCCACAGGTCGGTGCCGTCCTTGAAGACGCTGAAGCCGTCTCCGCCGCCGACGAGGAAGTTGTTGGCGGCGACCCTGATCGACTGGGTGTCCGTGACCGGAGTCCCGTTGATCTTGATGTCGGAGACCCGCGAGCCGATCGGCTGCGACAGGTTCACCGTGTAGGTCAGGGACGCCGACGGCTGCAGGATGCGCACGACCGAGCCGCCGCTCTGCCACTGCTGCTCGAGCAGCGCGTCGAGCTTGGCCCCGGTCAGCGTCACGACCTGCATGAGGTTGTTGAACGGCTGCACGGTGAACGCCTCGCCGTACGTCACGACGCCGTCGCCCTCGGAGCCGCTCTGGGCGTAGGACAGGTCGGCGCGGACGCCGCCCGGGTTCATCAGCGCGATCTCGGCGTTGCCGCCGGTCTTCGTGCTCTCGAGCTGCGCGTCGGCGATCAGGTCGCCGAGGGCGGTCTCGCCGGAGGGCCCGGCCGCCCGGCCGATGTCAGCCGTGATCTTGCCGATCGGCTTGTTGGCGACCGTCGAGACCCGGTCCTTCCAGGTCTGGACGAACGTCGTGATCGCCGGGTCGGGCGTGACGTCGCGGGTGACGACGTGGTTGTCGGCGACGACCGAGGAGCGGACGACCTCGCCCGTCTTCTTGTCCACCTGGAAGTCGACCGTCGTCAGCACGCGGCCGAACGACGAGCCCTGGGTGTAGAAGCGGTCCTGGCCGGACGGGTCCTTGGTCTTGCAGATGTAGGCCTGGTGCGAGTGGCCCATGATGACCAGGTCGACGTCCGAGCTGAGGCCCTGGGCGATCCGGCTGCCCGCGCCCGGGGTGACCGGGCAGGCGTCCGGGCTCTGGTTCGGGGTGATCTGGTCACCCTCGTGGACGAGGGCCACGATGGCCTTGACGCCCGCCCGCCGCAGGAGGTCGGCCGCCCGGTTGCCCGAGGCGACCTCCTCGTCGAACTTCAGCCCGGCGATGCCGGCGGCGGTCACGATCGTGGGCGTGGTCTGCGTGACCAGGCCGATGAAGCCGACCTTGACGCCGTTGATCTTCTTGATGGCGACCGGCGGGAGCGCGTACTTGTCGCTCTTCTCCTTGAGGACGTTGGCCGCGAGGTACTCGTACTTGGCGCCCTTCCACTTGCCGGCCGGGGAGCAGCCGTCGGTGGGGTGGCAGCCGCCGTTCTGGATGCGCTTGAGCTCGGTGAGGCCCTCGTCGAACTCGTGGTTGCCGACGGAGGAGACGTCAAGGCCGAGCTTGCCGAGCAGCTCGACGGTCGGCTCGTCGTGGTACGCGGCCGAGATCAGCGGCGAGGCGCCGATCAGGTCGCCGGCCGCCACGACGGCGGAGTTCTTGTTGACCAGCGACTTGAGGTGGGTCGCCAGGTAGGCGGCGCCGCCGGCGGGCACGGACGTCCCGCTCTCGTTGACGATCGCGCCACTCGAACCGGTCGGGGGCTCCAGGTTGCCGTGGAAGTCGTTGATGGAGACGAGCCGCACGGGCACCGTCACGGGAGGCTTCGGAGGTTTCGGGTTCGCGGACGCGGGGCCGGCGACGATGGCGAGGCCGGTGGCCGCCACTATGCCGGCGACCGCGATCCGCGTGAACGATCGTGAGGTCATAACCATCGAGGTTAGAGACGTAACACCAGCATAAAACGAACCAGAGGTAACGATATGCCCCACGACTTGATGGCGTTTTCTGCCAGATTAGAGTTCGAGCATGACCATCCGTGTGGACATCCGGCAACGACTCGGCGACCAGGAGATGGCGGCGGTCGCCGCGCTGGTCGACGCCGCCACCGTAGCCGACTCGGTGCGGCCCCTCAACGAACATGTCATGCTCACCCTGCGCCACGGCGGCGACCCGGGCGCGAAGGCCATCCTGCTCTACGAGGATGACACGCTGGCGGGCCTCGCGCACGTCGACCCGGCCGACGAGGCAGAGGGTCCGAGCGGCGAGCTGGTCGTGCGTCCGTCCCACCGCCGGCGGGGCCTCGGGCGGCGGCTGGTCGAGGCGGCGCTGGCCGAGAGCGGCGGACGGCTGCGCCTGTGGGCGCACGGCGACCACCCGGAGGCCGCCCGGCTGGCCGTCTCCACGGGCTTCACCCGGGTGCGGTCCCTCTGGCGGATGCGCCGCTCGCTGCTCGAACCGCTTCCCACCGCGAAGCTGCCCGAGGGGGTACGGCTGCGCGCGTTCGAGCCCGGCGCGGACGAGGAGGCGTGGCTGGCGCTGAACGCGCGCGCGTTCGCCCACCATCCGGAGCAGGGCTCATGGACCAGGGACGACCTGGCGCTCCGCGAGCGGGAGCCGTGGTTCGACCCGGACGGCTTCTTCCTCGCCGTCCGCCCGGGCGAGCCGCCGAGCGGTCCGAGGCTCGCGGGCTTCCACTGGACCAAGGTGCACGACGGCGACGAAGGGCCCGGCGGGCACAAGGCGATCGGTGAGGTGTACGTCGTGGGGGTCGACCCCGCGGAGCAGGGCAGCGGCCTCGGCCGGGCGCTCACCCTGGCCGGGCTCGAGCACCTGCGGTCACGCGGGCTCGACCAGGTCATGCTCTACGTCGACGAGGACAACCCCTCGGCCATCCGCCTCTACGAGTCCCTCGGCTTCACCCGGTGGGACGTGGACGTGATGTACCGCCACGGGTGAAGCCGCCGTCGTGTGTCAATTGACACAGCCCGCCGCCGAGGGGACCGTCACGCTGTAAGCACGCGCATACCCCGGCGCGTGCCCGCCCCGCCGCCGACAAGCACAGCGAGGCACTACGTGACCAACTTCAACCCCGGCGGACCTGGCACGTTCTGGTCCCTTCTCGGCCACATCGAACGCGAGTCGCTGCACGCCATCGGCTGGGTCAGGGAGTTCGCCGCCCGCGAGACCCTCGGCGACCGCGACGCCCTGCCCGACAGCGTCACCGTCCTGCTCGACGGATACGCCAAGGAGGTGTACGGCTCGGCCGACGGCGACGAGTCCCTCATCGAGATCTTCGGCCCCGGTCACCTGGAGGGCGAGCTCGCCCTCTGGGACTGGCCGCACCGGGGGCGCATCGAGACCATGACCGCCGTGCGGGCCCTGCAGGTCCCCAAGGACAGGTTCGTGAACTTCCTGGCCGAGGAGCTGTCCGCGGGGGCCGCGCTGATGAAGAGCCTCGGCCACCGCCGCGTGCTCGTCGCCCGGCGGCGCGCCCCCGGTCCCGGCGTGCGCGCGCCGGCCAGGATCGCCCTCCATCTGATCGAGCTGGCCCTGCGCTTCGGACGCCCCTCGGGCACCGGCGTGGTGATCGGCCCGCCGCTCACGCAGACCGACCTCGCGAGCTTCGCCGGGGTCGACCGCGTCGCCGTGGCCCGCGCGTTCCACGTGTGGCGGCCCAAGGGGTCCCGCGCCACCTGCGCCCACCCGCACACCGACCTCATCGAGCAGCACGGGTCGACGATCCGGGTGAAGGACATGGACGCCCTCCGCGCGGTCGCCGGGCCGTGGGCGGCCGAATGGGACTCGGCCCCGTTGATCGCCAACGGGACCCTCGGCAGGACGGCCGCCAAGCGCCAGGTCCCCGCGATCAGGATCCCCGCCACCGGCACGGGCCCGGCGCAGCTTCCCCCGGTGGTGCCGTGCTTCACCGGCAGGGGCGCCGCGATCCAGACCCTGGACACCATGGTCACGGCGGCGAACCGTCCGCGCGCGGTGATCGTCGAGGGCATGGCGGGGGTCGGCAAGTCCGCCCTCGCGACGTACTGGGGCCAGTCGGTGAAGGACGAGCACTTCAGCGGCGGCCAGCTCTACCTGGACCTGCACGGCGCCCCCAGCCGGCCGCTGACGACCGCAGAGGCCATCGGGCAGCTGCTGCGCGGCCTCGGCGTCAGCGGGCACCAGATGCCGGTGGACGAGCACGAGCTCGTGTCCGCCTACCAGCGCCGGCTCGCCGACCGGCGGCTGCTGATCGTGGTGGAGAACGCAGGCGAGAACCCCGAGCTGATCAGGCCGCTCATTCCGCCCTCCAACCGGTGCCTCCTGCTCGTCACCACCCAGGCGAGGCTGGCCGGGCAGCCCGGGCTCACCCGCGCCGACGGCGTCGAGCCGCTGCCGCTGGACGTCATGGCCGAGGAGGAGGCCGTCCAGCTGATGGCCGCCGTCCTCGGCCCCGGCGACTCGCGGGTCCGCGAGAACCCGTCGGACGCCACCCGGCTCGTACGGCAGTGCGCCATGCTGCCGCTCGCCCTGCGGATCACCGCAGCCAAGCTGGTGGAGAACCCCGCGGAGCAGATCGCCGACACCGTGCGCGACCTGGACGGCCAGGACCGGCTGTCCAAGCTCGCGCAGGACGACGAGCCACGCGCGGCCGTACGGCCGGCCTTCGAGGTGTCCTACCGGGCGCTGCCCCCGGACCTGCGCCGCACCTTCCGCTACCTCGGCCTGATGACCGGCCCGGACGTCGGCGCCGAGTCCTGCGCGGCGCTGCTTGACGAAGCGGTGCCCGACACCCTGCGCCGCCTGCGGGCCCTCGACCGCCTGCACCTGGTCGCCGGCAAGGAGGATCCGGGCGACGGCAGGGCCGAGCGGTTCATGGTGCACGACCTGCTCCTGGTCTTCGCCAAGGAGCGCGTGCTGCTGGAGGACAGCGAGTCCGAGCGGACGGGGGCCGTCCGGCGCCTGCTGACGCACTACCTCGCCACCGCGATGCGGGCCGGGGACGCGCTCGGACGTCCGAGACGCGTCCTGCACGACCGCGCCGTCTCGCCGCCCGCCACCTCCGACGCCGAGCGCGAGCGGCACTTCACCTGGTTCGAGAGCGAGCGCAGGAACGTGGTCGCCGCCGCGCACCAGGCGGCCAGGCACGGGCTGCACTCCTACGCCTTCAACCTGGCCGACGCGGTGTACGACTTCATGACCTCGCGCGGCTACATGAGGGACGTCATCGACGTGCACAAGGCGGGGCTGGCGTCGGCACAGGCCGTGGACGAGTGGCCCGCGACCGCCCAGATGCTGCACCACCTCGCGATCGCCCACCGCAGCATCGGCCAGAACGTCAAGGCGCTCAGCTACGGCGAGGACGCGCGATGGGGCTTCCGGCGGCTCGGCGACAGCCTCGGGGAGGCCAACGCCCTGGACAACCTGGCCGACGTGCGCGGCGTGCTCGGCCGCTACCGCCTGGCCATCGAGCACTCGGAGGAGTCCCTGCGCCTGCACCGGCTGGCCGACAACAAGGCGGGCGAGGCCGAGGCGCTCGACACGATCTCGCAGAACCTGCGCAGGCTCGGCGAGTACGTCAGCGCCGAGGACCACGCGCTTCGGGCGCTGAGCATCCGCAGGGCGATCAAGGACGGCGCCGGCGAGGCGGAGACGCTGCTCAACTTGGCACGCCTGCACTACTTCTGGGGCGCGCCCCGCGAGGCCGTCGTCCGGGGGTTGCAGGCGTTGTCGCTCCGCATCGACCTGGCCATGCGCCTCGACCTCGGCGACGAGCCGCAGTCCGCCGACCCGTACCGCGAGCTGGCCCGCATCCACCGGCAGCTCGGGCTGCGCGACCTGGCCCGCCGCGACGCCGAGCACGCCCTGCGCGTCTCCCGGGCCAGCGGCGACCGGCACGGCGAGGGCGAGACCCTCATCATCCTCGGCAAGCTGCTGCGCGACGAGGGCGCGCACGCCGAGGCCCTGTCCCGCCTCTGGCGCGCCGTACGGCTCGCGCACGAGATCGGCCACAAGCGGGGCGAGGCGGAGGCGCGGGCGGCCATCGGCGTCGTGTACTTCAAGCTCGGGCGGTACGCCGAGTCGCGCGAGCACCTCAACCTCGCGCTGGAGATCCGCAGGGAGATCGCCGACCGGGCCGGGGAGGCGCAGGACCTGGAGAACCTCTCCAGGACCCTGCGGCGCCTGGCCCGCTACGAGGACGCCCTCCAGCACGGCTTACAGGCCCTCAAGCTGTGGAGGGAGCTGGACGTACCGACCGGCGAGGCGCGCACCCTCGGCGGCCTCGCACGCACGTACGCGCGGCTCGGGCTCCAGCAGGACGCGCTCCGGGCCGCCGAGACGTCGCTGTCCATCCGGGAACGGCACGGAGACGGCATGGGCGTCGGCCTGGACACCATGGCGCGCATCATGCTGCGCATGGGCAGGCCCGAGCAGGCCCTGGACAAGGCCGTGCAGGCCATTCGGGCGATCCGCGAGACGGGCGACCGGCAGTACGAGGGGTCCGCCGTCAACAACCTGGCGCGGATCTTCCTCGCCCTCGACCGCCCCGACGAGGCCGAGAAGTACGCGAGGGAAGCGCTGGAGATCGTCAAGGAGGCGGGTGACCTGCGGGAGCAGGCGGCGTGCCGGCACACGCTGGGGTTGATCTCGCAGCACCGCGGCGACCACGCGGGGGCGCTGCGCGACCTGGACGAGAACCTACGGCTCCACCGCGAGACCGGGAACCACTCCGGCCAGATGGAGGCGCTGCGCGCGCTGCGCCTGTCGCACGAGGCCATCGGCAACGTACGCGAGGTGCAGGAATGTGAGCAGCGCATCCACAACATCGAGCGCTGGCT
This sequence comes from Sphaerisporangium viridialbum, assembly GCF_049674955.1. GTDB lineage: Bacteria > Actinomycetota > Actinomycetes > Streptosporangiales > Streptosporangiaceae > Sphaerisporangium > Sphaerisporangium viridialbum. The sequence goes on along the minus strand of NZ_CP187232.1, from coordinate 1,021,416 downwards.
GGGTGGCTCCTGAGTCTTACCCGTTCGAGGCCGGGGGCCTACTCCACGATCCAGTGCCGGGGGCTTACTCCACGATCCAGTGGAGGATGAAGTAGGACAGCGCGGCCACGAGCGCCGCCGCCGGGATGGTGAGGACCCACGCCGTGATGATGTTCCCCGCGACGCCCCACCGGACCGCCGACAGGCGCTTGGTCGCGCCGACGCCCATGATGGCGCTGGTGATCGTGTGGGTGGTGGAGATCGGCGCCTTGGCGGCGATGGCCATCGTGTACAGCACGATGGAGGCCGCCGTCTCGGCCGCGAACCCCTGCGCGGGGGTGAGGTGGATGATCCTGCGCCCCAGCGTCCGCATGATGCGCCAGCCACCCGAGTAGGTGCCCAGCGAGATCGCGGCGGCCGCCGCGAGAATGACCCACTGCGGGATCGGGTCCTTGGCGGCGACGTAGCCGCCGGTGTAGAGCGCGAGGAAGATGACGCCCATCGTCTTCTGGGCGTCCTGGAGGCCGTGGCCGAGCGCCATGGCCGCGGCGGAGACCGTCTGGGCGTACCGGAAGTTCTTGCCCGCCTTGTGGGGGTTCGCCCGCCGGAAGATCCAGAGAATGGCGATCATGATGAGGGCTCCCAGCAGGAAGCCGACGATCGGGGAGAGGACCATCGGGATGACGACCTTCTCCACCACACCGCTCCAGTGGATCGTGCTGGAGGCGGCGAGAGCGGACCCCACCAGGCCGCCGATCAGCCCGTGACTGCTCGACGAGGGCAGTCCGAAGTACCACGTGATGAGGTTCCACGTGATCGCGCCGATCAGACCGGCACCCACGATGACCAGGCCGTGCGAGCCCGTCGGCGGCTCGATGATGCCCGTGCCGACGGTCCTGGCCACCTCGGTGCTGATGTGCGCGCCGACGAAGTTCATGCCGGCGGCCATGAAGAGCGCGGCACGGGGAGTTAGAGCGCGGGTCGAGACCGAGGTCGCGATCGCGTTCGCGGCGTCGTGGAAGCCGTTGGTGTAGTCGAATACCAGGGCTATGACGATGACGCCGATGACAAGTGCGAGCTCCACTTAGCTTTCCTTGACCGCGATCGACTCGATCGTGTTCGCCACGTGCTCGAAGGCGTCGGCGGCCATCTCAAGCTGGTCGATGACCTCCTTCATCTTCATGACGGTGAGTGCGTCGTACTCACCGCCGAAGAGCTTGGCGAGCAGGCGTCGGTAGACCTGGTCGGCCTGGTTCTCCAGGCGGTTGATCTCGATCCAGTACTCGTTGAGGTTGCTCATCGACCGGAGCCGGGGCATGGCCTCGGCGGTCAGCTCCGCCGCCCGCTCCAGCACCTCGACCTGGCGTACGACCTCCTTCGGGAGGTGGTCGATCTGGTAGAGGCCGATGAGATCGGCGGCGGCCTCCATGTAGTCCATGACGTCGTCGAGATTCGACGCGAGACGATAGATGTCCTCGCGGTCGAACGGCGTGATGAAGCTCTCGTTGAGGCGGTTCATGATCGCATGAGTACGCTCGTCGCCCGCGTGCTCGCAGGCACGCATCTTCTCGGCCAGGGCTTCCCTGTCCGAGCCGTCGCTGATGATCTCCACCAGTAGACGGGATGCGGTGACGAGGTTGTTCGCCGAGTCGGCGAACAAGTCGTAATAGCTGTCCTCACGAGGCGTGAGACGCAGGCGCACGTCGTTCTCCAGATGTGCGGGGACGGTCCGCAGAGAAGAGTAAGGGGTACCGGCTGAAATGCGAAGTTCGTAACATGCACTCCCGCTTGTAACCTTCTCTTCTCCTAGGCGCTGCCCTCCGTTCGTACGTTGACACCGAGGCATCGCAAAATGCGCGACGCATGTTCCCGGTCTGACGGATGCGCGGCCCGAACCCGGATGGCTTCCGAACCACGCACCTCACATACGAGCACCGGCCGGCCCCTGACCGGCCCGCGCTCGAACCAAGCATCACCCACAGACGGCACCCGCGACCACCCGGCCACGCCTCTCCCCGAAGACGCAGGCGCGACCACAGACCCCAGCATCACCCACTGGGCGCACCGGTGACCACCGAATCGCGGGTCGTCCACCGGACCACGCCCCCGACCAGCGACCCCGTAGAGGCCTTTGGCGCGGCTTGATGCCCTTCTTGACGCACCTTGGGGGCTTTGGGGGCTCTTGGGGCTCTTGCGGGTATCGCTCACCGTACGCCCTCGTCAAAGACCCACTAGCGACAGGGCCCACCCGAGAGCCCCACCGGGCCCGAGGAGCATCCCCAGCGACCGCCCGGCAATGGCGGCGGTCGGCGTGAACTGGCGTGGCGACCGCCGCGGCCGTTCAAGCCAGTAGTACTGAGGCGAACCGCCGGCGATCACATCCGGGTGCGGTGGAAGTTGAGGAAAGACCGGCTCGGGGTCGGCCCACGCTGCCCTTGGTACCGCGACCCGTACTTCAGGCTCCCGTACGGATGCTCGGCCGGAGAGCTGAGCCGGAACATGCACAGCTGCCCGATCTTCATCCCCGGCCACAGCTTGATCGGCAGCGTGGCGACATTGGAGAGCTCAAGGGTTACGTGCCCCTCGAAGCCCGGATCGATGAAGCCGGCCGTCGAGTGCGTGAGCAGCCCGAGCCGCCCGAGGCTCGACTTGCCTTCCAGCCTGCCGGCGATGTCGTCAGGAAGACCGATCACCTCGTACGTGGAGGCCAGGACGAACTCCCCCGGGTGCAGAATGAACGGCTCGTCCCCATCGGGCTCCACCAGCCGCGTCAGCTCGGGCTGCTCCACCGCTGGATCGATGTGGGGGTACCGGTGGTTCTCGAACACCCGGAAGTACCGATCGAGCCTCACGTCGACGCTCGACGGCTGGATCATCTCTACGTCAAACGGGTCAATCTTGACCCTCTCCAACTCGATCTCGGCGCAGATGTCACGATCGGATAGCAGCACCTAAGCAACCTACCAACGCGAACGACGAAGGACCTCTCCCTCCAGGCGGCCACCCATCTCCAGGCGGCCACCCATCTCCTGGCGGCCATCCATCCCCTGGCGGCCACCCGTCTCGCCAGGCGGCCACGCATCTCTCCAGACGGCCGCCCACCCCTCCCCTCACCGCCCCGACGCCGATCACGCATGGACTTCACCGGGAGGAGGTGACACGCCCGAAGTTCCGCTAGAGTAGGTGCGTCGTCAGTCACCTGATCGACGCGGGTGTAGTTCAATGGCAGAACATCAGCTTCCCAAGCTGACAGCGCGGGTTCGATTCCCGTCACCCGCTCCAACCACGAAGGCCCAGGTCAGAGGATAATTCCTGACCCGGGCGCTAATCGCTCTTCCGTGCCCGCTGCGTGCCCGATCCACTCGGATCTTGCTTCTTGAGAGCTTCCTCGGCGAGCTTCCCGAGCGCGTCAGCGATGGCCCGATCCCGCTCCATCGCGGTGTGCTGATAGATCAAGGCGGCCCTAACCGGGCCGCACGCGCCGCCGTCACGGCACACGCCGCCGCCTCCCGCTGGCGCTCCCGGCGGACAGCGCGCAAAGAACGCCGGACGGCTGGCGCGGACGAGTGGAAGGCCGCCAGGCGACAGTACGAGTCCCGCTCACAGGGGTGTCGGGCTGAGCTGGAAGTGCCCGCCAGGTGCCGGCCACGCGTGGTGATGCCTCCGGCGGGGGGATTTCGCCGCAGGTAGCGGCACGGTGTGATTTGTCCAGGGTGGACTGGGGTCTGACAGCAAGGCGTGTGAACTCATTGTTCGGACTCTTGAGCGCAGGGCCAGGCCTGACGCCTCGGCAGGTCGGAGCAGCGCCGATCGCTTGTCCGTCTTACGAACATCGCTGTCCGCTGTGAGCCTGTCGCGGCGAGCGCCGGCTTCCTAGTGTCGCTGTCGACCACGAAGTGTCGATATCGATCACGAAGTGTCGATATCGATCACGACAGGAGGACGCGACGACCGTGACCACGATTGATCTGCAAACCCTCGCCGGCCACTACGCCGAGCACGGGTACGTTCTGGTGAAGGGCCTGCTGACCAGGGATGAGGCGGCGGCGTACCGCCGGGTCGCCCATGACCTGCTCGGGCAGCCGGACCGAGACGAGGACCCGACCTGGGGTTCGGCCGCTGAGCTCGCGGCCGGTGCGCCGACGCGGCTGCAGCACCTGCATGACGCGCAGTTCTACGCGGCGGCGTTCTCCCGGTTGCTGGTGGATGAGCGGTTCACCTCCGTCGCCGCGGCCGTGCTGGGGGTGCCGAACGTACAGCTGCACCACACCAAACTGTTCGTGAAACCGCCGGAGAACGGCTCGCCGTTCCCGTTGCACCAGGACCACCCGTTCTTCCCCCACACCCATCATCGGGTCGGCGCCGCGATATTCCACCTGGACGACGCGCCGGAGCACAAGGGCTGCGTCCGCGTCGTGCCGGGCAGCCACCTCCAGGGGCCGCGGGAGCACGACCCCGAGGGTGGCCATCACCTCACCGACGTACCGTTCGAGGCCGCGGTGCCACTGCCCGCGGAGGCGGGGGACGTGCTGTTCTTCTCCTACCTGACCGTTCACGGCTCGGGTGTGAACGTCAGCGACGAGGCCAGGACCACCTGGCTGGTGCAGTTCCGCGACCCGGCCGACCCGCTGGCGATCCAGGCGCACGACTCGTCACTGGGGCAGGGCATGATGCTGTCGGGAGTGGACCCGACAGGCAGGAGACAGGCTTGAGTTTGGCGGACGTGGCCGGTGCCGGTCGGCTGCCCGACCTGACCGGCCTGCTGGACACCTGCCAGGTCGGAGGGTTCAGGGCTGACTTCGTCAGCTGGGGGTTCTACACCAAGCCCGCCTGGCGCAACTACTGGCACCGGCACTCCTTCCACGAGGTTTGCCTGGCCTACACCGGTGCAGGCCGGTTCAGCGTCGGCGGGGAACACCATGACGTCGGCACCGGTGAGGTGTTCCTGGCCAGGCCGGGTGATGTGCACGAGATCGAGTCGAGCCGGGAGGACCCGCTCGGCATCGCCTTCTGGGGCTTTACCCTGCGGGGCGGCCGGGAGGCTCCGGGTCCGGACGAGCGTGGCTGGTGGTCCGGCCTCACCGACCCCGCCGGTCCCGTGGTGTCGCGCCGTACCGGCTCACTGGCCGAGGTCGTCACCGCACTCGCCGGGTACGCCGACCCGGTGCGGTCCGGGTACGACGCCGGCCTGGCCGGTCTCGGCGCCGCGCTGGTGGTGGACACCGCCAGGGCGTTCGCGAACGAGGACGACCTGCAGGTCGAGCCGCCTCCCAGGGACCGGCCGTCCCAGGTGGTGGCGGCGATGCGGCGGCACCTCGCCGACAACCTGTGCCGGCCGGTCAGGGTCAGGGATGTGGCCGCCACCGTCCACCTGTCCGAACGGCACGCCGAGCGGCTGTTTCGCGAGCAGACAGGCGCGTCCCTGATGGCGACCCTGCGCAGGATGCGGCTCGAGCTGGCCGCCGCCCTGCTGCTAGACACGGGTCCCACGGTGACGGAGGTGGCCAGGGCGTGCGGCTACCCCGACGTCCGCGCCTTCAGCACGGCTTTCCGCCGCCTGCACGGACACTCACCGCTTGAGCACCGCGCCCGCAGCGGAACCCTGCACCTTTGACCTCCTCCCCAACCTGAAGGCCGGGGATTCTCCCGTCGCGTCGCGGTTAAGCGGCGCGCGGGGGTTGACGCTTCACAGACCGGGTAGCCCCGAGGTCTCCACGCCCTGACACCGCAAGCCCTGCGGTGTTGTTGATGTTGATCGCGGCGTTGGTGTCGGCATGGCCGACCCACCCGCACGCGGGATTAACGCAGGCGAACACGGTTTTGTTGCGGCTGGCCCGGTCGCGGTGACCGCACCGGTGGCAGGTCTTTGAGGTGTGCGCGGACTTCGAAACCGAACTGGCCGAGTTCAACGGCGGGGACAATCACGTCCGCCTGCTGGTCAACTTCCCGCCCAAGGTCGCCCTGTCCAAGCTGGTCAACTCACTGAAGGGGGTGGCGTCCCGGCGGATGCGCCAAGAGTTCCCCGACCTGGCCGCCCACTACTACCGGGCCAACAAGCTGTGGTCGGGGTCCTACTTCGCCGGGAGCGTCGGCGGTGCGCCGTTGTCGATCGTGCGCCAGTACATCGAGCAGCAAAACCGCCCGGCCTAGAGCACGCTCGGGCCTGGCGGCCCTCCCGCGCGGGCCTTCACCCCCGGCCTGAAGGCCGGAGCACTAGCCCGCATTCCGGTAGCGATCTCCAACGCGGGCCAGCGCCTACCCACGGGGTGCCGACGGATCATTGGGGTAGGGGGTGGACCTGCAACGGAACCGGATCGCACGCTAAGCCGGTTCGGGCAGGTCAGTGACGGTGTCCAGAGCCGCTCACGCGGGGACCTTGGCGTGCGTTTCGGTTCCGCCGCAGCCGGGATAGGCACTCTTAATGTCTTCGGGAGATACCAGATCCGGATCGTTGCTATATGCGATGTACACGTGGGGGTCGGTGACCCGGCTCAGACGGAGCTTGAACTTAAGGACGGTCTTCCACTTCTTCTTGTGACCGAACTTCACCTCTAGACGGACCGTCTGATCACGCAGCTCAGGTGAGGCCCCAGCGAACGGCGCACCGAAGTCTGGAAACACCTCAACGACCGATCGACCGTAGACCGAGAAGACGGCCGGGAGGTCCTTGAAGTCACCCGTGTCGGGGCGGACCTGCAGTTCCATGCGTCATACCCGACTCTGTCGCTATTGCCGCTTCTGGGATCACGAAGCTTAGGCTTCGGAAGGACTCGCGCCATCCCGGGTCGCGTGCCAGATGCGTGCCAGATTGAACGGCGATCAGCGGGAACTGACAGGGAGTCACGGGGACTCGACCCGCGCTGAGCAGCACCCCCTGTTCCCCAGCTCAGAGGGAGTCAGCCGATTCCCAAGTTGACAGCGCGGGTTCGATTCCCGTCACCCGCTCCACGCGTATTTGACCAGGTCAGCGAAGCACTTCCGGTAGAAGCGTGAACGCTGGCACATGTCGAGGGCGGATCAGCGTGAAGTCACGCCGGTCCAGCGTCGCAATCTGAGTGACATTTAGTCGTTCCGCGATGGCAACCAGGGACACGTCAGCGGGGTCCAGTCGAGCGTCTCGGTAGGCGCGGACAAGTTCTGCCATTCTCCGCACATCGGCTGGCACCAGGTCGACTAGTTCAAACTCCTCGGTCGCCAGATCAAGAAACTGCGCATGCACGCGAGGTCCCATGTGCCTGTTAATGGTCCATCCGGCCTCGATCAAGATAGTCGAAGGCAGCAGGAGCGGCCCCTCCAACTCTTCAAGGAGACTCACGCATGAGGCATGGTGCTTGTCATCTCGATCGACGACAGCGATCAAAGGGCCTGTGTCCAAGAGCGTGGCAGTCACGTTGACCGATTGAACCGCTCCGCCAGCAGATCTTCGACCCGTTCGGACAGATCCCCTTCACCGGAGGCACCAATCCCCGCGATCGACAACCGCCGACGACGAACCGGCTCAGACGATTCCTCCTCCGCCACCTCAGCCAAGTCAGGATCTGTCTTCACCAAACGCAGGAGACGACGCGCCTGGTCCGGCGACAGCCGGTCCACCAGGTGATGAAGCTCCTCATGCGCATGCCCAGCGCTCATGGCCAAGAGTCTACGCAAGCGATTCTGCTTGCGTCAGTGACACGCCCTCTGGTCGGCTGCGCTGTCACTTCGTCGGCAGGAAGCTCTGCATCGAGGTCCGCGCCGTACCCGTCCGCATGACGGGTGCAAGGGCATGGGCTGATCCTCGAGCCATTAACCAGGGTGACGAGGGGTCAACCGCGGTCACTCAGGACCGGCCTGGGGCCCAGGTCAGTGGCCCTACGTGCGGTGATCGATGTACTTCCCAAGCTGACAGCGCGGGTTCGATTCCCGTCACCCGCTCCAACACCACGGCCCAGCTCAAGAATGCGATCTAGAGCTGGGCCTTCCTAGTTCCCTTAGCGCTGACGACTCCCGAGCAAGCCTGTCGCGGCGGAGGACCGCCACTGCCGGAGGAGCAGCTCCGCTACGACCTTCTGAGACAGGCCTCGGCGCTTACGGATCTCACTCAACTGGTCTCCGAGCTCCAGGTCACGGCCCGCCTGCTCATATTCGGGGTGGGACTGCGCATCCGCTTCCATCTCGCGCAGACGCTTCGCCTTGTAGGTTTCCCAACGACTGTGACCCATCATGCGCTCCTCTCGAACACGTGCGTGGTGGTTAGGTCGTGCTCTGCCTCGCACCGCTTCTTAGCAGCGATCGCTCGGTCGATGTCGGCTGTCTGCGTCCCGTCCTGGGTCTTGCGGAAGACCGTCAATACCACGATCACCTTGTTGGATGGCTTCCAGAAGGTCAACCGCCAGGTCGTGCGGTCGAGAGCAAAACGCAGCTCGTGCACACCTTCGGCATCCTTCAGCTTCTTCACGTGATCCCCATCAGGGATGCCGTCAGTGACGAGGTAGTCGTCTACGTTCCGCATAACCCGCTGGTAGAACGGGGGGTCAAGGTCGTTCGTCCGGTGGGGCGGTCCACCTTGACCCCCTGGCCCTGTCCCGCTTCCCCTTCGGGCGGTCGACGGCAGACGGGATGATCAGACAGGCGAAGTCCAGGCGGTGCGCCCAAGCCCGACTCCACGGTCTGACCGTCGTGCCATTAGCGTGCCATTAACCCCGGTATACGAGGGGTCAACCACGGTCACTCGGGACCGGCCTACCGCCCAGGTCAGCGGCCCTACGTGCGGTGATCGATGTACTTCCCAAGCTGACAGCGCGGGTTTGATTCCCGCCCCACACCCGAGGCGAGAAGCCGGCCCACTCCTTCGATCTTCACCGGCGCCAGGGTGCAAGAACAAGACTGTTTTTGGCTGCTCAGACTCGTGAGACTGCTGGGCATGACCATCTTCAGCCAGTACGACTCTGCTGATCTCGCTCGTCGGCTCGCGCATGTCCGCTGGATCGCTGGCGGTACCGGCGCCGGCAAGAGCACCCTCACCCGGGTCTTGGCCGAACGGCATGGCGCGCTCGTGTATGACGGCGACCACGCCGAACGTGGCTACATCGACCGGTGCACCCCGCAGCAACAGCCCTACCTATGCGCGTTGCTGCGGACTCCCCTGGAACACAGATGGACGGGCCGCACCGCGGAGGAGATCTTCCAGGCCATGCCCAGCCTGCACGGCGAGACATTCGGATTCGTCATCGAAGACTTGCTTACCCTGCCCGCCGACCGTCCCGTGCTCGTTGACGACTTCCGTACCCTGCCCGGCGATGTCGCGCCACTGCTGAAGCGGCGTGAGCAAGCCGCCTTTCTCCTGCCGACACCCGAATTCCGTCGCCGGGCATTGGTCGCCCGATTCGCCGATCCAGCCCGAGCACAAGCCAACTGGGGAAACAGCGACCATGCCATCGCATTGGCGAAGCGACTGGCCCGCGACGAACTGTGGGATGAAGAGGCGCGACGCCAGGCCCTCGAACTCGATCTGCCGGTCCTGCGTGTCGACGGCTCTCGAAACGTCGCCAACTTGGCCGACGAACTGGCCACAATGTTTCACCTGACCGCGGTCTAGCCGAAGCACCGATGAGCGCTGACTGCGTCAGCTGGCAGCCACCCCACGGCGGCACCAGGGCACACGGCTTGATCCACACACAGAGCCTGGTATGGGTAGCTTTGTTACCGCACCGGAAGACCGATCGCGTATGGCATCACGTGAGGGATCCCCACGTCGTGGCCTGATCATCGTGCAATTGGCGTGCAATTAGACAGGGTGACGAGGGGCCAACCACGGTCACTCACGACCGGCCCGAAGCCCAGCTCAGCGCCCCTACAAGCCGTGATGCATACACTTCCCAAGCCGACAGCGCGGGTTCGATTCTCGTCACCCGCTCCAACCACTGCGCTTAGCGCAGCAGATCAGGGTCATGCTTATGGAGCACGGGCTCAGGATGAGCGCGGCACCAGTCAACAACGCGATACGTAATGCGGTCGAAGGGCTCATCATCGGTGAGCGGCTGCTCAAAGTCGGCCAAGCGATCCAGATCCACGGCCAGCCTCTTCAAGGTCTCCGCACTGAATAACCCTGACCCGATGAGCTTCTCACGCAGGTAGACCACGAGACGCTCGTGGTGCTCGTCCCAGTTCACGTTGCCGTTGCGCTGAGCCTCGTCCCTGAGTTTTTCCACCGCCCGCAGCAACTCGCCCTGGACACTGTCCGCCTGCCCCCGACGCGGTACATGGGTCTTCCAGATGTGTCGAGCATCAATGGCATACTGCGAATCCATGCGGGCGACCATACAACCCACAGCCTCCGGTTGGTGCTCCAACTTCGGATAGTCAGGCGGGCGAGGTGTGCGTGCCGCGCATGAAAGAAGTGGTCACGGGGCCGATCGTCGGGCCATTAGCCAGGTGACGAGGGGTCAATCACGGTCACTCACGGCCAGCCGAACGCCCAGTTCAGCCGACCCACGTGCCGTGATCGATGCACTTCCCAAGCCGACAGCGCGGGTTCGATTTCCATCACCCGCTCACACACGAAGGCCCAGGTCAGGACCATGATCCCGACCCGGGCCGTTTTTTTTCAGCGCCCATTCTCACTCGCGTGCCAGATTCGTGCCAGATCAGTTGATCTTGGCGCCCGAAAGCTGAGCTGACGGTGAGCGACGAGGAACGCGCGACCCCGCGGAGGCTGGGCGCGCGCTATCGCGCATCGAGAGGAGACGTCAGGAGATGGTGAGCGCCCTCCCTGCCAAACTAGACAGAGGTAGCAAACAGGCATAAAACTCTGTGCTGAGGGCGGGGAAGGAGACATCCCTTCGTGGGAGCAGGCAAATCGGATCCGCAGATCCCTGACCCGCAGGTGCGTGAGCGTGCAGCGGTCCGCCGGTACTCGGCGGCGTACAAGGCCCGGATCCTGGAGGAGTACGACCAGCTCGACAAGGCCGGCAAAGGCGCGCTGATGCGCAGGGAGGGCCTGTACTCATCGCTGATCTCCAGCTGGAGGACGGCCCGAGACCACGGCGCGGCCGAGGCGCTGGCCCGGCCGGTCGGTCGCCCCAAAGCCGACCCGCGCGATAAGAAGATCGGGGAGCTGGAGGGGGAGGTCGAGCGGCTGCGTGCCGAACTCGGCAAGACCCGCCAGGTGATCGAGGTGCAGGGAAAGCTCTTCGCGCTGCTGGATCAGCTCGCCACCGGCAGCGAGAGTTCGACGAGTCGGGGCGAGCAGTGACCGAGCTCATCGACGCCGCCCAAGCCGAGGCGATCGAGGAGTTGACCCCGCTGCTCGGGTGTCGCAAGGCATGTGCGGCGGCCGGGGTGCCACAGGCCAACTGGTACCGCAAGAACCGCAGGAGCCCCGCTCCCACGCGCCCGCTCACCCCACGCAAGCCACATCCCGCGGCGCTATCGCAGGGCGAGCGCGACCACGTCCGCACCGTACTCAACGAGCGGTTCGCCGACGCGGCGCCGGCCACGGCGTACTTCACGTTGCTGGACGAGGGCACCTACCTGGCCTCTGAGTCCACGATGTACCGGATCTTGCGCGAGCACGGCGAGGTCGGCCGTGATCGGCGACGTCACGCCACCCATCCGCCCAAGACGATTCCCGAGCTGTTCGCTGAGGCGCCCAACCGGGTGTGGGCCTGGGACATCACCAAGCTGCGCGGCCCGGGCAAAGGCGTCTGGTACCACCTGTACACGATCATCGACATCTACAGTCGCTGCGTCGTCGGCTGGATGGTCGCCTCTCGCGAGTCGGCCGAGCTGGCCAAGCGGCTCATCAAGGCCACGGCGGCCAAGCAGGCCATCGACCCCGGCACGCTCACCCTGCACGCCGACCGCGGCTCGTCGATGAAGTCCAAGACCGTCGCCGAATTGCTCATCGACCTGGGCGTGGCCAAGTCGCACAGCCGTCCCAAGACAAGCAACGACAACCCGCACGTCGAAGCGAGCTTCAAGACGCTGAAGTACTGCCCGGCCTTCCCCGGCCACTTCGGCTCGATCCAGGACGCTCGCGTCTTCTGCCAGGAGTTCTACGCCTGGTACAACCACGATCACTACCACTCCGGGATCGGCTACCACCATCCCGCCGACGTGCACTACGGCCAGGCCGACATCGTCCGCGATCGGCGCGCCCGCATCCTGGTCGCCGCCCAGGCCACCCATCCCGAGCGGTTCGCCTCCGGCGGCATGCCCACCCCGCCCGACCTTCCCGGACCGGCATGGATCAACAAGCCCAACAACCTCGACCACAAGGACGAACAAGAAAAGCTGACACAGAATTAGACCATCTCAGCTGCCTTGATCAAATTGACAGGTTCCGGCGTGCCGTTCGCGTTTCGGGCGCACGTGACGATCGTGCGGGGCGCGATGGTGAGGGCGCCGGTCAGGCACTGGCCGAGGACGGCGTGGCCCGCGGCGTTGGGGTGCCACGACTCCTGGCAGGTCTGGAAGTAGGTGACGCAGGTGTTCGCCAGCCGCTGGATACCGATCTTGTCCCAGCCGGACAGGCTGGTGATGGGCGTGCCGGACGGCCCGTCCTGCACCCGGAGCGGCGTGGCGAGCGCGCCCGTCGGGCTGCCGGGGTTCTCGCAGAGCCGGGCTCCGTCGAAAGCCTTCTGGACGTCCAGCACGCGCAGGTCGGCCGTCGGGCGCTCGGCCGCCAGTGTGGTGAAGGCGTTCTTGACCAGGGAGCCGAGGTTCTGGGAGAACACGTGCCCGGGGGCGAGGCTCGCGCGGTGGATCGGGCAGCCGGCGGCGTACCGCTCGGCGCCGAGGGCGCGGAACTTGTCGCGGGTGTCGGTGCGGCCGTCCTCGTCCCGGTACTGCGGGGCGACGTCGAGCGGCAGCGGGTTGGTGTAGGTCTGCAGGACTACAGGGTGGGCACCGTCGGCGTCGATTTGGTCGAGGGTGTCGAGGATCTGGCGCAGGGCGGCGGTGGTCTCGGTGGTGGCGGCGGCGACCTCGGCATCGGTGGCCAGGTCCGAGACGGTGCAGGGCTCCTGCGGCACCGGGCCGCCCAGGTAGGCCCAGAACTCCCACCAGCCCGTCCAGGCGTCGGCGATGAAGCGGTTGGCACACAGCGTGGCCACGTCGCCGAAGGTGAACTGGGCGTTGTTGGAGCCGAGGCCGATGAGGACGACGTCGATGTCGTGGGTCTGGGCGACGGCACGTAACTGGTCGAGTTGCGAGGCAACGGAGCGGCCATTGGCGCGGGCGCTGGAGGGGTTGGCGATGTCGGCGGGCTGGCCGCCGGAGCACGCGAGGTTGAAGCGGTCCTGAATGCCGGGGAGTGACGCCTTGATCAACGAGGCGTTCGCCGACCGGTGGCAGAAGTAGGCGTTGCTGTTGGCCGCCGACCAGCCGGGGAAGGCCTGTGCCGTCCCGGAGGCGTCGACGACGGGCTGGTAGTCCCCCGCGCCCTCCCCGCTGATGAAACTGTCGCCGAGCGCGACGGCGGCGGTGGGCAGGGCCGCCTGCACCGCTCCGCCCTGGACGACTTGGATGCCGACCGCGCCCACCATGAGCGCGGCCATCGCGGCGGCACGCCAGAGAACCCTCACAACTCCCTCATTTCCTACTAAACAAGCATGAAATAACGGATATTTGGATCACAACATGCCGCACCGATGGCGTCAAGATCTCCATGAGGTCCAGCCGCTTCACCTAAGAGATCGCATATCGCCGTGATCGTCAAGCATGCGTTTGCTTGATCAGGTCGAGCGTTCGGCGACCGGCTTGGCCAAACCAGGTCTGGGACTACTACATTCGCGACTCGATGTGCGGCGTCCCCGGTCGCCAAGGAGAGATAGGCGGTACTGGGGAAACTCGATGCCCTGATCGGTCATTCTTCGGCCTCTTTCCGGCAAACCTACCGACCAGAAGGGAACTGGTTGGCGATCAGTTCCAGCAAGGCAGCGTGCGTCTCCCGGTCGGCGGCCACGACAAGCCCGCCCACACCGGTGTGCAGTGGCTGACCCTGTAAGCCGGTCACCACACATCCGGCGGCCTGGCACAACGCGATCCCGCTGGCGAAGTGCACGCTGTCCTGTAGATGGCCGTCAGTGACGTACGCGGCTCGCCGGCCGGAGGCGACCCAGGCCACTGCCAGGGTGGTGGAGACGACACGCGGGCGAAATTGCTCGATGAACCCTGTGTCGGCAAGCAGACGCACAGCCCGGAAGCTCGGTTCGTTCGGGAACGGTGGATCGAGGTTGACATCCACCAGTCGCGAATCGGGCGATGGTGTGAGTCGCTCGTCCACGCCGTCGTGGCGGAGGTACGCGTGATCGCCGTTCGTCCAGAAAACCTCTTCGGCGAACGGATCGGCTGAGGCCGCCACCGTGATGTCCGAACCCACGCGCAGGGCGACGTTCACCGCTACCAGCATGCTCCGCGCGGCGTAGTTCAGCGTGCCGCACAGGGGGTCGACCAGCCACATGCGCTCCGCACCTCCTGGACCCGTGCGTCCGCTCTCCTCACCCGTCACAGCGTCGTCTGGTCGGGCGGTGCGAATAACGTCAAGAATGGTGTTCTCCGCTGCAATGTCAGCAGCCGTAGCAAAGTCACCCGCGGATTTCGGGAAGCGCGTCAGCGATGCGCCGTACATGGCCGCCACGACACCAGCTCCGGCTTGCGCTGCCTTGAGGGCCACTTCCTCGTCTCTGATCAGCATGCGCGAAGGATAGACGGGTCACGTCCACTGAGCTCGCACTTGATCGCGTGCCAGAACGGGCGGGGTCAGCGGGGTCTCACGGGTCTCACGGTCACTCGACCACCGCTGAGCTGCATCCCCGTTCCCAGCTCACAGAGGGAGGATCAGTAGCCGATCCCCAAGCTGACAGCGCGGGCTCTGCTGCGATCATGTTTCCGGTGTGCCGGAGATCGTGAACATGGAGGCCCTCCGCCCCGATGGCCCGAACGGCTTCCCCCACGAGGTGAGCCGGTTGAAGCCGCTACGCCGAAGCCGGCCCCCCCTTGATCCCAGAGAAGATCAGCGCGCCGGGTTCCGGTTTGACGAACGTAGCGAGGTGTTCGCGGAGCGCTGGAATGATCGCTTGCGGGATGCCGACGATGCGCCGTCCGGCTTTCAAGCGGCGGCGCGCCGCGCCGCCGTACAGCGGCCCGCCACTTGCCCGCCGCCCGGGCACGCGGCCTGGAGGCCGGTCCCGGACGGCAGCAGCGCCGAGCCGCCGCACCCGCCGTACCGAGCCAACTCGCCGATCCCAGCGCCGCGCCGCTGCACTGAGGCCGGGAGACGCAGGTCACATGCATCCATGTCACAGGGGGTCGGGCTACCTCGTCTCAGGGGGTGTAGCCACCGACGACCACAGAGGAGCACACCATGGACGCGCGACTGAACTACTTCGCCGACCCGACCGCCAGCAAGGTTCTCAAGTACTTCATGTCGGCGGGCAAGGCGCTCAAGGACTCGCCGCTGCCGACCGCCACGCAGGAGCTGGTGGCGCTTCGCGTAAGTCAGATCAACGGCTGCGCCGTCTGCATCGACATGCACACCAAAGAGGCCGCCGCTGCCGGCGAGACCTCGGTCCGGCTGAACCTGGTCGCGGCGTGGCGGGAGGCCACGGTCTTCACCGAGGCCGAGCGTGCCGCGCTGGAGCTGGCGGAGAAGGGCACCCGGGTCGCGGATGCCGCCGGCGGGGTCAGCGACGAGGTGTGGGCGTACGCCGCCAAGCACTACGACAAGGAGCAGCTCACCGCCCTGGTCATCCTGATCTCCTTCATGAACACGGCGAACCGGCTGAACATCATCACCCAGCAGCCGGCCGGCAACTACGAGCCCGGGCAGTTCCACTGAACGGCATCAGCAACTGGCTCGGGGTCCGGCTGCGGGCTCCGGGCCCCGGGCTCGGGGGCGTTACTCTGGCCTGCCGGTGGCCCGGATCTTCAACAGAAGATGCTTCAAGGGGAGGGGATCCCGCGTGAGCAAGGTCGAAGAGTTCGAGGAGCTGCGGCCGCTGCTGTTTTCGATCGCCTATCGGCAGCCAAGGAGGCCTTGACGTGAGCGCTCCACTCGTCGACGACGACCTCGATCTTGCCCGCCTCGATGCCATCGAGTGCGGTGCGTACGACATCAGCGGGATCGACCTTGTCGCCCTCCAGGAGGCGCTGATGCGCATCGGCGAGCTGGCCGTCAGGGTGGGCGTGAGCGTGCGGGCGCTGCGGTACTACGAGGAACAGCACCTGCTGGTTTCGGAACGCAGCCCCAGCGGCCAGCGGCAGTATCAGGACGACGCGGTCGACCGCGTCCAGCTGATCCAGCGGCATTACGGGCAAGCGGCCGGCAACCTGGGCTAGGCAAGCGACAGCGCCAGGTCGCAGGCGGCGCGTACGACGGTGAGGTCGCGTCGCTCGGCTAGGCAGACCAGGTGCTCGGTGATGGTGAGCTCGAGCCCTTCGATGCGCAGTCCTGTGAGTTGTGCGTTGGTGGGCAGTTCGTCCTCGGCGACGAGGCCCACGCCGACGCCGAAGGCGGCCGCCGCCAACACGGCCTCGCGGCTGTCGACCTCCAAGACGTCGGTGAGGACCAGCTGGGTCTTCGCTAGGGCATGCTGGAACGTCTGCCGGGTCATGGAGCCGGGCTCCCTTGTGACGAGCCGGACGGCGGCGAGCTCCCCGGCCGTGATCTGGCCGCGCTGCTCCCACGGGTGCCCGGGAGCGACGACTGCGACAAGCGATGTGTGGAACAGCGGCCACGACACCATCCTTGGGTCGGGCTCGACGTTCGCGACGTAGGCGATGTCGGCCCGGTGCGCGTGCAGGTCGGTCAGGACGCGGCCGGCGTTGCCGGTCGAGAGGGTGGTGTGGACGCCGGGGAACCGCTCCGCTACGGCCGCGAGCAGCGGCATGGCGTATGCCGGCGAGTCGGCGGCCACGCGGAGCCGGCCCGCGCGCAGCTGCTCCGCGTCGGTCAGGCACAGCTCGGCCTCGGCCTCCAGGTCGAACAGGCGCCGGCTAATCGCGTGCAGACGCTCGCCCAGTGGGGTCAGTGCGGTCCGGCGTCCGTGGCGCTCGAAGAGCAGGACTCCGTGCGCCCGCTCTAGCGCCCGCACTTGCTCCGACAGTGTCGGCTGGCTGACACCGATATGCGTGGCGGCTCGGACAAAGCCGCCGTGAGCCGCGACCGCGTGAAACGCCCGCAGGTGGGTGGGGTTGATAGGCATGACCTATGCATATCGTAGGAAAAGCCTAATGGACCTATACTGGCCCGGTAGGTGACCATCGACAGCATGTTCACTCCGCGCCACGTGCTCATCGTCGGCATCGACGGTGTCCGGTTCGACACGCTCGCCAGCGCCGGCACGCCGCGCCTGGACGGGCTCGCCGCTCGCGGTTTCCTTCGCCCGGTGCCAGTCAACCCGGCAGGCCCCACAATCTCGGGACCGTGTTGGACGACCATGGTCACCGGGGTCCTCGCACGCGACCACGGCGTGTTCGGCAACAACCTCGCCGGGCACCGGATCCTCGAGTACCCCGACGTGCTTACGCGCTGCCGCGCCGTAGGGCTCTCCACGTACGCAGTCGCCGCGTGGGCGCCGCTGGTGACGGCCACCGACGGCGGGCCGATCTTCCTCGGCGGCGGCTTGATGCCCAGCGCGGACCCCGGTAAGGACGTGACCGCCTCGGAGACCGCCGACGAGGCCGTCACCGCCGACGCCTGCCGGGTTCTCGGTGGCCACGACTGCCCTTCCGCTGGGTTTGTCTACCTCGCCACACCGGACGTGACGGCGCACGCGGTCGGCGTCGGGCCCGCGTACGCGGCCTCGATCGAGCGCGCCGATAGGTGGCTCGGGCAGCTCCTGGACGCCGTCGCGGGGCGGCCGTCCTACGCGAGCGAGGCGTGGACCATCATCGTGGCGACCGACCACGGCCACGTCGACGCCGGCGGCCACGGCGGCAACAGCCCCGAGGAGCGGACCGCCTGGATCGCCGCGGCCGGCCCGTCGCTGCCGCCAGCCGCCCCAGCGCTGCTCGAGCAATCCGACGTCGCAGCGCACACGCTGCACGCGCTCGGCATCGAGATCGACCCTCGATGGCGGCTGCACGGCGTGCCATTCGGCGGTCGCGGCTGATGTCACCAGCTGTCGTCGCAGCAGTCCTCGGCTCCGCCGTCCTGCACGCCGCCTGGAACGCGCTGGCCACAGCGATCCCGGACCATCGGGTCGCCTCGGCGCTGATGGGCGCGGCATTTGTCTCGGTCGCGGGCGTCGGGGTGTGCCTGGTGCCACCGCCAGACCGTGCATCCTGGCCCTACCTGGCCGCCTCAGCCGTGCTGCAGTCGGCCTATCTGTTGCTGCTCGTCAACGCCTACCGGCGTGGCGAGTTCGGCAAGGTGTACCCGCTGGCCCGCGGCACGTCACCGCTACTGGTCACGGCCGTGGCGGTGCCGTTACTCGGCGACCGGCTCAGCGCCGGACAGCTGGCGGGCGTGGCCGTGCTGTCTGTCGCGCTGTGCTGGCTGGTGTTCGCCGGCGGCCGGCCCGCGGCCGGGTCCTGGCGCGGCCACGCACTTGCCCTTACGACCGGCGTGACGATCGCGGCCTACACGATCGTCGACGGCGCCGGCGTCCGGCAATCTGGCCACGCTCTCAGCTACGCGTTGTGGCTGTTCCTGCTGCAAGGCCTGCTGATCATCGGCGTCTGTCTGGCGACAGCCGGACTCGGGTTCCGCACGGGGCTGACTCTCTCGTGGCGGCGCGGCCTGCTGGGCGGCGTACTGTCCCTCGCCGCGTACGCAATCGTGCTCTGGGCGCAGACCCGCAGCCCGCTCGCCCTGGTGTCGGCATTGCGCGAGACGAGCGTGCTGTTCGCCGTCGCGATCGGCGCAGTCGTGTTCGCAGAGAAGATCACCGCGCAGAAGGTTGCTGCCACCGTCCTCGCGTTCGCCGGCATCGCACTCATAAAGGTGACTGCCTGAGCCCCAGAAGCGAGGCCTCAACTACGGGGCGACGATCGCAGTGAAGTACCTGACCTTGAGCACTGCGTCGTGCTGGCGGATCTGCCGTACCAGCTCGACGAGGTCGAGCCTCAGAGCCTAAGCCGCGTAGAGATTTCCCTAGCTGACAGCGCGGGTCCGATTCCCGTCACCCGCTCCACGAACAAAGGACTCAGGGAACGGAGCTCTCCTAGCCCCGCTGCCCGTCATCCTCAAAATGCTTGCTGTGGCATGCGTGTTCCTCCTCGGCATCCATCTGGCAGGAACACCACGAGGCAAAGAAGAGCGCCTCCGGCGGGAGCCTCGGCTCTGGGAGGGTCGCGGAGGAGCGTTAGCCGGGTCCGTTGGCTTGCTGAGGTGAGTCTGATCGTCTCGCCTGCCACGACGCGACCTTGGCCTCCAGGTCGTCCATCGTCCACGACATCCAGCGCCGGAACTACGGAGTGTGTCACGATCGCCGGGTGATGACAGCGTTGCGGGTTCTGGCGCTCATGGCCGGATTGGGGCTGGCGCTAACCGGACCGGGGATGGCGGAGGGCCGCGGGGTGCTGGACGGATTCGTGATCGGGCACGTCCCCAGCGATGTGGTCCCGAGCACGTCAGATTTCGAATACGAGCCGGAGGACGGGGTCCGCTTCACCTCAAGGGTCTGGGAACGGGAGACAGACGACGGGCATGCCGTCGACCTGATGATCATCGTCATGCGCGCCGACCGTTTCGCCACGCTCGACGGCCTACGCGACTTCATGTCGGCGTACCACGAGCGCGATCCGGCCTCGTGGACGAAGGTCCAGATCGGCACCCGGCCCGGTCTCAAGGCTGCCGGGCAGGTGTTCTGGCTGGTGGAGCCGGGCGTCGCGGTGTCCGTCACGATCGACACCGCCCGGTTCGGCGGCGGCGAACTGATGGCCGTGGCCGAGGGCGTCCGCAAACAGTGAGGCGCTGACGAAGCCAACTCCTGAGCGGACAGGCCCTGTTTCAGACGTCCGATTTCCAAGCTGACAGCTCGGGTTCACCTCTGCACACCAGATCGCGGCCGGTGCGGCAAACGGCCGCATTGGGGAGGAGGGCACCCCCGTGAGACGCCTCCGTGTTCACCAGCCGGCCGTTAGGAGGAGACCTCCGCCTGCTACCTCGACCCAGAAGTAGAGCCAGGAAGGGTAGAACGCTGAGGGCCGCTCGATGACGTGCGACGTGAGCCGTCCGAACGCCATGCCCAACATCGCCACCGCGACGGCCACCACGGCACCGCGCCGAATTCCGCCGACATCGGCGAGCGCCAGGGCCAGCAGTACGGCGATGCCCACGCCGAACCCCCCGTACACGGCGCGGATCTCCGCCCGCGCTTCAGTGGAGGACGCGATCATCCCGAACGGCCTGATCAGCGCGGCGGGGGTGATGAGTCCGTACACGCCCATCCCCAGAAAGAAGACCGCCACAACGATGATGGCCACGGTGGCCATAGGCTCGCTCCCCATGTCTCGAAAGAGTCGTTCGCGGGAGATGATGCCGCTGTGAGCAGATCACCGCTTTCACAAACCTGTCGCGACCCGGGCGCGGTACTTTGGTTGTGGCCAGGTCAGGCCATCTACAACGGACCAGCGCTGGACCTCAGGGCACACTCCGGCTCCGTCGCCTGCCTGGCGATCGGGCTCGACGACGTCTTCACGGTGCAGACTCAAGGACGGCCCGTGCAGGCCGCGCGCAGCGCCCTGATCGCCCCCCGCCTCACACACCGGCTGGTCGCTCAGAGCCGACGCATGCTCTTCTGTTACCTCGATCCGAGCTCCTCCAGGACTCTGGCCTGCGAACGGCGGATGACCTCAGGCGACTCCGGTCTCGGACTCGCCCACAGCGAGGAACGGCTGCTGATCCGGCACGCCCCTCTGCCAGGCTCGGTCACCTCCGCATCGAGCTGGCTGGATCTGGCCGCGCCCCGCGCGCCCGTACAGATCGACGCCCGCATACGGGACGCCGCCGCGCGCCTGCGTGCCGAGGTGCACCGTACCGTCTCGGCTGAGGAGCTCGCCGCCGGCTGTGGCCTGTCCACCTCACGGTTCCTGCACCTGTTTCCGGCGCACACCGGTACGAGCTTCCGCCGCTACCGGCTGTGGACCCGGATGCTGCGCGTCGCCGAACTGATAGCCGAACGACGCGACCTCACCACCGCCGCGACCGATGCCGGTTTCGCCAGCCCTTCCCACTTCAGCGAGGCCTTCCACCGCATGTTCGGACTCCAGCCCAGCCGCCTGCTCGCCGCCGGAGTCACCATCATCGACGCGACCGCTACGTGTAAATGAGGATCTCGTCCTCGACCGCGTATCCCAGCACGGAATGACGCGATCGCCGGACCGGCGGTGTCCCTGTTCCGGGGCGGCGACTCGAGTTAATAATAAGGAAACCTTCCTATTGACAAGGGAGGTGACGCGGGTGTTACATCCTCTTAATTTAAGCCGTGAAGGTACTTCCGGAAGGACGGGACACGTCGGCGTGCGGCTCCGCACGCCGTGCCGGCGTGGGCCGGAAGCCCGTTCCCGGCAAGGACCACAGACCGGAGGTCTCCATGCGCAAACCCCGGCTACTC
This sequence comes from Sphaerisporangium viridialbum, assembly GCF_049674955.1. Lineage (GTDB taxonomy): Bacteria > Actinomycetota > Actinomycetes > Streptosporangiales > Streptosporangiaceae > Sphaerisporangium > Sphaerisporangium viridialbum. Next base: position 999,895 of record NZ_CP187232.1, on the reverse strand, counting down.
CTCATGGCCGCAGCCGTGGTCGTCACCCTGACCAGTGGCCTGGTCTCCGTCACGAGCAATGATCGGGCCGAAGCCGCTATCGGCCCTGTCACCTGGTCTGACGAGTTCAACGGCGCCGCAGGAACGCCCATCGACGGTTCCAAGTGGAAATTCGACACAGGCGGCAGCGGCTGGGGCAACAACGAGCTGCAGTACTACACGAACTCGACCAGCAACGTGTACCAGGACGGGCAAGGCCACCTCGCCATCACCGCCCGCAGGGAGAACCCGTCGAACCTGCAGTGCCACTACGGCACCTGCCAGTACACCTCCGGCCGCATCCTGACCGCGGACAAGTTCAGCCAGGCGTACGGCCGCTTCGAGGCCAGCATCAAGATCCCCAAGGGCCAGGGCATCTGGCCGGCGTTCTGGATGCTCGGCGGCGGCAACTGGCCGGCCACCGGCGAGATCGACATCATGGAGAACGTCGGCAAGACGCCGAACACCGTCTACGGCACCGTGCACGGCCCCGGCTACTCCGGCGCCGGCGGCATCGGCGGCAGTCGCACGATCGGCGCACCGCTCGGCGACGGCTTCCACAACTACCGGGTCGACTGGTCTCCCAACCTCATCATCTGGTACCTGGACGGCTCGGAGTACTTCCGCGTCACGCCGGCCAACATCAACGGCAACCAGTGGGTCTACGACCACCCGTTCTTCATGATCCTGAACGTGGCGGTCGGCGGATACTGGCCGGGCAACCCCGACGGCAGCACCACGTTCCCGCAGACGATGCTGGTCGACTACGTCCGCGTCTCCGGGTGGACCAACGACGGCGGCGGAAGCGGCAACGCGCTGAAGTCGAACCTGAACGGCCGCTGCGTCGACATCCCCGCCGCCAACCCCGTCGACGGCGCCCGGCTGCAGATGTACGACTGCAACGGCACCGCCGCCCAGCAGTGGTCGATCAACGGCGACGGCACGGTTCGCGCGATGGGCAAGTGCATGGACGCCGCGGCGGCCGGCACCGCCAACGGCACGCCGATCCAGCTCTACACGTGCAACGGCACCGCCGCCCAGCGCTTCACGCTCACCTCGGCCGGCGACCTGGTCAACACGACCGCCAACCGATGCGTGGACATCGTCGACCGCAACACCGCCAACGGTGCAAAACTCCAACTCTGGGACTGCAGTGGCGCGTCCAACCAGAAGTGGACCCGCGCCTGACCTCTTCGACTCAACCGATGTGAAAGGCCGGCAGCGCGTGCTGCCGGCCTTTCACGTACTCGGCAGGTCATGGCCACTGCCTGCGCCATGTCCGTCAGCTTCTCCTCGTACGTATGGGGGCATCCGGGGTTCACCGGCCGATCCTCCGATTCGGGCCGGGCAAAGAGAGCACGTTGGAGGATGTGCGGACGGTACGGGCGAAATACCGTTGTGCGACCTCACCCCACCGGTAGAGCACCCGTGATCCGCGGCTCGATCGCGGTCAGGCTCCGGAACTGGCCTTCGGCCCGCTGAAGCGAGCCACGCCGAGCCGCGCCGCATCGCCTGAGCGCCCTCGAACCAGCCACACCCCAACACCGGCCCCGTACAGAGGAGTCTGGATGATACCCCTGATCGGCAGCGATATCGCGACCAAGATCGACGACCTCATCGGCAACACCCCCTTGCTCCGGCTCGCCCTCGACGGCCTGCCCTCGAACACCACGCTGCTCGCCAAGCTGGAGTCGGCGAACCCGCTGTCGAGCATCAAGGACCGGGTTGCCCTGCGCATGATCGAGGAGGCCGAGGCGTCCGGCGCCCTGAAGCCCGGCGCGACCGTGATCGAGTCGACCTCGGGCAACACCGGCATCGCCCTGGCGGCGCTGGCGGTCAGCCGCGGTTACCCGTGCATCGTCGTCATGCCGGACAACGCGTCGCGGGAGCGCATGCTGACCCTGCGCATGCTGGGCGCCCAGGTGGAGTTCACCGACCATGTCCTCGGTTTCCAGGGATGCGTCGACCGGGCGGAGGAGCTGCACGCCGCCGTCCCCGGGTCGTGGTACGCCTGCCAGCACGAGAACACCGCCAACATCATGGCCCACTACGCGACCACGGGCCCGGAGATCTGGGAGGCCACCGGCGGCAACGTCGACGTGCTGGTGTGCGGGGTCGGGACCGGCGGCACCCTCACCGGAACGGGCCGCTACCTCCGCGAGCGCAACCCAGGGCTGCGCATCGTCGCGGTGGAACCGGAGGGATCGCCCCTGCTGTCCGGCGGCGACCCCGGACCGCACAGGATTCCCGGGCTCAACGGCGGCTTCATCAGCCCCGTCACCGACGTCACCATCATCGACGACGTCGTCAGCGTCTCGGACGACGACGCGGCCGACATGACCCGGGCCATCGCCGCCACCACCGGGCTGCTGGTCGGGGTCTCCTCGGGAGCGGCCGCGTACGGCTGCGTCGAGCTCGGCCGCCGCCATGACCTGTCGGGCCAGACGGTCGTGACGATCTTCCCGGACACCGGTGAGCGCTACCTCAGCTGGTGGCCCGCCTGATCGAAGGCCCTGTGGGTCGATCATGTCGCGAGCCCCGCGGAGACGCGGGGCTCGCGACCGGCCTGACTTGGTAGCAGGACGCGCCGTCGTCGCCGGAGGAACCTTCCTCCCGCGCCGCTTGACCCGGTAACAGGACGCGCCGGGTGGTCGTCGGAGGGACGTTCCTCCGGCGACCGCCTGGCGCGATGTCGTTACTTCGCGGCCACCAGCAGGTACTCGTGCGACCGGTTGGTGACCATCGGGTCGTCGTCGCTCACCGGCCGGTCGTAGCAGTGGATGCGCTCGTCGCCCAGGGTCAGATGCCGGCCGAGCACCCGGGCGACGTCCCAGGCCAGCGGCACGAACGCCCCGGCCAGCCGGCGGTTCTGCACGGCCAGCACCGCCCGCGCGCCAGGGCGCATGACCTTCGCCACGGCGGCGAAGGCGACGTCGATCGCGCTGAGGTACTCCTCGTAGTCCCGGAGCGCGTAGAACTGGCCTTCCACGGTGGAGTCGTTGTCCAGGTTGGTACCGAAGTACGGCAGGTCCGCGAGGACGAAGTCCACCGACTCCGGGGGCAACGGGGGTGTGCGGGCGTCCGCGCACAGCATGGTCTGGCCTGGATAGACCTTCAGGCGCTGACGTGCCTGCTCCGCGCGCTCGGGTGAGACCTCCAGCCCGATTCCCTTGCGGGACTCGACCGCGCACGCGACCAGCGTGGTCCCCCAGCCGGCGAACGGGTCGAGCACGACGTCACCCGGCCGGCTCATCTCGACGATCAACGGCCGCAACTGGCTGACCCAGCCGCACTGGCCGGCGGCCTCCGGCAGCGTGAACGCGGGGTCCTCTCCTTGCAGGACGTGCCAACTTGATCTGCCCATCGGTTTCACGACACCTTTTCGATCGAATTCGGCGACCACTGAGGATGCCGGGCACCCCCTGTGGCCGTTCACCTTCTTCGCCGCTCACCGGCGTGGTCGCGACCGGCTCAGCCCTCCCCGCGAAGCGGAGCGACGGGCTCGCGGACCTGCTCTTCCGGGGGGTCCGGCACAGCCGGCACGTTCGGATGGACGGCCCGGGCGGGCAGCCGCCGTTCCAGGCGGACCAGCGTGAGGGCCGAGCAGGCGACGCCTACCGCGAGCAGGAGCCACATGGAGGTCACCGACCAGCTCAGCAGCGCGGTCAGCACGGCGGGAGCCAGCGCGATCGGGATGGCCCAGGAGAACTGGTAGACCGCCATGTACCTGCCGTGGGTCTCCTCGGGAGCCGCGCTGGACACCATCGCGGACAGCGGCGCGCCGTGCAGCATCTCCCCCAGCGTGAACAGCGCCGTCGCGGCGAAGACCCCGACCAGCTGGACCGACGGCACGGAGACCCCGGCCAGCACGGCGAACGCCACGAACGACACCGAGAACATGGAGGCGCCGATCGCGGCGGTGCGGGTGCGCCGGTACCGGATCAGGCGGCGCGTCACCGGGATCTGGAACAGCGCGATGCCGACGGTGTTGACCGCGTACAGCACGCCGACGAGCGACGGCGAGGCGCTCAGTTCCTGGGTGACGTAGACGGGCAGCGCCACCGACAGCACCATGTAGCCGAAGGCGGTCGGCACGTTCTGCAGGGTCAGCACGAGGAACGTCCGGTCGCGCAGGATGAGCCGGTAACCTCCCCCCTTCCGGGGAGCGGTCGACGTCCGCACGCGTGCGCGGGGGACCGGGATCGTGCGGAGGATCAGCGCGGCGCCGACGAACGCGGCCGCGCTGACGAGGACGATCACCTGGTAGGCGGCGTCGCTGCCCAGGCCGAGCGCGGCGCCCGCGATGAGGCCGCCCGCGCCGAGGCCGGCGTTGCGCAGGCTGCGCTGCGCGGCGAGGAGCTTGTCGCGGTCCGAGCCCTGCGCGATCGCGGCGACGAACGACTGGATCGACGGCGGGTACGAGCCGTCGCCCAGCGCCACCAGCGCCACCGCCAGGAACATCGCCAGCGGCGAGTCCACCAGCGGGTAGGTCGCGAATCCCACGGCGCGCACCAGGTAGCCGCCCACGACGACGGCCCGCGCGCCGAAGCGGTCGACGAGCGCGCCCGCGATCGGGTTGCTGACCAGGCTGAGCAGCGCCGCCGCGGTCATGATGACGCCGACCCGTTCGATCGGCAGCCCGGTGACGTGGTGGAAGAACAGCAGGGACAGGGGCAGGTACATGCCGCTGCCGGTGGCGTCGATCACCATCCCGGCCATGTAACGCACCTGCGGCGAGGGGCGTCTCACGACGGGACCGCCACGACCTGCACCTGCTCCTCCAGCCGCGCGCCGAGCGAGCGCAGCCTGCGCTCGCACTCCGCGCGCGTCGGGGCCGAGGCGATGACGACGGTGAGGAAGTCGGCGGATCCCGCGGCGGGCGGCACCACCTGGCCCGTCCGGGCGTAGAGGTAGAAGTGCTCCACCCAGGGCTCCTGCGGGGCGTCGGGCAGCGAGTGGATCAACCCTGGCCGCTTCATCATCAGCACCTGACCGGCCATGCGCGCCGGCTTCGGCCGCCGCCCGGAACGCACGACCTGCTCCACCTCGGGCAACGGCAGGCCGAGCTGGGCTCGGATGGAGCTCTCCGCGAGGTTGACCCCGAACAGGGTGTGGAACACCTCGCGGATCTTCCCGCCGCCGGACCGGCAGGCGATCTCGCAGAGCACCAGCCGGTCGTCGGGGGTGTGGAAGATCTCCGCGTGGAAGGCGTGGTCGCGCAGGTGGCCGCCGGGCGACCGCAGCCCCGCGAGCGTCCGCTCGGTGAGCTCCAGCAGGCGGTCGGTGAGCGGGTCGTCGGGGTCGAGCGCCAGGTCGACCCGGGAGCCGGGGTCGGTGCCGAACGAGGCGAGCTCGTACTGGTACTGGGAGGGCCAGGCCAGCACGGTCTCGCCGTTCACCACCAGCCCGTCGACGTGGCACATGCGGCCGGGGATGTACGCCTCCAGCAGCAGGTCTTCGCGCGGTGCGCCGTACGCCTCGGCGAGGAAGGCCGTCAGCGCGTCCTGGTCGCGCAGGATGCGCAGGCCGATGGAGTTGAAGCTGGTCCTGTTCTTGAACACCAGGGGGAATCCGTGGACCTCGGCGAAGGCCAGCACGTCCGCCGCGGTGCGCGGGACGGTGTGCGGCGCGACCTCCACGCCGGCCCGTACGGCGTGTTCCTTCATCAGGGCCTTGTCACGGAACGGCAGCACGTCGTCGGTCCGGGGGCCGGGCAGCCCGAGTTGCTCGCGCAGGGTGGCCACGCGCAGCACGTCGGCCTCGTGTTCGCCGATCAGGTGCGTGGTGCCGTACTCGGCGGCGAGCTGTACGACCCGCGCTGCCACCTGGTCGTCGTCGTCGAAGGTCTCCAGGTGCGTGTAGCCGAGGTTCCCGACCGGCACCTGCTCGCCGAACGGCTCGAACCTGTCGCGGGCGGCGAGGATCACCACGGGGCCCTCGTAGTCGCGCAGCCAGCGATGGTAGGGGAACGGCTCCAGCGGGCTGCGGTGCACGATGAGGACGCTCATGCCCGCACCCCCGCCGGTGATCCTGCCTCGGCGACGTGCGCGAGCCAGGTGCGCCCGTCCTCGCCCGCCACCCGGATCCTGATGGTGTCCTCGATGACCTCCGCGCCGCGCCGGATCGCCGCGGTCGTGTCCGCGCCGGTCACCGCGACCAGGCCGAGCCGGTCCCAGTTGTCGCGTATCGAGTGCACGGTGTCACCTGGTTTGGCGGTGATGCGCACGTCCAGCACGCCGTCCTGCGCGGCGGCGTCGCCGGCGCCCTCGACCGACTCGACCCGTCCCGGCTCGCTCACCAGGAACCGCACGCTCGCCCCGGCATGCGCCTCGGGCCGGTCGGGCAGCTCGGCGACCAGCCCGAACGGCCAGCCCAGCGCGTACCGGCTCAGGTCGATGCCGTAGGCGCCGCGCACCAGCTCCGGGATCGCGTCACCGGCGATGCGGTTGTGGCTCTCGATGATCACCGGGCCGCGCGCGCCGATGCGCACCTCGGTGTGCGAGACGCCGTCGCTGAGCCCGATCAGGTCCAGGAAGCGGCCCACGCTCGCGCGGATCTGGTCCTGCGCCGACTCCTCCAGCCGGGCGGGCAAGGCGTGGCCCAGCTCCGCGAAGCGCTCGGCGTGCACGAACTTCTCGGTGATCGCCACGACGACGTGGCGGCCCGCGAAGCTGAACGCCTCGACGCTGAACTCAGGTCCCTCGACGTACTCCTCCATGAGGAAGTCCTGCAGGAGGTACATCGTCGAGATGCGGTCGGTCCGGGTGCCGCGCAGGCCCTCCACCGTGGCCCAGACCTGCTCGGCGTCCTCGGGCCCGCCGACCCGGTAGACGCCGATGCTGGCGGTCGCGTCGGTCGGCTTGACGATGAACGGGTAGCCGTGGACGGCTCCGAAGGAGTCAAGGTCCTCGCGCCGCAGGAGCGGCGCGGCGGCCACCGCGGACGGGTCGAGCTCGGCGAGGTGGCGGCGCATGGCGAGTTTGTCGCGCAGTCTCCTGGTGACCTGGTAGCCGGTGCCGCCCAGCCCGAACAGGTCGTTGACCCGTCCCGCGTTCTCCAGCCCGGGCTCGGTGATGGAGACCGCGACGCGGAACCCCGGCTCCTCCCGCAGCTCCCTGGCGACCGGCTCGACGGCCGCCCAGTCGGTGTAGTCCACGACGCGCAGGACGTCGGCGAGCTCCTCCTGCTCGGGGCTGACCTTGGTGGGGTGCTGGAGTAACAGGACGGTCAGGCCGAGCTCCTTGGCCTTGCGTACGGTCTCATCGGTGGCGCCGACTATCAGGACCGTGTTGTCCGGATTCATCGATCCATTCCTTTCGTCGGGTGGTCGGGACAGGTGGGCTCGGGCGGGGAACCGATCTCCGTCCCGTGACGGCCGGCGCCGCGTCAGACCGGCCAGGGGACCTTCCACGGACGACGCGGTCCTGCGGCGGGGTGACACGGCCCCCAGCGGGGCGACGGCGCGCGCGCCCGCGGGGACGTCCCCGAGGACGAGCGCCCGCGCCCCGACGATGGCGTCGTCTCCGACGTGCACCGGCCCGAGGACGGTCGCTCCGACGCCCAGCACCACGCGGGCGCCGATCACCGGATGTCGCCGTTCCCCCTTCGCACGCCGGTTGTCGCGCCACCAGCCGACCGCCCCCAGGGTCACCTGGTGGTAGATGGTCACGTCGTCGCCCACCACGGCGGTCTCCCCGATCACCACGGCCGCGCCGTGGTCGACGAACACCCTGCGCCCGAGCACCGCGCCGGGGTGGATCTCCACCCCGGTGACCCCGCGCGCGAGGAGCATCAGCAACCGGGCCGGCAGCCGCCGGCCGCCCCGGTAGAGCAGGTGGGCGACCCTGTGCAGCCACATCGCCGGAAGCACCGGGTGCAGCAACGCCTCCGGCCGGCTGCGGACGGACGGATCGCGCTCGGCGATCGTCCGCAGGTCCTCCGCCAGGAGCCGCAGCAGCCCCAGCGGTCGTTCTCCGCGCGGTATCAGCGCTTCGCCGTCGGTCATCAGTAGTTCGGCGTCTTACGCAGCAGGTGGCTGCGTCCGACGATCTCCGGCTCGTAGACCAGCCCGTTCCACTCTTCTTCGGCGACCGGTTCGAGGGCGATCGATATGACGCCCTCGTCGCATCCGAGGGCGTTCCGTACGGCTCCGCTGACCTCGGCGACCAGCGCGGACTCCTGTTCCTCGGTCAGCGGCTGCGGAAAGTACTTGATATTCACATGCGGCATATTCGGCTCCTCGGTATCCGCCCCGCGCGGATTGTCGATGAAACTTCACGCGCCGAGCGCGCGACGGGCGGTTCGCAGCAACTCGTGCAGGCCCGGTTCCTTGAGAAGGCTGTAGTGATCGGCTTTGAGATGGACGACGGCGGGCGGCTCCGAGAAATATCCGCCGCCGTACTCGATGAACGACGGTTCGTCGCCCTGGGCTTTCAGTATCGTGATCGGAGCTTTGAGCCGCGGCCCCGCCGGATCTCCGAGGTGATATTTCATCTGATAGGTCCCGCGCACCGTGCGGACGATTCTTCGCACCAGATCCGGGTCGAGCCCCGGGAAATTCGCGACCACGAACGACACGAAGCCGTCCTCGTCCTCGACGTCCTTCAGACAGTCGTCGAGCAGCGGCACGTCGATGCCGCCGGCGAAGACCGAGAAGAGGATCGTCAGGTACTTCCGGTTGGCGTAGACGGGCGCGTCGTCACCGCCGGGGTCGTCGTTCGCGCGGACCCGCGGCGACCCGGGGGCGATGAGCAGCAGACCCTCGACCTCCTCGCCCATCTGCTCAAGCTGGCAGGCCGCCTCGAAGGCGACGCGCGCGCCGAAGGAGTATCCCCAGAGCATGTACGGGCCCTCCGGCTGGAGCCGCCTCATGGCCCTGATGTCTTCCGCGGCCATCTCCTGGACGGTGGAATACGGAATCTCATCTTCATTGATCCCGTAAGCCTGCACACCATAGAAAGGCCGGTCGACGCCTATCTTTTCCGCCAGCGGCCTCAGGTTCATGGTATAACCGCCCAGGCCGGGCCAACAATAGACGGGATTCTTCGATCCTGCGGTGTTCAGCCCGACCAGACGCGAGGAAGGCTCTCCGGCGTCGGCGTCCACCTCGATCAGGAGTTTCTCCACGGTCGGTGACCCGAACACCACCTGCATCGGGAGCGAGCACCGGAACTCCTCGTTGATTCCGCTGACGAGCGCCATCGCGATCAGCGAGTTTCCCCCGGACACGAAGAAGTCGTCCCGCACCGAGACCTTTTCCCGCTTCAGCACCTTCCGCCATACGCGGGCGATCCGCTCCTCGTCCTTCGTCCGGGGAGCGACGAAAGGCTCGTCGTCGGAGACCGCGTCGGCCAGGTCGAGCGCCTCCAGCGCCTTCGAGTCGATCTTCCCACTCGCCGTGCGCGGCAGCCTGTCGAGGATCACGACCCTGTTCGGCAGCATGTAGTCCGGCAGGAAACCGATCAGGTCGTCTCTGATCATCTCCGTCGGGCCGCTCATGTGGACGGCGTCCTCCTTCATCCCCGTGCTCAGCAGCTGCTCGTCGCTGACGCGGCCGCCGACGGCGAAGTAGAACGGGCCCTGTTCCTCGCCGCGGGCGCGCAGGATGCTCTCCATCCGCCGCGCCGACGGCAGGTCGTCGCCGGTCCTGGAGCTGTAGCCGGAGGACATGAACCCGAAGCCCATGTCGTTCATCTGCAGGCGGTGGAGCTTCCTGCCGAGGTCGACGTAGCCGAGCCAGTGCGGACCCGGTCTCCCGACCAGCGCGACCCCGAAGCCGGACCGCTGGTAGACCTTCTGGTTGATGGCCACGACGTGCTTTCGCAGGATCATGTCGCCTGAGATCCTGAGCAGATCGCCGGCCGCGTACCGGTAGAGCCCCTCGGCCAGCCCGGTCACCTTCCCGGGATGGGCCTGCACGTAGACGTCGAGCGAGTCCTCCGGCCTCGGCCCGGCATACGGCACCGCCTCGAACGTGCCGAGATACTCGTCCTCGTCCGCGCACTCCAGATGATCCTTGGTCTCGGGCGCGTAGCCGAGGGCCCTGATGTCGAGACCGTGTTCAGGGAGGATCTCCTCGAACAGGCCGACCATGTGGCCGGCCTCCATTTCGAGGACCTCCCGGACGTTCTTCTTGTAGATCGGCTCGATCGCCCGCCGCTTGCCCACGAAGTGGATCTTCAGCTGCGCGGACGGCTCGGCCGGCTTCTCCCGGATCAGGATCAGTTCATGCCGTACGGGGTGGTAGTAGTGATATCCGGGCCGCACGCCGTCGAGACCGCTGACTTCGAGGTACATCTGCGTCGCGTAGAGCGACCCGGGAGAGGCGTAGCCGTACTTCGGCAGCAGCCGGTCCTCGCTGGAGAACTGCCCGAAATATCGAAGGATCTCCCCGAGTTCCGCGAAGCTCAGCGTGTCCAGGCCACGCGGACGCGCACCGGTGCCGCTCCTCCCCAGCAGCCGCACGATGTCGTCCTTGGTGACGTCGCCGCCCTCGAAGAAGCGGTAGGTCTTGCGGGCGAACACCCGCCTGCGCTGCTCGCGGGTCGGCGTCCTGCCGGGGAGGCCGGTCACCGTCTTGCCCCTGGTCTCCGCCTCGTCCCTGCACCCCCCGTCCGAGAGCTGCGCCATCACCTGGAGCCTGCTCTCCTTCGACAGGTGGTGGGTGCCGTGGTCGCCCTGGTCCATCAGGGCCGCTTCCTTGGGATTCAGCTCGACATAGGCGACGAGGTGCTGGAAGCCGGTGAGGGAGTCGTCCTTGACGACGACCGCCGCGTTCCTGACCCAGTCGTGGCTCTCGATGCCGAGCCTGATCTCGTCCAGCTCGATCCGGAAACCCCGCAGCTTCACCTGGTTGTCGACGCGGCCGACGAACTGGACGGTGCCGTCGGCGTTCCAGTAGGCCAGGTCGCCGGTCCGGTAGAGCCTGGAGGACCCGTGCTCCCCGTGGAACGGGTTGTCGACGAACCTCTCCGCGGTCAGGTCCGGCCGGTGCAGGTATCCCCGCGCGAGCTGGACGCCGCCGATGTACAGCTCGCCGACCTCGCCTGGGGCCAGCGGCGAGCGATCGCCGTCGAGAACGTAGAACTGCGTGTCGTGCGCCGGCGTGCCTATCGAGATCGTCTGGACGCCGTCCGCGACGGAGTCCCTGTCGACGGTGAAGCTGGAGGAGTTGATGGTGCACTCGGTCGGCCCGTACAGGTTGACCAGCTCACAGCCCGGCAACACGTCCAGGCAGCGCAGCGCGAGGGACCGCGAAAGGGCCTCCCCGCCGCTGAAGAGCTGGGTGAGCGATGTGCACTCCCCCAGCCGCTCGGTGTCCAGCAGCGCCTGCAGCAGGGTCGGGACGCACTGCAACGTGGTCACGCCGTGGGCCACGACGGTGTCGACGAGCCGTTCGGGGTCACGGTAGACGCCGGGGCCTCCCATGACGACCGTGCTGCCGCACGCGGGTGCGAGGATCTCCCACTGCGCCGCGTCGAAGCTCATGGGGGTCTTCTGCAGGATGATCCGGTCCTGGTCGATCCCGTGGACGGTGTTCAGCCACCGCATCTGGTTGACGATCGCGCGGTGCTCGATCACCACCCCCTTCGGCCTGCCCGTGCTGCCGGAGGTGTAGACGACGTACGCCGCGTCGCCGGGGTGGATGCCGGCACCGCTCTCCCAGGCCCCTTCTGGCGATGCGGCGGGCTCGAACGCGTCCGCCGCGTCCAGGACGACTATCTTCGTTCCCCGCGGCGCCAGCTCGGCCAGCCGTGCCACGAGGTTCCGCTGGGTCAGGATGATCCCGGTCCGGGAGTCCTCGATGATGTAGCGCAGCCGCTCCTCGGGATACTCCGGGGAGAGCGGCAGGTAGGCGCTGCCGGAGCACAGGATCCCCCACACGCCCGTCATCAGCTCGATCGACGGCTCGACGAACACCCCGACGCAGTCGTCGGCGCCCACGCCGAGACTCCGCAGGTGGGCGGCCAGGTCCGCGCCGCGCTCCGCGAGCTCGCGGTAGGTGAGGCGCTCGTCCCCGTAGACGCACGCCGTACGGCCGGGCTGTGACCGCGCGTGCTCCCGTAGCAGTTCCGGCAGGCATTCGCCGCCGGAGGGCCGGCGTCGTGCCCCGTCGAACTCGACCAGGTTCCGTCTGTTCGGCGTCATCGGGTGAACGGCCTCGCCGCCCGCCGCGATGACGTCCTGCGTTTTCACCTGATGTGTATTGTCAAGGCTCATATGGCCTCCTCGTTCGGACGGCGCGGGGGCGGGTTCCGCCGCTCATGAAGCGCGCGGGCCGTGGTCCACACCACGGTTCACCGGGATGCCGGTACACGCCCGGCCCTCGGCGGGGAGATCGGCGGCTCGATGACACGTGGCGTCCGGCGTCCCCGATGCCGGGCCGTTCACGAATGACCTGAAGGTCCGAGAACTCCGCATGCCGGGTCGAACAGGCCCCCCGCCGCCTCATCGTCGGCGGTGTCCGGTTCAGCACGCATCTTCCAGAGTGTGGACATGCCGATCATCGTGGACGGGTCCGGCCGTGCGCGCATCTTCCTAAGTGCGGAGATGCGACCGGTTTTTCCGGGGAACCCCGAGGAGCAGGCGAGCAGCGGGGAGATGGAATCCGCCGAGCCCCAGCGCGGCGGCCAGGCAGGCCACTGGGATCGCCGGCAGCACGTAGCGGTGGTCGAAGTCCAGTGCGGCGACGGGCGCGACGAGCAGGAACACGGCCGTCGCCCACGGCAGCAGCGCAGCACGCCGCCTGCCGATCGAGCCGAGGCCGCCCACCAGCAGGATGACGCCGAACAACGGGCCGTGCAGCACGCCGGGAAGGACGTAGGCGGCGAGCAGGTTCCCGTACGGGTCGACGGAGGACATGCCGCGAATGCCACCGTCGTACTCGCCGCGCACCTTGTCGATCAGCGGGAACGCGGGCAGCCGCCACGAACCGTGAGGGAACGTCAGCGCGGGCGAGACGCGCAGGGGGTGGCGCACCGGGGTCCACGCGAAGGCGAGCGTGGTGTCGTGGACGACCGCGCCGAGGTAGTCCAGCGGCTGCGCGGCGATGGCACGCAGCGCGAAGGAACGGGCCAGGTCGTTGTGCGCGAAGCGGCCGCCCGGCAGCCGGTTCAGCGAGGCGCCCGCAGCCCATACGTACTCGGAGGCCGCGTCGACCACGGTGCCGTTCGGGCAGAGCTTCGCCTCCTCGGCCGGGGGTTTGATCACCGAGCAGTCGGCGAACGTCATCGTGCGAGCCCACAGCGCCACGCCGTCCGAGCCGCTGAGCGCGAACCGGCCGTGATGCGCGTGGTACCAGCCCGCGTAGGCGGCGAGGGGCAGCAACCCGGCGACGGCGAGCGCGATCACCTGCCGGCGGCCGGCCCGCTGGATGAGCAGCTGGACCAGGACGAGACCGAGCAGCGGCACCGCGACCGTACGGGTGAGCCCGGCCAGCGCCAGCAGCAGGCCCACCGCCGCGCAGGCGCGCACCGACGGCCTGGCCCGCCACAGCAGGACGGTCAGCGCGGCCACGATGAGGAAGGTGACCTGGGTGTCGGACAGCACGGCGTGTTCCAGCCTGAGGAACGCCGGGTTGAACAGCACGGGCAGGGTGGCCAGCGTCGCCCCCCACCCGGGAAGCGACCGGCGGCGGAGCACCCAATAGATCATCAAGCTCATGCCGAGTCCCATGACGTGCTGCACGCCCGCCACGAGTTCGACGCTGTGGAACGGCAGGAGCAGCCTCAGGAAGAAGGAGTACCCGGCGGGGTGGAACGCCCCGGAGGGCTGGAGGTGGACGGCGGTGTCCAGATAGGTGAAGGAGTCGTACCAGTAGAGCTGCGCGGTGTCGTAGCCGAGCATGACGAGGCAGCGAAGCGCCGCCGCGAGCACGATCACGATGACGAAGATCCCGTGACCGGTGACGAGGAGCCGGCGCGGTAAGGACGGACGCTCCACGGTGTGGACGGCCGGGACGCCGGTGGCGGAAACGAGCATGGTGAAGCCCCCGATCGGGCGCCGGGCGGTTCCCGGCGGGGTGAGGGCAGTCCAGCGATTGATCGATAACCTTGGCGTGACCGAATCCGGTTATGTCCGCGTTATGTGGCTTCTGGCACGCTGACGCGATCCGAAGATCCGGGGGAGCCGCCGTGCGGGTACTGGTCGCCGAGGACGAGCGCATGCTCGCCGACTCCATACGCGAGGGGTTGCGTGGCGAGGCGCTCGCCGTCGACGTCGCCTACGACGGCGAGTCGGCGCTGGAGCGGCTCCGCGTCCACGACTACGACGTGCTCATCCTGGACCGCGATCTGCCGGGCGTGCACGGTGACGACGTGTGCAGGGCCCTGGTGGCCGACGGGGCGCTGGTACGCGTCATCATGCTCACCGCGTCCGGCGACGTGCGCTCCCGGGTGGAGGGCCTGTCCCTCGGCGCCGACGACTACCTGCCCAAGCCGTTCGCCTTCGAGGAGCTCGTCGCCCGCGTCCACGCGCTGGGCCGCCGGGTACGTCCGGCCGACCCCCCGATGCTGGAACGGGCCGGCATCCGCCTGGACTGGGCGCACCGGCAGGTGTTCAGGGACGGCCGCTACGTGCCGCTCGCCCGCAAGGAGTTCGGCGTGCTGGCCGAGCTGCTGCGCGCCGGCGGGGCGGTGGTCTCCGCCGAGACGCTGCTGGAGAAGGTGTGGGACGAGCACATCGACCCGTTCACCAACACCGTGAGGACGACGATGATGAAACTCCGACGCAAGATCGGCGAGCCGGCGGTCATCGAGACCGTCACCGGGGCCGGGTACCGGATCCCATGAAGAACAACGTGCGGCTGCGCTTCGCCCTCGCCTGCGGCGGGGTGTTCCTCCTCGCGGGCGCGGTGCTGCTGGTCGCGGTCTTCTTGGTCGTCCGGCAGAGCCTGGAACCCCGTGACGGGCTGCGCCAGCCCAAGGCCATCACGGTCGCGGGCACGACGTACCGGCCCGCGCCCACCCAGGAGGACGCCTTGAAGGCCTTCTACTCGTCGGGCGGTACCGATGTGTACTACGTGGCCCAGCAGCGGGTCGCGCAGGTCAGGCGGATCTACCAGCGCGACACCATCAAGAACGTGCTCACCGTGGGCGGCCTCGGGGTCGTGGCGGCCGCCGCCATCGCCACCGTGATCGGCTGGCGGACCGCCGGATGGGTGATCCGCCCCGTCAGGTCGGTGAGTGAGAGCGCGCGGCGCATCGCGCAGAGCCACGACCTCGCCGAACGCATCGCCCATGACGGACCGGAGGACGAGATCAAGGACCTCGCCGACAGCGTCGACGGCATCCTCGGCCGGCTGGCCCGCTCGTACGACGGCCAGCGGCGCTTCATCGCCAACGCCTCGCACGAGCTGCGCACCCCGCTCACCATCAACCGCACCCTCGTGGACGTGGCGGTCCGCCGGCCCGACGCGACCGAGGACGTCAGGCGTCTCGGCGAGTCCCTTCTGGTGGTCAACACCAGGCACGAGCGGCTGATCGACGCGCTGCTCACCCTGTCGGAAGGAGAGCGGACGGTTCTCGACCGGCGCCCCTTCGACCTGGCCGACGTGGTCGAGCACGTGCTGGACCTGGCGGCCAAGGAAGCGGGGGAGAACGAGGTGACCATCCACCGGCTGCTGGATCCCGCGCCGACCGCCGGTGAGGCGGTGCTGGTCGAGCGGCTCGCGCAGAACCTCGTGGAGAACGCCATACGGCACAACCACCCCGGCGGCGAGGTGTGGGTCTCCACCCGGCAGCGGGCCGACCGGGTGGAACTGATGGTGGCGAACAGCGGGCTCCCCGTGCCTTCCTACGAGATCGAGATGATCTTCGAGCCGTTCAGGCGGCTGCACGGCGACCGGCTGCGCTCCGACCGCGGCAGCGGCCTCGGGCTGTCGATCGTCAAGGTCGTGGCGGAGGCCCACAGCGGGACGGTCACCGCCAGCCCTCGCGAGGAGGGCGGCCTCACCATCGCCGTCGAGCTACCGCGCGAGCAACCGTGAGCCCTGCCCGGAGTCGAGTCGCGCCTGCCTTGACAGCGTTCCCGGGTTCGGGCTTCATATACGGGCGCGGCTTCCGGCGTTCCCACAGGCGGCCGCATCGGCGCCACGCGGCAGGCTTACCGGGCGAGTCGAAGGAGACCCCATGGGCAACGCAGACGTAGACGAGTACGTGAAGTCCAGGGTCCTGCCGGAACACCAGGACATCGTCAGGGTCCTCCGTGAGCTCATGGCGGAGTGCGCTCCGGAGGCACATGAGGTGATCAGCCACGGATCCCCCGCGTGGCGGGGTGACAAGAACCTGGCGATCATCAGCCCCAGCAAGACGCACATCACCTTCGCCTTCAACCGAGGCGCGGAGTTCGAGGACACCCACGGCCTGCTGACGGGCTCGGGAAAGACCACCCGGCACATCAAAATCAAGAACCTGGACTCGATGGACCAGGCCGCCATCCGCGACTACATAGCCCAAGCCGTGAAGCTGGACGGAGCTTGACGACAAGGCCGTCCATTTCGGCGACACGGCGGACGACCCACGACGCTTCCAAGCCATGGCTCATCCCGCGTGTTCAGGTTTCGAGGGTGGTGAGGTCTTCGGGGGTCAGGTGGATCCCGCTTGCGGTCGCGTTCTCCTCCAGGTGGGCGAGTGAGCCGGTGCCGGGGATGGCGAGCATCGCGGGGGAGGCCGCCAGGAGCCAGGCGAGGGCCACCTGGGCGGCGGTCGCCTGGTGACGAGCGGTCACCTCTGCCATCCGAGCCGGGTCGATCGGACGGTGGCCGCCGCCGAGCGGGAAGAACGGCACGTACGCGATCCCCTCCTTCTCGCATTGCCGCAGCAGCTCGGCGTCACCCCGGTCCTGCACGTGGAAGGTGTTCTGCACGGCCGCCACCGGAGCGATCGCCCGCGCCTCGGCCAGCTGGGCGGCATCGACGTTGCTGACGCCCAGATGCCGGATCAGCCCCTCGGCGCGCAGCTCGGCCAGGGCCGCGTACCGGTCGGCGATCGACTCGCCGCCGGGGTCCATCATGCCGCCCACCCGCAGGTAGACGAGGTCGAGCCGGTCGACGCCAAGGGTGCGCAGGTTGTCCTCGACCAGGCCCCGCAGCTGGTGCGGGCCGGCCTGGCCGCTCGGGGGTCCGTCGCCCATCAACGGCCCGACCTTCGTCGCGATGACCAGGTCCTCTCCGTACGGGGCGAGCGCCGTCCGGATGAGCTCGTTGGCGACGACTCCGCCTCTTCGGTAGAACCACGCTGTATCGATGTGGTTGACGCCCAGTTCGACCGCGCGGCGGAGCACGGCGATGCCCGTCTCGGGGTCGCGGGCGGGCCCCTGGAAAGTGCCGGTCGGAAGCCGCATGGCTCCGAAACCGAGCCGATGGACGGGGAGATCTCCGCCGAGGAGGAATCGTCCCGACAGGGCCGCGGGGGTGGCAGAACCTGAATATGTCATGTCGCTCAGCCTTCTCGCATCCGCGCGGCGGCCCAAGGCGATGGCAGCTAGCTGCCACCACCCGCACGATGGCGGTGATAATGAATGGGTGACTACTGAGCAGGTCAGCACCGTCCGCGGTGACGCCGAGCTCGTCGCCCGGGCCGGTCACCTGTTCGCCGGCGCCCAGCACGAGTTCGTGTGCGCGGCGCGCGACCTGAGCACGTGGTCGCAGCCCGCGGCGCGACAGGCGATCGAGGACCGGATGCGCGCGGGCGGCGAAGCCGGCTTCGCGGTGAAGAAGCTCCTCAGCCCGGCCGCTCTGGCCGACGAGGCGGCACGGCGGCACCTTCGCGAGGTCACGGCGAAGGGCGCCCAAGTGCGGATCAGCTCCACACGGCTTCCCCACGAGACGATCGTCATCGACCGGCGGGTGATGATCCTGGCAGGCCGTGACGCGCCGGGCCCGCGCGAGTTCACCGTGACCACCTCGCCCGCACTGGTCGGCGGCGTGTACGCGCTGTTCCAGGCGGCCTGGGAGGCCGCCACCGACTTCGCCGCCTACCTCGGCGGAGACGTGCCGCACCTCGACGCGGACGGCCTGGCCGTCCTGCGCGCCCTCGGCGCGGGGCACACCGACGAGACCGCGGCCAGACTGCTCGGCCTCTCGCTGCGCACGTACCGCAGGCGGGTCGCCGAGCTGATGGCCAAGCTGGAGGCCGACTCCCGATTCCAGGCCGGGCTGCGCGCGGGCGAGCTCGGGCTCACCGGGGAGTCGGCGGTGAGCCGCTGATGTGCCGGCCGATCGCCGCACAGTTGGCTGAGCGGGGGCATGCCGGCGTCCCCTGTGGAGATCGCCCTGTCTCTGCTACCGTGGCGCACATGAAGCGCGCTGCCATGACGACGACGCCGGAGGTTGTCCCGGCGCGCTGACAGATGACTTAGCCGAAGCCCCGGGGCGAGTGCCCCGGGGCTTCGCCGTCTGGTCACTCGCCTCACCACCTGCGAGGAGACCACGATGCACGATCACCGCAAGCTCGGCCGCGAGTTGGGTCTGTTCGATTCCGACCCTCTGATCGGCGCCGGGCTGCCGTACTGGTTGCCCGACGGTGCGACCGTCCGGCACACCCTGGAGGAGTACATCCGCGAGGCCGAGCGCCGGGCGGGCTACCAGCATGTGTACTCGCCCGTGCTGGGCAAGCGGGAGCTGTACGAGATCTCCGGGCACTGGTCCCACTACAGCGACGACATGTTCCCCCCGATGGATCTCGGAGGAGAGCAGGTGGTCCTGCGGCCGAGCCTGTGCCCGCACCACGCGCTGATGTACCGCTCCCGCGCCCACAGCTACCGCGAACTGCCCCTGCGGATGGCCGAGCTGGGAGGCATGTACCGCTCCGAGCTGTCAGGGGTGCTAGGCGGGCTGACCCGCGTACGGGCGATCCAGCTCAATGACGCGCACATCTTCTGCACCCTGGACCAGGTGGCCGACGAGACCCGGGCGGCGCTGGAGCTGATCCGCCGGGCGTACGGCGCTCTCGGCATCCGCGCGGCCCGCTACCGGCTCTCGCTGCCGGGACCGGGCGGCAAGTACGTCGCCGCCCCCGAGATGTGGGAGCGGGCCACCGCCCTGCTGACCGACGTCCTCGACCGCTCCGGCGTGGCGTACGAGGCCGCGGAAGGGGAGGCGGCGTTCTACGGTCCGAAGATCGACGTGCAGATCGCCGACAGCGCCGGCCGTGAGGCCACCTTGTCCACCGTCCAGGTCGACTTCCACCAGCCCGAGCAGTTCGATCTGCACTACATCGGCCAGGACGGCGCGAAACACCGGCCGGTCATGGTGCACCGCAGCATCATCGGCAGCGTGGAGCGGGCCGTCGCGCACCTCATCGAGCAGCACGGCGGCGCCTTTCCCGCCTGGCTCGCCCCCACCCAGATCGTGGTGCTCCCGATCTCCGAGGCCGAGATGCCGCAGGCCGCCGGGCTCGTACGACGATGCCTCGACCAGGGGCTGCGGGCCGAGATCGCCGGGCCGGAGCACGGCACCCTGGGCGCCCGCATCCGAGCGGCCCGGCTCGTGCCCTACCAGGCCGTGATCGGCGCCAAGGAGGCCGCCGACGACCAGGTCGCCCTACGTCTGCGTGACGGACGGCGCCTGGACGTCCTGCCCGCCTCCGAGGTCCTGACCCGCATCGGCGCGCTGGTCGGCGCGCACAGTACCGATCTGTGGGACTCCGACACCCATGCGTAGAACGGCAGGCCGGGAGCCGGTGCCGTAGTCACGGCTGGGCGTGGGTGGAGCGTGCGACGGCTTCGGTGAGGGCCGCGACGTGGGCGGCGAGCGCTTCGACCAGGGCCGGTGGGCTCCTCACCGCGAATCGCCAGGGCAGGCCGGTGAGGATCCGGGCCATCGCCGGCAGGTCCTCTGCTCCACTGACCAGCGACACCCCGCCCTCTGGGCACGGTCGCAGCTCGCCGAAGGTGGCCGGCAACCGTGCCCGGGCGGAGGCCAGGTCGGTGTCCAGCCAGACTTCGGTGCGGTGGGTCCATGCGCCGAGCGTCAGTGACCGCCGGACGTACGCCACCGGGTCGAACCCCTCAGGTGGGACGAACCGGCGTGGCAGCTCGGCGGCGTCGGTGATGTTGTCCAGGCGGAACATACGGATGTCGTCGCGCAGGTGGTCGTGGCCCACCAGGTACCAGCGGCGCGTATGCACGACGAGCCCATATGGGTCCACATCACGGAGGCCCCGGGTGTGCTCAATGCGAACGGTGTGGCGCGCCCGTACGGCCGCGCCCAGCGTCAGCGCCAGCTCCGGCTCTGGTGTCAGCGCGCCCGTGGCGGTCACCGAGGTCGCCGCGACGAGTGCCTTGACGCGTTCACGCAGCGCGACGGGCAGCACGCGGGTGAGCTTGACGAGCGCGCGGTCGGTCGCGGTGGGTTCACCGGCGTCCGCGCGCTCCCCCGCGGCCGCCAGCGCGACCGCCACGGCGACTGCCTCCTCGTTGGCGAGCATCAGCGGGGGCAGCCGGTAACCGCCGGCGAGCCGGTAACCGCCGTAACGCCCGCGAACCGACTCGACCGGGATGTCCAGATTCTGCAGGGCGGTGATGTAGCGGCGAACCGCTCGTGCGTCCACCTCAAGCCGTCTGGCGAGCTCGTCGGCGGACACCAGCCCGCGGTCCTGCAGGACCTCGAGCAGCGCCAGGATGCGGGTCGCCGGACGAGACATGCATCACATGTTAATCAGGGCAAATAACGTCCACAATCATTCCTAGCCTGGCTCCCATCGAAGCTCGAACGAAGGAAGCCATGTCCACCATTGTTCTTGTCGGCGGCTCGTTTCTCGGCGCCTGGTCGTGGGAGCGGGTCACGCCGGTGCTCACCGCGGCCGGCCACGATGTCCATCCGCTGACGCTCACAGGTTTCGGCGACCGCGGGCACCTCGGCTCGGAGACGACAACGCTCACCACGCACGTCCTCGACATCACAGCCGCCATTGAGGTCGCGGGGCTGCGTGACGTCGTGCTCCTCGCGCACTCCTACGGCGGCGCCCCGGCCACGATCGCCGCCGCCCGGATCCCCGACCGCATCGCCCGCATCGTCTACGTCGCCGCCGTCCTCCCGCAGGCGGGCAAGACGCTGTTCGACATCACCCCGCCGGGCGTCGAAAAGGCGATCACGCAGACCGTCGAAGACGGGCGGATACCGGTGATGAGCGACGAGGTCCTCGATTCCAACTTCGGCCGCCATGGACTCACCCCCGAGGATCGGGCGTGGCTGCGGGCCCGGGGAATCGGCCAGCCGATCAACACCTACCGTGACCCGGCGCCGGCCGACCTCAGCGCGGTGGAAGGGCTCCCCCGCACCCACATCGTCTGCATGGGAGATCCCGGCGATCCGGCCGTTCCCTCCGGCCATGACCTGGTCACCATCGACACCGGGCACTGGCCGATGATCACCAAGCCGGTGGAGCTGGCCCGGCTGATCGACAAGGCCGCGCGATCGTGATGTAGAGGCCGCTCCAGAAGGCCGAGAGCCTCGGGGGCAAGCGGCGGATGGGCCCCGACGGCCTTCGTGGTCGGCCACTTCACCGACCCCGAGGGCCACTTGATCGGCGTCGCCGGTATGGCGTAGCCGTCCTATCCGGCCATCCGCAGGTCATCGATCAGAAGACGCAGCACAGCCTCAGGGTCTTCAATGTGCGGATCATGGCCGGTCGGCAGCGACGCTCCACGGACCAAGGGCGACTCGCGGACGACCGCCTTGAGCCGCCGCTCCGTCCAGACGCAATAGGCGCGCCAGGCGGGAACAAGATGCTCGGGGAACATGCCCGCGAAGGACATCGCGTCACCGCTGACGACAAGGAGCGGGCAACGCGCGGCGCGATAGGCGGCGAAGAGGTCGAGGGTGTCTATCTCCCTCATGACCTGAAGGAACGACTCGGGGAGCCCTTGGCCCATCTCGCCCAGGAACGCCGCCATCTCCTGACAGGCACGCGCCGCCGAGACCTCATCCAGGCCGAAGAACTGGTCAGGACGCGTCGGGTTGCCGTGACCATCGAGGTTGACCGCGAGCGGGCACTCCGGATGCTCACCGGCCCACAGCGCGGCGACCATCCCGCCCAGAGAATGGCCGACGACCAGAGGCCGGCGAAGTCCGAACCCCTCGACGACGGCGGCGACGTCCGCCAGCGCTTCCCGCCAGGTCCACGGCGCGTCACCCGACTCTCCATGGCCACGTAGGTCCATCGCCACCGGCCGGAACCCGTTGTCCAGGAGAAGCCCCGCGAAGGCATCCCAATCGCCGCGCGTCCGCCCGCCACCATGCAGGAGGAGAACGTCCTCACCACGCCCACCATGGTCCTCGGCCGAGATCGGAAGATCACCGATCACAAGCTTCCTGGCAGCACCCAATTCACCCACCACCTTCTTTCGCACGCCGCCCCTTCCTAACAGCCAGGCAACATCGCCGAACGCGGTTCCCCGTCCGAACAGGCCCTCCGCCTTCTGGCCGGCTGGACCAGCGAACCACCCCAACCCACCACCGCTCCCCCAAACCGATCGGCCGCGTCCGATGAACGTTAGACGTCGTGCAGGGAGCTGATCCGATCAACCAGGCTTGTGGATATGTCGCACTCGTGGCTTCCTTTGGGAGAATCGCCGGGTGAGGAGCCTTTTTATCCGTCCGAGAGCCGCTGCGGATCTGCCTGGCTGCGTGGACGCTCTCGCCGCGGTGCAGGCCGCTGATCGATACCCGGTCGACTGGCCTGCCGACCCGGTGCGGTGGCTGACGCCCTCTGATCTTGTTCGCGCGTGGGTGGCGGTTGAGGGGTCCGGCGTCGTCGGCCACGCCGGACTCTCACAACTGGACGCGGCCACGCTGGAACCGGCCGTGGCCGCGGCCCTCGGCGAGCCGGTCGGGCCGGTCGGGTCCATCACCCGGCTCTTCGTCACGCCAGAGGGACGGGGCCGTGGATGCGCAGCCCTCCTTCTTGACACGGTTCGCAAGGAGGCGGCCGCCCTGGGGTTGCCTCTCATGCTCGACGTGTCCGACGAGGGTCACGCGGCCATCGCCCTGTACGAGCGTGCCGGCTGGCGGCGTGTGGCGAGCGCTCGCGCACGCTGGCTGAACAAAGCGGGCGAACCCGCACTGGTGCACTACTACGTCAGTCCGGACGAGCCGCGTCCGGCGTAGAGAGCAGGCCGGCGGCACGCGTCCGGCGTAGAGAGCAGGCCGGCGGCGTCGCGTCCGGGTCTCAGCGCTTGCGGGTGGCGAGCCAGAGGGCGACGAGGGCGGCCAGTATGCCGACCGCGACGCCGATGGCGAAGTCACCGCCCTTGATGGGGGTCGTCGCGGACAGCATCCCGCCGATGCCGGCCACCGCCGGCACGCAGACGACGATCAGGAGAACGGCCAGCAGGTAGAAGCGCTTGCTGAAGAACAGGCGCCCGCCCGGTGCCGGAGGCGGGGAGTCGATCTCGGCGGCGGGGCCCACGCTCGCGGCCTTGGGACGCTTGAAGTACTCGTAGTAGAGCCACGTGCCACAGGGCTCCCATCCGTCGGGCGCCAGCCGCTCGACCAGGGCGCGCCTGCCCTTGAGCGTCACGACGTCGCGGCGGTACTCCCAGCGCTGTGGCCGCTCGGGGTCGCGGTGGCTGACGAACATGCCCTTCTTGTCGACCTTCTCGACCTCCCAGCCCTGCTCGCCGAACTCGTTGAGGCGCCGCTCGTCGGCGAAGATGTCGGCCGTCCACACCCAGGTGCCGGCGGTGGGCCCCGGACCGGGCTCGACGCCGAACTGCGGGGCGAAGTCGGCGACCGGGCCGAACTCCTCCTCGGGGTCCGTCCCGCTTTCCTGGACGTAGGCGGTGAAGTCGTCGATCGTGGCGGTGATCCGCTCCTGCGGGACGCCCCTGGCGCGCAGCAGGACGGCGAGGTCGTCGAAGTAGTCGCCCATCACGCCTTCCCCTTGGTGAGCACGGCCCGCACCGACTCGTCGAAGGCGAGCCAGAGGGTGCCCTGTTCGGTCAGCGTCGCGCGGCCGTGGTCGGTGAGGCGGTAGTAGCGCCGGCCCGGGCCGCGCTCGGTCACCCGGAACTCGGCGGCCAGCAGGCCCGCCTCCTCCAGCCTGTTGAGCACGGGATAGAGGGTGCCGCCCTTGATCTGGCCGAGACCGGCGTCTGCGAGGGTCTTGGAGATCTCGTAGCCGTAGCTCTCGCCCTCGGTCAGGCTGGCGAGCACCAGCAGGTCGAGGACTCCCTTGAGCCAGCTCGCGCGTCGGTCAGCAGCCACGCCGCTCATTCTTGCACGGTAGCGGTGCTACCTATCCGGTCTGGCCGACTAGCGGGGACGAGGAGAAGCGAGCGCGCGTCGACCAGGATGTGCAGCACGATGGGAAGCACCAGGCTGCCGGTCTTCAGGTACAGCACGCTGAGGCCGAAGCCGGCCAGAGTGATCACGAGCATGCCCTTCCAGCCCTGGTAGAGGTGCCCCGCGACGAACACCGCCAGCGCGAGACCGGCGGCGACGGGGACGGGCAGCCCGAGCACGTGCACGCCCAGCGCGATGAGCAGGCCCCGGTAGACGATCTCCTCGCACACCCCCGCGGTGACGGACATCGCCAGGGCGAGCCGGCGCTCGACGGGCGTGCGCGGCAGCAGCGCCTCGTAGGCCGCCTGGCCGGGCACCCGG
Source organism: Sphaerisporangium viridialbum (assembly GCF_049674955.1). Taxonomy (GTDB): domain Bacteria; phylum Actinomycetota; class Actinomycetes; order Streptosporangiales; family Streptosporangiaceae; genus Sphaerisporangium; species Sphaerisporangium viridialbum. The sequence goes on along the minus strand of NZ_CP187232.1, from coordinate 975,273 downwards.
GTTCTCGACCTGGTGGCCCGCCTGATCATCAGCACCGCCACCGCCGAGGCGAGGGTGACCCCGGTGAGAGCCCCGGCGGTGGTCGCAGCGTCGGCCGGCAGTACGAACCCCGTGCGCGCCAGGCTGAGATCAGGTGACAGCCCGACGATCAGTAGCGCGACCCCGGTCAGCACCCACAACTCGGACATCCACCACACGAGCATGCGGACGTACGCCTGTCGGTCGCGCTCCAACCGGGCGTACGAGCGCTTGCCCAGCCATGGGCTCACGAAGGCTAGATAGGCGACCAAGACCGCGGAGAGCGCCAGAGACATCACATCTGTCCTTTCAAGTGCCGATGCGATCTAAATGGTAAAGCGAGCTAGTCAGTTATACAACCTATGTAGCTTAACGGCCTGAGAGGGAGTGCCGTGCCGGCCCGCCTGCGAGAGCATTGGATGTCCGCGTCGCCCGATCGGAGTGATCATGTACGTCCCTCAGCACTTCGCCGCGCCCGACCTCCAGGCCGTCCACGAGCTTCTGGACCACTCCGGAGCCTCGGACCTGGTCACCTGGACCCCGCGGGGGATCATGGCCACCCTGCTCCCGTTCGTGTTCGACCCGTCCGCCGGGGAACACGGCGCCCTGCTGGGCCACCTGGCCAGGAACAACGAGCAGTGGCGCCACGGCTCGGACGCCGAGGCCCTGGTCATCGTGCGCGGACCCGACGCCTATGTCAGCCCGTCGTGGTACGCCACCAAGCGCGAGCACGGCCGCGCCGTCCCCACCTGGAACTACGTCACCGCCCACGTCTACGGCAGGTTCGTCGCGCACGACGACCCCGCCTGGACCGAGTCGCTGGTGAGGCGCCTCACCGGCAAGCACGAGTCGGGCCGGCCGCTGCCGTGGTCGGTGGACGACGCGCCCGAGGCCTACATCAAGGGACAGCTACGCGCAATCGTCGGCGTGGAGGTCGTCATCACGCGCGTCGAGGCGAAGTGGAAGCTCAGCCAGAACCGCGGCCCCGCCGACGTCGAGGGCGTCACCGAGGGGCTGCTCACCGGAACCCCGCAGGACCACCTGGTCGCGGAGGCCATGCGAGACACCCAGCGGCGAACCGCCGGATGAGCGCGCCATGCCGCCGTCGCACAGCGGCGTCGCGCGCCTGGACCCACCACCGGCCTAGGCGAGCGGCGTGCCGGCCGACCCGTCGCGGGCCTGGGTGCGCAGGGCGCGGGCGAGCTCGTCGCGGCCTTCCAGCACGAGCCGGCGCAGCCACCCCGGCGGCTCGGCGCTCGCGAGGTAGTCGTCGGTGCGCGCGATGGTGTCCTGTGACACCGCCCTCGACGGGTACGCCGCCCTGGCGAAGGCCTGCGTCACCTCGCTGGGCCACCGGCCCGCGACCGACTCGAGGACGGTGAAGTACCTGTCGACATAGGGCCTGAGCAGTTCGGCGTGGTCGGGCTCGCGGAAGCCGTCGAGGGTCGCGCCGAGGATCGCGGTGGACAGTTCGCCCGAGACGATGCGCTCCCATGCCTCGGCCTTGCCCGCCGCGGTGCCGATCGCCGCCCGGCACGCCGCCGCGCTGCGCCTGCCGCCCGCGGTGGGGTCCTTGACCAACTCGGCGTCGATCTCGGCGTGACCGGCCCGCCCGTTGACGACCAGCCGCCGCAACAGCGCCCAGCGCAGGTCGGTGTCCACCGCCAGCCCCGGCAGCTCACTCGATCCGGAAAGGAGCCCGGCCACCACGGCGAGATGCTCGGCGGAGCCGGCGATCGTGGCGAACGCCTGGACGTAGGCCAGTTGCGCCTCGCCGCCCGGCTCCGCGCCCTCGGCCAGTTCGAGCAGGCCGCCGGCGAGCGCGCGCAGGCAGCTCGTACGTCCGGCCGGGTCGGTGTGCTGCCGGGCCGCCACGCGCGCCTGCTCAAGCAGGGTCCGTACGATCGAGGCGCTGCGCACCGATCGCACGCCGGACAGCACCAGCGAGACGTAGTCGCGAGCGGGGAGTTCGGCGTCGCGCACCATGTCCCAGGCGATCGTCCAGCACACCGCCTGCGCCAGCGGATCGGCGATCTCGCCGATGCCGGACAGCACGGTGCGCAGCGAGTGCGGGTCGAGCCTGACCTTGGCGTAGGTGAGGTCGTCGTCGTTGAGCAGCAGCAGGTCGGGCCGGGTCGCACCGAGGAGCTCTCCGACCTCGGTGCGCTCGCCGGCGATGTCCAGCTCCACGCGCCGCCGCCGTTCAAGGCCGGCGAGCCCCCGCTCGTACAGGCCGATCGCGATGCGGTGGGAGCGCAGCGTCGGGTGGTCGGCGGGCGCGGACTGCAGGACGGCGAACGAGGTGAACCGGTCATCGGCGTCGAGGACGAACGCGGGGCGCAGCGTGTTCGGCCCCTCCGTCTCCAGCCACTGGCTCGACCAGCCGGTCAGGCTGCGGCCGGACTCCTCCTCCAGCGCCTTGAGCAGGTCTGCGAGGGTGGTGCTGCCCCAGGCGTGCCGCTGGAAGTACCGGCGCAGGCCGGCCAGGAAGTCGTCGACGCCGATCGCGGCGACCAGCTGCTTGAGCACCGAGGCGCCCTTCTGGTACGTGATCGCGTCGAAGTTCACCTCCATGGACCTGATGTCGACGATGTCGGCGGCGATCGGATGCGTCGTCGGCATCTGGTCCTGCCGGCAGGCGTGAGCCTTGTAGCTGTCGGCGAAGGTCGCCCACGCCCCGGTCCAGCGGGTGGCCGCGACCTGGGCGAGCGTCGCGGCGTAGGTGGCGAACGACTCGTTCAGCCACAGGTCGTCCCACCAGCGCATGGTCACGAGGTCGCCGAACCACATGTGGGCCATCTCGTGCAGGATCGTGTTGGCCCGGCGCTCGTACGCGGCATCGGTCACCTTGGACCGGAAGAGATACTCCTCCTTGAAGGTCACGCAGCCGGGGTTCTCCATCGCGCCGAAGTTGATCTCCGGCACGAACAGCTGGTCGTACTTGGCGAACGGGTACGGCAGCTGGAAGGCCTGCTGGTAGAAGTCGAGCCCTCGCCTGGTGACGTCGAAGACGGCCTCGGCGTCCAGGTGCTCGGCCAGCGAGGCCCGGCAGAACAACCGCATGGGGATGCGCTGCCCGTCCGGCCCGAGGTACTCGTCCGCCACCCCGTGGTACGGGCCGGCGACCACCGCGCCGATGTAGGTCGGCAGCGGGGGCGTCGGTGGGAAGTGCCAGCGCCGCGCGTCGCCGAGCGGCTCGCACGCGGACTCGGCCATGTTGGACACGACCTCCCAGCCGGCCGGCGCGGTGACGGTGAACCGGAACGTCGCCTTGAGGTCCGGCTGGTCGAAGCAGGCGAACACGCGCTGCGCGTCGGCGGTGGCGAACTGGCTGTGGAGGTACACCTGGCCGTCGACCGGATCGGTGAAGCTGTGCAGCCCCTGCCCGGTGTGCGAGTACGCGCAGTCGGCGACCACGCGTAGCTCGTTCTCCCCCGCGAGGCCGGGCAGCGGGATGCGGCCGGTCGCCGGGTCGTACAGTGCGGGGTCGATGGCGGACCCGTTGAGGACCACCTCGCGCACCTCGGCGTCCACCAGATCGCAGAACACCTCGGCCCCCGGCTTGGCACAGCGGAACCGCACGAGCGTCGTGGAACCGAACCGGTCAGGGCCCGTCGTCAGGTCGAGTTCGACCGCGTAGGACTCGACCGTCAGCAGTCGGGTGCGCGCCAGCGCCTCGTCTCGTGTCAGATTCCCAGCCACGCCGCCACCATAGCCGCAGGACGCCTGTCTCCGGCGAGATCACTCAGCCGGCCACAGGTGGGCGCTTGTCTCTATGCGGTGGCCATTTCGCGGAGTCTCAGCACCGACCTCCAGTTGCGAGTGGTCGCCGCGACGCCGAGCTTCTTCTCCACGAAGGCGTTGCTCAGCTTGGTACGGCCGTAGCCGCCAGGGACGTGCACGTACACCTCCCGTCCCACAAGGGCCAGCGATCCGGTCTCCCCCGGCGGCGCGGCCAGCGCCCCGGCCTTGTCCGCGCCGGGGTCGGCGGCCAGGAAGGTGACGAGGAGCTTCGTCAGGTCGTCCTGCTCACCCAGGAACGGGTTCGACGTGAGGACCGCGTCGAGCTCGGCGGCGGTGCGCAGCAGGACGCCGACGTCCTTGCCGAGCCCGTCGGAGATCCCCTTCCTGATCTCGGTGACGAGCCGGTCCTGGTCGCCGGACGAGGCGCCGAACACGATGTTGCCGGTCCGCAGGTAGGTCGTCACATCCTCGTAGCCGAACCCGATGAAGACCTCTCGCAGGTCGGCCATGGCGATCGAGGAGTTCCCGCCGATGTTGATGCCGCGCAGCAGCGCCACGTACCGGGTCATGGGTCAGGATCCTAGAACTCCTGTCCGAGACAGGTCGAGCGCGCCTTACGTCCGCCCCTGCGCGGTGCCCCGGGGTCGACGCGCCGGCCGAGGCGTGCGGCTTGCGCCCGGCCAGAGTGACCTAGCCTTCGTGCCGCTCCCGCCACTCGCGTACCACGCGTTCGACGTCGAAGGGCATCAGGTTGAGCGGAGGGCCGGAGAGCCCGGTGCGGATCGCCTCGCGGATCTTCTCGTTGATGTCCGCCACGATCTTCCGTACCGCAGGCTCAGCGGCGGCACGCGAGGCCGCGGCGAGCGCGTCCTCCGCCTCCTTGCGCAGAGCGAGCGTCGGCGGCGCCCCCGGCGCCGGGACTCGCGTTCGGGCCCATGAGCGGGCATTGACCCTCGCCGGCTTATCGAGCAGAGCTTCTGGTTCTGCGCGAGGCCGCGTACCACGCGACAAGGCCGACTCCACAGAAGATGGCCGGGAACAGCATGAGCGCGCCCACGGCCCACAGGCCGCTGTCATCCGACATCGCGGCGTCGAGGGTCCAGGACGCCCACATGACACCCCCGATGGTGAGCGTGCCGATGACGGGATGGCCACGCCACCCGGCGAGAGCGGCGAGGACCCCGAGCACGATGACCAGCCCGGCTATCTGCCACGCCTGGTAGGGACCGCTGACACTGCCGTCCGGCTTGACGTCCCGTTCCTGACCCCATCCGAGCCACGCGAGGTAGTTCGCCAGAGTCGCCGACGCCAGGAGCACGCCAACCGCGGCACTCCTCAGAAGACGATGCCCGCGCGGCACTCCGTCGCTCATTGCGGCTCACTCTCTTCCGGCACCAGGGATCGGGCCGTCAAGGTCATCGGGAGGGACCGTCACAGCCGTGGCCGTCGAAGCAGCTTATAACCGGACCGGTGAGGTCAGCGGTAGCGGAAGCCGTCGAGGAAGCGGCGGAAAAGGCCGCCGGCGCGGGGCAGGGGCGGGCCCGGTGGCGGGGCGACCGGGCGTTGACGGGCGATGGGCTGGTCGTAGTCGGTGCGCGCGATGGCGTCGACGACTTGCTCCTCGTCGAAGTCCTCGGAGCCCTCGATCATGGGGACGAAGCCGACGAGCATCCCGTCGCGCATCACCTGGGCTTCGAGGCCCGCGGTGCCGTCGGTGTCCCATTCGGCCTCACGCCCGCCCGGCAGTGACACCCGTATCCCGAACTGGTCGATGCCGACCCTCGCCAGGTGGCCGTCTATGCCACGCTCGCGCAACGCGTCGACGACCCGTCGTGCCCGGTTCTCTTCCACCTCTCCCAAGATAATGCGGCCGCGTCGTTCCCGCCCAACGTGCTGATCGGCGGCGGTGGTCTCGCCCCGGTACGGGAGCCGCGCGCGCTGACCGGGCCCGGCGTCGAGGACGTCCTCGCCCGCCACCGCGTGGCCGCCGCCCGCGTCCAGCGCCTGGTGTGACCACCTTTCCCGACTTGCCGGAACGAACGGGAAATATGGCTTTTATCCCTTTTGTGTCTGACATGGGAACGCGCCAAAATGTCCGCCAGCTCGGTAAAAGCATTCTGGAAGAAGACGACGGCATCTCCGGTCGTGCAGGCTTCGATCGACCACGTCGGCGATCTACCGCCTCGGCCGGCACCGCTCCCCCACAACGGATCCGCCCTGTACGCCGATCGCTGATCCGCCCCGAAGCGGAGAAGGAATCATGCCGCTCGAAAGCCGGGTCATCCCGTGGTTCTCTGCTCATGGAAAGGGAATTTCGATATGCCGCACGACGAAACGACCTTGCACACGACCGCGCGACCGGCGAGACGCTTCAGCGCGAGGAGATTGAGGCGAGCCGCCTTCAGCACGGCCGTCGCCCTGGTGGTGGGCCTGATCACCACGACCGCCGGCGCCGGTGCGAGCGCCATGCCCCGCGAGCCCTCCGTGGGACCCGCCAGGTTCGCCCCCGGCTTCACCCACGGCAACGTGACCGTGAACGGCGGCACCCTCCACTACGTCAAGGGCGGGTCGGGCCCGGCCCTCGTGCTCCTGCACGGCTGGCCGTCGACCTGGCTGATGTGGCGCCAGGTGATGCCCGCGCTCGCCGCCCAGCACACGGTGATCGCCTTCGACCTTCCGGGCCTCGGCGACTCCTCCATCCCCACCGGCGGCTTCGACAAGGTCACCACCGCGCAGCGGATCCGCGAGGCCGTCCGCAAGCTGGGCTTCACGCAGGTGGAGCTGCTCGGCCACGACCTCGGCACCCTGATCGCCTACCCGTACGCACGCGACTACCCCAACGAGGTCACGCGGTTCGCCGTGATCGAGTCGCCGCTCGCCGGCTTCGGCCTCGAGGACCTCTACGGGCTCAGCTGGCACTTCCGGTTCAACATGTCCCCGGCGCCGATCCCCGAGACGATCATGGACGACGACGACGTCAGCACCTACCTCAACATGATGTACAACTTCAGCCACAACGGGCAGGGCATCGACCGTGAGGCCTACTACAGGGCCTACGCCAACCCGGCGAGGCGCCACGCGGGGTACGAGTACTACCGGGCGTTCGCCGCGGACGCCGTGAACAACCAGGCGAACGCCTCCAACCGGCTGAGCATGCCGGTGCTGGCGATCGGCGGGCAGTACTCCTTCGGCACCGGCGTGGCCGGCTCGTTCGACCAGGTCGCCAACGACGTCCGCCCGGTCGTGGCCCCCGACGCCGGTCACTTCGTCCCCGAGGAGAACCCGGCCTTCCTCGCCGACTGCGCGAACCTGTTCTTCGCCGCCCAGAACACCCCGCCCCAGCGGCCGGAGCTCGCCGGCTGCGTGCGGTAACCGGTAACACCCGCTCACATCAGGGCCGTACGGAACCCCCCGTTCCGTACGGCCCTTTCGGTACGTTCCGGGCACGAGCGACGCAAGATAGTCCCTTTTTCCTAGGGATTCGATAGGTTAGGTGGGTGGATTTCGACTACACAATGGCGATCGGGTCGTTCCTGGTCGCCATCGTCGTCGGGCTGACCGGCATGGGCGGCGGCGCGCTGATGACGCCCATGCTGGTCACGTTCTTCGGCGTGCCGCCGCTCGCCGCGGTCTCCAGCGACCTGGTGGCGGCGGCGGTGATGAAGCCGGTGGGCAGCCTGGTCCATCTGCGGCAGGGGACCGTCAACCTCAAGCTGGTCCGCTGGTTGTGCGTGGGATCCATCCCGGCGGCGTTCTGCGGCGTACTGATCGCCAGGGCGTTCGGCGACGGCGCGGAAGTCCAGGAGGTGATCCAGAAGGCCCTGGGCGTCGCCCTCCTGATCGCCGCCACCGGCCTCGCCATCCGGGGCTACCTCGCGATGAAGGACCGGGCCGAAGGCCGTACCGCGGCGACCGGCCGCCGTACCGCCGAGCCGGGCGAGCCCGCCTCGACCGGGCTGCCCTCGGTCACCGTGCGCCGGGTCCCGACCGTCCTGATCGGAGTCGTCGGCGGGCTGGTGGTCGGCATGACCTCCGTCGGCTCCGGCTCGCTGATCATCGTGGCGCTCCTCGCCGTGTATCCCCGGCTCAAGGCCAACCAGCTCGTCGGCACCGACCTGGTCCAGGCGGTGCCGCTCGTCATGTCCGCCGCGTTCGGCCACCTGCTGTTCGGCGACTTCAAGCTCTCGGTCACCGCCGCGCTCCTGGTCGGTTCCATCCCCGGCGTCTACATCGGCTCGCGCATCTCCTCGCGCGCGCCGGGCGGGCTCATCCGCCGCGTGCTGGCATTCGTGCTGCTCGCCTCGGCGCTGAAGATGTTCCAGGTCAGCAACACCGTCACGGTCTGGGTGCTCATCGGCGTCCTGCTCGCGGCCCCGCTCTTCTGGATGTTCCTGCGCACCAGGAACGGCCTGCCCGCGCTCCCCTGGGTGCCCGCCACCGCCGGCCGCGAGGAGACGGCCGCCGCCAGGAAGACCGACGAATGACCAGGTAGAAGCCTTTCCCGGCGACCGGATCGAAGGAGAGGCGGAAAGTCTCCGCTCCACCGATGAGTGCGCGCCAAGGACGTCGTTCCGCTCAGGCGGCGAGGGTGTCCAGGATCTGCTGGCCGTACTTCGCCAGTTTGTTCTCGCCGACGCCGCTCACCTTGCCCAGCTCGGCCAGGGACGACGGCGACCCGGTCGCGATCTCGCGCAGGGTCGCGTCGTGGAAGATGACGTAGGCGGGCACGCCCTGCTCCTTGGCGGTGGCGGCCCGCCAGGCGCGGAGCCGTTCGAAGACCGGCACGGCCTCCTCCGGCAGCTCGGCGGCGGGGGCCGTGCGACGGGTCTTGGCGGCCCCTGGAAGCTTGGCCGGGCGCTCGGGCTCGCGGCGCAGCGGCACCTCGCGCCGCCGGGCCAGCACCTCGCCGCTCGCCTCGGTGAGCACCAGCGTGCCGTAGTCGCCCTCGACCCCGAGGAGGCCCTGGGCCAGGAGCTGGCGCACCACGCCGCGCCACTCGACCTCGCTCAGCTCGGTGCCGATGCCGAACACGGTGAGCGAGTCGTGATCGAACTGGACGACCTTGGGGGTTCTCTTCCCGAGCAGGATGTCGATGATCTGGCCCGCGCCGAACTTCTGGCGCCGCTCGCGCGCGAGGCGGACCACGGTGGACAGGAGCTTCTGGGCGGCGATCGTGCCGTCCCACGACTCCGGCGGCGACAGGCAGGTGTCGCAGTTGCCGCAGGTGGCGCTCTGCTGGCCGAAGTACGCGAGAAGCCGCACGCGGCGGCACTCGACCGTCTCGCAGAGGGCGAGCATGGCATCGAGGTGGCCACCGAGGCGGCGGCGGTGGGCGTCGTCGCCCTCGGAGGTGTCGATCATCTTGCGCTGCTGCACGACATCCTGGAGGCCGTAGGCCAGCCAGGCCGTGGAGGGCAGGCCGTCGCGCCCGGCACGGCCGGTCTCCTGGTAGTAGCCCTCGATGGACTTGGGCAGGTCGAGGTGGGCGACGAAGCGCACGTCGGGCTTGTCGATGCCCATGCCGAAGGCGATGGTCGCGACCATGACGATGCCGTCCTCGCGCAGGAAGCGCGCCTGGTTGGCCGCGCGGGTGCGGGCGTCGAGCCCCGCGTGGTACGGCAGCGCGGGGATGCCGTTGCCGACCAGGAACTCGGCGGTCTTGTCGACCGAGGCCCGCGACAGGCAGTAGACGATGCCCGCCTCGCCGGGGTGCTCGTCGCGCAGGAGCTTGATCAGCTGGCGCCTGGGCTCGCTCTTGGGGGCGATGCGGTACTGGATGTTGGGGCGGTCGAAGCTCGCCACGAAATGGCGTGCCTCCCGCAGGTTGAGCCGGGCGGCGATCTCGGCGTGGGTGGCCTCGGTGGCGGTGGCGGTGAGCGCGATGCGGGGGACGTCGGGCCAGCGCTCGTGCAGCATGGAGAGGGCCAGGTAGTCGGGCCGGAAGTCGTGCCCCCACTGGGCCACGCAGTGGGCCTCGTCGATCGCGAACAGGGAGATCGCGCCCCGGTCGAGCAGCCGCAGCGTGGAGTCGACGCGCAGGCGCTCGGGGGCGAGGTAGAGCAGGTCGAGCTCGCCCGCCAGGAAGGCGGACTCGACCCGCCGCCGCTCGTCGCCGTCCTGCGTGGAGTTGAGGAAGCCCGCGCGCACGCCGAGGGCCGTGAGGGCGTGGACCTGGTCCTGCATGAGGGCGATCAGGGGTGAGACGACGACGCCCACGCCCTCGCGCACGAGCGCGGGGATCTGGTAGCACAGTGACTTGCCGCCGCCCGTCGGCATGAGCACGAGCGCGTCACGGCCCGAGACGACGTGCTCGATGATCTCCTGCTGGCCTTCGCGGAACGACTTGTAGCCGAAGACGCGGTTGAGCACGCGCAGGGCGTCGCTCGCCTCGGGGCCGCTGTCGGGAGAGGTCACCGCGTCAGTCTACGAGGATCCGCCGGCCGTGAAGGGCGGCACGAGACGCCTGTGGACAAGGGGTCTTCAGGCCTGGAAGACCCTTCCGCTGATGTAGTCGGCGAGCACCAGCGCCGCGCCCTCGGCGTCGGCCACCGGGTGACGCTTCTCGGCGGACTGCCAGGAGTAGTAGGCACCGCCGTACCCCACGAAGACCCACAGCGGCAGGCCCACGTCCGGGCGGTGCACGAGCAGCGCGGGCATGCTCGCCCGAAGGTCGGCGTCCACGCCGAGACCGGTCAGATGGTCACGCAGCCGCAGCAGTTTGGTCCCCTCGTCGGTGACCTCGGAAGTGATGCCGCCGGCCGCCTCCTTGACGATGATCGCGTCCATGTCGTTCCTTCCCCGCATTTTTCCTAATTCAAGACAAACACCGCATCTCGCTCAGGAAGACCCCACAGCCGCCCCTCACCCGAATCGCACCCTCCCCCTAAGCGGTGATTCATCCGGAAATATCACCATCCGTTCCTTTAATCGCATTCGTCACAAGGCTCCGCCAGGTCTCATGAGCCCGAGCCGAGCAGCGAGATAGGATTCGGCACAACACGACGACGGAGACAATTAGCTCCGGGGTCGCGCGAGTCCAGAGAGCCGCCGGAAGCTGTGAAGGCGGTCTCGCGTCCCGGTGTGAAGACCCTCCCGAGTGCGGGGAGGAACGGCGAAGACCGCCCAATGCCCCGCCGGCCGGCCCCCGTCACCGGGCCGCACGAGGCCGCCGCCGAGGCGGCGGCGAAAGCGCGGTGGCACCGGGAGTTCCCTTCTCCCCCGCGCTCCCAAGGGATCGCTCATATTCCTCAAGGAGTGTGAAATGATCTCCCGAGTTCTCGCCGCCGACCTGCCCGGGCACGTCGGCCGCCGCGTCCGCCTCGCCGGCTGGCTGCACCGCCGCCGCGACCTCAAATCCGTGTCCTTCCTCGTGCTGCGCGACCGCTCCGGGCTCGCGCAGGTGGTTCTGCGCGAACCGCTCGCGCACCTGGCCGAGGAGACCGTCATCGAGGTCACGGGAACCGTCGCCGCGAACGGGCAGGCCCCGGGCGGCGCCGAGCTGGTCGGCCCGGTGGTCGAGGTGCTCTCGGCCCCGGTCGAGCCGCCGCCGTTCGACCTGTACAGGCCCGTCGTCGGCGGCACCCTGCCCACGATCCTCGACCACGCCCCGGTGGCGCTGCGGCACCCGCGCCTCCGGGCGCCGTTCGAGATCGCCGCCGCGGGGGTGGCGGGGTTCCGCGCCACGCTCGACGGGCTCGGCTTCGTCGAGACGTCCACGCCCAAGATCGTGGCCTCGGCGACGGAGTCGGGCGCCAACGTGTTCGGCATCGACTACTTCGGCAAGCCGGCCTTCCTCGCCCAGTCGCCGCAATTCTTCAAGCAGGCGCTGGTCGGGGTGTTCGAGCGGGTGTACGAGGTGGGGCCGGTCTTCCGGGCCGAGCCGCACGACACGGCGAGGCACCTGGCCCAGTACACGAGCCTGGACGCCGAGCTCGGTTTCGTCGAGGACCACCGCGACGTCATGGCCGTGCTCACCAGGGCCATCGCCGGCATGCACGCGGCCGTCGCGGAACGGGCGGCGACGGCAGCCGCCCTGCTGGAGATCGACGTCCCGCACGTGCCGGAGGAGATACCGGCGATCCACTTCGCCGACGCGCAGGAGCTCCTGGCCCGGCACACCGGGGAGGACCCGCGCGGCGAGCCGGACCTCGCCCCCTCCCACGAGCGCCGGCTCGGCGAGTGGGCTCTGCGCGAGCACGGCTCGGAGTTCCTGTTCGTCACGGGATACCCCATGGTCAAGCGCCCGTTCTACACCCATCCCGACCCGGCGAGACCCGAGTACTCCCGCAGCTTCGACCTGCTCTTCCGTGGCCTGGAGCTGGTCACGGGAGGCCAGCGGCTGCACCGTCACGCCGACTATCTCGCCGCGCTGGCCGCCAGGGGCGAGGACCCGAAGGCCTACGAGGGCTACCTGGCGGCCTTCGCACACGGCATGCCGCCCCACGGCGGCTTCGCGATCGGGCTGGAACGCTGGACCTCACGCCTGACGGGCGCCGCGAACGTCCGCCAGACCACCCTGTTCCCGCGCGACCTGCACCGCCTGAGCCCCTGACCGCATGACGACGGCCTCCCGGCACCGTGGCGGTGCCGGGAGCCGTCGGACATCTGGGGCAATGGTGTTCAATTGCCTGGTGACGACCATCGCGCCTACCGGGGCCCAGCACACCATCGAGGCCGGCGGCTTCCAGGCCGTCGTCACCGAGGTCGGAGCGGGCCTGCGGAGCCTGACCCACGAGGGCCGGCCGCTCGTCCTCGGCTACCCCGAGCACCACGCGCCGTTCGGGTCGGCGGGGCTGCCCCTGATCCCGTGGCCGAACCGCATCAAGGACGGCCGGTACGAGTTCGACGGCGAGGAGCGGCAGCTCGCGCTGACCGAACCGAAGACGGGCAACGCCGCGCACGGCTTCTCGCGGTCGTTCCCGTGGCGGCTGTTGTCACGCGAGGACGGGTCGGTGACGCTCGGGCTGCGGCTGTTCCCGCAGATCGGCTACCCCCACATCCTCGACCTCACCATCGCCTACACGCTGGGCCCCTCGGGGCTCACGGTCGAGACGACCGCGCGGAACTCCGGGGACACCGCCGCGCCGTACGGCTTCGGCGCCCATCCGTACCTCACGCTCGGGGAGCCCGTCGACGGCGCCGTGCTGGAACTTCCCGCGAGCCGGTGGCTTCCGGTCGACGAGCGCAAGATCCCCGTCGGCAGGCGCGACGTCGAGGGCACCGAGTACGACTTCCGGACCGCGCGCCCGATCGGCGAGACGGTACTCGACACCGCGTTCACCGGCCTGGCGCGCGGCGCCGACGGGCTCGTCCGCGTCAGGCTCACCACCGGGGACGGCACCCGGGGCGTCGAGCTGTGGGGGGCCGAGGGCATCGGCTGGCTCCAGCTCTACACCGGCGACACCCTCGCCAAGGAGCACCGCCGCGAGGGCCTCGCGGTGGAGCCGATGAGCTGCCCGCCCAACGCCTTCCGCACCGGGGAGGACGTCGTCCGCCTCGCCCCCGGAGACGAGGTCGCCCACCGGTGGGGCATCGGCCCGACCTAGCCCGAGAGCCGGCTCGCCCAGCGCGCTGATCTTCCCGCCGCCGTCGGACCAGGCCACGACGTCCTCGGCCAACATGCGCTCCAGCCCTGCCCCAGGTGGTGTGGTGGTCGGCGCATCGCTGCCTCGTGTGCGCGATTCAAACCCGTGGGGCTGGGGATGGCTCGGACCGTGTCTCGTGTCGCGCTGACCGTCAACGCAGGGTCCTCCAGCCTGCGGCTCGACCTGGTCCGCGACGGCGAGGTGCTCCACGAGCTGTACGTCGAACGGCAGGCCCCCGACCCCTCCGCCATCGACGACACCATCGACGGTTTCCTGCGGGAGGCTCCCCCGTGCGAGATCGCCGTGGCGGGCCACCGGCTGGTCCACGGCGGCGACGCCGTGCGCGCGCCCACAGTGGTGGACGACGGCGTGCTCGCGGCGGTGCGGCGGTTCGCCGACCTGGCGCCCCTGCACGTGCCGCCCGCGCTGGCGCTGGTCGAGGCCGCCCGGCGCAGGCTGCCCGGCATCCCGCACGTGCTGTGCCCGGACACCGCCTTCCACGCGGGCATGCCCGAGGTCGCCGCGACGTACGCGCTGCCCGCCGAGTGGCGGAGCAGGTACGGGCTGCGCCGGTACGGCTTCCACGGCCTGTCGTACGCCTGGGCGCTCCAGCGGGCGGCGGGGCTACTCGGGCGCCAGGCCGGGACGTTGCGCCTGGTCCTCGCCCACCTGGGCGGCGGGTCGTCGGTGTGCGCGGCGCGCGACGGCGGCGGCGTGGACACCTCGATGGGCTTCACGCCCTTGGAGGGGGTGCCGATGAGCACCCGGTCCGGGAGCGTCGACCCCGGCATGCTGCTGTGGCTGCTGTCCGGCTCGCGGCTCACGCTGGACGAGCTGAGCGACGGGCTGGAGCACAGGTCGGGGCTGCTCGGGCTGTCGGACGGCAGGTCGGGCGACACGCGCGACCTGGTGGCGTCCGGTGACCCGGCGTCGGCGCTGGCCCTCGCGGTGTTCGCGCACCGGGTGGCCCGCGAGATGGCCGCCGCCGCGACCAGCCTCGACCGGCTGGACGGGCTGGTGTTCACCGGCGAGATCGGCTGGGACCAGCCGGAGGTCCGCCACGACGTGTGCCGGAGGCTGGGGCTGCTCGGCATCGCGCCGCCTGCCCGTGAGCACGTGGACGACGACATGGTCGTCAGCGCGCCGGACGCCGCCGTCCCCGTGCTCGTGATCAGGCCCCGCGAGGAGCTGCAGCTCGCCCGCGAGGCCCTGGCCTTGCTCGCCCTGATCAGGTGACGGTGATCGTGACCGGGCCCCCCTCGGGGTCGACGGCCGTGCGCCATCCGGCCGGGATGTAGATCGGGCGGTTCGGTATGAGCGTGCGGCGCGTGACCTGGCGGTGCAGCGTCCGCCCGTCCTGGACGATCTCGACGGCGGGCCGGGGCACGAACCGCGTCGTCCACAGGACGAACCGGTCACGCGGGGGCGGCGGCCCGCCGGGTCCCACCCGTCCAGGAGCGACCCACTTAAGCGGTTCGCGCACGTGGACCGGCACCCCGGCCGCCTCGGGCACGCCCGAGAGGTACGCGATCACCGATGCCGCGACGTGGCGCCCGTCCAGCGCCACCGCGTCGGCGGTCTCGACCGGGTGCAGCAGGTTGCCTGCCGCGAACACTCCGGGCACCGACGTCCGCAGGGCGGTGTCGACGGACGGCCCCCGGGTGCCCGGGTCGACAGCGAGCCCGCCCCGCCGCGCCAGCTCGTGGTCGGGCACCCAGTCGCCGGTGAACACGATCGTGTCGGCCGCGATCACCTCTGTGCGCCCGTCGGCACGCCGTACCTCGACGCCCTGGAGCCTGCCCCGGCCGATCAGCCGGGTCACCGTGGTCCCGGTGAGCAGGGGGTACCGGTAGCGCACCCCGGCGCCGAGCCTGAACGCCGCGTACGACTGCTGACGAGGCAGGTCGGTCACCATGGCGGCGACCTCGACCCCGGCGTGGTCCAGGGTCATCACGGCGGAGTAGCTGACGTGCTCCGCGCCGATGATCACCGCACGGCGGCCCACGCTCTGCCCGCGCAGGTAGACCGTCTGCTGGAGCATTCCGGTGGTGTACACGCCGGCCGGGCGGGTGCCGGGGACCAGCCGGGCGCTGCGCGGGCGCTCCCGCGCCCCGGTGGCGAGGACGACGGCGCGGGCGGTGATCGCCTCCAGGCCCGAGGGGCTGGTCGTCTCCAGCGTGAGCGGCCCGGCCCACCCGGTGGCCGTCACTCCCGTCCGCACGGTGGCGCCGGAGGCAGCGGCGAGGCCGGTGTAGTACCGCGCGTAGGCGGGGCCGGTCATCAGGCGGTGCAGGTCGCGGATACCGTACCCGGTGTGGTGGGAGTGCCGGGGGATGCCTCCGGCGTGCTCCTCCCTGTCGATCACCTCCACGGGACCGGCGCCGGACCGCGCCAGCTCGGCGGCGGCGGCCAGACCGGCCGGTCCCGCGCCCACGACGAGGACCTCGACGGACCGCTCGCGGCGGGCCGTGGAAGTCGGAACGGGTGTGGTGTCGGGAGTCGTCATGGGCGTGCCCCGCTCGTGTCGGCGTCCGGGCGCGCGTCGCCGGCCGCGCGGGCCTGGGTCCCCGTGGGGCCGGGCCCGGACGGGGGGTGGTCGAACAGCTCCCGCACCTCGGCCCCGCAGTAGAACCCCTGGCACCGGCCGTTCAGCGCGCGGGTCCTGCGGCGCAGGCCGTCCAGCGTTCGCGGCGCGAGGGGGCCCCGCATGGCGTCGCGGATCTCCGCGCGGGTGACCCGCTCGCAGTGGCAGACGATGCGGCCGTACTCGGGGTCGGCGGCGATGAGGTCCGCGCGCTGGTACGGGCGCGGGGACGCCTCGCCGATGTTGGGCATGCGCGGTGGTTCGAGCTCGCGCCGCGGCCCGGCGTCGAGGCCCGACTCCACCAGCAGGCCCATCACGTGCTCGGCGATGGCCAGGGAGGCGGTCAGACCGGTGGACCTGATGCCGCCCACGCAGACATAACGCTGCTCGGGGTGGGAGCGGAGCTGGTAGTCACCGTGCTCGGTGGCCGCGCGCAGCCCCGCGTACACCGCGCTGACCTCCTCGTCGAGCAGCGCGGGCATGATCTTCGCGCCCTTGTCCTTGAGGAACGCCAGCCCGTCGGAGGAGGAACCGGTGTCGGTCTTGTCGTTCAGGTCCTCGGCGGTCGGGCCGAGCATGACGTTCCCGTACACGGTGGGGGCGACCAGCACGCCCTTGCCGCGCGAGGTCGGGACGGGGAGCAGGATGTGGTTCACCAGCGGGCGGGCCAGCTTGTCGAACACGATCAGCTCGCCCCTGCGCGGTGTCACGGTGAACCCGTGGTGCCCGAGCCGCCGGTCGAGCTCGTCGGACCACAGGCCGGCGGCGTTCACCAGGTAGCGGGCGCGCACCACGCCCCGGCTGGTGCGGATCTCGTGCGGGACGTCGCCGCCGCCCGCGACCACCTCGCCGACCCGGGTTTCCAGGCGCAGGTCGACGCCCGCCCGCACGGCCTCGGTGGCGAACGCCAGGGTGGTGGTCCAGGGGCAGATGATGCTCTCCCCCGGCACGTGCAGCGCGCCCAGGGCGCCCGGACCGAGCCGGGGTTCGCGGCGGTAGACCTCGTCCGCGCCGATGACGCGCGTCCGGTCGTACCCGTTGGCCTCGGCCTTGGCCTTCAGCTTCGGAAGGGCCGCGAGCTGCTCGTCGTCCCAGGCGACGAGCAGGGCCCCCAGCGGCTCCACCGGGATGCCGGTCGCGGCCGCGTAGTCCTCCAGCAGTTCGTAGCCACGGCGCACCAGCCGGGACTCAAGGGTGCCGGGCGTCGCGTCGAAGCCGGTGTGCAGGATGGCGGTGTTGGCCTTGGACGTGCCGTCGCCGACGTCGGCGGCGGCGTCGAGGACGGCGATCCGCAGGTCGTGGTGGGCCAGCTCGCGGGCGATCGCGGTGCCCACGACGCCCGCCCCGACGACCACGACGTCATACGCCGCCTGGTCGCCGGGACCCCCCGGGACGTCGTTCACAGGTTCTCCTCCGTCTCGTCCTCCGCGGGCCCGGCGGTGTCCGCGCCGTCCTTGGTGAGCAGCAGCGCGCGCACGGCCGCCGCGTACGCGCCCAGGCGGTCGGCGGCCTCCTCCGCGCCGGCGCGGGGCTCGTAGACGGCCGAGGGCGTGCCCCGCACCGTCGCGCCGGCCGCCGTCAGGCCGGGGTCCAGGCCCATTCTCGCCGCCGCGGCGACGCCGAGCGCGGTCGCGTCGGGTGAGGCGTACACCTCGACCGGGAGCTGGAGCAGGTCGGCCTGGGTCTGCATGAGCACCTTGCTGCGGGTGAGGCCGCCGTCCACGCGAAGGCTGGTCAGCGGGCGCCCGAGGTCGCTCGCCATGGCCCCGGCCAGCTCGACGACCTGCGCGGCGATCCCGTCGCACAGTGCCCGCACCACGTGGGCCGGGGTGGTGTCCAGGCCCAGCCCGGACACCGACGCCCGTACGTCGCCGCGCCATGAGGGGGCCGCCAGGCCCGCGAAGGCCGGGACGAACGTGACGCCTCCCGAGTCGGGCACGCTACCGCCCAGCCGATCGAGGTCTTCCGCCCCGCCGATCACCCCGAGGTCGGTGAGCCAGCGAACCGCGGAGGCGACCGTGTAGACCTGCCCGTCCAGGCAGTACGCCGGCCGTCCCGCGAAGCGCCAGGCCACGCACGCCGCGAGGCCGGCCGAGGAGCGGACGGGGCGCGGGCCCGCGTTGGCGAGCAGGAACGCGCCCGTGCCGTAGGTGCACTTCGCGCTGCCCTCCTCGACGCAGCCCTGGGCGAGCAGTGCCGCCTGCTGGTCGACGAGCAGGCCGGTCAGCGGGACCGGCGCGCCGAAGGCATCGGTCTCCCCGAAGACGCCCGCCGCGTCCACGACGTCGGGCTGCCGCTCGTCGCCGAGCCCGAAGATCTCCAGCGCCTCCCGCGACCACTCGGTGCCGTCGAGGTCGAGCAGCATCGTGCGCGACGCCGTGGAGGCGTCGGTGACGAAGGCACCGGTGAGCCGGTGGACCAGCCAGGAGTCGCTCGTCGTGACGACGCCCTCCCGGGTGAGGTGGCGGCGGAGCCAGGCCATCTTCGGCGCGGCGAAGTAGGGATCGAGCGGCAGCCCGCTGAGCCGGGCGAGGCGCCCGGCCTCGCCCGCGAGCTCGTCGCAGACGGACTGAGCGCGCCGGTCCTGCCAGACGATGGCGTCCGTCAGGGCCTCACCGGTCGCCGGATCCCACGCCAGCACGGTCTCGCCCTGGTTGGCCAGGCCGACGGCCGCGACGGGCTCGCCCGCCGCCGCGACGGCCTCCCGTCCCGCGTCCAGCACCGACCGCAGCAGCTCGCCGGGATCCTGCTCGACCAGGCCCCCGGAGCCGTACCGGGGGCGCACGGCGGCCTCGCCCGAGCCGATGACCCCGCGCTCGGGGCAGACCACCAGCGCCTTGGTTCCCGAGGTGCCCTGGTCGATCGCCAGGATGTTCGCCGAGCTCATCGGCCACCCTCACCGGGCAGTCCGGGCTCGCGCCGCAGGGCGTCCGGCGCCTTCCACAGCATGCCGCCGTAGACCAGCGCGCCCACGACGAGCGTGCCGATCGCGTAGTACTGGGCCTGGCGGAAGTCGGCCGGGCCGATCAGGATGACCAGCTCGTACGCCAGCCACAGCAGCGCGAGGGCGACGACCGGCTTCTCCCATCTGCCGAGGACGAAGTCCCCGGGACGGGCGGGGATGCGGTTGCGGGTGAACCAGTACAGCAGCACCGTACCGGCGTACAGGATCGCGGGCATGAGCGTGGCCGCGCCGAGCAGGTTCGCCAGGGCGTTGGCGTTGCGTCCGAAGCCGATGACGATCGCGGCGCTGAGGCCGCCGGCGAGCAGCGTGGCCCAGATCGGACCGCCGGTGGCGCGCGGCACCCGGGTCAGCACCTTGGCGGCGGGGAGGCGGCCGTCGCGGGCCATGCTGTAGATCAGGCGGCTGTTGGTGACCATGATGACCAGCCCGCAGGCGAAGATCGACACGCAGACGATGACCAGGGCGATCGCCTTGATCATCGGGCCCAGGTTCTGGCCGATGATCGTCGCCACCGGGGCGCTGTCGCCGGTCAGGGCGGGGATGTCGTGGGCGGTCGCCACCAGCACGATCAGGAACAGCATGCCGAGCCCGCCCGCGACCAGGATCGAGCGCACCATGGCGCGGGGCACCACCTGGCGCGGGTTGTGCGTCTCCTCGGCGAGGTTGGACGCGGACTCCCAGCCGACGATCGTGTAGGCGCCGAGCAGGGTGGCCAGCATGAACGGGCCGAGCCAGCCGTAGTAGCCGGCGCCGGCCACCACTCCGGTGGACCCGAGCTGGGACCAGTCGCCCTTGCCGGCGAACAGCGCGGCGGCGAGCAGGGCCAGGGTGAGCCCGACCATGCCGATGACCTCGGCGCCCACGGCCCAGTTGTTGATCTTCGCGGTGATCGGCGTGGACCAGATGATGAGGATCGCCTGGATCACGATGACGAGCAGGGTGACCAGCATCGCCTTGCCTGGGCTGAACTCGATGCCGAACAGCGGCAGCAGCGCGGCCTGGCTGAGCCCGTAGTCCACGGCGACCGTCACGATCGACAGGAACGCGAACGACACCCATCCGAACCACCAGCCCACGCGGGGGTTGGCGAGGCGCGAGGCCCACTGGTACGAGTAGCCGGACAGCGGGATCTTCGAGGAGAGCATGCCGTAGACGAGCGCGACGAAGACCTGACCGATCACGACGATCGGCCAGGTCCAGATGCCGCGCGGGCCGCCCGCGCCGAGCACGAACCCGAACGTGCTGAACAGGCCCGTCGTGATCGAGATGAACGAGAACGCGACCGCGAACGACTCGAACGAGCGCAGCGTGCGGGCGAACTGCTGGGTATAGCCGTACGACGAGACCAGCTCGTCGTCGGTCATGTCCGCCTCGTAGGCCCTTTGGGCGTACGCGGGGGTGCCGGGAACCGGGGACGGCTCAGGCGCTGAAGTGGTGGACGTGTGGTCCTCGGACATGAACACTCCTTGGAGCAAGGTGAAGCGGGAGCGTCGCCTCCGTCTTACGGTGGTCGCGCCGGCGGTTCGGGATCAGCGGGATCAGGGCGGCGGGGGTCAACTGGCGTCGGCCTCCGCCCGTCCGGTGTCGTCAGGTCCGACGAGACGCACACCGGCGGTCGCCAGCGCCTCGGCGAGACCTTCGTCGGGGGTTCCGTCGCTGATCAGGCCGGTGAGCCGATCCAGCGGGCAGACATGCCGCGCCGCGATCACGCCGAGCTTGGTGGCGTCGGCGATCGCGTAGCAGCGGGTGGAGTGGTCGAGCATGACCCGGCGGACGTCCACCTCGTCGGAGTGGTAGTCGGTCAGCCCGGCCGCCGGATGCACCCCGCCCGAGCCGAGGAACGCCAGGTCGGCGTAGTAGTCGGCGAAGAAGGCCACCGTCTGGCCACCGGCCAGCGCGAGGTCTCCCGAGCGGGTGCGCCCGCCGGAGACCAGCACCTCGACGCCGGGCCGGTCGGCCAGCTCCGCGCCCACGGGCAGCGAGTTGGTCAGCACGCGGCCGGTCCAGGTCACCGGGATGGCGCGGGCGATCTCGGCCACGCTGGTCCCGACGTCGAGGATCACGGTGTCGCCCGGGCGGAGCAGGGACACGGCGGCTCTGGCCATGGCCTGCTTGCCCGCGACGTTCAGGGCCCTGCGCTGGGCGTAGCTGTCCTCGACCGCGCGCGGGCGCTCGGCGGGGGTGGCGCCGCCGTGCACGCGCTCCACCAGGCCGTCGCCCTGCAGGCGGAGCAGGTCACGGCGGATGGTCTCTCCGGAGACCGAGAAGAGCTCGGCGAGCTCCTCGGTCTTGACGCTCGGACGAGCGGCCACCTCGGCGGCGATGCGACGACGACGTTCCGCGGGCAGCACCCGGCCTCCTCTTTGTGGAAACATGTGGAATGTTGACTGGAAGTATGGATACACGAGGTAACGCACGTCAAGAGGTGATTTGTCCGGCTTTGGGGCGGGGAAGGCATCAGCGTGTTCGGTGCGGGGCTGTGGAGGGAAGCCGGGACCGGCGTGTGACCATGGGGACATGGCCGAAACGATGACCGCCTGGGTGGTGCGCCACCCGGGCCCGATGGACACCCGGCCACTACAGCGCGTGCGGATGCCGGTGCCGGAGCCCGGCCCCGGAGAGGTGCTCGTCAGGGTCGAGGTGTGCGCCGTCTGCCGCACCGACCTGCACCTGGCCGAGGGCGACCTCCCGCCGAAGCACCCGGGCACCGTGCCGGGACACGAGGTGGTCGGCCGGGTCGCGGCCCGGGGCATCGACGCGAACCGGCTGGATGTCGGCACCAGGGTCGGGGTGGCGTGGCTCCACTTCACCTGCGGCGAGTGCCGCTACTGCCTTCGCGGCGCGGAGAACCTCTGCCCCAACGCCCAGTACACCGGCTGGGACGTCAACGGCGGGTACGCCGAGTACACCACCGCGCTTGAGGACTACGTCTACGAGCTGACGGAGGACCGCCCCGCCGAGCAGCTCGCGCCACTGCTGTGCGCGGGCATCATCGGATACCGCGCCCTGGCGCGGGCCGAGCTGCCGACGCGCGGCCGGTTGGGCATCTACGGCTTCGGGGCCTCGGCCCACCTCATCGCCCAGGTCGCGATCACCCAGGGCGCCACGGTGCACGTGCTGACCCGTTCCGAGAAGGCCCAGGAGCTGGCACTCGACCTGGGAGCGGCCTCGGCGGCCGGCTCGCACGACGCGCCGCCCGAGCCGCTGGACGCCGCCATCCTGTTCGCGCCCGTCGGCGACCTGGTGCCCGTGGCGCTCGACGCCCTCGACCGGGGCGGGACGCTGGCCGTGGCCGGCATCCACCTCACAGACATCCCCGAGCTGAACTACGAACGTCACCTGTTCTACGAGCGCACCCTGCGGAGCGTCACCGCGAACACCCGCAACGACGGCCGCACGTTCCTGAGCATCGCCACGCTCCACCCGCTGGAGGTCACCACGACTCCGTACCCCTTCGACCAGGCGGACCAGGCGCTGGCCGATCTCGCGGCCGACCGGGTGACCGGCGCGGCCGTACTCCACATCGGCGGCTGACCCGCCGGTCTCAGGTGCGGCGCTCCGCGCGGACCAGCTCCACGATCGCGGTGATGTCGGCCTCGCTCCAGCCGCGCTCGGCCGCCTCCTCGTAGCGTCGCTCGACCAGGCGGGCGATGGGCATGGAGAGCCCGGTGGACTCCGCCACCCCGTTGAAGAGCCGCACGTCCTTGGCGCCGAGCCGCGTGGCGAACCAGCCCTTGTGGTCGCCGAAGAGGATGTCGTCGAGGCGGTTGCGAAGGCCGGGCGCCACCGTCGGCCACCGGTGCAGGAGCTCGCGCAACAGCTTCTTGTCGAGCCCGGCGCCCTCGGCCGTGGCCACCGCCTCGGCGACGACGGCGACTCCGGACATCATCAGGTAGTTGTTGAGCAGCTTGAAGGCCGACGCGCTCCCGGGGTCCTCACCGCAGTACCAGTAGACGGAGAAGACCCGCGACCAGATCGGCTCCAGCCGGTCCACGAGCCTGCGGTCGCCGCCCTGCAGGCCGGAGGCCATGCCGTCGAGGACGGTCTGCGGGGCCCCGATGATCGGCGAGGCCACGAACCGCCGTCCTGGCGCCGGCTCCAGGAGCTTGCGAGAGGTCTCCGGGGAGACGGTGCTCATGTCGACCACGATCGGCCCGTCCGGACCTGACCCCAGCTCGGCAAGCCGGCCCATCACGGTGAGCACGGCCTGGTCGTCGGCCAGCGACATCAGCACGGCCTCGGCATCGCGTGCCGCCTCCACCGGCGAGGACGCCTCGGCGGCTCCGGCCTCGACCACCTCGGCGGCCTTCCCCGGCGTGCGGTTCCAGACCCTGACGTCGTAGCCGTGTGAGAGCAGCCTCCTGGCCACCGCCCGGCCCATGTGCCCCATCCCCAGTACGGCTACACGCATCTGCCATCCCCTCCTTACGAGCGGTCGCCGAGTGACTAAGCCGTCGGAGCGCGGTGCGGGAGCATCACCGCGGAGGGCGCCTGGGAGGCGAAGGCCTTCATGGCCTCCCGCAGTGCCCACGCCTCCTGGTTCAGCAGCCGGCGGTCCCGGGGCTCGCAGTCGGCGTCGACGACGACGTTGTCCCCCTCGAAACGCGGGAACACGTGCATGTGGGTGTGGAGGACCTCCTGGAGCGCGGCCTCCCCGTCGCCGAGCAGCACGTTGACGCCTTCACACCGCAGGCCGGAACGGCGGAGCCCCAGCGCCACCCGCTGGGCCACCCGCCACATGTGGGCCCCGATCTGCTCGTCGAGGTCTTCGAGCCCGGTGGCGTGGACCCGCGGTATGACGACCGCGTGCCCCGGGTTCACCGGGTTGCCGTCCATGACCACGATCGTGACGTCGTCCTCGAAGGCCAGGCTGGCTTCGGCCCGGCCCGCGAGGATCTCGCAGTACACGCAAGGGTCGCCTGTGTCCATCCCTCAATGATTCTCTCTCCGTACCGGATCATCCCTGCCGGGGTGGCACAACGCGGTCAGTCCACGTACCGGCGCGCGACCGAGGTCCGCTGCGGTTCCTCCGGCAGGCTCAGCCGCCCGGGCGTGGTCATGGGCGCGGTCATGGGCGGGTCTCGGCCTGGCGCCTGGCCGGCGCGGTGCCCCGCGTGTGGGACGGATGGTGGACGGCCACCACGCCGGGCACGTAGCACCGGTCCCAGCCAAGGGCGGCGAGGTCGTAGGCGAGCAGTTGCTCCTCCCCGGGAAAGAACAGCACGGCGCTGAACCCCCCGGCGTCCAGGAACGCCCGGCGGCGCACCACGGACGCGCAGGCCAGGAAGCCGAGGACGGACGGCCCCGGCTGGGCGGCGTCCTCGGGCAGCGGGGTGGCGGCGAGCGCCGCGTTGATCGGGTCGGGCACGCGTTCGGACCCCACCAGCACGTGCGCCGCGAGCAGGCCGAGACGCGGGTACTCGGCGAAGGTGCGGGCGGCCAGCCGCAGCGCCCCCGGCTCCCACCAGGAGTCGTCGTCGCTGAAGGCGACATACGGCGTCCTCGCCGCCTGCACTCCCACATTGCGGGCGGGCGCTCCGAGGTTGCGGGACAGGCTGATCACGCGGACCTCGGGAAAGCGGTCGCGCACCGCGCCCGGCGTTCCGTCGGACGAGGCGTTGTCGACCACGATCACGGCGGGGCGCTCGGGCAGGGATCGCAGGCGTCCCAGGGTGTGGAGGAACTCCTCGCGGCGGTTCCTCGTGGCGATCACGACGGTGACCGGGACCTCGCCGGTCTCCGCCCCGTCTCCGGTACGCGCGATCACTCGCCCTCACCCCCCGGAAGGGCGAAAGCCCCCCGTGGCGACCCATAACCCCAGCTGAGGTGGGCAAACATCGGCATGCCGCCCGTGACGGGCTACTTGCCCCTGCGGATCTTCCCGAACTCGACGCGGGATCCGGGGTTCAGCCCGACGTCGCGGACGCGCGCGGACTCCCCGGTCCGCACGTCGACCGCGTAGAACCCGAAGGACTCGTGTCCGACCTCCGTCACGGCGTGGACGAGGTACTCGCGGTCGCCGAGCCACTCGCGCGCGAAGGAGTGACTCGGCTCCGACAGGGGCTTCAGCGGGAACCGCTCGTTGACGCGTCCTGTCACGGGGTCGGTGGTCACGAGGTACTGCTCGTCCCCATGGTCGAAGTCGGTGAGCACCCCGGCGAGCGTGCGCCCGTCCGGGGACAGCCCGTCGACGCCGGTCGCGGTGAACTCCTTGGTCACCTTGCGGTTACGGTCGATCATGACCACGGTCTTGGGGGTCTCGGTCAACTCGGGGCATTCCCGTCTCAGGGCCATGGTGGCGCCCTCTCTGGCCATGCCGATCACCCCGCAGTAGCCGGGCATCGCCGAGGTCGTCCCCGTGGTGAAGTCGGTGATCAGCACCCGGGGCCCGGTACCGCCGAAGGCGACCGCGAACACGCGGCCGTCGGGAGACATGTCGAGTCCCGCTACGTCCAACAGAGTCGACCACGGGACGGGCGGGGAGATGTCCACCATGCGCGCCGAGGGCAGGTCCCAGGCGACGAAGCGCGACCGGGCCTTGCTGAAGTACGCGATGCGGTGCCCGTCGGGGCTCACCCGCAAGGGCACCGAGCTTCCCCGCTCACGGGTGTGCACGCTGTTCACCGCGTCGACCAGGTCGATGTCCGCACTGCAGCCGTCGTCCCCGCAGCCCTCTCCGAACCAGGTGCCCAGCTCCATCCGCCCGCTCTGCCCCTGCTTGTACGCCGTGAAGACCTTCCACTCGGTGCAATGGATCGCTGACTGCTCCTCGGAAGGGGGGACGGAATCCTCGCACGCCGTGGTCTGCGGCACATACGCGTACTGGACGGGCGGATCGAACGGTCCCGGCTTCCACACGTACTCGGGATCCGGCTTGTCGCGGTTGAGGTAGAGGGCTCCGGCGGCGATCACCGCCACCACGACGACCAGGATGGCGGCACGTCCGGCCCGGCCCTTCCTGACGGACGCCAGCGCCCCCTCGGCCAGGTCCGCCACCTCAGGGGCCCGATCGGCGTGCTCCGCCAGCGCTTCGGCGACGGAACGGCCTTCGAGACGCGGCTCCAGCACGGCCTCCGCCGCCGCGAGCCGTTCCCGGGCCGGCTCCGTCGCCATGCCGAGCACCCACGCGGTGCTCTCCAGCGGAACGCCCTCGTGGTGGGACGCCACCAGGAGCACCCGGTCTTCGAGCGGCAGCCCGGAAAGCGGCCCGGCCTCGCCGCCCGCCTCGGCCCCCGCCGCGAGCACGCGCCGGTAGAGGACGCCCCTGGCCGCCGCCACCGGATCCTGCCACCGGAGCCTCGCCCAGTCGGCGCCGATGGACCCGTACACCGACCGGACCAGCGACTCGGCCTCCGCGCCCGACCCGGTCAGCAGATAGGCCGTGCCGAGGAGACCCTGCCGGGTGTCGGAGACGAACTGCCGGAACCCCAGATATCGCCTCACCACGCCCGTCCCCCTGCCGCGTCCGGCCCAGTGCGTGGAAACGAGACCACCGTCGGTAATTCCGGCAAAGCCCGCTCACCCGACCCCGCAAATGCCGCGCGATCCGCCTGCTTTCCGGCGCGGCGCCCAGCTGGAAAAGATATGTCCGCGCGATCACTTTCGCATCACGGCGCCGGATGTCACTCGCACGGAATTCACGGGACCCTTTTCCAGCCCGGCGTTCTACGCGTGGGCGCTACCGGGGCCCGCCCACGCGAGCTGGGTGCTGGTCGGACCCGCCCACGCGAGCTGGTCGCTCGTCGGGCCGGCCCAGGCGAGCGCGGCGGGAGCGAGGCCGCCCACCGATCCGAGGATGGCCGCGGCCAGGATCGCCGCCATAAGACGTGTCGAACGCATGAGCCCCTCCGTTGATGACGCGCGGCCCGCACAGGCGGCCGCGTCTGAACAGGATCGCCACAACCGGCTTTCACGCCCCCGTTCGGCGAAAGTGCCGGTATGCGGACAATCGTGCCGCGTGTCTCCCGTACGGTCATTGACCGTCAGCGCATGGCCGTTGACCGTTCGCGCACGTCCGGCTCGCGGCGGTCGCGGCGGTAGGCGGCGGGCGGCATCCCGTAGGTGGTACGGAACAGGCGGTTGAAGTGCGAACCGTCCGCGAAGCCCCACCGGGCGGCGACGGCGTTCACCGGGCAGCCGTCCATCGCGGGATCGGCCAGGTCACGACGGCAGCGTTCGAGCCGGCGCCGCCTGATCCAGCCCGCCACCGTGAGCCCCTGCCGCTGGAAGAGCCTGTGCAGGTAACGGGTGGAGACGTGGTGCGCGGCGGCGATCATGGAAGGGGTGAGATCCGCCTGCCCGAGCCGCTGCTCGGCGAAGGCCTGGACCCGCACGAACAGCGCCGTCGCCTCGTCGTCCGCGGGCCTCCACGCGTCGCCTTCGGCCTCGTGGGCGACCAGGGCCGCCACGAGGTCGAGCACCACCGTGGACAGCCGCGCGGCGTCGCCGGGCGACAGCGTCTCCGACTGCCGCACCAGTTGGCGCAGCACCCCGGCCAGGATCAGTCCGACGCCGTCGAACCCGGACATCCGCCGGACGAGAAGCCGCTCCACCATGGCGGACGGCAGCGGCAGCAGGTCGCGGGGGAACTGGAGGATGAGCCCGTCGGCCAGGACGGACTCCGCACGCCTCGCCGTCCCGCCATAGGGATCGGTCACGACGTGGAAGGTGCGCGAGGTGTCGTACAGCACGAAGTCGGCGGACCCGGTGCGGACCTCGCGACCTTCCTGCTGGATCAAGGAGCTGCCCCGCCGGGTCATGGACAGGTGGTAGAGGCCCGGGTCGGACCGGCGGATCAGGGCCGGCGTGCGGCGGGCCTGGAACGGCACGCACAGGCCCCTCGTGAGCTGGACCGGACCAAGGTCGAGCGAGCGCATCTCGGCCCTGAAGTCCGCCCGCCGGTCACTGTTGCCATGGACGGGGATGATCGAGGTGGCCACCGCCTCCCACCAGAAGTCGAACCGGTGAGAGGGCGCCACGTGGTCGGTACTGATCAGACTGAGCAAATCCCAATCCCATCCTCACGAATCCTGCTTCATCGCGGAACGGAGGGGTTTCGAGCACGAAGAACGGACATCATCGGCGTCTCGTCCCCGTCATTTCCGCCCCCGTGGAACTCCGGCTTCAGCACGGGCGGGGCCCCGCCCCCGCCCTCGTCTCCGTAGACGTCTCACCAGTTTTACGCCCTAACCATGACAAAAGTTCCTAGAACGCGAGTTCTACATCCAGCGGCGCTCGACGCGGGTCACCGTACACGGCGGGGGTTCGTGGTTTGATCGTCTCGGTGGAGTTCGGCTGTCCGGCTCGGGAGGGGACCCGTGAAGGCGATCAGCTACAGGCGGTACGGCGGGCCCGAGGTCCTGGAGTTCCGCGACGCGCCCGAGCCCAAGCTCGGCCCGGAGTCGGTGCTCATCGAGGTCAGGGCGGCGGCGGTCAACCCCGTCGACTGGCAGATCGCCGCGGGCCACCTGGACGGCCGGTTCGACGTGCACTTCCCCGTCATCCCCGGGTGGGACGTCGCGGGCGTGGTCTCGGCCGTCGGCCCGACGGTGACGGAGTTCGCGCCCGGTGACGAGGTGATCGGGTACCTCCGCACTGACACCATCGGCCGAGGGACGTACGCCGAGCGGGTCGCCGCGCCCACCCGCACGATCGCGCGCAAGCCGGCCAACCTCGGGTGGGAGCAGGCCGCGGCCGTGCCCATCGCGGGCCTCACGGCGTACCAGTCGCTGGTCCACGCCCTTGACGTCGGTCCTGGCGACACCGTGCTCGTCCAGGCGGCGGCCGGCGGCGTCGGGTCGTTCGCCGTGCAGATCGCCGTCGCCCTCGGAGCCCAGGTCATCGGCACGGCCTCCGAGCGCAACCACGACCACCTCATGAGGCTCGGCGCGCGGCCCGTCACGTACGGCCCGGGGCTCGCGGACCGGGTCCGCGCCCTGGCGCCCGAGGGGGTGACCGCGATCCTCGACATGTACGGCGGCGGCGAGCTGACCTCGTCGGTGGCCCTGCTGGCGAGCGGCGCAGGGAAGCGCGTGGTGTCCCTGGCCGACGACGGGGTGCGGGACCTCGGCGGCACGTTCGTCTTCGCCCGGCCCAGCCGGGACGACCTGGACCAGCTCACGCGGCTGATCGAGGCCGAACGCCTGGTGCCGGAGGTGGCCACCGTCCTCGACCTCTCCGACGCCGCCGAAGCCTTCCGCCTGAGCCAGACGGGCCACACCCGAGGCAAGATCGTCCTGAGGGTCGGCACCGGCTGACCCGCCCCCGCGCGGGAGCATCTCCTGCCGGGCCTCCGGCATGGATCGGCCGGCGGCGTACCGATCCTCGGTACGCCGCCGGTCTTCTGTCAGCGGAGGATCTTGTAGAGGGCCGAGGTGAGGGAGGCCTTGGTGTCGTCCTGGTCGATGGACCACATCATCGAGCCGCCGAGCCCCTTCAGCCTGATGTAGGCGGCCTTCTCCAGCAGCGACGCCGGGTCGTCGTACGACCAGAACTCGTTGCCGTCGTACAGCCACAGCGTGCCGGTGAGCAGGTCGCGGTACCGCTTGCCGGGCTTGTTCACGAGGATCTTGTAGTCCTCGGTGCCCGGTGCCCACGTCGCGGGCGCGGGGCCCGTGGCCTGGGCGTACAGGC
Source organism: Sphaerisporangium viridialbum (assembly GCF_049674955.1). Classification (GTDB taxonomy): domain Bacteria; phylum Actinomycetota; class Actinomycetes; order Streptosporangiales; family Streptosporangiaceae; genus Sphaerisporangium; species Sphaerisporangium viridialbum. Next base: position 945,746 of record NZ_CP187232.1, on the reverse strand, counting down.
CGTTGCCCGTGGACTTCACGCCGGTCCAGCCCTGGCCGTACGCGGGGACGCCGACCACGATCTTCTTGGCGGGGGCGCCGCGCGACAGGTAGTCGCGGACGGTGGCGTCCACGCTGTACTTGACCGGGTTCGGGTCCTTGCGGTCGGTGAACAGGTTGCCGTTGTGGCCGGTCCTGTTCTCCCACGAGCCGTGCAGGTCGTACCCCTGGATCGTGGCGAAGTCCAGGCTGCTGAACACCTCGCGGACCTCGAAGCCGGCGTCGATCTTGGCAGCGGCGGCGGGCAGGAAGGCGGTGAGCTCGCTCTTCGCGTCGTACGCCTTCATCTGCCGGCGCAGCTCCGCGGCGAACAGCGTGAAGTTGTGCTTGTCCTCGGGCCTGATGACGTTGCCCGCGTTGCCCTCCGAGCCCGGCCACTCCCAGTCCAGGTCGATGCCGTCGAAGACGCCCGCGCCGGCGCCCGCGGCCAGGCCCGGCAGGTCGCCCTTGAGCCAGAGGCCGACACACGAGGCGGCGAGCGCGCTGCGGGCCTGCGGGGTGCTGACGGCGTCGGAGAAGTACTTCGACCCGGTCCAGCCGCCGAGGGAGATCAGCGTCTTGAGGCCGGGGTTCCTGGCCTTGAGCTTCTTGAGCTGGTTCAGGTTGCCGTTGAGCGCCTGACCCGGCTGGTCGGCGACGCCGTCCACGCTCTCCTCGGCGGAGACCGGCCGCTGCCAGTCGGCCCAGGCGTCGGCCGAGACGCAGGTGCCGTCGGCGCCGACGTTCCCGAAGGCGTAGTTGATGTGTGTCAGCTTGGCCGCGGCACCGCTGGTGTCCACGTCCTTGACGTGGTAGTCGCGGCCGTAGATGCCCCACTGGATAAAGTAGGCGACCCGCTTGAACCGGTCACCGCCGTCCGGATGCGCTTGGGCTCGCGCGGGTACGGCTGTCGCCGCCAGGGCCTCGGCGGGCACGGCCACCGCGGCGAGGCCGACGGCGATCGCCGCCGCGAGTAGGTGCTGGAAAGGACGTCGCACGGCCATCTCCACTTGCTGCTCGGAGGAGCTTATTTATAGGAAAGTTTCCTATGAGTTTTCACGGATCGTAGAGTCCCCCGTGCGACGCGTCAATGCCTTCTCCCCGCCCTTTCCGATCAACCTGTGAAAGCCTTCCAAGTGGGGGCCGCGACGCTGCGCCACCTCACCCACGGGCACGCCGGCTACCAGGAGATCCTGCCGCCGCACACGGAGAACTCCCTCGGTGACCCGGCTCGGAACGAGTGATCAGGCGAGGCGCGCGGGGAAGCCGCCGGTGGCGACCGGGCCCCATCTCACCGGAGTGATGCGCAGCAGCGACTTGCCCTGGCGCTCCATGGCCGCGCGGTAGTCGTCCCAGTCGGGGTGCTCGCCCGAGATGGACCGGTAGTACTCGACCAGCGGTTCGAGCGCCTCGGGCATGTCGAGGACCTCGCAGGCCCCGTCGACCTGGACCCACGGCCCGTCGAAGTCGTCGGACAGGATGACGACGCTCACCTTGGGGTCGCGCCGGGCGTTCCTGGTCTTGGCGCGTTCGGGATACGTGGACACCACGATGCGGCCGAGGTCGTCGACACCGCAGGTCACCGGGGACGCCTGCGGCCCGCCGTCACCCCGCGTCGTGATCACGAGCGCCCTGTGGCGCTCACGGATGAAGTCGAGCAGCTGCTCACGGGTGACGGTGTCCGCGGTCGCGATCCTCGGGCTCATGGCCTCACTGTACGACGACGCGGCCCGCCCGTTCACTCCGCCACCACCGGCACCACCGCGATCTTGCCCGTCTGGGGAAATGTCAGAGGCGGCTGGCATTCTTGTGGGCGTGACGGCCCATACGGTGAGCCCCCTGTTCGTCGGGCGCGCGGACGAGCTCGGCCTCCTCCGCGACGCGCTCGCCCGGGTGCGCGCCGGAGCCGCCACCACCGTGTTCGTCGGCGGCGAGGCCGGTGTGGGCAAGACCCGCCTGATCCGCGAGTTCGTCCAGCGGGCCGGCTCCGCCCGGGTCCTCGTCGGCGGCTGTCTTGAGCTGGGCACCGACGGCCTGCCCTTCGCCCCCTTCACCGCGGTGCTGCGCACGCTCGCGCGCGACCTCGGCCGCGAGGGCATCGCAGCGCTGGTCCCCGGCGGGCGCACGCGGGGGCTCGCCCGCCTGCTCCCGGAGTTCGGCGAGCCCGACGACGACGGCGCCGAGGCCCGTGCCCGGCTGTTCGAGCAGGTCCTCGGCCTGATGGAGCGGCTCGCCGAGCTGGAGCCCACCGTCTTGGTCATCGAGGACGCCCACTGGGCCGATCGCTCCACCCGCGACCTGCTGTCGTTCCTCACCCGCTACCAGCGGCCGGACACCCGCCTGCTGACCCTCGTCACCTACCGCTCCGACGAGCTCCACCGCACCCATCCCCTGCGCCCCCTGCTGACCGAGCTCAGCCGCATCGACTGGGTGGCCCGGCTGGAGCTGGGCAGGCTGAGCCGGCGCGAGGTGGTCGAGCAGGCCGCCGGCATCCTCGAGAGGGAGCCCCTGGAGCTCGACGTCGATGTGATCTACGCCCGCAGCGAGGGCAACCCGCTGTTCGTGGAGGCGCTGCTCAGCGGCGGCGAGGGCGAGGCTCTGCCCGAGTCGCTGCGCGACCTGCTCCTGGCCGGCGTCGAGCGCCTCCCCGAGGACACCCAGGAGCTGCTCAGGGTGGCCAGCGCGGGCGGCGCCCGCATCGAGCACGCCCTGCTCGCCGCGGTCGCGGGTCTCGACGACGGCGCGCTGTCGCGCGCGCTGCGCCCCGCCGTCACCGGCAACGTGCTGGTGGTCGACGGCGAGGGGTACGCCTTCAGGCACGCGCTCATCCGCGAGGCCGTGCACGACGACCTGCTCCCCGGTGAGCACACCCGCCTGCACACCCGTTTCGCCCAGACCCTGGAGCGCGACCCCGCCATCCTTCCCGCCCTGCGCGGAGCCGTCGAGCTGGCCCACCACTGGCACGCCGCGCACGACGCCCCCTCGGCGCTCGTCAGCGCGTGGCGCGCGGCCGTCGCCGCCAGGAGGTCGGCCGCCTACGACGAGCAGCTGCGCATGCTCACCCGGGTCCTGGAGCTGTGGGACACCGTGCCCGGCGCGGCCGAGAAGACCGGGCACGACTACTTCGACGTGATCAGGCAGACCATCACCGTGGCCCACCTGGCCGGTGAGTTCGAGCGCGGCATCTCGCTGGCCAAGGCGGCCCTGCGTGAGATCGACAGCGACGCCGACCCCGTCCGGGCGGCCCGGGTGCTGCGACAGCGCGGGCTCGTGCGCTACGACCTGGGCCGGGCGGGGTTCCTCGAAGACCTGCGCACGGCCGCCCGGCTCGTACCCGCCGACCCTCCCACCGAGCTGCGCGCCAAGGTGCTGGAGAACCTCGCGCGCACGCTCCACGGGCCCGACGCCTGGGCCGAGAGAGAAGCGCTGGCAGAGGAGGCCATGCGCATAGCCCGCCTCGTGGGCGACGCCGACACCGAGGCGGGTGCCCTCATCACGCTCACCTGGTCCAAGTGGCGTTACTCGGAGTCGGAGACCCAGGACGCCGCGTACACGCGGGCACGCGAGATCGCCGGCAGGGCGCCCACCTACCACGGGCTCATGCGGGCCGCCATCTCCGAGTCCGACTCGCTGGAGGGGGCAGGCCGGCACGAGGAGGCCGCCAAGGTCGCCCGCAGGGGCATGGCCGACGCCGAGGCGTACGGCATGGCCCGCACCTCGGGCGCCTTCCTGGCGATCAATCTCGCCGAGCCGCTGCTCTCTCTGGGGCAGTGGGACGAGGCGCTGAGCGTCATCCAGCGCGCCCTCGACGTCATGCCGCCCCCGCCCTACCGCGCGAGCCTGCAGGGCTTCGCCACCGACATCGCCCTGGCCAGGGGCGAGCTCGATCGAGCAGGCGCGCTCTTCCAGTCGTCGAGGAGCATCATGGCCTTCGGCACCTACCGCGACCAGACGATCCTGCCGCACCTCCGCAGGGAGATCGAGCTGCTGATCGCGCACGGTCGCGGCGACGAGGCGTTCACGCTGGTCGAGAAGCATCTGGGCGACCACGACCCGGGTGCGGCTTCGCGCTACGTCTGGCCGGTGCTCGTGACGTGCGTCCAGGTGGCCGGGCCCCTGCTCGGCAAGCTGCGCGCGCTGGCGGCCGAGCAGGAGGTCGACGGAGGTCTTCAGCAGGCCCACCGTCTCACCTTCCAGGCCGAGGTGGCCCGGGCGTCCGGCTCGGCCGACCTCCCCGCGTGGGACAGGGCCGCGGCCGCCTGGGCCGCGCTGAGCCAGCCGTACGCCGAGGCCCGTGCCCTGCTCGGCGCCGCTCACGCCGCCGTCGCCGAGGGCGAGCGCGACGAGGCGGCCGGGCGGCTGTCGCGGGCGGCGCTCCTCGCCGGCGGGCTCGGCGCCGTGCCCCTGGCCGACGAGATCGGCTCCCTGGCCAGGAGGGCGCGCCTGCCGATCGCCGGCGAGTCCGCCGCCCCTGATCCCCCGGCCGCCTCCGAGGGCACCGAGCTGAGGCTGACGGCCCGCGAGCACGAGGTGCTGCGTCTGGTGACGACCGGTCGCAGCAACCGCGAGATCGCCGCCGAGCTGTTCATCTCGGCGAAGACCGTGAGCGTGCACGTCTCCAACATCCTCGCCAAGCTCGGCGTCGCCTCCCGGGGCGAGGCGTCGGCGACGGCCCACCGGCTCCACCTGTTCGACGGCTAGCCCGACGGCCCTCGGGGCGTCCCCACCGTCATAGAGCCCGGGAAGAGCCACTCACCCGACGTGCCACCGACGCGACCGCTCACCCGACGTGCCACCGGACCACCGCTCACGCATCGCGCGCCGGAGCCAATGATCACGCGCGCGCCGCCGGAGCCACCGCTCATGCGTCGCGCCACCGGAGCCACCGATCACGCGTCGCGGCGCCGGAGCAGGAGGCCGCCGGCTGTGAGCGCCGCCGCGGACCAGATGGCGAGCACGCCCAGCCCGGCCCATGGGCTGAGGGGCAGGCTGGAGAGTTGGGTGGTGGCCTGGATGGCGAGCCCGGCGTTCATCGGCGAGATCTGCCAGAGGAACCGCTGCCAGTCCTGATCGGAGACCATGAGGATGATGATCGGGAAGAGATAGAGCAGGCCGAGCACGACCCCGATGGCCGCCGCGGAGTCCCGCACGGCGGCCGCGACGCCGAGGCTCAGCAGGGCGATCAGCGCGAGGTAGAGGACCGATCCGGCGGCCGCCCGGAGCGTGGAGCCGTCGGCCAGGGACATCAGCGGTTGACCGTGGGCGGGGGTGAAGCCGTTGCCGGGCAGGATGAGCCGCCCGGCCAGCACGGACGCGAGCACGGCGAGGGTGCCCGCGGCGAGCGTCAGGCCGGTGAGAACGGCCGCCTTGGCGGCCAGGACGGCTGCCCGGCGCGGCATCGCGGTCAGGGTGGTGCGGATCATGCCGGTGCCGTACTCGCCGGTGATCGCCACCACGGCCAGGACGGCGACGATCGCCTGGCCCACCTGGACTCCGAAGAGGCTGATCCTGGTGGCGTCGTAGGCACAGCCCGCCTGCGGGCAGGACACGGTGGCGGCCGCCGCGGCACTTACGGCGAGGGTCAGCGTGATGATCCCGAGAAGCAGCCCGCCAGTGCCTCTCGTGGTGCGCAGTTTGGTCCACTCCGCATGCAGTTCTCGTCTCATGCGTCTCTCCGGCGCAACTGGAAGACGGCCAGGCCGAGGATGAGTGCGGTGTAACCGCACAGCACGGCGAAGCCGGCCCACGGCGGCAGCGGGTAGTAGCCCGCCTGCGGGACATAGTGGCCGATCACGTGCGCGTACTGCGGGATGCTCTGCTGGATGGCGAAGCCGGCGGCCGGGGTCAGCCGAAGCAGCCACTGCGCCGCGCCGTCGGGCAGGAGGGAGGTGGTCGCGAGGACGTGGGGCAGGATGATCAGCACGATGGCGGTGATGACGGCCGCGACGCCGCGCCGGAACAAGGCGCCAAGGGCGAGGGCGAAGACCGCGGCGACGGCGAGCAGCGCTGCGACGCCCACGATGACGCGAACCTCGGTGAACAGAGAAACCGGGAGGATGTAGTTGCCGTTGGCACGCAGGATCCGCGTGCCGAACGTGACCGTGACCATGACTGCGGCCAGCCCGGCGATGAAGGTAACCGTTCCGATCACGACGGCCTTCGCCATCAACACCCGGCCGCGCCGCGGGTTGGCGAGCAGGGTGGTACGGATCAGGCCGCGCCGGTATTCGGCGGTTATGAACATCACCGCCAGGACGATCACCAGGGTCAGCGCGATGATCACGCCGGTGAGGGTGAACTCGATCCTTCCGTCATCCCCGAGCGGCCCGATGTCGCCGGTCCCGGTCACGGTGAACGTGCCGCCGGACTCGACGGCGCCGCCCGGGTGGTGGGGGGTGACCCCATCGAGCTCGAAGCTGACTCCCACATCGTCACGGCTCCAAGCGCCGCGAGACACCGTGCCCTGCAGGCTGACATTGTCCAAGACGGCGGTGGCCTCGCTGAAGCGTGCTTGCACGATGCTGCCGGCGATGACACCCTGCTTCACCGTCACATCGCCCGGGGACGCGGCAAAGAGCCCGATCCGCACCGTGGTCGGCAGCCCGGCCAGCCGAGCCGTACCGACCTTGGACCAGTTCGTGCCGTCGGTCGAGTCGTAGCCGTTGATCGTGTCACCGGAGCGGACGAGCCGTAGCCAGCGCGGCGATTTCCCCGATACCGAACCCGGACGGCCCGCCATATCCTGCGTGAAGTTGTACTGCATCCGCACGCCGTGGGCAGGGGTGACCATCACCGCCGCGTAGGGCGCGCCCTGCTTCGTGCTCTCCTTGATCATGATGCCGGCCTTCGCCCACGGCACGAGGCCGGGGACGGGCGCGGGACCGGGACCGATAGTGCCGGGAGGCGGGGGCTGTTTGATCCGGCCGGTCATCGAGGTCGTGCGGACGGTGATGCTGCCGTTCCCGGTCAGCGACTGGTGCACGAAGTAGAACTGGTCGTTCACCGCTTCGCCGTCCGGTCCCACCGGAGGAGCGGGGCAGGCGACCTCAACAGGGCCCTTGCTGCAAGACGAGTGGTTGCCTGCCGCGCTGAACAGCCCGAGCAGCACGATGACCAGCGCCGCGACCACCATGCCGATCATCCAGCCGCGGACCGTCCGGAACTTCGTCCACTCCGCGCGCAGCAGTTGCGTGAACCCGTCGCGCCCGGTCCACAGGCCCGAACGGTACGGCGTGACTGTGCCGGTGGTCATCGCGCCGCCTCCCGTCCCGCGGCTGCCCCCGTGGCGGCGCGGAACTCGACCGCGTCCCGGGTGAGGGCCATGTAGGCCTCCTCAAGCGTCGCGCGATGCGCCGATACCTCGGAGAACGGCACCGCGTTCTCGCTGAGGACGGCCACGATGCGCTCGGCCGCCAGGCCGGAGACGGTGAGAGTGTCGCGGCCGGTGGCGGCCACGTCCGCACCGGCGTGCGCCAGCGCGGTCATGGCCTCCGACTCCGCCGAGGTGCGCAGCGTGACCCGGTCGCGGGACGCGGCCGCTATCAGATCGGCCACGTTGGTGTCCGCGACGACCCGGCCCCGGCCCACCACCACCAGATGGCCGGCGGTGTCCTCGAGCTCGCTCATCAGGTGGCTGGACACCAGCACGGCGCGGCCCTCCGCGGCCAGCGACCGCAGGAAGCCGCGCATCCACACGATGCCCTCGGGATCGAGGCCGTTGGACGGCTCATCCAGCATGAGCACCGGCGGGTCGCCGAGCAGCGCCGCGGCGATCCCGAGCCGCTGCCGCATGCCCAGGGAGTAGCCGCCCGCCTTCCTCCGGATCACTTCCCGCAGCCCGACCTGCTCGGCCACCTCGTCGACCCGCTTGACGCCCAGTCCCTGCGAGTGGGCCAGCCACAGCAGATGGTCGCGGGCGGTGCGGCTCGGCTGCAGCGCCGCGGCGTCCAGCAGCGCGCCGACGTGGCGCAGCGGGAAACGCAGGCTCCGGTACGGCCGTCCGCCGACCAGCGCGCTGCCCTCGTCGGCCGCGTCCAGGCCGAGGATCACCCGCATCGTGGTGGATTTGCCGGCGCCGTTAGGGCCGACAAAGCCGGTGACATGCCCGGGCCTCACGGTGAAGGACATCCCGTCCAGTGCCACGGTCGGCCCGAAGCGTTTGCGCAGGCCGTCGACTTCGATGATCGCATCCATGCGTTCGGTTCTACGGACACGGCCATAACGTGGGCCGAACGGAGGCCGTCATGTCGTTGTTAGGTCAGGGGCGGCATCCTGGGGGTCCGCACGTAACTGGAGATGGCTGATGAGGAATCCGCGACGCCTGGCGCTGCCGGGCCGCACCGTACGGCTGCGCTTCACCGCCCTGTACGGCGCCCTGTTCCTCCTGTCCGGCGTCGGGCTGCTGGCCGTGACCAACCTCCTGGCCCTCGGGTCGTCGAGGGTCACAGTCGGCGCCCCGAACCAGCCGGTCCAGCAGTCCACGCTCGCGGCAGCCCAGGAGCACATCCGCCTGCTCCAGGCTCAGCTGTCGGAGGTGCGCACGGACCAGTCGCGCCAGCTCCTGATCGGCTCGGTGCTGGCGCTCGCCCTGATGGCCGTGGTGTCGGTCGTGCTGGGCCGGGTCGTCGCGGGCCGGGTGCTGCGCCCGTTGCGGACGATCACCGCGGCCACGCGGCGGATCTCCGCCGACAACCTGCACGAGCGGCTGGCCGTGCCCGGCCCCGCCGACGAGGTGAAGGACCTCGCCGACACCATCGACGGCCTGCTGGAGCGCCTGGAAGGCTCCTTCGCCGCGCAGCGCCGGTTCGTCGCCAACGCCTCCCACGAACTGCGCACCCCGCTGGCGACCATGCGGGCGTCGCTGGACGTGGCCGTCGCCAAGCCCGATCCCGTACCGGCGCAGACGCTCGCGCTCGCGGACCGGCTCCGCACCGAACTGGACCAGGTCGACCGGCTTCTGGAAGGTTTCCTCACGCTCGCCCGCACCCAGCACGGCGCCCTGTCCGACCGCGCGACGATCTCGCTCGGCCGCGTGGTGTCCGCCGCCCTGGACGCCCGGGCCGCCGACATCAGGGACAGGAACCTGACCGTCAACGACGGCGAGGTCCATGACGCCGCCTGGACGCAGGGAAGCCGCACGCTCCTGTCCCGTCTGGTCGACAACGTGATCGACAACGCGATCACCCACAACCACGACGGCGGGTGGATCCGGGTCGCCGCCACGGCCGACGGCGCGACGGCGCGGCTCGTCGTGGAGACGGGCGGGCGAGTTCTCGACCAGGAGCAGCTCGCGCGGCTGGCCCAGCCGTTCCAGCGGCTCGGCGCCGACCGCACCGGCTCCGACACCGGCTCGGGGCTGGGCCTTTCGATCGTCGCGGCCATCGCCACAGCGCACGGCGGCAGCCTCGATCTGGATGCCCGGCGCGAGGGCGGCCTCCGGGTCGCCATCTCCCTGCCCTTGGTCGGCACGCGGGCGGGTGTCCCGGCGTGAGGGTGCTGGTGGTCGAGGACGCGCGCTCCCTGGCGGCCGTCCTGGCCGAGGGGCTGCGCGATCAGGGCATGGCCGTGGACGTGGCGCACGACGGCCTGGAGGCCGCGGCCAAGCTCGACCTCAACGCCTACGACGTGGTCGTCCTCGACCGCGACCTGCCGGGAATCCACGGCGACACCCTCTGCCAGATGATCATCGAACGGGACGACCGCGTCATGGTCCTGATGCTGACCGCGGCCGGCTCGCCCGGCGACCGGGTCAGCGGCCTGACCCTGGGGGCCGACGACTACCTCGCCAAGCCCTTCCACTTCCCCGAGCTGGTCGTGCGCATCAGGTCCCTGGCCCGCCGCCGGCCCTTCGCCCGCCCCCGCACCCTGCGCGCGGCGGGCATCGAGCTCGACCCCCTGCGCCGCACCGCCACCCGCGACGGCCGCGGGCTCGACCTGTCGGTCAAGGAGTTCGCCCTCCTCGAAGCCCTCCTGCGCGCCGCCCCCGCCTTCCTCAGCACCGAGGACCTGCTCGAACAGGTGTGGGACGAACACGCCGACCCGTTCACCAACACCGTCGCCGTCACCATCGGCCGCCTGCGTCGCAAGCTCGGCGACCCGCCGGTCATCACGACCACGCCCGGCGTGGGCTACCGCGTCACCGGGCCGCCCGGCTAGGACACCTCACCCCGGCTCGTGGTCGTCGAGCAGGCCCGCGTCGTGCACGAGGAGCGCGATCTGGACGCGGTTGTTCAGGTCGAGCTTGGTGAGGATGCTGGAGACGTGCGTCTTCACCGTAGGGACGCTGAGGTGCAGCACGGCCCCGATCTGGGCGTTCGACCGGCCATGGCCGACGGCGACGGCGACCTCGCGCTCGCGGCCGTTCAACAGCGCGATGCGGCCCCTGGCGTGGGCGCGGCGCCGGTCGTGACCCGACTCGGCGACCCGGGCGATGAGGCGCCGGGTCACCGCCGGAGACAGCACCGGGTTGCCCCGTGCCACCCGGCGCACCGCGTCCACGATCTCGTCCGGCGGGGTGTCCTTGAGGAGGAAACCGGCGGCCCCCGCGCGCAGGGCACGCAGGACGTGCTCGTCGGCGTCGAAGGTCGTCAGCACGATGACCTCGGGCGCGTGGCGGCGGGCCCGCAGGGCCTCGGTCGCGGCCAGCCCGTCCATCACGGGCATCCGGACGTCCATCAGGACCACCTCGGGTGCGTGCCGGTCGACCAGGGGAATCACCTCGGTGCCGTCACCGGCCTCGGCGACCACGCGGAGGTCCGGGGCCCCGCCCAGCATCATCGCCAGCCCGGCGCGCACGAGCGGGTCGTCGTCGACGATGAGCACGCCGACCGTCGGGGCCTCCGATGGGGTCATGCCGGCCAGGGTAACCAGGCCGACAGCGACCAGCCACCCGCGGTGGTGGGCCCGTGCTCCAGGCGCCCGCTCGCCAGGGCGACGCGCTCCGCCAGCCCGACCAGCCCTTGCCCGGACCAGGCGTTCGCCATGGACGCGGGTCCGGAGCCCGGAACGGGGTCCGGGACGGGCGCGATGGCGGGGGCGTCGGCGGGGGGCGGAGTGGGGTTGGTGTTGCGGACCTCGACGGTCAGGCCCCGGCCCGGCTCCCCCGTCACCCGCACGCTGACCTCGGCCCCCGGGGCGTGCTTGCGGGCGTTGGTGAGAGCCTCCTGCACGATGCGGTACGCGGTGCGGCCCACCCCGTCGGGGACGGTGCCGCCGGTCTCCTCGCGCAGGTCCACCCGCATCCCGGCCCGTACGGACTCGGCGGCGAGCTGCCTGATGTCGGCGAGGGTGGGCTGGGGAAGCTCGCCGACCGGCGCGCGCAGGACGCCGATGACCTCACGCAGATCCTGCAACGCCTGGTGGGCGCTCTCGCGGATCACCTTGGCGGCGCGGGCGATGTCCTCGGCGGGGGCGTCGGGGCGGAACTCCAGCGCGCCGGCGTGCACGCTGAGCAACGACAGCCGGTGGCCGAGCACGTCGTGCATCTCCCTGGCGATCGCCTCGCGGGCATGGTGCTGGGCCTGCTCCGCGCGCAGCCGGGCCTCGGTCTCGGCGCGGACGGCCCGGTCGCGCAGCGACAGCACGAGCCTGCGCCGGTTGTGGATGAACAGGCCCCAGCCGACCGCGGCGCCGTAGATGGCGATGCCCAGCGTGAACAGCAGCAGCGCGGATGTATCCGGCTCGGGACGCACCACGACGTAGACGACCGTGGCCAGGACGCTCAGAACGGAGACGGCCGCCGTGGTCCGCGGGCGCCGGTGCACCGCGACCGTGAACAGCGCCACCACCGTCGCACCGGCCACCAGCTCCGAGAACGCCGATACGGCCGCCAGCGCGACGGCGAGCCCGACCGGGTGGCGGCGGCGCAGCCACAGCGCGGCGCAGCCCAGCACCCCGGAGAGCTGGTCGAGATTGAACAGCCACTTCGGGACCGGCAGCGAGGACGCGTCCAGACGCGTGGCGGACGTCACGACCCCGTAGACGACCGCGAGCAGGAACAGGACGGTGTCGACGACCCAGTCGCGGCGGCTGCGCCGGTACGGACTGCTCGCGGGGGGATCCACTCTCCCGAGGCTACCGATCCGGCGGCCCGGACTCACGGGCCTGAACGGCGAGCGATACCTAAGTCGCGGCGGCCGATGCTTCGGTCGGCGGTGGTGTCCGAACGTCGATGCTTCGGCCGGCCGTGACATCCGAACGTCGATGCTTCGGCCGGCCGTGACATCCGAACGTCGATGCTTCGGTCGGTCCTGGCGCTCCGGGGCCTTACGTCGGTCGGGCGGGGACATACCTGTGGCCGATCCGCCGGGGCGGCCCCGACCCCTAGCGTTGGACCATGCGCCAGCCCCTCCAGCTCCTGGGCCTGTTCCTGGTCCTCGAAGGCATCAGCGGAACGATCGACCACCTCGCCGTCCAGCCCTTCTTCGGCGTGATCCTCAACTTCTTCAACCGCGTCGTGATCCCCCGCGTGGACCTCCTGACGGGGTACGAGCTCTACGCGAACCTGAGCCTGGCGGTCCTGGGCCTGGTCCTGGTCATCGCCGCGGAACGCGCCCAGCCGTGACGAACGAGCCAACAGCACTAACTCTCTTTAAGGCTCCGGTAGCGGCGGATCAGCGCGTTGGTGGAGGAGTCGTGGGCGAGCTCGGGCTCGGCGTCGCTCACCAGCTCCGGGGCGATCTGGCCCGCGAGCACCTTGCCCAGCTCGACTCCCCACTGGTCGAAGGAGTCGATGCCCCAGATCGTGCCCTGGGTGAACACGCTGTGCTCGTACAGGGCCACGAGCACGCCGAGCAGGTGTGGCGTGAGCCGCTCGGCGAGCAGCACGTTCGTGGGACGGTTGCCCTGCATGACCCGGTGGGGGGCGACGTCGGGGGCGGTGCCCTCGGCGCGGATCTCCTCCTCGGTCCTGCCGAAGGCCAGGGCCTGCGCCTGGGCGAAGACGTTGGCCGACAGCAGGTCGTGGTGGTCGCGCAGCGGGTTGAGGCTCTTGCCGAACCCGATCAGGTCGACGGGGATCAGCCTCGTGCCCTGGTGGATGAGCTGGTAGAAGCTGTGCTGGCCGTTGGTGCCCGGCTCGCCCCAGTAGACCGGCCCGGTGTCGTAGTCGACCTCGTGACCGTCGCGGGTCACGTGCTTGCCGTTCGACTCCATCGTGAGCTGCTGGAGGTAGGCGGGGAAGCGCTTCAGATACTGCTCGTACGGCAAGACGCCGATGCTCTGCGCCTTGAAGAAGTTGACGTACCACACGGCGAGCAGGCCCATGATCACCGGCAGGTTCTCGGCGAGCGGCGCCGTGCGGAAGTGCTCGTCCATCTCGTGGAAGCCCGCCAGCATCTCGCGGAAGTGCTCGGGCCCGATGGCGAGCATGGTCGACAACCCGATGGCGGAGTCCATCGAGTAGCGGCCACCCACCCAGTCCCAGAAGCCGAACATGTTGGCCGTGTCGATGCCGAACTCCGCGACGCGGTCGGCGTTGGTGGACACCGCGACGAAGTGCCGGGCGATCGCCTCGTCGGTGCCCAGCTGGCCGATCACCCAGTCGCGTGCCGAGTGGGCGTTGGCGAGGGTCTCCAGCGTGCCGAAGGTCTTGGAGGAGACGATGAACAGCGTCTCGTCGGCGAACAGGTCGTGGGTCGCCTCCACGAAGTCGGTGGAGTCGACGTTCGACACGAACCTGAACGTCAGGTCACGCCTGCCGTAGTGGCGCAGCGCCTCGTACGCCATGACCGGCCCGAGGTCCGAGCCGCCGATGCCGATGTTGACGATGTTCTTGATGGGTTTGCCGGTGTAGCCCTTCCACTGGCCCGAGCGGACGCGCCCGGCGAAGTCGGCCATCCGGTCGAGGACCTCGTGCACCTCGGCGACGACGTCCGTGCCGTCCACGACCAGCGAGGAGCCCTTCGGCATCCGCAGCGCGACGTGGAGCACCGACCTGCCCTCGGAGGTGTTGATCGGCTCGCCCCTGAACATCATGTCCCTGCGCTCCTCCAGCCCGGACTCCCGGGCGAGCTCCACGAGCAGGCGCAGCGTCTCGTCGGTGACGCGGTTCTTCGAGTAGTCGAGATACAGCCCGGCCGCTTCCGCGCACATGCGCTCACCACGCTCCGGGTCCTCGGCGAACAGCTCGCGCAGGTGGCGACCGCCGGTCTCGGCGTGGTGCTGCTCAAGGGCCTTCCACGAGGCACGGTCACGGAGTGGGACGGTGGGCATCGGTGGTTCCTCCGGTCACTGGCACGGTCTGGTAGGTAGATTCTTCACGCAATCGTCCCGGGCGGGCGCGGCTTTCGGCCCGGACGGCGGGGGGCGGGCTCACGGCCGGGCGGCTGGCGGATCGTCAGCTCGGGCACCGGGACCTCAGGGACCCGACGGGTGACCGCCCGCCCGTCGACCGAGAGCTCCTTGCCGTAGTGGGTCAGCGTCAGCGGCGGACCTTCCAGGAGCCGGTAGGTCGCCGAGCGGGGCGTGATGCCGACCCGCAGCAGGCGGCCGTGGTAGCGCAGCCGGAAGGCCAGCCGCGTGATGCCCGAGGGCAGCTTCGGGGCGAAGCACATCCGCCCCTGGCCCGAGCGCATCCCGCCGAAGCCGGCCACCAGGGCGATCCACGCCCCGGCCAGCGCGGCCAGGTGGATCCCGTCGACGGTGTTCTTCTCCAGGTCGTCCAGATCCATCAGCGCCGCCTCGCCGAGGTAGCGGTAGGCGAGCTGGATGTGCCCCACCTCGGCGGCGACCACCGCCTGGGTGCAGGCGGAAAGCGACGAGTCGCGGACGGTCAGCGCCTCGTAGTACGCGAAGTCGCGGGCCTTCTGCTCGGGCGTGAACGCGTCGCCGCGCAGCTGTATCGCCAGCACCAGGTCGGCCTGCTTGACCACCTGCTTGCGGTAGAGGTCGAAATAGGGGAAGTGCAGCATCAGGGGGTACTGATCCGGCCTGATGGCGGCGAGGTCCCAGACCGCGTGGCTGGTGAAGCCCTCGCTCTGGGGATGCACGCCGAGCCGCTCGTCATAGGGCACGTACATCGCGATAGCCGCGTCCCGCCACGTGGCCGCCTCCTCCAGGGTGACCCCGAGCTCCTGCGCCCGGTCGAGGTGACGGGTGGCGGTCTCGGCCGCCTCGCGCAGGTTCTGCTGGGCCAGCAGGTTGGTGTACACGTTGTTGTCGGCGACGGCGCTGTACTCGTCGGGGCCGGTGACGCCGTCGATGCGGAACCGCCCGTCGGCGTCGTGGTGGCCGAGGGCGCACCACAGCCGGGCCGTCTCGACAAGCAGCGGCAGGCCGGTGTCGCGCTCGAACCGCGTGTCCTCGGTGGCGTCGACGTACCGTACGACCGCGTCGGCGATGTCGGCGTTGATGTGGAACGCGGCGGTTCCGGCCGGCCAGTAACCGGAACACTCCTCGCCGTTGATCGTCCGCCAGGGGAAGGCCGCTCCGCCCAGCCCGAGCTGGACGGCGCGATCCTTCGCCTTCGGGAGGATCGACTTCCGCCACGACAGCGCGTCGGCGGCGGCCCGGGGGTGCGTGTAGGTGAGCACCGGCAACACGAACATCTCGGTGTCCCAGAAGGCGTGACCGTCGTAGCCGTTCCCGGTCAGTCCCTTGCCGGGAATGGGGCGGTTCTCCAGACGCGCGGAGGCCTGCACCAGGTGGAACAGCCCGAAGCGGACGGCCTGCTGCACCTCGGGGTCCCCCTCGACCTCCACGTCGGCGCCGTCCCAGAACTTGTCGAGGAACCGCCGCTGGTCGGCCAGCAGGCCGTCCCAGCCGACCAGCCGGGCGGCGGCCAGCGCGGCGACGACCTGGTCGTGCATGGCGGGCCGGGAGCGCTTGGCCGACCAGCCGTACGCGAAGTACTTGACCAGCCGCAGCCGCTCGCCCGGCTTCAGCCGGGTGGCGACCGTCACGCGGCTGACGTCGCCACTGCCCTGGGCCTCGATCAGCGTGCCCTCGGGACCGTCGACGTCGTGGCACATGGCGGCGGCCACCCGGAGGCGGCTGGCGCGGGTGGAGTGGACCATGATCGCCACTCCGGCGCTCGCCGGGAAGTTCTCCTCCAGGACCAGCGGCGACGTAAGGGCCGCGGCGGCGCGCGGGTCGCCGCCCGTGTACTCCACGGTCTCGTTGGCCACCAGCTCCGACTGCACGACCACACCGAGCGACCGGTCGACGGGCTCGACCTCGTACAGGATCGCGGCCACCGCCCGATGGGTGAACGACACCAGTCGCGTGGAGGTGACGCGCACCTCGGCCCCGGTCGGGGAGCTCCAGTGGACCTTGCGGGTCAGGGTGCCCGCGCGCAGGTCGAGGACCCGCTCATGCTCGTGCAGCGTGCCGTACCGCACGTCGAACGGCTCGTCGTCGACCAGCAGCCGGATCAGCTTGCCGTTGGTGACGTTCACCACCGTCTGCCCGGACTCGGGGTCCCCGTACCCCGCCTCGGCGTGCGGCAGCGGCCTCAGCTCGTACACCGAGTTGAGGTAAGTGCCGGGCTGCCCGTACGGCTCGCCCTCGTCCAGGTTGGCGCGCAGACCGATATGCCCGTTGGACAGCGCGAACACCGACTCGGTCTGCGCCAGAAGATTCAGATCGAGGCTGCTCTCCCGCACCGCCCAGGGCTCGACCGTGAACGCCGGATGCTGGATCATCCAGGTTCCAGCAGCTCGGTGAGGTCGGTGACCACGATGTCGGCGCCGTGCTCGCGCAGCGCGTCCGCCTGCCCCACCCGGTCGACGCCGACGACGAACGCGAACCTCCCCGCGCGGCCGGCCGCCACGCCCGCCAGCGCGTCCTCGAACACCGCCGCCTCCGAGGGCTCGATCCCGAGCGCCTCCGCGCCCGCGAGATACATGTCCGGCGCGGGCTTGCCGGCGAGGTGCCGCTCACGGGCCACCACGCCGTCGACGCGCGCCTCGAACAGGTCGGCGATGCCGGCGGCGGCCAGCACCCTCGCCGTGTTGGCGCTCGACGACACGACCGCTCTGTGCAACCCCGCGTCCCGCACGGCCTTCACGTACCGCACGGACCCCTGGTACACCTGCACGCCGTCCCTGTCCATGATGGCTTTCACCAGCGCGTTCTTGCGGTTGCTCAGCCCGTACACGGTCGGCGCGCCGGGCTCGTCCTCCGGCGACCCCTCGGGCAGGATGATGCCCCGCGAGGCCAGGAAGCTCCTCGTCCCGTCCAGGCGCTGTTTCCCGTCGACGTAGCGGTCGTAGTCGGCCGTGGCGTCGAACGGCACGAACGGCTCCCCCGTGCGCTCGGCCCTTGCCCGCAGGAACTCGTCGAACATGGACTTCCACGCGGCGGCGTGCACCGTCGCGGTGCGCGTGAGCACACCGTCCATGTCGAACAGACACCCCCGCACCCCATCAGGCAACCCGAGCATCGGCCCCCCCGACCATGATCTCCTCCCCTACGTACCCACCTACCCCACTCCCAAGTGCCCTGGACCCCGGCCTGCGAACCACGTTCGGCTCCGGGCAGCGTGCCCGGATCTGGACCTGACCACGAAAGAAAGCCCAAGCGGCGCTTCCGCCGAGTGTCGCCGGATAGGCTCCGTACACAACGGCACAAAAGACCGAAACACCCTGGGGGTCGCCTCCGTGGACCTGAACTACTACCAGACCCTCATAGCGGTGGCCGACGACTCCCCCGTCACCGAGAGCGTGGTCCCCCAGAGCCGAGGCGCCGGAAAGACCATCGCCGTGGTGCAGTACGAGCTGCTGGCCGGCAGCCCGTACGTCTACACGCAGGAAGACGTGCTGTTCGAGTCCTGGTTCCGGCGCCAGAACCTGCCGGACGCCTCGGAGCAAGAGATCGCCAGGCTGCGCGACGAGTTCTTCTCCAGGTCACAGGCCTGCCTGCGCGCCTCGCCGCTGCCGAAGAAGTACGGCTGGGGCCTGGCCTTCGACACCGAGGGCAGGGTGGCGCTCTGCCCGATGGACTCCACGGAGTACCAGGCACTGCTGGCCGACGACGGCACGAAGGTGCTCAAGGCCATGCGCTCCAGCCGCCTCTGACCCGCCATCGAGCATGATGGTTCCGTGATCACCCTCACCGTCCTCGGCGGTTGCGGCGCCTGGCCGGCCGCGGGGCAGGCATGCAGCGGCTACCTGATCGAACACGACGGCTTCCGGCTGCTGGTCGACCCCGGGTACGCCACGCTGCCCCGGTTGCTGGAGCTCGTACCCGCCGCCGGTCTGGACGCCGTGCTGGTCAGCCACGGCCACCCCGACCACTGCGCCGACCTGAACCCGCTGCTGCGCGCCCGCGCGCTGGCCGACGACCCGCCGCCCGCGCTGCCCGTCCACACGTTGCCCGGCGCGCTCGACGCGGTCCTCGCCCTGGACCGCCCCGGCATGCTGGCCGGCTCGTACGAGCTGCGCGAGTTCGCGGCCGGTTCACCGTTGGAGGTGGGGCCCTTCCACGTGGACACCTGGCTGCTGCCCCATCACGTGCCCAACGCGGGCCTGCGAGTGACCGCCGGCCGGACGTCCATCGCCTACACGGGGGACACCGGCCCCAGCCCTCACCTGTACGAGCTGGCGCGGAACGCCGACCTCTATCTGGCCGAGGCCACCTACCCCGAGACCGTTCCGGTCGAGGATGCCCCCTATCTGTCGAGCGCGCTCCAGGCCGCCCAGGTCGCCACCGCCGCGGGAGCCGGGCACCTCATGCTCACCCACCTGTGGCCGGACACCCCGCCGGCGGAGGCGCTGGCCGCGGCCCTGACGGCTTTCGACGCCGAGATCTCCGTAGCCCGGCAGGGGATGGTCGTACACCTGTGACGGTCAGGCGTGGTCCGCCGGCACGTTCGGAAGTTCGTCGGTCCAGCCGGAGTCCAGAACGGCGCTCCAACCGGCCGGTCGAAGCTCCGCGCAGCCCTGCTCGCCGACCGATGTGCCGACCGACAGCAGGCGGCCGGTGTTCTTGTCGAACAGGACCTGCGACTCGGTGCCGTAGCCGGGCTCGCAGCTCCGGAGCGCGACCCCCACCGCGTCACGGCCCAGCGGGTCGCGTACGCCGCCGAGGGAACGGACCTCGGGAAGGTCGGCCATCAGCCGGAACAGCGCCGCCCTGACGCCGGAGGGGGCGGGCAGTTCGAGCAGCAGTTCGGCCGCCTGCCCGAAGAGGATCTCGTTCCGTCTCTTGTCGCTGATCGTGCCAGGACCCTGCCACTGGGCCAGAACCTCTCTCAGCGCCGCCGGCTCGGTCGGCAGCCGCTCGATGTCGGCGACGGAGACCGCCTTGCCGTTGACATTGGGCCAGCTCGACCCCGGCTCGGCGAAGTGGTTCAACCGCCCGAAGTAAGGTGTCTTTCCTGTTTGATCGTCTATCGCTCGATTGCCGCGGGCGCAGGTGAAATGAGCCTGGTCCGAGCTGAACTCGCCCTTCTTGGGCGGTGGGGCGCCCTCGACGGCGTCCACGCGGGTCCAGGAGTTGACCATCCACCAGCTGGGATCGCTGGGCGACCTCGCCACCCACGTCTCGTCTCGGCAGACGCCATGGGAGGTTCGCCCGTCCGGCAGCAGACCGCCCGAGTTCACACCCCGGGTATGCCAGTACCGGCCGGCGGTGGCCGGCGCGTCCATGGTCTGCTCCGCGGCGGCGAGCAACAGGCCCCGCGCGGCGGGCTCGGCCGACCGGTCGCCGGCGCTGCCGGACACCAGGGTCACGGCCACCGCGAGCCCCGCCGCCACCACTCCCGCGCCCCACGCCAGATTGACGCGGCGGCGACGAGGGACGACCGGGACCGTGGACGGCCGCGTGCTCGCGGCGGCGATGATCCGGTCGAGCCTTTCCGGGTCGCCCGCCGGGTCGAGCGAGGCGGGGCGGACATCGGCGAGCGACTTCAGCACATCCGTCTTCTTCACCGGACTGACTCCTTTGTTGATGCCAGCGATTTTGTTGATGCCAGCGATGCGGAGGGCAAGGTGATGGCGTCGGGCTCCGCGGCCATCGCACGCTCCAGCCTGCGCCGGGCGCGGTGCAGGCGGACGAAGAACGTGGCGGTGGAGCAGCCGACGACCTTCGCCGCGTCCGCGGCCCGCAGCCCGTGCCAGGCGACCAGCGTGAGCAGTTCACGATCACCATCCGAGAGCGCGGCGAGCCCCCGCAGGACGGCCGCCCTTTCGGTGACCGACTCGGCGACGTCGCCCGTCGTCAGCTCCTCCGCCGAGACCCAGGCCGACAGCTCGTTCTCCAGCGACCGCCGCCGAGCCTCCGCGCGATACGACTCGCGCAGCACGTTGCGGGCGACGCCGAGCAACCACGGGAGCGCATCATCAGGCACGTCGTCGATCCGCCGCCACGCGACGCAGAACGTCTCACTCGCCACCTCCTCCGCGAGCTGCCGTCCCGCACAGCTCACCGCGTACGCGTGAACGCGCGAATAGCAGGAGCTGTACAACACGGTGAACCGGTCCCGAGGACCAGGCTCGCTCATGCGCCCTCCCTTCCCTAAGTGCACTGTCACCAAGGAAGTGGGCGAATCGCCCGAGTTCTTACAGGGGCACGGGAGATCACCGAAGGTATCCGGGGCGGCGCGGCCACAGGCGCGCATCAAGCGAACAGCAATGAGCTCGAGCCCGGGAGTGGTTCCGCTCGCTGACCCCGCCGGTCCGTCGACGGAAGACGGGCCGCCTGTTGGTCAGATGCTGTCGACGAAGAGCTGGGCCTCCCGGGAGCCCATGCCGGTCTCGCCGCGCACCAGGTGGACCGCCTGCTCCTCGCGGCCGGCGAGCTTGAGTTCGCGTACGCGGGTGGCCAGGTCGGGACCGGCGGCGCGCGGCGGGGCCGCGTCCTCGATGGGCCTGAACCGCGCCATGGCGGGATGACTCCACATGTCCTGACCCATGGCCACGGCGTCGACGACGGCCTTGGCGCTCCCCAGGTCGAGCCCGGTGTACTGGCGCAGTTCCTTGATCGCCTCGATCTTGCGCCTCTGGAGCGTCAACTGTGTGACGACGCGGTGCAGATCCTGGGGCGTTGCCGGCCTCATCAGCGGGACGGACGGTGCGCGTCCCTTTCGGCTGATCATGATCACGCCCGCCACGATCGCCGCCACCAGAATGATCAGGATCAACAGCTCCACGGGCCCCACATTCGGCATGAACCGCATCGTATGACGCTTCGCACGAGTCCGTACAGGCAGCGGCCGACCCCGGGACTCCGGCGGCCGCACATCCGGCGCTTGAGCGTTTGACGCGTCAACTCGGCCTTCTCATGGCCCCATACATCGGATGTCTTACTAGGGTGGGGCACCTTCCGGGTTCACACTCCCAGGCCGTACGATCATCCGATCGGTAGAGATGATAGCTCCGTGATTGCCGCTTTTGTCCTCCAGCGTACGCGCGTTTGGCGTTCGATGCATCGGATCTTCACGGGACGAAGATGATGGCACCGCCTCGCCCTACAGCCAGCGAGCGGCTGGATCTGCACAGTAGGCATCGATAACAACCGCGCAAACATCGGATGAGTAGACCTTGTTACGCAGAGATTTCGGTGTTATTCCGTTGATCTGTACGGTTCCCGTGAAACGGAGGTCTCTTGACCCGCCCCCCGAGAAAGCGCTTCGGCGCCGCTGTCGTTTCCGCATTGATGCTGGCCACGACGTTGGCCATCCAAGGTTCCGCGCTCGCCGACCCGGACACGCCATCAGCTTCTCCGGCGACATCCGATGACCTGACTCTCTGGTACGACAAGCCGGCGACCGACTGGGAGACGCAGGCGCTTCCGATCGGCAACGGCGTGCTCGGTGCGATGATCTTTGGTGGCGTCGGCACAGAGCAGATCCAGTTCAACGAGAAGTCGCTGTGGACCGGTGGCCCCGGATCCCGCGGCGGCTACAACTCAGGCAACTGGACGAGCCCGCGGCCGAACGCGATAGCCGACGTACAGGCCCAGATCGACCGCGACGGCAAGGTGTCGCCGGAAGCGGTGGCCGCCAAGCTCGGCCAGCCCAAGAGCGGGTTCGGCTCCTACCAGACCTTCGGCGACCTGTGGCTGGACGTCCCAGGCGCGCCGGCCAACCCGACCGGATACCGCAGGGAGCTCGACCTGCGCGACGCCACCGCCCGGGTGCGCTACACGGCGGACGGGGTGACCTACAACCGGGAGTACTTCGCCAGTGATCCCGGCGGCGTCATCGTCGGCAAGGTCTCGGCCGACCAGGGCGGCAAGGTCTCCTTCACCCTGCGGACCTCCTCGCCGCGCTCGGACAAGCAGGTCTCGGTCGCGAACGGACGGCTCACCATCCGGGGCGCGCTCGCCGACAACGGCATGAAGTTCGAGTCGCAGATCCAGGTGATCACCGACGGCGGCAGCCGTACCGACGGGACCGACCGGATCACCGTCACCGACGCCGACAGCGCGACGTTCGTGCTCTCGGCGGGCACCGACTACGCCGATACCTATCCCACCTACCGGGGCGCAGGCCCGCACGACAAGGTGACCCGGGCCGTGGACCAGGCGGCCGGGAAGAGCTTCGACCAGCTCAAGCGGGCGCACGTCGCCGACTACCGGCAACTGTTCGACCGCGTACGGCTGGACCTGGGCCAGAGCACCCCGCAGGTGCCCACCGACCGGCTACTGCGCGCCTACACCGGCGGGTCGTCCACCGATGACCGGGCGCTGGAGGCGCTGTTCTTCGCCTACGGCCGCTACCTGCTGATCGCCTCCTCGCGTGACGGCTCGCTGCCGGCCAACCTGCAGGGCGTGTGGAACAACTCCACGAGCCCGCCCTGGTCGGCCGACTACCACGTCAACATCAACCTGCAGATGAACTACTGGCTGGCCGAACAGACCAACCTGGCCGAGACCACCGCCCCTTACGACGACTACGTCAAGGCCATGGTCGCCCCAGGCGCCAAGACCGCGAAGGACATCTACGGGGCGCGCGGCTGGGTGGTCAACAATGAGACCAACCCCTTCGGGTTCACCGGTCTGCACGACTGGGCCAGCTCCTTCTGGTTCCCCGAGGCCGCGGCGTGGCTCACCCAGCAGATGTACGACCACTACCGCTTCAGCGGCGACGTCGCCTACTTGCGCGACACCGCCTACCCGGTGCTCAAGGGGGCGGCCGAGTTCTGGCTGGACTTCCTGCACACCGACCCCCGCGACGGCAAGCTCGTGGTCTCCCCCAGCTACTCCCCCGAGCACGGCGACTTCTCCGCGGGCGCGTCGATGTCCCAGCAGATCGTCTTCGACGTCTTCACCAACGCGGTGGAGGCGGCCAAGAAGCTCGGCGTCGACAAGGCGTTCCAGGCGGAGGTAGGCGCCGCGCTGGCGAAGCTCGACCCCGGCCTGCGGATCGGCTCGTGGGGGCAGTTGCAGGAGTGGAAGAACGACTGGGACTCCAGGACCGACGACCACCGGCACGTCTCGCACCTGTTCGCGTTGCATCCGGGCAGGCAGATCGTCGCGGGCAGCCCGGAGGCCGAGGCCGCCAAGATCTCGCTGACCGCGCGCGGCGACGGCGGCACCGGCTGGAGCAAGGCCTGGAAGATCAACTTCTGGGCGCGGCTGCTCGACGGCGACCACGCTCACAAGATGCTCAGTGAGCAGCTGAAGACGTCCACGCTGCAGAACCTGTGGGACACCCACCCGCCGTTCCAGATCGATGGGAACTTCGGCGCCACATCCGGTATCGCGGAGATGCTGCTCCAGAGCCAGCACGACACCATCGACGTGCTTCCCGCACTGCCCGCGGTGTGGAAATCCGGCTCGGTCACCGGCCTGCGCGCCCGCGGCGACGTGACCGTGGACGTGGCGTGGTCCGGTGGCGCGGCCCGCACGATCACCCTGCACCCCGGGAAGACCGGCCAGATCAAAGTACGCTCCGCCGCCATCGCCGGCCGCTACCGCGTCTACGACGAGCAGGGACACGAGGTCGGCCCGCACCGGGACGGCGACACACTCTCCTGGAACGCCCGGGCGGGCAAGACGTACACCATCTACAACGAGGTCGAGGTCGCGGTCGCGGCGCCCGCCGAGATCGGCTTCGGCGCCACCGTGCCGGTCGAGGTGACCGTCGCGGCCACGCAGAAGCGCGCCGTCCCCGCCGCGACCCTGGCGCTCCGGTTGCCCAAGGGCTGGACCGCCGGCCCGGCCTCGGTGAAGCTGCCCGCGGTACCCCCGGGCCAGACCCGCACCGTGTCCTTCGACGTCACCGCCGGACAGGGTGACGGTGTCACCCGGTCGGCCCGGATCGACGCCGTACTCAGCGCGAACAACTGGTCCGCCTCGGGTTCGGCCGCGGCGGCCGTCACCCCGTGCGCGGTGCCGCCCGCCGATCGGGCACTGGTCGCCTGGGACCCGGCGTCCGGTACGGCCGTCGCCGACCGCTCCGGCAGCGGCCGGGACGCCACGGTCGTCGGAACCGCGGAGTACGACGCTTCGGCACCCAGCGGCAGCGGCCTGGTGCTGAACGGGTCGAACTACCTGAGGAGCGCCCCGACGATGCTGGGCTACCTCCGGGAGGCCACCTTCGCGGCGGAGGTCAAGGTGGCCGGGAGCGGCTACCGGCGGCTGTTCGACTCCCAGCCCTCGGGCAACCCCGGCAACGACGGTGTGCTCATCGACCTCACTCCGGGCAACCAGGTGCGGTTCATCGGCGCGGACATGAACGTCACCACGGATGCCACCCTCCCCACCGGGCGCTACCTCGACCTGGTGATCACGCTCGCCAAGGACGGGAAGATCACCGTGTACGTCGACGGCGCCCGGATCGGCGGCGGCCAGGTGTCGTCCAACGGCATCACCGGATGCGCCACCAGGCCGCTCCAGTTCGCCGCCGACCAGGGCGGTGGCCAGCGGCTGTCCGGTGCGGTGGACCGGATCGCCATCCTCCCCAAGGCCCTGACCGCGGCGGAGGTCCCCACCTGGCGGGAGCTCGCGTTCTAACCACTCGCTGAAACAGCTCCAGGGAACCTGGAGAACAGGGCGGCCCGGTCTCCAGGAGACCGGGCCGCCGTCGGCTGTCATGCGCCGGCGGTCAGGACCGTCCGCGCGCGTGCGTAGGAGTGACGGGTGGCGACGGGGACGGCCGAACCGTCCCCGTGCCGGGTGTCATCACTTCTTCTTGTTGTTCGCGGGTCCCGAGAGCTTGGCGATCACCGTGTCGGTGTCGCGGACGAGGACGTCGCGGATCTCGGCGGTCGGCACGATCTTCGGGTCGGTGGCGAGGGTCTTGAACTTCTCCAGTTCCTTGATGGTCTTGGCGTCGTTGTTCTTCGCCTCCTCCTTGCGGGCCTTGGTGAGCTGCGCCTGGAGCTTGTTGCCGCCGGCCTGGCTGAGCCTGCTGGTAGCGACGAACCTGTCGATCAACAGGCTCAGGTCCCTGGTGGAGGTGGTGATCCCGAAGGTGACCTTCGTGGTGGTGGCGTTGCCCGCGTAGTCGGTCGCGGTGACCGACAGCGCGTGCGTGCCCAGCGCCAGCTCGTACAGCGCCTGCAGCCTGCCCGAGGAGTAGGCCCCCGCGTCCAGGGTGCCGGTCAGGGTCTTCACCCCCGAGGTGCCGTCCACGGCCTGCCAGGTGATGCGCAGGTCCTGGCTGTCGCCGTAGATCTGGGTGTCGGCGATGCCGGACACCAGGACGGTGGGCTTGGTGCCGTCGATCTTGAGGGCCGCGGCCTTCTCGGTCTCGACGTTGCCGGCCTTGTCCTTGGCCCGGTAGGCCAGGGTGTGGCTGCCGTCGCCGGTGATGTTGACCGGCTCGGTGTACGACTTCCAGGCGCCCTTGTCGAGCGAGTACTCGATGCCCGAGAGCCCCGAGCCGCCGTCGGAAGCGGTGAGCGTAACCGGCACGGTGGCTCCGTGCCAGCCGTCGTCGTTCGCCGGAGCGAACTGGGCGGTGGTCAGCGGCGCCGTGGTGTCCTTCTTCACCTGGATGGTGCCGTCGGCGGTGTTGCCTGCCTTGTCGGCGGCCCGGTAGGCCACGGTGTGCACGCCGTCGGAGGACACGCTCACCGGGTCGGTGTACGGCGCCCACGGGCCGCCGTCCACGCTGACCTCGGTGGAGGCCAGCCCCGATCCGCTGTCGGAGGCGGTCACCGTGACCGCCACGCTGGAGACGAACCAGCCGTTGCCGCCGTCGGGCGCCGCCGGGGTGGTCGTCGCCGAGATCTTCGGCGGCGTGGTGTCGGCCGGCTGCCCCCACGAGGCGTGGAAGAAGTCGAACTTCGCCGTCTTGGACGCCGCCGCGTTGACCCCGAAGGCGAACACGCCGACCTTGGCACTGCTCACCGCCGCGTTGACCAAGCCGGTGCCGATCTCGGTCCAGGCCTTGCCGTCGGAGGAGGCGAACCCGCGGTAGGTGGTGCCGGCCTTGGTCAGCCGCAGCCACCACACGCCCTGGGTGAGGTCGCTGATCTGCGGCTGGGGGTTCTGTACGGCGTCGCCTATCTCACTGCGGAACTCCACCCTGCGCGAGGTGGCGCTGTCGGCGAGGTAGTCGAGCTTCACGTAGTTGGCGTCGTTGAGGTAGGCGATCAGGCCGCCCTGCTGGTACGCCTCGTTGAACGCCGAGCCGTCGATCTTCGTCTCCACGCTCCAGTCCCCGGACGGCGGGGTCTGCAGGATGAAGTTCTTCGGTCCGCTGTTGTCGGTGCCGTAGATGTCACCCTTGCTCGTGTCGATCTCCAGGTTGCCGCCGGTCACCCGGGTCGCCGCCGCGTCGGGACGGACGATGGTGGACCACCGGCAGGCGTCCAGGGAAGTGCCGTCGAACTCGTCGTCCGGCGTCACCGGGCCCGCGCTGGCGTCGGGCGTGAGCTGGAACCAGTCGAACGCGGCGTCGATGACGGGCCTGTTGCCGGTGCTGGCGAAGGACGCCAGTCCGATGCGCGGGTTGACGATGCCGGCCATGGCCTTGTCGGTCTGCGGCATCGCCGTCCAGGTCAGCCCGTCGGCCGAGTAGGAGGCGGTGAGAGTCGTGCCGTTGCTGGCCAGCCGGACGTAGGCGGTGTTGGGGAAGCCCGCGCCGAGGTTGGCGGTGTTGGACGCGGCCACCTCGTTCGGCACACCCGCCTCTTCCCTGATGAACTGGAAGATGCGAGCGGCCGGGTCATTGGTGGTACGCCCCTGGATCACCATCTTGGCGTAGTTGTCGTCGTCGCCGTAGAGGATGAGGCCCGCCTGCTGATAGGCGTCCTTCGCGGCGATCGTCAGCTTCGCCGTGGCCTGCCAGGCCCCGTTGGGCGTGGGCTGCAGCACCAGGTTGGGGATCGGGGTGTTGTTGGTGCCATAGATGTCCGCGAGGGCCGTGGGGATGTGCAGGGCACCGCCGGCCACCCGCAGGTCCTGGTTCTCGCCCAGCACGGTCCACCGCGAGCGGTCGAGCGCGACGCCGTCGAAGCCGTCGGACTTGCCGGTGAGGCAGGTGGTGCCGGGACTGTCCACGGTGATGCGGACATGCTCGGTGCGCGAGGCGCCCTTGGCGTCGGTCACGGTGACGGACGCGTCGTAGCTGCCGGGCACCTGGTAGGTGTAGGAGGCGTCGGGTGTGGTGGGAGCCGGGGCACCGGCCACGCCGAGGTTCCACTTGTAGGTCAGCGGCGTGTCGCCGTCAGGGTCGCTCGCCTCGGCGTGCAGGCTGACCTGCAACGGCGCCGGGCCCTTGTCGGGGGTCGCGCTGATGACGACGGCGGGGCGCTGGTTGTCGGTGACGCCCTTGCCGATGAAGTCGGTCCAGTTGACGTTGATGAGCCCGCCGGTGTTGTCGCTGCCCGCGGGCCTGCGGACGACGAAGTACAGCGGCCCGCTGGACGTCGGCGGGTCGGTGAGCGTCAGCCGGAAGTCACCGTAGGTCTGCCAGCCGCCGGTGTTGGTCACGTCGACCTTGCCCACCAACGGCCCGTCGGCCTTGCCCGCGTGGACCTCGATCGTGCCGCCGGTGGAGGCGGAGGCCGCGCGGAAGCTCAGGGCGCCGATCCCCGTCAGGTTGACCGGGTCGTGGCTCCAGTAGTCGCCGTCCTCGATGAACCCGATGTTGTTGAAGCCGCCCTGCGTGTCGGAGGTGGTCTCCACCTTCACACCAGGGTCACCGGTGCCGGCGGCGCCGGGGATGCGGCCCGTCTCGGTGAAGAACTCGGCCTGCTTGTGCTTGGGCTGCAGCAGCGCCTGGGCCCTGCCGGTCAGCGGACCCGAGGAGCCCGCGCCGCCCTTGTCGGTGTAGCTGGCCTCAAGCACGTAGAAGACGTTGTCGCCGTCGCTGTGCCCGGAGGACAGGGTGGTCTGCAGGGTGCCCGAGCAGCCGGTGTACTGGTCGAGCGGGTGGCCGTGCGTGTCGTGCCCCAGGATGGCCTGGATCTTCACGTTCGCGCAGTCGATCGTGCCGTCCTCGGGGTCGGTGACCGTGACGGTGAACTTCACCTGGTCGCCGAACTCGAACAGGCCGCCGTCCGGCGGAAGGTTGATCTTCACGGTCGGCGCCGTGTTGCCGACCACGATCGGGACGTTCGCGGTGGCGGTCTTGCCGCCCTCGTCCTTCACGGTCAGTACGGCCGTGAAGTTGCCCGTCTCGGTGTAGGTGTACGTGGGGTTGGCCTCGGTCGAGTCGACGGTGCCGTTGCCGTCGAAGTCCCAGGCGAAGGTCAGCGGAGTCCCGTCGGGGTCGGCCGAGCCCGCGCTGGAGAACTTCACGGTCAGCGGCGCGGGACCCGAGGCCTTGTCGGCCTTGGCCCTGGCGATGGGCGCCCGGTTGCCCTGGACGTAGTCGATCCGGTAGACGCCGGAGTCGGTGTTGTCACCGCCGAAGCCCGAGCCCCACTCGATGAGGTAGAGGGCACCGTCGGGCCCGTACTTCATGTCCATCGGCTTCTTGAAGCTCATCGAGGCCAGCATCGGGTTGATGTCGACCAGCTGTGAGCCGTCGGCGCTGAGCTGGAACGAGTACAGGTGGTCCTGGTTCCACTCGCCGAAGACCGCCTTGCCGTCCCAGTAGGCCGGCCACTTGCGGTCGGACACCAGCTCGGGGTCGAAGCGGTACGTGGGGCCCGCCATCGGCGCGCCGCCGCCGCCCAGCTCGGGGAAGGCCGGGTCGGGCGAGTAGTGGTAGTAGACGGTGGCCGGCAGCGCCTTGGGCAGGTCGGTGATGCCGGTGTTGTTGGGCGAGTCGTTCTTCGGCGCCGCGCAGTCGAACGCCTGCTTGGAGGTGTTCGTCGCGAAGTCGAAGTCGATGTAGGGCTTGTTGTTGCCGATGCAGTACGGCCAGCCGTAGAACCCGGGGGCGTTGAGGATGTCCCACTCGACGGTGTTCTCCGGGCCGCGCGTGGCGCTGGGGTTGCCCGCGTCCGGACCGTAGTTGGCGACCAGCAGCTTGTGCGTCTTGGAGTCGATGCCGATGCGGAACGGGTTGCGGAAGCCCATCCCGTAGATCTCCGGACGGGTCTTCGCCGTGCCCGGCGGGAACATGTTGCCCGCGGGGATGGTGTAGGTGCCGTTCGGCTCGGGGTGGATGCGCAGCACCTTGCCGCGCAGGTCGTTGGAGTTGGCCGAGGTGCCCTGGGCGTCCCAGGCGGACCGTCCGGCGCGCTCGTCGATCGGGGTGTACCCGTCGGAGGCGAACGGGTTGGTGTTGTCGCCGTTGGCCAGCCACAGGTCGCCGGTGGCCTTGTCGAACACCATGCCGCCGCCGTGGTGGCAGCACTCGGCCCGCTGTACGGGCACCTCCAGCACGATCTGCTCGCTGGTGGGATCGAGCGTCAGGTCCGGCCTGATGGTGAAGCGCGAGAGCCGGTCCACGACCTTGGACTGCGGCGAGTAGTACACGTACGCCCAGCGGTTCGTGGCGAACGCCGGGTCGAGGGCCAGGCCGAGCAGGCCGCTCTCGTTGGCGGTGAAGACGTTCAGGTGGCCCGAGGTGACGACGCCGCCGTCCGGCTTGACCGCCTTCATGTCGCCGAGCCGGTCGATGTAGAAGACGGTGCCATCAGCGGCGACGTCCAGCATCATCGGGTTGGAGGTGTTGTCGTCGAGGGTGACCTTCTCGAAAGCCGAGTCCAGGCTCGCCGTGCAGTCGGCCGGCACCACGCCGGCGGCGGTCTGCAGGCCGCCCAGCAGCATCTTCAGGAAGTTCGGCTCGGCGAAGGACTCGTCGGTGTGACCCAGCGCGGTGTACCAGGAACGACCGCCGTCGTAGTTCTGGCACCAGCTGTTGGGGTGGTCGGCGCCCATCGTGCCGCCGCTGTAGCTGGTCTCGTCCATGGAGGTCAGGACGTGGACCGTGCCACGCGGGTCGGTGCGGAAGTCGTACCACTCGTCGTTGCGGGACCAGCGGTCGGGAAGGCCCGCGGTGGAGGGGTGCGCGGGGTCCTCGACCTTGACGACGGCCTGCTGCGGCGCGGGGTGCTGCTTGAAGTAGGCGCCGACCAGCTTGCCGTACCAGGGCCAGTCGTACTCGGTGTCGGAGGCCGCGTGAATGCCGGCGAACCCGCCGCCGCCCTCGATGTAGTGCTCGAAGGCGGTCTGCTGGGCGGCGTCCAGGACGTCGCCCGTGGTCGACAGGAAGACCACCACGGCGTACTTGGCGAGGTTGTCCTCGGTGAAGGCTCCGGAGTCCTCGGTGGCGTCGACGGTGAAGCCGTGCTCCTGGCCGAGCTTCTTGATGGCCGCGACACCCGCTGGGATGGAGCTGTGCCGGAAGCCCGCGGTCTTGGAGAAGACCAGCGCGGAGAACGGCGGATCAGCGGCCGCTGCCTTGCCCGGGACGGTCGACGCGTTGGCGGCCGACGCCGCGGTGGCCGGAACCAGGAGGGTGGAGGCGAGCAGGACGAGGGCGGTCAGCAGCCTTCTCATGCCACACCCCGCACGCTGTCGTGGGGTTGCTCATGGACGGCGCCGGGAGGCGTAGGGACGTACGGGTGCGTTATGCGCATCAAGGATTCCTCGAAGTGGGGGGCGGCGATGAGATGCGAGGAAGGTCGCGCCCGTCCTGCGGACGCTGGGGGGCATGGTCGTCGTCCGATGGCCGTCGTGGCCACCGGATCTCGGGCAGGTGCCAGGCAGGGATGCTGAGGGATGTGCATGTCGTCCTGACCTCATGACTCGATCAGGCAAGGCGCGCGCCGCCGCGCTGCCGGGAGGTGTGGCCGGAGGAGTGCCGTCTCCGCCGCGCTGGTTGCCGGGGTGATGCGGGGGGTGTAGCCGGAGAGGTGCCGTCTCCGTCGTGCCGTCACATGGTGAGGTCGGTCCGGGTGAGGGTCTGATCGTTGGTGCGCCGGCCGGACACCACGCCGGCCAGGCTCGTCACGCCCCGTGAGAGGACGCCGAAACCTGGCCGCGCGCGGGGCACCGCCCCACGCACAGGAGGGGTGCCGTCGTCGTCCACGCCGTCACACTCGCCTTTTTATTTCTTAAAGATCAATTAACGAGGTTCTAACACAGCTCCTTCGTGCCTGTATAGACCCAAATGACCGAAGGGATCGTTCTCTGGGCGCCGCGACACCGGGGGCCTCTCGGGTCCCCCAAAAGGTCCATCGACGCGGGCAGGTCGCCTGGCCTGGGCATACCAACCGCCCCCCTTATTACGACCGCGACGCCGCCGCCCCGGTACGCCCGGCCAACCGGCGGACGGTCACGAACGCGCATCGCTCACAGTCGGCGTCTGCTCGCGGCGGTTACCAGGGCGCGGCCGGGAGGCCGTCTAGTAAGCGCGCATCGGGATGGTCACCTTGCGTAATGACCATCCGGCCCCCATTACGGACGGTGCGTATCATGCCAATCCGGTCGAACATCGATATTGAATCTTGGCATTGCTGGCTTGTAGCACTTCTGCCCTGATGGGCATAGTTGTCCAGATCACAGGCGTATCAGTCGCGACGTGAGTTCTCGGGGCCGACCATGGACCGCGGCTGCCTACGGCGCGCCAGCACGCGCGGAATTGGACACGATGGATGAGCTCGCCCCCACCGATCCGCTCGAAGCTTCTCAGGATCCTCCTGATTCCGCTCATTTCCATGATCGCCCTGTGGGGGTTCATCGCTTACTCCAGTGTCGAAGATATCGCGACCATCTCCCGCACCCAGAACCGCTGGGAGGCCATCGGTTCGCCGGTGCTGCAGCTGATCGTCGAGTTCCAGCGGGAGCGACAGCTCTCCGCCGAGGCGGTCGCCGGCACCGGCACTGACCAACCGCTGGCGGAGCAGCGGCGGATCACCGACGGCAAGGTGCTGCACCTGCGCCAGGTGATCGGGTCGGTCGGCCTCCAGGACGGAACCGCCGAAACGCCCGCCAATGTGCGGGCCCTGGTGAAGGCGCTGGACGGGCTGGAGAAGCTTCGGGCGTCCGCCGACAGCGGCATGCTGTCCCCGCCACTCAAGATCCTCGACGCCTACAACGATCTGATCGGCGCCGCCAACCGGCAGTTCAGCGACAGCGACGCACTGAGCGACGTGTCCTCCTACCGCGCGGTGCGTGGCATGTCCGCCTTCAGCGCCACCGCCGAGTACCTCGGCAGGGAACACGCCGTTCTCACCAGCACGATCGTGCACCGCAAGATGACCCCCACCGATCGCGCCGCCTTCGTCGCCGCGATGACCAACCGCAGGCTCGTCCTTGCCAACGCCGAGCGGGACGTGGGCCCCGAGCTGCGGACGCACTACGAGGAGCTCGTGAAGAGCGCCCCCTACGAGCGGCTGCTGGCGGTGGAGGACGCGCTCTTCGTGTGGGACACCAACGGCGCGCCTCCGGTGCAACCCGCCGTGTGGAAGAGCGACGCCGGGGCCCTCATCGGCAAGATCAGCCGGGACACCCAGTACGAGCTGGTCCGCACCGCGGCCGAAGCCCAGCAGCTCAAGGCCGGCGCGTACTGGCGGATCGGACTGGTCCTCGGTCTCGGCCTGCTCGCCGTGATCGTATCCGTCGCGCTGTCCTACCGGTTCGGGCGTTCCATGATCACCGAGCTGAGGCGGCTGCAGGCGTCGGCCGTGGAACTGGCCGAGGAGCGGCTGCCGCGACTGGTCGAGCGGCTGCGCAGAGGCGATGACGTGGACCCCGCCACCGAGGCCCCCGGCCTGGGCTCCGCGGGCACCGCCGAGGTCGACCGGGTCGTGCACGCGTTCTCCGCCGTACAGCGCACCGCGGTGGAGGCCGCGGTCGGCCAGGCGACACTCCGCAAGGGCGTCGCCCAGGTCTTCCTCAACCTCGCCTGGCGCAACCAGGCACTGCTTCACCGCCAGCTCACGCTGCTCGACACCATGGAACGTCGCGTCGAGGAACCGGAGATCCTGGAGGACCTCTTCAAGCTCGACCACCTGACCACCCGCATGCGGCGGCACGCGGAGAACCTGATCATCCTGTCCGACTCGGCTCCCGCCCGCAGGTGGCGCGACCCGGTGCCCGTCTTCGATGTGGTGCGCAGCGCCGTGCTGGAGGTCGAGGAGTACACCCGCGTCACCGTGCCCCCCATGCCGCACGCTCCGCTGCTGGTGGGCGCCGCGGTCGCCGACGTGATCCACCTGATCGCCGAGCTGGTGGAGAACGCCACCGTCTTCTCGCCGCCCAACACCGCGGTCCAGATCCGGGGCATGACGGCGGCCAACGGCTTCGCGGTGGAGGTCGAGGACCGGGGCCTCGGACTGAACCGCGTCACCCTCGACGAGCTCAACGCCAAGCTCGCCGATCCCCCGGAGTTCGACCTGGTCGACAGCGACCGGATGGGCCTGTTCGTCGTGGCCAAGCTCGCGGCCCGGCACGGCATCAAGATCATGCTGCGACCCTCGCCCTACGACGGCACCACCGCGATCGCCCTGCTGCCGTCGAGCCTGCTCGCCCCCTCGGAGGCGCCGGACGCCGAGGCCGCACAGCGCTGGCCCGAGAAGGGCGGGGCCGGGAAGGGCGGGGCCGGGAAGGGCGGGGCCACCCGCCCGGACGGGCCCGTACGGGCGCTGGGCCAGGCGTCGGAGTCCCGGCCGAGAGCACTCTCCAGCGCGCAGGACCAGGCGGGCCGCGTCCCGGAGCCCCCGTCGGGCTGGTTCCTGTCCGAGCACGAGCACTCCGCCTCCTCGGCACCCGCGCGGCGGGCCGTGTCCGTGCCCGACGCCGACGCCGCCGACGACGACGACCTGGACGGGCTACCGATGCGGGTACGGCAGGCCAACCTGGCCCCCCAGCTCCGCGAGGCGCGTTCCCCGGAGCAGCACGACGTCTCCATGCGATCTCCCGAGGAGCTCATGAAGCTCATGTCGTCCATGCAGCGGGGCTGGCAGCAGGGCCGGGGCGAGTCCGAGCAGGAACAAGAGATGTGGAACCGAAAGGAGGGCCATTCCGATGCCCGACCCCAGGCCTGAACTGAGCTGGCTGCTCGACGACCTGACCCAGCGTGTGCCCGGTGTCCGGCACGCCATCGTGCTGTCCGCCGACGGACTGGCCATGGGTGGCTCCCGGGAGCTGACCCGGGAGGACGCCGAGCATCTGTCCGCCATCTCCGCCGGCAGCCACAGCCTCGCGCTGGGCGCGGGACGGCACTTCGGCCTCGGCGGCGTGCGCCAGACCATCATCGAGATGGAGGACGGCTTCCTGTTCGTCACCGCGGCGGGGCAGGGCGCCCGGCTGGCCGTGCTGGCCGCGGGCGACGCAGAGCTCGGCATGATCACCTACGAGATGGCGCTCATGGTCAAGCGCGTCGGCGAGCACCTGTCCGCACAGCCGAGGGGGGCGGCTCCGGCGCCCGCCTGGAACGGTGCGAGATCGTGACGGGAGAGGATCCCGGGCCGCTGGTCAGGCTCTTCGGGCTGACCGGCGGCCGTGCGCGCCCACTGGGCGAGACCTTCGACCTGGTGGCCATCGTCACGACCGTCAGCACCTCCTTCGAGCCGGCAGAGCTGACCCCGGAGTATCTCGCCGTGCTGTCGGCGTGCCACCGGCCCACGCCGGTGGCGGACGTCGCGGCGTACCTGAAACTGCCGCTCAACATCACCCGTGTGATCCTCGGCGACCTCCGGCGTGAGGGCCTTGTGACCATCGACCGACCGCAGCCTGCCGCGCGGGCCATCGACGAACGCATCTACAGGGAAGTACTGCATGGGCTCCGCAGCCTCTGAGCCGGGACCGACCGACGTCACCCCGGCGATGGCCATCAAGATCCTCATCGCCGGCGGCTTCGGAGTCGGCAAGACCACCATGGTCGGCACGATCAGCGAGATCCGGCCGCTGCACACCGAGGAGTTGCTGAGCGAACAAGGTGTCGGCGTGGACGACACCTCGGGTGTGGAGTTGAAGACCACCACGACCGTCGCACTGGACTTCGGCCGCATCACCATCCGCGAAGGACTGTGGCTCTACCTGTTCGGCACCCCGGGCCAGGACCGGTTCTGGTTCATGTGGGATGAGCTGGCCCTTGGCGCGCTCGGTGCCGTCGTCCTCGCCGACACCCGCCGCCTGCAGGAGTGCTTCCCGGCCGTGGACTACTTCGAGCAGCGCGGGCTCCCCTTCGTGGTCGCGGTCAACTGCTTCGACGGGGCCCGGCGCCACGACCCGGTCAAGGTACGCCGGGCCCTGGGCCTGGACGGGGTGGCGCCGATCGTGCTGTGCGACGTGCGCGACCGCGAGTCGGTCAAGGACGTGCTGACCACCCTGGTCACCTACGCGGTGGGGGGCGCCTTCGAGAACCCCCACCACGTCTGAGAGGAACGCCCCAATGATGTCGCGCTGGTGGCTGCGAACGGCCCCGGTGTTTCCGCCGGGGCCGCCCCTTCCGGGACATTGCACGTGAGAGTGCGCTGACCCACTTTCAATGTTACCGCTGCCGAACTTCCCATTGCCGACAAGGCAGTGACCTGTCTGCCGTGATCAGCGCCCGCCGTACTTTTCCGTCGTCGCTGCGCTTGTCGTCCTGTACCTGTACGGGAGCGAGGGGTACGAGAGGTGCTGGTGGACCATCACCCACGCGCCGTCTCTCCGTTGGAACACGCGGGTTCCTCGTGACCAGCTCTCGGTCGTCTCGCCGTCGGCCTGCTCGGCGAGGATGTGGTCCAGTCCCCACGCGACGGCGAGGTCCCCCTGGGTCAGGACTCTCAGGTCTGGAATGTCCCAGCTGACGGCTCCGGAGGCCGCATCGAGGCCGCGCTCGCAGACCGCCCGTACGGCCTCCAGGCCGAGGTGCTGAAGGGGCTCCTCGTGCTCATAGGAGACGACGTCCTCGGCGATGGCGGCCATCAGGCCGTCCAGATCCTTCGCAGCGGTGCGGTCGAACCACTGCTCGTGCAGCCGGCGCACCTCCCGCTCCGCCACGACGTCCCCGTCCTCGCCCCCGGTGCCGGTGCCGGTGCCGGTGTACGGGAACGAGTGGTGCTCGTGTGCGACGACCCAACGGCCGTTCTCCTTGCGAAAGCCGAGCGTCAGCCGCAAACGGTTCTCAGGCTGGTCGGCGAGCTGTCGCCGCGTCCCGCAACGCAACAAGGCATGCGCGAAGGCGACGTCCTCACCAGCGGTGACGTCCAGAGACTCGATCTCGAACGAGGCGCCCTGCCGCTGCCACGCGAAGAAGGGCGGCCAGGCCTCACGGTAGGCATCGATGCCGCGTACCCCCTCGTACGGTGGCGGCACGTCGAACATCACGATGTCCTCGGAGTGGTCCGCGAGGACGCCGCCCATGTCGCCGCTGTGGACGGCCTCGGCCCAGCGCTCGATCAAAGTGCGGATCTCTTCGGTGTCGGCAGGCATTCTTCAGCCCAGTCCCTTCTCGGTCGATGATCCGGTCAGGACTACAACCCGCGCGGGCGCGAGAAATCATCGCGAGCCGCCGCTTTCAGTCAGCCGGCTCCACCGGAAGGCCGAACGCCGGAAACTCCGCCTCCAGGAACGAGACCACCTCGGCCACCCTCGTGCCGCGCAGGGTGAGCAGGTCCAGGCCCGCCGGGACGTACACGGCTCTGTCCTCGTCCCACAGGTACGTGCCGAACGCGAGCTGTCCGTTCGCCCGTGCCGGCAGGAAGCGCCACCGCCTGCTCAGCATCGCGTCGGCGAGGAACGCCCGGATGCCATCGTGGCCCTCGTACCAGGCGGTCAACGGTGGCATCGAGTACTTCGCGTCCTCTGTCAGCATCGCCACGATGGCCTCGACGTCCCCGGCCTCCCACGCGGCCATGTACCGCCGCGCCACCTCCCGCCGCGTCGCCTCGCCCATCGCGTCCAGGGTCGCCTGCTGACTGGCCTCGGGAAGCAGGCCGTCGAGGACCTTCCGGGCCCGCTGCAGCGCGCTGTTGACCGCCGCGACCGAGGTCTCCAGCAGATCGGCGACCTCACGGGCCGCGAACCCGAGGACGTCGCGCAGCAGCAGGACGGCTCGCTGCGGAGCCGACAGATGCTGCAACGAGGCGACGAACGCCAGCTCCACGCTCTCCAGGACCACGACGCGAGCCTCCGGGCTCAACTCCGCCGTCCAGCTCAGCCGGTGATCGGGGTACGGCTCAAGCCACACCGCCTCGGCCAGAGGCGCACCCTCCGGGCTCAGGTCAGTGGGGAGCTCGCGACGCCCCCTGCGCTCGATCAGCGTCAGGCACCGGTTGGTCGCGATCTTGTACAGCCACGGCCGCACCGAACCGCGGTCCTCGAATCGCTCCAGATGGCGCCAGGCCCGTACCAGAGTCTCTTGTACGGCGTCCTCGGCGTCATGAACGGACCCCAGCATGCGGTAGCAGTGCGCGTGCAACTCGCCCCGCAGCGGCCCGACCAGCCGTCCGAAGGCCTCGTCGTCACCAGCCCGGGCGGCGGCCAACAGCTCCGCCGCGGCGCCCTCCTCGACCCGCACCAACAGCCCATCCTCCCCCACCGAAGCCACGCTACGGCAACCCACCGACACCCCTCGAAACCGCTGACAGCCGCCTGCCACAGTGTCAGCCCGTCCGCGCCCTCGCACGCCGCGCCCTCTACGCACGGCCTTGAGCGCCCACCACATCAGCGACAGCAGGCCCATCATCGCGGTCACGATGAGCAGGCCCGGCACCGAATGACCGTCCACACGGGGGCCGCCGATATCCAGGAGCGAGGCGACGCGGTCGCCACCGGTGTCCATCAGCCAACCCCAGACGTGCTGGGCCACCGCGAAGGCCAGGAGGGCGATGATGCCCAGCAAGCAGCCTGCGGCACCCTTGGCTCTGGACTTCTCCTTGCCCGCGGCGACAGTGTGCTCGGGGATTCGTGGTGTCCCAGTGTCCGGGAGCAGGTTGGGATAGTGGTGCGAAGGTCGGCATGGGTGGTGACCGGGCCGAGGCCATCGGCGGCGGCCAGAGCCGTACGGCAGGCGTCCGCGTCACCCTGGTAGGCATGGATCAACGCCCGGAGCAGCAGAGGGAGAGGATCGGCCGGCTGGTCGGCGGCAAGCCGGTCCACATAGGCACGAGCCCATGGAAGGCGGCCTTGTTCGCAGCGCTTCATCACGTGAGCGATGGCATCGGCCACGTTCGCCGACGCGAACCCCTCCTCAGCCATCACGACGGTCCACGGCAAACCGCCCGGCTTGCGGGGACACCGATCGGAGAGCTACTGCCGAGTCCCTGAGCGGACCGGCCCATCGCACTCGGCACCGCATGGATGACCACGGGCCCATCTTTGCGGATAGGACGGCTATTCCAGACTAATTCGCACTCAGGGCACCGCCGGAGTCAGCTGCAGCGCCCGAGCATTTGCACGTAGGTCACGGCCGGGGTGATGGACCCGGCAGCCGGATCCGCGCTTCCCAAGGCTGCTTTGGTGTACATCTCGGCGAAAGTCGGGTTGAGGAGGTTGTCGCGGTGTGGCTTGCTGTTCATCCACCACGTGACGGCCGCCCGCGGCGTGACGTAAGAGCCTCCCCACCCCACGTAGGTGTTCTCGCCAACGGAGAACGAGGTGCAGCGGCGACCGTAGCCCACCGCCTGGGCACGGCTTAGCGGGGTCGAGCCGGTCTCCGGATTGATGTGCGGGTCGCACTTGCCAGGGTCACCGTTCACGGGGCGGCAGTTCTTACCCGGCTCCACCTTTCCCCACCAGCGCAGCTTGACGGCATCCACAGCGTGCCTGGCCGCGGCGGCGCCGAGTGTGAGGGCACCGCCTTTGCCCAGCGAGACGTACCTCTTCAGCGGTTGCAGGTTGGTCCGTTCGGCGTTGACGAGACACAAAACCGCTGTCTCGATGGTGGTCGCCTGCGCCCTGAAGGCGACACGTCCCCGGCTGGTGTCGGGAAACGCGGATTGGGGCTGGTAGACGAAGTCGATGTTCGCGCAGGTTCCAGCGCCTTTCAACGGTGGGGCCGCGGCAGCCGCCGGCTGCGCCAGCGAAACGGCGCCGGTCAGGCTCAACAGGAGGGCGCCGGTCACGGCGACGGCAGCCTGCCGGCGGCGTGACACAGGGCTGCCGGGCACGAGTCGCTGCTGCTTGCGGGAGAGCTGTATGAGGCTGCTCATGGGGGACTCCTCGGCGTCTGGTGTCCTTCAGTGATAAGCCAGGGGCCTTACAGGTACCTTGCGGCGCCCTTGAAGGGCCTGCGGCCCCTTTCGGCCCTCCACTCGAATCCACGCCACCGGCCGCTTCCGCCGTGCGAGTCGCGGACCGAACGGACCGCTCCCACGGCCCTGATGTCACACTCGCGGCGCCGGGGGCCTCTTGGGTAGCGAGCCGGGTTCACCAAGTCGGAACGGGTCGCCGAACGGGTCGGCCGAGGCCGCGCAGGTCGTCGACCGGGCCGCCGCGCGTCCGAACCGACCGGGTGTGACCCCGCCCATCCATCACGAACCGGTTCGATCTTCACAAGGAGTGTCGTCATGACCGTTCTGGTCACCGGAGCCACGGGAACCGTCGGCGGCCACACCGTCCAGCACCTGCTGCGCGCGGGCCAGAAGGTGCGCGCGCTGACCCGTGACCCGGCCAGGGCCCGCCTGCCGGAAGGCGTGGAGGTCGTCGCCGGCGACCTCACCGACGCGGCCACCTTGACGCGGGCCTTCGACGGCGTCACCGCCGCCCACCTGATCAACTTCGGCAAGGACTACAAGCCACTGCGCAACGGGGAAGAGATCGTGGACCTACTTGTACGAGCGGGAGTCCGCAGGGTCACCGTTCTCGGCGGCTGGGAGGAAGGCACCCTGGAACCCGCCGTCCGGTCCAGCACGCTGGAGTGGACCGACCTGAAGCCGATCGAGTTCATGGGCAACACCCTGGCCGACTGGGGTGCGCGGCTGCGCGCCGACGGCGTCATCCGCGAGCCGTACGGGGACCGCAGGAGCGCCCCGGTCCACGAGTCCGACATCGGCGCCGTGGCCGCGGTGGCCCTGGCCGAGGACGGCCACGCCGGCAAGGCCTACACCATCACCGGGCCCGAGGTGCTGACCCCCCGAGACAAGATCCGCATCCTCGGCGAGGCCACCGGACGGGATCTGAGGTTCGAGGAACTCACACCTGACCAGACCCGGAAGGAGTGGGCCGAGGAGGGCACGCCGCCGGACCTGCTCCTCTTCAAGGTCTTCGGCGACACCCCCGGGATCGGCCACCGGGAAATGGTCGAGTTCCTCCTCCGGCTCTACGGCACGAACCACGAACTCGGCTCCACCGTAACCGGCACCGTAGAAAAGGTGACCGGCCGCAAGGCCCGCACCTTCACCCAGTGGGCGTCAGAGCACGCCGACGCCTTCCGGGCTTAAAGCTCAAGGGCCCGCGTTGGCGTCAGCGAGACAACAAGGTCTCCCCGTCGTACGGGGGCCTCGTGGCACGGACCGTAGATCGCCGACCGCTCCTCCGCGCACCGGGTTTCCCGGCCGCCGCGAGCGTGCGGGGGGCCGTCATGGTCTCGTAAGGTCTGGAGAGGGGAAACGCTTCTACGCTGGACTGCATGATCAGAGCACGTAGGGCGGCCGTCGTGGCGCTGGCGGCCTTGTTGACCGGCGCGTGCGGGGCCGGATGGGACGAGGCAGCCAACCCGGTCCGCAGCGACGCGCCGTTGTCGGCCCCGCTTACCTCCGCCCCGGCGACGGCGCCGTCCACGGCCGGTCCGGCGGGGAAGACGCCGGTGCCCGCCGCGCTGGAGTTCTCGGCCAAGACGCTCGACGGTCAGCAGTTCCGCGGGGCAAGCCTCGCCGGCAAACCGGTCGTCTTCTGGTTCTGGGCGCCGTGGTGCCCCAAGTGCCGCTCCGAGGCGCCCGCCGTCAAGGCCGCGGCGGCCCGGTACGGCGATGTGACATTCGTCGGCGTGGCGGGCCTGGACACCGAGGCGGCCATGAAGGAGTTCGTCCAGCGCACCGGAACCGGCGGCATCGTGCAGCTCTCGGACGAGAAGGGCGCGGTGTGGACGAAGCTCGGCGTCAGCGAGCAGTCCACGTTCGTGTTCATGAGACCGGACGGGGGCACGACGAAGGCCTCGGGGCCGCTCGGCAAGGACGCGCTGGACGGCCATGTCCGCAAACTGCTGGCCGGGTAGCGCCGCCATGCCGGCCACCGGACCGGCAGCGGCCGTGATCATCGTCCCCTCGGGGAGGGCGAGCATGACCGCCATCCGCTCGGGAGGGCGAGCATGAGCGCCGCCGACCTGCCGCTCGCCCTGGCGTTCACCGCGGGCACGGTGGCCGCGTTCAACCCGTGCGGCTTCGCCATGCTGCCCGCCTACCTGACGATGCTGATCGCCGACGACGGGCCGGACCGGCGTGGACCGCTGGTCCGGGCGCTGGTGCTGTCGGTGGCGATGACGGCCGGGTTCGTCACCGTCTTCGGGCTGTTCGGGCTCGCCGTCACCGCGCTCGCGGTGTCGGCCGGTCGCTACCTGCCGTGGGCGACGCTCGTCATCGGCGCGCTCCTGATCGGTCTCGGCGCCTGGCTGCTGAGCGGCCGCGAGATGCTGGTCCGTCTCCCCGGGCTGGCCACCGGGCGTCCCGCCGCCTCACCGCTGTCCCTGTACGGGTACGGCCTGTCGTACGCGGTGGCCTCGCTGTCGTGCACCGTGGGCCCCTTCCTGGCGGTGACCTCGGCCTCCGTGGCCGGCGGCGGGCTGGTCGGCGGGGCGAGCGCCTTCGTAGCGTACGCACTCGGGATGGGGCTGGTCGTCGCCGTACTGTCGCTCGCGGTGGCGCTGGCCCACGCCGCCGCGGTGGCCCGGCTGCGGCGGCTCCTGCCGTACGTGTCACGGGCCGGCGGCGGCCTGCTCGTCCTTGCCGGGGCGTACGTCCTGTACTACGGCTGGTACGAGCTGCGCGTGCTGGACGGCGGGTCCGCAGAGGACCCTATCGTGGGCGCCGCCACGGCGGTGCAAAGCCTGATCTCGGGCCGGCTGGCGACCCTCGGCGCGGGCTGGGTCGTCGCCGCGCTCGCCGTCCTGCTGGCCGGCGGCGTGCTCGTGCTGCGCGTGCTGCGGCCGAGGCGGCGCGAAAGAGGACTCAGGCGGTAAGTAGTCCGGTCGAGCACCATCACGTCGAATGCCCGTCAGATCTTCGCCGTGCGCAGTCGACGCCGACCGATCCTCCGGCGCCGTTGACCCGGTGCCCGCCGGTGGCGGGCCCCTGAGCGTCCGTCCGAGAAATCAACCGCCGCGAGGACATGGCGCTGGACCGATTCACACGGTAGAAACATTCCAACAACATCCATCTTCCGCGGCTGGATGCACGCCCCGTAATGAGAGAGCGCTCTCCCACCTCTGGGCGTGGCGTCCGGCCGCCCACCCCCCAGTAGACAGGTCGATGACCACTGTGAACGCCCTACACGCGAGAGCGCTTCCGCGGCCCTCGAAGCACCCCATTCGCCCGGTCCTCATGCCCGCCATCCCCCCGACGTCTTCTGTCCACGTAGCGCCGCACGCCGAGCGGAAGGGACGAACCGTATGACGACCCAGCTTCCTGGCAACGGAGGTTCCGCGAGGCGGCGCCCCGGCCGCAGGCAACTCGGCCGGGCGTTCGCGCTCGGCCTCGTGCTGACGACCGCCGTCCTGACGACGGGAACGGCCGCCACCGCCGCCACGCCGGAACCCCGCACCCCGGACTTCGGGCCGAACGTCACCGTCTTCGATCCGAGCATGCCGGTCAGCGAGATCCAGGCGACCCTCGACGCGGCGCACGCCACGCAGGTCGACAACGAGATGGGCACCACCCGCCACGCCTACGTGTTCAAGCCGGGCACGTACGGCACCACGGAGCACCCGCTCCAGATCAAGGTCGGCTACTACACCGAGATCGCCGGCCTGGGCGCCTCGCCCACCGACGTCGTCATCAACGGCAAGGTCGAGGTCTACAACCGCTGCCTGGAGAACGGCGGCACGGGCAACTGCCTCGCGCTCGTCAACTTCTGGCGCACCCTGTCCAACCTGTCGATCAACGTCAACGCGGCCGGCCAGGACGGCTGCAGGGCATCGGCGAACTTCTGGGCAGTCTCCCAGGCCGTGTCCATGCGCCGACTCAACGTCAGCGGTGGCAACCTGTCGCTGATGGACTACTGCACCGCCGGCCCGCAGTACGCCAGCGGCGGCTTCATCGCCGACTCCAAGCTGCCGTCCGTCACCAACGGGTCGCAGCAGCAGTGGCTAACCCGCAACAGCGAGGTCACCGGTTGGTCCAACGGTGTGTGGAACCAGGTCTTCTCGGGTGTCGTCGGCGCTCCGAG
The DNA here is from genome assembly GCF_049674955.1 of Sphaerisporangium viridialbum. GTDB lineage: Bacteria > Actinomycetota > Actinomycetes > Streptosporangiales > Streptosporangiaceae > Sphaerisporangium > Sphaerisporangium viridialbum. Next base: position 902,187 of record NZ_CP187232.1, on the reverse strand, counting down.
CGACGCTGCTTTCCCGAACCCGCCGTACACCACGCTCGACACCACTCCGGTTAGCCGTGAGAAGCCGTACCTGTTCGTCGACGCGAAGGGCAAGTACAACGTCCGCGTGCCCTCCGCCCAGAAGAACACGCGTGGCATCACGTGGGCCAACGGCATGACGCCGGGCCGTACGCTGCCGATCGCCGACTTCTTCGTCGCGAAGCCGTCCGACTCGGTGCAGGTCATCAACAGCCAGCTCGCACGGGGCAAGCACCTGCTCCTCACGCCCGGCGTTTACGACATCGCGAAGAGCATCGAGGTCAAGCGCCCCGACGCGGTCGTCCTCGGTCTCGGACACGCCACGCTCACCGCCGTCAACGGCTCGACCCCGCTCGACGTCGCCGACGTCCCCGGCGCCGTCATCGCCGGCGTCACGATCGACGCGGGCCTCGTGAAATCGCCGGTTCTGCTGCGGGTGGGCAAGAACCACGGCAAGGACGACCACGGCCGGGGTGACGACCACGGCAGACGCGGTTCGGCGGACAACCCGACGACCCTGTCCGACGTGTACTTCCGCGTCGGCGGACCGCACGTCGGCAAGGCCGACACCGCGCTCGAAGTCAACAGCGACAACGTGCTCATCGACCACACCTGGGTGTGGCGTGGCGACCACGGCGTCGAGGGCTTCACCGACACCCAACGGTGGAACACCAACATCGGCCGGTACGGCGCCGTCATCAACGGTGACCACGTGACGGCGACGGGCCTGTTCGTCGAGCACTTCCAGCGGTACAACACGGTCTGGAACGGCGACGACGGCACGACCATCCTGTACCAGAACGAGCTGCCGTACGACCCGCCGACCCAGGCCGACTGGATGAACGGCGCCGTCAAGGGCTTCGCCGGCTACAAGGTCGGCAACCGCGTGAAGACCCACAACCTCTACGGCGGTGGCGTCTACGTCTTCAACCAGAACAACCCGGCGATCCACACCGAGAACGGCTTCGAGGTCCCCCAGACCCCGGGCGTGAAGCTGCACCACATCATGACGGTCAATCTGAGCGCCGGAATCATCGACCACGTCGTCAACGGCGTGGGCGACCCGGCCGACACGACCAGAGTCGGTTCGCCGGTGTACGTCACGCAGTACCCGGCCCCGTAGAACACCCGCACAACCCAACGGCACCATCGCCGCCCTGGTGGGCCGGAGTTCCCCAACTCCGGCCCACCAGCCCGCTGTGAGCCCGCATACGCACAGCGCGGTGTGAGCCCGCATTCGCACAGCGCGGTGTGAGCGCGGATTCGCCGACGGGCAGCCGCGCCTGACCGGCCCGTCCCTGCTGGTCATGGCGAGAACGCGTATGCGGTGGGTGCGTCGACATGGTCAATAACGCGATCGTTTCTCGAACGCCAGTATGATGCCACGGTCCAGACAGAAGGTGACCCACCCGGAAAGGGCTGCAAGTGGCGCAGAAGGTGATACTGGTTGACGACCTCGACTCCTCCGAGGGCGATGATGTAGTGAGACGGGAGTTCCCGCTGCTGAACCGGACCTTCGCCATCGACCTGTCGGATGCCAACCAGCAGCGGCTGAGCGACGCTCTCGCGTTCATCGAAGAGGTCCTGGAGAGCTCTCGCGAAGTGAAGCAGGCGTCGCGGTCGAAGAAGGCCCCCGACCTCTCGCCCCGATTGCAGGGCTACACCCTCACCGACGTCCGCAAATGGGCACGCGAGCAAGAGCTGGACGTACCCGCCCGCGGAAAGGTCCCCGACGAACTCATCGAGCAGTTCGTAGCCGCCCACCCCGACGAGACCTCCACGCAGTCGGTGCCGGAGGAACAAGCAGAGGACGGCACGAAGCCGAACACCGGCACCTGAGCCGCCGGCCGTCCCGCATGGCGGCCTCCTTGGCCGGCGGCCCGCCCAGCGAGCGTGACGGCCTACGATTCGTGCATGGTGCAGAGCAAAGCGGGAGACGTCGACGCCTACCTCGGCGAGGTACCCGACGAACGCCGGGAGACGTTGACCAGGCTGCGCGAGCTGTGCCGCACCGAGCTCACGGGCTTCACCGAGATCATGACGTACGGGATGCCCACGTACGAGCGGGACGGCGCCGCCGAGATCGCCTTCGCGAGCCAGAAGCAGTACATCTCCTTCTATCTCATGCGCAGCGACATCCGCGAGGCTTTCGAGCAGCGCCTGGCCGGTCAGAACATGGGCAAGGGCTGCCTGCGCTTCCGTAAGCCGGAGCAGATCGATTTCGAGCTCGTAAGGGACCTGCTCGCAGCCACCGCAACCAAGCCGGGCACGATCTGCTGACCGGTCGCCGGCATCTCCCACGGCCGCCGGCCGATGCCGAGGACAACCAGCGCCGTCTCTCGACGTGGTGCCGCTCCGGCGGTTTCGTCGCCGGAGCGGCACCTCGGGTACGCGCATGGGTTTCACGTCGTCACGGCCTCCCGCGTCCGGCCTGGGCCTGCGCGTGGAGAGGCTGACGGTAGTCGGAACCTATCGGGGTCGTCAGGCCCGGGGGTCGAAGGGGATGCCACTTGGCTTGGCGCCCGCGAGCAGGTCCCCGAACCTCCCGTCATTGATCTTGATGGTCGCGGCGCCGAAGTCCGCGTTCATCAGCCTGTCGCGCAGCGAGGTGCTTGGCCAGCCGTTCCAGTCCACGAGCGGGGGATAGCGCCAGTTGTGGTAGTGGTTCTCCGGCGGCTCGTCGTTGCCGTTGGCGAGCCGGAAGAAGTGCGTGGACGCCCCGTCCTTGTGGTAGACGACCTTGGGGTGGGACCCGTCGAAGCGCACCTGCGAGCGCGTGTAGGTCACGACGCTGCTGTGCTGCGTGGTCGACACGTACTCCACCTGGTTGGACGCCTGGTTGATCCAGGAAATGACGTGCTCCCAGTCGTGACGGTGGCCGCCGAGGCTGATGCCGGCCAGCGCCTGGTCCTTCTCGAAGTAGCTGGCGTACACGACGGCGCACCAGCCGTTGTTGCACTTGGACCGGGCGTAGGTCTGCGAGTTGTCCAGGTCCGACTGGTCATGGCAGTTGCCGTTGACCGCCCCGGTCGGGTTCAGCCCCGGGGCGAGGGTCCCGTCCGGCCCGATGGCGGGGGTGGCGTAGCAGCCGTCGCCGTCGTAGTCGTAGGCCGGCGAGAACGACGCCTCGTACCCTCCGGCCGACTGGGGAAGGTTGTGCGGCGGATCGGCGTAGGCCGCCGACGCGGGGATCACGACCCCCAGAGCGGTGGCGCCGAGCACGATCCCGAGCCGGGAACGCTTGCGCCTGAAGAACGTTGGGGACCTCCTCTCTGACACGGTCGCTGACTTCGATGCCCTCGCGGTTGACGTGAATGACGACAGTTTTCGCATTCTTCCGCTTTCTCGAAGGACTGGCTCCATGACCTGCGTCGCGTCGGCGTGGTGGGGGTGGTAGGAGCAATCGGCGACGTTATCCGCGCCGATGTGAGCACGCCTCGCACTTTCACGGCACCACGAGACCGACGCATGATCAAGGTCCCCAAACCAGATGACACCGACATGTATCAGCAACGACCGAAAGGTAGCCCCCGAGCGAACCTCATGAACCACCCCCCGCAGAAGCCGGCCCCCGGCCCGGTCCTGGCGCACAGGCTGTTCTCATGGGTCGGCCGAAGCCGCCGTGTCGTTTCGAGGCCGGTGGTGTCACCAGGCGTCCAGCCAATGGCCGGGATCAAAAGCCTCGCATCCAACTGGCGCAGCCCCTGATCCCGGCCTCTGGGTGGAGCTCAGTGACCGCGCTGAACCTTCAGGTCGGCGACCACGGGGCGGTGGTCCGACGCCACCGTCTCGACGACACGGGTGCCGACCACGGTGACGTCGGGCGAGACGGTTACCAGGTCGATGCGGCTGACCGGGGTGATCGCCGGGTAGGTCTTGCCACCGTTGGGGGCGGCGTCCCGCAGCCGCTGCCACAGCGGCGCCAGTTCGGCGGCCGCCGGTTGGGCGTTGAAGTCACCGACCAGCACCTTCGGCCCGGAGTCAGCGGCCAGAACGTTCAGCATGTCCGTGACCTGCGCGCTGCGGACGGAGGGGTCGGAGCGGTAGTCCAGGTGCGTCGTGTAGAAGTGCACGTGCGAGCCGCGGACGTTGATCGTCACCTCGGCGAACCCAGGTGCCGGGGCCGGCACCGGATTGGGCGTCTGGGTGGAGAGCCGGGTGATCTCGTGGTTCTCCGCCTTGAGCACCGGATAGCGGCTCAGCACGGCGACGCCGTACTGCTGCCGGTCAGCACCCTCGGTCGCCGGGTCCAGGTCGTAGATCGGCGCGAAGAACGCCCGCATGTGCAGCTTCTTGGCCAGTTCACGAGCCTCGTCCACAAAGTCGCTCCGGGCACCCCAGTGCACGTCGACCTCCTGGAGGCCGATCACATCGGCGTCCAAGGCGCGAATCGCCTCAGCGGTGCGGTCGAAGTCGAAGACGTTGTCCTCACCCGCCCCGGCATGGATGTTGTAGGTCGCCACCCGCAACGGTACGGCGGGGGCGTTCGACCCGGCGGCCTCGGCCGTCGCCGGTGCCGATGCGCCGAGCGCGACGGTGGCGGCGAGCGCGACCGTGGCAAGTGCGCCGGGAATGGTACGTCTGAGGCTGAGCTTCACGTAGTACTCCTGATCAGGTTGTGCGTCCAGCTACGGCCGGTCGTCGTCCGAAAGGGAGCAGGTGTGCCATGAACCCGCTGCCACGGACCTACGGAGGACGACGACATGCGGAGTTCCTCCCGTGCGAGTCCGGTGCGCAGCGCACCGCAGGAGCCACACCAACGATCTAGGAGGCTAGAGCGCCAGAGTGAACCATTGAATGCGGAACAATGACGCGAATACGACAAATAGCGCAGTCGGTGTCGGAGGACCAGGCACGGCGGGCAGCCGGTTTGCCCTCTGCCTTGGGCAGGTGCACGAGATCCGCCATCAGCAGCAGGTTTTCCTCGCCGGTGAGCAGGTCATCCACCGAAGCGAACTGCCCGGTGACCCCGATCGCCGCGCGCACCGCCTTGCTGCATCGTTTCGCCTTGGCTCAAGTGCGGCTTAGGCGATCATCGGGGCTGGACATGTTGCTGAGAATCGACAGCGCGTGGTTGCCTGGGCGAGTTCGTGCCGCATGTTGTCGGCTGGGACGAGGCCAGTGGTGATCAGCTCCAGCGGCCGGCGTTGTAGCCATCTGATTGTTGTTTCGCGGGACTCCTCGCGCCGTTGCCGTAGATGAGGTGCGTGTGCAGGACCAGGCAGGGTTGCTGTGTGGGTCCAGCAGCTTGCCAGAACGGTAAGGAGCGCATCGACGGCCTGCGGTTGGGCGGTGCGGCCGAGCGGATGGCTGAGGAACAACCCCTGGGGGTCGAGATCGCCCAGGTCGGACTGCAGAAGCAGACAGTGAACGATGCTGTACGAGACCGCCGCTCGCGCCGGCGAGGTACTCGGCCTGGACATCGAGGACCTGGACAGGCGCAACCGACACGCAACGGCCAACTGGCGGCTCGAACCCGACACCGACGGCCGCATCCGCGTGGCCAGCACCCGGCTGCCGCCGCTCACCCCCGATCCGGCCCGTGACCTGGCCTCGACCGAGGTGTAGGCCAGCCGGGTCGCGGCGGCGGGCGCTACCGTGGCGACGACCGTGGGCTCGGCACCACGCGGCCCGCCGGCGCGCCCAGGCAACCACGCGCTGTCGATTCTCAGCAACATGTCCAGCCCCGATGATCGCCTAGTAGTGGCCGATCTTGTCCAGCTCGGCGAGTTCCTCATTGGAGAGTGAGAGTCCCGCGCCGGCGACGTTCTCGCGCAGGTGCGCCACCGACGAGGTGCCAGGAATGAGCAGGATGTTCGGCGACCGATGCAGCAACCAGGCTAGGGCGACAGACATCGGCGTCGCATCCAACCGGGCGGCTACCGTCGAGAGCGCCGAGGACTGGAGTGGGCTGAAGCCGCCGAGCGGGAAGAAGGGCACGTAGGCGATGCCCTCCTCAGCGAGCTCGTCGATCAGTTCGTCGTCTTGCCGGTAGGCGAGGTTGTACATGTTCTGCACGCACGCGATCGGCGCGATCGCCCGTGCCTCGGCGACCTGTTCCGCCGTCGCGTTGCTCACTCCGAGGTGCCGGATCAGCCCCTGCTGCTGGAGTTCGACGAGCATCTCGAACGGCTCAGCGAGCGAGCCGGGCTGGGGTCCCTGGGCGTCGCCGAGCCGGAGATTGACCAGGTCGAGCACCTCGAGGCCGAGGGCTTCAAGGTTCTCGTGAACGGAGCGGCGCACGTCTTCGGGCTGTCGGGCCGGGGGCCAGCCGCCCTGCTGGTCACGGGTCGCGCCGACCTTGGTCACGATGTGCAGCGATTCGGGGTACGGGTGCAGCGCTTCACGGATCAACTGGTTGGTGACACGCGGTCCGTAGGCGTCGCTGGTGTCGATATGGGTGATTCCGAGGTCGATGACCTCGCGAAGGACGGCGAGCGCGCTGTCGTGGTCGGCTGGCGGACCCATCACCCCGGGACCGGCGAGCTGCATAGCACCGTAGCCGAACCGGGTGACGGTCAGGTCGCCCAGGGTCCAGGTACCGCCGGGAAGCGAAGTGGGAAACGTGCTCATACCTCTGCCTTTTCGTGTTGAGCTGGGTGGTGCCTAACGGCTCCTTGCTTCAGTATGGGTGGGTAACTTCCTGACAGGAAGCAGGCACTCCGAAGTGCGTAAGGCACCCACGGGTTAGAGGAGCGGTCGATGGCAACTACGACGGCGGCCCAGCAGAGGGCACAGGTCAAGGCGGAATATGACGCTTTCGTGGCGGCATGTCCAAGCCGCAAGCTGCTCGACCGGATCTCCAACAAATGGGTCACGCTGATCCTGGCCGCGCTTGGCAGCGACGGCTCGCATCAGCTGAGCGCAGGCTGCGTGGGCGAACCGCGGTCGATGCGCTACTCAGAGCTGTCCCGCTTGCTGGCCGGCGTCAGCCAGAAGATGCTCACGCAGACGCTGCGCTCCTTGGAACGTGACGGTCTCATCACGCGCACCGTGACGCCGACCGTGCCCGTCACGGTCTCTTACGAGCTGACCGACCTCGGTCTCTCCCTGCACCACATGATGCGCGACCTCAAGACCTGGGCCGAGACATACATGGACGATGTGCTCGCCAACCGCGAGACGTACGACACCCGCGTCGCCTGAACCAGGAGCGGAGGCGCTGTCCTGGTCGACGACAACAACGGGCGGCAACATCTGCCCCCCCGGGGACGGAGACCGTACCAGCCAACTCCTCCAGCAACGACCCCGTCGCCATCGCCTCCACCCCGCACGGTTGAAGACGATCCCGCCCACGGCGAGCAGCCTTCAACGTCCCAGGTCAAACGGTCCCTGCAATGGAACACCCCGACGACTTGGCGGATTAACGTCAGTGGTCAGGTCTGCCGCGGCTACCCGTTCGATCTCAATGGCCAGGACGCCGAGGGCTTCCTTCTCGGGTCCGTAGATGCGGCGGATGTTGGCGAGCTGTTGTTCGCGGGAGCTGTCGGGGTTGACGTTGATCGGTCCTTCAGTGTCGAGCATCTCCTCGAAGGAGGTGTACACAGCGACGCACCTGACGCGGGTCAGGCAGTCGTCGCGACCGCAGACGAACCGGATGTGATCACCTGCCGTGAGCGTGCGCAGGTTGGGGTACTGGACGCGGCCTCGATGGTCTTGCGGCCGGCGGCGACCAGATCGAAGTAGCGGCGGTAGAGGTTCATCTCGCGGGCGCGCACGCCCGTGGTCATCGCAGGCCTGCTGGTCATGATCCGGTCCACTTCTTGTGTGATGTAGCTGCGGTAGAAATGCTTGGGGTCGGCGAGCATCTTGCCGACGAGCCAGACGAGCGCGTCGACGTAGGAGTCAACGCCCCCGTCCCAGGCGGTGACGTCCAGCATCCAGGGTCTGGTCCCGGGTGGCGCCGGTACCTTCCCGTCCCTGATCAGCGACTTCGACAGTTTGGCACCGATGCCGGTCAGCACCTATCGGCTACCCGTAACGGTCAGCAGAGTGACCTGTTCATTGAGCCGGCGTGCCCGTCTGTCTTTGAGAAATGGCGTCAACTGAGCGTGCGCCCACCAGAACGCAGCTGACCTGCCTTCAGTCGGCGCCAGCCCGCTCCCGCGCATCGGAGCTTTCTCACCTCGCTCAGACAGGCAGGTTCCAGCTTGGCCCGTCGGGTTCGCCCAGCCAGACGTACTGACGGCCCCCGGTGACGGTGAGCCCGTACGCGGACTGGTGCGGAGAGCCGGCGTTCTGCCAGACCAGGATGGCCTGCTCAACCGCGTCCCACAGCCGCAGCGGCCCGCGCTGGCGGACCGTCCACCCGCCAGCCGGATCGGGCCCGGTGACGGCCTGCGAACCGGTGGCCACATCCCACAGGATGACCTCGTCACCCCCGCCCAGCCGCATCGCCGACGGCGCGGCGAACTGTGCCACGAACAGCCCGGCCGGAGTGTCCAGGACCCGCGGATCCACCCGGCTCTCCCTCACCTCCCCGCTCGCGAGGTAAGGAAAGGCCACCGGCGGCGGGCCATGGGGGCGAGCGGTCATGAAGTAGATGTCGTCCTTAAGGAACCGCCCGCTCGCCGTACCGTCGTCACCGAGCGTGAGATGCGCGAACGCGGCTCCGCGCATCCACCCGGTCAGCGGAGCGGTGATCGTGCCACCGTCGCGGACCTGCCACATCCAGGGCATCGGAACGTAGCGCACCGAGCAGGTGGCGATCAGCCGGTCGTACTCGGCGTTCTTGTCATAGCCCGCGAGACCGTCACCAGTCACGAGCGTGGGCACGTACCCGACGGCGGTGAGCGCGTCGCGAGCCCGGTCAGCCACGGCCGGGTCGTACTCGACCGAGGTCACGGCCCTGTCGCCGAGCCGGTGACACATCAGCGCGGTGGAGTAGCCGGTGCCGGTGCCGACCTCCAGCACCTTGTCTCCGTCGGAGATCTGAGCGGCCTCCAGCATCAGCACCACCAGGCCGGGCAGCGTCGACGAGGACGTGGGCGTTCCCGCGATGGTGCCGCGCGCACCCTCGACCGAGTTCCCGTCGACCTGCGTCACCCAGGTCTCGTTCCGGTACGCCAGCTCCAGCCACTCGTCTTCGGTGACCTCATCGCGGTGGATCACCTTCCACCGATCGCCGTACTCGGTGGCCCCGGCGATCGCCGAGCCGAGAAATCGTTCCCGCGCCACGGACTCGACCGCATCCCGCCAGCCCGGGCCGCGAAGGGATCCGGTCTGGGCGAGCTGGTCGGCGAGGGCGCTGCGGAGCCGTACGGCTTCATGAACAGTCACGTGGGCTCCTCCAAGAGCAGGTCGGCGATGGCAGCGGCGATGGGCAACCCGGTGGCGTCCTCCAGCCAGGCCCACTGCCCGTTGGGATTGCACTCCAGGAATACCGGAACACCGTCGCCGGTAAGCGCGAAATCAAATGCGCCGAAGCGCAGACCGAGCGCGCCGACGTAGGCGAGACAACCCTCGGCGAGGCCGGGAGGAGGCTCGATCACCGTGTACGAGAGCCGGTCGTAGTCCCGCCGCCAGTCAAGCAGGTCGGAATCGAGCCGGACACAGAACAAGGTCGCCCAGCGGCCCAGGAGTGATGAGCGTCCCGTGCCCGCAGGCCAACCTGGGTCGGTGCGCATTTGAAGCGGTGCGACCTGCGCTTGTGTTACGGCGGTGTACATGTCGAGAACGCGCGGTCGGCTCCGTCTAACTCATGAACGCGCCGGGTGGGTGTGTCAACCGACGAGGGAGATGGACATGGACCGCCAAGACGTCGCCGAGGTGCTGGCCAAGCCGATCTCGCGGGAGTTGCTGGGGTCGTCGATCCCCGCGCGGCTGGCCTACGTCGGCATCGACGGTGCGCCCCGGGCAATTCCGATCGGGTTTTGGTGGACCGGTGAGCAGGTGGCCATGGCCACCGTGCCGAAATCGGCGAAGGTTCGGGCACTGCGGCAGAATCCCAGGGTGGCCCTCACCATCGACACCCAGGACGAGTGGCCGCCGCGGGTGCTGCTGATCCGTGGCGCGGCGCGGGTCGAGCTGGTTGAAGGGGTGCCGGATTCCTACGTCGAAGCGTCCCGGAAGGTGGTCCCGGCCGCGCACTTCGAGGCCTGGGAGCAGGGGGTGCGGGCCCTGTACGACCGGATGGTCCTCATCACCGTCGAGCCGGACTGGGCGAAGCTGCTGGACTTCGAAACCACCCTCCCCAAAGCCGTCGAGGACCTGGTGCTGGCACGCCGGGGCGCAGCCGTCGTCGACGGACAGCTCACGGCCGGCGATCAGGATGGGTAGGCAGGAGAGAAAGGAGCAGGCCATGGCCAGGTACATGCTGCTGACCAAGTACGACGACGATCTCGGCGTGGGGCTGATGTCCGAATGGGATCCCGATGACATGACCGCGCATCTGGATTACCTGCGGAAGCTGAACCAGGAGCTGATCGACAACGGCGAGCTGGTGGAGGTGCAGGCGCTCGCCGGGCCGGACCTGGCCAAGATCGTGGTCTTCGGCGGGCAGGGCGGCCCGGTGGTCACCGACGGGCCGTACACCGAGGTCAAGGAGGTGCTGGCCGGGTATCAGCTGGTCGATGTGGAGTCCGAGGCACGCGCGATCGAGATCACGGCACGGGTGTCGGCCGCCCCGGGGCCGGGGGGCGTGCCGCTGCGGCAGCGAATCGAGGTGTGCCAGCTGATGGTCGCCCTGCCGGGCGATGACCTGTGACCTCGACCGCGCGCATCGAGGACCTGCTGCGCGAGCTGGCGCCGCAGGTCCTCAGCGCGGTCGTGCGGAGCTACGGCGACTTTGACGCCGCCGAGGACGCCGTGCAGGAGGCGCTGCTGGCCGCCGCCATGCACTGGCCGGCCGAGGGGCTGCCGGACAACCCACACGGCTGGCTCATCCAGACCGCCGTACGGCGGCTGACCGACCAGTACCGAAGCGAGGCGGCGCGGCGGCGCCGGGAGGAGTCCGCCGCGCTGCGCGAGGTGCCCGGCGCCGAGCCGGTACAGCGGGACGACACGCTGGTGCTGCTGTTCACGTGCTGCCATCCGGCGCTCACCCCGCCTCCTCCATCGCGCTGACGCTACGTGCCGTCGCCGGGCTGACCACCGCGGAGATCGCGACGGCGTTCCTGGTGCCGGAGGCGACGATGGCGCAGCGGATCAGCCGGGCCAAGCAGAAGATCAAGGCCTCCGGCACCGGGTTTCGGATGCCCACTCCCGAGGAATTCGGGTCGCGGCTGGGGTCCGTACTGCACGTGCTGTACCTGCTGTACAACGAGGGCTACGCCAGCAGCGCCGGCACCGACCTGCACCGCACGGACCTGTCCGGCGAGGCGATCCGGCTGACCGGGGTGGTGCACGCGATGCTGCCCGAGCACGGTGAGGTCACCGGACTGCTGCTCAACGACGCCCGGCGTCTGGCCCGCACCGGCGAGTACGGCGAGCTGATCCCGCTGGCCGACCAGGACGGGACCCGGCGGAACCGGGCGGCGATCGCCGAGGGCGTGCGGCTCGCCGCGACCGCGATGTCGGGCGGCGCGGTCGGCGAGTACCAACTGCAGGCCGCGATAGCCGCGCTACACGACGGCGCCGAACGCGCTGCCGACACCGACTGGCCGCAGATCCTCGGCCTGTACGGCCTGCTGGAACAGCTCACCGGCAACCCGATGGTGACGCTGAACCGAGCCGTCGCCACCGCCATGGTGCACGGCCCACATGCCGGCCTGGACCTGTTGGCGCCGCTGCAGGAGCGGCTGCCCGGCCACCACCGGCTGGACGCCGTCCGCGGGCATCTGCTCGACATGCTCGGCGACACCGAGGCCGCCGCGGCAAACTACCGCGCGGCCCGCCGCCAGGACCACCAGCGAGCCGGAGCGGCACTACCTGATCACCAGGCGGCCAGACTCAAGAAGCCGCACACCACGTCTAAATCCGGCCAGCCCGAACTAACCTCACGGGACGCTGTCGACTCAGCTACCGCGACCGGATGACCTCCAGCAGCACCTTCTCGACCTCATCCGACAGGCGCCCGCGTCCGGCCTCCGGGTGGAGCTCAGTGCCCGCGCTGAAGCTTCAGGTCAGCTACCACGTGGGCGGCGAGCCGGTCGTGCATTGGGGAGAGAGCCATCGGTAGTGGCCCGAGCGGACACCGAGTGACTGGACTGGATCGTCAGTCGCCTTGAGCGGCACCCCGCGGTGCTGGAGCGGCTGCTCGTGATCGCGAACGGCTCAGCGTTCGTACGCGGCGACCGTATCTAGGCCTGGACTCGCCCCGGCGGTCATGCGCTGCCAGATCTGTTGCTTAATCTAAGCGAAAGCATATTACGCATAATCAAGCAGCTAACCTAAGCGCGGCCCGGGGAGAATAATTAACCGTCGAAAAAAACTAAATTGCGAGCTAGCCGCATCTGGCCTACGCACCACATTAACTAAACGGATAGCTTATACGTCACGGCGCCCCGCCCACCCAAGTTGGACAGGGCCACCACCTGCGCAAACGCATCGTTATGCGACCGTTACCTTGCAAGGGTGTCAATTGTTCCAGGTAAGACAAGAATGATGGTGCGCGGCTAAACCAGACCGCCGGGCGCCCTCCCCTTGAAAGGAATGATCTGATGTCCGCATCAACACACGATCACGCTCGCAAACTTGGCGATCTACTCACTCGTGGCATGAGCGGCTTCCGGACGTGCAGCAAGGCAGACGTTGTACACGCGTGGCAACGACTGGCGAGCGAGAGCGATCCACTGACAGATCAGCGTTGTGATGAGATTGAGGACTACCTGCACAGTTCGGGCTTCAAGTGTTACCCGGGCATTGCTGACTGCCGGAATGAAGAGAGCTTCCGGATCTGTCGTGAAGGCAGCCTCGTTGGCGAGGTTCATCGTATGTTCTTCGAGCCAAACCGACTTGAAGATCACCGCGTTGTTGAGATCGTCGAGAGACTGAAGAACAAGTGGCAGCCCCGTTACGGCGCAGAGAGCCGTACCGCCTAACAGAAAGCTGGCGAGTTCAGGCCGAGGTGGTTCTGCGCGTGCCGAGACCAGTTGACCTGGTTCCGGCACGCGCAGCGTTTATAGGCCGCCTCGAAAGGGTCGAGTCGGAACAGCCGGGCACCAATCTAGGGGCGAGAAGTCAAGCGGCCATGCCATACCTGTACGGCGATTCGTGCGGGCCGTCTAGCGCCGATCGGCGCACCCATCCCTGGTTCGCGGGGCCAGCAGCCGAGCCAATCGCAACTTGGATGGTCTCGCTGGCCATATCCCCGGCAGGCGTAACCTCGGCACCGGCTCAGTCCCGGGCATAGCTTGCGCTGATCCCTCCGTCCCACTTGACGGCTCGCCCGCACGCGACCATCCTTCACCCGGCCCTCTTCCCTCTAAGCGCCGCTATCAGAGAAAATGACGCATGGCGAAGATCAAGGAGTTCTTTAGAGTCACCGCAGCTGCGAAGCCACACCCGACGGAAGTCGAGTGCGGTTACCAGGTGATCCAGACGCCCGGCGGTCCTCTGCTCCAGCTCAGTACCTATGGATCTGACGGTCGGCAATCCGAGAAAAAGGTGAGCCAGACCCTACAACTCGATCGGAAGGCTGCCACGGAGCTCATCGGCATCCTGCGAACCACGTTTGCTTGCCTATCGGGGGCGGAGCGTCCTCAGGACCTGTGATACCCCCGCTAGCCAAGGCTAGAGCTTACTTCTGCGACGACCCTCGACGAGGCTCTCACCAGGCAACTAGTACTACAACCAGGTTTTGTGATTTATAGTCTGAGGTGTGGCCGATGGCGTGACTTCTGATGATTTGCGGGCGTGGGTGTCGGGGCTGGATGCGCTGTTCGGGCGGGTGGCGGGCCGGTTCGGCCGGGTCGAGCCGCGGAGGCAGGCGCGGGCGTATGTGACGGGGCTGCTGGCTCCGGTGGAGCGCAAGAACGGCTGGCAGTTGGCGGAGGCGGCCGGGGATTCCTCGCCGGATCGGATGCAGCGGTTGCTGAACAACGCCCGGTGGGACGCGCGGGAGATGCGTGTTGACCTGCGGGCGTATGTGGTGGAGAACCTCGGCCATCGGGATGGCGTGCTGATCGTGGATGAGACGGGATTCTTGAAGAAGGGCGTCAAATCTGCCGGGGTGCAACGCCAGTACTCCGGCACGGCCGGCCGGACCGAGAACTGCCAGCTCGGGGTGTTTTTGGCGTACGCCTCCCCGCTGGGCAGGGCGTTGATCGACGCCGAGCTGTATCTGCCCAAATCCTGGACCGATGACCCGGCCCGGTGCGCCGGGGCGGGGGTCCCCGAGGGTGTGGGTTTCGCGACCAAGCCGGTGCTGGCCCGGACGATGCTGGCGCGCGCCCTGGAGGCGGGAATGCCCGTCTCCTGGGCCACCGCTGATGAGGCCTACGGCATGGACTACAAGTTCCGGCACTTCCTGGAGCAACGCCGCCTGGGCTATGTGGTCGCCGTGCCCAAGAGCCAGACAGTCGCCGCCGGGTTCGGCGGGGGCACCCGCGCCGACACCCTGGCCGCCCAGGCCCCACCGCAGGCGTGGAAGCGCCTGTCGTGCGGGGACGGCGCGAAAGGGCCACGCCTGTACGACTGGGCCCTGGCCGACGTGCATTTCGAAACCGAACCCGGCTACCAGCGGTGGCTCCTGGTCCGCCGCAGCCTCACCCCAGGCGCCAAAGGCGAACTCGAACTGGCCTACTACCTGTGCCACGGCCCGGTCGGCACCAGCATCGACGACCTGATCCGCATCGCCGGAGCACGCTGGGCCATCGAGGAGTGCTTCCAGGCTGCCAAGAACGAGACCGGCCTGGATCACTACCAGGTCAGACGGTACGACGCCTGGCACCGCCACATCACCTTGGCCATGCTCGCCCACGCCTACCTCGCCGTCACCGCCGCCCACGCCCCAAAAGCCCAAGCGGCCTGGTCCGCCTCACACCAGCGGAAATCCGCCGTCTCCTGGCACACCTGATCACAACCATCACCCGGCCTCTCGACTTCGCGATCGCCTGGTCACACCACCGCCGAGAACACCAGACCCGCGCCCGCAGCAGCCACTACTGGAAACGCTGGCTCATACATAACGAAATCCGGCTGTAGTACTAGTACTCCAGCCGCACTTATTGATCTTTGATGTGTTGTCGCTGGTAGTGGGCTTGTCGAGCGTGGGTTTGGTGTCGTCGCCGCCACAGCGACCAATGGCGGGTGTGGTGTTCGTTGATGGTGGGTCGGGTCAGCAGGGCGAACAGGTGGCGGATCTCGTTGGCGGAAATGGCGATCAGCTGATTGCTGCGAGTGATCGGCGCCGTGTCGCTGGGTGAGGTGGCGTCGTCTGGATCGGTTTCATGGATGAGGGCGGCCCGTGTGGCGGCGAGGAAGACCAGGGCGAGCATGGCCAGCGTCATGTACCGGTACCAGGCGGGATAGAGCCGTACCTGGTAGTGGTCGAACGCGGCCTCGTTCTTGCCGGTCTGGAAGCACTCCTCGATCGTCCAGCGGGCGCCGGCGACCGTGACCAGGCGGCGCAGCGGGACCGGGGCAGGGGCGTGGCATAGGTAGAAGGCCAGCTCAGTCGGCTTGCTGATCGACCGGCGGATCAGCAGATGGTGTGATCGGCTGCTCGTGGCGACCAGCGCCCAGTCATAGCGCCGATCGCCCTTGGCGCCGTACCCGCACGACAGGCGCTGCCACCCGGCCTTGGGAACCTGTCTGGTGATGGCGTCGGCACGGATCTTCCCTGCCCCAGTGGTGATCTGATGGGAGCAGGAGACCGCGAGCACGTAGCTGACCTGCTCGGTTTCCAGGAATCGGCGTAGTGGGCCGTTGTCGCCGTAGGCTTCATCGGCACTCACCCAGCCGAACGGCACTCCGGCGGCGATCGCTCGCTCGATCATCGCTTGGAGCAGTTGCGGCTTGGTGGCGAAGCCGACGTCGTCGGGGATCTGCGCGGCGGCGCACCGGTCGGGGTCGTCGATCCACGCGTTGCGTGGGACATACAGTTCCCGATCCACCAGGGCCCTGCCGCGGCTGGTGGCGTAGCCGAGAAATACCCCGATCTGGCAGTTGGTGATCTTCCCGGCGGTGCCGGTGTACTGGCGCTGCACCCCGGCTGAGCAGCCGCCCTTCTTCTCAAATCCGGTGTCGTCACCGACCAGAACGCCGTCAGGGTCGCCCAGATGGTCGATCACGTAGCGACGGATATCGTCACGGACGCCGTGGACATCCCATTTGGCGGCGTTGAACAGCCGCTGCATGCCGTCAGGGGTGCTGTCCCCGGCGTACTCGGCCAGTGACCAGCCGTTCTTGCGCTCCAGACCGGACAGCAACCCCTCGATACAGGATCGGGCGCGTAGCCGTACCTCCCGCCTTTTGAATCGGCCCGCGACCAGCGCGAACGCATCATCTAGCCCGGCTCTGAGACGAGCCGCGCCGAGGTGTTCTAATCTGGCCATCGCGGCCACCGCATGATCTTCAGTTCCATCACACCTGAATGATCACAGCGGTGGCCGTCCGCCTCTCACTCGACTACAACCATGGACGTCCATGGACGAGCGCAGACAGGCATAGACAGGCATAGAGCGGTCCGTCACACAAGCCGACCCCGGAACCAAGCTCGCATCCCAACGTGCGGCTGGAGTACTAGCACAACTTCTTGGGCCGCACGGACTCAGCCGGCGGGCATTCGTTGTACAAATAAACGTGCATGAGGAGGACCTTCGCACCGTCCGGGAGGTAACCGGCAAGGTTCTGGTCGGTGCGGAGTGGACTCCGCGACGGCCGACAGCGCCCGGCTGCTCGCAGCCGAAAATGCCGTGCGGGCCTCTGGTCACTGGGCACCGACCGTCGTCGAGGTCGAGGCGAACTCCAGAGGTGTGCGCACCACCAGTTGCACAATCCCAACCTGGCCCGCCTGATCGTCCGGCCCGGAACGGCGGCCGACGATCCGCATGCAGAATCGAGGCGGGGCCTACGACCGCTCGACAGTCACGCTGACTGGATGCCCTACCTATATCGGCAAGCATCTCCGGTGTCTTCCCGGACGTGCTGCGGCCGCCAACATCAGAATGCGCTTTAGCGGCCAATAGCTCGTAGCCAGCATCGATGGCTACAGCGATAGACAGCCATAAGCCCCATTTGGAGCTAATCCGTACGATTACCTGACATAAACGACCAACCACCAAAGATGTCGCGGGCCTCTCGTACCATTAGACTACAGAAAGTAGTCAAACAGTCACTACGGACAAACTAGAGTGGGCTTGATATGGTTCCCGAGACAACACGAAAGGTGAAGGTCTTGAGTGACTGGAATGAGAGCGACGATCGAGCTCCCGAACCTGAAACGCTGTGGGGCGACGTCGAGGACGACGAGGAACCTGTCGCGCCAGAGTCCGTCTCGCAGGCAGTGGTCACTGACACCGACTGGACAACTGAAACGATCCTCAGCCAGCTACGCAGAGGAAATATTCAGCTCAACCCAAGATTTCAGCGCAGAGATGCATGGGACCTGAAACGAAAGAGCCGGTTCATCGAGTCGCTCATTCTCGGGCTACCCATACCTCAACTCGTTCTGGCCGAGGACAAGAAGCGTCGCGGCTCTTTCCTTGTCCTGGATGGGAAGCAACGGCTTCTTGCTCTTCGCCAGTTCGCCGAGGGTTCCTCTTTCGCCACCAACATGCAGGATGAGTTTCGTAAGCTTACGCTCCGCGGTCTAGATGTTCGCGAGGATCTCAACAAGCAGACCCTGCTCAAGCTGGAATCAGAGACCGATCGGGTCGACGATCTAAACTCTTTTCTAAACCAGACAATCCGTACAGTCGTGGTTAGAAGGTGGCCAAACGAAGAGTTCCTCAATCTCGTATTTCTTCGCCTGAACACGGGAAGTGTTAGCCTCTCGCCACAAGAGCTACGTCAGGCGCTCCACCCGGGCGACTTCACTAACTTCCTTGACGACCATGCGAGTGAAAGTGTGTCCCTTCAGAGAGCACTCAAGCTCAGCGGGCCAGACTTTCGAATGCGAGACGTCGAGATACTTCTACGCTATTTTGCGTTCTCCTACTACTTGCCAGATTATCGAGGCGACCTAAAGAAGTTCCTAGATGGAACTACAGAGAAGCTCAATCAGAAATGGCCAGACGTACGCATCGAAGAAATGGCCCGACAGTGCGATTTTGCCATTGACTGCACAGTCGCCATTTTCGGCACAGACGCGTTCCACCGATGGGATACAGATCACTACGAAAACCGGTTCAATCGGGCCATTTTCGACGTAATGACGTATTACTTCTCCTCAGAGAACGTTCGGAAGGCGACTGAGGCAAGATCCAGCGAAGTGAAGGAAGCTTTCCAGGATCTCTGCGACAGCGACACGGCCTTTGTTCAAGCAGTTCAGAGCACTACTAAGTCGATTACCGCGACACAATATCGACTCCAAAAATGGGGCGAAACGCTAGCTGACGTTGTTGGAGCGGACCAACTTCGGATTCCTTATCTAGACGACGACGAAAGAATCGCCTTTAGGAACAAGTGATGCCTTCTCCACGCTTTCGGATGCTTGCCGCACGCATTTTGGAGTTGCAAACCAACTTGCTCCCTGAGGAGTTCGATCCCACCGGCCTGTACCCAGTTCAGGTACACGAGTCTACTAGGGCTTTTCGGTTGTTAGCTCACGCCGAGTTTGAGGCATTTATCGAAGACCGAGTCCAGCAGATAGCCACCCGCGCTGTTAACGATTGGCTGAGCCACGACATTATCCGACCAAGCCTGCTCGCCCTTGTTGCTTTCGAAAGCACTACAGGATGGAAGGATGTGACAATTCTTGCCTCGAATGACAAGCAAAAGAAGGCGCCCGACCTTACTCAGCGTATTGATGATGTGCGCAAGGGATACATCAACTATGTGCTTAGGTCCAATAATGGCATAAAGGAGCGCAACCTTCTAAGAATGCTCCTACCTCTCGGCGTTCGAGAAGAGAATGTAGACCAACAGTGGCTCGCGGCGGTCCAAGCGTGGGCAACGGCTAGAGGCGAGTTGGCACACAAGTCCGGAAAGCCGCAGAGACTTCTCGACCCTCAGGCCGAGTCCGCGACGGTTGAATACCTAGCCGATGGCTTTAAAGACATCGATGAACTGCTAGATACTCTATGATCGCATTAGCGGTAGGTTCCGGCATCGCACATGGTTTTCAACCACATGCGAGCCTGCGGTATGGGAGCGAGCCGAGAGCATGAGCCGATACGCGGTTGCCTACAGGTTGGAAAGGCTACACCCGCTGGGTATCGCGTGGATATCACATGCGGGCTGAGAGCGACCGCGCCGACTATGCCCAACGCCCAGCACGACAAACCAGGTGACCTGGTTTTCGTACAGCCATGCCCCGCTGGGATCTACTAGGAGGCTGGTATCAGTCAAAGTTCCCGAGACAGTAGGCCTAGGCGGAAGGCGGCCCAGGCTGAGGCAGTGAACCTGAGCGGTTCGCGGTGGGGATGCTTGGAGTCGCGTATGGCCTTGGCTCCGCCGGATAAGTCTGCGATCTCGACGCAGTTGTTCTCAGCGCCGCTGGCAGAGGACTTGCGCCAGGTGGCATCGGAAAGGTCGTAGGCGTAGAGCTCGCTCGTGGGCTTGTTCACGTTCTGCTTCCTTCTTCCAACTGTGTGATGCGGGCGAGGGAGTCTTCCACAGATAGCGCAGATGCCTGGATGCGTTCGACGGCTTTGGCGAAGGGGATGGCGTCGTCTCCCTCAATGTAGGTGGCACCGCTCAGGTTCTCCAGCAACACGACATCCGGGATAGATCGGGAGAACCTGACCAAGCTGAAGCCACCCATAGTGCCGGGGTGGGCCGTTGAGTCCAACGGCATGATCTGAATGGTCACGTTCGGCAGCTCTGCGGCATCGAGCAAGCGGCGGAGTTGCTCCCGCATCGTGGCCGGCCTGACGGCGAAACGCTGGTGCAGCGCGGCTTCGTGGATGATGGCCCAGAACTCCAGCGGGTTCCCGGGCCGGCTGAGAATGGCCTGGCGGGCTTGGCGTACCTCAGCGAGGGCGGCGATCTCGTCCGGGGTGCGGAAGTGGGTGATCCCGGCGATGTTCTCACGCGCGTAGGCGGCGGTCTGCAGTAGACCGGGGATCAGCAGCGGCGACCACTCGCACACTCGCTCAGCGTCCGTTTCGAGAGAGATGTAGTCGGCGTAGGCAGGCGCGAGCACGCCGTTGTACGTCTGCCACCAACCTTTCTTCCCCGCGTCCCTGGCCAGGTTCTCGAGCGCGGCGACGACTTCTGGATCACTCACGCCGTACGCCTGGAGCAGGGCGGCGACCTCCCCAGGGCGGATATTCGCGGACGCGTTCTCGATCTTTGACATCTTTGGGGCCTTCCAGCCCATGGTGGCGGCCGCTTCGTCCAGGGTCAGGCCGGCCTGGTTGCGGAGGTGTCTCAGCGTCGAACCGAGGCGGCGTCTCCGGACAGTCGGAACCACAGGCGCGTTGGGCATGTGCGCAGTCTGGCATCCCACTACCCAGTGAGACGGGCCTCTTCATCGAATACTGACACCAAGCTGGGTCGAAACCTTGCGCCCAGTGCTGGAAAGCCTTCATCATCTACAGAAAGCCGATGTCACTTTGAGTGGTCAAGCCAACGCACTAAGTGACTCCTATCTGACGATTCGCGGTGCCGCGCCCGCGTACAGGAGGGCCACCATGACGGGAGAGCAGGCGACAGCTGCCCTTGGGTTCTATCTGGCCACCAGGCCGGGCGGGTTCGTCGTGCACATGAACGTGTGCGAGGAGAACCTGCGGGCCGTACGGGATGTGACGCTCAAGAGCTTGGCTGCTGCCGGGGTCGACTCCGAGACGGCCGAATCCGCCCGGCTGATCGCCTCTGAGTTGATCGGCAACGCTGTACGGGCCTGCGGAAACTGGGCGCCGGTCGTCGTCGAGGTCGAGCAGGACGACAAGGGCATCTGGGTCAAGGTGCATGACCCCAACCCGGCCCGCCTGCCCGTCCGTTCCAATACGGCTCCCGACGACGACCAGGCCGAGTCCGGGCGCGGCCTGTGGCTGCTCGACGCGCTCGCCCCTGGCTGGGACGTCGCCCTCACCCCCATCGGCAAGCAGGTCAGATGCCTCCTCCCCGCACCGGAGGCCGTACGGATCAGAATCGTCGGAGGAGATCACGCCAACTCCCGCCTCACGGCGAGCCGCTCGTCACGAGAGCCCGACCATGCGGGTTCAGCCGAGCAGACGAATGGGCGCTTCAATGGCAACGTGCCAACTGCGTAGGCTGGCGACGTGATCGTGTCTGTGGTCTTCGACGTCGGGGAGACGCTGTTGGACGACAGCCGGGAGTTCGGCGCGTGGGCAGACTGGATCGGCGTGCCCAGGCATACCTTCTCGGCGGTCCTCGGAGCGGTCACGGCGGAGGGGAGGAATAACGCGGAGACCTTCGAGTACTTCCGCCCCGGGTTCGACCTGCACCGTGAGCGTGCTCTTCGCGAGGAAGCCGGGCAAGGCGAACAGATCGACGAGAAGGATCTCTATCGGGACGCGCGCCCCGCGTTGTCCACGCTGCGCGAGGCGGGGCTGTGGATAGGGATCGCGGGGAACCAGACCGCGCGGGCGGCCGAACTGCTGCGGGACCTTGAACTGCCCGTCGACCAGGTCGCCACCTCCGCCGAGTGGGGGGTCGCGAAGCCGGATCCGGGATTCTTCGCCCGCGTCATCGAGATGGCTCCGGGTGAGCCGCACGAGATCGTGTACGTGGGTGATCACCGTGACAACGACATCATCCCCGCGAAGGCCGCCGGCCTGCGGACCGCATTCATCCGCCGAGGCCCCTGGGGACATCTGTGGGCCGAGGACCCGGCGATCCATGACTCAGCAGACTGGAGAATCGACTCGCTCACCGAGTTGTCCACGCTTCTCGCCCAACTGCGCTGATTGCTCTTTCGAAACGCACATCGAGCGATAGCGTGCTGAGTGACGTTACGGAGCGGAGCCGACATGTCCCTCCCCGAGTACGGCAAGCGGATAGCGGCCGTGCGCGCCGGTCGCCGGATGAGCCAGGCCCAGCTGGCCACAGCGGCGAACATATCGATCAGCCTGCTGCGCAAGATAGAGCAAGGCTCTCGGCGCGCCACTCCTGAGGCCCTTTCCGCCATCGTGAACGCCCTGGACATCGATCCCGCGCATCTGGCCGGGACCTCAGCGCTAACGGATAGTCATGTGCACGCCGCCATCCCGGACATCCGCCGGGCCATCGCTCTGTTCGATCTGCCGGCTGACAAGCCGAGCCGTCCGCTGGCGGAACTGGACGCCGCAGTCAGCAGGGCGATCACGTGGCGGCTCGGCTCCCAGTACGCCCAGCTCGCCCGCGTGATTCCCGGCCTGCTGGAGGATCTCACCCGAGCGCTGCACACGCACTCCATGCGCGATCGGGAACGCGTCGCGGCGCTGCTCTCCCTCGCGTACCGCTCCGCGGACGGATTGGCATTCAAGTACGGCTACCTCGACCTCTCCGCCCGGGTAATCGAGCTGATGCGCCGAGCCGCTGACGATAGCGGTAACGAGCTAATCGCTGCCGCCGCGGCCTACGTCAGGACCGAGGTGTTCTTCGCTGACCATAATCTGGAGCCCGCGCTTCGCGCTCTCGATTTGGCCGCGGCACGGCTGACACCCACCAGCTCGGAAGAAGCCGCAGCCGCCTACGGATCCCTACACATGCGGGCCGCCGTGGTCGCCGGACGCGCGGGCAAAAGGGAAACAGCGTGGGACCACCTACGCGAGGCCAAGGAAGTCGCGCTGATGGTCCGTGAAGGCGTCTACAACGGGACCGCATTCGGCACGTCATCCGTGCGCATCCACGAGGTGGCAGTTGCGACAGAACTCGGCGAGGGTGAGCGAGCCATCCGCGCGGCAGGGACTTGGACGCCACCCGACAAGCTCCCCAGGGAGCGCCGCTCCCACTACTACATCGATCTCGCCCGCGCCCAGCTGTGGACGGGGCGACGCGAGGACGCCTTCACATCGCTGCAGCTAGCAAGGCGGATCGCACCCCAGCACACCCGTGAGCACCCACATGTACGGGAGGCGCTGACGACCCTGCTCCGGCTGCAGCGAGCTTCTCAGGAATCCCTGCTCGCCTTTGCCGGCTGGGCACGGGTCACATAGACGCTGCCACAGGTTGTGTCACTCACCCTGACGCGGGACAGCGACTCTGTAGTTCGTCAGCCGCCCGCCTCCTCAGTGGAGAGTGACATGACCATCACTGCCCAATTCCCGCAGGTCATCAGCGCCGACCTCCCCGAACCTCTCGACCCCCGCTGGAACCGCCTGCCCGGCATCACCGTTGACGACACCACCGTCACCGTCGACCCTGCCAAGTATTTCTTCCGCTTCGAGTCGCACTCATGGCTGCTGTGCGACTGGCTGCTCGTCCGGGAGGAGCTCCTCGGGACGGAAGAGACCACCGAGACGGCCGTCGAGCAGCTCGCCCTCGACTTCGTGAAGACACATGGCGTCTCCACCTCTGACGCTGGACAGGTCCTCGTCACGGCCTGGAACGTCTACAGCTACCTGTTCCGCGAAGAGCACCTACCCGGCCTCGGCCTCCCGCAGGTCACGGCCAATCACCTACGCATGCTTCGCGAGGCAGCCACGTTGATGGCGCTCAACAAGGTCGAGCTCGACGGTCACATCTCCAACGTCGGGCCGTGCTGGTTCTTCCCGGCAGCCACATCGGTCGTCTTCGATCTCGACGACGCCGAGGGCGGCATGCTCGACGAGGTCTACCACGGCACCTGGTTCAACGAACACCGGCGGATCGAGTCCATCAAGGCACACGCCGCGCTCGGAGGACGCCTGGTTCATGGGTGTCAGTCCGTACCCGACCAGTCCGGCGGCGCCTGCGTGCCTTACGGCGCGTCCATGGACAACTTCCGCACCGAGCTGACCCGCTTCCGCGAGGAGTGGATCACGCAGGTCTACGCCTGCCGCGCCCGCTGAATCCCGTTGCCTGTACGGCTTCCTTAAGCGGGAGCCGTACAGGCCTGACCGATCGTAAGGAGAACTCTGTGGATGAGGCGACCGTCACCCGGCTCTGCGCCGAACTGTGCGCGAAGGCGCCCTTCACCGGCGAGCCGGTCCGTGAGCCGATACGTGCCTGGTCACTGTCGGCCGTAGAGCGCCTGCGCTTCCTCGACGGCAGCACCGCCATCTTCAAATACGCAGCTGAACCGTTCACCGCCGAGGACCAGGCCCTCCAGCTCGCTGCCACGTACGGTGTGCCTGTCCCCTCCTTGTACGGCTCAGCCGTCCACGACGAGACCCTAGGCATGGTCATGGAGGATCTTGGCCAGCCCGTTCGCGAGGCCACCGACGAAGATGCGGCCACCGCCGCGGTGCGACTTCATGCCGTCCGCCCGTCGGAGATCCTCGCTATCAATCTGAACGCGGCCAGACTGCGGCTGCTGCCTGCGCGTGCGCTGACGCACCTCGTCTACCTGCAGCAGGTCGGCCGGTGGACCGAGACAGCCGACATCGCCGACATGCTGAACGCGTTGGAGAAGGCGGCATCGGCTCGGTCGGATGGAGCGGAGCTGCCGCCGTACGGGCTGTGCCACTCGGAGTTCCATCCGTCCTCGCTCCACATCGGCGAGAGGGCGTGGTGGTTGCTGGACTTCGCCCGTGCCTTCAACGGCCCCGGCCTGCTAGATCTGGCCTCATGGCCCGGGACCATCGACGCCGCGGATCTGGCCAGGGTGGGTGGCCTGATCGAGTCCTACCTGGCGGCGGGTGGCCATTCCGAGGCCCAGGTGTCGCGGGGCGGGCTGAGCCCTGAGGCATGGGCACTGGGATGGCACCGCGTCTGGATCGTCGAATGGTTCATGGATCAGGCGGTTCACTGGATCGCCGACCCCACTACGGACCCGGCCTACCTGCGGACCGTCCGCCGTCACCTGGGCGAAGCGGTACACCTGCTTGCCCTATGAACCGCGCGGCATGGGAAGAACACGCTCGGCAACGCCGAGCCTTCGAGATGCCGGCACCGACCTCGGCGCCGGAGCGCATGTACTGGACCCCGCATGCGAGCGAAGGAGCCGGTGCGGAGGTCCTCGGAGATCTCGGGGGCACCACGGTGGTCGAGCTCGGCTGCGGTGCAGGGCACCACCTGGCACACCTCGTCGCGTACCACGGCGCCCGCGGTACGGGCATCGACATCGCAGGGGGTCAGATAGAGCGCGCACGCGCACGTTACGCGCATCTGCCCGGAGTCACGTTTACGGCTGGCGACGCCCTGGACTTCCTCGCCGAAACGGAGACGAGGTTCGATGTGTGCTACTCAGTCTTCGGCGCCGTCGGGCTCACTCCGCCTGACCTCCTGCTGCCCGCTATCAGCCACACGCTGAGGCCCGGAGGCGTGCTCGCCTTCAGCGTCCCCCACCCCGACCGTCGCGGTCGGCTCACCCGCGACACGCTCGTGCTGCCTTTTGGCAACCGGCTCCCCATCCAGCGCTGGGAACCGGCCGTCTCGGCCTGGCCGGCTCTGCTGGCCAAGGACGGGCTCCGCATCAATGACCTGCATGAGGTGCCCAGCGCATCGGCTGGTCCGCTGAGCCTGATCATCACCGCACGAAGGCTCTGACCACGCATTAAGGAGGTATCACTATGTCCGTCGCGTTCCTACTCATCGACATCGACGGCGTCCTCATCCCGTTCCCCGACAGCGCGGGCCACGGCCCTGAGACCCACATCCGGCACCACGTGGTCCCCACCGGCTACGACCCCGCCAAGCCCGTCCCGATCTGGCTGAACCCCACTCATGGCCCGATGCTCCTGAGCTTGCTTGATGAAGTACCTCTTGCTCCCGTCTGGTGCACAAGCTGGCGCGGCGATGCGAGCACCGTGATCGGCCCCAAATTCGGATTCCCCGCGTTCCGCCACGTCGAACTCGGGCGCCCAGAGATCACAACGAGCCACCCAAACGGCTACCTCTGGAAACGCGACCCGGTAGAGCTGTTCCTCGGCAGCACTCCTGCCGCCTGGATCGACGACGACTTCACCTCCCTGGACCACACATGGGCGGTAGCTCGTACGCTGTCGGGAATTCCTACGCTTCTCATCCAGCCGGATCCGAAGATTGGCCTTCTGCAGGAGCATCTGGAGACCGTCAAGGCCTGGGCACTCGATCTCGAGGCCGCCTCCTCGCGATTCAGGGATTCGGCCTGATCATCGGTCACTGCGGGACGTTGCACTACCGTCGACCAGATCGCCACCTCCGCGGAGTGGGGAGTCGCGAAGCCGGATCCGAGATCCTTCGCCCGCGTCAACATCCTGCGTGCCGTGCCAGCATCTTGGCCTGTGAGCGATGAAGCTTTGGCGACGCTCGGTTGGTTCCTGGAGTACCGAGCACCTGCTGTGGCACATCGTCTTCGAGCGCTGGTCTGAAGGGAGTGTGAAAATCCAGTGAGCAGATACATCTACTCGATCGTTCGCTGTCTCCCTGATCCGCGAACTGGGGAGTTTGTGAACGTCGGTGCTATTGCCGGTGACCCGAACACGGGCGACTGGGCCGTACGGCGCTTGAGTAACACTGAACGGATCAAAAGGTTCGCGCTACCCACGGCCATCGACGTTACAGACCGATTCCTGGTCCGGTTGAGTAGTGAAGTGGCTGAAGCACGAGGGGTGCTCGAAACCGAGGGTAGTCACCCATTTGCCCGTGATTGGCTACTTAAGCTCCATCATGATCATCGGAACATCGTGCAGCTCAGCCCACCGGCCTCAATCGTTGCCGATCATGCGGAAGCGGCCCTCGATATCATCTTCAAACGCATGATCATCGATCCAGCGGCGGAACTGGCGTAAGGGCGTGGTCAGCGCGCCTGCAGAACGCTGCTCCAAGCCAGTCGCTGACGCAGTCAGTACAGCAGGGGTAATTGTTGCGTCGCGTCTTCCTTAGTCTCGTCGTTGAGCGGTCTGCCTGCAGCGTCGCGGAGCCCAGCGCGGCCAGAGTCGTTCCGCCGGGGATTTCGCGGAGGAGTGCCGGGAGAATCAGTGCGGCACCGACCGCGTCCCAGAGGGTGCGGTGCGGTTGCTGCTACCCGCACCCGGGCCGTACGAATTAGAATGCCCTGCGGGGAAGCACCAGCGTCCGGTTCGAAGCGCTCACGCCAATATTTCCCTGAAACTCATGGCGCATCTACCAACTCCTGGCATTCATTTCTGCGCCGGATCCTGCCAGCCATCCGGAGGGGCGATCTTCGCTTGGATTCCGGCATGTTCGGCAAGGAGATAGAGGAGATTAGCGCCATCAATTAGTTCGATTGGCTTGTTCTTCGCAAATTCGAAAGACGCCTGCCCATATCCGGCCGTCGTAACTAGAATACCCTTGCTGGCGCCTTCGTTTTGAAGTGTGCCATAAAGGTCACGTACCGCTGATACTCCTACAGTGTTCTTGTATCGCTTGGCTTGAATGACCACCTTACCACCGAGAATTGGTCGGGGGTCGTAGGCGACACAATCGACCCCACCATCTCGGGACGCTCGCGTCTGCCGTGCTTCCAGCCCCATTTTTGCGAATAAGTTCTGAATCAGGGCCTCAAACTCTCCAGGCGAGAGCTCCATGAGATTTGGCCGACTGTCCACGATAGACAGAGCGTCCGACTCCTCGACGAAACGAGCGTCTACCATATCGAACTCCAGAACCGGTCGCACGGGAGTAAGTTCGATAGGGCTCTTGGAAACCCCAGCGGAAAGGTGCTTCAAACACAGGAGAGGGTCCACATGGGCCAGATCAAGACCATCGAAGACGTCTTGCGTGGTCCGCAATGTGATGAGACATGGGCGGATTTTTTGACCGGAGGCACGATCGACGGTGTCAACGATCCCGTTGAACACCACCACGCCGAGGTGCCTTCCTCGGTCGGCCTCAAAGAGCTCATGGACGGTTCTCAAAGCGACCTGCGCGATGGCGCTTGCGTAGATGCTTTTGATTTGCGTAACCGGCCGTGCAGTCTCCGTTACGGTGTCGCTGCCTTTGACGTACCTATACAACTTGACGGAAGGCACTACGTCCACCGTCGGTAGCTCGTACTCGACAACGAGCTGACGTGACTCAGGCACGAAAGCGATCTTGAAGTGCTGGGGAAACCCATCCGGATAGCTTGACCGCTGTAAAACCATGTCGTAGTAAGATACGACCGCGTCAGGATCGCCGAACTCGTACTCATTGCGGAAAGCGTCGATCTCCGCATGTTGTTGAGCCGCCTCTGCCTTCCTCGCATCCACCATTGCCGAGAAAGCCGCCTGCGCCTGCGCCAGCGCATGCATCCGGGCACGCTCATTCACCTCATGCTGCCCTATGGCCTGCTGAAACCGCATCCGGGCGGCATCCACTGCCGCCTGAAACTTCCCCTTACCGAATATCTTTCCCATGCCCGTCGGCTCGGGGGGCAGGAATGCCTCCCACCGCGGTGGTGGAGCGGCAACCTCCAGATGCTGATGCTGCCAGACCGGCATTCGCGGTTGGATCTTCAGGGAGTCGAAATCAATATGGTCATCGACACCAAGAGTTGACTCCAGCAGCGTCGCCAGAGCCTGCATGCGGAGCTCAAGCCCTTCGTTTGATGCGGCGACATCGGCAGCCCGGGACTCCTGGTAAAGGCGCATGCGCTCCTTCTCCTCAGCCACCTGTGCACGTGCATAAGCAGCTCGTGCGCGTTCAGCGGCCCGTGTCGCCGCTTGCTGAGCCCTGATCTGCTGAGCCTGAGCACGTGCAGCCTCACGTTGCATCTGAGCAATCGATGCCGCTAAAGATCGCCGTCGTGCCACAGATCCCCTCCACCACGCTCTCGACGCCCCACGCGTCACGGCCTCATATGCAGACGCGAAGACGGCAGACACGTCCACTCTGACTGTGCCTAATAGGCTCTTATACCGTTCTAAGCCCTCTCTTGCACATGTTTGCTCCGAATCGAGCTATAGGTGTAACCCCCGCACTGCTCGCATTACTCGTATTGGTGCACGATCAGTAGTCCGCGAAGTGCTCATACGTGGTCTGACCCGGGCCCGGAGGGGGCCATGCACTCGACATAGGTGCGCCGATTCTCTTGCCTGGCAGAGTCCTGTCCACGGTGGCTCGCCCAACAGCCATGCTCAGAGCCGTCGCGGAGATTTGTCGTCGAGGCGCCTGCCGTCGAGCGTCAGTCGCTCGATCACAAGGACCTTGCCCTTGCTGTTCCTCCCTCACAATCGTCGCCCGATTGTCCGGCATCCTCATCCTTTAAACGAATGACGGGCCGACGGATCGGCGGTCCCCGTTGGCCGACCACTCCGGAGGCCGCACCCCCGGCGTCAGTTTGGTAACCATGCGACTACTTGAAGTGACTAAGCGAGAAGCTAGGTGGGAGAGCCGCGCTATCCCCCGAGCATGGAGTCCCGCATGGAGCGAACTGTTCTTGCTGCTGTCACGGAACGGTCCGATGCCGATACGGCGCTCGCTGAGCAGCTTCGGCGGGTGTGTGCGGCGATGGACGAGCTCGGGCTGCAGGTGCGCTGGACCCATCGCGCCGAGGACGCGCTGGCGGTGGTCGGCTCGGACGCGTCGCTGACGGCGGTGCTGGCGGCGTGGGAGGCGCCGGGAGCCGAGGAGCTCCTGGGGGCGGTGGCCAAGCGGTTCCGCGGCCTGCCGGTCTTTCTGATGACCTCGGAGCAGGAGCTTCCGCTGTGGGTGTACGAGGTGATCCACGGCTACGTCTTCCCGCTGGAGGACACTCCGCGCTTCATCGCCGGGCGGATCGCCCACGCGGCCGAGCAGTACGCCGAGAAGATCCTTCCGCCGTTCTTCGGCGCACTGCGGCGCCTGGAGGACCACCACCGGTACTCATGGCACACCCCGGCACATGCTGGAGGGGTGGCGTTCCTGAAGTCGCCGGTAGGGCGGGCGTTCTTCGACTTCTACGGTGAGCGGCTGCTGCGCACCGACCTGTCCATCTCCGTCACCGAGCTGGGCTCGCCCCTGGAGCACACGGGCCCGATCGGGGACGCCGAGCGCAACGCCGCCCGCGTTTTCGGCGCCGACCGCACGTTCTTCGTGGTCAACGGCAACTCCACCGCGAACCGCGTCGTC
The DNA here is from genome assembly GCF_049674955.1 of Sphaerisporangium viridialbum. GTDB lineage: Bacteria > Actinomycetota > Actinomycetes > Streptosporangiales > Streptosporangiaceae > Sphaerisporangium > Sphaerisporangium viridialbum. Next base: position 872,064 of record NZ_CP187232.1, on the reverse strand, counting down.
GGGCACCATGCGATCGCCCACGACGACACGGTGCTGGTCGACCGCAACTGCCACAAGTCGATCCAGCACGCGCTCACCATCACCGGTGCCCGTCCGGTCTACCTGGTGCCCGAGCGCAACGGGCTCGGGCTGGCGGGGCCGATCCCTCCGGCCGCCCTGGAAGCCGGTGCGGTGCGCGAGCGCCTGTCCGGCCATCCCCTCGCCGCGGGCGAGCCCACCTATGCGGTGATCACCAACTCGACGTATGACGGGCTGTGCTACGACGCGGTGCGGGTCGGCGAGTTGCTGAGCGGCAGCGTCCCCCGGCTGCACTTCGACGAGGCGTGGTTCGCCTATGGCCGGTTCCATCCGCTTTACGCCCGCCGGTACGGCATGGCCATCGACGAGCGGACGCTGCCGGGTCCGGACCGTCCGACCGTGTTCGCCACGCAGTCCACCCACAAACTCCTGGCGGCGCTTTCACAGTCGGCGATGCTGCACGTCCGCCCCGCCGAGCGGGCGCCTGTGGACTACGACCGGCTCAACGAGACGTACCTGATGCACGCCTCCACCTCACCGCTCTACCCGGTGATCGCCTCGCTGGACGTGGCGGCGGCGATGATGGACGGCCCGTCCGGGCAGTTCCTGACCGGGGAGGCGATCATCGAGGCCATCCGCTTCCGGCAGGCGATGGTGCGACTGGCCGCCCGCATCCGCGACGACGGCCGGCGACCGGACTGGTTCTTCGGCGTCTGGCAACCTCCCTCGGTCACCGACCCGCACACCGGCCAGACCGTCCCCTTCGCCGAGGCGGACCCGGCCCTGCTGTGCGCCGAGCCCGCGTGCTGGACGCTGGAGCCCGGTGCCGCCTGGCACGGGTTCGAGGGGCTCGCCGAGGGTTACTGCCTGCTGGACCCGGTCAAGGTGACGATCACCTGTCCTGGCGCGGACGCCGCCGCCGGGACCCTCGATTGGGGCATTCCAGCCCGGATCGTGGCCGCCTACCTGGAGCGGCGCGGCATCGTGGTCGAGAAGACCGGCGACCACACCCTGCTGGTGCTGTTCTCGATGGGCATCACCAAGGGCAAATGGGGCACTCTGCTCGACGCGCTGACCGACTTCAAAAGCGCCTACGACGACGACCTGCCCCTCGCCGAGGTGCTGCCCGGCTTCGGGCCGCCCGCGACCTCGCTGCGGCGGTTCTGCGCGCGAGCCCACGACAAGCTGCGCGACTCCGGTGTCGGCAAGCTGCTCGACGAGGTCTTCACCAGCCTTCCCGAGCCCGTCCTGGCCCCGGCCGACTGCTACCAGGCGATGATCCGATCACGCACCGAACGCGTCCCGCTTGTCGACCTGCCCGGCCGGATCGCCGCCACCACGGTCGTGGTCACGCCGCCCGGGATCCCGATGCTGATGCCAGGGGAAGCGACCGGGCCCGCTGACGGAGCCCTGATGACGTACTTGCGAGCACTGGAGGACTTCGACCGGGCGTTCCCCGACCTTGCGACCGACATTCACGGCGCCCATCGGGACCCCACCGGCCGCTACTGGATAGAAGTCATGTCGGCCTGATCCAGCGGTCGCTGTGCCCGATCACGAACCGGGGACGACGATCTGGCCATCGGCGATCTTTTGTTCCATCTCGTCCAGACGTGCCTTGATGCCGTCGATCTGGTTGCCGGTTGTCGTGTACGCGAAGCCGTGGTCCTTGATGTCGTAAACGATGGGACCGGACTTGGCAGAGCCGGTGGAGAAGTCTTTGAGGTAGTCGAAGACCACCGTGTCGACTCGCTTGATGATCGAGGTCAGGACGACGTCACGCAATGTGGCGTCTGCGGTGCGGGCCTCGTCGCCTTCGGCGCCGATGACCCGCCCGCCGGCCGCCTTGGCGGCCTGCATGACACCGAGGTTGGAGCCGCCCGCCGCCTGGAAGAGAACATCGGCGCCCGCGCCGAACATGCCGGTTGCGACAAGCTTGCCCTTGGCGGGGTCGTCGAAACCGCTGAAGTCCGGATAGCGGCTCACGTACTTGACGTCGATCCTGATGTCCGGCTTGACCGACCTGGCACCCGCGACGAATCCCGTGGCGGCTCTTTCGATGGGGCCCCCGTCATTGACCGCGCCGACGAAGCCCACGCGCCCCTTGTTCGACTTCAGTGCTGCCGCCACACCGGCGAGGAACCCGCCTTCCTGCTCGGCGAAGACGAGGTTCGAAACGTTGTTTCCGGCCGCCTCCCCGCCGTCGACGATCGCGAACTTGGTGCCCGGGAACTCGGCCGCGACGCTCCTGACCGCTTCGGAGTACGGAAAGCCGATCGCGATGATCGGGTTGTGTCCGCCCTGGGCGAGCCCTCGCAGCCGTTGTACCTTTTGCTCTTCCGTCTCACCAGCGCCCGCCGCCAACTCCTTCACCTCGCGTATGCCGAGCTCCTTCTTCGCACGTTCGAGGCCCTGCGCGGCCGAGTCGTTGAACCACAGATCGCCCCGGCCGCCGACATCCCAGGCGATACCGACCTTGTCCAGCTTGTTGACGACGGCGGAGGAAGAGGTGCCTCGGCTGGAAGGAGTGGTGGGGGAAGCGGCAGGGGTGGAGGTGTGGTTGACAGGCGATCTCCAAAGCCAGATGCCGGCCGTGACCGCGAGGGCGAGCAGCACGCTCAGCAGGGGGGCTGTCGCTCGCGACACGCCGCGCCGGGAGCGGCCGGTCTCGGATGAACTGCCGGTCGTCCCCGCAGTGGTGACGGCCGCCGCCGCGTGCGGCGCGGTCTCGTGCGCCGAAACCGGCAAGGCGGAGGCGGCGGAGGGCGATGCACGGGCCGGCTCGGCGGTTGCCGCCCCAGGCGGCCGGGCGGCGCCGTGGCCCACCAACTGGAGCATGATCTCGGCGGCGGTCGGCCTGACCTGCGGAGTCTTGACCAGGCATTGGCCGAGCAGTGAACGCAGCGACTCAGGCACCTCGCTGAGGTCGGGTTCTGTGATGAGGACGGCGTGCAGAACGGCCGGAACGCTCGCGCCGCCGAAGGCGAGACGGCCGGTGGCCGCGAAGACCATGGTCACCGCCCAGCTGAACACGTCGGCCGGTGGGCCGACCTGCTCGTTGGCGATCTGTTCGGGCGCCATGTACGCCGGGGTGCCGGCCACGCCGCTGCTGGTGACCGTGAAGGAGTCGAGGGCGCGAGCGATGCCGAAGTCGATCACGCGCGGCCCATCGGAGCCGAGCAGCACGTTGCTCGGTTTGAAGTCGCGATGCACGACGCCCGCTTGATGGATCGCGGCCAGTGCGCCGGCCGTGCCCAGTGCCAGTCGTACCAACTCGTCGCCTGTGAGCGGCCCCCGTTCCCGGACCCGTTGCTCCAGCGAGACCCCCTCGACGTACTCGCTGACGATATAGGGCTGCTGATCCGCCGTACCGACCTCGATGACCCGTGCCGTGGAAAAGGTCGCCACCCGCCGCGCGGTGGCGACCTCGCGCAGAAACCTGCGCTGCGCGTTCTGGTCCATCGCCTGGTGTGCGTGCAGGACCTTGATGGCGACCCGGTTCCCCGCGGGCGACTCGGCGAGGTACACCGTTCCCTGACCGCCCTGACCGATGCGGCCGAGCACTCTGTAGTCGCCGAACTGGTCGGGCTCACCGGAGCGTAATGGCGATAGGTCGGGCATATACGCCTCCAGCGTCTCGATCCGACGATAGAGGATCCGTGAACGTCGCGCGAGGAGGTGTGGTGGTGGCTGCGGATGGTCGAACCCCGGCTGACCAGCCGGGGCGATGAGCTCGGTATCAACGGCGTCCTGGAGCGGCTGTGGCTGCTCGGCTTCCTGGGCCGCACCATCCACGTCCGCCCGGGCAAGACCGACCGCACGCATCGAGACGCTGGGCTACTACGTCGCCCGGCGCGGTCATCGCTTCTAAGCTCCCATGCATGGCAAAGTACTTCGACGTGCATCCGGACAACCCGCAACCTCGGGTGCTCCGTCAGGTGGCAGACATAGTCCGTACGGACGGGCTGATCGTGTACCCGACCGACTCGTGCTTCGCACTCGGCTGCCGGGTGGGCAACAAGGACGGCATCGACCGGATCAGGGAGATCCGCCATCTCGACAGTCACCACCACTTCACTCTGGTGTGCAAGGACTTCGCTCAGCTCGGCCAGTTCGTCCATGTCAGCAACGCGCTGTTCCGCTCGATCAAGGCGGCGACTCCCGGCAGCTACACGTTCATATTGCCGGCGACGAAGGAGGTGCCGCGCCGGTTGATGCACCCCAGAAAGCAGACCGTCGGCGTCCGGATCCCCGATCACGTCGTCGCGCAGGCGTTGCTGACCGAACTCGGCGAACCGTTGCTGTCCAGCACCCTGCTCCTTCCCGGCGAGACCGAGGCCATGACACAAGGCTGGGAGATCAAGGAAAGGCTCGACCACGTGGTGGACGCCGTGATCGACGCCGGTGAGTGCGGTGCCGTGCCCACGACGGTCATCGACTTCTCGCAGGACGAACCGGAGATCCTCCGCAGAGGTGCAGGGGACCCGTCCCGTTTCGAGTAAACAATCGCCGTCATCCAAGGCGCCGCCGCCACCCCACCCTCGGCGCGATCCCTGCTCCGCGAGCCGGACGCCAACGTCGGCGCGGTCGCCCGGCAGGCGACAAGCTGCGCGACTCCGGTGTCGGCGACCTGCTCGACCAGGTCTTCACCACTCTTCCCGAGCCCGTCCTGGCCCCGGCCGACTGCTACCAGGCGATGATCCGATCACGCACCGAACGCGTCCCGCTTGTCGACCTGCCCGGCCGGATCGCCGCCACCACGGTCGTGGTCACGCCGCCCGGGATCCCGATGCTGATGCCAGGGGAAGCGACCGGGCCCGCTGACGGACCCCTGATGACGTACTTGCGAGCACTGGAGGACTTCGACCGGGCGTTCCCCGACCTTGCGACCGACATTCACGGCGCCCATCGGGACCCCACCGGCCGCTACTGGATAGAAGTGATGTCGGCCTGATCCACTCGGGATGCGCCCGGGGGGCGCCGTCCGGGTCTTCGCCGCGACACGACGCGCCAGGTCAGGACGTTGTTCCATGGTCAAGCCTGTGAGAGCCTCGTAGCGCAACGGTTCCTCCGAGTCATTTCGTGCTTGCGGCGAAGACCCTCGGCAGGAGCCGTTTACGTTTCTGGACACGAACTCCGGGCCTGACCCCAATGGGGATGATTCACGCCCGGATTCGGCGAGCCGCGCCCCTGATCCCGGGTCGTGGAATCAGAGATGCATTTCGAATAAGTCCTCCGGCATTAGGAGAAGATCATGAATCGCGTGGCTCTCGGAATGGCCGTGATCGCGACCGCCGGACTCACCGTCTCCCTCTCGCCCGCCTCCCCGGCCACCGCGAGCACGGCCGGCACGACCGCAGCCGGCACGGCCGCCGGTGGCGCCTACGACCCCGACACCTGCCGTCAAGGGTTCGTCTGGCGTGAGGCACGCCCCTTCGACCACGTCTGCGTCGCCCCGGAAGCCCGGGACCAGGCCGCGCAGGACAACAGGCTGAAGGCCGGGCGCTGGGTCTCCGGCCCGTACGGCCCGCACACCTGCGTCCAGGGGTACGTGTGGCGCGAGGCGTTCTCCGGGGATGACGTCTGTGTCACTCCCGAAGTTCGTACGCAGACGCGGGCCGACAACGCCGCAGCGGCCGGCCGTCGGGGCTCGACCGCCTTGCCTTCGCCGATCACCCTCAACCGCAATGTCACCTTCAGCGGAGGAGTCCCCGTGGGGGGCTGGACATCGCTGACCCTGTACGACAACGGGACCTACCAGTGGTCCGGGCACATACACGACTCAGGTGCCACGAGCTACAACTTCACTGGTGTCTGCGTCGTCCGCCTCTCGTCGGGTTCGGCCTTCGTGTTCGAGACCGCCGGGCGGCTCCACGGGACGTTCGATTCTGGGTCCCGCGACCATAACTGGAGCAAGTCGAGCTCCATCCCCGCTCTCTCCGCGGCCTGGCGCGCGTCCGCGAGCTACAACGCGACCTGCAAGAACAGCGTCTCACTCAACCTCACCGGCACCATCGACTCGGCACTCCAGGCCGTCGGCTACGCCTCCCAGGTCATCGCGATCCTCGCCTGACAGAACCCGCTCGGCCGCGTCGGGAGATTCGGCGGTCAGTGCGCCTGCGTCTTCTGGTCGCGGAGCGCCTGCTCGACGGCGTCCCGTACGCGGGCTTCCTCACGCAGCTTGCGCCGTACGCGGCGGCGGCGCGCGAGAAGCAGCGCCCCGACGATGACGGCGATCAGGACGACGACCAGCAGCAACAGCGTCCACGGGACGGCCCAGGCGTCCGTCGTGGCTCGGACCGGCTCGAGCGAGGTGGTGGAGCCCGACGCGTCGGTGAGCAGGGGCATGAGGGTCGTGGTCGCGGCCAGCCTGACTCCGGGTGCCACACCGTGGACGGGCACCTTCACCTTCCAGCTCTCACCCGGGAGCAGCTCCGGCGGCGAGGCGATCTTGCCCGCTTCCGCTCCCAGCCACCCGAACGGGCCCGAGACCGACACCGTCTGCTGGGCCGACAGGATGGCGTTGCCGGTGTTGTGGATGCTGTAGGTGACGGTGGCGTCGCCCTTGGCGAACGGGTTGCCCGAGCCGGCGTAGTCCACGTGGAGGTCCTCGATCGCGAGGATCGGCTTGAGCTCGCCGCTGACCCGCAGCTTGACCCGGATACCGAGGCGCCGATCCACGTTGACGCTCTCGGCTCCGCTGGGCTGCGTCAGGGAGGTGAGGATGCCGCCCACGTAATCGCCGGGTGTGGCGTTGCCCGGAATGGTGACCGTGAAGGGGACCTTGACGGTCTGCCCGGGCGGGATCGTGACGCTGTCGCGGTCGGTGTGGACCCAGGCGCCGATTCCGACGGACTTCTTGTCCTTGAGGAGGAGGTCGAGCTGGCCCGTGTCGGTCGTGAAGCCGTCGGCGGCGTAGACGGCGAGTTTGAGCGGAGCCTTGCCGCGGTTGGCGACGACCATGGCGTCCTTGACCAGTCCACCGGGGTTGACGGCATGGCTGAAGCTGGACCGATCGGCGCCGTAGCTGTTCGAGTCCGTCCTGACCGTCCAGGTGACGTTGCCGTCCTCCGCCAGAGCGGGGCCGGCACACACGCCGGCGACCGCGAAGGCGGCGAGCAGGGTCAGGGCGGCGGTACGAACGAGGGCGGCGACGGTGGTCTTCCGGCGCGTTACGGGCGCGTGCATCTCAGGGTCCTCGGGCGATCTGGGGCGGATCTGGCACAAGCGGCGGGGTGGGCACCAGAAGGTGCCTACCCCGCCAGGTAAATCAGGTCCGGTCAGCTGCTCAGCGCAGTGATCGTGAGGGTGGTGCGGTAAGCACCCTTCTCGACGCTGCCCGGCATCTTCAGGTCCAGGTCGGCGCCCAGCTTGGCCGTGCCCTTGGCGTGGCCCTGCTCGGCCCAGCCGAGGCCGCGCGAGACGGACAGGCCCTGGCCGCGGTCGTCGTAGGCGGAGGCCACCGACCCGCTGGCCTGAGCACCGGCGCCGTCCTGGAGCACGCGCGGTGTCCAGCCGAGGTAGGCGCCGGAGAACTTCTTGCCGGCGTCCTGGAAGTCACCCACGCTGGCCGAGATCGACCACGGAGCGAGCGAGCGGCGGTTGTCCGACACGACGAGCGGGTTGATCTGGCCGGTCGCCCCGAAGTACTCGCCGTTGTGGTCCTTCGCGGTGCCGAGGTCCACCAGGCCGTTCTGGCCGTCGATCGTCCAGCCGAACTCACCCGGAGCGGCGTCGGGCACGTTGACCTGGAGGGTCTGGCCGTCGCCGTGGTACGGGTGCACGGTGACCTTGTCGACGATCGAGCCGACCGGCTGACCGCCGGGGGTGTTGGTGCAGGAGAGGCCACGCTCCACCGCCGCGTTCGGAGCCGCGCAGGTGCCGCTGCGGACGTTCTCGACGACGAGCTTGTCGTTGCGCACCTGGACCTTGACGTAGGAGCGGACGTGCTCCTGGTTCTGGACCGAGTTGTACCAGTAGCTGGTCGGGTTCAGGGGGTCGGCACCGTTGCCGGCGCCACTCGTGCCGCTGTTGTCGGGGGCCGTGATGTCGTAGTACTTCGAGCCCGAGGCCGAGTTCGCCGTCACGTAGAGCACGCCGCCAGGACCGGCGTACACGTCGGCGGCGCCGGGCTGCTCGTCCGGGTTCGCCTTCTGGCTGTTCTTGATCAGGTAGCTGCGGGTGTAGACGTGGTCGTGGCCCTGCAGCACCAGGTCGACGCCGAGCTTGGAGAAGGTGGTCGGGAGGTCGACACGGCGCACCTTGTTGTCGGAGTCCTTGGCATGGCTGGCCCCCGAGTAGATCGAGTGGTGGAAGACGAGCACCTTCCACTTGGCCTCGCCACCGTGCTGGTTGATGACGTCGGTCACGTAGGCGAGGTGCGCCGCGTCACCGCCACCACCCTGGGAGGTGGCGTAGCTGTTGCTGTTGATGTCGATGTACAGGACATCCTTGTAGATGTACCAGTAGTTGCCACCGGACGTGTTCGAAGCCGGGTTTCCGTTGGCGTACAGCGGAGCCGAGTTGTCGGTGTTCGGGGTGAACAGGTGCTGCTCGTAGGCCTTGCCGCCGACGTCGTGGTTGCCGATGGTGGCGGCCCACGGGTACTGGCGCAGCTTGTCGGGTGCGAGGAAGGCGTTCCACTGCGACTCGGTGTTGGCGGTCTCGACCTGGTCACCGCCCGACACCAGCAGCTCGGAGTCCGGGTTCGCCGCGAGGGCGACGTCCAGGGTGTCCTGCCAACCGGCCTGGTCCTTCGCCACGTCGCCGGACGAGCCGATCTGCGGGTCGCCGAAGAACAGGAAGTCGTAGTCGCCCTCGAAGTCCTGGGTCTTGAAGGAGTACGTCGGGGACCAGTTGTCCTCGGTGCCGACGCGGTAGGAGTACGTCGTGTGCTCCTTCAGGCTGGTGATCGTCGCGTGGCGGTTGAAGCCGCCGCTGGTGGCGATGTTCGCCTTGCCGATGGCGGCGAAGGTGGCGGCGCCGGCGGGGAACTCGCCGTTGACGAGCCCTGCGGTCGGCGCGAGCTGGACCTTCTGTGCGGTGTCGGCCGAGGAGTACCACGTCACGGTGCGCTGGGACTCGTTGGCGCCCACGCCGAGGATGATGCCGGTAAGTGTGGCGGTATCGGCAGCGCTGGCGGGGGATGCCACGCCGCTACCGACGATCGCGGCCAAGCCCAGGAATGCCGCTACGGCCCCTGCAGCCACGCGGCGCCGCACGGGGCCGGGGGACTGCGTCGAGGTGCCCAATGTCATGTTTACGTCCTTTTTCGCACAAGATGCGGAGAAGCGGCACTCAACGTTTCGTCACTTGGTGAAGCGATCGTGAATGCGGCCCGGCGGATTGGTGGAAATTCCCAGAAGATCTGCGGTTTCAGCTCCCGAACACCCGTTGCACGAACCAGACCAGCCCCATAACGGACACGCCCACAGAAATCACACCCGTCGCCCAGAGGCCGGCCGTCGGCGCACGGTGACGCAGCACGGCCAGCAGCGGGAAGACGACGGCGATGATCGCCAGCTGTACGACCTCGATGCCGACGTTGAACACCAGCAAGGACCACAGCAGGGTCCACGACCACGCCTCCTCGATCCCCAGCGCGCCCGCGAAGCCCAGGCCGTGCACGAGGCCGAAGCAGAACACGACCCCGAGGCGGGTCCAGCCCGCACGGTCCAGGCTGAAGTGACTGTGTCCCACCGTCTTGAGGTCGGCGGCGTGGCCGCCGCGCCGCCAGATCCGCCACAGGTGCCAGCCGGCGACCGCGGCGATCGACAGCGCGATGACGGGCTCCACGACCCTCGCGGGCACATGGACCAGGCCGAGGGCGGCGAGCATGAACGTCACCGAGTGCGCCAGGGTGAAACTCGTGGCCGCGAGCACGATCTCGCGCAGGCGCCGTGACCCGGCGATGAGCGCCAGCAGGAACAGGATGTGGTCGATCCCGGTCACCAGGTGCTCGGCGCCCAGGCGGAAGAACTCCCAGAACCGCTCGAACCACGACTGACCGGTCGAGAAGGATGGGTGATCGGCGTCGAGCGCGGCACTGCCCGAACGGCCGTCGATCTTGTAGGTGACGATCGTCTTGGTGCCTTTGACGTACTTCTCGGCGCCGGGGAACAGCTCGCTGCGCACCTCGTGACCGTCGCCCGGCTCGGGACAGGCCCAGTCGAGCAGCAGATCGGCGTACGGCACGCCCTCCCGCTCGCTCATCGTGAAGTCGCCGACCTGTGTGGGCGTGCAGGCCTTGCCGTCCGAGGTGACCGAGAAGCGCTTGGTGACATACTTGACGGCCGACTCCGCATGGGTGTTGACCGCAGCGGCCTGCCCGTCGGTGTCACCGGCCTCGAACGCGGCGGTCCCCGCCTTGAAGAGGGGATCGTCGTCCTCGAAATCGGCGGTGGACACGATGAAGAGGTCGTACTCGAGCTCCAGCGTCGTTCGTACGTGACCCCCGTCGCCCGCGGTGACGTGGACGTACACGGTCGACGTGAACCCGTGGGCGAGCGCCGGCCCGGCGCTCAGCAAGACGATCACCGCCGCAGCGATCACGGCGAGGGTACGGCGGACCCGTTTTGACATGTGGCTCCTTCGGTTAGCCAGAGCACGTTGCACGCCACGGGTGAACACGAGCCGACTCACCGGCGAACCGCAGAATAAAAAACCCCAGAACGACCCTCACAGCTTGAAAGTGGCAGGAACTGGGATAGGAGGATGTAGGCGCACCATCCGCCACCACTCGGAGGACGATCGCCTTGCGACCCCCGCTTCGGGCCGTTGCCACGCTGGCCGTGGCCGCCGCGCTGGTCACCGGCTGCAGCTCCGGCGACGACTGGTCGCGGCCGCACCCCAAGCCCACCGCCGTCGGCACTCTCGGCCCGGGGTTCACCGACCCCTCCGCCCCGCCCAACCCGGAGGCGACCGTCACGCCGCGGCCCGGCACCTGGACCGGGGTCCACCCGTCGAAGGACTACCGCGTGGTACTGCTCACCACGGGTGACGACCGCCCGACCAAAGCCCTCGTGACGGCGGTCAAGGACTGGGCCGAGGAGGAGCGCGTCGACCTCAGAACGGTGGTCGCCGACGACCCGTCCGACCTCGTTCCCAGCATCACCAGGGCCCTCGAGATGGGCCCGGACCTCATCGTCAGCGCGGGCAACGACCTCGTCGACTCCCTCGCGCTGGTCACCCCGAGCCACCTGTCACAGCAGTTCCTCGTCGTGGGCGCGGAGCTGGCCGAGCCCACCCACAACGTCACGGCGGTCGACTGGTCCGGCGCGTCGTTCCGTGGCGAAGGGCTCGGCATGTCCTCGACGTACGACCCCGGCTCGTTCACCACCGTGCGCTGCGCGGCCGCCATCAGGGCGGGCGTCGCGGCCGTGCTCAACGACCTGACCGGGATCGTGATCTGGCTCGACTAGCTCTTGACGGCTCGGAGTACGACGAACCTGGGGTCGCTCGCGGCGACCTCGCAGTTGCCAAAGAGCCGGCGCAGCTTCGCGTGGTAGCCGAGATGCCGGTTGCCGACCACCCACAGTTCGCCACCGCGGCGCAGTGCGGCGCGTGAGCCGTTGAACATGCGCCAGGCCGTCGCGTCGGTCGTCGCGCGATGCGCGTGGAACGGCGGGTTGTTCAGCACCAGGTCCACCGTCCCCGCGGGTACGCCTGACATGCCGTCGGCCGCCAGGAACGCGGCGGTGGTGCTCGCAGCCACGTTCGCCCGGAACGTGGCCTCCGCGGAAGCCAGCGCTTGATAGGACTCGTCGATGAACGTCACCTGGGCTTCACTGTTGGTCAGTGCCGCGGCGAGCCCGGTCACCCCGTTGCCGCAGCCCAGGTCCACGACGTGTTCGCGTCCACGGCGCGACGGCAGGTTCCCCAGCAAGAAGCGGGTGCCGACGTCAAGGCGGTCGGCGCAGAAGATGCCCGCGTGGTTGGTGACGGTCAGACCAGAGACGGCTCCGATGCCGGTGGGCAGCGCGTAGCTCAGCGGCCACGGGTTGCCGCTCCGGGGGAGCCGGGGGTCCGGTGAGCAGAAGATCAGCCGTGCCTTCCTCACCGCCAGTGACGTCCTGGTCGGCCCGAGGATCCGTTCGAACAGCTTCAGCGTCGAGGTGTGGATCTCGGTGACCATCCCCGCGCCGATGACCACGGTGCCCGAGTGCACGTGGGGTGCGAGGCGGTGCAGCTGGTCCTCAAGGAGCGCGAGGCTCTTGGGCACTCGGATGAGCAGCACGTCGATCAGGTCCGGAGGCGCGTCCCTGGTCGTGCGGAGCCGCACCGCGTCGGGGGCTACCCCGTTGCGCTCCAGGTTCGAGCGGGTCGCCTCCTGGCCGAGGAAGGAGTCGCTGATCTGCACGGGGCGGTGATCGGCGATCGCGGTGACCAGAGCACCCCACCGGTCGCCCAGCACGACCACGGTGCCCGACAGGTCCGTGGGCTCGCCGTCGATTCCGTCGAGCGCCCGCAGCAGATATTCGTCGGCGGCGTCCCAGGCGCGAAGTGGGTCGCGGGGGTCCTCGGGGAAGCGGGTGAGGTCGAACCCACCTCTCGACGTCGTCAAACGGTTCATCGCGCCTTAGGTTAGCGAGTCGCACGATGCGCCGGTCACATGCCGCCTCGCCTCTCCACTCAAGCGAGCGGATCAGCGCTTTCGCCGGGATCGGCTGATCCTCCCTGGCCACCGGTCTTCTGCGGATCAGTCCCGTCGGGATCAGCGGTCGCCTTCGGGCCAGGGGGGTCGCCGGAATCGGGAGTTCCTTCCGGATCAGACGACCCCTCGGGACCCGAGGTCCCGGCTGGAACAGGTTGGCTGAACGCGGTCTGGTTCGCCGTCCAACGATGCCAGAGCACCTCGCCGAGACCCTCCCGGCGCATTCGCAGATCCAGGTAGAGGAGAACGACGACCGCGACCCACCAGGCGGAAATCGAGCCGTAGATCCCGGTGGAGAGCCAGGAGAACAGGTGTCCGAACAGAGATTGCCCCCAGAGCTCAGGACCTGCGATCGCCGGGGGTGCCGCCAGGAGGAGCACGGCGAAGAGAGCGGAAAAGAGAAGGGCGGCGAACAGGTACACGAGTGAGCTGATCAGCAGCAGCGCGCAGCTGGTCAGCAGCACACCGATCACGCGCCAGAATCCGTTTCCGGCCAGGGAGAGGGAACGACGCAGGGCGCGCCCCGTTCCCACCGGTTCCAACGCGGCGGCCGCAGGCGCGAACACTGTGAAGAATGCCATGAGAAGCGTGCCAGGAACGGCGACGAGAAGCCATATCACAACGGGGACGACCTCGAATCCCGCTACCCCAAGGCTCACGCGCTCCTGAGCGCCAGAGCTCAACACGCCCTGAAAGATCAGCCGCGCCAACTGCCCGAAGGACAAGAACGCCGTCACACCCAGCAGGATCAGCCACACGAACTCCCCGAGCACCAGAAACGCTGTCACGCCCACCACTGTTCTGACCCGGCGACGAAGCAAGCCCAGAGCCTTCCGGATCGTCACAGACTCCCCGGTCATCGCCTGCACGACGAGAACGGCCTGCACAGCCCCCTGCAACGCGAAGGACACCAGGTAGAGCGCGGCGATCCCGAAGAGCCCCGTTGACCCCGCCTGCACATTTTCCGGCACTTCCGCCTTCGGATCTGTCAGTGCCGTAATGACAAGCCATGTCCAGGCCTGCGCGAGTAGGTCGGTCACGATGGTCAGGACCAGGGCTGATCCCACGAAGGGCCAAGGGTGATACCTGATCAGCCGTACGGCCCCCGACAGGATCTCGCTCACCTCGAGTGGGCGGAGCGGAATGATGGGCTGCCTGCGTAATGGAGGAAACATCAGTCAACGGTCTCCTTGGGCTTCCTGTCGCGAATATAATCGGACTGCTCCAAGAACTGGACAACGGCGAGCGCGGAGTTCACGGCCAACACCGGAATCAGGAAGCCCCACTTGAGAATGGCCACCACCACCCATCCACCAAAGCCGAGATCGCCCGCACTGAAGTCGATCAGGCCCGACGACCCGTTCACCACCGCCGCGCCGATCACGCCCCCGAACGATTCGAGTACTACCTGCGTGACGACACGCAGCGCGAGAATGCGGAAGAACAGCCGGCGAGTCAGCCGACGGGAGTCTCGCAACGCGGCTGTCGCCGACCGTCCACAAAGCGTCACTCCAGGAGCCGCGAAAGCGAACCGGATCCCCACCGCGGAGACCACCGCGAAGCCTCCGAGATAGAACAGAACAGAGAAGAGCAGCGAATGCCACCAGTCGTCCATGTTCTGGAATCGGGGGATCAGCAGACACAACGCCAAGCCGAGGCCGCCGAGTAAGCATGTCAGGGCGAACAGTCGGAGCAACGCACGGAACGACCCGCCCTCCGATGTCTTCTCGGTCAGCAAAGGCGCAAGCAGGCCACTCAGCACGACGATCGCGGCACTGTTCACCGCGATCAATGCCAGCCCGGACAGGATGTCCCGAAACTCTTCTATGGTGAACGGATATCCGAGCCAGACCAGTGGCCTGTCGAAGAGCCGTGCCAAAGACAGCTGCGCGACCAGCGTGGGCACCGCGACCGCCGCAGTCATGAACAGGATGGCGAACGGCCGATTTCGCGCCCTCCGCGCCGCCTCCAGAAGCTGATCTTCGGGCGGTCGCTGCCGAGGTGGTTTGGCCGGCTGCTCTCCCGGCCCCCCGGGGAGACTCGACGCCGAGTGCTCCCTGCCATCGGCCACCAGTCCATTAGACAGGTATGCCTAGCTGGACATCAATAGACATGTCCACTTATCTCGATCTTCACAGTCTTCAAGCGTTTAAGCACAAACGGCTCATATCTGTTCGTTTCCCAACAGCCAATGTCCTGGCAGCTGGGCCACCATCCAGGCATCAGAACTTGTCGAAGTCGCAGAGGTTCACCGTCAGAGTTCTCTGGATGCTCACCGGAGTGATCACGCGGAAGACGACCCGGTGCGGGCCGGATGTCTTGAGCGATCCGGCCGGTAGCACGGTCTTGGCCGGCGTGGTGCTCACTGTCCTGCCCAGATCCTGGCCGTCGACCAGCCACCGGTAGGTGAATTCCGTGCGCGTGCCGGTTCTCCCGACGATGCCGTAGAGGATCACGTCCTGACGCCAGCAATCTCCCAGCTTCACGCCCTCCGGACGCACGCTCACCGAACCCACGCCGCCGCCGGCCGTGGTCCGCTTGGCACTGGGGCTGGGTGTGGCCTTGGCGTTGGGGGCAGATGTGGGCTTGGCGCTGGGACTGGGTGCCGATGTCGCGCCGGGGCCGCGCGTCGGCCTGGCACCGGTTTCGTCCCGCCCGCGTGCCGGCCGGCTTGGCGTGCGCGTTGGTTTCCCGGACTGCTTCACCTTCGTCCTGGTCGTGATGGGCTCGTCGGTCGTGATGGGGGTGGGACCGCTGGAGGGAAGGGCGGCCGGGCGGCCGGTGATCGCCGGCTGGAACGTGGAAGGCAGCCAGACGACGGCTGCCGCGACGGCGGCCGACACGACCACCGCCCCACCGCCGACCAGGAGCACGGCTCCACGGCGGCTTCGGGGCGTCGCCGTCCTTCTCGGAGGCGATGCCGGGGGCGCGTGCCTTCTCGGAGCCAATGGTGGTGGTGCGTGCCTTCTCGGAGGTGATGGTGGTGGTGCGTGGCCGCCGATGAGCTGGAAGAGAACGTCCTGCATGGCCGGGCGGAGAGCGGGGTCCTTGGCCAGGCAGTTGTACACGATGGAGCGAAGCGGCCGCGGCAGGTCGCCCAGCTGCGGCTCGTCGTGCAGGACTCTCCTGAGCACCGCGGGCATCGAGTCATTGCCGAATGGCGGGGTGCCGGTGGCGGCGGACACGATCACGGATGCCCAGGCGAACACGTCGGCGGCCGGGCCGACGTGTTGCCCCGCGATCTGCTCGGGAGCCATATAGGCGGGGGTGCCGACGATGCTGCTCGTCACGGTGAGCGCGGCGTCGATGGTGCGGGCGATGCCGAAGTCGATGACCCTCGGCCCATCCCGGCCCAGCAGCACGTTGGCGGGCTTGAAGTCCCGGTGCACGACGCCCGCCCGGTGGATGGCGGCCAGCGCCGTGGCGGTGGCGACGGCGAGCCGCTGCAGGTCGGCCCCGGTGTGCCGGCCGGCCTGCTGCAGGGAAGGTCCCTCGACGTACTCGGTCACGATGTACGGCCGGCCGCCCAGCGACGCGTCGAGCACCTGGGCGATACAGAACGGCTCCACCCTGCGCGCGGCGGCGATCTCCTTGGCGAACTCCTTGGCGAAGCGGTCGTCACCGGCCACGTCCTCACGCAGCACCTTGACCGCGACAGGCCTGCCGTCAGGCGCGGTGCCGAGATAGACCACGCCCTGGCCGCCTTCCCCGATCTTGCGGACGATCCGGTAGGGGCCGATCAGGGAAGGCCCCCCTGGCTCCCCTGGCTCCTGCGTCATTCGGAGTCCAGGGGACAGACGGTGAAAGAGACGGCTTTGGCTCTGACGACCGGCGAGGTGATCCGAAAGGTCACCGCGTGCGGGCCGGGCCCCAGGTCGTACTGCAGGGAAGGCACGAACGCGGTGTAGTCGGTGACCCACAATGAGCCGCGCTCCACGTTCTTCCCGTCCACCACCAACGTGTAGGAGAACTCCACCGACCGCTTGTCCGACTCCACCCTTGTGGAGAAGTTCGCCGGCCCCTCGACGCAGTCGGCCGACCCCACCTTCCCCTGTGGGCGGATGGAGAGAATCCTGAGCGCGGCGCTCGAGACGGGCTTCTTGGTGGTGCGGGTGGGGGTGGGCGTCGGCCGCGTGGTCGTTCGCTCCGACGAGGGCGTGGACTTCGGCGTCGATATCGGGGTCTGGGTCGGTGCCGGCTTCGGTGATCTTTTCGGTCGTTGGGGGGCGCGCGTGGACGGAGTCGCGGAGCCCGTGGTGGGAGCGGCGATTGTCGGGGTGCCGGAGTCGGCTCCGCCTTGGGCGGCCAGGTTCTCCTGTGAGGGCGCGAGCCACGTCGAGGGCAGCAGCCACGTTGAGGGCACGAGCCATACGACGGTGGCGACCAGGGTCAACGCCATCGCAGCGGCGGCACCGGCGATCAGCGGGACGTTGACAGGACGGCGGGAGGGGGCGTGCCTCGGCCCCATCGGCATCTGCCTCGGCCCCACGGGCATCTGCCTCGGCCCCACGGGCGCCTGCCTCGGCGGCGTGGGCCCCTGCCCGCCGAGGAGCCGCAGGAGTACATCGCGCATCGTCGGACGCTCGCGTGGATCCTTGGCCAGGCAGCTGTACACGACCGAGCGCAGCGGCTGCGGCAGGTCGCCGAGTTGAGGCTCGTTGTGCAGGATGCGATTCATGATCGCGGGCACCGTGTCGTTGCCGAAGGGCGGCGTCCCCGTCGCCGCGTACCCGACGACCGACGCCCATGCGAACACGTCGGTGGCCGGGCCGACCTGCTGCCCGGCGATCTGCTCAGGCGCCATGTAGGCAGGAGTGCCGATGACCGCGCTGGTGACCGTGGCCGCGGCGTCGGTGGTGCGGGCGATGCCGAAGTCGATGACGCGCGGCCCGCCGGCCCCCAGCAGGACGTTCGCCGGTTTGAAGTCCCGGTGCACCACGCCCGCCGCGTGGATGGCGGCCAGTGCCGTCGCGGTGGCGACCGCGAGCCGCTGCAGGTCCGCGCCGGCGTGCCGCGACGCCTGTTGCAGCGACGGTCCCTCGATGTACTCGGTGACGATGTACGGCCTGCCGGTCAGCGACGCGTCGAGCACTTGGGCGATGCAGAACGGCTCCACCCTGCGGGCGGCGGCGATCTCCTTCGCGAACCGGTCGTCGCCGGCCACGTCCTCGCGTAGCACCTTGACCGCGACGGGCCTGCCGTCGCCGGCCTCGCCGAGGTACACGACACCCTGGCCGCCCGCGCCCAACCGCCCGACGAGCCGGTACGGCCCTACCGCCGCCGGGTCGCCTTCACGAAGTGGTTCGACTTGCGGCATCGGGGGAGCGACTCCAGAGGCGGACGCGAGTGGATCTTAAGCACCCTAGCGGGATAAGTGGTGATTTGTTCGGCAGTTAGCCGCCGGACCCTGAGCGGCTCCGGACGCTGGCCCCCTGATCACCGGTGAGGTCGGTCGAGAGCGTCGAAGAAGGCGCGCACGTCGCCGGCGAACAGTTCGGGCTGCTCAAGGGAGAGGAAGTTGCCGCCGCGCTCGAACTCCGTCCAGCGGGTGACGTTGAGGTCTCGCTCGGCGAAGCGGCGGATGGCGACGTCGGTGGGCAGCGCGACGGCCACCGCGGCCGGGACGGTGCCGCGCTCCTTGGGGGCCCAGGCAGCGGGGTCGTGCGACATCTCGTAGTAGAGGTTGGCCGAGGACCCGGCGGTACCGGTGAACCAGTAGACGCTGACGTTGGTGAGCAGGTGGTCACGGCCGACGGCGTCCTCGGGCAGGTCCGCGGCGCTGTCGGTCCATTCCTTGAACTTCTCGGTGATCCAGGCCAACTGGCCCACAGGCGAGTCGTGCAGGCCGTACGCGAGGGTCTGCGGCCGGGTCGACTGGATGACGTTGAAGCCCATCATGTCGTCGCGGAAGTTCTGCAGTCGGGCCAGGCGCACCTGCTCGCCCTCGGTGAGGCCCGCGAAGTCGGCGGGGTCGTCGGAGGGGAAGGTGACCAGGCCGTTGAGGTGGATGCCGATGACCCGCTCGGGTGCCTGGCGGCTCATCTCCGCCGCGATCCACGCGCCACCGCCGCCACCCTGCACGCCGTACCGGTCGTAGCCGAGGCGGGCCATCAGCTCGGCGAACGCACCCGCGATCTTGCCGGTGTTCCAGCCGGGGCCGCTCAGCGGGCCGGAGAACCCGACGCCTGGCGTGGAGGTGACGATCACGTGGAAGTCCCGCGACAGCGTTTCGACGACCTCGGTGAACTGGGTGAACGAGCCCGGCCAGTCGTGCAGGAGCAGCAGCGGGGTGGCGTCCGCCCTGACGGACCGGACGTGTACGAAGTGGATGTTCTGCCCGTCGATCTCGGTGGTGAACTGCGGGAACTCGTTCAGCCGGGCCTCGGCCTCCCGCCAGTCGTACTTGTCGGCCCAGTAGTCGGCCAGGCCCTTCAGGTACTCCACCGGCACCCCCCGGCTCCAGCCGGTGCCGGGGATCTCACCACTCCAGCGGGTGCGGGCCAGGCGGTCACGCAGATCGTCGACCTCGGCCTGGGGAATCTCGATGCGGAACGGGTGGATCATGCCTGCGGACGGGGTGAGGGTCATCGAAGTCTCCCTTTCGAGGAGGTCAAGGCCACGCGGGCCGTACGAAGCGATCTCGGGAACGGACGTGCCGTCCCTGGGAGTTCGTCCGGGGCGGTGGATGCGGCCCGGCGCGTTTTCCCGTGCTTCACACGTTAGAAGCCCATTAGGAACGATCGATTCCTAATGGGCTTCCTGATAGCCAGAACCCGCGGTACGGCCTGCCCGGCGGGCCGCCGGGCAGGCCGTACGGGCTTGGTCCTCAAGGGGTGGCGAGGGCCTCGGTCGGGGGCATGCGGGCGGCGCGGACCGCCGGGTAGAAGCCGGCGATGCCGCCGATGATCAGCGTCGCGACCACGCCGCCGATCATCGCCCAGGCGGGGATGATCGACGGCCAGCCCTGGGAGGTGGCGTAGGCGATGGTCACACCGATGCCCAGGACCACTCCCCCGATGCCGCCCAGGGCCGACAGCAGTTGCGACTCGGCCAGGAACTGCAGCCGGATCTGCCCCCGGGTGGCGCCCAGGGAGCGGCGGAGTCCGATCTCGGCGCGCCGCTCCAGTACGGAGATGACCATGGTGTTGGCCACGCCGACCCCGCCGACCAGGAGCGCGACGCCGCCCAGGCCCAGCAGCAGCGCGTTGAGCGTCGCGTCGGTGGCCTGCTTGGCGGCGAGCACGTCGGAAGGACGGGAGACGTCGACCTCGTCGGGGTGCTCGGGGTTGGCGGAGGCGGCCAGCACGTCCCGCACCTCGACCACGTGCTCCTCCTCGGCCCGGGTGTAGACGGTCGTCGGGTAGCCGTCGAAGTCGAGCCGTTCCTCGGCCACCGGCCAGCCGACGAGGGCGGCGGTGTCGAGCTCGGGGGCCAGGGGCGCCGGGGCGAGCACGCCGACCACGGTGAACCACTGGCCGCCGAGCCAGACGCGCTGCTCCGGCCCCGCCTGGGCGACGCCGAGCCGGTCGGCCGTCCTTGATCCGAGGACCACCGCGGGGTAGTGGTGGGTGGCCGCGTTCAGCCAGGTGCCGCTGATGACCGTCGCCCCGACGTCCTTGAGCAGGTTGAGGCGGGCGGCCTGGACCGAGATGCCACCGGACTGGGACTCCGGTATGTGGTCGTTGCGGTAGACCTTGGCGGTGGTGGCTCCGGTCGCGGTCACCGACGTCACCGGGCCGATCTGGCCGATCATGCTCTCCGACTCGGTGGGCAGGTGGGACCCCTCACCGAACATGGTGTTGCCCGGTGAGACCGTGAGCAGGTTGGTGCCGAGCGCGGAGAGCTGCCGGTTGAGGTCCTCCTGGCTGGAGGTGGAGATGCCGACCACGCCCAGCATCGCGGCGATGCCGATCGCGATGCCGAGGGCGGACAGGAACACCCGCAGCGGCCGTGACCGCAGTCCCGCCCCGCCGACCCTGAGCACGTCGCGCGGGCTGAGGCGGGAGGGCGTCAGCCGCGTACCGCGCCGCTCTTCTGAGATGGTCACCATGCCGTCCCTCGCCTGGTCTGAGCGATGACGGGCACCGGCCCGGCCTGGAATGGGACGGTCACCATGTCGCCACCCGATCGGCCCGGGAGTCGTGGACGACGCGGCCGTCCAGCATCTCGATCTGCCTGGGCAGGGCCGCGGCGATGTCCCGGTCGTGCGTGATGATCAGGACGGTGGTACCGGCCTGGTGGAGGTCGCGTAGCAGGGTCATCACGGCGCCACCGGATTTCGAGTCGAGGTTGCCGGTGGGTTCGTCGGCGAGGAGCAGCTCAGGGTCGCCGACCACGGCGCGGGCGATGGCCACCCGCTGCCGCTCGCCGCCGGACAGCTCGTGCGGCCGGTGGTCGAGGCGATGCCCGAGGCCCACCCTGTGCAGCACCTCCGTCGCCTTGCTTCGCCGCCGCCTGAGGGGAACGCCGGAGTAGAGCAACCCGTCGGCGACGTTGTCCAGTACCGGCACCCCGGCGGCCAGGTGGAACTGCTGGAAGACGAAGCCGATCGTGCTCGCGCGAAGTGCCGACAGCTCCCGGTCGGTGAGCGTCGCGACGTCATGGCCCGCGATGCGCACGGTGCCGCCCGATGGCCGGTCCAGGGTGCCGATCATGTTCAGCATCGTGGACTTGCCGGAGCCGGACGGGCCCACGATGCCGACCAGCTCGCCGTACCCGATCTCCATCGTGGCCCCGCGCAGGGCGGCCACCTCCCCGGCGTAGAGCTTGCTGACCTCACTGAGTGAGACGATCACTTGGGCACCACCACGGTCGCGCCCTCGTCGACCCCGGTGACCTCCACCTTGCCGTCGGCGAACATGCCCGTCTTCACCGCCGCGTAGCGGGTGGCCGGGCCCTCCACCACCTGCACGCCGTACCCGCCCTCTGCCAGCGCGAGCAACGCGTTGACCGGCACGACGAGCACGTTCTTACGCTGCGCCGAGACGATCGTGACGTTCACCGGGGCGGTGTCGTACGTATTGAGCTTCTTGCCGGCGCGGATGGAGACGACCACCTCGATCGTGGTCGTGGTCTCGTCCTGGCTGGTGCTCTCGGTGGCCACCTTGCCGATGTCCTTGATGGTGCCCGGCACGGTGGAGCCGTCCGGCAGTTCCACGGTCGCCTTCATGCCCTTCTTGACCAGATGCCGGTCGGCGACGTCCAGCGGGACGGTGACCTGACGGGTCGTACCGGTGTAGGTCAGCACGGGGCCGCCGGCGGTGGCGCCGAGTGTGGTCTTGAGCTCGGCGACCCGGAACGCGCCGTCGTGTACGACGACGGCGCCGGGTTCGACCCGGCCGGTGACCGGGACGCCGATGTCCTCCTGCCACTTCTTCACAGCTTCGCGGGTGGTCCAGGTGAACTCGTCGTCCACGGTGAAGCCGTCGTAGCCGAGTTTGGCCAGGTTGGTCTCCAGCAGCTTGACGTCCTTGCCCTTCACCCCGTTTTCCAGGGTGCGGTAGAGGGGCGTGCTCCCGTACAGGAGGGGAACCCGGTCGGCGTCGACGCTGTAGGCGGCCCGGCCCCGGGTGACGACGGCGCCGGCAGCCGGCAACCAGGTGATGGTGCCCTGGTGGGAGGTGGCCGAGACGGTGGCGGTGTCGCCGTAGCCGAGGGTGCCGTCGACGGTCTTGGTCTCGGTCAGCGTGGTGCGGGTGACCTGGGCCGTCGCCGGGGGCGTCCGCTGGGCGACAGGCGTGCCGGTGTCGCCCCCCACGCCGATCGCGGCCGCCACCGAGGCGGCGAGCACCCCTCCGCAGGCCACGGCCACCACGACCGCCTTGCCCCGCCTACGCCGTCGCCGCGGGGGCGCCTCTGGTTCGTCCGTCGAGCTCACGGGCCGCTCCGTTCGAGTGTCGCTCACCCCTTGGGTCCCTTGCCGAGCCCGCCCAGCTTGTCCCGGCAGGCCTCCTCGGCCTTCTTGAACGTCGGGTCATCCGGCTTGATCTTGCTGTTGGGGCCGCCGATCCTGATGCCGCCGCCCTTGGAGAAGTCCGGATCCGGCATGTCGACGCCGTTGTCCCGCATGCACTGGGCGAAGGCGCGAACGTTCTCCTGCTCCTCCGGTGATATCGTGCCGCCCTTCTCACCCATCGGGCTCAGGCTGCGGCAGGCTTCCATGGCCTTGTCCATGGTGGCCCGGTCGGCGCCCTTGGGAATCTTGATGGCGACCCTGCCGCCGTCGGCCTGGGGATCCGGCATGTCGACGCCGTTGTCCCGCATGCACTGGGCGAACTTCCTGCCCTGCTCCTCGCGGTCGACCGAGGCGGTCGGGGAGGCGCCGGTCGGGGAGGCGGTCTTCGTGCCCTGCACCGAAGCCACCCCGCCGGACGTGGCCGGCTGTCCGCATCCGGCGGCCAGCGCTAGGAACGCCACCGCCACAAGTGTTCTTCTCATGCCCCGAATGCTGCCGAGCGCGGATCGGAACGACCCCCGAGCAACCTCGGAGGAACCTCGGAATCCTGGAGCGGGAATCTCACAACGCCGATGAGCAGCCGCACAATCCTCGGCCGGTATCCCGCGATCCTGGGCAGGAACCTCGCAACGCCGAGTCACGCAGTTCTAGAAGGCGTCTCGCAGGCGTGAGGCATCTCGTAGTCCTGAGGTGTCTCACAGGCATGAGGTATCTCGCAGTCCTGAGAAGGTATCTCGCGGTCCTGAGGTGTCTCGCAGTCCTGAAGCGGGAGCAGCACCCGGAAGGCGGCGCCCTTTCCTGGCGAGGTCGCGAGCTCGACCCGCCCGCCGTGCGCCCTGACGATGCCCGCCACGATGGCGAGCCCGAGCCCCGCACCGCCCTCCGCGCGCGAGCGGCTCTGGCTGATCCGGTAGAGCCGCTCGAAGACGCGCGGGGCGTGATCCTCCGGGATTCCTGGGCCGGTGTCGCACACCTCCAGCACCCCCATGACCAGGTGCGCCCCGTCACCGACGGCGGCGGCCGGTGCGACGGCGGCCCTGCCGGTGCCCACCCGGACGATGATCTCCGCGTCCGGCGGGGTGTGGACGAGCGCGTTGGTCACCAGGTTGGCGGCCACCTGCCGCAACCGGGCGTCGTCGCCCAGCACCATGACCGGGCTCAGCGCCGGACCGAGCCCGGTGAGTCGTATCCGCCGCTCGGGGAGCCGGGCCCGCGCGTCGCGTACCGTCTCGACCGCGATCTCCAGCAGGTCCACGGGGTGGCTGTCGAGGGCGCGTTCCTCGTCCAGATGGGCCAGCATGAGCAGGTCGTTGACCAGCAGGCCCATGCGGGTGGCCTCGTCCTCGATCCTGCGCATGGTCTCGTCCATAGGGGGACCCGGCGGGGTGCCGCCCCTGCGGTAGAGCTCGGCGAAGCCCTGCACCGAGGTCAGCGGGGTGCGCAGCTCATGGGAGGCGTCGGCGAGGAACCGTCGCATCCGCGCCTCGGACTCGATCCGCGCGGCGATCTCCGACTCCACCCGGTCGAGCATCACGTTCATCGCGACCCCGAGACGGCCCGGCTCGGTGTGCGGGGCGGTGTCCGGCACCCGGCGGCTGAAGTCGCCGGCGGTGATCTGCGCGGCGGTCTCCTCCATCCTGGTCAGGGGGCGCATGCCGAGCCGTACCAGGGCGGCGGCGACCAGGCCGAGCAGCAGCAGCACCACCGCCATGACCCCGGCGTCGATGGCCATCAGCCACCGCTGCGTCGCCTCGATCTCGGCCAGCGACGCCGTCATCACCACGATGCCGCCGTCGGGGAGGTCCATCGCCTTCACCCGCCAGGACGGGCCGTCGGTGCCGGGCACCGTGTATGGCGCGCCCTTCTGGATCTGGTCGACGGGACCGAGCTCCGGCCTGTTGGGGAGTGCCCCGGGAATCTCGGCGGCCATCTTCCCGTCCGGCGCGAAGACGTAGAACCTCCTGTCGCCGATCATCCGTTGGACGATCGCCCTCTCGGACACCTGGATCTGGATGCGCGGCTTGTCGGGCTGTACGGGCACGCGGAGCGCCAGACCTTTGTTGGGCATCATCGCCGCACCCGTCACGGCCGTCGTGGCGGTGGCGTCGAGCTGGTCGTCCAGCCGGTCGACCAGGTAGTTCCGCAGCAGCGTCAGGCCCACCGCGTTGGCCAGCACCAGCGCGACGGCGGTCAGCGCCACCGCCGCCACCACCAGCCGCGCCCGCAACGTCCAACGCCCCGGCGACCCAAGCCCCCGTCCGAACCCGCCCGCGAACGGCCTCACGCGTCGCCCTTTCGCGGCAGCTTTAGCGTGTAGCCGACCCCTCGTACGGTGTGGATCAGCGGCGGATCCCAGCGGTCGATCTTCTTGCGCAGGTAGTAGACGTAGGACTCCACGATGCTGGCGTCCCCGCCGAAGTCGTAGCGCCAGACGCTGTCGAGGATCTGCGTCTTGCTCACCACCCGTCCCGCGTTGGTGAGCAGGTAGGCCAGCAGGTTGAACTCGGTCGGCGACAGGTCCACAGGGACGCCGCCGCGCCGCACCTCGTGGGCGTCCGCGTCCAGCTCCACGTCGGCGTACCTCAGCAGGTGGTCCGTGGACGGCCCGGCCGCCCGGCTCCGGCGGAGGATGGCCTTGATCCGCAGGACCACCTCCTCCAGACTGAACGGCTTGGTGACGTAGTCGTCCGCGCCGAGGCTCAACCCCTGGACGCGATCCTCCACGGTGTCCCGCGCGGTCAGGAACAGCACGGGCACCTCGCCGAGCCGGCGCGCCACCTCGAAGCCATCCAGATCGGGCAGCATCACATCGAGAACCACGATGTCCGGATCGAACGCCGCCGCGGCCCTCAACGCGTCCAACCCGCACTCCGCCGTCTTCACCTCGAACGACACCAGGCGCAGTGTCTGCGAAAGCAGAGCGAGGATGTTCGGCTCATCGTCAACGACGAGAACCTTGTCGGCCCGTTCCATAACCCCTACCTCTACCTGACGCACCTCAACGCCAGCTCAAAGCAAGAAGATCCACCCGCCTCGACCACCTTCCGAGTCGCGGGAAGGGACCGCTCGGCCCATCGCACGAGCACACTCCGCTGCCACCTTCATACCTTCCACGACCGGGAATTCGATGCGACACAGCCACCGGAACGAACTCAAAAAGCGGTTACGGCCTGCTATATATGAGCGATTATTCAATAATATTGACGCGAATTACGGTCCATGTGACGCTATACCTGCAAAGGTGCCCATAATGGGAGGCGCGACGCATGAACACACCATGGGAAGCGGAGACGGCGACGGAATTCCTGCGTAGAATCGGCAAGTCGATGCGCGAGCTGGGAAGCACGGCCAACACCGACGGCTGCCCCGACATCTGGGAGATGGAGAACGGAGACATAGCCGTGGTCGGACGTGACGTTACAGCGAGCTATGCGGGCAGGCTTCCCAGTGACGTGACCATCCGCGCGGACGAGCGTCTCGTCATGATCCCGCGACACCTTCTCACCAGCGCAAAAGCGGATATCCCAGATGCTTGACCAGCTCAGCCGCCTTCCAGCGCAGCATCTCGATCTCGCCGCCTACAAGAGCGACTTCCAGGACAATTTCTGGAAAACCGACATGTCATGGAAGCTGGAGCGGCAGGTCACCTTCAAGGAGCCTTCCTCGCCAAGCTGGCTGGCGATGGCCGAAGGCGACTGGGGGAGGTCTTTGAGACTCGCCGAGGAGATGCGCTCCGGCAGGATGGAGCATCAACGCGAGCTCGACCGCTGCGGAATCATACAACGACGAGTCCGCTTTATCTGCGATCCCCCGACTCCCTACCTCCAGTGGGAGCTGCACCTGCTCGCCATCTGGGCCGAACTTGGTGAGCAGATAAGGGTCCTCCCCGTGGAGACCATCACGCACCTGGAAACGCGTGCCGAACTGCCGGAGGTCGTGGTGCTGGGCGACCGCGCGACGAGTCCTGTCATGTACGACATCCAGTACGACGATGGGGTTCTGGCCGGCGCACGCAAGTTCACCGACGTCGATCTCATCGACACCTGCCGCCACGAGATCAGCGACCATTGGCAACGCGGAGAAGACCTCCTCCGATACTTCCCCAGGAAGATCGAGTGCCTTCCCCCACCCGCTCCGCAGGGGGTATGAAAGGCGGCATGACCGCCAAGACTCCTCAGCCCCGCGCAAAGCTAAGGCAGCTAACAGGCCCGTCTTCCGTAAGCCGCCTCGTTCCCTTCCTGACGGTCCTGCTCGTGCTTCTGGCGGTGACGCTGGTGGCGCTGTCACCTCTTGCGCTCGATGTGCTCGACGATGGCGGAAGATGGTCACGACGAAGTGAGATCGGGCAGACATACGGGGCAGCCGCTGCCCTGCTCTCCGTCTTCGCACTGGCCGCTATCACCGTTTCCTTAGTCCTGCAGGCCCGTGAAGCCAAGCTGGCCAGAGAACAAGCGTCAAGGGCCACCCATAATGAGTTGATCACGATGGCTCTGGAAAATCCGATTTATCGTGAGTGCTGGGGAGTGTTCAGCACCGAGACGGACGAGAGATCCCTCAGGCAGCAGTTGTACACCAACTTGATCTTGTCCTACTGGCAGACCCGGTTCGAGCTGGGCACCTTTTCTGAGACGCATCTACGCCACGGCGCGACGACCATCTTCTCCGCCAGACCTGGGCGAACTTTCTGGAAGGAGGCAAGAGAAGCACGTATCAGAACCTCGCAGACAAGAAAGGCCCGGAGGTTCCACGCGATTCTTGATGAGGAGTACGACAGGTCGGTCGCGGCTACCCCCACGCTCGACCGGCCCTCAGACGCGCGCGCCACGCGAGTAGCCGCGCTCATGCGCCGGATCGCTGATCGGCTGGACAGGTAGGCGCAACTGTTCACAGATGTCCGGGGGTGGGGGCTGGGATGTGGACGTCGCGTTCGAAGAAGGTTTCCAGGGCGACGATGGTCTGGGTTCTGGCCACGCCCTCGATGTCGAAGACCCGTCGCAGCAGGCTCTGCAGCTCCTGGGTGCTGGATGCGCGTACCTTGGCGAGCAGTGTCGCCGGGCCCGCGATCACGTGGGCCTCCTCGATCTCCGGGATGGCCCTGAGCGCCTCTGCGGTGTCGCCCATCCAGGTGTTGCCGTCGATCAGCACGTACGCCAGCACGCCCCGGCCGGCGACCACCGGGTCGATGTCCACGGTGGTGCGCCGGATCAGCCCGCGCTCGCGTAGTTTCCTGACGCGCTCGTGGGCGGCGCCGCTCGACAGGCCCACGGCGGCTCCGAGCGCGGCGTACGGCTGGGTGGCATCCTTCTGCAGGAGACCGAGCAACATCCTGTCGATGTCATCCATAACCGAACACTATCAGGTCATATAGAGGTTTGACGTAATGTCATTTGGTGGGCTTTCCTAGTCCTATGACAGAGACCATCCCCGCCGAGCTCGAAGCGCTGGACGAGCGCTTCGACGCGGTCGGCGGTGACGAGCGGGTCGAGCGCATCCACACGGGCTGCCGCTGGGCCGAGGGGCCCGTGTACGTGCCCGCGGGCCGATACCTGCTCTGGAGCGACATCCCCAACGACCGCATGCTCCGATGGGACGAGCCGACCGGCAACGTCGGCCCGTTCCGCGCTCCCGCCGGCTACACCAACGGCCACACCCTGGACGCCCAGGGCCGGCTGGTCTCCTGCGAGCAGGGCGGCCGCCGGGTGACCCGTACCGAGCACGACGGCTCGATCACCACGGTCGCCGACCGATGGGAGGGCAGGCGGTTCAACAGCCCCAACGACGTGGTTGTGAAGTCGGACGGCTCGATCTGGTTCACCGACCCTTCGTACGGCATCACCAGCGACTACGAGGGCCACCGGGCCGAGAGCGAGATCGGCGGAGACCACGTCTACCGCGTGGACCCGGTCACCGGCGAGGTCCGCGTCGTGGCGGACGACTTCGTCCGGCCCAACGGGCTGGCCTTCTCCCTGGACGAGAAGCAGTTGTACGTCGTCGACACCAGGCGCCGGCAGCTGAGGGTGTTCGACGTGCATGATGACGCGACCCTGTCGGGCGGCAGAGTGCTGGCCGAGTGCACGGCGGGCTCCTTCGACGGCATCAGGCTCGACGACACCGGCCGCATCTGGGCCGCCACGCATGAGGGCGTGCACTGCTTCGCCCCGGACGGCACGCTGATCGGCAAGCTGAAGCTTCCGGAGAAGACCTCCAACCTGGTCTTCGGCGGACTCAAGCGCAACTGGCTGTTCATGACCGCCTCGACCTCCGTCTACGCGATCATGCTCAACGTGCGCGGGGCCAGGCCCGTCTACAAGGGCGTCTCCACGGCGGAAGGCGGCCACCCCGGATGATGACCGCCTTCCTTGAGGAGGGGTTAGTTGGTGAGCACTCGGGTGTGGAGGTCGGTGACGGTCTTGCGGGCCGATTCGAGGGCGCCCGCCTGCCAGGCGATCATGTAGCTGAGCCAGTCGCCGGCGAAGTGAACATGGCCGGCCGGCTTGTTCAGGAGCTGGTAGCCGCCCGTGCGGGAGGGCCAGCCGACCCAGGCGCCCTCGATGTGCGGCTGGAGCCTCCAGGAGACCGAAACGGAGGCGGCCAGCTCGTCGCGGTACTTCGCGCCGTGGATCTTCATGCCCTGCTCGATCGCGCGCTTCTCCCGCTGTGCATGCGGGAGCGCGGCGTAGGCGTCCTGGTTCGAGCCGTTGTTGTAGTACCCGATGATGAGCCCGCGCCGCGCGCCGTACCCGTAGGACGGGTACCACATGACGGACAGGTCGAGGTCGGTGTTGGTGATACCGCCGTAGATGTTCTCGTCGGTCTCCCACCACCGGCGCCGGTACTCCAGGCCGATCTTGCCGGAGGAGGTGACGGTCGGCGTCGACAGGGCGGCCTGTACGTCGGGGCCGAGGTTGTGCGGGGTCTTGGCCAGGATGTGCGGCGGCATCGCGGCCACGCAGAAGTCCGCCTTGATCTTCCGGGTCTTGCCGTTCTTGTCCTGGTACTCGACCTCGACCCCGTCGGGCAGGTCGGTGATCTTCGTGACCTTCGACCTCAGCGAGATCTTGTGCTTGCCGATGGCGTCGGCGAACGCCTTGGGGATGGAGTCCATGCCGCCCACCGGCTGGAACATCAGCATTGCCTGGTCGTAGCCGAACTCGAAGGAGAACCGCTGCCCGACGCCGCTCGCGAGCACCTCCGAGAGCGACGGCACGGGGCCGAGGATGGTGCCCGGCTGCTCGCCCGCGCCCGGGTCGGTGCTGTAGCCCCGGTGCTCGTTGCCGGTGTAGGCGAAGCCGCTCGCCCTGTTGCCGATCGAGCCGAACCCGCGCAGGAAGGAGATGAGCTTCTCCTTGTCCTGCGCGGTCAGCTTGGCGTCGAGCGCGCCGCTGTCAGTGGCCGTGGAAAGCAGCTCGGAGATGTAGCCGTAGACGTCGGCCTTCGCGGTGCGCCATCTGACCGGCGCGGTCATGCCTGCGGCCTCGTTGTAGATGTAGGACTGCGCGTTGGAGTTGGTGAAGACCTCCAGTGCCACACCCAGCTCGCGGCAGTAGTCCATGGTGACCATCCACTGCGCGAGCCTGGCCGGCCCGGCGTTCATGTAGACGCCGTCGGAGAAGCGAGCGGTTTGGGTCGAACCGTCCAGCTCGGTGATCCGGTCGCCTCCCCTGATGGTCCAGTTGCGCCCGCCGACCCGGTCCAGCGCTTCGAGGATGGTGCAGTCGTAGCCCGCCTTGCCCAGCTCGTACGCCGTGGCGAGGCCCGCGACGCCCGCGCCGAGCACGACCACCTTCTTCGCGCCCCTGCCGGTCAGGGTGAAATCGGACGGTTGCGGCGGCACGAACGCCGTACGGGTCGCCGCCTCCGCACTGGGCGCGAGGCCCAGCGCGCCCATCGTCGCCAGGAGTGCGCCGGCGCCACCGGTCGCGCCGACAGCTGTCAGGAATCCACGTCTGCTGTAGTCCACAGCCACCTCCAAGATCTACTGGAGGCCAGTGTGAGCGCGATCTGTTGCCCCAGATCGACGATCATGTTCCAGGTATATTTCCGTAAAAGTCACACCATGTAGTGAAATTTCGGTGTTTGGGGGGTCGTGCGGAGAGTCGGAGTATTGATCTCTGTGGGGATGACGTGCAGTGTGTGATGCGTCGGCGTGCCGTACGGGCGACCGCGGCAGGACCTCGCGGAGCGTCCCGCGTACGAGAAGGAAAGCATCTTGAGCTCAGAGTCAGCGGGTCGCTTCGGACTGGTCGGCAGCGGGTGGCGTTCGCAGTTCTTCCTGCGGCTGGCCAGGCAACTGCCCGAGCGGCTGTCGGTGACCGGCGTGGTGACCAGATCAGCCGAGCGCGGCGCCGAGGTCGAGTCGCGCTGGGGGGTGCCGGCGTTCCGCTCCGTCGGCGAGATGCTCGCGGCCGGACGTCCGGAGTTCGTCATCCCCTCGGTGCCGTGGCCGGTCACCCCGGAGGTGACCAAGGAGCTCGTCGAGCTCGGCGTCCCGGTGCTGGCCGAGACTCCCCCGGCGGCCGACCTGGACGGGCTGCGCGACCTGTGGACCACCGTCGGGTCCAGCGGCCTGGTGCAGGTGGCGGAGCAGTACCTGCACATGCCCGGCCACGCGGCGAGGCTCGCGCTCATCAGGGAAGGCGTCATCGGGCAGGTGACCTCCGTGCAGGTCTCCTCGACGCACCTCTACCACGCCGTGTCGATGATCCGTCACATGCTCGGCGCCGGCTTCGAGGAGGCCACGGTGAGCGCCCGATCGTTCACCGCCCCGCTGGCCGACCCGCTGACCCCGGACGGCTGGACGGGTGACGCGTCGCCGAAGATGGCGGCCACCACGATCGCGACCATCGGGTTCGCGAGCGGGATGGGACTCTACGACTTCACCGACAACCAGTGGTGGAACCCGCTGCGCACCCGGCGCATCGTCATCCGAGGATCGCTGGGCGAGCTGGTGGACGACCGCGCCGTGCGCCTGGCCGACCCGTCCACCCCGGTGGAGTCGCACCTCATCCGGCGCCAGACCGGGATCGACCTGAACCTCGAAGGCTTCGAGCTGGACCACATCGGCTTCGACGGGCGCATCGTCTACCGCAACGAGTACAAGGGGGCGCGGTTCTCGGAGGACGACCTCGCCGTCGTCTCGCTGCTGTGCCAGATGACGGCGTGGGTGCGGGGCGAGCGAGGCCACCGAGCCCTACTCGCTGGCCGACGGCTGCCAGGACCACCTGATCAGCCTGGCGATCGGCGAGTCGCTGCGCACCTCGGCCGACGTCACCACCACCCGCGAGGCCTGGGCACGCTGACCGCCCCGTGCGGGTTCAGGGAGTGCCGAGGTAGGCGAGGACGGCGGCCACCCGGCGATGGGTGTCGGGGCTGTTCTCCAGGCTCAGCTTCATGAAGATGGAGTTGACGTTCTTCTCTACCGCCGACACCGACAATCGCAGAGCCCTGGAGATGCCACCGTTGGACTTCCCGTGCGCCATCTCGCGGAGCACGTCGCGCTCGCGTGACGTCAGTGCCTCCGTGCCGCCTCGTACGGCCCGGCGGGCGAGCAGCCCCTCGACGACCTTCGGATCGATGACCGAGCCGCCGGTCACGACGGCGCGAATGGCACCGAGCAACTCGTCCAGGTCGCCGACACGGTCCTTCAGCAGGTACGCGAAGCCCTCGGTGCCGTGCTTGAACAGCTCGACGGCGTACAGCGAGTCGGCGAACTGGGAGAGCACGACAATGCCGACCGTGGGGTGGCCGGCCCGGATGTGGTGCGCGGCGTCGATACCCTCGAAGCCGGGGCGCCAGTCGCCACCCGGCATGCGAATGTCGGTGATCACGACGTCGGGAGTGAGCCGGCGTACGGCGTCCACCATCTCGTCGGCCGTGCCGACCGCGCCCACGACCACGAGCTCGCCGGACATCTCCAGCAGCTGCCTCGTCCCCTCGCGAACCAGGTAATGGTCATCCGCGACAACGGCCCGCACCCGCTGTTCAGCCATATACGGCCCCTAACCCACGCACAGGCCGTTCAGACATGAACGGCCTCGCAGATGCACAGCAGCTGTTCAGGAATCGGCTGCCCCCAGTGGCACGAAGACTGTCGCGAAAGGTCCGCCCCCAGCCGACCACAGGCTGCTTACCCATGGACCGCCACCCAGGCGTGCAGCCGAGTGCCCCCTCCCGGGGCGCTGGTGATATCGAGGCCCCCGCCCAGCGCGCTCAGCCGGTCAGCGAGCATCGCGAGGCCCGTACGGGAGACGGTTTCCGGCTCGAAACCCTTGCCGTTGTCGGCCACGGACGCGAGCACCCGGCCTTCGGTGTGGGACAGCCGGACCTGGATGGCTGTGGCGGAGGCGTGCTTGAGGGCGTTGGCGACCGCCTCGCTGACCGTGAAGTACACGGCGCCCTCCACCTCGTCGGAGAACCGTTTCTCCCGCAGCCCGGGATCCGCCGTCACGGTGGTCGCCACCGGCAGGCGCGAGCAGCGCTCCTCCACGGCCTCCACGATGCCGCCCTGGCTGAGCACGGCCGGATGGATGCCTGCCGCCAGCTCGCGCAGGTCGGAGAGGGTCTGCCGGGCCTGCTCGCGAAGCAGGGTCATCGTCCGGGCCTCGCCTCCGGTGGCCCGGGCCAGCTCCAGCCCGGCGATGAGGGCCACGAGCTGCTGCTGCACGCCGTCGTGGATGTTGCGCTCGATGCGCCGCCGCTCGGCCTCCTGCGCGTTCACCAGCCGGGTGGCGAGCCCGGCGCTCTGCACGGCCAGCGCCACCGGAACGGCGAGTGCCGTGAGCAGCCGCCGATCCTCCGCGTTGAACCGCCCCGCCATCTTGGGCCCACAGGCGATGTGCCCGAGCCCGGCCGGCACGGTGAGCAGGGGCGGCCCCTCCTCCCGCCCGGCCACGACGCGGGTGCCATCGGAGAGCGCGACGGCCGCCCACCGGGTGTCCAGGCCCGACCGTACGGCTGCCGCCAGCCGGCCGAGTTGCTCCACCGGCTCCATCTCCTTGAGCGTCGGACCGAGGTCCGACAGCAGCTCGTCGACCGTCGGCCGGACGTCGAAGACCAGGTAGAGCCGGGAGCCCCGCAGCCCGACCCGGATGTCCAGAAGGTTGTACCGCAGGACCGCCACCGCGATCGTGGCCGGCAGCGCTCCGACCACGCTCATTGCCCCGATCAGCATCGCGACCACCGGGCCGGCGCTCGCTGTCAGGACCAGCAGGACGGCACCCGCCAGGTTGACCACCATGCCGGCGATCAGCCAGCCGAGCTGCCGCCGCTCGGACGCCCTGCTTCGCCGCCAGCGCGCGATGACCGAGCCGAGCACGACCAGGGCTACGACGGAGACGACCGCCTGGCCCACTCCCGCCGCGAACAGCGCGAACGGATCGGACGTCGGGGTCCTCCCGAGGGTCAGCTGGGGGACGCGCACCACCCCGAGCCAGTGAAGGCCGATCGCCCCGGCGGCGATCCAGACGACCGGCCGCCAGCGTGCGGACGGCAGCCGCCCGTCAGGGAAGAGCAACGGGACGAAGACCCACGTCAGGCCGTAGTAGATGGTGTACATCGAGGTCATCACAGCGGCTAGCGGGAGCGGCACGCCCGCGTCGCCGTCGGCCCTGAGGAGCAGGCCGGTGCCGGCGGCGCCAAGCGCCAGGCAGTCGGCGGTGGCCAGCAGCAGCCATCCATAGGCATTGTCAGGACGGCGGACGGCGATGAGCCAGCCCAGCGCGGGAAAGACGAGATACGGCACTACGTACGCCCATTCCACGGGCGACGCGGCGGACTCCGGCTGCAGCAGCAGCCCCGCGACGGCGCCCGCCACAGCCACCGCCGCCAAGGAGGCGGCTACCGCGGCGGAATGCTTCATGAACGGCATCGTGGCGTGTGCCGGTGACCGGCGTCTATGAGGTTGTCCTCACATTCCATGTGGATCCCCGCACTTCAGAGACGGAGGACTGCCAGGTACCGCCGGCGGCGCCGCCATTTCTACTGTGGTGATCACCCGAGAGAAGGAGGAGCCATGTCCCTCACGACGAGGTCGACGAGATCGACGAGATCCACGCGTGTCCTGTCCGCGACGCTCGCCACTGCGACCCTCGCTCTGACCGCGTGCGCGCCCGGCGAGCAGAGCACTGCCACGTCCGCTCTCACCCCGGCGCCCGCTGGCTCCGCCCTCACCCCGGCGCCTTCCGGTAGCCCTGCCAAGACGGTCGACATACCCGGCACTCCTGTGGGCGGGCAGCTCCGCTGGTTCCTCGACGTCGTGGGCAGGCCGCCGATCGCCGACGACGAGCTGGCCGAGCACCTGAGCGCCGGGTTTCTCGAGGAGGTTCCCCCGGCGCAGTTCAACAAGACCCTCGAAGGCTTGGCGGGGCTCAAGCTCGACGAGCTGACCGGCGTCCAGCCAACGGCGATCGTCGGTCTCATCTCGTTGCCGAGCGGGCGGCTCAAGCTCTCGATCTCCGTCGACGCGTCCGGGAAGATCAACGTTCTGCGGCTCTCGCCGGTGGCCTCCCCCTCGCCGACGCCTGCGAGCTGGTCCGACATCGACAAACGGCTGCGAGCGGTGGCGCCACAGGCCGGCTTCCTGGCCGCCGAGGTGACCCCCGGCGGCGGCTGCCGGCCCGTTCATGCGCTGGCTCCGGGCGAGCCGCGGCCGCTGGGCTCGATGTTCAAGACGTACGTGCTGGGCGCCGTCGCGCAAAGGGTGCGCGAAGGCAAGCTGTCCTGGGACGACAAGCTCACGATCACGCCGGAGCTGAAGAGCCTGCCCGGCGGCGAGCTGCAGGACCGGCCGGACGGCAGCACCGTCTCCGTCCGGGAGGCCGCCAAGCTGATGATCTCCATCAGCGACAACACCGGTGCGGACCTGCTCCTCGACAAGGTCGGACGGCGGGCGGTCGAGGCCACGAACGCGGCATGGTCCGATCACGCGAAGCGGAACGTGCCGTTCCTGACCACACGCGAGCTCTTCGTGCTGAAGGGCGCCGACTACCCGCGGCTCACGAAGGAATACCTTGCCCTCGATTCCAAGGGGCGGCGCGCCTACCTCGATCGGACGGTGGCGAAGGTGCCGCTTTCCCGGGTCACCTCGTGGCAGGCTCCCCGGGAGCTCGACACGGTGGAGTGGCTCGGCTCCCCGTCCGACATGTGCCGCGCCTTCGCCGGGCTGAGCGGGTTCGGTGACCGGGAAGTGAGCGAGGTGATGTCCGGCGACGCCGGGCTCGGGCTACCCCGCGAAGACTGGCCGCTCGTCTGGTACAAGGGCGGCTCGGAGCCGGGGGTGCTCACCATGGGCTTCCTCGCCCGCTCGGCTAAAGGCAAGACCTACGTCGTCACGACGCTGACCAGCGACCCTTCCGCCCCCTTCAACGAAGACGCCATCACCCAGGAGTCACTGGCCCTGATCCGCGGCGCCTTCGCGCTCCTGTGACCCATCCCCTTCGCCGCCCAGACCATCCGACACCTCACCACCCGCTTCACCACCACGCCATCCGACCCCTAAGTGGTCGACTTCGGAAGTCCTTCGGGGGTTATGCGGCGGCCTGGTACTGCCAGGGCTTGAGCTGGCTGTCTTCCGCTGTTTCTCGGAGTCGCGTGCTCGTCGCAGCGCCGGAGGGAACGGGACGACCTCGTCGCCGAGTTCGACTGGTGGCGTTTCAGCGTGAGGGCTTCGCCGTAGCGGTATCGGGCGTGACCTGGCCCATCATTGCCAGCATCGCCTGCCATGGTGTTCCGTCGAAGATCAGCATGATCGATGTGATTCCGGCGCCGTCGAGGCGGAAGTGTTCGGCGGTGCGCTGAGTGCCAGCCGGGGTGGCGGTGTGCACGTCGTAGACGAGTGTCGCCTCGGACTCGCCGTACAGTTCGCTGATCATGTCGACGCCGGTGACCACCTGGAGGAAGCCGGGGAGCCCGGCCAGGTGGCCGGCGGGGTCCGCAGAGCTCATGAGCGGGCTTTGGAAGGTGAACGGCTCGGCGAGATGCGCGACGGCTGCGGGCACGTCCCCACTGAACCTGGCGTCGTGATAGCCCCGCACGATCTGCCGGGTCCGGGTCTCGGTTGTCATCGCGGTTCGGTCCTTTGATCGTTTCTTCGGGTGGTGGAAGTCCGGTTCACGGCTGGGTGTTCGTGCCGTCGGCCTGGCTCAGGTATTGGTCGAGTCGATGCTGGTTCTCGACGAGGCGCAGGCAAAGATGCCGCAGCTGGGTCATCTCGGCGGGCGTGAATCCGCGGAAGACCGCCGCCATGGCGGCCTGGGTGGGCCGACGGAAGGACTCCAACCAGGCCAGCCCGGCGGGTGTGATCCTGGCCAGGACCGAACGGCGGTCACGCTGATCGGCGACCCGCTCAGCCAGTCCGTCGCGTTCGAGGGTGTCGACCAGTCCGGTGACATTGCGCGAGCTCACTCCAGCCGCCTGGGCCAACTCGCCGATGCTGATCCCATCATCGGACGCGGCGCTCAGACGGATCAGGAGATCGAGCGCACCCGCGCTCAGCCCGCGGCCCTCGGCCCCGCGGGCGCGCATGCGCTCGGTGGCGTGGAACGCGCTGCGGACCGCAGCCGCGCCTTCGAGGGCGAGGGTGTCCTCTCCTGCGGTGAACTGGGCCATGGCAGACCTCACCCGCGGGTCGAAGAAGCTACCGTCTGGGTCACGATCGAGGCCGTACGTAGAGTTATGTACATGCTTCATGATGAAGCAATACTTTAATACCAACTTCGCTAACTTGCCAAGCAGCCCCGGCGCGCCCGAGGACGCCCCTCGGCCACGCCAGCGAGCTCCATCTCACCGCCCCCGACATCCGACCAGCCCTCGGGCGCAACACGCGCCGCTGCGTCAACCCCCGAAGGACTTCCAGACTCGACCACCAAGCACTCCTCCTCGCGCCCAGACCAGCCGACACCTGACCACACGTTCTCGGTGCCCATGTCGTCCGGTGCTTGACCACGCACTGTTCTCCCACGCCATTTGACGCCTACCCGGATCCTTACGGGGCGTAGTGGAGGACAAACTTACCGTGATATCCGGCGTGTCCGGTTGAGGGTAAGTACGAAGATCATCATGCTCGACGGGAAGCCGTGTGGTTCGTCACGGTGTGGTGACTCATCGGTCTGGCAGTCGACATGAGGTGTGCCATGCGTGAGCAGGGGCGGGTGCGGTGGAAGCGCTTCGCTTTGATCTTCGTACCCGCGGCGGCAGTGGCGTCAGTGCTGGTGGGTGCCGTGGCCCAGGGTGCCATCGGCGCCTCGTTCGTGGTCGCCGGGGAAAAGATCAAGGTCACTGCCGACCTGATCCGCGCGTGGGACGTCGCCGAGTTCCCCGGCATGGTGGAGACGAAGGGAGGCAAGCAGATCCCCGTATACGTCACCACGAACCGGCATACGGAAGTCTTCAATCTCTGCCAGAGCTACCTGGTCGACACGCCCGTGGGCACGGTGACCTTCAAGGTCACCGGGGGCACGGGCAAGGACCCGGTGACCGCCGACAACCAGGTCATCTACGCACGCCGACTGGCCGGTGACGATTACTACACCAACATCCAGATCGGCCGCGACGCCAGCACCGCGAGCACCCTGCCGGGGATCACCGGGCAACCCGGGGTCGTCAGCCAGGTGTCCTCCACGGTCGTCGTCAAGAACTCCCGGCAGATCATCCTGGGCACGAGTGCCGAGAGACTCGGCGTCCCCGACTCCCTGCTGCGCGTACTGCCCGGCATACAGGAATGCTTCTAGCTTGAGGTCCGTCTAGTGCTCGTGGTGCCGCATAAGTGACCGGCCTTACATCGCGGGGGGCAGGAGATCGTGAAGTCGTGGCGGCGTTCTCGCCCGTTCTGGGGTGGGCTGATCACCCTCATGGCCGGGCTGGAGATGCTCAGCATCCCCTTTGCCGTCAACGCGCTCCCGCTGGTGATCCACTCGGCCCAGGCGGGGCTGATCTACCTGATCTCCATCGCGATGATCATTCTGGGCGTGCTGATCTGGCTGCAGCCGGCGCAGCGCATCTTCCTCGGCGTCATGGCCAGCCTGCTGTCCATCACGTCCATCCTGTACGCCAACATCGGCGGCTTCCTGATCGGCATGATCCTGGGCCTGATCGGCGGCGCCCTGGCGGCCGCGTGGACTCCCATCCCGCACGCGGGCGGCTCCGGCGGGGGTTCACCTTCGCGTGACGGCAACGAAGAATCCCGCCCAGAGGCCTCAGGAGGACATCGCGGCTGAGCTTACTCCGACGTAACGTCAGCAAGGAGCCTGGAGCGCCGGCGCCGGCGCCTCGGGGCTCTCAGCGCCGGCGTCGCACGTCACCGGGCGCTCACGCCGACTGGCGTCGCACGCCACCGGGCGCTCACGCCGGAGGCTCCGCGACCTGGCGGAGCTCCACGTCGCCCACCGCTTCCGCCAGGCGGGCCGCCCATTCGACCGCCTCCTCCCTCGATCTCACCTCGATCAGCGCGAAGCCGCTGACCAGCTCCTCCGTCCCGGTGAACGGGCCGCCGGTCACGGTCCGCGTCCCTCCGGAGACCGAGACGCGCGCGCCCGCCGAGCTGGGCAGGAGGTCTTCGGCGGCGAGCAGCACGCCGGCCCGTACCATCTCGTCGATCAGCCTTCCCGTGCCGTCATGCGACTCGGCGCCCGCTTCCGCCTGCTCGGTGGCCTTGTGAATCATCATGAACCGCACCATCGCTCCTCCTGTCGGACCTCCACCTCTATCTAGGTGTCGATCGACTGGCGGCGACTTCGACATGGCACTCGGACGGCTTTCCGGCGCGTGCGCCCCTGAGCCGTAGTGCATTGGGTGCGGTATGGCCGGAGTGTGGGTACGAAACGGCAATGTCGGCCGACAAGCTGGACGCCTACCGGAGCAAGCGCGACGCCACCCGCACGCCGGAGCCCGTGCCGGAGCCGGGGCCTCTCCCCACAGGCCAGGACGACACCTTCGTGATCCACGAGCACCACGCCCGCCGCCTGCACTGGGACCTCCGACTCGAACGCGACGGCGTGCTGGCCTCCTGGGCGATCCCCAAGGGCCTCCCCCTCGACCCCAAGACCAACCACCTGGCCGTGCACACCGAGGACCACCCCATCGAGTACGCCACGTTCGAGGGGGAGATCGCCCAGGGCGAGTACGGCGGGGGCCTGATGCTCGTCTGGGACCGGGGCACCTACGAGACCGAGAAGTGGACGGACCGCGAGGTCAAGATCGTGATGCACGGGGCGCGGGCCACCGGCCGGTACGTGCTGTTCCAGACCGACGGCAAGAACTGGATGATCCACCGGATGGACCCGCCGCCGGACCCGGGTCCGCCGACCGCCGCGGACCTGCGGCCCATGCCGCCAGAGGAGCGCAGGCGCCTCCCCCGCGACCAGGACGCCTACGGGTTCGAGTTCGACCTCGGGGGAACGCGCGCGCTCGCCGGCGTCGAGAACGGCGAGGCCAGGCTCTTCGCCGAGGACGGCACGCCTCTGGACCACCCCGACCTCGCCGCCCTGGGCAAGAACCTCCTCGGGCTTCCCGCCGTGCTCGACGGCCAGATCGTCGAGATGGCGGGCACCCCGGTCTACATGATCTTCGACGTGCTCCGCCTCAACGGTGGAGTCCTGCTCGACCGCGTCTACCGGGACCGGCGCCGCACGCTCGACCACCTGTCCCTGCGCGGCCCGCACTGGCAGACGACTCCGTGGTTCCCCGGCGACGGCAAGCCCGTGCTGAAGGTGGCGAGAGATCAGGGGCTCCCGGCCGTCCTCGCCAAGCGCCTCGACAGCCCGTACGTCCCCGGCGCGCGCTCCCCGTACTGGCTGCGCGTGCCCGTCGGCGACTGACGCCTCGGGGTCCAGAGAATTTTTTTTCCGAGTGCCCGGCCCGGCAGGAGAACGGCCAGCTCAGCGAGGTTGTGCGGCGCGAAATACGGCCTGGTGGAAACGCGTCGAAGAAATGCGTTCCCGCAGGTCAGCCGGAAACGTGAACGTCACGTTCACGTTTGCCAGATCCAGAATTCGTGCGCAAAGATAAATCATCACCCATTTCGGCCCCTGACCAGGGGTTTCTTCGCCATGTCCGGCAACCTTCCACTCCAACCCCCAAGGAGGGGACGATGATCCATGCCCGAGGGCTGACCCGGCGGTTCACGGTGAAGCGGGAGACCGTCGACGCCGTGCGCGGTATCGACCTCGATGTGGAACCCGGCCAACTGGTGGCCTTCCTCGGTCCGAACGGCGCGGGAAAGTCCACCAGCCTTCGCATGCTGACCTCTCTGCTGCCGCCGACGTCGGGGACCGCCGTCGTGGCCGGCCACGATGTGGTCGCCGATCCGGCCGGGGTGCGCACCCGTATCGGTTATGTCGGGCAGAAGAGCAGCGCGGGCGAGAACTTCCGCGTACGCGACGAGCTGGTGACCCAGGGACGCTGCTACGGCCTCGGCGTGGCCCAGGCGCGCCGGAGGGCCGACGAGGTCCTCAGCCTGCTCGATCTGGAGCCCCTGGCCAGGCGCAAGCCCGGCACCCTTTCGGGGGGCCAGCGCCGCAGGCTCGACATCGCCATGGGGCTCGTCCACCGGCCCGAGCTGCTGTTCCTGGACGAGCCGACGACCGGCCTCGACCCGCAGAGCCGCGCCAACATCTGGGAGCACATCCTGCGGCTGCGCACCGAACACGGCACGACTCTGTTCCTGACCACGCACTACCTGGAGGAGGCCGACAGCATGGCCGAGCGGGTAGTGATCATCGACCACGGCCTGATCATCGCCGACGGCACGGCCCAGGGGCTCAAGAGCGATCTGGCCGGTGACCGCGTCACGGTCACGACGCACGACCTGGCGGAGGCGACGAGGGCGGCCGAGATCGCCGCACGGATCGCCTCGCCCGACAAGGTCACCACCGACGGGACGACCGTGCGGCTGCGCGTCTCCCGTGCGGAGGCGGTGCTGCCGGAGTACCTGCGGTCGCTGGAGGCGGCGGGCGTGAAGGTCGCCACGGCCGAGACCGCTCGCCCGACGCTCGACGACGTGTTCCTGGCGCTCACCGGCCGCAGCCTGCGCGAGACCGACGGCGCGTGACCTCATCCCATGTAGGAAAGGCGAGTTCGTTGAGCACTCATTTCATCCGTGACACCCGTACCGTGTTCTCCCGCGAGTTCGCTCCCGTGGTGCGCGAACCCCTCGCCCTGGTGTTCACCATGGGGCAGCCGCTGCTCTTCCTGTTCCTGTTCGGGCCGATGCTGGCCGGAACCGGGAGCCTCGGAGAGGGGGGCTCGCCATGGCAGTGGTTCGTGCCCGGCATCCTGATCATGATGTGCCTGTCCGGGCCGATGATGGCCGGATACTCCATGCTCATCGAGCTGATGGGCGGCTCGATGGAGCGGATGCTGGTCACGCCGCTGAACCGCACGGCGATGCTCGTCGGCCGCACCCTCAAGGAGTTCGTGATCCTGCTGTTCCAGGCCGTGCTGATCATCGGCCTCGCGGTGCCGCTGGGCTTCGAGCTCCGTCCTGTGGGCGTGCTGGCCGGGCTCACGCTGCTGATCGTGTTCGGCGTCGGGCTCGGCTCGCTGTCCTTCGTGCTCGCGATCGCGTCCCGGCCGGGTGGTGAGCTGTTCTGGGGAGTCACCCAGATGGTGCTGTTCCCGCTGATGCTGCTGTCGGGCGTGCTGTTGCCGGTGGAGTCCGGCCCGGCGTGGCTGCGGGCCGCCGCCGCGCTGAACCCCGTCTCGTACATCGTGCGGGCGGAGCGGGCGCTGTTCAGCGACAGGTTCGCGGACATCTCGGTGCTGTACGGCCTGCTCGCGGCCTGCGCCGTCGCGGCAGTGGGCCTGGCCCTTGGCACTCGGGCGATGCGGCGCGGCATCTGACGCCAAGCCGGCGCGCTCGTGCTCCTGGACCACCGTGAGCTCCCGCGCGAAGGCGCTTGCGACGGTCGACGGCAGGGTGGTCAGCGGAAGTCGTCCGCGTGGTCAGCGGAAGTCGTCCGCGTGGTCGGCGGCCCACTGCGCGAACGTACGGGCGGGACGGCCGGTCACCTTCTCGACGGTGTCGGTCACGAAGGCCTCGCGGCCGACGGACTTGGCCTGGAGTTCCATCATCGTGTCGACGATCTGCTCGGGGACGCGCTGGAGCATCGCCTGCCTGGCGGCCTCCGGGGATACCTCCTCAAGGCGGAGCGGGCGGCCGATCGCCTCGCCCACGGCCCGGACCTGGGCGCTCAGGGTGAGCGCCTGCGGGCCGGTCAGCTGATACCGCGCGCCGGCGTGGCCGTCCGACGTCAGCGCCTGGACGGCCACGGCGGCGATGTCGGCCTCGTGGATCGGCGCCGTGACCGCCTCGCCGAACGGGAGGCGCACGACGTCGCCCGCCTTGACCTGGCCCAGCCACTGGTAGGCGTTGGTGTCGAAGGCGCCGGGCCGCACGAAGGTCCACTCGAGCCCGGACTCCTCGATCGCGTCCTCGATGACGGCGTGGAACGCGGCGATGAAGTTCGGCTGCACCTCGGCGTCGTCGTCCACCGCGAGGGACGAGAGCAGGACGACCCTGCGGACCCCGGCGTCCTTGGCGGCCTTGAGGAACGCGGGGGCCGTGCCTGGCACGGCGTACAGGAAGGCGGCCGTGACGCCTTCGAGCGCGGGCGGGAGGGTCCCGGGCTCGGAGAGGTCCCCGCGGATCACCTCGGCCCCGGCCGGAAGGTGCGCTCTGTCCGGGTTTCGGGTGAGGGCCCTGACCTCCTGGCCCGCCGCGAGAAGCTGCTCGGCCACGCCGCGGCCGACGTTACCTGTGGCTCCGGTTACCAGGATCATGAGCTTCCTCCAGCATGAGGCGAGCGAGTCGCTCGGTCTCGGCTTCGATCTCCGTATCAGCCTACGGGCGGTGATCCTCGATGGGGCGCGCCGATGATTCACAAGGTCGGTCCGGACACCCGGACCAGGTACCTGACCAGGCATGATGTGTGAGCAACGACACGCCGGGCTCGTGCACGATTTCACATGGCGTTCATAAACGAGCAACAGCTCCGAAACGGCCGGTTGACAACCTCGGCGTTGCGGACACGTGTGGGATCCGCCTTGCTGAAGGGATCGTCGTGACCTACAAGGCCGAGTACATCTGGATTGACGGCACCGAGCCGACCGCTCGGCTCCGGTCGAAGACCAGGATTCTTGCCGATGGCGCGGAGCTGCCGATCTGGGGCTTCGACGGATCGAGCACCAACCAGGCGCCTGGAAAGGCCTCCGACTGCGTGCTCAAGCCGGTGTTCACCTGTCCGGACCCCATCAGGGGCGGTGACAACGTGCTGGTGCTGTGCGAGGTGCTGCTCACCGACATGACGCCGCACCCGACCAACACGCGT
This sequence comes from Sphaerisporangium viridialbum, assembly GCF_049674955.1. Lineage (GTDB taxonomy): Bacteria > Actinomycetota > Actinomycetes > Streptosporangiales > Streptosporangiaceae > Sphaerisporangium > Sphaerisporangium viridialbum. The sequence continues at coordinate 828,119 of NZ_CP187232.1, read as the reverse complement.
GCGATGCTCTCGCCGGTGGCCGAGCGCTTCGCCGACCAGGACTCGTGGTTCGGCATCGAGCAGGAGTACACCTTCTTCAAGGACGGCCGCCCGCTCGGCTTCCCGGTCGGCGGCTTCCCCGCCCCGCAGGGCTTCTACTACTGCGGCGTCGGCGCCGACGAGGTGTACGGCCGCGAGGTCGTCGAGGCGCACCTCGACGCCTGCCTTGAGGCCGGCCTCGCGATCTCCGGCATCAACGCCGAGGTCATGCCCGGCCAGTGGGAGTTCCAGGTTGGCCCCGCCGGCCCGCTCGCGGTCTCCGACCACCTGTGGATCGCGCGCTGGCTGCTCTACCGCATCGCCGAGGACTTCGGCATCACGGCCACGCTCGACCCCAAGCCGGTGAAGGGCGACTGGAACGGCGCGGGCGCGCACACCAACTTCTCCACCCAGGCCATGCGCTCCGGGTACGACCCGATCATCACCGCCTGCGAGTCCCTCGGCGAGAAGGCCGAGGAGCACATCGCCGGATACGGCGCCGAGATCGAGAACCGCCTCACCGGCATGCACGAGACCGCCCCGTGGAGTGAGTACAACTACGGCGTGTCCAACCGCGGCGCGTCGGTGCGCATCCCGTGGCAGGTCGAGGTCGACAAGCAGGGTTACATCGAGGACCGCCGCCCCAACGCCAACTGCGACCCGTACGTCGTGACGCGGCTCATCGTGGGCACCTGCTGCGCCGCGCTGGAGAAGGCCGGACAGGTCTGACCGGGCCCGGCCCACACGGCCGGTCTCCGTCTCGTTCTCGTGGTGGGTGGCGCCGCTTCCGGCGATTCGCCGGCGGCGCCACCCGCACGTCATTTCACCGACGACTTCACCAGGGTGGGTTTCCGCTTCCTGCTGGTGAAGATGTCGTCCACGATGCCGTAGGCCTTGGCCTCCTCGGCGGTGAAGATCTTGTCGCGCTCGATGTCCTTGCGGACGCTCTCGACCGAACGGCCCGAGTGGTCGGCGATGAGGCTTTCGAGGAGCGCGCGCATCCGCATGATCTCGCGCGCCTGGACCTCCATGTCGCTCGTCGGCCCGAAGGAGCCCTCGGTGGAGGGCTGGTGGAGTAGGACGCGCGACTGCGCGAGCGCCGCCCGCTTGCCCGGCGTGCCGGCCGCGAGAAGCACGGCCGCGGCGGACGCGGCCTGACCGATGCACACCGTCTGGATCTCGGGACGGACGAACTGCATCGTGTCGTAGATCGCCGCCATCGCCGTGAACGAGCCCCCCGGCGAGTTGATGTAGATGCTGATGTCACGGTCGGGGTCGAGTGACTCCAGGGTCAGCAACTGGGCCATCACGTCGTTGGCCGAGGTGTCGTCGATCTGCACCCCGAGGAAGATGATGCGATCCTCGAAGAGCTTGTTGTAGGGACTCATCTCCTTGACGCCGTACGTCGTGCGCTCGGTGAACGTGGGCATGACGTACCGGTTGTCGATGGGGACGACCCCGGCGGGCATCCCCGGCCGGCTCAGATCACTCATTGTGCCTCCACTCGTGCTTCGAGGTCATGCTGTGCGCCGCCGGTCAGGAGACCGGGCCGGCGGAGGGAACGAGGTTGGCGCTCCCCACCACGTGGTCGACGAAGCCGTAATGCCTGGCCTCCTCGGCCGTGAACCACCGGTCGTGGTCGGAGTCGCGCTCGATCTGCTCCACGGTCTGGCCGGTGTGGAAGGCGATGCGCTCGGCGAACATCTTCTTCGTGTAGAGCATCTGCTCGGCCTGGATCTTGATATCGGAGGCCGTGCCGCCGATGCCGCCCAGTGGCTGGTGCATCAGAATGCGGGTATGCGGCAGGCTGTAGCGCTTGCCGCTCGTGCCGGCGCAGAGAAGGAACTGCCCCATCGAGGCGGCCAGGCCCATCGCCACCGTGGAGATATCGTTTGGGATGTATTGCATGATGTCGTAAATAGCCATGCCCGCCGTGACAGAACCGCCGGGCGAGTTGATGTACAGGAAAATGTCCCGCTTGGAGTCCTCGGCCGACAGCAGCAACAGCTCGCCGCAGATCCGGTTGGAGATCTCGTCGTCGACCTCCTGACCGAGGAAGATGATGCGCTCGCGCAGCAGTCGCTGGCTGATCGGGTCGATCATCGAGGGTGAGGGCACCTCGACGGGACGCGAGCTGGAGTCGAAGGTCGCCGCGAACGGGTCACGGGAAGAACGCCTCGGGGTCACCGTTGCCACCTGCTCCCAGGTTAGTCGCTGGTAATCACGGCTTTTACGTGCCGCGAATTCTGAGTTTAACGCTGCCAGAAATCACATCGGCCGGACAGCTTTTTCACTGTCGGCACATTTTCACTACAGGCGGATTCCGCTTTAAACGTATTCCGCTCAGAACGTATTTCACTTGACAGAGTTTCGCCGATACCGCATGGAGAGCCGCCGCCGGGGAGCATTTCGGATGAAACCTACGACGAACGGCCAGGGGGCAGGGGCGGCGTTCGCGCGTCCTAGGGAGCAGGGCGGCGTTCGCGCGTCCTACGAGCAGGGGCGGCCTTCGCGCGTTCCGGAGGCGTGAGGCGGGTGAGGGGCGTCTCAGACGTCGGCGAGGCCGCGGCGGTAGGCGTAGGCGACGGCCTGGGCGCGGTCGCGAACGCCGATCTTGGCGAAGAGTACGTCGTGAGGACGATGACCTGGGTATCCGGATACGGCCCGCGACGTTCCGGCATCGGACCAGTTGTCCGGCCGGATTAATCGATTGCGGGCGTCCCGAGGTGGTTCCTAGGGTCTAGGACATGCTCGACCTCTCACTCTACATGGCTGACCGGCCGGTTCATCGTGAACCGTGCCTGGTGAAGCGTCCTCGTCTCCGACGGGCTCTGGCTCGTCGGGAACACGACATCTAGACAGACAAGGCGTACGCCGCACCCGCGCTGCTCCGGCAGCCGGGGTCTGTGGACGCGATCCGGTATGCCACTTCATGAACACCCGTGGTTCATGAACACCCGTGGCCGCCCGGTCGCCGGCGTGTTGCCCCTACGTGCCCAGGGCCTCCGAGACCTGTTCATCTCGGACCCGAAAGGGCATCGGCAGTGGCGCGATCACTCTCTCATCGTGACTATTCGCATACGCAGCAGCAGGGTCGGAAAGATCCTCAGAACCAGGGCAAGGGGCGCGGCGGCCGTTCCGCGCGCGACCAGGCCAGGCGGGAGCTGTCGCAGAACTTCCTGATCGACCAGGGCGTGATCGCCCGCGTGGTCGCGGCCGCGAGGCTCGGGTCGGACGACGTGATCCTCGAACCGGGCGCCGGAGAGGGCGCCCTGACGCGCGCCCTGGCCGAGCACGCGGGAAGGGTCGTGGCTTACGAGATCGACCCGTTGCCGGCGGGCAAGCTGGTCGCAAGAACCCGCGACGACGCCAGGATCGAGGTGGTCCGGGGCGACTTCCTGGCCGCCCGCCCGCCTCGCCACCGTTTCGCCGTAGTCGGCAACATTCCTTACTCGGCCACGTCGCGGATCGTGGACTGGTGCCTGCGCGCACCGGCCCTCTCGTCGGCCACGCTGGTCACCCAGCTGGAGTACGCCCGCAAGCGCGCGGGTGACTTCGGGCGCTGGAGCCTGCTGACCGTACGGACGTGGCCGTGGTTCTCGTGGAGCCTGGCCGGCCGCATCGGTCGCGAGGTGTTCCGTCCGGTACCCGCCGTGGATTCGGCCATCCTCCGGATCGAGCGACGGCCGGCTCCGCTGCTTCCGCCGGGGGCGATGGACGGCTACCGCGACCTCGCCGAGCTGGGTTTCGGGGGCGTGGGTGGCTCACTGCGCGCCTCCTTGCTCCCTCGCTACGGCGCCAGGAAGTTGGACGCGGCCTTGGAACGGGCGGCGATCCAACCCGGCACGGTGGTGGCATTCGTCCACCCGGATCAGTGGATCACCCTGTGGCAAGGCCTCGACGACCTCGCCACCGGATGATGTGAACGACGAGATGTCGCGACCGGTGGAGCGGGCAGACCCGGTGGCCAGGTGCCCCAGATGGCCGCTCCACCTGGTTGGCCGCTCCACCGTGACCGGCCCGTCAGCGGGACCGGAGATGTGTCGCCGCCCGAGAGTCGGGCTGCCTGGAGGCAGAGGGGGTGTCCTGGAGGGGTTCGGCCGACATTCGGTGAGGGCGGGGAACAGGTGACCTGCTTCTTCGCCCACCCGTCAAGCGATTGACGGGTCATACGTGTACTGCCCACCCAAGGCCTCACCGGAGAGCAAGGCCGGTCTGGGTCTGTGTAGCTTCGGGCGCGCCCGGACGTGACCTCCCCGGGTTCCTCGGTCGTGACGGGCAATGGCACAGGTTGAGGCGACATACGGAATCGATCCCGAAAAGAGCCATTCCCCACCCGCCAGACCGGTGGGGGCCACGGCTTGGGTGGGCAGCACACGGATCACCCGTCAAGCGGGTCACGGGCGGGCACAAAACTGCCAACGCCACCAACCCGCACCTCACACCATCCAAACGCCAACCCCTGGCACGGCAGGCAAAACACCACGACCGGCCTCCCCGAATTCCCCGGTCGTGACACGCAGTCGCACAGGTTGGGGCGACATACGAGCGCTCAGACGGGAGGGAGGCCCCCCGTTTCCAGGTGTTCGTGGATGAGGCGGATGGCCATGGAGCCCTCCCCGACGGCCGAGGCCACCCGTTTGATGGAACCGCTGCGTACGTCGCCCACGGCGAACACGCCCATCCGGCTGGTCTCCAGGGGGAACGGCCTTCCGGGCTTCTCCCACCGTTCGCCGTCGCCCCCGGCGCGTACGGCGTCGGGACCGGTGAGGACGAACCCCTTGTCGTCCAGCGCGACCTCGTCGGCGAGCCACTGCGTGTGAGGGTCGGCCCCGATGAAGACGAAGACCGCCCTCGCCTCGATCTCGCGCCGCTCCCCGGTGCGGTTGTTCTCGGCGACGACGCCCTGGAGCGCCCTGTCGCCGATCAGTTCGCGCACCTCGGTGTTGAGGAGCACCTGGACTCCCCGGTTGCGCTCGATCTCGTCGACGAGGTACCGGGACATGTCCTTGCCGAGGTCACCCGACCGCACCAGGAGCCGTACGCGCCCGGCGTGCTGGGCGAGGAAGACGGACGCCTGGCCCGCCGAGTTGCCTCCCCCCACGACGATCACGGGGTCGCGCAGGCAGAGCTGCGCCTCGAACAGGGTGGCGGCGTAGTAGACGCCCTCCCCTTCGAACTCCTCAAGGCCCGGCACGTCGAGCTTGCGGTACCGCGCGCCCGTGGCGATCACGACCGCGTGGGCGTTGGCCACCTTGCCCTCGTCGAGGCCGATCACGTAGTACCCGTCCCGCTGGCCGAGCGAGACCGCCTCGACCGGCACCGAGAACTTGGCGCCGAACCTCTCCGCCTGGATGACCGCCCGTTCGGCCAGCTCTCCCCCGGAGATCCCCGAGGGGAAGCCGAGGTAGTTCTCGATGCGCGAGGACGTCGCCGCCTGCCCGCCGGTCGCCACGGCGTCGATCACGAAGGTCGCGAGCCCCTCCGACGCCCCGTACATCGCGGCGGCCAGGCCGGCCGGTCCCGCGCCGACGACCACGAGGTCACCGACGATCTCGCGGGCCAGCGGGACGGGGAGGCCGATCGCCCGCGCCAGCTCGGCGTTGGACGGGTTGCGCAGCACCCGCTCCCCGCGCAGGATGACGACCGGAGTGTCCTCGGGCGTGAAGCCGAGGTGGTGGAGCAGCTCGTCGGCCTCCGTGTCCTCCTCCAGGTCGATCCACTTGTGCGGTATGCGGTTGCGCGCGGTGAACTCGCGGAGCCGCCGGGCGTCCGGCGAGTAGCGCGACCCGATGATGCGGAAACCGGCGCCGAGCTCGATCAGGATGGTGCGCCGGATGAGGTAGGCGCGCAGGATCAGGTCGCCCAGCGCGGGCTCCTTGCCGACCATGGCGCGCAGCTCGGTCACCGGCACCGCGAGCACCTCGCCGGCCTCCCTGACGACGGCCCGCAGGAACCCCGCCTGGCCGGTGAGCAGCCCGAGCTCCCCCAGGAACCGGCCGTGCCCGTGGACACCGAGCACGTGCTCCTCGTCGTCGTAGCGCTCGACGATCGCGACCTTGCCGGACAGGACGACGTAGAAGGTCGGGCACGGCTCCCCTTCCTGGAAGAGGACGTCTCCCACCCGCGTGGGCCGCCGCTCGCCGTACCTGGCGAGGGTGGCGATCGCCTCGTCGCCCAGACGGGGGTAGGCCCCGTAGAGATCGGGCGTCTCCGGTATCTGCTCGCTCATGCCGTTCCTCGGGTCGTAGGTCGCCTACCCCCGCTCTGGACGGATCCGTACGGTCGCGGGCGTTCAGCTCGTGCCGAGGGCCTCCTCTGTCCACGCGCGCAGCACGGGGCCGGGTGCGGCGCCCGCGCGTTGGGCCACGATCTGACCCTTGTTCATGATCATCAGCATGGGAATGGCCTGGATGGAGAACCGCTCGGCCAGCTTCGGAGACCGGTCGACGTTCACCTTCACGAGTTTGACCTTGCCCGCGAGGTCACCTGCGAGCTGTTCCAGCACCGGGGTGACCATCCGGCACGGGCCGCACCACTCGGCCCAGAAGTCCACGACGACCGGGATGGACGCGGCCTCGACGACCTCGCCGAAGTCGTCGTCCCCGGCCTCGGCGATCCACGGCAGCGGCTCGTGGCAGTCGCCGCAGCGCGGGATCCCGTCGGCCGCCGTGGGCACGCGGTTCTTGTGCCCGCAGTTCCGGCATTTCACGATTGTCGAGGTTGACATCCCCACGACCTCCTCACGTCGGACGGCTGAAGGACGACTACGCCGCTTCCTGGCCGGCCGGGTTCTCGTACGAGACCGTGAGGTGGTCACCGACCAGATCGACGTGGATGGCGGCCCCGTCGCGGACGTCCCCCGCGATCAGCGCGCGCCCGATCCGCGTCTCGACCTCGCGGGCGATGAACCGCCGCAGCGGGCGGGCGCCGTAGACCGGGTCGAAGCCCTGCTCGGCGATGAAGCGGAGTGCGGGCTCGCTGACGTCGAGGGCCATCTGGCGGTCGGCGAGCCGGGCCCTGATGTCGTTGAACATCAGCGACACGACCTGCTCGATCTCGGGCAGGGTGAGCGGCTTGAACAGCACCGTGTCGTCCATCCTGTTGAGGAACTCCGGGCGGAAGCGCGAGCGCAGCTCCGCCATGACCAGCTCGCGCGCCTCCTGCTCGATCTCCCCCGCGGGCGTCACGCTGTCGAGCAGGTAGTGCGACCCGATGTTCGACGTCATGATGATCACGGTGTTGCGGAAGTCGACCGTACGGCCCTGCGCGTCGGTCAGGCGCCCGTCGTCGAGCACCTGGAGCAGGATGTTGAAGACGTCCGCGTGCGCCTTCTCGATCTCGTCGAACAGCACCACGGAGTACGGCTTGCGCCGCACCGCCTCGGTGAGCTGGCCGCCCTCCTCGAAGCCGACGTATCCGGGAGGCGCGCCGACCAGCCGGCTGACCGTGTGGCGCTCCTGGTACTCGCTCATGTCGACGCGGACCATGTTCTCCTCGGTGTCGAAGAGCGCCTCGGCCAGGGCCTTGGCCAGCTCCGTCTTGCCGACGCCCGTCGGGCCCAGGAAGATGAACGAGCCGATCGGCCGGCGGGGGTCCTTGATGCCCGAGCGGGCGCGGATGATCGCGTCCGCCACCGCCTGCACCGCCTCGTCCTGGCCGATGACCCGCTCGTGCAGGATCTCGTCCAGTCGCAGCAGCTTCTCGCGCTCGCCCTCCTTGAGGCGGCTGACGGGGATGCCCGTCCACCTGGACACGATCGACGCGATCTCGTCCTCGGTGACGACCTCGCGGAGCAGGCGGTGGCCGCCCTGCTTGGACTCGAGCTGCTCCTCGGCGGCGTGCAGCTTCCGCTCCAGCTCGGGGAGCTTGCCGTGCATCAGCTCGGCGGCGCGGTTCAGGTCGTACATGCGCTCGGCCTGCTCGGCCTCGCGCCGCACCGCCTCGATCTCCTGGCGGAGCTGCTGCACCTTCTTCAGCGCGTGCCGCTCGGCCTCCCACTGGGCGCGCATGGCGCCGGCCTCGGCCCGCAGGTCGGCCAGCTCCTTGCGGAGCGCTTCGAGCCGCTGCCGGCTCGCCGGATCGTCCTCCTTGGCCAGGGCGGCCTCCTCGATCTCCAGCCGCATCACCCGGCGCGTCAGCTCGTCCAGCTCGGCGGGCATCGAGTCGATCTCGGTGCGCAGCATGGCGCAGGCCTCGTCCACGAGGTCGATCGCCTTGTCGGGCAGGAACCGGTCGGAGATGTACCGGTGGCTGAGGACCACGGCGGCGACGATCGCGCTGTCCTGGATCTTCACGCCGTGGAACACCTCCAGGCGCTCGCGCAGGCCGCGCAGGATCGAGATGGCGTCCTCGACGGACGGCTCGTCCACGAACACCGGCTGGAAGCGGCGTTCGAGTGCCGCGTCCTTCTCGATGTACTTGCGGTACTCGGCGACCGTGGTCGCGCCGATCAGGTGCAGCTCGCCGCGCGCCAGCATCGGCTTGAGCATGTTGCCCGCGTCCATGGCGCCCTCGGTGGCGCCCGCGCCGACGACGTTGTGCACCTCGTCGATGAACAACAGGATCCGTCCCTCCGAGGCCTTCACCTCGGTGAGCACGGCCTTCAGCCGCTCCTCGAACTCGCCCCTGTACTTCGCGCCCGCGATCAGGGACCCCATGTCGAGGCTGAAGATGGTCTTGTCCTTCAGCCCCTCGGGGACGTCTCCCCTGGTGATGCGCTGGGCGAGGCCCTCGACGATCGCGGTCTTGCCGACACCGGGGTCGCCGATGAGCACGGGGTTGTTCTTGGACTTGCGTGACAGGATCTGGATGACCCTGCGGATCTCGGCGTCGCGTCCGATGACCGGGTCGAGCTTGTCCGCCTGGGCGGCGGCCACCAGGTCGCGCCCGTACTTCTCCAGGGCCTCGTAGGCGACCTCGGGGTTGGCGGAGGTCACGCGCTGGTTGCCGCGGACCTGGGTGAGCACCTCCAGCAGCCGCTCATGGGTCATCCCGTGACCCTGGAGCAGACGGCCCGCCGCGGTCTCCGCGCCCTCGTCCACGAGCGCGAGCAGCAGGTGCTCGACGGAGACGTATTCGTCCTTCAGCCGCTTGGCCTCCTGCTCGGCGAGGTCGAGCACGCGGGAAAGGCGCTGGGTGACGTAGACCTGCCCGGGAGAGGCGCCGGGGCCGCTCACCCTGGGACGCCGTTCCAGCTCGTTCTCCAGCTCCAGGCGTAGCTTGTCCGGGTCGCCGCCGGCCGCGGACAGCAGGCGGGGTACGAGCCCCTCGGGCTGTTCGAGCAGCGCGAGCAGCAGATGCTCGCCGTCGACCTCGGTGTGCCCGTACCGGATGGCCTTGGTCTGCGCGTCGTGCAGGGCTTCCTGCGATCTCTGGGTCAGTCGGTTCGGGTCCACGATGGCACTCCCGTAGGTCGTGAGCGGGTCCGCAGAGCCGACTCCAGCTCCGCGATGCGGTCGAGCAGGTCGATCACCACGCCGAGCGACGCGTAGTTGAGGGCGAGGCCGGCGTGCAGCCGCTCGATCCGGCCGAGCAGGATCAGCTGCGACGGCGGGAACCTCAGGTCGTCCCCGGTGCCGGCCACCGGGTCGAGGAGCCCGAGGGTGACCAGCCGGCGCACCTGGTCGGGGTGGAGCCCTCCTGCGCGCGCGAACGCCTCCAGGCCGATACCCGGCATCCGCACCAGAGTCGTCGTAGAGCTCATCGCCTCGTCCTCCTCGGGTTGAAGTCGGAGACCGCCGCCAGCCGCTCGAACAGGCTCCGCTCCTCGTCGCTCAGCGTGGCCGGCACCATGATCTGCGCCTCGGCGTACAGGTCGCCGGGCGTGCCCTTCGGGTTCGGCAGCCCCCGCCCGCGCAGGCGCAGCCGGCGTCCTGTGGAGGTCCCCGGCGGCACCTTCAGCTTGGCCTCGCCGCCGGGGGTGTCGAAGGCGACGGTCGCGCCGAGCGCCCCCTCCCAGGGGGCCAGCGGCAGCGGCACGTAGATGTCGCGCCCCTCGACGCGGTAGCGGGGATCGGAGGTCCGGACGACCAGGTACAGGTCTCCGGCCCTGCCGCCTTCCGCGCCGTGACCGCCCTGGCCGGCGAGCCTGATGCGCTGGCCGTCCGTCACCCCGGGCGGGATCGTGACCTGGAGGGTGCGCGGTCCTCCCGGCCCCTGGACGGTGATCGTGCGGCGCCCGCCGTGGTAGGCGTCGTCGACCGTGAGAGTGATCTCGGCCTCCTGGTCGGCGCCGGGGACCGGCCCCCAGCGGCGCCCGCCTCCCCGGGCCCCTCCTCCGAACATGCCGCCGAAGAGGTCCTCGAAGTCGATGTCCATGCCTTCGTCGGAGGTGAACCTGAACCCCTGGCCCTGCCCGGCCGTACTGCGGCCGCCGGCGCGTCCCCAGCCTCCGCCGCCGCCCCAGCCCGCTCCTGCGCCCGCACCGGCCCGGGCCCTCGCCCTGGACCAGGCCTCCGGATCGACGTCCTCCGGCACCGAACGCCAGTCGGGCCCGAACGCGTCGTACCGCCGCCGCTTGTCGGGGTCGGACAGCACGTCATAGGCCTCGGAGACGTCCTTGAACCTCTCCTCGGCCTCGGGATCCTTGTTCACGTCGGGGTGGTAGGTGCGGGCGAGCTTGCGGTAGGAGCGCTGGATCTCGTCCTGGCTCGCCGTCCTCGGCACCCCCAGGACCTCGTAGTGGTCGCGCGCCGCCATCGCTCCGCCTCACTCCGGCTTCGTGGAGACGACCGCCGCCGCCGGGCGTAGCTGCCGGTCGGCGTCCCCGTAGCCGGGCCGTACGACCTCGACCACCGTCCCTGGCGCGATGTCGGGGTCCGCCACCGTGCTGACGGCCTCGTGACGGCTTGGGTCGAACGGCACTCCGACGTCGTCGTGGCGTCGGAACCCGAGCCGGGCGAGCAGCGCCACGGCCTGGTCCCGCACCGCCCGCACACCCTGGATGACGGCGTTCGGGTCGGCGTCGGCGTGCCGGAGGGCGAGGTCCAGGTTGTCGACGATCGGCAGCCATTCGCGCGCCACGCGGGCCCGCTCCTCCACGCGGATGCGCTCGGCGTCCCTGGCTATGCGCTTGCGCAGGTTGTCCAGCTCGGCGGCGGACCTCAGCCAGCGGTCCTCCAGCTCGGCGATCTTCTCGTCCATGTCGGCGACGGCCGAGCGGTCGGAGTCGTCCGGTTCGGCGGAGGGCGCCTCCGTGTCGGGCTCGACGCCGAGGTCGGCGGCGGACGGGCCTGCCGGTGTCCAGCCCTCGCCGGGAGGACCCGTGCCCGGAGGCGTCTCGCCGTGGTGGCCTTTCATGTCAGTCCGATGTCGTGAACTCGGCGTCGATGACGTCATCGTCGCCGCCGGCGGACGGACCCTGCTGTGCGGACGCCCCGGCGGTCCCGGCCCCTGCCCCCGCGGGCTCGCCCTGCGGCGCCTGGACGGCGCTGAGGCTGTGGTAGACCTGCTGGAGCTCCGAGCTGAGGTCGCGCAGCCGCTCGACGGGCGCCTCCTCCTTGATCGCCTGGCGGGCGTCGGCGACGAGCTGTTCCGCGCGCGCCTTCTCGTGCACGGGCACCGCGTCGCCGAGCTCGGTGAGCCGGCGTTCGACCTGGTAGGCCACCGAGTCCAGCTCGTTCCTCGCGTCGATCGCCTCGCGGACCCTCGCGTCCTCGCTGCGGTGCCGCTCGGCGTCCTGGACCATGCGGTCGATCTCGCCCTTGTCGAGGTTGGAGCTCTCGCTGATCGTGATGCGCTGCTCGGCGCGGGTGTCCTTGTCCTTGGCGGTGACGTTGAGGATGCCGTTGGCGTCGACGTCGAAGGTCACCTCGACCTGGGGCACTCCGCGGGGCGCCGGGCGGATGTTCTCCAGCCGGAACCGGCCCAGGGCCCGGTTGTCCGCCGCGCGCTCGCGCTCGCCCTGGAGGACCACGACGTCCACGGCGTTCTGGTTGTCCTCCGCGGTGCTGAACGTCTCCGTACGGCGTGCGGGGATGGTCGTGTTCCGTTCGAGGACCTTGGTCATCACGCCGCCGAGCGTCTCGATGCCGAGCGACAGGGGCGTGACGTCGAGCAGGAGGACGTCCTTGACCTCGCCCTTCAGGACTCCGGCCTGGATGGCGGCGCCGTCGGCGACGACCTCGTCCGGGTTGACCGTCATGTTCGGTTCCTTGCCGCCGGTGAGGCGGCGCACCAGGGCCTGCACGGCCGGGGTGCGGGTGGAACCGCCGACCAGGATGACCTCGTCGAGGTCGTCGGCCGTCAGCTTGGCGTCCTCCATGGCCTGCTTGACCGGCCCCATGGTGCGCTCGATGAGGTCGTGGGTGATCTCCTCGAACGTGGAGCGCATGAGGGTGGTGTTGAGGTGCTTCGGGCCGTTGGCGTCCGCGGTGATGAACGGCAGGCTGATGGTGGTCTGGGTGACGGAAGAGAGCTCGACCTTGGCCTTCTCGGCGGCCTCGAACAGCCGCTGGAGCGCCTGGGGGTCGCGCCGCAGGTCGATGCCCTCCTGCCGCTGGAACTCGTCGGCCAGGTAGTCGACGATCCGGCGGTCGAAGTCGTCGCCGCCCAGGTGGGTGTCGCCCGCGGTGGAGCGCACCTCGATCACGCCCTCGCCGATGTCGAGGATGCTGACGTCGAAGGTGCCGCCGCCGAGGTCGAAGACCAGGACCGTCTCGCTGCCCTTCTTGTCCAGCCCGTACGCGAGCGCGGCCGCGGTCGGCTCGTTGATGATGCGCATGACCTCCAGGCCCGCGATCTTGCCGGCGTCCCTGGTGGCGTGGCGCTGGGCGTCGTTGAAGTAGGCGGGCACCGTGATGACCGCCTCGGTGATCTTCTCTCCCAGGAACTTCGCCGCGTCGCCGACGAGCTTGCGCAGGATCAGGGCGGATATCTCCTCCGGCGCGTACAGCTTGTCCTTGACCTTGAACCGGACCGCGTCGTCGGGCCCCGGCACGACGTCGAAGGAGACGGCGTTTATCTCGCTCTGCACCTCGTCGTAGCGGCGCCCGATGAACCGCTTGACGGAGTAGATCGTGCCCTTGGGGTTGAGGATGGCCTGGCGCCGGGCGAGCTGGCCCACCAGGCGTTCACCGGTGTCCGTGAAGGCGACCACCGAGGGCGTGGTCCGCTGCCCTTCCGCGTTGGGGATGACGACCGGCTGCCCGTCTTCTGTTGTCGCGATGACGGAGTTGGTCGTGCCGAGATCGATCCCGACTGCCTTCGCCATTTCTACCTCCCCTGGCGGCGTGCACGCTGGCACGGCGACGCGCACGCCCACCCCGGCACCGCGTGCCTCGGCGCGTACGCCCACACCCTCGACCCTCGTCAGCGGAGAGGAACCCCACATCCTCCAACCTGCTAGTCGTTCGCGTGCCCCGCCTCCGCCGCCCGGGCCAGGCGAGGGCGGGGAAGCGGCGAGATCCCGATCGCGGGGGAAGCGGGCGGCCCCGGACGGCCCGGTGTCTATCCGAATTGACGATGCCGCCCCGTTCGAGAGGCCTTTCCCCGGCCATGTGTACTGTGGTTGGAGGCAGGTGAGCCGGAGTGGAGCGCGGCCGCCACCGGCTGAGCGGGGCCGCCCATCCGGCAGGTCGAAGACCCCCGCCGAGGACGAAACCCCGTCACGGGGGGAGACATGCGTGGACGCGAGTCCGAATGGCACACCTTCATCCATCTCCTGAGGGCGGCCGGGGACGGCCGGGGGGGAACCCTGCTCGTCGAGGGCGAGCCCGGCACGGGCAAGAGCCTGCTGCTCGCCGAGGCCGCCTCCCACGCCTCCCGGCAGGGGTTCCTTCCTGTGACCGGCGGGGCGGAGGAGCTGGAGGAGTTCATCCCGCTGGCCCCGCTGTTCATGGCCCTGGACGAGCCGCCCGCCCACGCCCGCCGCAATGAGGAGCTGGACCCCCGTATCCAGCTGGTGGAACAGCTTCGGGTGCGGCTGAAGAGCTGCACGGCCACCCGTCCCGTGCTGGTCGGCCTGGACGATCTCCAGTGGGCCGACCCCGCGACGCTCGCGGCGCTGCGGACGCTGCACTGGGAGCTGAGCTCGGAACCGGTCGTGTGGCTACTCGCCCGCTGCACCGTGACGGGCCCCCCGCCCGCCCTGAGCCTTCCCGGATCTGCCCCGTCGCCGTCCAGGACCTCCACGGGCTCGTGGACGCCGGGAGCCCGCAGCGCGCCCGGGTCGCGCAAGGGGCGCAACGTCGAGGCGGAACGCCTTTTCCGCTGCCTCGAAAAGCACGGAGCGGTCCGCGTCGAGCTGGGGCCGCTGCCCGACGACGTGGTGGCCGAGGTGGCCGCCGACGTGCTCGGCGCCGTGCCCCAGCCGGACCTGCTCGCCCTCGCCGCGGGCGCGGGCGGCAACCCTTTCCTGCTCACCGAGCTTCTCTCCGGCCTGCGCGAGGAGGGCACCGTCGAGGTCGCGGGAGGCCGGGCCCGCCTGCTCTCCGCGAAGGCCCCCGAGCGGGTGCACGCCCTCGTACGGCACCTGCTGGACGGCCTGGGCCGTGACACGCGGCAGCTCGTCGAGGCGGCGGCCGTCCTCGGCCGGTCCTTCTCGCCGGAGGACGCCGCCGAGCTGGTCGGCACGCCTCCCGCCGCGCTGCTTCCGGCCTTCGAGGAGGCCATGGACGCCGGCATACTCGTGACGACGCAGGAAGCGCTGGAGTTCCGGCACGAGCTGGTCTGGCAGGCCGTCGTCGCCGCGCTGCCCCCTCCCGTGCGCCACGCGCTGCACCACCAGATCGGCAAGATCCTCCTGGACCGGGGCGGTTCGCCGATGCGCGCCGCGGGCCACCTGATCGAGGGCACCCGGCCCGGCGACGCGCGTACGCTGACCGGCCTCGACCAGGCCGTCACCGCGGTCCTGGCCTGCTCGCCGCGCGCCGCGGCGGACCTCGCCGTGCAGGCCGTCGAGCTCAGCGACCTGTCCGACCCTGGCAGGTTCGCCCGGGTCGTCACCGCCATCGAGGCCACCACGGAGGCGGGGCGCCTCGACGAGGCGGGAAGGCTCGTGCGTTCGGCGCTGGCCCGGCCGGTGTCGCCTCGGGCCGCCGCCGAGCTGCGCTGCGCGCTGTCGGGCATCCTGTTCATGGGCGGCCAGGCGGCCGAGGCCGTCGCGGAGGCGGACGCCGCGCTCGCCGAGCCGGGCCTGTCCGGCCATCTGCGCGACCGCGCCACCCTCGCCCTGCTGTACGGCCTCGCCGGCCTGCCCGGCACGCGGCGCGCCGCGAAGGAGGCCGAGGCGGTGCTGGCGGCGGCCGAGCGCCACGGGGACGCGGTGGTCGCCGGCGCGATGGTGGTACTCGCGATGACCCGGTGGAACTCCGGCCGGCTCGCGGACGGACTACGGCTGGCCCGCGAGGCCGTACGCCGGGCGCAGGGCGGCTCGGTCGCGGTACGCCGCACCCACCCGCGCCTGGCCCTGGCGTCGATGCTGACCGACATCCGCAGGCTCGACGAAGCGGAGATCGTCGTCAGGGAGGCCAGGGAGGAGGTCGAGGCGCTCGGCCACAGTGCCTGGGCCTCGACTCCCGCCGTGCTCCGCGCGCGGGTCGAGCTGGTGGCCGGGCGGCTGGACGACGCCGTGGCGGAGGCCCAGGTCGGCCTCGACCTGGCGGAAAGCCTCGGTACTCACCTGTTCAGCTCGACGGCGGCGTCCGTGCTCGGCACCGTGGCCCTGCGGCGGGGCGACCTGCGTACGGCCGCCCAGCATCTTTCGGCCGACCGCGACCGGCTGTCCCGCCACGCCGACGCCACCGTTCCCGCGCGGTGCTCGATGCTCGCCGCCCAGGTCGCCGAGGCCCGCGACGGCCCCGTGGCGGCGATGAAGCTGGTCGGGCACCTCTATCCCGAGCTCAGGGAGCAGTGCCAGGTGCTCGTGGGCGACCCCGCCTGCGCGCCCTGGCTGGTCCGCGTCGCCCTCGCCGCGGGCGACCGCGCCCGCGCGGAGCTGGCGGTCACGGCCGCGGAGAACCTCGCGGGCGGCAACCCGGGTTTCCGCACGGTGCGCGCCGCCGCCACGCACGCCCGGGGGCTGCTCGAAGGGGACGCCGAGGCGCTGGGCCTCGCCGCCAAGGAGGGGACGGACGCGTGGGCGCGCGCCTCGGCCGCCGAGGACCTCGGCGTGGTGCTGGCCGGGTCCGGCGATCACCAGGAGGCCGTGCGGAGCCTCGACGAGGCGCTGGCAGGCTACGAGGAGACCGGGTCGGCCAGGGACACCGCCCGCCTGCGCCGCAGGCTGCGCAGGATGGGGGTAAGGCACCGGCACTGGGCGACCGCCGAGCGGCCGGTCTCCGGCTGGGCCAGCCTGACCGACACCGAGTGCGCGGTCTCGCTCCTGGTCACCCAGGGATGGACCAACCGGCAGGTCGCCGACCAGATGTTCATCAGCGTGCACACGGTGGCGTTCCACCTGCGCCAGATCTTCCGCAAGCTGGGCATCGCCTCCCGCGTCGAGCTGACCCGCCTCGCCGTCGAGCAGGGGCGCGACCTGGAACGTCCCGGCGGGCTCGACCACCGCTGACCCGCGCCGCGGAGCGGGCTCACGGGTAGAGGCGGAGCAGGTCCTCCTCGGTCTCGCGGCGTACGATCACGCGGGCCGACCCCTCGCTAACCGCGATCACCGGCGGGCGGGTGACGTGGTTGTAGTTGCTCGCCATGGCCCGCTGGTAGGCCCCGGACGCCGGAACCGCGAGCAGGTCGCCGGGCCGCAGGTCCGAGGGCAGCGCGATGTCGCGGATCAGCACGTCACCGCTCTCGCAGTGCTTGCCGACCACCGTGACCACGCGGGGCGGGGCGTCGGAGCGGCGGGAGGCCAGGGCGGCGGTGTAGGCCGCGCCGTACATCGCCGGGCGCGGGTTGTCGCTCATCCCGCCGTCCACGCTGACGTAGGTCCGCACGCCCGGGATCTCCTTGACCGTGCCGACCTCGTACAGCGCGACCGTGGTGGGCCCGGCGATCGAGCGGCCGGGCTCCACCGCCGGACGTACGTGGTCGGGCAGCGCCGCGCGCAGCGCCGCCACCACCTCGGCGGGCCGGGGCGGCACCGGGTCGCCGGGACGGTAGGCGATGCCGAGGCCGCCGCCGAAGTCGAGCTTGGGAATCGTGATGCCGTGCTCCAGCTCGCGGGTCAGCAGGAAGCTCGCCATCCGGCGGGCGGCGAGCGCGAACCCGTCCAGGTCGGTGATCTGCGAGCCGATGTGGGAGTGCAGCCCGGTGAGCTCCAGCGAGGGCTCCGCCAGCACCCGCCTGACCGCCTCGGCGGCGAGGCCCGCGTTGAGCGAGAAGCCGAACTTCGAGTCGTCGCCGCCGGTGGCGATGAACTCGTGGGTGTGGGCGTTCACGCCGGGGGTGACGCGGACCATCACGCTCTGCCGCACGCCCGCGGCGGTGGCGACGGCGGCCAGCCGCTCGATCTCGGTGAACGAGTCGACCACGACGCACCCGACGCCCCAGGCCACGGCGGCGCGCAGTTCGGCGGCCGACTTGTTGTTGCCGTGGAACACCACCCGCCCGGGCGCGATGCCGCCGGCCCGCGCCACGGCCAGCTCTCCGCCTGTGCACACGTCCAGGCAGAGGCCGAGCCGGTCGAGCCAGCGGACGATCTCGGGGCACAGGAACGCCTTGCCGCCGTAGTGGACCTCGCCGCCGGGGAGCGCGTCCCGCCATTCGGCGCACCGGGCTTCGAACTCGGCCTGGTCGACGACGTAGGCGGGGGTGCCGAACTCGGCGGCCAGCTCGCGCGCGCCGACCCCGCCGATGGTCAGTCGCTCGCCGGCCCAGGCCGCCGTACGGGGCCACACATCGTCGATCACCAGTGTCATGGGCTCCGAGGCTAGGACTCCGGACCGCTCACCCGGGGAGAGCATCGAAGACTTCGATGCTGAGGCTCGCAAGCATTCATGACCGTTGGGACCGAGACCTGCCATCGCCAGCATATGGTCAGGTACCAGCAAAATAGGAGATTCCATGACAAAGCGCCTATATGTGGCCATTGCCGCCACGCTGGCTCTCACGGCGGTCGCCGGCGGCTGCGGGCGTTCGTCGTCGGGGGCCGAGACGGGCAGGAGCACCGCCGCCGCCCAGGCCAAGACGGCCAAGGACCTGGTGCCGGAGGCGCTGCGCACGGCCGGGGAGCTCCGGGTCGCCACCTCCGAGGGGTACCCGCCGATGGAGATGTACAAGAAGGGCACCCAGGAGCTGACCGGCGTCGACCCCGACCTCGCCGCGGCGATCGCCGCCAAGCTCGGACTGAAGGTCAAGATCACGAACGCCGCCTTCGACGGCCTGATCCCCGGACTGCAGGGCAAGCGCTGGGACCTGGTGATGTCCTCGCTGAGCGACACCGAGCAGCGCCGCGCGGCCGTGAACTTCGTCGACTACTTCAACGCCGGCGGCGCGATCATGGTGAAGAAGGGCAACCCGGAGGGCGTCAAGACCCTCGACGACCTCTGCGGGAAGACCGTCGTGCTGGCCAAGGGCAGCTCGAACCTCGCCATCGGCCAGCGGCAGAACGACAAGTGCGCCGAGAAGATGCGGATCATGCAGAGCGAGGACGCCCCGACCGGGCTGCTCAGCATCGACTCCGGGCGCGCGGTCGCCACGATCGTCGACTCCCCCGTCGCGGCGATGTACGCCAAGGAGACCGGCAAGTACGACGTGCTCTCCGAGCAGTACGACGCGGGACCGTGGGGCATCGCGATCGACAAGCGCGACGAGGGACTGCGGGACGCCGTGGCCAAGGCCATGGAGGAACTGCTGGCCGACGGCGGCTACCAGGCGATCCTCGACCAGTACGGGGTGAGCGCCAACGCCGTTCCCCAGGTGCTCGTGAACACCAACCCATGGCAGTGAGCCGTTCACCCGGCATGGTCCGGGAGCCCGTGCCGCACGAGCTCCCGATCAAGGCGGTGCGCCCGCCCCGCCCCGGCCGGTGGGTCACGGCGGCGCTGGCCGCGCTGTTCCTGGTCTGGCTGGCCTACACGATCATCGTCAACGAGAACCTGCACTGGGACGTCATCGCGTCCTTCCTCGTGGACGGCAGGATCCTCGGCGGCCTGTGGGTGACGATCCAGCTCACCGTGCTGTCGATGGCCATCGGCCTGGCGCTCGGCGTGCTCGCCGCCGTGATGCAGCTCTCCGGCAGCCCGGTGCTGCGCGGGGCCTCCGCGCTCTACACCTGGTTCTTCCGCGGCACGCCGCTGCTGGTCCAGCTGATCTTCTGGTTCAACATCGGGCTGGTCTTCCCTGCGTTCAGCATCGGCATCCCCTTCGGCGGTCCCAAGCTGGTCGAGTGGCAGGCCAACGAGCTGATCACCCCGTTCACCGCCGCGCTGCTCGGCCTGGCGATCAACGAGGGGGCGTACATGGCCGAGATCGTGCGGGCGGGCATCCGCTCGGTGGACCCCGGCCAGCGCGAGGCGGCCGAGTCGCTCGGCATGTCCCACCGCCAGGTGCTCCGCCGGGTCGTGCTCCCCCAGGCCATGCGCGTGATCATCCCGCCGACCGGCAACCAGTTCATCTCGATGCTCAAGACGACCTCGATGGTGTCGGTCATCGCGGGCGCCGAGCTGCTGACCGTGGCCCAGCGCATCTACCTCGGCAACTTCGAGGTCATCGCGATGCTCGTGGTCGCCTCGATCTGGTACGTGGTGCTCACCACGCTGGCCAGCATCGGCCAGCACTTCGTCGAGAAGCGGTTCGAGCGCGGGCACCACGCGGTGTCCGCGCGGGTCCGCCGCAACCTGCGGCCGTTCGCGAGGGGAGGGGCGTCGTGACCGGACCCATGGTGCGGATCCGCTCGGTACGCAAGAGCTTCGGACCGGTGGAGGTGCTGAAGGGCATCAGCCTGGACGTGCCGGCCGGCGGGGTCGTGTGCGTCGTCGGGCCCTCGGGCTCCGGCAAGTCGACCCTGCTGCGCTGCGTGAACCGCCTGGAGACGATCGACGCGGGCCGCGTCTGGGTCGACGGCGAGCTGATCGGCTACCACGAGCAGGGAGAGCGGCTCCACCTGCTCCGCCCGGCCGAGCTGTGCCGGCAGCGGCAGGGCATCGGCATGGTGTTCCAGCGCTTCCACCTCTTCCCGCACCGCACGGCGCTGGAGAACGTCATGGAGGGCCCGGTCACGGTCAAGGGCGCCAAGAAGGCGGAGGCGCGGCGGCGGGCCGTCGAGCTGCTGGAGCGGGTGGGGCTCGCCGACCGGGCGCACCACTACCCCGCGCAGCTCTCCGGGGGCCAGCAGCAGCGGGTGGCCATCGCGCGCAGCCTGGCCATGGACCCGAAGCTGATGCTGTTCGACGAGCCGACCAGCGCGCTCGACCCCGAGCTGGTCCAGGAGGTGCTGGCGGTGATGCGCGACCTCGCCCGCAGCGGCATGACCATGATGGTGGTCACCCACGAGATGGGGTTCGCCCGCGAGGTCGGCGACCACCTGGTGTTCATCGACGACGGCGTGATCGTCGAGCAGGGCGACCCTCGCGAGGTACTCGCCGACCCGCGCCACGAGCGCTTCCGCGCCTTCCTCGGCCAGGTCCTGTGAACCGCGCGGCGTCCGGCGCCGGTCCGGAGCGCTTCGACCTGCTGGTGCGCGGTGGTCTCGTGGTCGACGGCACGGCGGGCCCGGCGCGGGCCGCCGACGTCGGCGTGGCCGGAGGGCGCGTCACACTGCTGCCGCCGGGACGTCCAGCCGAGGCGCGGCAGGTGCTCGACGCGGAGGGGATGGCCGTCGCGCCCGGCTTCATCGACGTCCACACCCACTCGGACGGCGTGGCCCTGATCGGCACGGACGGTGACCACCCGCTCGTCTGGGCGTCGGTGCTCCAGGGGGTGACCACCGAGATCTGCGGGAACTGCGGCTCCAGCCTCTTCCCCGCCCTCCCCGAGCGGCTGGAGGAGCTGCGCGGGGAGACCCGGATCACCTTCGGCGGCGAGGTCGGGATATTTCGGGACTTCGCGGGGTTCGCCGCGACGCACTCCGCGCTGCCCCGTGCCAACCACCTCGCCTCCCTCGTCGGCCACGGCACGCTCCGCGCGGGCGTGATGGGCCATGTCGACCGCCCCGCGACCCCGCGGGAGCTCGGCGCCATGCGCTCGCTGCTCGACCTGTCGCTCTCCCAGGGGGCCGCGGGCCTGTCGACCGGGCTCATCTACACCCCCGGCACGTACGCGGGCACCGACGAGGTGGTCGCGCTCGCCGCCGTCGCCGCCCGCCACGGCAAGCCGTACGTCACGCACCTGCGCGACGAGATGTCCCGGGTGGAGGAGGCGCTGGAGGAGGCCGTCGAGATCGCCCGCCGGAGCGGCGCGGCGCTGCACGTCTCCCACCACAAGACCGCGGGCAAGTACGCCTGGGGCCGCACCTCGCGCACCCTGCCCCGCATCGCCGAACTGCGCGACGGGGGCATGGACATCACCTGCGACGTCTACCCGTACACGGCGGGCAGCACGTCCCTCGCCGCGATGCTCCCGCCGTGGGCCAACGACGGCGGCTACGCGGTGCTGGCGGCGCGGCTGGCCGACCCCGCCCAGCGCGAGCGCATGCGGAGGGCCATCGCCGAGGGCGTCCCCGGCTGGGAGAACACCGTCGGCAACGGCGGCTGGGACCGCGTCTCGATCGCCTGCACGCCGCGCCACCCCGAGATCGAGGGCCGTACGGTCGCGGAGCTGGCCGCGTCCAGGGACGCCGACCCGGTCGACGTCGCCGCCGAGCTGCTGATCGCAGAGGACGGCGAGGTGACGATCATCAGCCACTCCATGGTGGAGGAGGACGTGCGGCGGGTGCTGGCCTCGCCGTACGCGATGATCGGCTCCGACGGGGTGCCCAAGCCGGGCGGGCGCCCGCATCCCCGCTGGGCGGGCACCTACCCGAGGGTCCTCGGGCACTACGGCCGCGACCTCGGCCTGCTCACGCTGGAGACGGCGGTGCACAAGATGACCGGCATGGCCGCCGCCCGCTTCGGGCTCGCCGGTCGCGGGGTGATCCGTGACGGCGCCCACGCCGACCTCGTAGTATTCCACCCCGCCACCGTGGCCGACCGCGCCACGTTCGGCGAGCCGCTCCTGCCTCCCGCCGGGATCGGCGCCGTGGTCGTCGGCGGGCAGATCGTGGTCAGGGACGGCACCCCGACCGCCGCCCGCCCGGGAACGGTGCTCGCCACATGATCGACCTGGAATCCCTGGGACATGAGTGCCCGGGGACGCTGGCCGTCTCGGTGCCCGGCCTGCTCGCCCTGAACGAGGACGTGGAGCTGCCGCTGGCGAGCGCGGGCAAGCTCCTGCTGCTCGCCGAGGTCGCGCGCGGCGTCGCCTCGGGGTCCCTCGACCCCGCCGAGCGGGTGACGCTGCTGGACGACGACTACCGGGGCGGGTCGGGCCTGCTGCGCGACCTTTCCGCCCGCCAGTGGACCGTGGGTGACCTGGCCCTGCTCACTGCGGCGGTGAGCGACAACACCGCGACCAACGCGCTGCTGCGGCGGCTCGGGCTCGACCGGGTCAACGAGAGGGCGGGCGACCTCGGGTTCGCCCGCACCCGCGTCCTCGACCTGATCCGCGAGCCCCGCCTGCCGGAGCACCCGCCCGCCTTCGCCGTGGGCACGGCCGCCGAGCTGGCCCGGTTCGCCACCCTGCTGATCACGTACGGCCCGGACGAGGACGCGCCGTGGAAGGCCATGCTGCTGGGCTGGATGGCGCACAACACCGACAGGAGCCTCGTGCCCGCCCTTCTCCCCCACGAGCCGGAGGACCGCGACGTCCCCTCGGCGGTGCCGCCCGGCACCGTGTGGGCGGCGAACAAGACCGGCACCGACACCGGTGTGCGCACCGATGTGGGCGTGCTGGCCGGGGCGCGCCGCATCGGCTACGCCGTGCTGGCCAGTGGACCGGCGGGCCGGGAGCACGACCTGGTCAAGGCCGTACGGCAGGCCGGGCTGCGGATCGGCGCCCTGGCCCTGCGGCGCGACTGACCGGTTGGGGGCGGCCGGTCAGCGCTGGGCGACGCGCAGCTGGGCCGAGGCGTCGCGCAGGTAGTCGATGAAGGAGCGCAGCGCGGGGTTCGGGTTGGTGGGCCGGATGGCCGCGCCGATGCGGCGGAAGAGCTTCGGCCCCTCGACCCGGCAGACGTGGATCCCCGTGGCGCCCTGCGCGCCGAGGCTCGGCACCAGTGCCACGCCGAGCCCGGCGCGTACGAGCCCGAGCGTGACCTCGTAGTGGTCGCTCCGGCAGCGGATCGCCGGGCTGAAGCCCTCCAGCGCGCTGGCCCGCTCCAGCACCGAGACCGGCGTGTCGGTGCCGTAGGTGGTGATCCAGGGCTCGTCGGCCAGGTCGGCGAGCCGCACCCGGGGACGCTGCCCCGCGGGATGGCCCACCGGCACGACCAGGAGCTGCGGCTCGTCGAACAGGTGGATCACCTCGACGCCGTCGGGGGCCTTCCAGGGGTCGAGGGCGTTCTCGAACACCACGAGCACGTCGAGCGCGCCGCGTTCGAGGTCGGGAAGCAGCTCGTGCGGCTGGCCCAGCACCAGGTCGAGCTCCACGCCGGGGTGCCGGGCGCTGAAGGTCGACAGCGCCAGGGGCAGCAGGCGGTAGCCGGCGGAGGCGAAGAAGCCGATGCTGAGCTGCCCGGCGTCCGCACGCGCCTGGGCGAGCAGGTCCTTCTCCGCGGCCTCGATGATGTCGAGCACCTCCTGCGCCCGGGTGGCGAGCCGGCGCCCGGCCGCCGTGAGCCGTAGGCTGTGCGCGTCGCGCTCGACCAGCCCGATGCCCGCCTCGTCCTCAAGGCGGGAGAGCTGGTGGGACACGGCCGAGGGCGAGAGCCGCAGGCTCCGCGCTGCCCCGGCGATGCTCCCGGTACGGAAGACCTCAAGGAGCACCCTGAGGCGGTGACTGCTCAGCACCTCCCCAGTATCAGCGCAGGCCAGGGCAGATCGGACCTCAGGCGGAGGTGCGGCGGCGGCCGAGCGCCAAGGGGGCGGTGAAGGCGGCCCAGACCAGCTTCCCGCGGCCCTCCTGGAGCCGCCAGCCCCAGGAGCAGCTCAGGCTCTCGACCAGCCACAGGCCCCGGCCGCTCTCGGCGAGGTGGTCGGCCTCGGTGACGACCGGCGGCCGGTCCTCGGGGTCGAAGACCGCGCACACCACGTGGGAGGCACGGTGGAGCAGGCGGAGCCGGGTGGGCTCCCCGGCGTGCCGCACGGCGTTGCTGACCAGCTCGGAGACGACCAGGCGGGCGTCGCAGGTCAGCTCGTCGAGACCCCAGTTGTTCAGGGTCGTCACCGTGAAGTCCCGTGCCACCTTGACAGACGCGCCCGTACGGCCGAGGGCCCCCAGCTCGGCGACCGGCTCCCAGAGGTTGTCCTCCATCGCGGGTAGCAGCCACCAGGGAGCCTCGCCCCGTACAACGGATTGCCGGCGTGCCAGGTGTGCGGTCATCAAGGTCCTCACTACGTTGGGCCGTTCACGCGGTCGGGACATGACGTGGGAGAGTCAATCTTTCCTTCACGTGCCGTACAGATGCAAGAACAGATGCACGTGCAGATTGCTCTTTTCCCACGGAACTGTGACATTCACTCCTACAACCTGGATTCTTCTGGGCAGTCCGGAAAGGCCGAGGCGCCGTATACGACCGGGCCCCGGGGATGAGACACTGACGGCTCATTCATCCGAGGCTCCAGGGAGCTCGCATGATCTCGGCGCTGGGCTCTGACGAAACTGGTGACGGGCGCGTCGCCGCCCACTCCCGGGGCGGCCCCACCGCCCTGCGCATCCTCCTGGGCGCCCAGCTGCGCCGGCTGCGCACGGCCAACGGCATCACGCGCGAGCAGGCGGGCGAGGCCATCCGCGCCTCCCACGCCAAGATCAGCCGTCTGGAGCTCGGCCGGGTCGGCTTCAAGTCCCGCGACGTCGCCGACCTGCTCACCCTGTACGGCGTGGGCGAGACCGACGAGCGCGCCACGTTCCTCGCGCTGGCCGAGCAGGCGAACGCGCCGGGCTGGTGGCACAAGTACAGCGACCTGCTCCCCACGTGGTTCGAGCTCTACGTCGGGCTGGAGGAGGCCGCCTCCGTCATCCGCACGTACGAGATCCAGTTCGTCCCGGGTCTCACCCAGACCGAGGACTACGCCCGCTCGGTGATCATCCTCGGCCACGCGGACGCGTCCGCCGAGGAGATCGACCGCCGCATCTCGCTGAGGATGGCCAGGCAGCGGCGCGTCACCTCCCCCGACGGGCCGAGGTTCTGGGCCCTGGTGGACGAGGCGGCGCTCAGGCGCCCGCTCGGCGGCCCGAAGGTCATGCGCGCACAGGTCGAGCGCCTTCTGGAGCTGACCGCCTCGCCGAACATCACCCTGCAGATCGTCCCGTTCGGCCACGGCGGGCACGCGGCGGCCGGCGGGCCGTTCACCATCCTGCGGTTCGACGAGCGCGAGATCCCCGACGTCGTCTACATGGAGCAGCTCACCAGTGCCCTGTACCTCGACAAGCGCGAGGAGACCGACCCGTACATGAAGGTCATGGACCGCCTGTGCGTCGAGGCCTCCACCGTGGCCGAGTCGAGGCGGTTCCTCGAAACGTTCCTCAAGGAGATGTGAGGCTCCAAGGCGGCCATGCCGCATGGGATGCCGAAGTCGTCATGTCATTGTGAGTGACATTGGTCTCTGCCATGCTTTCGGCCATCAGCGGCAGATGGGCGTTTCGCATGGCACGAAAGATCCTGATATGACCGAGGTCTTCACGCTTGGAGAGGCGCTCGGTGTCATCTCCGCCGACCGTCTCCGCCACGACACCGACGTACGTCTCGACGTCGCCGGCGCCGAGCTCACCGCCGCCGTCGGACTCGCCCGGCTGGGGCACTCCGTGACCTGGCTGGGGCGGGTCGGCGGCGACGAGCTGGGCGCCAGGGTCGTCACGGTGCTGCGCGGCGAGGGGGTCGACGTCTCCCACGTGCAGTCCGACCCCGGCGCGCCCACCGGGCTGGTCATCAGGCAGCGGCGCATCGGCCGGGTGGGCCACGTCGTCCACTACCGCGGCGGGTCCGCCGGGTCCCGGCTCGGGCCGGGCGACGTCCCGGCGCGGGCCCTGCAGTCGGCCAAGGTGCTGCACGTCACCGGCATCACCCCGGCGCTGAGCGGCACCGCCTGGAGCGCGGCCCACCACGCGATCAAGCTCGCCAGGGACTCCGGCACGGCCGTCTCCGTGGACGTGAACTACCGGCCGCAGCTCTGGATCGACCGCCAGGAGGCCGTCGAGGCGCTCAACGAGCTGGCGACGGGAGCCGACGTGCTCTTCGCCAACCAGGACGAGCTCCAGCTCATCGAGCCGGTCATTGGAACGATCCGCGAGCTGGTGGTCACCCGGGGCGCCAAGGGCGCGAGCGCCACGGTCAACGGCATGCGGTACGACGCGCAGGCCGCGCCCGTGACGGTCGTCGACCCGGTGGGAGCCGGGGGCGCCTTCGCCGCCGGGTATCTCAGCGGCCTCCTGGAGGAGTTGCACCCGACCGACCGCCTGCGCCGCGGGTGCGCGCTCGCCGCCTTCGCGGTGGCGAGCGGAAGCCCCTGGCAGGGCCTCCCCACCCGCACCGAGCTTCCCCCGCTCACCTTCTGAGGACACCGACCAGAAAGCGCTCGCGGCCGGGACGTACCGGCCCGGCCTGAGGCGGCGGCCGGCCGGGCCGTACTGGACGACGCGAACCACGCATGGCGCGACCGGATCCCTCGCCGATCCGGTTCGGCGGCGGCTCGCCGGGGTCAGAGTTTCAGCGGCAGCCGGGCCAGCCGCCAGGAACCCGGCATCGGCTGGCGTTCGAGCTCGGACGGGTCGACGGCCAGCGCCAGGTCGGGGAAGCGCCGGAGCAGCGCCTCGAAGGCGACCTCGCCCTCCTGGCGGGCCAGCGCGGCGCCCAGGCAGTAGTGCAGGCCGTGCCCGAACCCCACGTGGTTCTCCCGGCGCCCGTCCGGCTCGCGGGTGATGTCGAGCCTTTCCGGATGGTCGAACTCCCGGGGGTCGTAGTTGGCTCCGACCAGCACCGCCATCACCGCCTCGCCCTTGCGCACCGGCATGCCGCCGATCTCGACGTCCTCGGCGGCGTAGCGCAGGCGGGTGGCCTGGACGGGGCCGCACCAGCGCATGAGCTCGTGGACGGCCCGCGGCATGAGCCCCGGGTCCTTCCTGAGCAGGTCGAGCTGCTCGCGATGGGTGAGCAGGGCGGCGGTCCCGTTGCCGATGAGATGGGCCGTGGTCTCGTGCCCCGCCAGCACGAGGGTGAGGACCAGCGTGACCATCTCGGTGTCGCTGAGCCGGTCGCCGTCCTCGTCGTGCGTGCGGATGAGGCCGCTCAGCAGGTCGCCGGTGGGGGCCGCGCGGCGCCGCTCGATCAGCTCGTGGATGTGCGTGATCATGTCCCGCAGGGCGGTCGCCATGCCTCCCGCCTGCAGCGTGACGAGCGCCTTTCCCCACTCCCGCCACTGCGCGCGGTCCTCCTCCGGGATGCCCACCAGCTCGCAGATGACGGTGATCGGCAGGGGGTAGGAGAAGTGCTCCATCAGCTCCACGACACCGCCCTCCGCCGTGTCGGCGAGCCTGTCGAGCAGGTCCTCCGTGATCTCCTCGACGCGGGGCCTCAGCTCCGCGACCCTGCGGGCGGTGAACGTGCGCGACACCAGCTTGCGCAGCCTGATGTGGTCGGCTCCGTCGGCGTCCAGGACGCTGTCCAGCACGTACTGCGCGTACTCCTTGGGGATGCCCCGGGCCTCCATCTCCTTCTCGCGGATGTTCTCGATGTCCAGCCCCGGCACGTTGGCCGGGTTGTTCACGAACCGCGGGTCTCCGAGCACCATCTTGACGTCGTCGTACCTGGTGACCAGCCAGATCTCCGTGCCGCGTCCGAAGAAGGAGCCCCGTGCGAGCGGTGCCTGCTCGCGCATCCGGGAGTACCCGCCGAAGGGGTCCCTCATCAGCTCCAGGTCCATCATGTTGACCGTGGCGGCCATGGTGGAGGCGCCCGCGCTACGGGGTGCGCCTGTGGTGCTCGCCGTGCCTGTGGTGCTGGCCGGGCTGTGATCGGCCGAAGTTCCCATGCTTGCCCTCCTCGGGCTCGGGTGCTGTTCCGCCTGACGATTTCCCTCCTGGTTCCGGCTCCGCGGTGCCCGGCTCCCCCGTGGAGGTGCCCCGCGCAGTCAAGAGGACCGCGTAGTTCTATGCGCGTTCCAGGCACGCCTCAACCCTGCTTCACCGGAACTGTCGAACCGGTGTAAGCCCAGCCGGGGACCACTGTCCGCGCCCCGGGATGCTCCTAGGAGCCGGGGAGGCGGCGGACCCGCTTGTTGCTCGGGTCGTAGAGCGGCTCGCCGGCGATCTCGGCGGCGACCCACCCGCCGTTGACGCCGACCTCCACCCGGCCCGTGAACTCGGCGCTCTCACTTCCGGCACTTCCGGGCTCGCCGACCGGCAGGTACGCGTACGCGATCGAGCGGTCGACGCGGTGCCCGTACCCTCCGCTGGTCACCCGGGACGCGGGGACGCCTCCGACCCGCACGGGCTCCCCGCCGAGGCAGATCTGCCTGGGGTCGGCGAGCACCAGGCAGCGCAGCGCGTACCGCGGCGCGCCCAGCGCGTCACGGCCGAGGAACTCCTTGTCCCCCTGGACGGCGAAGCCCAGGCCCGCCTCGATGGGCGTCGTCTCCGGGGTGATGTCGAGCCCCCAGACCCGGTAGCCCTTCTCCAGCCGCAGCGAGTCCAGCGCCCGGTAGCCCGCGGGGCGCATGCCGTGCGGCAGGCCGGCCTCCATCAGGGTGTCCCACAAGGTGAGCCCGTACTCGGAGGGACAGTAGAGCTCCCACCCGAACTCCCCGGCGAAGGTGACACGCTGGGCGAGCACCGGCACGAGCCCGGCGCTGATCTCCCGCGCCCGCATGTAGCCGAAGGTCAGGTCGTCGCCGGTCAGCTCGCCGAGGATGTCGAGCGCCTTGGGCCCCCACAGGCAGTAGCACGCGTACGCCGAGGTGACGTCCCGCACATCCAGCCCGTGGCGGCGCAGCCAGGCGGCGTCGTGCACGCCGAAGGCCGTCCCCGTGACCATGCGGAACCGGTCGCCGGCCAGCCGGGTCACGGTCACGTCGGCCTCGATGCCCCCGCGCTCGTTCAGCATCTGGGTGTAGACCACCGAGCCGATGGGACGGTCGAGATCGTTGGCGCAGAGGCGCTGGAGGCCGGCCAGCCCGGTGATCTCCAGCTTGGAGAACGACGTCTGGTCGAACAGCCCGGCGGCGTCGCGGGTCGCCAGGCACTCGGCCCGGATCGCGGGCGACCAGAACCTCCCGGCCCATCCGGCGGGCCGGAACTCCTCCCCCGATTCCCCGGAGGCGTCCGGGGCGAACCAGTTGACCCGCTCCCAGCCCGCCTTCTCGCCGAACTCGGCGCCGAGCTCGACGTGCCGCGCCCAGGCGGGCGAGCGGCGCAGTGGGCGAGCGGCCGTACGCTCCTCGCCCGGGTACACCACGTCGTAGTACTTGCTGTAGGAGTCCAGTGCCTTGGCACGCGCCCACCGGGAGCCCCGCGCGTGAGAACCGAACCTGCGGATGTCCATGCCGAAGACGTCGTACTCCGGCGAGCCGTCGACGATCCACTCGGCCATGACCTTGCCGACGCCGCCCGCGGCGGCGAGCCCGTGGACGCAGAACCCGGCCGCGACCCACAGCCCGGCCACGGCGGTCTCCCCGAGCAGGAACTCCCCGTCGGGGGTGAACGCCTCGGGCCCGTGGACGACCTTGGCGAAGGCGGCGGCGTCCTGGCCGTCGCCGGTCTCCATGCGGGCGAGGTCAGGAAGCCGCCGGCCCGCCGACTCCCACGATTCACGAAATTTCGGCATATTGGGCTGGAAGAGCGTGCGCGGCTCGGCCAGCGGCGTCGCCGCCTCCCAGACCTCCGGGGTCCGGATGTAGCCGCCGACGAGGATGCCGCCGCCTTCCTCCCGGAAGTACACGATGTTGTCGGGATCGCGCACGGTCGGCGTCGTCGCCGGCACCCCGAACGGCCGCGTCACGACGTACTGGTGCTTGATCGGCACGATGGGGACGTCGACCCCCGCCATCCGCCCGACCTTCCCCGCCGCCGCGCCCGCCGCGTTGACCACGGTCTCGGTGGCGATGACCTGCTCGCCGACCTGGACGCCGCGCACCCGCCCGTCCCGGACGTCCAGCCCGGTCACCTGGACGCCGGTCACGATGCGCACGCCGAGCTTCTCCGCGCCGGCCGCGAGGGCCCGCGCGAGGCTCGCCGGGTCGAGCCAGCCGTCGCCGGGCAGCCACAGGGCCGCGCGCACGTCGCCGACCTCCATCAGTGGCAGCAGGTCGCGCGCTTCGGCCGCCGACAGGATGTCCATGTCGAGCCCGTACGTCTCGGCGGCGCCGGCCTGGCGGAGCAGTTCCTCCTGCCGCTCGGCGGTGGTGGCGAGCCGCAGGCCGCCCGCGCCGTGCCAGCCGGGGTCGAGGCCGGTCAGGTCCCTGAGCTCGGGATACAGCCCGGCCGAGTACATGATCATGCGGGTCTGGGTGACGGTGGACCTGAGCTGACCGACGAACCCGGCCGAGTGCCAGGTGGTGCCCTCCGTCAGCTCGTGCTGTTCGAGCAGGATGACGTCGGTCCAGCCGAGCCGTGCCAGGTGGTAGGCGACACTGCAGCCGGCGACGCCGCCACCGACCACCACGGCCTGCGCCTCGGCGGGAAGTTTCACCATCGGTACCCCCGTGTAACACCCAACCCGCAGAATCGGATCAATGGTCTGAAGGTAGACCAAAGGAGGCCCGCGTGCCAGATGTCCTCAGCTCGGCACTCGAACTCGTCACGGCCTGGGCCGGCCGACCGGTCACCCATACCCAGATCAAGGGCGGTCTGAGCCACCGAATCGTCCGGCTGGACACCGAGGCGGGCGATCGCTGGCTGCTGCGCATCCTCGACCCCGGCGTCTCGGCCGCCGGGCTGGGCATCCCCCTCGACCTGGAGATCGTCAACACCGTCAGGGCCGCCCAGGCTGGCGTCGGCGCCGAGGTGCTGCTCCGCCTCCCCGGCGCGGTGCTGCTCGAGTACATCGACGGGCCGACGCTCGACGCCGCGGCCGTACGGGACCCCGCGATGACCGCCGGCATCGCCGAGGCCTGCCGCCGCCTGCACGCGGGGCCGCGCTTCGCGACCGACTTCTCGATCTTCCGCAAGCTGGACGAACTGCTGGCGCTCTGCCGCGCCCACGCGCTGAAGATCCCCGCCGGTTTCGAGGACTGGCTGCCGGTCGTGGCCGAGATCGAGGCCGCCCTCGCCGTACGCCGGCCGCCGGCCGTGCCATGCCACAACGACCTGCTGCCGGAGAACTTCATCTTCGACGGCTCGGCTGTGCGCATCGTCGACTACCAGCTCTCGGGCAACAACGACCCGGCGTTCGAGCTGGGAGACATCGCGGCCGAGGCCGATTATGACCAAGAAATGGTCAAGCGGTTGACGCGCGCCTACTTCGGGGACGAGGATCCCGCGGCAAGAGTCCAGCTTTATCTGATCATGTCCAACTTCACCTGGACGTTGTGGTTCAGCGTCCACCACGGCCTGCTCGCCGAGCAGGCCGCTGCCGCCGACTTCGACTACGACGCCGAAGCGGCCGACAAGTTCGCGCAGGCCGTACGGGACCTCAACGATCCCGGGCTCGGGCTGCTCATCGACGACGTCCGAGGCCGGCGACGGCCCCGTGACCCCGATCCGCGCATCCCCTCACCTCCGACCGCGCCGTCTCCGCCGTTCCCACCGGCCTGACGCGCAGCCACCCCCGCACCACCCGCGGAACCGCACCACCCGCGCCACGCAAGGAGGCCTGATGGCCCAGCAGTCCTACCTCGACGACGATGCCGAACGCCTGGCCGAACTCGGATACAAGCAAGAACTCTCCCGAAGCTGGAGCGGCTTCTCCAACTTCGCGATCTCGTTCTCGATCATCTCGATCCTCGCCGGCTGCTTCACGACGTTCGGCCAGGCCTGGAACAATGGCGGGCCCATCGCCATCTCCATCGGCTGGCCGCTGATCTCGGTATTCATCCTCATCATCGGCTTGTGCATGTCCGAGCTGGTGTCCGCCTACCCGACGGCGGGCGGCATCTACTGGTGGGCGGCCAAGCTGGGCAAGCCCATCCACGGATGGTTCACCGGCTGGCTCAACCTCATCGGGCTCATCGCGGTCACCGCCTCCGTGGACTACGGCTGCGCGACCTTCCTCAACATCACCATCGGCAGGTTCAGCGACGGCTGGGCGCAGGGCGACCCGCTGCGGCAGACGTTCCTGCTGTTCGCGATCGTGCTCGTGCTCCACGCGCTGATCAACATCTTCAGCCACCGGCTGATCTCGATCCTGCAGAACATCTCGGTGTGGTGGCACGTGTTCGGCGCGGCGGCGGTCGTGCTGATCCTGATCTTCGGCCCGTCGAAGCACCAGAACGTGGGCTTCCTGTTCGAGCAGTTCAACAACTCCGGCTTCGGCTCCAGCTCGTCAGGCCCGACGTTCTGGCTGTATGTGCTGCCGCTCGGCTTCCTGCTCACGCAGTACACGATCACCGGCTTCGACGCCTGCGCGCACGTGTCGGAGGAGACCCAGGGCGCGGCCATGAGCGCGGCCAAGGGGCTCTGGAAGTCGATCTTCTACTCGGCGATCGGCGGCTGGGTGCTGCTCCTGGCCTTCCTGTTCGCGGCGACCGACGTCGACGCCGTCAACAAGGAGGGCGGCTTCGTCGGCGCGATCTTCACCTCGTCGCTGACGCCTGGCCTGGCCACCGTGATCTTCGGCATCTCCACGATCGGGCAGTTCTTCTGCGGCATGAGCTGCGTGACGTCGATGTCCCGCATGACCTACGCGTTCTCCCGCGACGGTGCCGTCCCCGGCTGGCGGCTCTGGTCGCGCGTGGACAAGAACAAGACCCCGGTCAACGCGATCATCGCCGGCTGCGTCGCGGCCCTGCTGATCACGGTCCCCGCCCTGTACGCCCCGGAGGGCACCACGACTCCCGTGGCGTTCCTCGCCGTCGTCTCGATCGCGGTGATCGGGCTCTACCTGGCGTTCCTCATCCCGATCTGGCTGCGCCTGCGCATGGGCGCCGCGTTCCGTCCGGGGCCGTGGACGCTGGGCGGCAAGTACAAGGTGATGGGCTGGATCGCGGTGATCGAGATCGTCGTCATCTCGATCTACTTCATCCTGCCCGTCGTCCCGGCCGGCGCGCCGTGGAGCGAGGACTTCACCTGGACCTCGGTCAACTACGCGCCGCTCGCGGTGGGCGCCGTGCTGATCGGCATCGCCCTGTGGTGGGTGCTGTCCGCCCGGCACTGGTTCACCGGGCCCCGCCGCAATGTCGAGGAGGTCCCGCTGGGCGACTCCGAGCCCGCCGCCTGAGCTACTGCCCTACGGCTCGCGCCTCGCGGGCGCGAGCCGTACTCGGCGCCTCAGGACGCCTCGAACACCTCGGAGACCACCCGGCGGACCTGCTCGGAGGACGGCGGCTCGGCCAGCTCGCGCGCCAGCGAGGTCATGTCGACCTCCGGCATGCCGCACGGCACGGCGTGGTGCCAGGGGTCGAGATCGCCGTCGACGTTCAGCGCGAAGCCGTGACTGGTGACGCCCCGGCCGGCCCGCATGCCGATCGAGACGATCTTCCGGCCCGTGTCGCGCGTCCAGACCCCCGTGAGCAGCTCGGAGCCCTGCGGGGTCTCGCGGCGCTCGGCCGGGAGTCCGAGCTTCTCCAGCGCCTCGACCAGCCGGAGCTCCACCTCGCGGACGTAGTCGACGACCCCCTCGTCGGCGCGCAACTGGACGATCAGGTATCCCACGAGCTGCCCCGGCCCGTGGTAGGTCAGCTGGCCCCCTCGGCCCGTGGGGACGACGGGGATGCCGTACGAGGGGTCGGGAAGGTGCTCTGCGGCGGTTCTCTTCCCCACCGTGAAGACCTGCGGGTGGCTGAGCAGCCACAATGTGTCCGGCTGATCGTCACGCTGTCGCGCGCCGACCAGCTCGGTCATGCGGTCCATGGCCTTCTCGTAGTCGACCAGGTCGTCCTGGATCAGGGCCAGTGGCCGTGCACGTACGGTTCGCTCGCTCACATCTCCGAGCATACGTCCTACGAATAGACGTTTACGGCACGGCCGGAGCGGATCACCACTGGCCGGCGCGGGCGGGAGCCTTCGGGATCAAGGCCCACATGATCAGATAGATGATGAACTGCGGTCCAGGAAGGATGCAGGAGAGAACGAACAGCAGGCGCACCATGGTGGGCGCCCAGCCCCACTTCTCCGCGATGCCACCACAGACACCCGCGATCATCCTGTGCTCTCTTGACCGGTACATAGCGACTCCTCCCCCGTTTCGATTCACCCTGCCCAACGATCGTGTCCCCTGCCCCGTTCCTGGAAAGTCATTCGTCCCCCATTCCGCGGTGTGGGGCACGCATTCAACCGGTCCCCAAAGCCTTTAGGGTGGCAATCCCCTGACACTGGAGAGCAAAGTGGATTTCCCGACCCTGCAGGCACAGCGGCGCCTGCTCGTGCGCCAGAAGATCACCATGATGGTGAACCGTTATGTGGTCCATCTGGAGCAGCCCGACGGGTCGGAAGGTCCGATGGTCGCCTTCGCCGAGCAGAAGCGGATGGCGTTCAAGGAGCAGGTCACGCTCTACACCGACGACTCCAGGCAGTTCGTGCTGGCCGGGTTCAAGGCGCGCAAGGTGCTCGACCTGGGCAGTGGATACGACGTCCTGGACCACGCCGGCCAGCCGATCGGCTTCTTCAAGAAGGAGTTCGCCGCGTCGCTGATCCGGTCGACGTGGCACTTCCAGCAGCCCGGCATGCCGACCTTCACGGGCCAGGAGCGCAACGTCTTCGTCAGCCTGCTGCGCCGGTTCGTCGACTCGCTGTCGTGGCTGCCCTACCACTTCGACTTCGGCGTGGGCGCCCAGATCGCCTTCTCGGTCGACCGCAAGTGGGGGCTGCGCGACCGCTACATCGTGGACATCCAGGACCCGCGACTCGACCGGCGCCTGATCATCGCGATGGCGGTCGCTCTCGACGCCCTCCAGTCGCGATGACGTTGAGCAGCAACCAGGCACTCCATCCGACGATGAGCACGGCCCAGTAGGAGATCAGGCGGTAGATCGCCACAACGGCGGCCGCGGCCACCCCCGTCATCCCCGCGCTGACGAAGGTCGCGGCCATCCCGATCTCGGCGATGCCGAGCCCGCCCGGCACGAGCGCCAGCACCCCCGCCGCCTTGGCCGCGACGTAGCCGAGCAGCACCGTGTGCGGGCCGACGGAGACTCCCGTGGCGGCGCACACGGCCGCCAGGCAGGCCAGGTCGAGCAGCCAGTTCAGCAGCGCGAGGCCGGGCAGCACCAGGCGGTCGCGCCGGGTGAGCGTGATGGCCGCCCGCGCGCCGCGCAGCTGGGCCATCACAGCGCCCGTACGGCCGCCGCGGCCGGAGAGCCACCGGACCGGCGTCCTCGGCCGGAACCACAGCAGCGCACCGAGGCCGAGACCCGCCGCGACGAAGACCCACAGCGCCGTGATCCGCGTAGCGGGCTCGGCCAGCAGCGCCACGGCGCCGAGCGCGACGAAGGTCATCGTGGAGAACACCGCGCTGAGCAGCAGGGTCGCGGCGATCAGCGGGGTGGTCGCCCCGAGACGGCGGAGCTGTCGTGTCGTGTACGCCACGCTGAGCACCTGGCCGCCGGGCAGGGAGTTCGACACGGCGTTGCGCGCGTAGGTGACCGCGACGGCGCGCGGCAGCGTGAGCTGGGCGCCGCCCGCGACCAGCAGGTGCCGGATCAGCCGGGCGAAGGCCCGCATGGAGGACGCCTCGGCCACGACGGCGACGATCAGCCAGCCGGGGTGCGCGGAGGCGATGAGCTTCCAGACCTCGGCCGGGCTCGGCAGCCGGTCGCGGAACAGGACGACCACGCAGACCACGGCCGCGACGACGAGCAGCCGTACGACCGCCCGGCGGCCCGCGCCGGGTTTGCCGTCACTGGGCGGGGTGGGCACCGCCGGGATCTGGGCCGGTGCCACCGTACTCTGACACGCCATCATCGCCTCCTCGTGAGGATCATGACGTTGATCAGCGGGCCGGACGATTGCCAGATCGCGACAGATGCCCGGCCCGTTGTTTCCGGTTTCCCGCAACGGCACAGCGGTCGGCCGGCCGGTGCCCGGGAAAGGTGCGGTCAACTCGACAGCAGCTATCAGATGGTAGCGGCTGCCGTTTGGCGTGGTGCGACCGGCTCGGCGGAACCGCGCCGTACGGGCACGGCGAGCAGGACGAGGCCGAGGACGGCCTCCGATGATGCATCTTATTTCACCACCTGTTGACTTCATCGATGTTGAGTTCAACATAGATGAATTCACCATGGTTGAATAGAGCCCGACGGGAAGGGGCGCGATGACCGACGAAAGAGCCAGGTCAGGCGGGGGCAGGCGTCCCGGGTCCACCCAGACCAGGGAGGCGATCCTGCTCGCCGCGACGGAGGCCTTCACCCAGAAGGGCTTCTCCGCCACCACGATCCGGGGCGTCGCCCGCGCCGCCGAGGTCGACCCGGCCCTGGTCATCCACTTCTTCGGCACCAAGGACGGCCTGTTCGAAGCGGCCATCCGCGGGCACGGCATGCCCCTGCGCCAGATCTCGGAGGTGGTCGGCGGCGATCCCGACCGGCTCGGCGAGCGGCTGGCCCGGCGCTACCTGTCGCTCTGGGAGGACCCCGCGACCGGCGCCTGGCTGCACGCGATCCTGCACGCGGTCTCGGCCTCCGAGACGGCCTCGGCCATGCTGAAGGAGTTCATGACCGAGGAAGTGCTCCGCCCCATCGCCAAGGACCTCGGCATGGACAACGCCGAGACCCGCGCCATCCTCGCCGGCTCCCACCTGATCGGCATCGGGCTGACCCGATATGTGCTCAGGGTCGAGGCGATCGCCTCACTCCCGGCGGACACGGTCGTCGCCGCCGTCGGGCCCACGCTCCAGCACTACTTCACCGGCGATCTCCAGCTCGGCTGAGCCATGCCGCACACCGAAAAGGACGGGCACGAGGTGCATTCCACGACCCCGGCAGGCGATGACCATGCCTGTGGATGACGCGCGGGCGGGCGCGCTTCCCGTACGGCACGCCCTGCCGGAGCTCCGCGCGGCGCTGGACAAGGGCGGCGCCGCCGTCCTCACCGCCCCTCCCGGCACGGGCAAGACCACCCTCGTCCCGCTCGTCCTGGCAGGCCTGGACTCGGGCGGCCCCGCGCGGCGCGTGATCGTGGCCGAGCCCCGGCGCATCGCCACCCGCGCGGCGGCCAGGCGCATGGCGTGGATGCTCAGGTCCGAGGTCGGCGAGGAGGTCGGCTTCACCATCAGGGGCGAGCACAGGCCCGGACGCCACGTTCAGGTCATGACGACCGGCGTGCTGCTCCAGCGGCTCCAGCGCGATCCCGAGCTGGAAGGGGTCGACGCCGTGCTGCTCGACGAGTGCCACGAGCGGCACCTGGACGCCGACACCGCGCTCGCATTCCTGTTGGACGTCCGCGCGACCCTCCGGCCCGACCTGCGGCTCGTCGCCACCTCGGCCACCGCGGACGCCGCCCCCTGGGCCCGGCTCCTCGGAGACGCCCCCGTGGTGCACGCCTCCGGCACCACCCACCCGGTCGAGATCGTGTGGGCGCCTCCCACCCGGCCCGTCGCCCCGCCGCACGGCATGCGCGTCGACCCCGCGCTGCTCGCCCACGTCGCCGGGGTCGTACGCCGCGCCCTGGCCGAGCGGGCCGGTGACGTGCTGTGCTTCCTGCCGGGCGTGGGAGAGATCGCCCGAGTGGCCGGTGCGCTGGCCGATCTGCCGGAGGCCGACGTCCTGCAGGTCCACGGCAGGGCCGACACGCTCGACGCGGTGCTGTCGGCCGGCCCGCGCAGGCGGGTGATCCTCGCGACCTCGGTGGCCGAGTCGAGCCTCACCGTCCCCGGGGTGCGGGTGGTGGTCGACGCCGGGCTGGCGCGCGAGCCGCGCACCGACCAGGGCCGGGGGCTCGGGTCGCTGACGACCGTGCGGGTGTCGAGGGCGTCCGCCGGCCAGCGGGCCGGGCGCGCGGGGCGCGAGGCCCCCGGCACCGTCTACCGGTGCTGGACGGCCGCCGAGCACGAGCGGCTGCCCGACCACGCCCAGCCCGAGATCGCCCTTGCCGACCTCACGGGCTTCGCCCTCCAGGCCGCCTGCTGGGGTACGCCCGACGCCTCCGCGCTCGCGCTGCTCGACCGGCCACCCGCCGCCTCCATGGCCGTGGCCGGCCGCACGCTGCACGCGCTCGGCGCACTGGAGAACGGCCGCGTGACCGAGCGCGGACGCCGCATGGCCGGCATCGGCGTCCACCCCCGGCTCGCCCGGGCGCTGCTCGACGGCCCCCCGGCGGCGGCCGAGGTGGTCGCCCTGCTGTCGGAGGAGCTTCCCCGCTCCGCCCCCGACGACCTCGTGGCGGTGTGGCGCGAGGCCCGCCGCGGTGGCTCGCGCGACTGGCGAAAGGAGACCCGCCGCCTCACCCAGGCCGTACGCGCGGACGTCCCCGGCGGGAGCGGCACCTCTCCGGCACGTCCCGGCGGGGGCGGCACGTCTCAGGCACGGCCAGGCGGGGGCGGCACGTCTCAGGCACGGCCAGGCGGGGGCGGCACGTCTCAGGCACGGCCAGGCGGGGGCGGCACGTCTCAGGCACGGCCAGGCGGGGGCGGCACGTCTCAGGCACGGCCAGGCGGCACCGACGACGCGGTGGCCGGGCTGGTCGTGGCGCTGGCCTACCCCGAGCGGGTGGCGCGCCGCCGTTCCGGCGGCTACCTCATGGTCTCGGGCACTGCGGCGACGCTGCCCCGCGACTCGCGGCTGGCCTCGGCCGAGTGGCTGGCCATCGCGGTCGCCGACCGGCCGGCCGGCGCCGCCTCCGCCCGGGTGCGCCAGGCCGTGGTGATCGACGAGGACGTCGCCATGGCGGCCGCCGGGCCGTTCCACCAGGTGGAGGACGAGATCGGCTGGGAGGGCGACGTCGTCGCGCGGCGGGTCGAACGCCTCGGAGCCGTCGAGCTGTCCTCGGTACCACTGCGGGACGCCGACGTCAGTGACGCGATCGTGTCCGGCCTGCGCAAGGAGGGGCTGTCCCTGCTCCGCTGGACGCCGGAGGCCGTGGCGGTGCGCGAGCGCATGGCGTTCTGCCACCGGGTGCTGGGCGAGCCCTGGCCGGACGTCTCGGACGAGGGCCTGCTCGCCGCCGCCGGCACGTGGCTCGACCTGTCCCGCCTGCGCCGCCGCTCCGACCTGGCCAGGGTGGACGTCGCCTCGGCCCTCAGGCGGCTCCTGACGTGGCGGCTCAGGCTGGACGAGGTGGCCCCTGAGCGGGTCACGGTGCCCACCGGGTCACGGATCAGGGTGGACTACTCCGGCGACCAGCCGGTCCTGGCGGCCAAGCTCCAGGAGCTGTTCGGCTGGGAGGCGACGCCCCGCGTCGCCGGGGTGCCGCTGGTGATCCACCTGCTGTCCCCCGCGGGAAGGCCCGCGGCCGTCACCGCCGACCTGGCGTCCTTCTGGCGTGAGGGCTACCGCGCGGTGCGCGCCGAGCTGCGCGGCAGGTACCCGAAGCATCCCTGGCCGGAGGACCCCCTCGCCGCGGCCCCCACCCGCGGGACCAACCGGCGCAAGCCAGGGTGATCCCGCGAGCGGGCGCGGTCAGATGCCGATCGGGTGCCAGACCGTCTTGGTCTCCAGGAAGGCGGTCATCCGGCCGGTGCCGGGGTCGGCGAGCCAGTCGGTCTTCCCCGACGGGCGCAGGACGCGCTTGAGGTTCTCGGCGGCGTCCTGCTCGCAGGCCACGGCCAGCTCCCCGGTGCAGCCCGTCAGGTCGACGGCGTTGACGTCCATGTGGGACGACAGCCACGGCGCGAGCTCGGCGGCCCTGCCCGTGAGCAGGTTCACGACGCCGCCCGGCAGGTCGGAGGTGGCCAGCACCTCGGCCAGGGTGATCGACGGGAGCGGCGCGCGCTCCGAGGCCACCACCACGCAGGTGTTGCCCGTGACGATCACCGGGGCGATCACCGAGATCAGGCCGAGCAGCGGCGCCTCCGGCGGAGCCACGACGGCCACGACGCCGGTCGGTTCCGGGGTCGACAGGTTGAAGTACGGCCCGGCGACCGGGTTCGCCGCTCCCCGGACCGCTCCGATCTTGTCGGACCAGCCCGCGTACCAGACCAGCCGGTCGACGGCCGCGTCCACCAGCTCGCCGGCCTTGCGCGCCGACACCCCGTCGGCGTCGACCAGCTCGGACACGAACTGCGCCCGGCGCCCCTCCAGCATCTCGGCGACGCGGTAGAGGATCTGCCCGCGGTTGTACGCCGTGGCGCCCGACCAGCCGGGGAACGCCTTGCGCGCGGCCGACACCGCGTCACGGGCGTCCTTGCGCGAGGCCTTGGAGGCGTTGGCGAGGAAGTCGCCCTTGGAGGAGGTCACCACGTAGGACCTTCCGCTCTCCGAACGCGGGAACGCCCCGCCGATGTACAGCTTGTACGTCTTGCGTACGGCGAGCCTGCTGGGCTCAGTCATCGCCTCTCCAGGTCATCTCTTCAGGCGAGAGCCGTACCGGCACGAACACCTGGCAGCACCGGCTCACCCCGCAGCGGTGGGCGAACCAGCCCTGGCGGGCGGTCGAGTTCGTACGGCCGGCCCGCCCGTAGGCGTGCCCGCGGGTGATCTGCGCGCGCCGGGACCGGCGGCGCCTCA
This sequence comes from Sphaerisporangium viridialbum, assembly GCF_049674955.1. GTDB lineage: Bacteria > Actinomycetota > Actinomycetes > Streptosporangiales > Streptosporangiaceae > Sphaerisporangium > Sphaerisporangium viridialbum. The sequence goes on along the minus strand of NZ_CP187232.1, from coordinate 787,335 downwards.
GGCGGTGCTCGCAGGGCTCAGACATCGAGATACGCCTCCAGTCCATGCCGGCCGCCCTCACGGCCGTATCCGGACTCCTTGTAGCCGCCGAACGGCGACGTGGGGTCGAAGCGGTTGAAGGTGTTGGCCCAGACGACCCCGGCGCGGAGCTTGTCGGCCATCCACAAGATCCTGGACCCCTTCTCGGTCCACACCCCCGCCGACAGACCGAACGGGCTGTTGTTGGCCTTCTCCACCGCCTCGGCCGGAGTACGGAACGTCAGAACCGACAACACCGGGCCGAAGATCTCCTCACGGGCGATCCGGTGCGACTGCGCCACCCCGGTGAACACCGTCGGCGGGAACCAGAACCCCTTGTCCGGAATCGGACACGAAGGAGACCAGCGCTCGGCACCCTCCCGCTCCCCCGCCTCGCTCAACGACCTGATCTTCGCCAGCTGCGCAGCCGAGTTGATCGCCCCGATATCGGTGTTCTTATCCAGCGGGTCACCGAGGCGCAGCGACGACAGACGCCGCTTGAGCGCCTCCAGCAACTCGCCCTCGATCGACTCCTGCACCAGCAACCGCGAACCCGCGCAGCACACATGCCCCTGATTGAAGAAAATGCCGGTGACGATGCCCTCCACCGCCTGGTCGAGCGCGGCGTCGTCGAACACGATGTTCGCGGCCTTGCCCCCCAGCTCCAAGGTCAGCTTCTTGCCCGACCCGGCGACCGAACGGGCGATCAGCCGCCCGACCTCGGTGGACCCGGTGAAGGCGACCTTGTTGACGTCCGGGTGGTTCACCAGCGCCTGGCCGGTGGCCCCCGCGCCCGTCACGATGTTCACCACACCCGGCGGCAGATCGGCCTGCCGGCAGATCTCGGCGAACGCCAGCGCGGTCAGCGGCGTGGTCTCGGCCGGCTTGAGCACCACGGTGTTCCCACACGCCAAAGCAGGAGCGATCTTCCAGGCCAGCATCAGCAACGGGAAGTTCCACGGGATGACCTGAGCGGCCACCCCCAACGGCCTAGGGTCGCCCCCGAGGCCGGCGTGGCCGAGCTTGTCGGCCCACCCGGCGTAGTAGAAGAAATGCGCCGCCACCAAAGGAAGATCGACATCACGCGACTCGCGGATCGGCTTACCGTTGTCCAAAGACTCCAGCACCGCCAGCTCGCGTGACCGCTCCTGGATGATCCGGGCGATCCGGAACAGGTACTTGGCGCGCTCACGGCCGGGGAGCTGGCTCCACACCGACTCATACGCCTTGCGCGCCGCCGACACAGCCCGGTCGACGTCGGCCTCGCTCGCCAGCGAGAACTCCGAGAGCACCTCTTCGCTCGCCGGATTGATGGTCTTGTCGCGCTCATCGCCCAGGGAGTCGACCCACTCGCCGTTGACGAACAGCCCATACGAGGGCCGGATGTCGACAACGTCGCGTGACTCGGGCGCCGGTGCGTATTCGAACATGGGGCCCGCCTCAGTCAAGGGTGAAGTAGTCAGGACCGGCATAACGCCCGGTCGCCATCTTCTGACGCTGCATCAGCAGATCGTTCAGCACACTGGAGGCGCCCAGCCGGAACCAGCCGGGGTCCAGCCAGTCGGGCCCGGCGGTCTCATTCACCAGCACCAGGTACTTGATGGCGTCCTTGGTGGTGCGGATCCCGCCGGCGGGCTTGACGCCCACCATCCGCCCGGTCTGCGCGCGGAAGTCCCGCACCGCCTCCAGCATCACCAGCGTCACCGGCAACGTGGCCGCCGGGGACACCTTGCCGGTGGAGGTCTTGATGAAATCGGCCCCCGCCAGCATCGCCAGCCAGGACGCCCGCCGCACGTTGTCGTACGTCGCCAGCTCACCGGTCTCCAAAATGACCTTCAGGTGAGCATCGCCCTTACCCGCGGCGCTCTCGCCGCGGGCGCAGGCGGCCTTGATGGCGACGATCTCCTCGAAGATCTTCCGGTAGTCCCCCGACAGGAACGCCCCGCGGTCGATCACCATGTCGATCTCGTCGGCGCCCGCCTCGACCGCCAGCGCCGTGTCCTCCACCTTGACCGCCAGGGAGGATCTGCCGCTGGGGAAGGCGGTCGCGACGCTCGCCACCCGCACCCCCGAACGCCCCAGCGCCCGCACCGCCTCGGCCACCAGATCGGGATACACGCACACGGCCGCCACCCTCGGAACCGAAGGATCGCCCGGATCGGGCCGGACCGCCTTGGCGCACATCGCCCGCACCTTGCCCGGGGTGTCCGCCCCCTCCAGCGTGGTGAGGTCGACCATGGAAATGGCCAGGTCAATGGCCTGCGCCTTGGCGGTCGTCTTGATGGAACGGGTGCCCAGCATCGCGGCGCGCTGATCGGCACCCACCCGATCGACACCCGGCAGGCCATGCAGAAATGCTCGCAGGGTCGCGTTCGATGACGCGATCTCCGCGAGCGAAGTCGTCAGTGTTGACACCTCACCAGCATCGCCGACCAGCGTGATTGTTCCAAACTGGGCCATCGCCCAGACTGTCTACGACATTTCAGCAAATGTCGCCACAGCCACCTGCCCGGTCCCGCGCCGGGAGGTGGCTCGTCCGCTGAGGCGCGCCTCACCAGGCCACGGGCAGGGACTCCACGCCGTAGACCACCGAGAACGACCGGAAGGGAACCTCCTCGACCGGCACGGCGAGCCGCAGCCCGGGGAACCGGCGAAGGAGCGCGGGGAAGGCGATGCGCATCTCCATGCGGGCCAGGGGCGCTCCCAGGCAGTGGTGGATGCCGTGCCCGAAGGCGAGGTGGGGGCCCGCGTCGCGGGAGGGGTCGAACCGGTCGAGATCGTCGCCGAGCGAGGGGTCGCGGTTGGCCGCGGGAATCGAGCAGACCAGCGTCTCGCCCGCCTTGATCTGCTGGCCGGACAGCACGACGTCCTCCTTGGCGGTGCGCGGGACCACGGTGTGCACGATCGACAGGAAGCGCAGCAGCTCCTCCACCATCTGGTCGACCTCTTCACCGTCGCGCATCGCGGCGAGCTGGTCGGGGTTGAGGAGCAGCAGCAGCGTGCCGAGGCCCAGCATGTTGGATGTGGTCTCGTGGCCGGCGAGCAGCAGCAGGTCGGACACGCCGACCAGCTCGGCGTCGCTGATCGCGTCGCCGTGCTCGCGCACCAGCATGCCGATCATGTCGTCGCCGGGGTTCGCCCGCTGCCGCGCCACGAGCTCGCCCATGTAGGCCTGGGACTCCGCCAGCGCCGCCGCCCTGGCCGAAAGATCGAGGAAGACGTTCAGCCGGGCGTTGCTGCGGCGCTGGAACCCCTCCCGGTCGGCGTACGGCACGCCGAGCAGCTCGCAGATCACCAGCGAGGGGATCGGCAGCGCGAACGACTTCACGAGGTCGGCCGGGGAGCCGGCGTCCTCCATCGCCTGGAGGTGCTCGGCCACGATGGCCTCGATGCGCGGCTGGAGCCTGCGCATGCGCCGCATGGTGAACTCCGGCGTGAGAAGGCGGCGGAGCCTGGTGTGGTCGGGCGGGTCGTAGCCGATGAGCACCCCCGAGACCACCCGCGGGGTCTCCGGCGTGTGACCCTCGGTGTCCGGCGCGGGCACGCCGAAGGGGGCCCGCATCCTGTTGCTGAACCGCGTGGCGTCTCCGAGCACCTCGCGCACGTCCTCGTACCGCGTGAGGAGCCAGGCGCTCTGCCCGAAGAAGAGCTCGACGCGGCTGACCGGCTCGTCGGCGCGCAGCCGGGCCAGCTCGGGAATGGGATCGAAGCGGTCTCGCCTGATGTGGGTCGGCGCGAGGGGAGTCTCGGTCATCGCCCGGTTCCTTCCATGAGAGTGGGTGCTGGCGGCCGTGCCTGTACGCGTGTTTCACTCTGGGTAACCGTGGCCATGACTCTAGCACAAGTGATAGTTGACTATCACCTGTTAGGCTTTCCTGGATGAGCCCTACCAGCAGGCCGCCCCTCCGAGCCGACGCGGCGCGCAACGCCGAGCGGCTCGTGCGCGCGGCCCGCAGAGCCTTCGCCGAGTCGGGCATCGACGTCCCGCTGGACGAGGTGGCCAGGCAGGCGGGCGTGGGCGTCGCCACCCTCTACCGGCGCTTCCCCAGCAAGGAAGAGCTCATCCAGGCCGTGCTGGAGTCCTGCTACGCCGAGCGGGTCGAGCCCGCGATCAGCAGGGCCCTCTCCGATGAGGACCCCTGGCGCGGCATGGTCACCGTGCTCGAAGCGGCCCTCGGGCTGGCCGCCGAGGAGTTCGGCATCCTGCAGGCCGCCCGCGACCCCGCAGCGCTCACCTCCGGCCTCGAATCCCGGTTCTTCGCCGCCCTCGCCACCCTGGTCGAGCGCGCCCAGGAGGCCGGGCTCGTACGTGCCGACCTGCATCGCGACGACCTGCCCCGGCTCGTCTTCATGCTGGTGAGCACGCTGAGGGTGGCCGAGCGCCCCGCCACCGGCTGGTGGCGCTACCTGGCGCTCCTGCTCGACTCCCTGCGCCCCGGCGCGGCCCACCCCCTACCCCCCGACACCGGCCTGAGGCGGCGATCCGCACGGGCGTCTAGGGCACAATGCGGGGGTCCTAGGGAGTCCTAGGCCGCAGGACCACCGGGAGATAAGGCATCCGCCCGATGTGGGGGTGGGCGCCTTAGCCGGATTCTTGAGGTATCAGAAAAAAAGCGACCTCAAGGAGACGCCGAAAATGGCTCCCGAGATTCACTACCAGCTCATCGCCAGCCGAGTGGCCGAACTACACGAGGAGGCCAGCAACCACCGCCGCGCCCGCGAGGCCGTGGACGGCAGGAAGGTACGGGAGAGCAGCCCGCAGCGGCGCCTGCGCGCGGCCTTCGGCAAGCTCCGCACCTCGTGATCGCCCAGATCACGGTTCGCGCCGCCGGCCGCACCCGCGGAACCGAACGCGCGAACCCCTGGAGCCCCGGACGACCCCGGTCCTGGCGGGCGACTCCCCGGATCACGGGGAACGCCCGGGCCAGGCGGGGAAGCCCAGGACACGCCCATCCAGGACACGAGAAACCCAGGGTGGTGATGCCCGGCCGGATCCTCCCTCCCGGCCGGGCTTCTCAGCCCCCGTAGCCGGAACCCGCCCGGACGTACCGGGGTTCCGCGCCGCAGACCAGAGCACTTCCTGAGCGGCCTCACAACCCGCTTCAGCCGACGGATAAATAAGGCGAACGATGCCATAGGTCGTGACATGCTTGCTGACATGGTGGGTCGGATGGTGAGTCCCGTTTTCGTGGGACGGGAAGCCGAGCTGGGAACACTGTCCGAGGCTTTCGAGCAGGCACGCAAGCAGGCCGCGGCCGCCGTGCTGCTCGGAGGCGAGGCCGGCGGCGGCAAGACCCGCCTGGTCACCCGCTTCGCCGAGGATGCCGCTTGTACGGGGGCGCACATCCTCGTCGGCGGCTGCGTGGAGCTCTCCACCGAAGGCCTCGCCTACGCGCCGTTCACCGCCGCCCTCCGCCAGCTCGTCAAGGAGATGGGCGCCGGCGAGGTCGCCGCGCTGCTGCCCGACGGCGCCGCCCGCGACCTGGCGAGGCTGCTGCCGGAGTTCGGTGAGCCGAGCGGCGACAAGGAGACCGAGACGGGCAGGGCCCGGCTCTTCGAGCAGTTCCTCACGCTGCTCGAACGCCTCGCCGAGCGCCGGTCGGTGATCCTCGTCATCGAGGACGTCCACTGGGCCGACCGCTCCAGCCGCGACCTGATCGCCTTCCTCAGCCGGAACCTCAGGACCGCGCCGGTCCTCATGATCATGACTTACCGCTCGGACGAGCTGCACCGCCAGCACCCCCTGCGCCCGGTGCTCGCCGAGCTCGGCCGGGTAGACGGCGTGGTACGGCTCGACCTCCCCCGGCTCAGCGAGAGCGAGGTCGCCGCCCAGATCGCCGGGATACGGGGAGACGTCCCCGAGTTCGCGCTGGTCAAGAAGGTCTACCAGCGGAGCGAGGGCATCCCGCTGTTCGTCGAGGCGCTGATGGAGCGCGACGACGACTGCAGCGTCCCCGAATCCCTTCAGGACCTCATCATCGGCTCGGTGGAGCGGCTGCCCGAGGAGACGCAGCGCGTGCTCCGCATCGCGGCGGCCGGCGGCAACCGCGTCGGCCACGAACTCCTCGCCGCGGTCACCGACCTGTCCGACGTCGACCTGGAGAACGCCCTGCGCCCCGCCATCGCCGGCAACGTCATCCAGGTGGCCGACGGGCGGGCGTACGCCTTCCGCCATTCGCTGATCCGCGAGGCCGTGCACGAGGAGATGCTCCCCGGCGAGCACAACCGCATCCACGCGCGGTTCGCCGAGGCGATCGACCGCGACCGCAGGCTCGTGCCGCACGGGCGTGCCGCCATCGAGATCGCCCACCACTGGTTCTCCGCGCGCGACCACCTCTGGGCGCTCATCTCCGCGTGGGAGGCCTCGGCCAAGGCCGCCAACGCCTTCGCCTACACCGAGCAGATACAGCTGCTCGAACGCGTGCTCTCGCTCTGGGACAGGGTTCCGGACGCCGCCGAGCGCATCGGCGTCGACCACACCACGGTGCTGGAGCTGGCGTCGGAGGCCGCGGTCATCAGCGGCGACACCGACCGCGGCCTGAAGTTCGTCAAGGGCGCCCTGGCCGAGCTGGACGAGACCGCCCAGCCGGAGCGCGTCGCCCAGCTCCTCGTCCGCCGCTCCCAGCTCAAGAGCGACAAGGGCAAGCGAGGCGGCCTCGACGACCTCCGGTACGCCGAGCGGCTGGTCCCCGTCCCCGGCGCCGCCCGTGTTCAGGTGCTCACCAGGCTCAGCTCGTGGCTGATGTTCATCAACGAGACGGTCGAGGGCACCGCGCTCACCCGGGAGGCCCTGCGCATCGCCCGCGAGATCGGCGACCCGTGCCAGGAGGCCGAGCTGCTGACCAACCTCGCCCTCGGCCAGTCGCTGGCGGGCGACCTGGAGGCGACGCTGCTCACCAACGAGCGCGCCATGGAGATCGGCGAGAGCCTCGGCTCGGGCCGCATCGTGCTGCGCGCCATGGCCAACAACGTCGACGCCCTCAACAACCTCGGCCGCTCCGAGCAGGCCGTGAAGCTCGCGCTGGACGGCGAGACGACGTCCCGCAAGTACGGCCGCTACCGGGTCAGCGGCGCGTTCCTCGCCAACAACCGGGCGGAGGCGCTCGAAGCACTCGGCCGCTGGGACGAAGCGGTCGGGGCGATCGACCAGGCCCTCGCCAGTGGCCCCATCCCGAGGATCCGGGGGCACCTGCTGCGGGTCCGGGGCGACGTCGCCGCGGGAAGGGGCGAGGTCGACCTCCTGGAGCGGGTCCTCATCGAGGTCGGCGCCCTGCACGGCGGCGAGATGAGCGAGTTCGCCCAGGAGTGGATGACCAACACCCGCCTCCTGATCGAGTTCCACCTGCTGCGCGGCAAGCCGCTCGAAGCCCTCAAGGCCACCGAGCACATCCTGTCGATCTCCAGCACACCGCACTCCAGCAAGCCCATGCTCGGATGGCGGGCCCTCGCGCAGAGCCGGCTGGTCTGCGAGACCGCCGCGGTCGCCGCTCCCGAGCTCGCGGAGGCGGTACGGGCCAGGGCGGACGCGCTGGCGCCGAGCATGACCTCGGACGGCCCGATCGCCGACGCCTACCGGCTGATGAGCCGAGGCGACTTCGACGAGGCCGCCGCCGCCTGGGAGCGCCTCGGGCGGCCCCACCCCCGTGCCAGGTCCCTCACGCAGGCGGCCGCCGCGGTGGCCAGGGCCGGCGACCGGGAAGGGGCGTCCGCGCGGCTGCGTGAGGCGTATCCGATCGCGCACGCGCTGGGCGCCCGCCCGCTCCTCACCGAGATCGAGGCACTGGCCCGCCGCGTCGGCACCGTCCTGAGCACGGCTCCCTCGGCGGACGGCCAGAACGGCCAGGCCGGGGCGGGGCACAACGTCCCGGCGGGGCAGCAGGGCCTGGCCGTGGCCGATCTGACGCCACGCGAGCTGGAGGTGCTCCGGCTGGTGGCCCAGGGCCGCTCGAACCGCGACATCGCCGGCGAGCTGTTCATCTCGGCCAAGACGGTGAGCGTGCACGTCTCCAACATCCTGGGCAAGCTCGGCGTCTCCACCCGCGGCGAGGCCGCCGCCGCGGCCCACCGCCTGTCAATGCTCGCCTGACCCCTCGATGGTCGCCTGACCCCGAGGCCGTGAGCTGGGGCTCCGACATTCTTTACCCGGGCGAGCCGCCCGCCGGGTACGGGGTTTCCCGCACCTCGGTCTGGCAAGAGCGCGCTTTGCGGGGCCTTGCCGGAATGCGACCCCAGAGGCATCCATTAGGGTTGGGTGGAAACACCGAAGGGGAGTAGTCCCAATCGCGTGATCGACATGCTGGCGTAAGCCCGGTCGCGCGGGCCTCGTTCACGAGGCGGACGAGACCTTCGGCTTGGCAGCCATGCACGAACACGCTGCCGGGCCGAGGTCGACGTGCCCCGAGACTCCCCGTGGTGCTCGCTCCCAGCCCGGTCGCGCTACAAGGAAGGGCGACCCCCCTGTGGAAGCGTTCTGGATCAGTCTCGGTGTGATCTTCGTGGCCGAGCTGGGCGACAAGAGCCAGCTCATGGCCATGACCTTCGCCACGAGGTTCAAGCCGTGGCCGGTGATCGTCGGCATCACCATCGCGACGGCGGTGGTGCACCTCTTCAGCGTCGGGCTCGGCGGCCTCATCGGCGACGCGCTCCCGAAGACCGCCATCGCCGTCGTCGCGGGCATCGCGTTCCTGTTCTTCGCCCTGTGGACCCTTCGCGGCGACGAGCTGAGCGACGAGGAGTCGAGCAAGGCCGAGCGCACCACACGCAGCGCCCTGATCGCGGTGACCGTGGCGTTCTTCCTCAGCGAGCTGGGCGACAAGACGATGCTCGCGACGATCACCCTCGCCACCCAGCACGGCTGGCTCGGCACGTGGATCGGCTCCACCGTGGGCATGGTCGCCGCCGACGCCCTGGCCATCGTCGTCGGCCGGATGCTCGGCAAGCACCTGCCCGAGAGGGTCATCAAGTACGGCGCCGCCGCCGCCTTCGCCGTCTTCGGCATCGTCCTCATCGCCGAGGCCCTCATCTAGGGTCCGGCGGCGGGCCGGGGACGGCTCGGCGGCGGGGCTCAGGATGACTCAGAGCCGGAGGCCGACCATCACGGGCTCGTTCACCAGGGTGACCCCGAACTTCGCCTCGACGCCTTCCTTGACCTCCCTGGCCAGCGCCAGCAGATCGGCCGCCGTCGCCGGGCCGCCGTCCGAGACCGGGGAAGGCCCGGCCGGCGCCGGACCGGCGCCGGCCGCGAGGCCCTCGGGGTCGCTCGGGAAACCGGTGACCCGGAGCCCGCCCGGGTTGGTCAGCGCCAGTGTGTGCTTGGTGGAGATGCGCGCCGGGCCGCGACGGTATCCCTTGGGGAAGCCCGCGTGCTCGATGAGCCAGGCGGCGGGCACCTTGACCGCGCCTCCTGGCATGTCCCACCGGGGGAACCCCGGAGCCCTGCGCTCCAGCTCGGCCGCCTCCGGCCCGTCCAGTATCGGGTTGGTGAAGAACGAGCCGGCGCTGCACGTGTCGGGATCGGAGGCGTCGAGGACCATGCCCTTGCCCCGGCGCAGGTCGAGCACGGCCGTACGGGCCTCGTGCAGGGCGACCCTGCCGCCGATCTCCACGCCGAGCCTCGCCGCCAGCTCCTTGTACGCGACGGGCCCGGACTTCTCGGACCTCTCCAGCGCGTAGGTCACGGACAGCACGACATAACGGGCGAGATCCTCCTTAAAGGCGCTGTGCCGGTAGGCGAACCCGCACTGCCCGGCGTCGAGGTCGAGCACCTCGCCCGTCCGCCGGTCGTAGGCGCGGACGCCGACGACGGTCTGCGAGACGTCCTGCCCGTACGCGCCGACGTTCTGGATCGGGGTCGACCCGACCAGGCCGGGAACGCCCGACAGGCACTCGATCCCGGACCAGCCCTCGGCCACGGCACGGGCCACCAGGGCGTCCCAGTCCTCCCCCGCCTGCGCGGTCACCACGACACGGCTTCCCTCGTCGCGCACGTCGACCCCGCGCGAGGAGACCCGGACCACCAGCCCGTCGAAGCCGTCGTCGGAGACCACCAGGTTGCTGCCGCCCCCGAGCACGAGCACCGGCTCGCCGTCCCGGTCGGCCTCCGCGACCAGCTCGACGAGCTCCTCGCCCGTACGGGCCTCCACGAAGGCGCGCGCCGCCCCGCCCACTCTCAACGTGGTGTACGGCGCGAGCCGCACACCTGCCACACGGTCAGCCATGCACCTTCCCCAGCACGTACGAAGCGGCGTGCGGGCACCGCGCGCCGGCACTCAGCCTAGACGAGCGGCCCCCGGCCCCGGCCCGCGTCCCACGCGGCGGCGCTGATCGCCTCGTCCAGCCTCGAAGCCGCCAGGCTGGAATCCCACAGCACCTGTGAGGCGATCATGTAAGCATTCAGGCCCGGCGGTCCATGGGTGGACCACCGGGCCCGGGAGCACGATGCGGGTGAGACCGGAGTCAGGCGAGGCGTACGGTCGCACGGGCCTTGGAGAGCACCCGGGAGTCTCCCGACCTCGCCGTCAGCGCGACGACCACGCGGTTGTCGTCCAGCTTGGCCTCGACGACGCCGCTCACCGTGATCACGGCGCCCTCGTCGTTGTCGGGGACGACCACCATGGACGAGAACCGGACGCCGTAGTCGACCACCGCTCCGGGGTCGCCGGCCCAGTCGGTGACGAACCGCCCGGCCTCGGCCATCGTGAACATGCCGTGCGCGATCACGTCCGGCAGGCCGACGGCCTTGGCGTGCCGCTCGTTCCAGTGGATCGGGTTGAAGTCACCGGAGGCTCCGGCGTACATCACGAGGTTGACGCGGTGGACGGGGTAGTCGACGGCCGGGATCTGGTGGCCGACCTCGACCTCGTCGTACTTCACGGTCGCGGTCATGGGTTACGCCGCCCCTCCGCGCTCGATGATGGTGTTGTAGGTCCTGCAGACCGGCTCGCCCTGGACGGTCGAGACCTCGCTCGTCATCGTCAGGACCTCGTTACGGCCGACGCTGCGGATCTCGGAGATGGTGGAGGTGCACAGCAGCTCGTCACCGGCGTAGATCGGGCGGTCGTACTCGAACCGCTGCTCGCCGTGGACGACCATGGCGAAGTCGAGGCCGAGCTCGGGGTCGGCGAGCGCCTCGCCGGCGCCCGAGAGGCTGAACACGATGGGGAAGGTCGGCGGGGCGACGACGTCGGGATGACCCGCTTCCCTCGCGGCCTCGGGGTCGCGGTAGATCGGGTTGTGGTCGCCGATCGCGGCCGCGAACTCCCTGATCTTGACGCGGCACACCTCGTAGGAGGTGGACGCCGGATAGGTCCGTCCGACGAAATCACGGTTCAAAGCCATCGTGCCGGTGCCCTTTCGGAACGCAGAGCTGCGGAGCCCCGACGGTAACAGAACAAGGTTCGGCCGTCGTGGATGGATCGAGGATCCGGTCCGCGCGGCTCGCGCCCTCCGCCGGTAGGGAGAACGCTAGCCCGCCCCGCCGCGGAATCGGCGCAGGCCGGTCGGCATCGCGCCCAGGCGGGCCTGTTTCCGAACGCGGCAAACCGGCGCTCTCTAGGGAGAACGCCGGTCGCGCGAAAATGCCGAAGTGCTGCTGAGGGTGCCCCGGTGCCCGGGGATCACCATGCCCTGGCGCGGCTAGCGCGTCTCGCGGTGTGCACGGTGGCACTTGCAGTTGGGGCAGTACTTCTTCAGCTCAAGCCTGTCCGGGTCGTTGCGCCGGTTCTTCCGCGTGATGTAGTTGCGGTGCTTGCACTCCTGGCAGGCCAGCGTGATCTTCGGCCTAACGTCGGTGGCAGCCACGTGGGAGTGCCTTTCTACGTTTGGGACACATGGACAACCCGAACCCGGTCTCCCTTTGCAGGGGGACCCGGCAGGGTAGTAGCGGAGGCCGGACTTGAACCGGCGACACAGCGATTATGAGCCGCTTGCTCTGCCTGACTGAGCTACTCCGCCTCAGGCCGGCGAACTCGACCGGCCTCGAAAGGATACCTGACCTGTAAGACGATCGCGCACGCGCATTGGCGTGCCCGATCTGGGCTAGGTGCTCCAAGTATGCCTGATCGCTGGGCCCCTACACTTCCCCTTATTTACAGGCGGACTAGTGAGCACGGTCGGATACCCACAAGCGAAAAGCCCCACCCCGGAATCCGGGAGAGGGCATTTGCGCTGTCGAGCCCCTTTACGGAATCGAACCGTAGACCTTCTCCTTACCATGGAGACGCTCTGCCGACTGAGCTAAAGGGGCCGGTCTCGCTCGCGTTTCGCGTTACCGCGCCGCGCTGCGGACAGGTGTAACCATACACGGACCCCGCGACCGATGCGAATCAGAACGCCCACCCGGAGCTCTCCCGGACGCCACCCCGGCGAGCACCGGATCCCCGCCCCCAGCGAGCCTGTGCGAGCGCGGCCGACCGGGCGCCGCCGCCCCCCACACCTTCAGCGGCGTCGAGGTTCGTCTACGAGGTCGAGGCATGCCAGACGCCGCCCGGACAGCGATCCTCCGGGCGGCGGCGTACGTCACGGGACAGGCACCGGATCACACGTCACCTTGCCGAAGCTCTGGCGGCGTCCCCGGAAGGCATGGCCCGAGACGCCAGAGTGATCTCAGTTCCTCCTCCCACGCCTCACGATCTTCGCCTCGGTGCGGTCGTTGAGTGCTCCATCTACCAATGAGTTCGCCGACTCCACATCTCCTTCCTCACGCCTCCTACGCGCACTCGACGTCTTTCGATCCGCCATTTCGTCAAGCATCTTCGCCTCGCGTTCGGCCAGGCGAGCATCTTGCTCCACCAGGTTCTCTGCCGCTTTCATCGCTTTGTCGCTGGCTCTGGGAGTCCCGCCACCGGGAGAGAACCAGCCCTTCCGGCCCATCTGCAGAGTGTGGCCGCCGCGTGGGCCGGCCTGCTCCATGAACCTGCCGCCACTGACCGGGACGTCGATGCGGCCTCCGGCTCCGACGGCATTCGGCATCGGGCCACGGGGACCCTTCATGTTGCGGAGAAGCCCCTGAAGGGGCCCAAGGATCTTTTCTCTGACGGCGCGTGCCAGCACCTTGCCGGTGCCTTCACGCAGCTCGTGGACGATCAAGTTCGACTTGTGGCGGCCCAGAAGCAGCTGCACGGACGCCCTGGCGGGCCCGGTGGGACCACCTATCAGCAACTCCCTGCCGGCCCTGTAGGTGGCGTACATCGCCTCGGCACCCAGGGCCAGTTCGGCGATCTTGGCCACCCCGGAGAGGCCGTTGAGCGCTGTGGGGATTCGGTTGGCCACAGCGCTGGCCTGACTGAGGTGCCCTCCGCTGTTGCCGGTCCGCTGCCAGTCGTCGGCCATGGCGGCGCCGGACTCACCGCGGTAGAGCTGCTGGGCCTGCCGCATCGTGCCTTCGGCATCGCCGGCGGCACGGTCGGCGCCGGCGGCCACGGTCCGCAGTTGGGAGGCCTGTTCGTCCATCCCGTCGGTGTTGGGGAGGATGGCAGGGTCAAGGCCGATGACCTGCATCGCCAGGGCGGCCTGCGGCGGCAGCGTCACATCGATCCCAGGTCGTGCAGTCTGTCGGCGTCACGCTGAACGGCGGTGTCCACCTCGCCGAGGCATGTTGACGCGACGCGCAGACGCTCACCGGTCTGGTCCATCGTCAGGCCGAGATCGCTGAGCAGTTCGTGCAGGTGGCGACCGCTCTCGCTGAAGGCGGCGGCGCACTCGGCGATCAGCCCGGTCTCGCCCCATGAGGCGCCGCCGATCTCGCCTCCCGCGGGTCCTCGCACCGCCGCGCCGTAGTCCTCACCATGGATCTGCATCCGGCGCGAAGCGGTCTGCTCTACCCATGTCCGGTGAATGTCAAGTTCTCGGCTCATACCACCCGACCCTAACGGGATCATCGGCGCCGATACTTGCCTTGATCGGTTCGGTGGTCCCTATCCTTGGGTCAGGCCTCGAAGCGGCCTGCTTGGTCATACTGGTCGCTTGACCTCACCGCCCCCGCTGGAGTCCGGAGATCGCAATGACATCCGCGCCTTACGACTCGGAGCATCTGCATGCCTACCTGAGGCAGGCCCAGGACTCGATGCGCGCCCTTCAGGAGGCACAGGAGAGGATCAGCCAGGTCACCGGGCAGGGCGCGAGCGGGGACGACCTGATCAGGGCGACCTGCGATGGGCGGGGCGGCATCACAGGGGTCTTCTTGAATCCTCGTGCGATGCGACGTGACCGGGTGACCCTCGGCCGGGACGTGGCGGCGGCGCTCCAGGCCGCTCAGCAGGACGCGGAGTGCCAGACCCAGGCGATCGTGAACGAGGCCCTTGACGGCACCGCGGATCTGCCGGAGCCACCGGACGCCGGCCTCGTCCGGACTCAGATCGAGCGGGTGGCTCACGAAATCCTCGGAGGGTGATCGTTGTTCGGCCCACCCATGGACCCAGGCGGCATCCGCGAGGAAGTCCTCGATCAGCCCGCGCGGCTGGCCGAGCGGATGCTGAGGTCGATCGAGAAGGTGCAAGGCGATCTCGACGAGGTCATCGGCACCGGTGAGGCGGCGTCCGGCCAGGTGACGGTGACGGTCGCGGCGGACGGGAAGGTGCTGGACGTCACCTTCGGCCCCAGGGCACCGCGCCTGGACAGCCAGACGCTGGCCGAGGAGGTGCTCTCGGCCGCCCGTCGCGCCCAGCACGACGCCGAGCGCAGGACCCAGGAACTGATACGAGAGTCCATGGACGGCCTCGACCCCGCCGAGGCACAGACCCGGCTCGATCTCCTGATGCGCCCCCCGCGCTGACCCGGATCAGCGCGGCGTGGCACTAGCGGTGCGCCTCCTGCCGCCTGCGGCGGGGACGGCCGCCGAAGGGGAAAGCGATCACCTCGCACAGATCGGCGAGGTCCACGAAACGGCGCAGCTCGTCCACGGAGAAGCAGTCGGCGACGAGCTCACCGTGCCGCCGGAGCCGGAGGACCTGGTGATCGCCGCGCGTCGCGGCCGTGACCTCGTAGCCGTCCGGACCCACCCAGCGCGTCTCCATAGCGGCACAGAGTATGCCCAACCAACATCCGTTTCTCGAAATACCAACGATCGCTATGGCACCAGCGGCCTCACCTGTGCCCTCGCCACCACGTACTCGCGCACCACGGGCACGCGGCCGGCGACTTGCCTGCCACCCGGATCCGCCGGCCTTGCTAAGTCGGTTCCAAGAAAGCTCTAAGTGCTCCCGAGCACGCTGGCGGTCGACAGGAACACGACTCAGGCAAGGAAGAGCATCATGCCGCACAGCACCGACACTCCCGACACTCTGGGATTCCGCATCACCCATCGCGCCATGCGAGGCGACACCCGCCGCCTGGCCGCCGTGACCGGCGAGATCGCCTCGGGGCGGCAGTCGTGCGACCGGGCCAGGGCCACCGCGATCTCCGCGTTCATCGCCAAGCTGTGCGACGGCATCCACCACCACCACTCGATGGAGGACAAGGTCCTCTGGCCGGTGCTCGAACGCTCCGCCGGCGCCGCCGTCGACCTCTCCGACCTGTCCGACGACCACTCGGAGCTCGATCCGCTGCTGGACGAGCTGCGCTCCTCCGCCGCCGCGTTCGTGAGCGACCGTACGGCGGCCGGGCGGCTCGCGACCCTGTTCGGAACCCTCGCCGACCTCCTCGACGAGCACATCGAGGAGGAGGAGCGGACCATCTTCCCGATCATCGAGAAGTACGTCTCGGTGCCCGACTGGCTCACCGTCGAGACCGCGGTGCGCAAGGGCGGGGACGCCGCCTTCGACCTGCCGCGCATCGCCCAGTACGCCAGGCCGGAGGAGCTCGCGCGGCTCCGGAAGATCGCGGGCCCGGTGCTGTCGATCATGCTGGCGCTGACCCGGGGGCCGCACCGCCGCCGCCAGCGCCTGATCTTCGGCCCTCTCGCCACAGTGTGATCCAGGAGAGCGGGGTCACACCATCCGGTCCGTACGCGCCGAGGCCCGCCGCGCGCGTGCGGCCCAGTGCGGGGAGCCCACCCGCTCCGCGACCCGCACCGCCCGCGCGTAGTGCCCGGCCGACTCCCCGTTACGGCCCAGGAGCGCGGCGAGGTCGCCCAGCATGTGGGCGACCGGCCCGAGCGTCACCGAGCCGCAGTGCAGCCCGCCCAGCTCCCCTGCCCACGGCAGCAGCGCCTCGTAGCACTCCTTCGCGACCGCCGCGTCGCCGAGGGCGACGGCGTTCTCCGCGCGCAGGCTCATCCGGAACAGCCAGTAGTAGTCCTCCGGCACGTCCCAGCGGGGCAGCCAGACCTCGCGGGCCTCGCCCAGCCGGTTCCCCGCGACCAGAGCCCTGGTCAGGAGTTCGGACACCTCCTCGGGCAGGTACGCGTACAGCTCCCGCAGCTCGGCGGCGGAGTCCCCGGCGTCGCCCCTGGCGAGCCGGATGACGAACCGCCCGGCGACGCCGAGGATCAGCGCGTTGGCTCCCCCGGACTCGTACATCCGGCGCGTGACGGCGTCGTACAGCCGCTCCGCCTCGTCGAACTCGCCCCGCACCAGCAGGGCGATCGCGTCGAAGAACGACAGGACGGCCAGCGCGAGCCCGAGCTGGCCGCTGGTGGAGTACTCCACGGCGCGGTCGGCGTGGTGCCGCGCGGTCGCAAGGTCGCCCTGGCCGAGTGCCACCATGAACAGGGCATGGTGGCCCTGCATCTGGTAGCCGAGCAGCCCGTGGCGGGCGCCCGTGTCCAGCAGCTCGCGGCCCAGCTCCTCCAGCTCCGCGCGGCGCCCCGGGTGCAGCACCATGAAGTAGCGGGCGTTGAGCGCCAGGCACAGCAGCTCGGGGTCACCGGTCCGCCGGGCGATCTCGACCGCCTCGGCCGACGCCGCCTCGGTACGGGTGGCGTCGTGTCCCTCCAGCTCGAAGGTGAGGGCCGCCAGCAGCCGGCACCGCGCCTTCTCGCCGGCCCGCGAGATGGCCTCCTCGATCACGGCGACCATCTCATGGTCGGCGCGGCGGTCGAGCTGGATGGTCCACGGCACCGGCGCGTCGTACGCCGTGAGAGCGCGCGCGACCGCCTCGGGGTCGGCCCCCCGGCGGGCCACCGCCAGGGCCTCCGCCCTGCTCTCCAGCGCCCCCACCACGTTCCCCGCGTGCGCCCGCGCGGAGATGAGCCGGCAGAGCAGGTCCAGGCGCAGGGCCTCGTCGTCCAGCGGCAGGTCGAGCGCCCCCTGAAGGAGCCGCGCCGCCTCCGCGTGGGCGTGCAGGCCGGCCGCCCGCCCGGCCGCCGCGGCGGCGTACCGCGCCGCTCCGTGAGCCGTGCGGCTGGTCGCGGCGGCCAGCGCGTGGTGCCCGAGCCCGGCGACGTCGTCCGGGCGTACCTGCTCAAGGGCGTCGAGCACGCGCCCGTGCAGGCGGGCGCGGCGGATCCTCGGGGTGTCCTCGTACAGCGTCTCGCGGACCAGGACGTGCGTGAAGCGCACCTGCCCGGGACGCGGCTCGGCCAGCAGGCCGGTGAGCACCCCCGCCTCCAGGCCGGCCAGCACGGTCTCCTCGCCGTCGCCGTGCATGGCGATCAGCACGTCGACGTCGACATCCCTGCCGATGACGGCCGCGTCGCGCAACGTGGTCTGCGCGGTGGCCGGCAGCCTCGCGATCCGGCGGCGGATCAGGTCGCGTACGCCGGGCGGCAGGGCGTGGGCGGCGGCCGGACCGTCGGTGGCCAGCAGCCGGGCCGTCTCGCAGACGAAGAGCGGGTTGCCCCCGGTCCGCTCGGTGACGGTGCGCGCGGTGGCGGCGTCGACCCGGAGGCCGGAACGATCAGAAAGCAGGCGCGCGACCTCGTCCTCGGTGAGTCCCGGCAGGTCGAGATGCGCGGCGGTGCGGGCGGCCAGGGCCGCGCGGGTGGCGGCGAGGTCGGCCTCGGCCTCCGCGGGCCGGTAGGTCGCGACGACCAGCACCGGCGTCGAGGGCACCGCGAGGTACCTGAGCAGGTGCAGCGTCTCGCCGTCGGCCCGGTGCGCGTCCTCGATGACCACGAGCGTGGGAGCCACCGCCGCGACGCCCGCGAGGTACTCGCCGAGGGCCCGTGCCAGCAGGAACTGCCCGGTGGACGCCCCGTCGTCGGTCAGGAGCGGCGCCAGCCGTGCGGCGAGGCCGCCGGTGGGAGGGTGCTCGGCTGTGAGGCGGCGCAGGACCTCGCTCCACGCCCACGCGGGAGGCGCGCCACCGCCCGTCTCCGGGCAGCGGCCGAACGCCACCAGGCCGCCCTTCCGCTCCACGCGCGCCGCCAGGGCCTCGACCAGGGTGCTCTTGCCCGCCCCCGCGTCACCGGCCACCCAGACCATCTGGAAACCCGCCGGTCGTCCGGCGATCTCCTCCAGCCTGGCCAGCTCACCCGCGCGCCCGATCATGGCGGTGGCCTGTGCGCGGGACTCGGATATGAGTGCGGCGGGCCGCGCCGGAGGCGTCGGAATGACCGGCTGGAGCTCCAGGGAGGCGGCCTGGGCCAGGACGTCGGCTTCGAGCGCGCGCAGCGCAGGGCCGGGGTCGACCCCCAGCTCGGCCGCGAGGGTCTCCCTGGCCCTGCGGAGCGCGGCCAGGGCCTCCCCCTGCCTGCCCGAACGGTAGTAGGCGAGGGCGAGCAGCCGGACGGCGTTCTCCCGCAGCGGGTGCGCCCGTACATGGCCTTCGAGGTCGGGAACGGTCTCCGCCTGGCGCCCCAGCCCGAGCTGCGCCTCGGCGCGGTACTCGACGGCGACCAGGTGGAGCTCCTCCAGCCGCCCCACCTCGGGCGCGGCCCACTCCTCGTCGGCGAACTCGCCGTAGGGCCGTCCCTTCCACAGGCCGAGCGCCTCGTCGATCAGCGTGGCCGCCTCACCGTACGCGCCGGCGGCGAGGCGGGTGGAGCCGGCGTCGAGAAGGCGGGAGAACCGCCAGGCGTCCACGTCGTCGGCACCGAGGTCGAGGCGGTAGCCGGGCGCGGCGCTGACCAGTACGGACGGCGGGGTCCTCGGACGCCGCCCGGGTTCGAGCACGCGGCGCAGGTTGGAGACGTAGACCTGCAGGGCTCCGAGCGCCTTGGGAGGCGGCTGCCCCTGCCAGAGGTCCTCGATGAACCGGTCGGTGGACACGACGCGGCCGCCCTCGCAGACGAGCCGTGCGACCACCGCGCGCTGCCTCGCCGTGCCGAGGTAGACCGCGCGGCCGTCGACGCTCGCGTGTAGGGGACCGAGCACCCGTATCCGCACCATGACCCAAGAATTATGTCCTGAAATAAACCGCAAAAGGGGAGGTCCGGGATTCGATTGACGAGTCAAGTATCTTCTGGTTTCCTGGATGCTTGAATGTTCAACCAAGGAGCCCGCGATGAGCGACGTCACGTCCAGCGGCGGCACCGGCCGGATGCCGGCCCTCTATCTCAGCCACGGCGCCCCACCGCTGGTCGACGACGCGCTGTGGACGGCGCAGCTCTCGGCATGGTCGCGCGACCTGCCCCGGCCCACCGCCATCCTGATCGTCTCGGCGCACTGGGAGTCCGCCCCGCTGATGCTCGGCGCCACCGATGACGGCGTCCCGCTGGTCTACGACTTCGGCGGCTTCCCCGCGCGCTATTACTCGGTGCGCTACGGCGCGCCGGGCGCGCCCGAGCTCGCCGCCAAGGTGGCCGCGCTCATGCCGGCCGGCGAGACCGTGAGCCGCCAGCCGAACCGCGGTCTCGACCACGGCGCCTACGTGCCGCTGACGGTGATGTACCCCGAGGCCGACATCCCGGTCCTGCAGATGTCGCTGCCCACCCTGGACCCCGACCGGCTGCTCCGGCTCGGCAGCAGGCTGCGCCCGCTGCGCGACGAAAGGGTGCTCATCATCGGCTCGGGGTTCACCACCCACGGGCTGCCGTTCCTGCGCGACTTCAGCCCAGCGGCCGTCGCCCCGTGCTGGTCACAGGAGTTCGACGCGTGGGCCGCCGAGACGCTGGCCCGCGGCGCGGTCGACGAGCTGGCGGACTTCCGCCACCGCGCGCCCGGCATGCCGTACGCGCACCCGACCACCGAGCACTTCGCGCCGCTGTTCGTCACGCTCGGCGCCGCCACCGACCCCGAGGCGCCCCCGCGGCAGACCATCGACGGTTACTGGATGGGCCTCGCCAAGCGATCGTTCCAGGTCGCCTGACGAGCCAGGGCCGGGGTCGTCCGAGGGGACCCGAGGTCAGCCAGGGATCACGTCCGGCCGGCGCTATTCCAGGTTGTCGGCCAGGGCGTTGAACCGGGCGAGCATCTGGCCCAGCAGCCGCACGTCATCCTGCGGCCAGGTGCCGAGCAGGGCGTAGAAGCGCTGTTGCCGCGCCGAGCGCGCGCGGTCGAGCCGCTCGCGCCCCTCTTCTGTGAGTTCGAGCAGGTGGGCGCGGCCGTCCAGCGGGTCGGGCTGGCGCCCGATGAGCCGCAGCTCCTCCAGCACCTTCAGCTGGCGGCTGATCGTCGCCTTGCCGACGCCGAAGTAGGCGGCCAGCTCGCTGGAGCGCGCCGGGGCGACGTCCCCGATGCGCACGAGGATCCCGTACGCCCCCGGCTCCAGCTCTGAGTGCACCGCGCGCCCCATCTCGGCGGACAGCGCGCGGGAACGCCGGAAGAGGACGCCGAGCTGATGCTCGAGCGCGCAGTACGCTTCGTACTCCTCGGCGGGCACCGCCTCCTGGACGGCTGCCGCCGCTCGTGTCTCGGGCATCGTGCCTCCTCCTCCCTTCAGTGTCGGAGTCGCTCGAACGACAAAGGTTCGCGCCCCTCGGCGTAGCCTCAACGATCAGGCCTGAGCCGAGGGTTCCCCCTGCACCGCCTGGATGTCCAGCTCCACCTTCAGAGTCGCGCCGATGAGCGAGATCCCCGCCTGGACGATCTGGTTGTAGTTCATCGCGAAGTCCTCCCGGCGCAGCTCGGTGACCGCGCGGAACGCCGCGCGCAGGCCGCCCCACGGGTCGGGGCTCGTGCCGAGGTAGGCCAGGTCCAGGTCCACCTCGCGGGTGATCCCGCTCAGCGTCAGGACGCCGTGCAGCGTCCACCGATCAGGGCCCGCGGGCGACAGCCCGGTGCTGCGGAACGAGATCACCGGATGCGGCCCGACGTCGAGGAAGTCCGCCGAGCGCAGGTGGTCGTCGCGCGTCTTGTTGCCGGTGTCGATCGACGTCGCGTCGATCTCGGCGACGACGGCGGACGCCTCGGCGGTCGCGCCGATGTCGATCCGCCCGGCGAACTCCGGGAACCGTCCCTGGACGCTGGACAGCCCCAGGTGCTGCGCGGTCGCCGCGACCTTCGAGTGCGCCGGGTCGATGGTCCACACGCCGGGCGGCGGCAGCTCGACACCGCCCTGCCGCGCGAGCACCAGCACGCCCAGCTCGGCGCTGCCGGAGGCCGTCGCGATCGCCGTGGACGCGATGGGGGCGTACCCCACCGCGGTGACCACGACGGTGTAGACGCCGGGGCTGAGCGGCTCGGTCAGGACCGTGCCGCCGGCGTCCGCGTCCATCCGTACGACCTGGTGGCCGGACATGTCGGTCACCGTGACCACGGCGTGCGGCACCGCCCAGCCGTCCTTGGTGCGGACAACGGCGTGCAGGCCGTACCTTCCCGCGAGCGTGCTGCTCATTCGGGGTGCCCCAGCCACAGGTCGTACGCGTCGTCGCCCTGGCCCGCCAGGTTGAGCGCGCTCGCCACGGGCGGGTACCCGGTGGCGATGACGGTGTACTGGCCGCCCGTCAGGTCGGCGAAGGCGTACTCCCCGTCCTCCCCGGTGGTGGCGGAGCCGACGACGTTGCCCGCGGCGTCGAGCAGCGTGACGCGGGCGTCGGCCACCGGCCCGCCGTCCTTGACGCGGACCGTGCCCCTGACGCGGACGCCGGGCAGCAGCTCGACGTCCTGCCTGGTCTGGCCGGTGCCGACCTCCACGGGCACCGCGGCGGGACGGTGACCCGCCGCGCTGACGGCGAGGGTGTAGCTGCCCGCGACGACGCCCGCGAAGCCGAAGACGCCGTCCGAGGCGGTCACGCCCGTGGTGATGACCTCCCCGCGCACGTCCGTCACGATGACCATCGCCTGGACGACCGGCTTGCCGTCCGGGTCGCGGACGGTGCCGATGAGCTTGCCCGAGCCGGCGAGCACGAGATCGAAGTCCAGCGGCTGGTCACCGACCGCCAGGGTCGCCACCTGCGGGTCGTGGTCGCTGGCGGAGGCGATGAGGACGTACGTGCCGCTGCTCGGCGTCCACAGGCTGTACCCGCCGTCCGCCTGCGTGACCGCGCGGCCGAGCTGGTGGCCTCGTACGTCGATCAGGGTGAGGGTGGCGTGGGGCACCGGCGTGCCGTCGGCGCCCTTGATGAACCCGCGGATCCCGCTGCCGCCCTCGGGATGGGGCGCGCCCGCGGACGCGTACACCGTCTGCTGGACCGGCGCCTCCCCGGAGAGCTGGGACGACGCCTGCGCCGAGGCGCGGGTGGCGGCGAACCCGTTGAACGCGGCCGGGGCCTCGGCGCCCACGGACACCAGCTCCTGGGTGTCCCGCTGCTGGGCGTGACGGCCGGGGCCCGTGCCGTTGCGCACCGGCTGGTTCTCGTCCACGCCTGAGCGCATCTGCTCGGCGCTGGCCGTGCGCAGCGGGATCTCCTTGATGAACAGGATGGCGATCAGGGCCAGCAAAGCGCTCGGCGCCGCGTACAGGAACACGTCGCCGACGCCGTGGCCGTACGCGCCCGTGACGACCTCGCGGACGGGGCCGGGCAGGTCCGCCAGGCGGGGAATCGAGCCGTTGCTCAGGCTGCTGTGCACGCCGATCTTGGACAGGCCCTCCTCCAGGTACTGGATGACCCGGTGGCCCAGCACGGCGCCGAGCGCGCCGACGCCGATGGCGCCGCCGAGCGTGCGGAAGAACGCGACGACCGAACTGGCCGCTCCGAGCTCCTCCGGCCTGACCTGGTTCTGGACGGACAGGACGAGGTTCTGCATGGTCAGGCCCACGCCGACGCCCATGGCGAACATGTAGATCGCCAGGAGCCAGTAGGCGGTGTCGAACCGCATCGAGCCCATGAGCCCGAATCCGGCGGTGAGGAGCACGCCGCCGATGACGAGGAAGATCTTCCAGCGTCCGGTGCGGGTGATGATCTGACCGGCTACGGTCGACGAGACCGCCAGGCCGAGGATCATCGGCAGGGTCATGACACCCGCCATGGTGGGCGTCTCGCCCCGGGCGAGCTGGAAGTACTGGCTCAGGAAGGTCGTCGCGCCGAACATGGCGACACCGACCAGCATGCTGGCGACCACCGCGAGGGTGATCGCGCTGTTGCGGAACAGGTGCAGCGGGACGATCGGCTCGCCGGCCCTCGACTCGACGAACAGGAAGATCAGTGCCAGTACCAGCGCGCCGCCCACCATGGCGGCGGTCTGCCACGACAGCCAGTCGTACTTGTGGCCCGCGAACGAGACCCACACCAGCAGCAGGGAGACCGCGGCGCTGATGAGCACCGCGCCGGCCCAGTCGATGTTGACCTTGCGCTTGTACACGGGGACGTGGAGCGTCTTCTGCAGGACGATCAGGGCGATGACGGCGAACGGCACCCCCACGTAGAAGCACCAGCGCCAGCCGAGCCAGGAGGTGTCCACGATGACGCCGCCGATGAGCGGCCCGCCGATGGTCGCGAGGGCGAAGACCGCGCCGAGGTAGCCGGAGTAACGGCCGCGCTCGCGGGGCGAGATGATCGCCGCCATGATGACCTGGGCCAGCGCGGTCAGGCCGCCGGCTCCGAGACCCTGGATCACCCGGGCCCCGATGAGCATGCCCGGGTTCTGCGACACGCCCGCGATGGCCGAGCCGATGACGAAGATGATGAGACCGAGCTGCACCAGGACCTTCTTGCTCACCAGGTCGGCGAGCTTGCCCCAGATGGGCGTGGAGATCGTGGTGGCCAGCAGGGTCGAGGTGATCACCCAGGTGTAGGTGTTCTCATCGGCGTGCAGGTCGGCGATGATCGTGGGCAGGGCGTTCGACACGACGGTCGACGACAGGATCGCCACGAACATGCCGAGGAGCAGTCCCGACAGCGCTTCCAGGATCTCCCGATGCGACATCGGAGCGGCCGGTTCGGGTGCGGCCTCCTGCACCCCGGCCGGTACTGCGGTTGCCATCAATGTCCTTTCACTGTCTGCGCCGTGCGGGAAGCGTGGATGGTGTGGGCCCGGCGGGCGTCGAAGCTCGTACGGAGCCGGGCCAGAAGGCCGGCGAGCTCGGCGATCTCCTCGTCGGTCCAGTCGCCGAGGGTGTCGGCGAGAAGGTGACGGACATGGTCGAGCAGCTCCTCGGTGACCTGCCGCCCGTCCGGGGTGAGCCGGACGTACCAGGAGCGCCCGTCGCGGGGGTTGGGGATGCGCTCGATCCAGCCGCGTTCCTGGAGGTCGGCCACGTGCCGGCTGATCACCGACTGGTCGACCTCGAACATCTCCGCCAGCTCGCCCATACGGACCTCGCCACAACGGCTGAGCGCCACGAGCAGGGCGAGCCCGGCGCGGGAGCCGGCGAACGGCAGATCCCTCTTGACCGCCTTCATCACCGCACCCATGTCACTCAGCCGGACAAGCAGCTCACCGCAGCTGTCCTCCGATGCCATGACCGCCTCCATCTAGTTGCCTTAGGCAAATATATATCATTGCCCTAGGCAACCTTCAGGGGGGTATGTCCAGATTTTTGGGGCCAACGCCGGCGAGGCACCGCTCCCAGCGGAAGCGACGCCTCGCTGGCGTACCGCCCCGCTGCCGCCCTCGCTCCCGCTTCCCCGCGCTCTCCCCACCCGCCACCAGCGTCGCGCTCGCAGGTCGCCCCCCGTGACCAGCGCCATGCGAGAGATCTGCCAATCGGACAGCAATAGTTAGGAAACTTTACACCTTTTACATAGGTCCGAACGAAGGTTAGTTACTTGCTGGAGTAGACGCATTTGACGGAAAGGAGGCTTTCCGTGCTGTCTGGCGCCGCGGCTCTCGCGGGGCCATCCGGCACCGCGGCTCTCACGGGACCGTCCGGCCTATGGGCTGGAGCCAACGGACGCCCGCCGCGATCTCTCGACCGTTCCTCGAGAAAACCCCCCACTCGGAGGACCACGTGGCAAGCGACAACCGCCTTCCCCTGACGGCGCTCACCTCGCGCTTCACAGCGCTCGCCGTCGCCGCCCTGACCTGCGTAACGGTCACACTGGGCGCTCTCCCCGCATCCGCCGCCCCGGCCGACCCCGCCCCCGCGACGGAAGCCGCCGCCAACCCCGTCACCCACCCCGAAAGGGACTGGATGGGTTCGCAGGTGGCCAAGCACGAACCCGGCAGCGGCAAGGTGACCATCACCCCGCTCGCCGCCCAGACCCCCGGCCTCGACGTCAGCGGCTGGCAGGGCAACGTCAACTGGGCATCGGTGGCCGCCAACGGCGCCAGGTTCGCCTACGTCAAGGCGACCGAGTCCACCAACTACACCAACCCGTACTTCAGCCAGCAGTACACCGGCTCGTACAACGCGGGCCTGATCCGCGGCGCGTACCACTTCGCCACGCCGAACACCTCCTCCGGCGCGACCCAGGCCGACTACTTCGTCAATCACGGCGGCGGCTGGTCCCGTGACGGCAAGACCCTGCCCGGCCTGCTCGACATGGAGTGGAACCCGTACGGCGCGGCCTGCTACGGGCTGTCGGCCTCCGGCATGGTCAACTGGATCCTCTCCTTCAGCAACCAGTACCACGCGAGGACGGGCCGCTGGCCGGTCATCTACACGGCCACCAGCTGGTGGAGCCAGTGCACCGGCAACATCGGCGACTTCTCCTCCACCAACCCGCTGATGCTCGCCAACTACAACGGCTCGCCCGGGCCCATGCCGTACAAGTGGGGCTACCAGACCATCTGGCAGTTCGCCGACCACGGCACCTTCCCCGGCGACCAAGACTACTTCAACGGCGACTTCTCCCGCATCCAAGCCCTCGCCAACGGCTGATCCCCTGATCGACCCATGAGTCCAAGAGGCCCCTGACCGTGCTTCGCCGGCACAGGGGCCTTCTTGGGTCCAGAACCGCCAAACTCCGGGTCCGCGGCATCGAGACCCACTCCGGCCGGAGCCCCGATAAAGAAGGAGAAGGCTCGTGACCCGAGTCCGCATGGCCACCCTCGCCACAGTGGCCGCACTCGCCCTGACGACCGGTACCGCCCAAGCCGCCCCGACCGCCACGTCCCTCTCCTCCGCGGGGCCCACCGCGACGAAGGAACCCGCCGCCGGAACAGAGAAGTCCAGCAAGGTCTTCGCCATCACCGACCGCCTCGCCGGCCAGGTCGCCAGCGCCTTGGCCGACCGGACCGTCCGAGACCGCATCGCCTCGGCGACCACGTCCGGGGCCGCGGACCTACTCAAGCTGGAGCGCGAAACCAGCCTCGGCCCGGCCGCGCGCGCCGCCAACCTGTCCGTGCTCGCGGCGAAGGGCTTACCCGCGAACGGCGGATCAGTACTTCAGGTGCGGCTCGCGGACCCCGGCATGCGCGCGGCTCTGGCGCGCGGCGAGGTGCCGCTGGTCGCGGCGGTGCCCACCGATGACGCGCCCACCGCGGTGACCGCGTACGACCCGCTCGGCGGAAAGGTCCTCCTGGACCCGGTCAGAGCACCCCAGCGACCCGTTCTCGTGATCGACGTGGACGTGGCGAAGTCGCTGACCATGGGCCTGCAGCTGATGCGGGACACCCTGGCCGCGCGCGGCATCGTGGCCGCCAGACCGGCCGCGGCGGCCTCTGTCGGCGGGTACTGGGCGACCAAGGTCAACGCGATCCAGCTCAGCGACGACCAGGAGCCCTGGATCAAGGGCGCCGCCGAGATCTACAGCATCGTCGGCGGGTTCGGGCTCGACGGCAAACCCACCGTCAACATCGTCCAGATGCCCTACCTCGACTATGACGGCACGACCTATTACCCGAACCAACTGCTCGTGCACTTCTCGGCGTACAAGTACAACCTGGCCGACGTCGTGATGATGGAAGACGACGGCGACACCAACTACCAGCAACTCGCCCAGGCCATCGCCACCGCCCTGCTCACGATCGCGGACGGCGGCGCCTACATCCCGCTGGTCAGCGCGATCCTCTCCGCGATCCCGACCTCGTGGTGGACCGACGACCCGGACTACGTCGACTCCTGGTACACGCTGTCCACCACCAGCAGCGGCCGCCTCCACGGCGCCGCCGCCAACGGCTGGATGGACGTGTCCCCCTACTGGGTCGCCGGACTCTGACCCGACGGTCCCCGCCTCTCGAGAACCTGACACTGCGCGGCCCTCCCGTTCTGCCGGCCGCACCGGCATGCAGGCGGTGATCAGATCACGTCTCTCCCGGAACTCCGGGAGAGACAACACCCGTCGTTATGCAGGTATTCACCTGCATAACGTCAGGCTGCTGTCGTGCCGAGCCCCGAGACCTGCGTTCCGCGAACGTTCACGACCCCATCACGCCATGGCCGCAAGGGGGTATCGGCCAGCGATCTAGCGTCGCTGAGGTCCGATAGACCTAATGAAGCGGAGCCCCCGATGCACCTTCGTCATGTCCTGGTGAGCCTGGCCATTGTGCCCGCGCTGGCCGCGCCAGTGGCCGCCCACGCGTCAACGGCGCATGGTCCTGGTGTGCTGCCCCAGAAGACCCACTTCGACCTGCAGGCCCACCGCGGCGGGATCGGCATGACGACCGAGGAGTCGCTGGAGGGGTTCGGTAAGGCCCTGCGCCTCGGGGTCAGCACCCTGGAGCTGGACACTCATGTCACCAAGGATGAGAAGGTCGTCGTCAACCACGACCGGCAGATCAGCGCCCAGAAGTGCCGCGACACCGCACCGGTCACGACTGGCGACCCGATGTACCCGTACGTCGGGAAGTACATCAAGGACCTGACCCTGGCGCAGATCAAGACCATGGACTGCGGCTACCAGCAGTTGCCCGGTTTCCCCGAGCAGGAGCAGATCAAGGGCTTCCGGATGGTCGAGCTCAAGGACGTCCTGAACCTCGTCAAGAGCTACCACGCCAACCAGGTCAAGCTCAACATCGAGACCAAGGTCGAGGCAGGCGCGCCCGAGCAGACGGCGCCGCGCGAGCTGTTCGTCCGCCGGGTCTTCGAGGAGATCCACGCCTCGGGGATCGAGGACCAGGTCACCATCCAGTCCTTCGACTGGGGCGCATTGAAGGTGATGCACCGGCTTGCGCCGAGGTGGCCGCTGGTGGCGCTGACGAACTACGACTTCCTCCAGGTCGGCAAGCCCGGCGCCTCCCCGTGGCTCGGCGGGATCGACGCCGACGACTTCGGCGGCGACTTCGTGAAGGCCGCCGCCGCCATCCCCGGTGTCACGGCGCTGTCTCCGGTGTACGGCTTCCCGCAGAACGGAAAGATCAGCGACCCGGGCTTCCGCTTCTACGTCGATCAGACGATGGTGTCGGAGGCGCACGCGCGTGGCCTGAAGATCATCCCGTGGACCTGCGACGACCTCCCCACCATCGAGGCCCTCATGGACATGGGCATCGACGGCATCATCACTGACTACCCGAACCACGTCCGGCAGATCATGGCCGACCGCGGCATGCGACTGCCGAAGGCCTACGCCCAGCGCTGACCCAACCTCGTCGGCGTACGCCGACCCGGACGCCCTGTGCACACCTTGGACCCCTGCGCCAGGCGTGTGCCGCTGAGGCCGGCGGCCATGATGGCCGCCGGCCCCTCTAGTAGTGCTTTGTTAGGTCAGCCTGTTGTGGCTGGTCGGTTCGCCTGCTTGGTGTTTCGATGCGGTCGTGACCCCTGGAGAGCTTGTCCGTGTCCGGCAGCGATTAGAAATGTTCGCCGCTGAGGTGTTCGCTCCCTTGGCCCGCTCGGACCAGCGAGCCAAGGGGATCATCTACCTGCGAGGGCTGCTGCTGGATGGCCGCCGCAAGTCGATGCAGCCGATGGCTGAGCGGCTGGGGGTGGATCATCAAGGGCTGCAGCAGTTCCTCACCTCCTCCACCTGGGACTTCTCGGTTGTGCGGCGACGTGTGGCCGCCCGCGCGATCAGCACGATCCATCCCGTGGCATGGGTGATAGATGACACCGGCTTCCCCAAGGACGGCACCGCATCGCCAGGAGTAAGCCGCCAGTACTCCGGCACGCTGGGCAAGGTCGGCAACTGCCAGGTCGGTGTCAGCATGCACGCGGTCACCGATACCGCTTCCTGCCCGCTGAACTGGCGTCTGTTCCTGCCCTCGTCCTGGGACGACACCCAGAGGGCCGATCCGCCGGCTGCCGAGCAGATCGCCCTGCGCCGCCGGCGGTGCGCCATCCCTGCCTGCGAGCGCCATCGACCCAAATGGCAGATGGCGATCGAGATGCTGGACGAACTGGCCGGCTGGGGACTGGCACCGCCGCCGGTGGTGGTCGCCGATGCCGCCTACGGCGACAACGCCCACCTGCGCGCCGCGCTGGCCGAGCGCGGCATGCGGTATGTGGTTCAGGTCAAAGGCGAGGTCACCGCGCACTCGGCCGGCAGTGTCCCGCAGGCACCCGCCTATACCGGCGCGGGCCGCCACCCGCTGCCGCGTTACCGGACCAAGCCGATGGCCCTGCGCGAGCACGTGCTTGGCGCAGGGCGTTCCGCGGCGCTGACATTGACCTGGCGCGCAGGATCCAAAGGGAACCTGACCTCCCAGTTCGTCATCCTGCCGGTCCGGGTGGCCGGCCGCAGACCGCGTCTGGCCGACGACGGCTCGCTACCGGTGAGCCACCTGATCGCCCAATGGCCCGCCAGCGAACCCGAACCGATTAAGTACTGGCTGTCCAGCCTGCCCGCCGACACCCCACCGGCACAGCTGGTCGCCGTGGCCAAGATCCGCTGGCGGATAGAACACGACTACCGCGAGCTGAAGACCGGCCTAGGCCTGGACCACTTCGAAGGCCGCGCCTGGGCCGGGTGGCATCGCCACGTCACGCTGGTCAGCGCCGCTCATCTGTTCTGCACAGAGCTTCGCTTGAGCAGCCCAAAAGCGGCTGGGGCGGCCTGACGCTCTACACGGTCCTCAAACAGCTCCAGGTCATGCTGGTCACCTGGACCGGGCGATGCCCGACCTGCCACCAAAGGCCGCCTTAGCCACCTAACAAAGCACTACTAGGTGGTGACCAGCCAGGGCGGACCGGAGGGCGCGGTCAACCGGCTCTGTGTGCTGCTCGACATGCCGCACGTGAAGACGGTCGCCGCTCCTCACGAGTTGGACGCCGTCAATGGAACGCTCTTCGCCGTGTGGCGAGCCATCTCCGAACGCCGTGACCTGTTCCGTAGGTACGACATCGACTCGGTGGAAGAGTTCCGCCGGCTCCGTGCGGCGGGCGGGCTGGGCGTACAGCTGGGGTACTTGCCGCGCTGACGCTCGGCTCGGTCATGCCGGCATAGATTGACGTCCGGCCCACGTCCTTGCTTGGTGAGACAGCGAGGAGGACGGGTGGATCCAGGATTTGAGGCGGACTTCCGGAAGTTCGTCGTCGATCGATCAGGGGCGCTGTTCCGCACCGGGTACCTGCTGACCGGTGACCGTCACGCCGCTGAGGACCTGGTGCAGTCGGCGCTGGCGAAGACGGCGGCGAAATGGCACAGCCTGCGCGACCCGGCGGCCATCGAGGGTTACGTCCGCCGCGCCATGTACCACGAGCAGGTGAGCTGGTGGCGGCGCCGTTCCCGCATCGCGGAAGTGCCCATCGGATGGCTGCCCGACCAGATCGGCGACGGACACGCCGAGATCGTGGACCTCCGCCTCGTGATGCGCACGGCCCTTGCCCGGCTGACGCCCCGGCAGCGGACCATGCTCGTGCTGCGCTACTTCGAGGACCTGTCCGAGACCGAGATCGCGCGGCTGCTCGGTATCAGGGTGGGGTCGGTCCGCAGCCAGATCTACCGGTCGTTGGAGCGTCTGAAGAAGGCCGCCCCCGAACTGAGCACCGTGAGGGAGTTGCGATGAACATCGAGGATCTGCTGCGTGAGACCCTCTCGGACATGGCGCATGAGGAGGAGCCACCCCCGCCGAGCCGGTTCCTCCGAGTCCGCGGGGCCCGATCCCACCGCCGCGGCGTCGCCCTGGCGGCGGCGGCAGCCGTCACCGTGATGGCGATCGGATCCACGATCGTGCTCTCCTCTCGGGTGACGCTCCCCCAGCACCTCAACGGGCAGGGCACCGACGATGTGCTCGTGGAAGCCAACCAGGGGCAGACCACTCTGACCGTGAGGGAAGGACAGCGGCTCTCGCAGATCTTGAACCAGCTGTCGACCGCCACCGGCAAGCCGGTAGAGGAGTTCAGGCGGGCCGCAAGGGACGGCGAATCGCTCGGCCTTCCGGCCTACGCCAAGGGCGCGCTGGAAGGATTCGCCTTCCCCGCGACCTATGAGGTCTCGCCCAAGTCGAGCCCCGAGGAGCTTCTCGCCGCGATGGTGACGCGCTTCAATCGCGCCGCCGAGGACGCCGACCTGGTGGACGGCGCCAGGCGTGCCGGCCGTACGCCACTGGAGATCATGACCATCGCCAGCATCGTCCAGGCCGAGTCGCGCGACAAGCGCGACATGCCCAAGGTCGCGCGGGTCATCTACAACCGGCTTAACCACACGCCCGAGATGAGGCTGCAACTGGACAGCACCGTCCTGTACGGCCTGAACAAGTTCGGCACCAGGGCCTCGAACAAGGATGTCCAGAGCCGGTCACGGTACAACACCTACGCGTACCTCGGCCTGCCGCCCGGCCCCATCGGCAACCCGGGGAACGACGCCATCGAGGCCGCCCTGAAACCGGCTACCGGCCCCTGGCTGTACTTCGTGACGACCGACCCGGAGAAGGGCATCACGAAGTTCGCCGCTTCCGAATCGGAGTACTTCAAACTGAGGGATGAGCTCAACAGGAACCGCAGGACCGGGTGATAGACGTCCTCGGGGACCGTCCAGCTCGATAGCGGCACGCGGGGAGCCGAGTCCCCTGTCTCATTCATCGAGCGCATCCGGCGCGGCTGGTCAATTCCGGGCGGCGCGGCGGGGGCGCGGCGGGGTGTGTGCAGCCGGGACCTCCGGCGCGATGTCGGTGACGATCTGGCAGGTGTCAGCGACCGGGTCCAGGGTTTGGGCGCGGACGGCCAGGCGTTGCAGGAGCTCCCGGAACATCGCGCGATCAGCCGGGTCCAGTGGGGCCAGGATGTGTTCCTCGGTGTGGTCGAGGCTGACCTGGGTCGCCTGCCAGGTCGTACGGCCGCGCTCGGTGGCGACGATGCGCTTGTTGCGGCGATCGGCGGGGTCGGGGCGGCGCTGGACTAGGCCCGCGTTCTCGAGATCGTCGACGAGGTAGGTCATGACGGTCTTGTCGATGCCGAGCCGCTGGGCAAGGGCGCCCTGGCCGCCGGGCAGCTCCTGAGCGGCGGCGGCGAGCACCTGGTAGCCCCGCGGGCCGCCCGGCAGGTCTCGGAAGAGCGCGTTGGCGGACTTGACGTACGCCCGGAAGACCACCCCGAGGGTCCAGCCCAGGTCGGTGTCGAGGGCGTCCGGCGGCTCGGGTGCAGCCGCTGGCGTCGGCGCACGCTCAGCGGACGGGGTCTCGGACATGACGCCAGCATAGCCGATCAGTGCGTAAATAGACCTTCTGTTTGACTATCGTTCTGTTTGACATACTATCTGCTCTGCATCGAAACCACTTTGATCGAGACCGCGGGACGTGACATGGCCGATTACGGGCATGAGCTGCTGTTCGGAACGTTCATCACCCCACAGGCGGACCAGGCGGATCGGGTCGTCGCCCTCGCCCAGCTCACCGAGCAGGTGGGCCTGGACCTGGTCACCATCCAGGACCATCCCTACCAGGCCCGGTTCCTGGACACCTGGACACTGCTGTCGGTCATCGCCGCCGGCACCTCGACCGTGCGCGTCTCACCGAACGTGGCCAACCTGCCGTTGCGGCCACCGGCCGTACTCGCCCGCAGCGTCGCCACACTCGACATCCTCAGCGGTGGAAGGGTCGAACTCGGCCTCGGCGCGGGAGCGTTCTGGGACGCCATCGCCGCGATGGGCGGACGCCGGCTCTCCCCGGCAGAGGGCGTCGACGCCCTGGAGGAGGCCATCCAGATCATCCGGGCAATCTGGTCGACCGACGGCAGGGCGGTCCGGGTGGACGGCAAGCACTACCGCGTGTGGGGCGCCCACCCCGGCCCCGCACCCGCGCACGATGTTGGCATCTGGGTGGGTTCGTATAAGAAGCGGATGCTGGGGCTCACCGGACGGCTCGCCGACGGATGGCTGCCCAGCAGCTCGTACGCCGGGCCCGACGCGCTGCCCGCGATGAACGCGGCGATCGACGAGGCCGCGCTGGAGGCGGGGCGTCAGCCGGCCGATGTGCGG
This sequence comes from Sphaerisporangium viridialbum, assembly GCF_049674955.1. GTDB lineage: Bacteria > Actinomycetota > Actinomycetes > Streptosporangiales > Streptosporangiaceae > Sphaerisporangium > Sphaerisporangium viridialbum. The sequence continues at coordinate 753,947 of NZ_CP187232.1, read as the reverse complement.
AGGCTGTACAACATCAGCGGCTCGTTCGCCGACCGCGGCACCGGCTTCCTCAACGGGCCGGCGCACATGTGGGCCGAGCAGCTCGCCGAGCTCACGCTGACGCAGGGCATGAGCGGCTACATCGTGATGGGCGACGACCCGGACGTGATCCGCCGCTTCGCGGCGGAGGTCGCCCCGGCCGTACAGGAACTGGTGGCGGCCGAGCGTGCAGGGCGGACGAACCCGCAACCGGGCGACACCAATGACGATCAGCATCATGCCTCGCGGGGCGACACTCATGACGACCGAGAGCACGCCGCATCGGGCGACGCGCAGGGTGATCGGGACCACGGCGCTCGTAGTGATCGGGAACCTGCCCCACCGACCACCGCCCCGCCGACCTCGGGCACGCCCGTCCGGCCCGTCGTCCGCACGTCGGCGTTGGCCGCCGTGCCGACACCCGACGACGGCACCCGGCTCAGCGACGTGCAGGTCTGGGACGAGACGACCCGCCCGACCGGCCCGGCGCCCGATCCGAACCGTCGCTACACCGCACACGAACAGGCCGCGGGCGGGCACCTCATCGAGGTACACGACCACCTCCGGCAGGAACTGCAGAACGTACGCGGGCTCGTCGAGCAGGTCGCGGCCGGAACGATGGATCCGGGCACCGCGCGATCACAGATCAACGAGATGACCATGCGGCAGAACAACTGGACGCTCGGCGTCTACTGCCAGTCGTACTGCCGGGTGGTCACCACCCACCACACCCTTGAGGACATCAGCGTCTTCCCGCACCTACGCCACGCCATGCCCGAGCTGACGCCGGTCGTCGACCGCCTTGAGCAGGAACATCACGCGATCCACGAGGTTCTCGAAGGCGTCGACCGAGCGCTGGTCGCCCTGGTGACCGAGCCGGACGGGCTGAAGTCCCTCCGGGCCGCGGTGGACCTGCTCACCGACTCGCTGCTGTCCCACCTGTCGTACGAGGAGCGCGAGCTGGTCGAACCACTCGCCCGGCTCGGCTTCTCTTAGCGGCGCCACCGCACCGAGCGAGTCCACGCGGCCCTCGTCGCCGCCCTCCTCGTTGGCGAAGTAGATGCGGCCGGCGTAGCCCTTGGAACGGTGTTCATGGTGCGCCAGGCGGACGGGTGATCCGTGGCGGCACCGTGGAGGAGGTCGTGCCAGGTTCCTCCACCTCGGGGGGTGCGGACAGGACGAACCAGAGGACGCACTGGGGTCGCTCCTCGGTGAACCCCCACCGGGAGGACAGCGCCCGGATCAGCCGGATCCCGCGTCCGGAAGACGCGAGGTCGCCGTCGGGGTTCGGGGGCATGCTCGGCACGGTCTCCGCGCCCTCGTCGGCGACATCGATTCGCAAGTCGTCGCTCTCCTCGATCACCACCGTGACGCCGATCACCGAGGAATCGGTGTGCACGAGGGCGTTGGTGGCCGCCTCCGACAGCAGCAACGCCGCGTCGTCACAGCAGGGATGGCCGTCGAGGATCTTGCTCAGCCAGCGCCGGGCCTCGCCAACAGATGCCTCGGTGGCGGGGAATGCGGCGGTCTCCGTTCGCCGGATACGGGTGCTCATCGGGTCGGCGTCCTTCGTATGGGGGAAGTCGAGGTCATGGCATACGGCCCAACGGAACTGCTGGCCAGGGCGTCACTCGGTATCGGCATCCAGTCCGGGCGATGCCCGGCGGGCGACCGCTGCGGGTGGGTCACGTGGCCGACGCGACTGCGGTGCGCGGCGAGTGGGCGATCAGGGTGTCCTGCTCGGCTTGGCGCATCTGCTCTTTGAGCTCCTGCGCGGTGAAGGCCTCCACGATCAGCGGCTCCGGGGTGGCGAACAGCGCCAGGGCGTAGAAGCGGCGGCTCCACGGTCCGTAAAGGATCGTCCAGGCCGGTTCGAGCCGGTCGAGCAGTACGGCGGTGGCGCGGGCGCGCGGATCGGGGTGACCAGGCTCGACCCGTACATAGGGTCTCCCGATGGTGTGGCGGCCGGTCCGCTTGGCGCTACGGCGCCCGAACAGGCGCCACCCGCGTTTAAGCTGCGTCACGGGTCAGGATCACCTTCCTGATCAAGGGACCCGTACGGCGCTGCTTTCGCCTGCGGGTTCCCACCATTTGTGGGGTGCTACGGGCTGTAGCAGTGCCATCATGGACAGTGATCGAAGGTGGTGAAAGGGCAAAGGCGTGGTCGGGAGTGGCCGCGCCTGACCACGATCACGAGGGGTGGCATGGCCGCAGACTCGATCGACCCGCACGCCTCCGCATGGCACCTTTTCGGCGCGGTCATGCGCCGCTGCAGGGAGAGCGAACCCAAGATCGCCCTACGGCGCGCGGCGGCCGACCTCTACATCGACTATTCCAACCTGGCCAAATGGGAGCGCGGCGAGCGCACGCCGCCGGCTGAGATGGTTTCTCGCCTGGACGAGGTGTACGGCGGATGCGGAATTCTGACCGCCTTGTACGGCACATTGATGCGCTTCAACGCTGCTGCCGAGTCAGATCGACTGCGCGCGGGTATGTGTTTGGAAAACCCCGCATATCGCAATGGAGATGACGATATGGAACGCCGGGCCGCCCTCCAGTTCCTCGCCGGACTCGGCACCCTCGGCACGCTCGGCAACCTTGGTATCTCCGGGGAGCCTCTCCGCCAGCTTCTCGATCTGTCCCTAGGCCAGGCCCACCGCGCCCTCGAAGAGTGGGAGCTGGCCTGCACCGACCACCTGCACGCCCTGCGCACCCGACCCCCCGCGCAGGTCGCCACCGACCTACTGGTCGACTTGCTCGCGGTACGGCGCCAGCTCGACACCGCCACCCCCGCCGACGCGATCGAACTACAACGGATCATGGCGGCGCTCTCTTCCGTCCACGCCAACGCGCTGACCCGCCTGGCTGATCACGGAGCCGCCATCCGCTGGTGGCGTACGGCACGCCAGGCCGCCGACGCCTCCGGTGACCTGGCACTGCGGCTGATGGTCCGGGGAGAGGAGGCGGGGCATGGCCTGTACGGCCAGCGCGACCCGGCGACCATCCTGCGCCTGGTAAACGGCGCCCAGCAGCTCGCTGGGGAGCCCACCGTCGACCTGCTGACCACCACAAGGTGAAAGCCCTGTCAATGCTCGGCAGGCACGACGAGGCCCTCAAGACGCTGAACACTCTTCGCAAGACTGCGGACAAGGGCGTCACCGGGGATCGGTACGGCTTCTGGAGCCCATCGCAGATCCATTTCGCCGAAAGCTGGGTCTACGCCGCTACGGGCTATGAGGCGGCGGCCGACACCGCCCGGGAGAACGTACTGAAGATCACCCGGGACTACCAATACCGCGTCAACGTCCGGCTCCACGGGGCACTGTGCACAGTCGTTCAAGGCGGCGTCGATGAAGGACTGCGCCAAGCGGCGACGGCGATCGACGCGCTCACACCCGCCTTCCGCAGCGGGCACATCATCGAAACCGGCCGCATGGTGCTCCGCGCCGTACCCCGCGACCAGCAGGACCGACCCTCCGCCGCCGAATTGGGCAAGGTGCTGGCCCTCGAACCAGCCAAAAGCGCCTGACCATCGGGGAATGCGCCAGTCCAATCGATATGCGCTCACGCAGGGGCGGCAGGCGCTTCTAGCACGTCCCCTGCCGCAGCCCTCGCGCCTATTCGCCGCCTTTACGGAGCACCTCTTCGTCCCTTTGAGCGAGCGCATGCAGCCTGAAGGGGCCCGCCGCCATCGCTCGGGCGTACTCATGATTCAGGTCAGCCGCGTGCTGGCCGCGATCCGACGCCGGATGGCGGCAAGCGCACGATCTGATTTGGAGAAGTCGATCCGCGATCCCCTTCCGTCCTCGGTGGTGACCTTCGTCGTTACGGTGAAGCGATCACCGGGCACCACGAGAGTAAACCGTTCCGCCACGGTATTCTTCTCCTGGGCATCGACGAAGGCATAAGTAGGCTCAGCATCCTCGGTTTTCTGCGCCCCCGGTGGGAGGTCCAGCCGAACGGTTCTTACGTTCACCGAGACGATATCCTGATAACGATATTCGCTCGTCTGTTCCTCGGGTTCACGTGCACCCGTGATGGAGTCCAAGGTAGTCCGGTATGCCCCCAATTTCTGATCTGCCATGCACACCACGAATACGGTGTAGCGGGAGGCGATGTAACCCTCTCCTACCCGGGGGTGTCGCACCAATTTGGTCTTCGGTGGATTAGCAGGGCCCACGATGACGAGCGGGTCAGTGATGCGTCCGGTGCTGTGCAGTTCCTCCATCACGATACCCAACCGAGCGAGCGCCCGATCGACAATGATCGCCACGTCGTGCTTGAACCAGCGAGTTATCTGCTTCTCTAAGGGAAGGTTCTCCTCGTAGACACGCAACTGCTCTTGGTAGTCCTGGACGGCGCGCTGGAACAGTCGCCTCTGCCATCGGTTGACGAACAGTGCTTTGCACGTCAGCCAGCCCCCGATAGAAGCCACGGCGACTCCCGTGACGCCGATATACGGAGCGGGCGACAACAGCGACCACCACGGATTCCCATACGACGCCAGAATAGCGATGGAGATCCAGATGATGATGCCGCCGCCAGCCAGGGGAAGAATGCCGAAGACCGGATTGAGACGTGGTTTCCGCATTGGCTTCGCCGGCACCGGAGTGAACAATGTGCGCATCCGATGCTCACGCTCGCCCCGCTCCTCCTCGCTGAGCCGGGTCAGCACCGAAGTCGGTGAGGTACCGCCGGGGGTGACCCGTTCGTCGAGTACTTTCCAAGTCGGCGATTCGCGTACCGAGATTGCCGACACGATCCGCTGCGCCCACTCTAGGTCCAAGTCTGCACTCGCCTGCAGCACCTCATCAGAGGAGTCCGCTTCGCGAAGAAACGCATGGTCGAGGTCTTCGTTGTAGATGGCCATGAGGACGGTAGCCGCTGCTGATCCGGGATCGAGATCGCGGGCCCGCGACAGGAGTGTGTGGATTTCGTCCTGGATGCGGTCTGGATGGGCACGGGGCCGTCTACCTTGCAGCCTGGCCAGAGCGTGCTCCACTCGCACTTCGGCCATCTTCTCCATTGGGGAGTAAGATTCGCGCTTCAGATATTCCGCATAATGCTGGCATGCCTGTTCCCATCGTCGTTCTGCCAGCGCTCGGCGGGCCGCCTCCAGATGCTCCGCTGGTTGCAGGTCCCCGACGTAGTAATTCTCGATGTTCTGCTGATTGGCGACCGGAGCGTGATTGTTGACGTGCATCTCGCTTCGGTCAGGGCCAGCGGAGGCCTTGTCATTGACGAGCTCCGTCATCTCACCCCCCGATGACCGCCGATATCGCGGTTATCGCACCGGCTACCTTGGCGACGTCGTCAGCGGAAGCTCCACCCACCACCAGCAGGTGCCGTAGCCGCTGAAGAGCGGCTTTCAGTCGTCCGGTGGGCTGCCCATCTGCTTCGTTCAGGTACGCCTCAACTTCCGCGACGACCTCGGGTCCCTCGCTTCCCGGGATGGCTCCAGCTGCCATCAATGCTCTGAGTTGCGCGACTCCGGCTTGAAGATCGGCTCGGGGAAGGGCGACGCTGCGGTCGATGTTGGTCTGGTTGGTTACTGATCCAAAGTTGTTGACTTGCACGTGTCCCTCGCTCGGCTCCATGACCGCCGTCTGTGGCGTCTGTGGCGTCTGTGGTAAGGGGTACTTGCCTCCTCTCGTAATTCGTTCACGAGAGCAGGAATGTTGCAAGGGCCTTCTAGCTGGAGCTGGGTCGGACCCGTACAGTTTAAGAGAATGCCGCTCGCACTGCACAGCGGATGGAAGATAAGACGCGGCGGTTGGCCATGCACAAATCCTCGATATGGCCATGGTCGACCACCGATCGCGCCTGCGGGCCGATGCACCCCTTGACCGTGGAGAAAAGCCATGCTTGAGGTCGCTCTCCGATCAGGCCGTGGTGATCCGGCCTGATAAAGAGACTCGTACGGTGCTGCTGTCGCTTACGGATCCCGCCCTTTGAGAGGTGCTACGGTCGGTAGTCGAACCATCACGTAAGGTGACCAAAGGTGATACAAGCGCAACGGCGGTCAGGAGTGGCCGCGCCTGACGACGATCACCAGCGGTGTCATGGCTGTTGACTGGATCAACCCGCACACCTCCGTTTGGCATCTGTTCGGCGCGGTCATGCTCCACTGCCAGGAGGGCAAGTCCAAGATCGACCTGCGCCACTTGTTTGACCCTTGCACGGCCCAAGCACCCGCTGACCTGCACCGACATACCCCTTATCAGCAAGGGCGACGAGGCCAGTCGATGTGCCGCCACGCACAGGCAGACGTCACGTTCCGGGACGTCCGTCCGCCCTTGCTTCCGCTCCCCTTCCCTGAATTCCATTACGTGACCGTCCGGAAATGCGGACGTTCAGGTTGAGTTTTCGCATGTCTCGTTCGATCTACTGCTTCTGATGGGGTAGTTGCAGAATGTCTGATCTGCATGGAATTCTGACACCTTGTGGCTACGGGTGTGACGACGGAATTGGAGGCCGCCTTATCGCGGGTGATTCGGCTGGCCGATGAGCATGCCCGGGTACTGGACTCCCCCATGCGGTGCTTGGCCGCCTGCGCCTGGGTGGGCGGGGGTGCCCCCGCCTTTTCCAAGGCGCTGGCCGAGCAGCGTACGACCGTACAGCGGGGCTTCGATCAGGCGGCCGAGGAGATCGCGGCCCGGATCCGGCAGCTCGGCGGGCAGGCGCCGCAGGTGCCGCCGTTCTCCACGTCGGTGAGCGTGGCCTCGGCCCCGCCAACCGGGTTCTCCGGAATGGACGTCGCCGCGATGGAACGTCTGGTGGCCGATCTCCAGCGGGCCGGGCAACAGCTTCCCGAGGCGGGGCAGCGGCTATCGGGCGAACTTTCGGCGTTGTGCCTGCCCGCGTCCTCTGGCAAGCAGGTCGGCGGCGCCGGGGAATGGGCACAGGAGCAGGTGGGGGATCTGCGTCGGCGGCTGTCGGTGATCCAGCAGGAACACGACTCGGGCATGGCCACCAAGGCGATGGCGGGGTTCGGTCTGTTCGGGGATTTCGCGCCCGACCCGGGCGGCGTGAGCAAGCTAACAGCGGCGGCCGAGGGCGGGGATGCGGCGGCGCTCAAGGCGCTGGTGGCACTGCAGAACACCGGCAAAGACACGACGCTGGCGAGCCGGCTGAACGTATGGTGGCAGCAGTTGGGCACCACGGCCCAGCAGCGGCTGGCGGCCCAATCCCCGCAGTTGATCGGCAGCTTGAACGGCCTTCCGGCCCCGGTACGGGATCAGGCCAACCGGAGATATATGGCGGACCAGAAGGTCACGATCGGTGCGGAGCTGAATCGATTACGCGCGCAGTCTTCCAAGGAAGCCGTCGAGGCGATCAAGGAAATGGAGCTGAAGTTGCGCCAGATCGCCTCTGTCGAGCAAGGTCTCGCCCTCGGCGGGCAGAATGGTCGCGACCCTGCGCTCTTGCTGCAACTGGAGTTGGGCGGCCTGGGCAAGACGGCGATCTCGTTCGGCGATCCAGACAAGGCCGACAATATCGTCGCGTACGTGCCCGGTACGGGTACCAAATTGGATGGCTTCGGGGGCAGCGACGCCAGGCGCGCCGCCGTGATGTGGGACCAGGCGCATTCCTTCGCCAAGTCGAGCACGAAGGTCGCCTCGATCGCCTGGTTGGGTTACGCGGCTCCGCAGTGGGGGTCGGCGGGCGCAGCGCATACCCCTGCCACCCTCGACGACGCTGCAGCGGGGGCTCCGGCGCTGGCCGGCTTCGCCGACGGCCTGCATGCCGCTCACCAGGCGGCCTCTGACGCGCGGTTCACTGTTCTCGGGCACAGCTATGGGTCCACGGTGACCGGCGTGGCCGCTCAGTTGCGCCCCAAATCCTTCGCCGACCAGGTGATCTTCGTGGGTAGTCCCGGTGTCGTAGCGATGCACGCGAAGGACCTGGGGGTGAAATCGGTATGGGTAGGAGAGGCCCCTGACGACCCGGTGGGCGATATCGGTTCTCTCGGTCCTCTGAGCGGAGTGCGCCCTGACGTGCCGGGCATCCTGTCCGCCATCGCGTCAGGGGTCGTGACAGGCGTAGGGCCGTTCGGTGCCGACCCCAGCCGCAGCGAGTTCGGCGCAAACCGGTTCTATGTGCAACGCACCGGGGACTCGCGTTACGCCTTCACTGCCCATTCCAGCTATTGGGAGCAGGTGGAGCGCAGGTCAGCGTCCCTCAAGAATATAGGGCACCTGATCGACGGCCAGTACGACAAGCTCATTCCGTTTCCCGAACCGCCTCCAAAGCCGACACCGCCGCCCCCGACCTCACCGCCCTGCCCGGCACCGCAGCCGCCGGAGAAGTCGTCGCCCCATCCAGTGCCTTCACCCACACCGGCTGGAGGATAGATGCCACGCGTTTGCTTTTTGATCATGATTTTTGCAGCTCTCGCTACAGGGTGTGGGACCTCAGGAGGTGACGTGGACAAGCCGACCATAACTCAAGCTCAAGCGCTCGCCCGAGTGGAACAACTCATCAAAGAGACAGCCGACATGATCAAGCCGGGTCCTCGTCTGGAGCTCGATCGCACGAGCCTTGAACTTGCCAAATGTCATAGTCCCACTGATGGTGGGTCCGAGGATCGCGTCATCGTCGACCGGGGCTATTACCTCCGCGACATTCCGAAGGATCAGATCGGCCAGGTAGCCAAGCAGATCAGGGAGTACTGGCAACAGCAGGGGCACATCATTGAGGGATTCTCCAAGGACGGCACTACTATCGCAGCGCACTCCAGGCCCGACGATTTCCTTCTCTCACTCGACGGGACAGGCGATGATGTGCTGTTGCTGGGAGCCTCGTCGCCATGCGTTTGGCCGAACGGCACACCCGAGCCTTCCTCGGGTGTCTGATATTGCAGTTAAGAGAACAGGCGAGCCGTATTTCCTTGCGGAGTCAGAAGAGTGTGTCGGATGGTTGGAAGAGGGCGCCGTCGACCGATTCGGCCGTCCCATCCTCTGGTGGGCGGCGGCGCCATGGCAGATCTGGACTCGCTTGCCTTTGGCGGGATTCCTACCTGAGCGCAGGCCGGCCTGCTTCTCCCAGTAGTAACGGTAGAAGTTCAGCCCGAGGAGCTTGTCGAGCACATCCAGACACGCCTCCGGACCGATCGTCCACCGCGCCCCTTGGGCGTGGTCGTGGGAGCCATGATTGAGGTCGATCTCCGCTAGGCAGGCAGCGGCGAACTCGCCTTCTTGGCCTCATACTCCCTGATGGCAGGCTCGCGTTCCTCGTCAAGCGTCAAGCGCTCCGCCTGCGTCGAATTCTGCCTGAGAGCGGAAACGAACCGGCGACATGATCTAGAAGACCAAACGGAGGCACGACACGACCCACCCACCGACCGCTCCTCACAGTCCCGGATCCCCACCTTGACTCGCCCGAGCCCGCACCCTGGACCGGCTCACAGCCCGGCCGTGGTCCGGCCAAGAAGGCTACGAACCACGCGTCACCGGCTCAACGGCAAGGTCACCGCGAACCCCGTGAATCATCCACGCCCGACCAGACTCACCGCGCAGAGCCGACCGCGAACGCGCGCTTCAGGTACTCCCACACCTCGGCGCTGAGTAGGCCGCGCGTCGCGTTGTCGGGTCCCTTGGTGTCGATCTTCGCGTACATCGCCGACAGGACGGCCGCGTCCCCGCCCACCATCTGGTCGATGGTCTCGGTGGCCGGCGTACGTCGCCCGCCATGTAGAGCCGGTGCCCGGCAGCCGAGCGCTCGGCGGGCCGTAATGTGACCCGCATCTCTCAGAATGCGGCGTTGTGCCGAGAAACGAGAAAGTGGTCGGCAACCGACTTGTAAGTGGTCTCTAAAGAATGGCGGACATGACGAACTTCTCCGCATTGCGCCTGCTCGCACCGGTCCGGCACGGTGCCGTCGCCTTCGCGCTTGTCACGGTCGCCGGATGTGGCCTCGCCGGTGGTGGGGCCAGTGGCGGTGACGTCGCTCCTCCTGCGCAGGTGACCAGCAGCGTGACCCCTGAGGCCAGCGCTGGGCCTGTCAGCACTCCCGTCCAGAGCCAAAGCACGGCCGTTCAGAGCGAAAGCACGCCCAGCCAGACCGAGACCGGCGAGAACGTCCAGGCCGCGGCGGCCGTCGAACCGGGTGGCGTCCTGGTCGACGGCAGCACGGCCTCGTCCGAGCTGACCCGTGCGGGACAGAAGGATAAGTTCACCCTGGACCTGGGCGACGCCAGGGAGTTCTACGTCACCGACATGCAAGGCGACGGTATCCAGTTACAGGTCTTCTCCGACATCGATGGCCAGCCGCTGGGCCCCTCCAGCGTCAGCCTCACCTTCGGCACCTCGATATTCAAACTGACCAAGGCGGGAAGCCACCGGCTGGAGGTCTGGGGCGATACGAACGTCGTGGGGCCGTACAGCTTCCGGATCGCGACCGTGAAGGTCCGCACCTTCCCGGCGGCGATCGGCCTGAAGATCGGTGAGGGCGCCCCCGCTGGGGCGGGGCGGTTGGACCCGCCTGGGCGGATCGACCGCTTCGAGTTCGACTCGGACGGCGCCACCGCCATCAAGGTCATCGGGGGCACGTGCACCGACATCGAAGTGGAACTCTTCGACGCCGCCCAGAAGAGCGTCGCCAACGCCCGGCAGCCTTACCCGCTGTGCGGCAACGAGTTCGACCTAGCCCTATCGGGCGGAAACGGGCGCTACGCGCTGGTCGTCAGATCGCCTGCGGCGAAGACCGGGACGTATTCGTTCCAGATCGCGCGCGCTGGCTGAACGGTCAGGAGCGGCGCAGGCTCCCGCGATATTCCAGCGAGCTTGCGCCCTCCTGCCCCACGTACTCCAAGGTCTCGGGATCCTTCAGCGTGAGGGTCACGTCTCCGCCAGCGCACAGATCCCGCTGCTCCACCCTCAGCTGGAGCACGGAGCCGCTCGTGATCCTGGTCAGCGTGGCCTCCTGCCGGCAATCACCGCGCGCCCACATCGCGGTGGGCTGTCCTTCCGTCAAGATGATCGTCAGGCTCGCCCGGTCCTTGCGGCCGTCCTGCGATTCGACCTGTCCCGCCCAGGTTCCCGCGAAGCCCGCGGGGATTCCGCCGGCCCGGGCGGGAGGCGGAGTCGACATCGGTCCAGACGTCGGTCCAGACGTCGGTCCAGACGTCGGTCCAGACGTCGGTCCAGACGTCGGTCCAGACGTCGGTTCCCGGCCGGCGGTCGTATCAGATGCCGCCTGACTGGGCACCTGCGACCCTCCTGATGTCGCCGCCGGAGCCGAGGACGATCCGGACGCCGGTCCCCGGCCAAGGGTCGTACCAGATGCCGCCTGACCGGGAGCCTGCCCTCCCTCGGTCGAGTGGCCGAGCGTCCCCGTCGCGTACAGCACGCCGACCGTGGCGACCGCCACCAGGGCCGCGGCCGCGACGGCGATCACCGGCATGGCGGGGCGCCTCACCCTCCGAGTGCCCTCCTCACGGTACGGTGTCGCCGGATATGCCGCATCACGTCCTGAGGACACCGTGTCACGTACCGTGGTACCGGCGCCGCCGGTGGCCCCCCCTGCGGGGTAGGGCGCCGTGAGCCCAAGCGTGGGCGCGGGGGCCGCGCCACGTGCGGGTTCAGGCGGCGGACCGGACGGGTAGAGCGGCGAGGGCTGCGTTCTGGTGGGGTCGGCCGGGAGCAACTTGGTCGTGCCAGATCCTGGTGCGACCGAGACCTGACCGGCCGGGCTGCGGCCGGGCCAGTCAGGAGGGACGTACGCGCTGGGGACCGGGCCGACCTCAGGGACTGAGACGGTCGAGGCTCCGGGGTCGACCAAGCGGACCAGAAGCGACCGGGCGGAAGGGCGTACTTGGGGATCCTTGGACAGGCAGGTGGCCAGGGTCGCGAACAGGCTCTCGGGAACGCCGGAGAGGTCGGGGTCCTGGCTGAGGATGCGGTTGAAGACCGCGGCGACCGTGTCGCTGCCGAACGGTGCCCGCCCGGTCGCCGCGTAGACGATGGTCGCGGCCCAAGCGAACACATCGGCCGCGGCAGACGCGTACACTCCCTTGAGCTGCTCGGGCGCCATGTACGGCGGGGTGCCTGACAGCGCCGAAGGCGCCGTATTGGCGTCGAGCGGCCGGGCGATGCCGAAATCGACCACCCGCGGCCCGTCCGGACCGAGCAGCACGTTGGCCGGCTTGAAGTCCCGATGAACGACCCCGGCGCCATGAATGGCCGCGAGGGCGGAAGCCGTGCCGACTGCCAGCCGCTCAAGGTCGCCGTCCCGCAGGGGACCGCCGGCACGCACCCGCTCCTGCAGCGACGGGCCCGCGACGAACTCGCTCACCACATAGGGGTCCGCCCGGTCGAGCTCGGCTGCCAGCACTCGGGCTGTGCAGAAGGGAGCCACCCGGCGAGCGGACTCCAGCTCCCTGGCCAGCCGGCGGCGGGTATCGGGATCCGTGCCGCCCTTGAGGACCTTGATGGCCACACGGTCGCCGGACGCGCTCAGTCCCTCGTAGACGATCCCCTGCCCGCCCTCGCCCAGGCGCCCCACGACCTGGAACACTCCCAACGCGCGGGGGTCTCCCGGCTCCAGTGGGCCAGCGGCCATGAGCTCCTCCATGCACATTGGCGCGAGCTCCAAGCGTAGCGACGCGAAGCCCGGGCCACTACGGTCCTTCGTCGCGACGTGAGGTCGAGGAGCTCGCGAGAACGCCCGTTGGCGAGCACCTCTGTATATCCATGATCGACCTCATGGCCCGCCGCCTCACCGGCGAATCCACCCCAACCTGGCGAGGCGCCTGAACCCGAACTCACGGAATCTAACGCCCTCTCATCAGAAGACGCTCGCGCCGACCCGTTCCGCCAGTGCTCGCAGGCCCTTCTCCGTCGCCGATCCTTTCGGGGCCGTGTACGTGCACAGGTGCTGGCCCGGATCGGTCGGCAACACGAACGCCTCGTACGTCAGCACCAACTCGCCCACTTCCGGGTTGAGGATGCGCTTCGTGCCGCGGCTTCGTTCCCGCACCGCCTGCGCGTCCCAGTAGTGCCGGAACTCCTCGCTCGCCTCCCGCAGATCACAGACGACACGCCGCACCCGGGATTCGTCCTCGCGGCGCCCCATCTGCGCGCGGACGCTGGCCACGGTCGCTTCCGCCTCCCGCTCCCATTCGGGATGCAGCGCCTTGGCCTCGGGATGCAGGAAGATCAGCCGGGCGGAGTTCAGCTCCGCCTCCGGGAGAGCTTCGAAGTCGAACGAGACCCGGCCGGCGATCCGGTTCCAGGCCAGCATGTCCATGCCCGGGCCGTAGACGATGGCGGGGACCGTGTCCTCCATCGCGTCCAGCAGTTCCTGGATCTGCGGCCGCACTCGCGGCCGGGGGCCTCTGCCCGCATCGCAGACGTCGGCGTCGGCACCGGGCCGCCGCCGAGCCTGCGTGATGTTGCGCAGGTACGTGTGCTCGTCGGGTGTCAGCCGCAACGCCCGCGCGATCGCGTCGACCACCGCGTCGGAGACGGCGTGCGCGCGGCCCTGCTCGATGCGGGTGTAGTAGTCGACGCTCACCCCGGCAAGCTGGGCGACCTCCTCGCGGCGCAGGCCGCGTACCCGACGCCGGGTGAGCCCGTTCGGCAGGCCCAGCGCGGCGGCGTCCAGCGCCGCCCGCCGCGCCTTCAGGAATGGCGTGATCTCGTCCACGGCAAGGCCCATGCCCGCCATTATGCGTCGGCGGGCGGTTCAGGGGGTTCTGCCAGACCCAGGTTAGGCCGGGCCTGGTACCGGACCCGCGCGGAGCGGAGGCTGGGTCCGTATCCACGAAATGATCCGCAGGAGGCAGCACCTCATGAAGCGCAGGATCCTCGGCGGCACCGGCATCTCGGTCAGCCAGTACGCGCTCGGCGCGATGATGTTCGGCGCCATCGCCAACAAGGACGACGACGAGTGCGTACGTATCATCCACCGCGCCCTCGACGCCGGCATCAACTTCGTCGACACCGCCGACATCTATTCGCAGGGCGAGTCGGAGGAGATCGTCGGCAAGGCGCTCAAGGGCCGCCGTGACGACGTCGTCCTGGCGACCAAGGCCCATGGTTCGATGGGCCCGGACGCCAACCACAGCGGGAACTCCCGGCGCTGGCTCGTCCGCGAGGTCGAGAACAGCCTGCGCCGCCTCGGCACCGACCACATCGACCTGTACCAGATCCACCGCCCCGACCCGGCCACAGACATCGACGAGACCCTCTCCGCCCTCACCGACCTGGTACGGGCCGGCAAGGTCCGGGCCGTGGGCAGCTCCACCTTCCCGGCGGAGCAGATCGTCGAGGCGCAGTGGGTCTCCGAGCGGCGCGGCCACGTCCGCTTCCGCACCGAGCAGCCGCCGTACTCGATCCTGGCGCGCGGTGTGGAGGCGGCGGTGCTTCCCACCACGCAGAAGTACGGGATGGGCGTGCTGACCTGGGGCCCGCTGTCGGCGGGCTGGCTGTCCGGCCGCTACACGCAGGCGGCCGACATCGACCTGACGGGCACCGGTCGCGCGGCCTTCGAGCGGCACAAGTTCGACCCGTCGCTGCCCGAGAACGCGCGCAAGCTCCAGGCCGTCGGCGAGCTGACGAAGCTCGCGGCGGAGGCCGGCCTGTCGCTGCCGCACCTGGCCGTCGGATTCGTCCTGGCCCACCCGGCCATCACCTCGGTGATCATCGGGCCACGCACCATGGACCAACTCGACGACCTGCTGGCCGGCGCGGACACGGTACTGAGTGAGGACGTACTGGACCGCATCGACGAGATCGTCCCCCCGGGCACCGACCTCAACCGAGCGGACAGCTACTACGTGCCGCCGGCCCTGGCGGACAAGACACTGCGCCGGCGGGCCGGGAGCAGATAACGCGGGCAGGTAGCCCTCGGCTGCGATTCGGGGAGGCGGGGGCAGATCAAGGGCCCCGCATCACGACGAATGCCAATGTCAGCGATCGTCATGGCCTTCGACGACTCACCATGGCCGTCCGGACCGGCAGTCGGTCCGGACGGCCATGGTGACAATGCAACCGGCGTTTCCCCCTGATCAGGGCTATACGCCCCCGCGGTCCGTATAACAACCGGCGGCTGATCAACCTCGTCCTATCGTGCCGTCGTACCGTGAGGAGATGCGCACAGTTGGAGTCGATCTGGCAGCGGAGGCCGCCAGGACGGCGGTAGCGTGGCTCGACTGGTCCGCGGATGGTGCCCGTGTGAGCGAGATCCAGATTCGGGCGGATGATGACCTGATCGTTGAGGCGGTCATGGGTGCGGACAAGGCCGGTATCGACTGTCCCTTCGGCTGGCCGGATAAATTCGTTGACTTCGTCACGGCACACCGCACTGGGCACGTCGACGTGCCCAGCGACATTGCGGGACGGGGCTGGCGCAGGGATCTCGCGCTCCGGGTCACCGACCAAGTGGTCTACGACATGACCGGCCTCACGCCCCTAAGCGTCTCGGCCGATCGCATCGGTCATACCGCCATGCGCTGCGCGGGCCTACTGGCCGCACTTGCACGGCGAGGCCGGCCCGTTGATCGCCGTGGCACCGGCGTCGTTGTGGAGGTCTATCCCTCAGCGTCGCTCAAACTGTGGAAACTGCCCTACCGCAGCTACAAACGTTCTTCGAATCTGGACGGACTCGGACATCTGGTCGATGAGCTGCGGGCAGCGGCACCGTGGCTCGACCTCGGTGCATACGAGCAGATTTGCCGAGTCTCCGACGACGCTGCGGACGCCGTTATCGCCGCGCTCACCGCCCGTGCGTCGTTCCAGGGCCTGGTAACCGTCCCTGCTCGAGAGCATGCCGACTGCGCGCGCACCGAAGGTTGGATCGCACTTCCGACCACACCGCTGAGCGAACTCCACCCGTGAAACGCAACAGGGGCATGACATGACGTTTTCCCGCCAACCCGCGCGTTTCTCCCATATGGCCGGAAATTTCGGCATGGCATAGGGAAGAAGTACGGCACGATCGTGACTATGACCTACGATCCGCGGACTGCCGCCGTTCTCGCTCTGCACTGGCAGGTGAACGTCATCAAACCCGAGGGATTTTTCGGCGCGATGCTGGGCGAGCCGGTCGCGCGCAGCGGTGTCGTGGAGCGTGCCGTGCGGTTCCACCAATCCATGCGCGCCGCAGGAGTGCCGGTGGTCTTCACCCGGTTCACTGTGCCTGTGGGAGAGGGTGGTCTGGTTCGCAACACGGGCTTCATGAAGGCGGTCGGCGATGCGCAGGAGGCCTTCCGCCCGAATGCTCCGGGGGCGCAGTTGATCCCGGAAATGCTGGCGGAGGCGGACCAGGTCGTCGATAACCAGAAGCTGTCCGGCCTGGCCGGGAACCACCTCCCCGAGTGGCTGGCCGAGCACGGGATCGACACGCTATTGGTCACCGGAGTCGCCACCAACCTCACAGTCGAGCAGACTGCCAGGCACGGCACCGACCTCGGCTTCACCGTCCACACGGTCAGCGATTGCGTCACGGCCGCGGCCGACGAGGTTCACCACATGTCACTGGCCAACCTGGATCTGGCGACGGCCGGCTGCCTGACGTCGGAGCACATCCTCACCCTGTTCTCTTGAGCCCTGCCCGCTGCTGGCCTTCAGGTAGCCGGCCGATCGCTCAGAACAGCCAGTCGAGCAGGCCGCTGCCCTGGGGCTTCGTAGGGCTCGGAGCCGGTTGGGGCCCGCGAACCGCCGTCGCCGGCCCTCCTTCCGTTACGGTGACAAGGAAATTCGTCTTGACGAAATTTGTTGTCGGTGAAAGGGTAGGGGTACACGAGCACAGAGAGGCATGGATCAGTCATGAGGAAGATCGTTGCGGGGCTGTTCATCTCGCTGGACGGCGTGGTAGAGGCGCCCGCTGAGTGGCACTTCCCGTACTTCAGCGACGACATGGGCGAGGTGGTCGGCGGCCAGATGGCAGAGTCGGACACGATGCTGCTGGGCCGTCGCACGTACCAGGAGTTCGCTGAATACTGGCCGCACCAGAGCAGTGACGAGCCGCCGGCCGACTACATGAACGGGGCGCAGAAGGTCGTCGTCTCCACCACGCTCGACAAGGGAACGTGGGAACCTACCACGATCATCAGTGGGGACGTGAACGCTCAGCTCACCGCGCTCAAGGCACAGCCCGGCAAGGACATCTCCATCACGGGCAGCCCGACCCTGGTGCGCACGCTCCTGCGCGACGGCGTGCTCGACGAACTGCGACTGCTCCTGCACCCGATCGTGGTCGGCAAGGGTCAACGGCTGTTCGACGGAGCGGCCGAAACGACCGGGCTCACACTGGTGAGTTCGCGCACCCTCGCCAACGGCGTGCTGTACCTGGTGTACGCGCCGGCACCGACCCCGGCACCGTAGCCCCCCGGGACCTGGCGCGAGGGGCACCCGGAGTAGTCGCCGACGCGCTCGACCATGCGCGAGACGATCCAGGGCGCCCCTCCAGGGCGGCCGCACAGCGCTGGTCACAACGGCACCAGCCAGCCGCAGGCCGAGCCGCCGCCGGCCGCGGCCCGGCAGACGGATCACCAACACAGGGCACCGTGTCTTCCAAGCTGGTTACGCCTCTGTGGCCAAATGAGGTCTGCTATAGCCATTCAGGCAAAGATCATCCCGCACATATCCCCGCACGGACGATTTGGTACTTTGGCACGGTGCCGACCGGTGAACGTCCTCTATCAGCCGAGGAACGAGCCGTGATCCTGGCCCTCCTTGGGCAGGATTTCCCTGGTGTAGACGAACTTCGGGCTCAGGTCTCTTCGGCAGTCGTGACCGGACAGTGCAAATGCGGATGCGCGACGGTGGACCTTGACGTGGGAAGCAGACCCCACGCGCTCGCCGACCCGGTACAAGACAGGGTTCTGATCTCCGCCAACGTGCGCGGGCGCAAGGACGGCGTCCTGCTCTTCGTCGCGGGCGGTCGTCTTTCCTGCTTGGAGGTCTACTCCGTCGAGGACGAGCCCGCCCCGCTCCCACATCCTGAAGATCTTGTCGTCGACCCGCCGAACTCATGGACGTAATCTCCGCCAATTCGAGATGACCTTTAAGTAATCGTCGAACGCCATCCACGAGGCCGGAGGATGCGACCGGTCCTCGTATCGGCGGGGTACTCGTTTTCGGCTACGTCATTATCAGCTTTTCGAACGTTCGGCCACTGTATCGGCCGCGGCCAGCATAGTAGTTTACTTCAATGCTTAAATCATGTAATGCGGGCTGGACAGCCGTCCTACGACGCAAGGCCGTTTGGTCAGCCGTCGCCGGAGTCATCGCTGCCGGGTCGCCGGTCGCACTCGGTTCGTCATTCGCGTACGCGTCGGATTCGCGCACGCCCGCCAATGCCGTCATTGTCTGGGACAGCAACGCCCAGACAGCGATCTGGGACATTGCCGGTCAGCAGCCGCAGGTCCAGGCGCGCAGCTTCGCGATGGTGCACGGAGCCATTTACGACGCGGTGAACGCGATCGCCGACACTCCCTACAAGCCGTATTTGATCGCACCGGCCGCCAATGGAACCGAGTCGACGAACGCCGCCGTCGCGACCGCGGGCTTCCGTGTGCTGAACGCGCTGTTCCCGGCTCAGCAGGTGAGGTTGAAGACACAGTACGACGAGTCGCTGGCCGCGATTCCCGACGGCACCGCGAAGCATCGCGGAATCACCGTGGGCACTCAGGCGGCCGATGCGATGATCGCCGCGCGGCAGGACGACGGGGCGTTCGGAAGCCAGACCTGGACCGTCGGCACCCAGCCTGGTCAGTGGCGGCCGACGCCTCCCAGTTTCGCCTCCGACGGGGCATGGGTCGGATCCCTCAAACCGTTCCTCATCCCCAGCGCGTCCATGTTCCGCACGTCCGGCCCGCCATCGCTCACCAGCGACCGGTACACCCGGGACTTCAACGAGGTCAAGGCGATCGGTTCGGCAACCAGCACGATCAGGACGGCCGACCAGACGCAAGCCGCGATCTGGTGGCATGACCGGCATCTGGCCGAGTGGGAGATCAAGCGCCAGCTTGCGACGACGCAGCGACTGACCACGCTTCAGACGGCGCGGATGTTCGCGATGGTCGATCTGGCCGAAGCCGATGCCACGACCGCGTGCTACAACGAGAAGGCGGCGTGGAGCTTCTGGCGGCCGGTCACGGCGATCCAGCTGGCCGACACCGACGGCAACCCGAAGACGGTCGGCGACCCCGACTGGATGCCGTTGCTCGTTACGCCGCCGCACCCCGACTTCACGTCCGGACATACCTGTTTCACCGCGGCGAGCATGTCGGCGTTGGCGTACTTCTTCGGTCGGGACGACATCTCCTTCAGCGGTTACAGCGCCGCCTCGGGCACCACCAGGTACTTCCGCGGCTTTTCGCAGGCGCTCGCCGAGGTCATCAACGCCCGCGTCTGGGGCGGCATCCATACCCGCACGGCCGACCTGCAGGGCGCGAAGATCGGCGGACAGGTCACCGCCTACATGGTCGCGCACTACTTCAAGCCGAAGAGGTAACTACCCCGGCACCGCGACCGCGCATGCGAGCGATGACTGCTGAGACGATGGCCTTGGCGCATGTCCCCATCTTCACTTCCGCCCTCCGCGGGAGGGCGGGGCGGCCACCACCTGGCGGCAACGTCTCGGAAACTCGGTCCGCCGCCTGTGAGGCGTGGAGCTCTCGTCGCAGCGCCGGAAGCTGTGCCATGGTGATCAGCGCGTCCATCAGCCCTCCTCTGCTGAGGACTGGAAGCTATAAGATCCACCCCATCGCCGCAGGTCGGATGGCACAAACATGAACCGCCCTTACCAGGACCGGGACGGGCGGGAGATCTCCTCATGGCCCGCATTGCGATCTGCTGGTGAGAGCCACAAGCTCTGCTACGAGGCTGCGCTGAGGGTCGACGACCCCCTGGATGCGTGACACCTCGACGGAGTGGTCGGGCTGGCCGGCTGCCTGCTGCTGGCCTTCAGGCAGCCGGCCGATCGCTCAGAACAGCCAGTCGAGCAGGCCGCCGCCCTGGGTCTTCGTCGGGCTCGGAGCCGGCTGGGGCGCCTGCGTGGTCGGCGGGGGCGTCGGGGACGGCTTGGGCTTGTCCTCGGTCGGCGGGTTCTCCGTCTGCTGCGGGCGACTGCTGGACCTCGGCGACGGCTCGGGCGAGTGGGCGCGGGTGCGCGTCGGTGTCGGCCGGGATGTGGGCTGGTGGGTCACCCGTACCTGGGAGGTCGTCGGCATGGGCGTAGGCGTTTCGCTGGGTGACACCGTCGTCTCGTCAGGCCCGGCGGTGGACTCGGTGGCCGGGTCGGTGATGCTGGGGAGGGCCGTTGGGTCGTCGGTCGGCAGGGAGTCCTGCTGCCCGGCCGGGGCGCACTTCCCGGGGGTTGAGCACGCCGCCTCCGGCTTGGAGCCGACAGAGGACGACACGATCCAGCCGCCGGCGACCGCGAGCACGACGATCGCGGCCAGGGCGAGGATGAGCCGCTTGTTTTTGCTGCCCTTCTCCTCCTCCAGGTCGTTCTCGTCGGTCCAGCCCAAACTGAGGTAGCCGGGACGCCCTTCCCCGTCGGGGTCCCAGTTCTCGTCGTCCGGCGGCGGATAGCCCTCGGGCCGCCCGTGGTCCTGGGACGCCTCGTCACCCTTAGGGCGGTAGAGATAGTCGTAGACTTCGGGGTTTTCGAGGCCTTCGGACTGTTCATAGTCCTCGGCCTGCTCGTGGTCCGCCCGGGCAAGGTCCGATGAGTCGTCGCTCTGGGGGTGAGGGGGTTCGTGTCCGGGCGTCCAACCGTCGGACAGTACGTCGCCGCCCGGGTGCTCCGGTTCGTTGTTCCCGTGGGTACCCATGGGACCCACAGGATCCTCTTCCTGGGAACTCGGGGGGCCGTCGGGGTCCATGCCGAACCTCTCTGCTCTAAATCCTGGCCACGCAACTTCTTAGCAGTTCCGACAGCGCCTTGTCCGGAAACTTCACATATTTCCCAAGAGTGGCAATGCTCCCATGCGTCACTTACGTCACAAGCCCATGCGTGACCACGAACCCGCAACGATTGGTTGGCTGGCCCAGCCGAACCCGAGACGCGATGGGAGCCTGACGTGCTCCTGTGGCCTGATCCCGGGAAATAACGCCGGGCCCCAGCAGGCCGGCCACCCGGGAAAGTGTCGGGCCCTGCCCCTACCGTTGGCCGTAGCGGCAGCCGCATGTCGCTCGCTTCGACCGCCCGGCGCCCACGCCGCCGCGAGGGGCGAGGACTAGATGTGTTCCGCCTTCCACACCGAACGATCACCCAACCGTCTCCACGAATTGAGGCAGGATCTTGAACACAGTGACCTCGCTGGACGGCACGGTCATCGACTACGACCGCTATGGTGACGGACCTGCCGTGATCTTCATCGGCGGGGCCACTCAGTACCGTGCCATCGACCAGAGCACCAGGCAGGTCGCGCAGCGGCTCGCGGCCGAGGGGTTCACGGCGATCGACTACGACCGGCGCGGACGCGGACGATCCGGCGACACCGCGCCCTGGGCACTGAAGCGAGAGGTCGAGGACCTCGCCTCTTTGATCAAGGCGGCCGGAGGGGCCGCGACTCTCTACAGCAGCTCATCAGGAGCGACCGTGGCTCTGACAGCCGCAGACGCCAGCATCGGTGTCACCGCGCTGGCGCTCTATGAGCCACCGCTGTTCGCCGGTGCCGACCATTCTGAGCACCTGGCCACGCTGCACTCCTTGTTGGCCGCCGGCAAGAACGACGAAGCGATGCGCTACAACCTGAACGCGGTGATCGGGATCCCGTCCGATGCCGTCGATGGGATGGCTCAAGCACCCGGATGGGCCGAAATGGTCGCAGTCGCCCCAACGCTCGTCTACGACCTCACAGCCGTCCATGAGATCAACATCGATCCCGACTGGGCGGGCCGTTGGGCCTCGATCACCGCATCTACGATCGTGTACTCGGGTGACCGAACCTTCCCCGGCCTGCCCGAGGCCGCCGACATGGTGGCGACAGCCCTGCCCAACGCAACCCGCCGCATCCTGCCAGGCCAGGGCCACGGGCCCACACCCGAAGCCATAGTGCCAGTGCTCCTTGAGTTCCTTCGCTGAGCCGACTGCGCGGGGACAGGCGCGTCGGATCAGGCGGGATCTTCAAGAGATCGTCGTTTCTTGGCGCCCGCCGACCGAGGTCGCGCCGCCGCCGGCCTATCGGCGCCGTAGGACACGCACCACCAGGACAACAGCGACGACGAAGAGCACCACCAACGCCAGAAACAGAACCTCGGGCCAGCCCAAGCCGAACACCTATGCGCCCCCTTCCGGTCGTGAACCGAACCTAACCGGCTACGGCGCCGCAGCGATAGCCACGATTAGGGAACCGGCTCGTAGCTGGCTGAGCCATCGGCCACCGCCCGGGGCCGGGTGACGGAGCTTGATCGCGTGCCACCTCCGTGCCAGATTCCACGGGAAACAGCGGGAAATCAGGGTCACTCAAGGAGCCCGAACCAAAGAAGCCCCCGACCGCATCTCTGCTGGTCAGGGGCCTCTTTACGCTGGTGTGGCAGGTGCAAGGTTCGAACTTGCGTAGGCTGAGCCGACGGTTTTACAGGGCGTCGCGGTTCCGGCTTCCACAGGTCCGCTGGCCTGCGACTGAAGCGTACGGCGGTCTCCCGCGAGGGGAGTGTGTTCCGGAAATATTCCGGATCTTGCAGTCACCGCTCCTCGCAGGCTCTCACTCTGCCCCCTTGCGACAACCTGCTTGCAAAGACGCACGCCGATTTTGCGTAACCTGCGAAGACGCAGCTCAGCATGCGCGTTGCACGCCCCGTGGCTCCCCGCCCTTCCCCCTGCTTCCCCCCATCGGGCACGCAACGGGCACGCCAGCCAGGAGGTCTGAGGCGAAGCCACACAGGAGGGTTCCCTGGAAGTGGACAAGTGAGCCCCGGGCCTCACATGAAGGATTATGGGGCACACCTTCTTACCCGATCTCCCTGGCGGTGAGCTGACCCCACACCGAGTCAGCCGCCCTCCTGGAGACGCCCATCGGGTGCTGGGCGCAAGCGACCATAACCATGCCTTGCCGCTTCGTCAGATGGAGCGCCGTCCAGTTTGACCAAGACGCGCCGGATTGCGCTCATTTTCGGGCCAACATCTAGTTGGAAAAAGCCGGACCTATATTTAGACCCTTCCGATCCACTGCTCCAGCCTTCTCTAACGACCGTGGACGACGTATCGTGTCCACCATCTCGGAACGCTCTAGGCTCCGCCGAAGCCGAACAACAGCGAGAAACTCGAATTCCTTGACTTAAGGGGAAGCAATGGCCGATCCGCTATCATTTCCAGTCCTTGCGGGCGTCGCCCTAAGCGCCACTATCACATTTATCTACAACCGTATCAGAGCAGTGCTGGATCGACGAGCCGGTCGCGTACCATCTGATGCTCCGGATGCAATTGAAGGCTCTACCGAAGCACTTATTGTTCACAGCGAATCCTTGACGGAAGAGCAAGTTGAGACTTTGGAGCGTTCCGCTGGCGCGCTCGGTGTATATCTTGACCATCCGGAACTGCTACGCGGAGAGGATGAGAAACTACGCGGAACTCTGGGTGAACTCCGAAATATCCTCGAACTCGCCTACCGTCGTGAATTCATATTTGGTGATGAGCAGCCCGAAGGGCCAAGCTTGCGCGTCACTATGAGGTCGGACGAGATCAGCGGTATACAGCGAGGAATCAAAGCAAGAGGCGTCTCCGGATCCGCACATTTAGATGTCGATCAGACCGGCAAGGTGATAACCGAGTCAGGGGAGATGACAGCTATCGAGATAGACGGGTCGATCGGATAGAGGAAAAGAATGACTTACGATCAGGAGGGCGACGAGCGACCCGCCAACAAGTGGCTATCGCGCCTCGGAATTAGTGGACGCGATGAGGCGCATGACACGCATGTCGAGCCGGAATCTCAGGAAGATGAGACGATTCCAGTCAGTTCGGCATACGATCCAGCAGCGCGGCTGGCTCCCTCTTTAGGGCCATATCACGATGAACAGGAACAGCCGTCTCTACATAGCCTAGCCGACTCCTCGAGCGGCTTGGAAGAGCGAGAATACGGGCACGTTATCTCGGATAGCAAGGACTCAGTTTACCAAAACATTCCAACTGACGATCACACAGACCTCCGCCGAGAACAAGAAACTCCTGCAACCGAGAGACCGCTCAGTAAGTCGATACGCGAACGACTCGCCGACATCCGCCAGGAAGCGCTGCTGAATTTCGGCGAGATGAATGCTCTCAAGCAGGTCTTCGAGCACACTATTGATCATTCAGAGATAGAGCCAGAGTATCTCGATGCAGTACGGCTTGTCTTCACACCGTCAGATAATTTCGAGATGCTTTATGACCATCTACGTGATCCTGGGTCAGTGCTCGTGCTGAATAGCCTCTCAAACAGTGGGCGCACCACAACAGCTCATGCACTCCTGGCCCAACTATACTTCAATGGAGATATCGATGGAGCTCGCGAGATCTCCTTTGGGGGGTCGAAAGAGTTTCCCGTGAAACGATTGCCTCATGAGAACAGGCAAGGGTTTCTTCTAGAGCTACCGCCCGACGAAGAGGAAAGTGCCTTCCAGGTATCAGACCGCTTCGGAAGCCGTATTGGTGCGCTGTCTCATGAATTAAGTAAACGCGACAACCGACTTATAGTCCTCACTGAGCCCGAACAGTGGCGTCGCATATGCATCAGTGCGCCTAATGGCATTGCCCCAATGTATAAGCGTCCGCGAGCGGAAGCTATTGCTTCTAAGTGGGTGATTGCTGAGGAGCCCGGATTCCCCATAGCACGGTGGATGGCCGACCCAGACATAGCAGAGCTATTCGAGGGCGCGAAACCGCTAGACGCATTGCAGATCGTCGATTTGATGCTCAAGGCGTATCGTGCCGACGTGGATACACTGCCAACGCTGCAGTCGCTCACGCGCAAGCAAGCTAATGGCAGCGGAGAAGGGGAGGTATTTCGACGGCAAGTCCTCAGCGTAGTGGCCGCTCGACGTAATTGGCGCGAGCAGCTATTAGATTGGCACAAACAGGCTGGCCGGAGTAGCTTCGAACGAAACTTTCTCCTGGCGGCATCTGTCCTTCGCGGCGCCCCGGTGGCTCACATCTACGCCAAGGTAGCTGTTCTTTGCGACACTCTCGGGGAAGGAGAAATCAAGATCATGGGGCAAATGGCCCCAGGGGTAGTTGAGTTAGTGGATGCCGTAGATGCCGAGCTGGGAGACAATGGGATAATCTCCTTCAGCAGGCCCGGCTGGGATGATGCGGTCTTGGAGTACTTCTGGATTGATCGTCCGCTTGCGCGTCTCCAATTTCTCGAATGGCTAGCGGAGGCTCCCCGCAGAGATCCACAAGGAGTAATGGAGACGATCACGCAAGACGAGCGTGAAGCGCTAGCTGAGCGGATCGGCGCTTTTGCATTACGGTGGGCTGTACGTCATCGTAGACCGGATCCATTACGAATGCTCGCTGAGAAGTGGTACGCGGCTGGTTCCACTGACAACAGAATGAAACGCTTGTGGAGCGTTCTCATCAATATCCTTGCCTCGGCGGCGATACGAGACGCTAGCGCCCCATATATCCATACAATGCTCCTCACTTGGTCGAAGAACAAGAACCCTGCCCTGCAAAAGGCGGTAGTAGCTGTCTGTTCAGATGAATTCGGCCGAGTACATACAGGCAAGGCCCTACGTCGTTTGAAGTATGCGGGAGAGTCCGAAGACCCAGATGTGGTCGCTGCGCTGCGTACAGCGGTGCGCAATCTGTGGGAAGATCCCTCAGTTCGCCAGACGCTTTTCGGCTACATAATCACATGGTGCAGGAGTCAAGACGGCAACGCGCTTGCCGGCCGACGCGCGTTCGGGATCCTTGCAGGCGCTACGAGCTTGAGGGATTCAGATCTGCCAGCTCTGCTCGAAAAGAGCGACGAGGGTGATTTCATACCTACAGCAGATATGCTCTCAACTGGTTGGAGGGCTCTACTCGATCACGAGCCTACTATGGAGGAGTCCGGAGAAGCCGAAAGAGCGGTCGCCTTATGGATGACAGCTGCGTTGGAGAGAGAGGATGTTTGTGACCGCATCATCCATGCTTTAAGTAAATCCGTAGACGGGAAGGACTCACAGCGGCGGCGCGATCTTCTACGTACCTACGTGTATAAATGGTATGAAGAAGGCGATATCGAGAAGCGCAAAGCGCGTGAAGTTCTGTACTCTCGACTATCTCAGCTAATCGACAATGATCTACGAACTGAAATGGCCCGGCAGTTGAACATGGTAGACAGTGCGTTCGGCAAGGCATTGTAGTGGCTCGTAGGTTTTCCCGACGCACTCTGCACCATGAGTCGGCACCCGTTTTCCAATACGCTTATTCCGATCGTCTTCCTAGTCGGAATGACGGTCTAGCATTCACCGCATCGATTCGTGCTGACTGGCGACGTGACGCGGGTAGCCCAGGTAAACCATCTTCGCTTCGGATGGTAGCACGCATCATACGGGCAACTGTGGAGGACATATCCCAGCAAGCCTCAGTGCTACGTGTTCACGCTGCCGAGGAGGATATCGAAGCAGCCCTTCGCCACAGGCTTCCGGTTGTGACCGATGGCGTCGAAGTTCTAGGTGCTCGCGTAAATCTATTTGTCGATCAAGAAACTATTGATTCCGCTATGCGCCTGGAGCGCCTGCTTCATGAGCAGGAGTTGGACGAGTTAGCGCGCCGCCAGGCAAAGGCGCGGGCAGACTTTTTACGGGAAGTAATGCTGAAAGACCCGGCATCTGCACGGATCTACACGATGATCGAACTATCCCCGCGCGTTGGTGGTCCATCGGTACACGTTGATCTCGATCGCTTAGTTGAGCAAGTGAATGAGTGGCATCCGGATTCTCGTTGGATCAGCGTCGCACAAATTCTGCATGAATTTTTGAGCGGCCTTTCC
The DNA here is from genome assembly GCF_049674955.1 of Sphaerisporangium viridialbum. Taxonomy (GTDB): domain Bacteria; phylum Actinomycetota; class Actinomycetes; order Streptosporangiales; family Streptosporangiaceae; genus Sphaerisporangium; species Sphaerisporangium viridialbum. The sequence continues at coordinate 727,012 of NZ_CP187232.1, read as the reverse complement.
GAAGGTGGACGAAAAGATCTTTTGAATATCATCCACCATGCTGTTCGTCTTCTCGGAACGCCCGATCAAGCTACTCGCTTATCCGAGGTTGCCGAGAAGCCATCTATTCCTGCACCGCTTTCTGGCTCCTCACCGCCGAGACCCGGTGAATGAGGGTTATATTGTGTTGTCGGTTCTACTACCTACCTGTATGACAGCGGCGATCAACCACGCTCCTTCGGTGAGCCGTGCTGAGGAACGAAGCACGGATCGTCGATCGCGCCCCGCCAGCTATGGCGGCCAGCCATGCTGTGGCGATCGTGAGGGCTGTATGTGTGCGGCGGTGCGGCAACCCCCTGTTGGAGGGTTCGGTTCGTACGGCGGGGCGGGCGTGCGGCGGCCAGCCTGGTGTCCCGCCGCCGTTCGGGACCGGCCCTCAGGCCGCACGCCCGGACGGCGGGCGGGCGGAGGGCCGGGGGTGCGGCGGCGCGCCGCGCCGTCGCCTTGATACCTATAAGCACAATTCGGCAAGATCCGTGCTCAGCGTCAGCGCTGGTTGCCTGCGTGGTGGTAGAACGCTCGGTGTGGAGGAACGGCGGGGACGGCTGCGGGAGCTGGGTGAGTTGGTTCGCCGACAGCGCCGGAGTGCTGGGCTGACGGGTAAGGAGTTGGCTCGGCGCGCGGGGGTCGGGCAGCCGACGATTTCGCGGATCGAGACTGGCGGTCTCCTGCCGACGCCGGAGACTGTCGAGCGGGTGTCGGCTGCGCTCGGGCTTGGAGCCGGTGAGCGTGGGGAGTTGGACGCGCTGATTGCTCGCCTTCGTAATGAGGTGTCGCGGCTCCGCGGTGGGCTTGCCGGCCGTGAGTCGGCGGATGCGGCGCGGGTTCGGTCAGCCGCTGAAATCGTCTGTTTCTCTTCGGCAATGATCCCTGCCCTGTTGCAGACCGCGGAGTATGCGCGGTTGGCGTTGACGATCGGGCGGGCGGTCGATGAGGACGACGCGGCCAAGGCTGCGGCGATCCGGGTCCAGGCGCAGACTGTTCTGTTCGAGGAGGGCCGGCGGTTCGCCTTCGTGCTGACAGAGGGGGCGGTCCGGACGTGGCCGGGGTCGCCGTCGTTGATGGTGGCGCAGCTTGATCGGCTGGTCCAGGTGTCCACGCTCGATCATGTACGGCTCGGCGTGGTGCCGTGGTCGGTGGAGGCGCCGGCGTTCCCGTTGCATGGCTTCACGATCTTCGACGGCGCGGTGAGCGTGGCTGAGGCGATCACGGGTGACGTGGTGGTCACCGATCAAGAGGGCACGGCAGCGCATCGGGAGCTGTTCGATGCCTTTGCCGACGTGGCCGTGTACGGGGATGGGCTGCGGGCATTGTTGGGTGAAATCGGGACGGATTTCCGGCAGTTGGCAGACCAGCTTGAGAACTGACGCATTTATGCGTCAAATTCCTTGAGACTTGGCGAGCGCGAGTCATACGCTTCTGACGTGGGTCGTATAGCCCCCTAGACGACGGAGCGTATCCATGGCGGCTTGGCATGTCTCGGTCCTTCCTCGGCTCTCCCCTATCAGTGACGGAAGCTCGCCGATTTGTGACGACGTTCCTCATCGGCTGGCCGGTGGTGGAGGCGGCCGAACTGATCGTGAGCGAGCTGGCTACCAACGCGATCCGGCACTCTGCCACCAACAGGTTCGGCGGCAGGTTTCACGTCATGATCCATGCGCAGCACGACCGCGTGTGGCTGGGTGTCACCGACGAGGGCGGGTCACGCTCGCCCCGGATGCTTTCGCCGGATGAGCAGGAGGAGAGCGGACGTGGCTTGCTGCTGGTCGGCGCACTGGCTCTACGTCCGGCGGAAGCCGCGGACCTGACCGCCGATGAGATCGACCTTCCCGACGTCGAAAACGGCGATGAGTGGGGATGGTTCTGTCTCGGCGACTCGGCGCCGGCGGTCGGCGCCGACTGGACGGGAAACGGGAAGCGCCGGGAGTCGCGAGAGCTCAAGCACCGGGCGCGTACGGCAGTCCGGCCGGTGCCGATTCCGCCGCCCCTGGTGGCCATTCTGCGGAGTCACCTCACGGATCACGGCGTGAGCCCGGATGGTCACCTGTTCGTCGGAGAGCGTGGCGGCCCCCTGTCGGAGAGCGTCTATGGCCGTGTCTGGCAGAAAGCCCGTACGGGGGCGCTGAGCAAGGCTGAGGCCGCCTCACCGCTCGCGGCGCGGCCGTACGACTACGGCATGCCTGTGTCTCGACGTGGCTCAACGCGGGGGTGCCAGCGCCCCAAGTTGCCGAGTGGGCAGGGCACAGCGTGAACGTGCTTCTGCGGGTCTACGCCAAGTGCATCGTGGGCCAGGACGCCACAGCCCGGAAGCTCATCAGCGAGGCCCTGAAGGCGCCCCAAGGGGCCGACTGACGCCGACGCGCGTACGACGCGAGCCCCCGTAGATCGCCGTTGACGACCATGAACAGCCGGACACACAGCAAGAGGCCCTTGACCACATACATGCTGGTCAAGGGCCTCTTTACGCTGGTGTGGCAGGTGCAAGGTTCGAACTTGCGTAGGCTGAGCCGACGGTTTTACAGACCGCTCCCTTTGGCCACTCGGGCAACCTGCCGTGTCTTCCGCTCTCGCGGCGACAGCAAGAAGAATAGCGGACTTCCGGGGTACCTGTGACACCGGTTTGACCGCGCCCTGATCCACACGGCACCCGCCTCGGGTCGCTAGGGTCGGAGGGACGAGAGAGGACACCTATACCGATGGCCGACAGCAGTTTCGACGTGGTGAGCAAGATCGACCGGCAGGAGGTCGACAACGCGCTGAACCAGACGGTCAAGGAGGTCGGGCACCGCTTCGACTTCAAGGGCACGGGCGCGGGCATCGCTTGGTCGGGTCAGAACAACATCGAGATCAAGGCGAACAGCGAGGAACGCGCGAACGCCGTCCTTGACGTGTTCAAGGAAAAGATCATCAAGCGGGGGCTGTCCCTGAAGGTACTGGAAGCCGGCGAGCCCAAGCTGTCCGGCAAGGAGTACCACCTGGTCGTGGAGCTCAAGGAGGGCATCGACCAGGAGCACGCCAAGAAGATCTCCAAGATCATCAGGGACGAGGGCCCCAAGGGTGTGAAGGCGCAGATCCAGGGGGAAGAGCTTCGGGTCAGCTCCAAGAAGAAGGACGAGCTTCAGGATGTCATCACCCTGCTGAAGGGCAAGGATCTCGACATCGCCCTGCAGTTCACGAACTACCGCTAGCCAGTTGCTTCCCAAGGCTCTGACCTGGTGACTCATCAGGACGGAGTCTGCCGAGGGCACATCCGGGGCACACGGCCGAGCGCGCCGTCCACCAGGGCACGCGTCTTCTCCTGTGCCTCGGGCCACTCCCCCACGTACGTGTTGAGCGTGACCACGGGCGTGCTGTGGCCGAGGGCGAGCTGTACCGTCTTCACGCTCGCGCCCTTGTGGATCAGCAGCGTAGCGAAGTAGTGCCGCAGGCAGTGCAAGCCGACGCCCTTGGGCATGTCAGCGACCCGAGCTGCAGGTGCCCAGATGTGCGCCCAGGTCGCCCGGTAGACCGGAAGCAGCATGTTGGTGGTGAACAGCAGCCGAGCGGTGCGGCGAACCGGCCTACGCGGATCAGTCTCGTCATCAATCTCGATCTCGACAGGCCCGAACCTGTCCATGTGCCGCCGGAACGCCTTGACCACTACTTCGGGAAGCTCCACGGTCCGTGCCGAGGTCCTGGTCTTGGGCGGCCCGAGGTACGGCGAGCGCCCAGTGACGCACACAAGTTGCTGACTGAGGTCGACTTCACGGGCCTTCAGATCGATCTGATCGACCTCCAGGCCGAAGACCTCGCCACCGCGCAACCCGCAGCCAGCGGCTAGGTACACGGCAGCGGCGAATCGTGCCGGAAGCGTCTCCGCCAGCCGGTGAACCTGATCCGGGGTTGGAATTGCTTCTCGATCTCCGGGAGCCGCACCCCGAGACATGGCGAGATGCCAATGGTCCGATCAAGGACGGCCGCCGACAAGAAGGAGGCGAGGTTGCTGTACACGACAGCCAGAGCCGAGGGAGCCAAGACCGCAGATCGGTCCTTGACCGTGCCATCTCCCACGCTACTGATCAGCAGTGGCCGTTAGTCGGTCCGCCCGCACGGATGAGCGGGTCGCTCAGGTCGCCGACTTCCTCACCAAGCTTCAGGGACGGTCGCCCATCGTGAGGAACCCGAGGCCTGTCGGACCCCACCAGAGGGCAATGCCTTCGGCGAGCCGGCCTCATCACCATCGCCGACCCTACGGCGCCGTCCCGTGGCGCCATGTCTCGGCGAGCAGGGCGTACGTGTAGCCATCCACCCAGCCCAGCTCGGCGTGCCAGGAGTCGCCGACGCCGTGCTGCTCACGACGCATCCCGACCTTCTCGAGGAGCCGCACCGAGGCAAGGTTGTCCGCGAAGCAGCCAGCGGTGATCCTTCGAACGTGCAGCCGGTCGAACGCGTGCGCCACCATCGCGGTGACAGCCTCAGTCGCGTAGCCGTGGCCGCCGTACGCCGGGTCGAAGATGTAGCCGAGTTGAGCCTCCGTCCGCGGCGGCATGCCGGGCTGACCCATACCGTCGACCACGTCGAGCGAGACGGTCCCGATCACCACGCTGTCAAGGGCCACCGCCACGCTGTGGTCGTCGGGGTCCTCCGCCGCGCGCCGCCACCTTGCGCGGAAGGACGCAGGGTCGACCTCCGTACGCAGTAGCCAGCGAGTGACCTCCGGCAGGTTGCGGTACTCCAGGATCCGGTCGACGTCCTCCTCACGCACCGGGCGAAGCTCGAGGCGTTCGGTGCGTAGGTTGGTGCTCTCCATGAGGTGGGACGTTAGCGGACGCACCACGGCTACACATCCGGTTATCCTGCCGCCCGGCCGGACAGGGCTCACCTAGCAGGTGGCTGCGCCCGCGTGCGCCGACAGCACCGGACGCACTGTCATGCCGCTTATCGCGTGGTCTACGCGCACGCTGCAAGCGATCTTGGAGATTGCGTTCACGTCGACGGCGTGCTCACGCTCGACGTGGCATCCCACACCCGGCTGCTCTTTCTACTCATACTCCTGTCCGCAGATCGCCAACTCGGCAAGGTCGCCCCAGGTAAGGGTGTTCAAGGGCTGCTCGCCCGGCTCAGGTTCTAACGTCAGCGGAATGACCGGGCCGGGTACGGCCTTGCGTAACCCGTCGGCCTCATCCCATCCGCCGAGCGATCCCGCCATGCTGCACTCCAGATACGCCCGCGGGTCGAAGTTGTACCACCGGACACCGGTAGCCCGCGCGACACCCGGCGGCCTTGGCACGTCCACACCGAAAACCGCGTACTCATCCAACGAACCGGCATCGGCGAAATCGGCCAGATCGGCGATCTGCGACAGCAGGACGCGTTCCCAATCGGCATACGAGGCCGGCTGACGCGCCAGATCATAGGAGGTGGTCCGCCACTCCTGGCGTACCGGCGGTGGTCCGATCGTGGCGGCGGAGACGACCATCGCGGCGACCACATCTGGCTCAAGCCGCGCCCACCCGGCCACAGGCCGGCTCGCCAGCCACCACGCCCGGAGGAACTCATCGAGGCTGCGCCCGGCGGCGTTCATTTGCTCCCCCACCGTGACCAGCCGCGCGTACAGCTCACGATTGGAACGGCAGGCCGGATCGGCCGGACCGCTCACCTGAAACGAGGACCGATCCACCGCCCCCGCCTCCAGCGCAAGCATCCCGGCCAAAGCCTCGACGCGATCGTGATGGACACCGATCCGCTCGCGCCCGCCATTGCCATCGCGCCGCCAGATCTCCCACCTCGCCATGCCAGGCACCGTAGCGGAAGGACCACTCCGCCCGAAGAAGAGACATCCGCTCCGGCCGCGAAGCGCACCTGCTTCGTCGCCGAAATCAGGCGATGACGAATGTGAGCAAGCGGAATTTGCCCCGACGACCGGGGAGGGAGGAGTAGTCAGACCATACGCACGAGTAATCACCCCGCACTTCGATGGCTGCCTCGCGTCCCTTCATGGTGCCGATGCCGGTGCTGGGGCCCCAAGCTCGCCGGCCGGTGACTCTGTGTTGCTCGCAGATCCGGAAGGCATCAGCGTTCGTGGGGCGGCCGTGCCCAGGGCGAGACCAATAGCTGGGATCATTGGTCAGGACCAGAACGACACCGCTCCATCCCGGCTGCGGGCGCGGCCGGAAAACCTGCACATCCTGGCCCGGGCGATTCCCTTCCTGCTGTTGGGTGCCCTACTGGTCATCCGTGCCCGGCGCCTGGGAGTCACTTGCACCTCAACGTCAATCAAGGTGCACGGTCATCTGTGGAGCCGGCGCATCCCTATGCGCCAGGTCATCGACGTCACCCACGACCTGACTGGCCCTGCGGTGCGATGGACCACCTCCCGCGGGCATCAGCACTCCATCCCCCTCTGGGCTTTCGCCGTACGACGCGGCACATCCTCCGAGGACCTCTCGCTTGCGCAGCACCGTGTTAGCCACCGCCTTCTGGCCCTTGAAAGTCACCGAGATCGCATCCAGGCCCATCCGGACGACCCGCGGCTCTTTCAGGCCGACGAGCGGAAGCGAGGCCGTCTCCAGCCATCGCAGAACCGGAGCGTGCTCGGCAGGCAGTTCTCTGCGCCGATCCTCCGGAAGCAGGGCGTACTCCCGCAGGACCTTGCGAAGGTCGTCAGGATCGGGCCGGCCGGGCAGGTCCTTCGTGATCGCCGGGATCAAGGCCAGCATGGCGTATACGTCGGTTTCTCTGGTTCGAGCAGCCGAGGTCTTTCACCGTTGGGTGATGAAGGTCTGGGCGAAGGCGAGGAAGGTCGGGCCTGTTTCCGGCTCAGGGGCCAGCGTCGAAACTGGAAGACCCGTTGCGACGTCGAACGCCTCACCGTTCTTGGCCGCCAGGCGGAGGTCACGCAGGTGACTGTTGGCCAGCTCCTTCGTGCGAAGGGTCTTAGACTTGACCTTTCCACCGACCCTCCAGCGCACCACGTAGGACGGTCAGTCGGGAAGCGGTAGTGGACCGCCGTGGCCGGGCAGGCCCCGGTCGGCCGGGATCGCCTCCTCGACGGCACCGTCGGCGGTGATGCCCTGGCCGCGGGTCTGCTCGGCGAGGCGCTGGTAGTAGGCGGAGACCGCAACGAGCGCCTCGCGTGCCGCGTTCAGCAGCGTGGCTCCCGCCTGCTCGACGACGTCGGCCTCGTGGATCTCGAACGCCCGGATTCCTTCCAGCACAGCGGTTTTCAGGTCGCGCAGCAGTTGGACGTCCACGTGCGCGTAGATGCGGCACAGCGCCGTGACCCGCCGGAAGTCGTCCCCGGCGAGCAGTAGCTCCATAACGGCGGATACGGAATGCCGGACCAGCCCGGCATCCGACCGCGCGGACATGGCGGCGAGATCGGTGTCGAAGGACCGGATGTCCAGGTGTGGGTCGCAGAAGCCGACGGTGAGTTGCCACAGGGTGCGCAGGTCCTCGTGCACCAGCCCGTCCAGATAACTGACCAGGAACCGCCGGTGCGCCTCGAGGACGTACTGCGCCTTGAAGGGCGTCAGCTCCCGGGGATCTTCGCCCAAGGTGGTGACCGACGTGGTGAATCCGTAGTCGGCGGTCAACGCATTTTCCATGCCGACCAGCAGGTACACGAACCGTACCCAGGTCCGGAACAGTTCTTCCAGCTTCAGCGCGTGCAGACCGTCCTCGGTGAGCACCACGCCCCACCGGGCGCCGAACTGCAGCCGGCGCAGATGGCCGATCTGGTACATCGCGAGTTGGGCATCGATCTCGGCGTGCGCGTGGTGCAGCACTTTTCGATACGCCGCGGTCGCGTCGAGCCCGACGTGATTGCGGATGATGTGCGGTCCGCCGATGTGCAGGTGCAGGAATTCGCTGACGTCGAACACCGCTCCGCCGATCGCCATCCAGTAGCCCGCGTCGGAGATGTTGTGCTGCGCCAGATCCGACACCTCGAAGCGGGGACCCTGCTGCGCGTGGCCCAGATAGGTGGTGAAGACGTCCGTGCCCAGACGTCCGTCGGCCACCAGTTGGCGGAGGAATTCGCGGCCGTCGCCGGGCACGATGTCGGTCAACGCCTGGAGTACGGAGACGGCGAACCGTGCGCTGCCGCACACGTAGGCGAATGCGCCGCGGCCGCCGTCGTCAGTGGAGCGCAACAGCTCCCACAGTGCGTCTGCCTCGGCGCGGATCACGTCGTCCACCCGGCGCCGCTGTCCGGCTTGGACGACGTGGCGCCGGCCGTCGAATCCGATCGCGGCATCGGCGCGAGAGAACGCGACGGAGAGTTTCAGCCGGCCCGCGGCCGCCGCCGCGTCCAAGTCCGTGTGCTCGACGAATTCCTCCGGCGTCCGGATCCCCAGATAGAGCCGATTCTCGCCCGACCCGGTGCGCGCGGCGACGAACCCCAGGAACGGGGCGATCCCGGAACCGGCCGCGAACATGACGACGGGCCGGGCAGGGTCGGCCGGCAGCCGGAACCGGGGCGTGGGGACGATCTGCAGCGACAGCCGGTGCCGACCCTCGACGCTCGCCCGGCGCAGGAAATGCGATGCCGTGCCTTGCCGTTCCCGCGGGTACGACCACGGCGTCCGGGCGGAAGTGTAGTGGAGGCCGGCGACCACCAGTTGCAGCGTGGTGGCCGGTTGGCCGGGCGGCGGCGCCGAGGCGATCGAATACAGCCGGAACGGCTCGGGCGCAATCACCGCGCAGAAGGCGTCGTCCTCGCGTGGATCCGCCTTCCACAGCCGGGTGACGTCATATCCGCCCGCGTACAACAGGTTCAGGACGTCCCACAGCTCCCACTGGTCCTCCATGCGGGCGTCCACCACGCGCTGCCACGGGCCCACGGCCGTCAGTTTCGCCAGCCGTTTCGCCACGTCCCGTCCGATCGGCCGGAGCCGGGCGAAGCGCAGCAATGTCCGCAGCGGCAGCACGTCGACCTCGCCGTAACCTGCCCGGCAGGCCACCGCCGCTCGCCACTTCGGGGTGAGCCGCACCAGCTCGTCGCCGGTCGCCTGCAGGGCGGCGACGGTGCGGCGCACCAATTCGTCGTCGTTCTCGGCCAGCACGCCAACCCGGTCACCGGGCAAGTGGTGCACGCCCTGCCCGGTGACGTCGATCTCCAGATAGCAGGTCCAGGCACCGGACTCTCCGGTGACGACACGGCCCCGGCGGGCGGTCCCGAACACCACCGGCGGACCCACAGGCGGGCGGCGCTCGTCGCGGACGACGGCCAGCTGGTCGTCCACCTTGTCCCAGGTCCGGTCCTTGAACAGTCCGGTGAACCGGGCGCCGGTCGTCACCTGCCGGCCGACCTTGAACGCCACCTCCAGAAAGCCGTACGCCTTGATGCGGTGCAGGCCCATCCAGCCGCGGTCGCCCACATAGGCGTCGAGCATGGCGTTGTAGATGCCGCGCAAGGTGCTGTTGCGGGTGTCCTCGACGTACTGGCGCACCGACACCTCAGGCAACGCGGCCACCAGCTCCTGCCAGTGCCGCGGGAAAAATCCGGCGAGGTAGACGCTCTGTTGCCCGACCAGCGAGCTGTAGTTGCGGCGCTCGAGAAACGCGTCCAGTGCGTGGATCTGCGGTTGCGCGGTGCCGCTCGGGCTGGGTGCGCCGTCGAAGATCGGGACGCCCGCGGTGCCGACCGTCTTGGCCCACAGCACCTGATCCAGCGGATGCCGGGCGCGGGGGTTGGGATCGATATGCGGATAAATGGCCTGGGTGACGTGCTGCAGCCGGTCGAGGATCACCAGTAGCGCGCTCTCCAAGGCGGCCGGATCGTCCGCGACGACGGCCTCCTGAGCATCCAGCATGGCGCCCAGCACGGGCGTGAGCCCCATCGCGAATTCGGTGGTGGCCAGGTAGAACACCCGCTCCGCCGCGTTGTTCCAGGTCGGCACGAGCAGGTCCATGTTGTCCAGCGCCCGCGGCCCGGCGGGATCGCGCAGCCGCCAGTTGTAGAAGAACAGATCGATGTAGGAGACGGCCGGGATCTTCTTGCCCAGCCGGCGCGAGACCGTGGTCCACGGTCGCAGCAGCGACTCGGGCAAAGCGGTCGGCGGATCGATCGCCATGTACTGATAGGCGTGGGCGAAAACGCCGAGCAGAGTCGAGGCGCGCAACAGGTATCGGTCGGGCAACGCCTCGGGCCGGGCGTCGAGCACCGGCATCGCATCGAACGCCCGGCGCAGCGACAGCCGACGAAACAGGTCCGGGAGCTGGTCGGTCATCTCGTCCCAGGCTCGGTGCGATTCCGGGAAGGCCAGCAGCGGCGGCTCGGCCGGCAGATATCCATGCGCGAGCGAAAGGAATCCGTCGAGTTCGTGCCCGACCCGCCGGTTGTGCGCCTCGGCGGCCTCCACCACGCGTCGTGCGGCGATACGTGGCGGCGCAACCGGCCGCAGCATGGTCAGCTGGCCCGGATCGACGAGCGCCGTCGCCTCCGGGTCGAAGAACGTCCACGTCAGCTCATATCGGCCGATGCGCATTCGATCCCCGGGGACGAGCACCCGGCGCGTCACCCGCGCGTCGTTCACGTAGGTTCCGTTGGAGCTGCCGAGATCGGTGAGCACCAGATGGTTGTCGGCGATCTCCAGCCGCGCGTGGCGCCGGGAGACGGCGCCGTCGTCCAGCACCACCGCCGCCGCACCGCTGTCCCGGCCGAGAGTGGCCGGCAGCGCGCACACCCGCTCGCTGGTCTCTCGGGTGTGCCGATCGGTGAGAACCAGCCGGAGATCAGGAATGGTAGATCACCGCACGGCACAGATCGGCCCGGGACAGCGTGCCCACGAGAGTCCCGTCGTCGACCACGGGAAGCCTTCGGATCCCGCGCTCGAGCATCACGATCGCCGCCCGGGCGAGTTCGTCGATCGATCGGACCGTCGCCGCGTCGCGCACGACGAGGGGGTCGATGACGCGGTCGGCGAGGGCGCGGCCCCGCTCCAGGAAAATCTGAAACGCGTCGGCGAGCGTGCCGCCGGCGGCGGTCACGTCGTCGAAGCCGGGCAGCATGGCCCGCACCAGGTCCTCCTCGGACAGCGACCCGACGAACCGGCCGTCGTGGTCCAGGACCATCAGCTGGCCGACCTCCGACACGCTGACCATCTCAGCCGCCCGCCGGATGGTCGCGCCGAGCCGTACGTAGGCGGGGAACGCCGTCATGACGTCGCTGACCAGCACGCCACCTCCCAGGTCCGCCCTGCCGTCGTCCCGCACAGTCGGTTACCTGGCCATTTATCCGAAACAACCATCCGCGAGTATAAATCCATCACGAATGCCGTGTACACCCACTGGACACAGTCCGCACGTACGTCAGGTCGGCCACCCAACGCCGGTTCGGCGTTGGCGCGTTGAAGACGACGATTTGCCGCAGCGGCGGGTACACCAGCGGCATTCGCCCCCCGGTGAAAATCACCTACCGGGAGAAGACCGCCAACGCCAAGTCCTACGGACACCGGATCGTTGCACGATGCCGAGTACCACCACCTCATCCGCCTGCAGCTCGGCGGGGACACCAACGACCCGTACTACCTGTGGGTCGAATCGCCATCACCCGGCCAGAAGACCGGCGCCGGCCCCAACAACCCCAAGGACGCGGTCGAGAGCCGCCTGCACAGCGCGATCTGCAGGGGAACGGTCACCCTGGCGGCGGCGCAGCAAGTCATCGCCAGCGGTTGGAGCATCGCCGAATCGGTCCTGCATCTACGCTGACGTGAGACGTTCTGGGTGACCAAGCGGAGGATCGAAACGGGAGAACTCCGCTCGGCGGAGGCATGGCTCGGGCACGAGAAGTGATCGAAGCGGCCCGGTTGAATTTCATCAACATGACCCGCTGGCGAATCGTCGGAGGGGCACAGGCACTCTCCCAGTTCGTGGCGCGGCCTCCCCTACCGCCGCCGCCTCCAGCGGTTCCCGACCAGGGCACAAGCGAGGAGACCCAGGGCACAACGAGGGCACACCGCACTGAGAAACAGCCCGAAACGACGGCAGGTGACGAGAGGCAGAGCAGCAGCTCAGAGCCATGATCGCGGAATCTCCGCAGGTCGCCACCCGACCGCTTTCGATTCACGAACTACCGCTAGCGGGTGAGCGAGCGAGCGGGGGCGGACGCTCGTACCCGGGCAGCGTGACGTCGACGGCGCCCAGGTTGCCCTTGAGGTGCTCGGTGGCCCTGGAGCCCATGATCGAATGGACCACCCGGGAACGTGCCCACTCGCTCGCTTTACTTCCTACACGGCTTGACCCCCGCTTCCGCAGGTGAGCGACAGAGTTCTCTGTCTGGTGCCGCGGGGAGCGGCGGTAGAGGATTCCGGTGTGGGTGCGGAGATGGCTGCGGCTTTGTGGGGGCCTCTGGTTGTTCTGGGGGTTTCGGGGGGCATGGTGGGGTGGCGGCTTCTGGTGGGGCCGTTGACCGTGTCGCCGGATGGAATGCGATATCTGGCCATGGGTGCCGGGATCCCGGTGTCCATGCCGTTCAGACTGCGGTGGCTTGCTCCGGCGGTGTGCCGGGACAGCATCGCGAGGTGGCGGTGCTGGACGGCCGTACACGTCGCGGCGTTGCCGGCGCTGACCGCGGTATGGCTCTCGCACTGGGTGGACGATCCCGTCCGGTGTGCCCTCGGCGGGCTGCTGGTCGTCGGGTTGCCGGGGCTGTGGCGGATCAACCTGCGGTGGGGCGTGCTCGTGGACGGATCTTCGATGGCGTGGGCGCTGGCCTCCGCGATCGCACTCCAGCATGGGCAACCGCTCCTTGCCTGCGCGTTGGCGGTGGTGTGCGGGGGCGTCAAGGAGACGGGTCCGATCTTCGCGGCGTGTTTCGCCTGGTCACCGCTGCCGCTGGCCGGGCTCATCCTGCCCGTCGTGCTGCGGGTGACCGCCCGGCGTACGTCCGATCTGCTCGGCGATGACGATCTGCTGGACAAGCCGCTGGTGGCGGGGCTCGTCGCACACCACCGGCGGTGGCTGGACCCGCTGTTCATGGTGACGCCGTGGGGCGTGTGCGTGGCGGGCCTGTTCGCCGGCGACGCCTCGATCCTGCCGATGCTCGTCCTCACGCTCGTCCTCGCGTACGGTCAGTTGCTGGTCGCGACGGACACCGTGCGGCTCTACCAGTGGGGGGCACCGCCGCTCATCCTGGGCACGGTACTGGTGCTGCCGACCTGGGCACTGGGGCTGGCGCTCGTCCCGCACCTGCTCAACCCATGGGCCGGCCGTGGCATATGAAACCGCCGCGCACCCCCGCGCATCACCCTCGGCGGGTGAGTTCACGGCAGGGTCTTGTTGAGCTGGACGGCGGTGCCGTAGGCGCAGAACTCGGTCCAGATGTCGCCCAGTTCCGAGGTGACGAGCCGTACGCCGATCACCGCGTCCGCGCCCAGGAGGCCGGCGTTCGCCGCCAGCCGGTCCATGGCGAGTTCCCTGCTGGCCGTCAGGGAGTCCACGACCGCTGTCATCTCCCCGCCGACGATGGTCCGCAGGCCGGCCGCCATCTGCGCGCCGAGGTTGCGCGTCCGTACGGTCACGCCCATGACGATGCCGAGCACCTTGACGATCTCCAGGTGGGGTACGTGCTCCGTGGTCACCAGGATCGGGGAAGCCTTCTCGGTCAATGCGGCACTCCAGAGACGCGGGGGATATGAATCAGCCGCCGTCACGCCAGCGGGCGAGGCGGAAGCGCGATCCGCTGGAAGATGGCCTCGGCCTCGGCGTTGTGCCGCTCGGCTTCCTCCTGCTCGCGCAGGTCGTGTTCGACGAAGGAAAGGCTGCGCAGCACGCGTGCTTCGGACAACGGGTGCCGGGTTTTGCGGATTTCGGGGAGGCATTCGCGATAACGGTCTCGGGCCGCCCGAGGCTTGCCCCTTTTCCGATGCATCTCGCCCAGGTGGTAGACCGCCTGGGCGCTGCCCAGACGGTATCCATAGCGGTCGAACAGCGGGACGCACAGCTCCAGCTTGCGAGCGGCGTCCTTGTATTCGCCGAGGGCGATGGCGAGCTGTGCCTGGCTGTGCAGCGTGTGCGCGACGCCGAACGCGTGCCGCACGTCGCGGTAGATCTCGTCGCACGCGCTGAAGCACGCGGCCGATTCCTCCGCGCGGCCGAGGTCCATCAACACGTCGCCGAGCCCGTGCAGGGAGTGCGCCTCCCAATAGCGCTCGCCCGCGGCGCGAAACCGCTCCAGGCACGTGGTGTAGAGGGTTTCCGCCTCCTCCAGGCGAAGCTGGTCGCGCCGCAGGTACGCCAGGCTGTGCAGGTTCATGGATTCCTGGAGTGGCAGCCCGAGTTCGCGGAAAGAGGCCAGCGAGCTCTCCAGCGAAGCCTCTCCCTCGCCGTAACGTCCTTGGTAGCGCTGAAGGTTGCCCGCCATGAAAAGGACGTCCGCGATGCCGCGCCGCTGGTCGATGGCGTGGAATATGCGAAGCGCCTCGGCATAGTGGCGGTCGGCCGTGTCGAGATCGAGTTGTTCCCACGCGGCGACGCCCAGGCCGCGCCGCAGGTATCCCTCGGCGCGGCGGTCTCCGCTGCGCTGGGCGGCCTCCACCGCCCGGGTGTAGCTCTCGACCCACGGCCCCCAGAGCGAGAGGCGGTCGAAGAAGTCGCAGAGCGGCTCGGCCAGGGCATGGGTCTGCCGCCAGAGCTCGCTGGCGTGCGCCTGGGTCACGAGCACGACGAGGCTCGCCTCCTCGCCGGTGAGCCAGGCGGCCGAGTCGTTCGCGAGGTGGCCGGCCACACCCACCGCCTCCGCGCTCCACTCACCGGCCGAACCGTCGTCGGCCCTCTCCGCGTTCGCCGATGACGGCGAGAGCCCCTGGTCGGCACGTACGGCGTAGTTGGCGTAGACGTCGAGCAGCCGCGCCAGCGCCTCCTTCTGGGCCGCCTGCGGCGTCGACTCGGCGAGTTTCTCCCTGCCGAAGAGCCGCAGAAGGTCGTGGAAGCGGTAGCGGGCGTCGAGGTCACCCTCGCGGCCGATGGTCTCCAGCAGGTTGCGGTCGACCAGCCTATCGACCAGTTCCTCCGCCTCTCGCGGGGAGACGCCGGCGAGCGGGCCCGCGACCCAGGCAGGAAAGTCGGGCACCTGGAGGAGCGACAGCAGCTCGAACACCCGCTGTTGCTTCTCGGGCAACCCCTGGTGGCTGAGCTCGAAGCTGGAGCGGACCTCAAGGTCTCCCACGCGCATCTCGTCGAGCAGGCGGTGCTCGTCGGACAGCCTGACCGCGAACGAGGCGAGCTTCGTATGGCTCCGCCCGGCGAGTCGCGCGCCGATGATGCGGATGGCCAGCGGCAGGTGGCCGCACAATCGCACCAGAGTGCGGGCCGCGTCCGGCTCCGCGTCCACGCGCTCCGCCCCGACGATGCGGCGCAGCAGGTCGAGAGACTGCGGCTCGTCCAGTACGTCCAGCCGGACGGTGGTCGCCGATTCGAGCGCCCTGAGGTCGCGCCGGCTCGTGATGAGCACGGAACAGGTGGACTCGCCCGGCAGGAGCGGACGGACCTGCGCCTCCTCGGCCGCGTTGTCGAGCAGGATCAGCATCCGCCTGCCGTGCAGGCGGTCGCGGTACATGCGGATGCGCTCGGCGGTGTCGTCCGGGATCGCCGCGCCCGCGACCCCGAGGTCGCGCAGAAATCCGGCGGCGACCTCGGCCGGGTCGAGCACCTGGTCCTCCACGCCGCGGAGGTTCACATAGAGGTAGCCGTCGGGAAATTCCTCACGCATGGTATGGGCCAGATGAATGGCGAGCGTGGTTTTCCCCACGCCTCCCTGGCCGGCGATCGCGGAAATGACGACCGCTGTTCCCCTGCGGCGCCTGCCTTCGCGGAGTAATCCCTTCAGGCGGACTATCACGTCCTCCCTGCCGGTGAAGTCCTTCACGTCGGGAGGCAGCGGGAAGACCCGGCCGCCTCCTTCCTCCTCCTTGGTGAGCTGCGCCATCTGCCGGGATTCCGTCTTGCCCCGCGCCTCGCGATATGCCTGGGTGGCGGCGAGTCCCCCGGTCAGCGTCGACGCGAGGGCGGCGAGGACGAGTTGGGTCGTACTGGGGTCGTCACCGGGGAGATAAAGGCCGGTCGCCGACGCCGCCAGCGTCGCCGCCGTGGTGACAACGCCGAAAAGCGCCACATTGACGCGCTGGCGCACGGAGAGACGGCCTGGCCGGCGCATCTTCACGGCACTCCCTGCTGCGCGACGGTTTCAACGCGACAAGCTCAAGAGCCCGGGGGCTCCGATATTGCACCAGCAATTGTGCATATGATATCGACCGCCCTCCGCAAAAACCATGGAGAATCCCGGGTCAGGGGATTGGGTCGATCATTATTCGGGGGTCGAGGAGGGTTAGCTGGTCGCCTCGGTCGGTGAGGATGGGCCAGTGGGTGTTGCGGGCGCACCAGACCACGTGGCCGGCGACCACGTCGTTGGCGCCGTCCAGCAGCTCGCCGATGTCGGGCGCCTTGCCCGCCGTCAGGTCGTCGATGGTGACTCCAGGCCCCATGATCAGATCGAACAGCTCGGCCTGGGTGTCGAGCGGCGCGATGGAGTACACGGCGGCCAGCGCGGTCGACGGCACGCACAGGCCGCCTCCCCGGTAGAGGCACATCGCCACGACATGGCGCGAGTAGCGCGTCTTGGCGACCGCGATGTCCACCAGCGCGCTGACGTCGAGAACGCGTCCAGGGATCATGACACCCGGGTCCGGGTCATGGGCGGGCGGTTGGCCTGCGACCACTCTTCGTCGGTCAGGGGTGCGACGTCGAGCGCGACGGCCGCGGCCTCGAGGTCCTCGCGGTCCAGGCACCAGCGGGACATGAGCGTGATGGCCGCCTGCCTGGCTTCTATGTGCCGTTGCACCGCGCTGCGAATGATGTCCTCGACCCTGCGCCCCTCAAGGTGCGCCTGGCGCATCAGAGCCTCGGTCTGGACGTCGTTCAGTCTGATGGTGAAGGAGGAGTGCCCCATACCGTGACGGTAGACGCCGAAGGCCCGGCAGGCATCCCTTTCACCGTCGGCGTCTGCCATGAATTCTGCCCGCTTCGGTCGTACGAACGGGCGGGGCGGTGACGCCGAATCGTGACTCAACCTTTCACGCGTTCATGGCATCTATTGAAAGTGACGAAAGGATCGCGCCATGAAGCACGCGCGCATGCTCACCCTCCTCGCGATGGCCGCCGCGGCCACCATAGCGAGCCCGGCGGAGGCGCAAACGGGAGCCACCTCCGCCAAAAGCACCATAAATAGTACTAAAGCGGTACGTTATGCCTCGTTGAACGGATGCCCGAAGAAGGATTACCTCGTACCGTGTGGCACCTGGGAGTTGACCCTTCGAAGCGGGAAGACCGTCAAGCTCGCCGATGCCACCGTCTCGCCGAGGGACGCCAAGGGCAAGGTCGACAAGGAGAACATCGCGCCGATCGCGGTCAGCGGGGACGGTACGCGGGTCGTGTACTTCCGCAAGTCCGACCGCAAGCTGGTCTGGAAGGACATGCTGAGCGGCAAGGTGCGCAGCCTGCCCGGCACGACCGCGAAGGTCCCCAAGGGCCTCGGCATGACCGACGTCGACCCCACCCTGTCCCCCAGCGGTGACGTGGTGGTCCTCGACTACGCCGACGACTCCGGCGAGCGGCCCACACTCGCCGTCCACCTCGGAAGCGGCGACGTCGCGAAGCTGCCCGGCGGGGACAGCGTGCAGGGCTTCAGCCCCGATGGCCGTCGGATCCTCGTGTCCCGGTACACCGGCGACAACACGACCGAGTTCGTGGTCTACGACACCGACGGCGAGCGGGGGGAGAGCCGCGAGGTGCCGCAGGTCGTGTCGAACAACTCGCCGGTCGCGCTGGCGGACGACGGAGTGACCGTCGGCGTCGTGATCACCCCGACCTCCGGCAAGCCCCGTCTGAGGCAGTACGACCTGTCGACGGACTCGGTCTCTCCGGCCATCGATCTCGGGATCAGCTCGAAGGAAAGCGCGTACCGGATCTCCTGGGATGACTCCGGCAAGCTGGCGCTCTGGCACCTGCGGACCACGGGCGACGGTACGATCACGCGGGCGACGATCAGCACCGTGGACCCGTCCACGGGTGACCTCGCCAAGGTCGACTCGTTCAAGGTACGGAGCGGCCTGTGGAGCTGGTGGCTGCCCGGAGAGTGACCAGCGGCTCGGAAAGCCCTCCGCTTGGCTCAGAAAGCCCTCCGAGTAAAGTCCCATATAGCGGGGCTAGGAGGGAAAATGGGCAAGGTCCATGAGAAGTTGAACGACCGGCTGCGCGCGTTCATCTCCAAGCAGCCGGTCTACTTCGTCGCGACGGCTCCAGAGCACGGCGGGCACGTCAACGTCTCCCCCAAGGGGTACGCCGACACGTTCGCCGTACTGGACGACACCACGGTCGCCTACCTCGACCTCGACGGCAGCGGTGTGGAGACCATCGCCCACATCCGCGACAACGGCCGCGTGACCATCATGTTCGCCGCGTTCGCCGGCCCGCCCAACATCGTGCGCCTGTACGGGCGTGGCCGGGTCGTCACCCCGCACGACGACGACTTCGACGATCTCGTCAAGCTCTTCGGCCCGCACCCGGGCGTGCGATCCGTGATCGTCGTGGAGTGCGACCGCATCTCCGACTCGTGCGGCTACTCCGTGCCGTTCATGACGTACGACGAGGACCGCTCGCTGCTCGACGAGTGGGCGCAGCGCAAGGACGTCCAGCAGAAGCGCGCCTACCGCGCCAAGAACAACAGGCAGAGCATCGACGGCCTCCCGGGGCTGACCGCCGACGAGACCGACCCGGTCAACCACCGCTCCTGAACCGCGACCGGGCTTCGCGGGGACGGTGGGTCAGCTTGCGCGGGATTGCACGATCAGCAGGATGGCGACCGCCAGCACCGCCGTCGCGACGGCGACCGCCATGGCGATCTTGATGGCGCTGTACGGTCTCTGCCCGATGACCTCGCCGGTACGACCGTTGATGAGCACCTGCCAGGTCCGCCCGCCGTGCAGGTAGCAGGCGATCCACACCGGAAGCAGAACCAGTTTGAAGGTGATGTCGGAGTAGCGGGTGTCGACCGAGGTGACCCGCTGCTCATCACCTCCTATGTCGTGGCGGCAGTCCTGCTCGATCACCTCGGCCATCACGGTCTTCGCCGTGGCGAGCCCCGCGTCCGGCTCGGTGTCGTAGCGCAGGGTCTGGTATCCGGCCAGGTAGTCCGGCTGGTACGGCACCACGTGCTCCAGCGGCCATGGCTCCAGCTTGCCCAGCTGTGCTTCCGCCAGGTGCCGGGTGGCGGCGACCAGGACGTCGTCGAAGTCGCGCCACACGGTGCCACTGGCGGAACGCCAGCGGGTCTTCCTGACCTGCCGTGTCCGGGTCTGTTGCTCACCGTTCACGGTCTCGGTGTAGGTCTCGGTCTCCCAGTAGTGGTCCCCGCGCCGGCCGTCGTAGTCCGAGACCGTCCTGGCGTCGAAGGTCCAGTGCGGCAGGTAGGTGCCCTTGAGCGACTCCGCCTCCGTCACCCTCTTCAGGCTCGTCGGGGCGAACCATCGCGACGACACCCAGCGGCGCAGAGCTGTCCGTACACCGTCATGATCCAGCTCGAACGGCAGCACCGCCTCGGGCGCGATCTGGTCGCCCGCGTTGACGTCGGCGACCAGCGGGGCCCCGCAGAACTGGCACATCTCCGACAGAGCACTGCTCTGAGTCCGCGCTCCGCATCTCTCGCAGCCCAGGACATGGCCGTCCACGCCGGCCAGCGGCTTTCTGGGCAGTAGCCCCGCCAGCTCGGCGTATGGATGCTCCCGGACCTGTCTGCCCGCCGCGGCGAGTTGCCGCTGGTGCCCGCAGTACGGGCAGCGCAGGACGGTCGTCCCGGGGACGTACTCGACACGGGCGCCGCATCCCGCGCACGCATACGAGGAAGGCGACCCGGCCGCCGCCGTCTGATCAGTCATGCGCGGGCTCTCTTCTCGGTTCTCGGCGCGGTGCCCTCGGCCGTCGGGGGAAGAACGGGAGTCAGGGCTGTGGGAGCGGCGGCGGGGTGCCTGTGAGCAGGTGGGCGATCTCCGGCACCTGCTGTGCGGGGGCCCATTGGGGCATTCCCGCCTTCCACACCAGCGTGGTCGCGGTGAGGGCGCCGCTACGGACCTGCGCGACCAACGCTGCCAGGTCGAAGGGGCCCTGTTGCTGACCGCCTATCCCGAGGTACCACTGGTCCCGCACCGGCAGCGGGGGCGGCCCCGCTGAGCCGGCCTGCGCCCCCTGCGTCACCGTCGCGGACGTCGGCTGGGGCGATGCCTGTCCGAGGCCGGCCGCGAGCTGCTGCCCGGCCGCGATGCCCATCCCGAGACCGAGGCCTTCGCCGGCTCCCCCGCCGGGGTTGTTCGCGGCGTCTTCCAGCGCGTTGGCCGCCTGGAACCGGGTGTACTGCTGGAGGTCTCCCACGATGCCCATCTGGGTGCGCTTGTCGAGCGCCTGTTCCACCTCAGGCGGGACGGAGATGTTCTCGATGATGAACGTGGGGATGTCGATCCCGACCGAGGAAAGGTCCTCGCTGAGTACGCCCGCCAGGCGCACCCCCATGGCGTCCTGGTGGGCCGCCAGGTCGAGCATGGGCACCTGCGCGGTGGCCAGGGCGGTGCCCAGACGGCCGACGATCATCTGTCGCAGGTAGTCGCGCACCTCGTCGGTACGGAACTGCGGGTCGGTGCCGACCAGCTCCTTGAGCAGCTTGGGCGCGTCGACGACGCGGGCGGTGAAGGCGCCGAACGCGCGCAGCCGGACCATGCCGAACTCGGCGTCCCTGACGATGACGGGATTCTGGGTTCCCCACTTCATGTCGGTGAACTGCCGGGTGCTGACGAAGTAGACCTCCGCCTTGAACGGGGAATGGAAGCCGTACTTCCAGCCCTTCAGGGTCGACAGGAGCGGCAGGTTCTGGGTCTCGAGCGTGTACGTGCCTGGAGAGAAGACGTCGGCGATCTGACCCTCGTTGACGAAGACCGCGGTCTGCGATTCCCGCACGACGAGGCGGGCGCCCATCTTGATCTCGTTGTCGTACCGTGGGAAGCGCCAGACGATCGTGTCGCGGCTGTCGTCGAGCCATTCGACGATGTCGATGAACTCGCCTCGGAGTTTGTCGATCAGTCCCACAAGATCTCCCCCAGCCCGCACGGTGCTTTCGACCATGACCCCCGAAAGACCCTAGCAAAGGGCGACTTTTACCACCCTTATTTAATAAGGGTGGAAATACGCCGCTCTCATGGACACCCCCTCAAGACGATGGGTCAGCGGCGGTAGCCGGCCATGCTTTCGAGGCGGGCGACGCGGGCGGCCGTGGAGGGGTGGGTCGAGAAGAGCCTTCCGACGCCCGCTCCGCGAAAGGGATTGGCGATCATCAGGTGGGACGCCGAGGTCAGGCGGCTCTCCTCGGGGAGCGGGAGCCTGCGCGTCCCCAGCTCGATCTTGCGCAGCGCCGAGGCGAGCCCCAGCGGGTCACCGGTGAGCATGGCGCCCGACTCGTCGGCGTGGAACTCCCTGGACCGGGAGATCGCCATCTGGATCATGCCGGCGGCGACCGGCCCGAGTATCATCATCAGCAGGGCGCCGATGTAGCCGGGCCCCTCGTCGTCGTCGGAGCCGCCGAAGAAGACGGCGATGTAGCTGCAATACGTGATGATCGTGGCGAGCGCCGCCGCGACCGAGGAGATCAGGATGTCGCGGTTGTAGACGTGCGACAGCTCGTGGGCGATCACTCCTCTGAGCTCGCGCTCGTTCAGCATCTGCAGGATGCCGTACGTGACGCAGATCGACGCCCTGCGCGGGTTGCGCCCGGTGGCGAAGGCGTTGGGCTGCATGGTGGGAGAGATGTAGAGCCGCGGCATCGGCTGGCGCGCGTCCGTCGAGAGCTCTCGGACGATGCGGTACAACGCGGGCTGCTCGACCTCGCTGACCGGCCGCGCCCGCATGGCTGACAGGGCGATGCGGTCGGAGAAGAAGTAGGCGATGCCGTTGGTCAGCAGAGCGATGAGGACGGCCAGCTGCACACCGCGGCCGCCTCCCAGCCACGCCCCCGCCGTCAGGATCAACGCGGACAGGGCGCCCAGAAGGACGGCGGTACGCAGGCCGTTGTTGTGCACGCTTCCCCCTCTCGGATGCTGCGCTCTTCCCTGGCAACGTTCGCGGCCTGCTCAAACGTTCCCATCCCTGGTCAGGCTAGGGGTGGGGCGCACGTCAGCCGACGGCGGACAGAACCAGCTGCGGCGCGACGGAGAACGCCAGGGAAACGAGGAGCGCCACCGCGACGGCGATCGTCACGGGCCGCACAGGGGTACGCCGCCCCGGCTCGGGGACCGGCTCGGGGGCGAACAGGCGGGCGGTCCAGGCGATGTAGTAGTAGAGCCCGATGACCGTGTTGACCGCCATGACCACGGCCAGCCAGCCCACGCCACCGTGGACGATCTCCCGGAACACGACGATCTTGGCGAACAGCCCGGCGAGTCCCGGAGGCAGCCCGGCCAGGCAGATCAGGAAGAACGCGAGCGCGAGCGCCGCGGCGGGGCTACGGAACGCCAGCCCCCGATAGTCGTCCAGCTCGTTGCGCTGCCTGGTACGGCTCACCAGCATCACGACGGCGAAGGCACCGGCGTTCATCGCCGCGTAGATCGCCAGGTACGCGATGGAGGCCGAGGCGGCCGACCTCCCCGCCACGCCGAGCGGCGCGAGGATGTACCCGGACTGCGCGACCGACGACCACGCCAGCAGCCGTACGGCATGGCGTTGCCGCAGGGCCAGCAGGTTGCCGACGGTCATGGTCAGCGCGGCGAGTACCGCCACGATCGGCGCCCAGAGCCGCGCCTGGCCCGCCAGCGCGATCGTCAGCACGACGATCAGACCGGCGAACCCCGCGGCCTTGGAGATCACGGACAGCAGCGCCGCGACCGGGACGGGCGCGCCCTGGTAGACGTCTCCGGCCCAGAAGTGGAAGGGGACGGCGGCGACCTTGAACGCGAACCCGGCGAGCACGAGCACGACGGCGACCGTGAGCACCCCGCTGGGCACACCGGCCGGCACGTCTCCAGCCTGCACCACGGGGGGCGAGCCGCTGAGCCCGGCGGCTATGCGGTCGAGATGGACCGAACCGGTCAGGCCGTACAGGAGCGAGACGCCGAAGAGCATGACCGCCGTGGAGATGACCGAGACGAGGAACAGCTTCAGCGCCGCCTCGGACCCACGCGCGTCGTACCGCTTCAGGGCCGTCAGGGCGAAGACCGGAAGTGAGACGAGCTCCAGCGCGACGACCAGCATGATCAGGTCGCGGGACGCGGGGAGCGTGACGGCGCCGGTCAGCGTGCACAGCAGCAGGAAGTACCACTCACCCGCGGGGATGCCGCCTTCGGCGAGCTGCGTCCACGACAGGAGGACCACCACCACGGCGGTCGCCAGCACGACGGCGCCGAAGACGAGGGTCAGGTCGTCGACGACGAACGAGCACGACGGCTGCCCACCGGCGGAGACGGCGGGAACGCAGAACGTACGCGGCCGGGCGCCCTGGACGGCCTGCGCCAGGACGGTCGCCAGCGCGGCCAGCACGCCGGCCAGCGTGACCAGGCCCAGCGTGGGGAGGGTGCGCGGCGTGCGCGGCAGGAACGCGTCGAGCAGGAGCACCAGCCCGGCCACCACCGCCAGGATCAGCGGTGGCGCGATCGCCGCGTAGTCGATGGACTGCGTCATGGCGCTCCCAGGAAGGCCCGGACGGCCGGATCTGTCACGACGAGGAGCGCCTTCGGCCAGAGCCCCAGCGCCACCGTGAGGACGATCAAGGGGGTCCAGGCGGCCAGCTCGTACGGCGTCACATCCCGCAGCCGCAGGGGGTGGGCGGACTCGGCGGTCTCGACGAGCGGCTCCTCCGGCGGGCCCACGGCCGGACGGGCGGGTTCGTCGGGCCTGCCGTGGGTGACGCGGGAGAGCATGCGGAGGAAGTACGCGGCGGTGAGCACGGTGCCGACGCCGCCGATGGCCATGAAGACCAGGAAGAGCGGACGGGACAGGCCGGGAGCCGGGTGGAAGGCGCCGAGCAGCGCGAGCATCTCCCCCCAGAACCCCGCGAGTCCGGGCAGTCCCAGCGAGGCGACGCAGGCGAACGTCAGGAGCGACCCGAGGTAGGGCAGTCGGGCGAGCATGCCGCCTCCCAGGCGGGACATCTCCGCCGTGCCGTACCGCTCCTTGATCGCCCCGGCGATGAAGAACAGCAGACCGGTGATCAGACCGTGGGCGACATTTCCGAATAAAGCGGCATTCATCCCGACAGGCGTCAGCGTCGCCAGGCCCAGCAGCACGAACCCCATGTGGCCGACGGACGAGTAGGCGATCATGCGCTTGAGGTCGCGCTGCGCCAGGCACGCCAGCGAGCCGTACACGATGCCGACGACGGCGAAGGCCCCGAGCCAGGGGGCGAGCACCGCGGCCCCCTCGGGAAGGACGGGGATCGCGATGCGCGCGAACCCGTACGTTCCCATCTTGAGCAGCACGCCCGCGAGCAGCACCGATCCGACCGTCGGAGCCTCGGTGTGGGCGGCGGGGAGCCAGGTGTGCAGCGGCCACATCGGCGCCTTGACGGCCAGGCCCACGCCCACCGCGAGGAATGCGAGGATCTGCGCCGCCCTCGGTATGCCGGCGCCGTGCGCGCCCGCCAGCCTGACCATGTCCAGCGTGCCGGTGTGGGCCCAGATCAGGAGCAGTCCGAGGAGCAGTACGGCCGAGCCGAGCAGCGTGTACAGAATGAACTTGACCGCCGCCGCCCTGCGCTCTTTGCCGCCCCAGACCGCGATCACGAAGTACATCGGGATCAGCACGATCTCGAAGAAGACGAAGAACAGCAGCAGGTCGAGCGCGAGGAACGTCCCGATCATGCCGACTTCGAGCACCAGCAGGGTGAACGCCAGCGCGTGGGACCTGCCGCCTTCCGGCTGGTGCCGTACGAGGTAGAGGAAGCAGAGGAAGGTCAGCAGCGCGGTGAGCACCACGAGCGGGAGCGATATCCCGTCCACTCCCAGGTGGAACCGGAGGTCCAGGCCGGGGATCCACGCCCGGTCGATCTCGAACTGTGGCCGCGCGGCCCGCCCGTAGTCGAACGACACGGCCATCACGAGGGCCAGCACCAGCGTGACCCCGGACACCACAGGCCCGTACCACCGCAAGAACGCCCCGGAAAGCCGGGCGGCCTCGGGAGAAGCGGGAGGCCGCGCGGGCCGGGTGAGCAGCATGAGGAGGGCCGCACCGGCGAGGGGGACGGCCAGGAGTCCGACGAGGATCACGCTCATCCGAGCACCACCGCCCCGACCGCGATGATCAGCACGCCGGCGAGGACGCCCGTCAGGTAGAGCTGGGCGTTGCCCGTCTGCAGCCGCCGCAGAAGCCCCGAAGCGCCGACCGCGACGCCGCCGGACCCGCGTACCGCGCCGTCCACGACCGTGTCATCCGTACGGGCCACCAGGCGGGCCAGCCACAGGACAGGGATGACGAAGACCCGGTGGTACACCGAGTCCACGTAGAACGCCCGCTCACACGGCACCCGCAGCGGCCCCAGCAGGCGGGCGGGATCGGTCGCCGGATCGGCGCGCCAGGCCGCGTAGACGGCACCCGCGCCGAGCAGCGCGACGAGCAGGCTGATCACCGCGGACGACCAGTCGACCAGGCCCACCCCGGCGAACCCGAGCAGCAGCGCGGGAACGGCCAGCACGCCGATCGGCCACAGCATCGACGCCGGAGCCTCACGACCGTCCCAGACGTGCGCGACCCCCGGCTCCGGCTCGGGTAGCGCGACACTCTCGACGCGGCTCCGGCCGAAGAAGGTGCGCAACCAGGCGCGGGTCGCGTACGCGCCGGTCACGGCCACGGTCAGCAGCGCGCAGCCGTACAGCAGCCAGGCGGCGGCGTCGGTCAGCGGCGCTCCCTCGGCCGCCGCGTGCTCGATGGCGGCCAGCACTGCGTCCTTGCTGAAGAACCCGCTGGCGGGGGGCAGTCCCATCAGAGCCGCGAACCCGATGGTCATGGCGGGGAAGGTCACCGTCATGGAACGCCGGAGGCCGCCCATGTCGCTCATGAGATTCGAGCCGACGGCGTGGATCACCGCTCCCGCGCAGAGGAACAGCAGCGCCTTGAACGCCCCGTGCGTGACCAGGTGGAAGATCGCCGCCTGGTCGGAACCGGCGGCCAGAGCCCCGGCCATGTACGCGAGCTGGCTGATCGTCGAGTACGCGAGCACCCGTTTCAGGTCGTCCTGGGCCAGGGCCGCCAGCGCGGCGCCGAGCATCCCGGCGGACGCCAGCACGGCGAGCAGGTCGAGTGTGGGCCGGGCGCCCAGGAAGGCCGGGTAGAGCCGCGCGACGACGAAGATGCCGGCCGCGACCATGGTGGCGGCGTGGATGAGCGCGCTGATCGGCGTGGGACCGGCCATCGCGTCCGGCAGCCAGGTGTGCAGCGGCGCCTGGGCGCTCTTGCCCGCGACTCCGAGGAGGAGCAGCATCGTCGCGGTCACCAGCGTGCCGGTGGACATGTCGGGTACTTTCGCGATCACGTCGTCGATCCGGAAGCTGCCGGCGGCGACGCCGAGTGTGAAGATGCCGAACAGGAACCCGACGTCGCCGATGCGCGTGACGAGGAACGCCTTCACCGCCGCCCGCGAGTTCGCCCGGTCCTCCCACCAGTGGCCGATCAGGAGGTACGAGCACAGCCCCATGATCTCCCAGCCCACGTACAGGACCAGCAGGTCGCCGGCGTAGACGACGAGCAGCATCGCGCTGGTGAACAGGCTGATGAAGGCGCTGAAGGAGGGGTAGCGCGGCTCGTGGCGCATGTATCCGATCGAGTACACCTGCACGGCCAGCGCCACCACGGTCACCAGGACGGCGATGAGGGCGGCCAGGCCGTCCACCCTGAGCCCGGCCGTGATGGGGATCGCTCCCGTGTCGATCACCGAGAGCGTGCCCTGGACGGCACCGGGAAGCCCGTCACTCAAGAGCGCCGGGCCTTCTCCGTAGGACGCCGCGCCGCGAGGCAGGGCGTCGCCCGCCCAGAGGTACGCCAGAAGCCAGATCGCCAGCGCGGTGGAGATCGCGGTGGGCAGGACGGCGATCCACGCCGCCCTCCTGTAGACGGCGGGCTCGATCGAACCGGGCGGGCCACCACCCCAGAGCCGCCGCGTTCCGAGCAGCCCCGCCACCGCCGCCAGGAACGGCAGCAGAACGACGGCGCCGGCCACCCCGATCATGGCGCACCGTCCCTCACCGGTACGGCTCCGCCCTCAGCGGGATCGCCTGTCGCGGGATCGCCCGTCGCCGGATCGCCGGGTTCGGCGAGGTCGCGGACATGGTCGATCTCGACGGTCCGCCGGTTGCGGAACACCGCGAGGACGATCGCCAGGCCCAGCCCGAGCTCCGCGGCGGCGATCACGATGACGAACAGGGTCAGCACCTGGCCCCCGTGGAGCGCGTCCCTGAGCCATACGTCGAAGGCGACGAGGTTCAGGTTGACCGCGTTGAGCATCAACTCCACCGACATCAGAACGAGGATCGTGTTACGCCTGGCGAGCACGCCGTACACGCCGATCGAGAACAGCAGCGCGGCGAGCACGGCGGGATAGACGACGTGCACGTCAGTCCTTTCCGCCGATGTCGGTACGGGAGAGCACGATCGCGCCGATCAGCGCGGCGAGCAGCAGCACCGAGAGCGCTTCGAAGGGCAGCACCCAGTTCCTGAAGATGCTCGCCCCGAGCGACGCGGCGGCGCCACCACCCGGCTCCAACTGGGCGTAGGCGGTGTGGAAGCCCTCGACCACGGTGGTGACGAGTACGGCCGCCGTCGCCACCGAGACCACCAGGGCGGCGACCTTGTTGCCCGAGTTCAGGTCGGTGGACGGGCCGATGGGCGCGCGGGTCAGCATGATGCCGAAGAGCAGCAGCACCACGACCGCCCCTACGTAGATCAGTACCTGGACCCAGGCCACGAACTCGGCGGTGAGCACCAGGTAGCACCCGGCGAGCGCGCCGAACGAGACGACCAGCCACAGGGCCGCGTGCACGATCTGCCGGGTCGTGACGACCAGCAGCGCCGTCCCCGCCGCCACCACACCGAGCAGCAGGAAGACGACCTCCTGCGCGGTGGGCGGCCAGAAGCCCGGTGCCACGGACGTCACGACTCCTCCTGCGCCGTAGGCGGCCAGAAGCCCGGCGCCACCGATATCACGACTCCTCCACCGCCCCGGACGACTCCGGCGGCTCCTCCCCCGTCCCCGATTCCTTGGCCGAGCCGGGGGACTCCTCAGCCCGTGGGGGCGAGGAGGGCTCGGTTGGGGCCGGCTTCTTCGGCAGCGCGCCGGGGGGCCGGATCGCGCGCACGGCGGCGTGGCCTCCGAGGGCGCCACGGCGTGGAGCTGACGGGCCACCGCCAGGTGTGCCAGGTGCCCGCTTCGCACGGTCCGGCGCCGCATCACCGCTCTGACCTGGCTGGGCCTGTGCCGTGCCGGGGTGGTCGGCGGGCGGGGGGCCCGCGTCACCGGTCTCTGCCGTCGTCGGCCGGTCCGGCTGCGCCGTAGACGGCTGGACGGCCGCCGCACCGCCTCGCTGGAGCGTCTCCGGACGTTCGGACTCGGCAGCGTCCGGACCTCCAGAGGCAGCCGTGTCCGGACCTCCAGAGGTGGCGGGGCGGGTGGGCTTGGTCGCGACGCGTTCGGGGTCCGGGCGGTCGCGGGTGGGACGGGCGGCGCCGCGGGAGGCGGCGGCGACCTCCTTGGGCGGCTCGGCGTTCGGCTCGTGTGGAGGCGGAATGGGGATCGTCTGCACCCATTCGCCGAGCTTGTCCTTCTCGTGCAGGAGGTTGCGGATGTCGTACTCGGCGTACTCGAACTCCGGCGACCAGAAGAGCGCGTCGAACGGGCACACCTCGATGCATATGCCGCAGTACATGCACAGCGAGAAGTCGATCGCGAACCGGTCGAGCACATTGTGGGCGCGCGGACGCCCGCCCTCGGGGGCCGGTGCCGTCTCCTTGTGGGAGTCGATGTAGATGCACCAGTCGGGACACTCCCTGGCGCACAGCATGCAAACCGTGCAGTTCTCTTCGACCAGGGCGATGACGCCGCGACTGCGAGGGGGCAGATCGGGGCGAACCTCCGGGTATTGCTGGGTGTCCGCCCTGCTCAGCATGTGGCGAAAGGTGACGGCCAGACCCTTCGCAAGCCCTTCTCCTGGTATAGGTGCCACGGTTCAACATCATGGCCTACATGGGCGTCCTCGTGAATGCGTGGGGCTCCGTCGTCTCCCGGTTTTCCAGAATCATCACGATTTTGGGGGACTTATCCGGCATGACATGTGGTCCCTCTGGCCGATGCGGGAGGCAAGGGAAGGCCGTATTCTTCGCGTTATGCACCCGACCAACGGCCACGGGGGCCCGGGATCGGGGCCGCCGGGAGGCCCTCCCCCTGAGCCCGGTGATCCGAACGGTCCGACCGCTCCACGGCCCCGCCAACCCGGCCGGCCGTTGCCGGGCCCCACCCCGAGCCCTCAGGCAGGATCCCACCAGGACCAGGGACACGCCCCGTACCCGAACCCCCATCCCGACCAGGCGGGGGCCGGGCCGTCATCCCGCCCGAGCCTCGGCCCGCAGCAGGACCGTCCCTCACGGAGCGGTCCCGAGCCAGGCCGCTCGCCGCAGGACCAACGTGACCCCGCGCCGGGGAGCTCGTCCCACGGCCAGCGCGGCACCGGGTCAGGCGACCCGTCGTACGGTCAGCGCGGCACCGGGTCCGATCGTTCGCCGTACGGGCGGCCGGGGGCCGGTCAAGGACGTTCTCCATACGGACGGCCCGGCCCGGAGCAGGGCCGTCCCCCTTACGCGCCGCCGGACCCCGGGCAGGGCAATGGGCCGTTCCTTCCCCCGCATCCCGGCCGGCACGGTCTCGCGCCGTACAACCGGCCGGCTCCCGGGCCGTACGAACCGCGCCGGCCAGGTGACCCCAACGGGCACCTCCCCCAGCCGCCGTTCCCGCCGCACATTCCTCCGCCTCAGCCGCCGAACGGCACCAGCGCGGCGAGCGTCCTCTGGGCTCTCGCGCCACTCCTCTCGTGCGGGGTCGCGACGCCTTTCACCATCGGGTACGCGGCGGCGAAACTCCGGAGCACGATGCTCGGCCTGTCGGCGGCGATCTACGCCATCGGCATGATCGCTCTCGTGGTGGCCGTCGTGACGGACGGCCCCGGCCCCTCGCCCGAGTGGCTGACGATTCTGTCGCTCCTCGGCTCGGGCGGTAGCTGGCTCGGGGGGACGATCCAGTCGCTGATCATCCGCAAACGGGTCTTCGACAACTCGGAATCGCCCAACGACCATGCCGTGGCCTTCGCCCAGCATCGTCGCGAGCTCAGACAGCAGGCACGCGACCTGGTCGAACGCGACCCCGCGCTGGCCCGCGAGCTGCGCATCGGCCGCCC
Organism: Sphaerisporangium viridialbum; assembly: GCF_049674955.1. GTDB lineage: Bacteria > Actinomycetota > Actinomycetes > Streptosporangiales > Streptosporangiaceae > Sphaerisporangium > Sphaerisporangium viridialbum. Next base: position 696,533 of record NZ_CP187232.1, on the reverse strand, counting down.
CGACCTCCCACGCCAGTACGACGACGGAGGCCTGGTGGACGTCAACCACGCACCCGCCGAGGTGATCGCGAGCCTGCCGGGGATGACCACCGAGCTGGCGCAACGCGTGGTCCAGGCCAGGGCGGACGTCGGAGGCTTCATCTCCGCCGAGGACGTGTCGATCGCCGTGGACCTCCCTCCCCACCTCACCGCCGACCTGGTGGAACTCACCATCTACCTCCCCTGAGACCAAGCCTCGACCTCAGGACCTGCGGCCCTCAAGCCCTTGACCCCGAGTCGTGGACCCGACCTCTCACGGCTGCTGCCGACGGTCGGGTCCTGGGAGCCTTGAACTCCGGCCACTGCGGGGATCTCCAGCCAGGAACACCTGCCGGCACGGGCTGTCTCTGGCCGGGACCTGTCCGAAAATCCCGGAGTGAGATGCGGCCAGGAAGACCGACCGCGGCAGGCGGTTCTCGGTCATGGGACACGACCTTGAATCCTGGCCCGGCCGGCGGTCTCGGCGAAGTCACCGTGCCAGCAAAAACATGCGTAACACCGGCTATCTCCGTATTCTTCGCGATATGCAGCTAGCCAGGCCCTCCCAGTCCACGACCGCGATCAGCATCGTCTGGGCACTGGCTCCGTTGTTCACCTGCGGGCTCGCCACGCCGTTCACCATCGGTTACGCGGCCTACCGCAAGCGCGCGCCGATGGTCGCGGTCGCCGCGCTGCTGTACTTCCTCAGCCTCTTCGTGCTCTGCGTGATCATTTTCGCCTACAACGACTCGTCGACCTTCCCGGACTGGGCCAGCATCCTCATCGTCCTCGGGCTGTTCACGAACTGGATCGGCGGGCTCATCCACTCCCTGGCCATCCGCTCGGCGATCTTCGCACCGAACGCTCACGGTCACGGCGCCTTCCCGCCGCCCCCGCCGCACGCCTACCACCCGGCGTCGTACCCGCCGGCACCGTATCCGCCTCACCAGCCACCGCGCCCGTACGCGAACCAGCAGCACCCTGGTACGGCCCCTGGCCAGCACCGCCCCGGCACCGCGCCGAACCAGCAGCGTCCCGGTACGGCACCGAGCCAGCAGCGGCCGAGCGGGGTTCCGAACCAGCCGAGGCCCGGCGCGGCTCCGCAGCGGCATCCGCACCCGGCACCGCAGCCTCCGATACAGCCTCGCCCGCCGCAGGATCAATACGGCCGGCGCTCGCCCCAGGACCAGCACGGCCCGCGCACGCCCCAGGACCGGCCCGGTCAGCCCTCGCCGCAGGATCAGGAGCGGTACCAGCAGCGCCCTACGCAGGATCACCGCCAGGTGCCGAACCCGATCACCACGAACCCTCCCGTATCCAGCCAGGCGACGGCCCCCGGCTCAGCCTCGGGAAGCATGCCGGGCGGCGTGCACGGCGCCTCGACGCTTCCCACCCAGGCACCTGGACCGCTGCCCGCCGGGGAATCCGATCACATCGGGCGCTACCGGCTGATCGGGAGCCTCGGACAGGGCGGTCAGGGCGCGGTCTACCTGGGCGAGACGCCCGACGGCACGCGAGTCGCGATCAAGGTGCTGCACGCTCGGCTGGCCTCGGAGACCGGCGCCCAGCAGCGGTTCCTGCGCGAGGTCGAGGCGGCCAGGCGGGTAGCGCCGTTCTCCACCGCCCGGGTGATCGACGCCGACATCGCCGATGAGCGACTCTTCATCGTGAGCGAGTACGTCGAGGGCTCGTCGCTCGAACAGCTCGTACGGGAGCGCGGGCCGCGCGGCCACGACGGACTGGTACGGCTCGCGCTCGGAACGGTCGGGGCCCTCGCCGCGATCCACCGCGCCGGGATCGTGCACCGCGACTTCAAGCCGAGCAACGTCCTGATCGGCGCCGACGGACCCCGAGTGGTGGACTTCGGCATCGCCCGCGTGCTCGACAACGCCACCGCGACCTCCAGCGGCGTGCTGGGCACCCCCGCCTACATGTCCCCCGAGCAGGTCTCGGGAGAGCGCGTCGGACCGGAGTCCGACGTGTTCAGCTGGGCCGCGACGATGATCTTCGCCGCGACGGGCCGTCCGGCCTTCGGAGAGGACAACATCGCGGCCGTGTTCAACCGCATCTTCACCAAACAGCCTGATCTGTCCGCGCTGCCGGACCCGCTGGCCCAGGTGGTCGGAAGATGCCTCGAAAAGCGCCCGGAGAACCGCCCCAGCGCCTCCGACGTCATGCTCGCCATCGTCCACTGACCGTCGCGGCCGCTGTCCGGTGGAACGCGCTGCTGCCCATAGCGAGCGGGAAATCCCGGGCGTGCACTTTCGCGATGGGCGGTATACCGGAGACGGAACCGTCCGTTATCCATTTCCGCTGGTCAGCGTCGAGTGCCGTTTTCACGGCATATATCGCGGCATAGTGGCAGACGCCGGAACCCACGAGAACCGCAACGAACGTGTGTCGAGTGGTAATTCCGATTTTCACAACCCGGAAGCCTGGTGAGCCGATACGCGCTTCGCTTAGGTTTACAGGCGGTGTCAGCCGTAGAGCGGCGCCGTCGAGCCGGAGAGGAGTTCGCATGGCACCATCCGAGGCCGCGCAGTGCCAGGCGGACATGATCGCGGCCGCCAAGGTGGTGAACGACATCCTCCGGGCGCTCGGCACCGTGCCCCCGTTGTTCGGCGACCATACCTGGCAGGGGCCCTCGGCCGACCAGTGGGCCTCCGGCTGGAACGCTCGAAGAGCCCAGCTCGTCACCTTGCTCAATGCCGTGCTCGCCGAGCAGCCCCAGCTGATCGCCCGGCTCGAAGAGGCGGAGCGCCGGAAGCTCGCGTCGTAGGCCACGGCTGAGAGGGGACTAGATGGGCGAGTTCGTAGGGGTCGATCCTGCCAACCTGCGTGAGCTGGCGAGCCGGCTCCAGCGGCTGCACACCCTTCTGGCCGAGCACGGCCCGCTGATCCAGCAGAAGATGCAGAAGTGGGACAGCGAGGTCAGCTTCGCCGCGCTGCCCCGCCTGATCGACGAGGCCCTCAACGACGCCCGTGACATGGACGCGCGCACCACGAAGGCGTACGAACTGGCACACGAGAAGGGCTGGAGCCCCTTCCAGAACGGCCCCGCCGACGGCCTGGGAGGAACGGCCGGGGGCCTGGGAGGCACCGCCGGGGGCCTGGGAGGCACCGCCGGCAACCAGAGCGGCGGCCCCGTCGACAGCCTGCTCGCCCTCGACCGCACTCCGCCGCCCATGGTGCGTCTCGACTGGACGACGACCGGGCAGGGCGGCTACCAGGCGAAGCAGGATGCCAAGGCGCTCGCCGAAGCCCTCACCACCAAGGACCCCGCACAGGCCCGCAACCGCATCGCCCTCCTGCCGGAGAGCCTCGCGCGGCACGCCAACGACAAGGCGTACCTCGCCACGTTCTGGACGGAGGCCTGCCCCCTCGCGCTCCAGGCGGCCAGAGCCCTGTACAACCGGGCGGGCACGGCGCTGTTCAGCACGGAGAGCGCGAGCCTCCTGCGGGCGCTCGGCGCGTCGCTGGCCTCGGCGACCCAGATGCGCGTCGGCACCGGCAAGGACAGACGGCCCCTGCTGTCCGAAGCGACCCGAGCGGCGATCACCAAGAACGCCGACCCCTGGTCCGTCGGCATGCTCTTCAAGTACGGCCCCGACGGCAAAACCTGGGACTCCCACTTCCTCGCCGACATAACCCGCTCCATGCTCGACGCCCGAGCCGCCCTCAAGATCGAAATACCTAGTGTGTCTGATCAAGGCGGGGATCTCATTCGACAACGTGCTCTGTACCAAAAACGACTGGCCGAATTCGACCCGTGCATCGCTGTCATGGACAGGGCAACCCAGAACGGCCAAGCCGCTCGGCACGTGCTCGGAGATCCGACTACAGGTCTCCGATACGCCAAAATGCTGGTCAGCGACGACTGGCATACCCCGGGAGTCAGCCTTCAGGTGCGCGGCCAGTACAGCATCACCGCCACTTCCCTGCCCCTGACGGACCGGTTCGAATTGTCGTCCCACGCTGCCGACTTTCTGAAGGCGGCAGCATCTGCAGGGAGGGGCGCTAGCGAGGACGCCAAGGAATCCGCATGGTCGGTCGTCAACATCGTCAAAGCTACTGCCGAGTTCTCCAGGCTCAAACCTGACGCAGTCCTCCCCAACGAAATCCGCAAATCCCTCATCTTCACCACTGATCGCTACCTCCCTGATTTCGCCCGGTCGGTGGGCCGTGACTACGGCTCTGGGATACTTCCCAAAGGAAGAATTAAGGGGAACCCATGGATGGCGATCGTCCAGAACAGCGAGTTGGAGGCGTTGTTCAACCAGATTCTTCGGGAGCCAAAGGAATACGGCGCGTTCAAGGGGATCATGGACGCGCGTGTGGCGGCCGCCGTCACCGCAAACATATTGGATCCATCGGATCAAAACTATTTGAGTGAGATGGGTCGACTGTACGGGCTTGTCCAACAGCTTGAAGGCGATCGAAATTTCATCAATGCCCAGCACGATGACGATACGGCTACGCGCAACCAAACGGCGCTGTCCATGCTGGTAAGCGGCTTCGGCGCTCTCAGTTTCGCCAACCCATGGGGGCCAGCGACCATCGCCCAGTTCCTTACTGGGGTCGCAGGCTCGCCGGCGAACCAGCTCTTTGACACCGGGCATGCCCTGGAAACGCTGCATACGAACGCTGCCGCTGTTCGGAGTCAGGTATTCCACGTCGAAATCCCCGTTGTCCAAGGCTTGCTTAACGCTGGAGCCATAACTCCGCCCAAGGATGCTCTATGGGTCAAAGACGGCCCTCAGGGTGGAGCATGGATAAAAAACGGCATAGTCATACCCAACCAGTCTTTCCTCGACTGGGCCAGTGAGCATGACGAGACACAGTACGCGGGGAAGTCGCTTGGCCAATGGGTGAACGAAGCACGGAATGCCATGGGGCTGCAGTAGTGAATATCTCGAAGGGGGCCGTTGGGATTCTCATAGCGCTTGTGTTCCTGACGGCATCCTGTACGGACGACGATCCCAAGCCCGCAAGCCAAGCATCGCAGCGTCGCAGTCAGGCGCTTTTGGCTGTCACACAGTGCCTGGTGGACAAAGGGGCCATACCGAAGAACGACCTTCGAGATCAGCCATGGCTCGTGAACGGCAAGGTGCAACCGAGCGTGCAGTTGGTCGACTGGGCCAGTGTGCACGGGGACACGTCTTACCAAGGCAAGACGCTGGTCGCGTGGGAAGACGAAGCCACCGCTGCTTGGCCCAGTTGGAAGTGTCCGCTTTGATGTTCGCTCAGTGGTCACAGGTGTCTCGTTTGCAGGATGACCTCGCCGGTCTCCTGGTCCCGTAGGAGCTCTATCAGGCTCGGCAGGTCATTTGCGCTGACCGTCTTGTGGATGCCCGCGTTGAGCTGCTCGCTGCTGTGGATGGACGCATCGCCTGGTCGCGTAGAAGGCCCCCTCGTCGCTACGGAAGCTCATATGGACCCTTGGTAGTAGTTTCCTATGGTTGCCTGCGTGATGGAGTTTGAGCCGGACCGGCCACGGTGGCAACAAGTCGCTGACATGCTGCGTACCCGCATCGAAGATGCCACCTAGCCGCCCAAGTTCTTGCTGTCAGAGCTCCGGCTTGTCGAAGAGTTCGGGGTCGCTCTAGACACCATCCGGAAATCCCTTCGGCACTGCGCGAACAGGGGCTGATCTACACAGTGCCTAACCTCGGCAGCTTCGTGAGTCCTGTCGGCAAGCAGGGGCGACGCGAGTGCGACCGCTAAACCCCAGTCGTAGAACTGGCTGATCGCCCATCGACCTCGTCTGAGGTGCGGCCTGATTCGCGCCGCACGAGCACCGGAGGTCCGCCTTCGTCGCCGGCCGTCGCCCGTCGATGATGGGATCGGCCAGCAGCCCTGCCGTGCACGGCTATGCCGGGGTCCTGAGGCCTTCGTTGCGGGCTAGCCAGGACGCGTAGTGGGGTCGTTCGCCGATGGCGTCGCGGTGTGCCTGGGTGGCGAACTCGGCCAGTTCCTCGGCGCGGTCGGCCAGCGGGCCGTCGCGGCGCCAAGCCACCAGGTGCCGCAGCCACAGCGGGGTGCCAGCGATCGGGCGCACCACGATCCCCGGACCGTCCGGCACCGTGGCCTGGCAGGGTGACACCGCGTGCCCGCCGGCGACGAGCTGCCGGATCATCGCCTGCTCGGTCATGCTGTGCGGCACGCGGGGTGAGAAGCCCGCGTCCTGGCAGGCGGCGTACACGCACTCGGGCCAGCCCACCCCGTCAGGCGGGGAGAGCACCCAGTCGTCGTCCGCGAGATCGGCCAGCCCCACCTCCTCCTCGCCCGCGAGCGGGTGTGCGCTGCTCATGAGGATGAAGACCGGCTCGGTGACCACCAGCCGCATGCCGATCGACGGCGGGGCGGACAGCTCGCTCCCGGGGTAGTCAACCAGGGTCGCCGCGTCCAGCCGGCGGGAGATCAGCAGGTCGAGGAGGAGCCTCGGGGAGTACTCGGTGTGCACGGTGATCGACACGCCGGGGACCTCGAAGAGCCGGCTGAGCAGGCCGGACAGCAGGGGGGTCACGTATCCGCCGATGCGGGCGACGTCCGACCGGCGCGCGTCGGCGCCTGATCCGGTGACCAGTTCGTCCACGGTGAGCAGGATGGACCTGGCCCGGGTGAGCACGAACTGGCCGAACGGCGTCGGGGTGATGCCGAGGCGGCCGCGGCGGAAGAGCTGCCCGCCGAGCGCGCCCTCGACCCGCTGAAGCTGCGCCGTGAGCGCGGGCTGTGACACGCCGATGGTGCCGGCCGCCCTGCTCAGACTTCCGGCGTCGGCGATGGCACAGATCACGCGCAGGTGGCGGAGCTCAAGCTGCACTTCCGCCCCTCCTTTCACCGCTATAACCCGCGGACTATATCTCTTTGGGATTAGCGGGATATTTCGCGGTCACGCATGGTGGGAGGCCGTGTCATCGCCACCAGGGGATCTTCGTGCCAGAGACCTGCCGCCACTCCGGATACGCCTTCACCGACCACCTGATCACCGTCCCGCTCGACCATGCCGACCCCACGGGCATGACGATCGAGCTGTTCGCCCGTGAGCTGGTCGCCGTCGAGCGGGAGGAAGCCGACCTGCCGTTCCTGCTGTATCTCGAAGGGGGTCCCGGCCACCGGGCCCCGCGCGCGATCCCCGGCTGGCTGGAGCGGGCGAGCCGCGAGTACCGGGTGGTCCTGCTCGACCAGCGGGGCACGGGACGGAGCACGCCCGCCACGCGGCAGACCCTGACCGATCTACCCGACCCGGCGGGCTACCTGCGGCACTTCCGGGCCGACAGCATCGTGCGCGACGCCGAGCTGCTGCGCGCGCACCTCGCGGGCGACCGGCCGTGGAGCGTGCTCGGCCAGAGCTTCGGCGGGTTCTGCGCGCTCACCTACCTGTCCCTGGCTCCCGAGGGGCTGCGCGAGGTGCTGATCGCGGGCGGGCTGCCGTCGCTGACCGCCTCGCCGTACGAGGTGTACCGGGCGGCGTACCCCAGGGTCCTGGCCCACAACGAGCGCTTCTTCGCCCGCTACCCCCGAGACCAGGAGGTCGCCCGCAGGGTCGTGGACCATCTCCGGGAGAACGAGGTGGCGCTTCCCAACGGCGATCGGCTCACCCCGCGGCGTTTCCAGACGGTGGGCCTGGTCCTTGGGCAGGAGAACCGCTTCGACTCCCTCCACCACCTGCTTGAGGAGCCGTTCATCGGCAAGGGCGAGCTCTCCGATGTCTTTTTGAGGGGGGTCGACTCCCTGGTCTCGTTCGCCGGGCATCCCCTCTATGCCCTGTTGCACGAGGCCATCTACTGCCAGGGCGAGGCGTCCGCGTGGGCGGCGGAGCGGGCGCTGGCCGGCTTCCCGGAGTTCGGCCTGGAGCCGGGCGCACCCGTCCGGTTCACCGGTGAGATGATCTTCCCGTGGTTCTTCGAGGAGGACGCCGCGCTCGCCCCGCTGCGATCCTGCGCGCGGGACCTGGCCGCGCACGCCTCCTGGCCGAGCCTGTACGACCCCGACCGGCTGGCCCGCAACACCGTGCCGGTCGCGGCGGCGATCTACTACGACGACATGTACGTCCACCGCGAGCACTCCCTTAGCACGGCGGGCATGGTCGGCGGCCTGACATTCTGGATCACGAACGAGCACGCCCACGACGGCCTGAGCCGCGGCGGCGCCGTACTCGACCGGCTCCTCAGGATGACCCGGCGATAACGGGTGCTTTGCCCCCATAAATCCAAAGTTATGCCCACCTGGGATGTGTGCTAGGAGGGCAAAGCCCCGGATAGTGCAGGCAGCTCCTCACTTTGCCCTCCGGAGGCTCTCCTCTATGCGCATCCCCCGACCTCTCACGGCCCTGGCGGCCGCCTCCACGGCCGCCATCCTCCTGTCCGCGCCCATCTCCCCCGCCCAGGCCGCCGACGAGCCCGGCAGCGCCACCGTGGTGCCGGTGCAGGTCACCGGCGACCCGGCGCACCGGTTCAACCTGATCATCATGGGCGACGGCTACACCAAGGGCGAGCAGTCCTCGTTCGCCGCCGACGCCGAGCTGCAGCTCAACGTGCTGTGGTCGATCGAGCCGTACAAGTCCTACCGGAACTACTTCAACGTCTACCGGGTGGACATCGTCTCCGGTGAGTCGGGCGTCGGCTGCGACCCCGACCTGGCCGCCGGGAAGAAGAACACCCCGCTGAGCATGGGCTTCTACGCCAACTGCAACCCCACCAGCCTGCAGCGGCTGATCACCGTGAACAACACGGCCGCCAACAGGTACGCCAACATGGTGGCGGGAAGCAACACCGGCAACCGGCAGATCGTGGCGCTGGCCAACAGCGGGACGTACGGCGGAGCGGGCGGCGCCTACGCCACCGCCTCGGGCCACAACTCGATGTCCGCCCTGATCGCCCCGCACGAGATCGGCCACTCGCTCGGCGGGCTGCAGGACGAGTACCCCTACTACAGTCGCGGCGTGGACGGCGGTCCGTACACCGGCAACGAGCCCAGCTCGGCGCACCACACGCTGCTGACCGAACAGCAGATGAAGGACCAGCAGCGGAAGTGGTGGCGCTGGCTCGGCGAGCCCGGCGAGGCGGGCGGCACCATCGGCAGGTACGAGGGCGGTCTCTACTACAGCAGCGGGGTCTGGCGGCCCAGCCAGCACTCGATCATGAAGACGCTCGGCTACTACTACGACCAGGTCAGCCGCGAGATCATGACGCAGAAGATCTCCGCCAAGGTCGGCCTCATCCAGGACAGCACGCCCACCACGTCGCCGGTCGGCGCCGACCGGGTGCTCTGGGTCGAACCGCTGCACCCGAACGACCACGCCCTGACGACCACGTGGCAGGTGGACGGCGCCAAGCTGCCGGGTCAGGGCACCGAGGTCGACCTGCGCACCCTGGACCTGTCACCTGGCAGGCACACGGTGACCGCGACCGTGGTCGACCCGACGAGCTTCGTACGGGACCCGGCCATCCGCGCGACCGGCCTCACCGCGACCCGCACGTGGACGGTGGACACCACCGTGACCACGGTCCCAAGAGCGACCAGCCCCGGTTTCCTGTCCGCCACGCCGACCAACCGCGGCGTGGGACGTGACGAGATCGTCTACGTCGACAGCGCCCACCCCGACGACGCCGTCCCCGCCGTCGCCTGGGCCCTGGACGGCAAGCCGCTCACCGAGACCGACGACGACCTGGATCTCGGCGCCCTCACCCTCACGCCGGGCGCCCACACCGTCACCGCCACCGCCGGCGGGCAGACGCTCACCTGGACCGTGGACGACAAGCCCACCACCGGCTACGAGCTCTCCGAACCGCTCGTCAGGTCCGGCGAGACCTACGTCTACAACGGCCCCTTCACCATGAAGCTCACCGGGCACGACGACGAGCCCGGGTACGTCGTGCGCGAGTCGCGGGTGGTCGGCGACGGCTGGTTCAACTACTTCGGCTGGCCGACCTCCGCCGACCTGCCGTGGACGTTCAGTGAGAGCGGCACCACCATCGACAGCCTCACCTACGGCACGCTGGCCCGGGGCGCGCACACCATCGAGTACCGCTCCATCGACGCCAGCGGCAACTACGGCGACGCGAAGAGCTTCAGGGTGACGACCCTCCCGGCACCTCCGGCCTGCACCACCACCATCACGGGCTCGAAGAAGGGGGCGCTCTCGATCCGTTCCGGCGTCACCTGCCTGAACGACGCCGAGGTCAGCGGCGTGGTGACGGTGGGCTCCGGCGCGTCCCTCGTGGTCAACGGCGGCACGATCAAGGGAGGGATCACCGCGGCCGGCGCCGGCGAGGTGCACCTGATCAAGGCGCGGATCGAGGGGGCGGCCGCCATCTCCGGCACCACCGGCAAGCTGGTCATCGCCGGCGCGGACATCAGAGGCGCGATGACGATGAGCGGTAACGCCACGACCGAAGCCCTCGTCCTGACGGGCACACGCGTCCAGGGCTCCCTGTCCTGCGCGGCCAACACGCCGCAGCCCTCCGACGCCGGGGTGCCCAACGACGTCACCGGCGCCGCCCAGTGCACCGGCCTCACCGGCTCCAAGACGGCGAACCGGGCCAAGGCCTACGAGGCGGTGGTGCCCGACCACCGCTGAGCTGCGTCTCGCAGACGAACCGGGCGACGGCCACACGGCCGTCGCCCGGTTTCATTCGGGGGTGCCGGCGACCGCGCGCAGGGCGGCGATCAGGTCGCCGCCCGAGGGAGCCGTTTCGGGGTCCACGAGCCAATGGGCCGCCATGCCGATCAGCAGCACCTGGTAGAGCGCGCCGACCTTCTCCGCCTGCTCCTCGTTCTCGGCCGAGCCGAGCCGCCCGAACAGCTCGACCAGCGCGAGACGCGCCTGCCGGCTCGAGTCGGCGAGGTTCCCGCGCATGTCCGGCATCTTCTGGATGTTCGCGATGAGCTCGAACTGGATGGACCACAGTGCCCGGTGGGTCGCGAAGGACCCGATCACCGCCGCCCACGTCGCCTCGAACCGCTCGTCCGGGGTGGCGCCGGGGTCTCCCTCGGAGGCGAGGATGCGGCCGAGGTCGTCGCCCCACTCCTCCATCGCCTGCTGGAGCGCGGCGTTGAGCAGCGCCTCCTTGGACCCGTAGTGGTAGCCGATGGCGGCCAGGCTGACGACGCCCGAGGCCGCCGCGATGTCGCGCGCCGTGGTGCGCGCGTACCCCTTCTCGTACAGGCAGCGCTTGGCTCCGGCGAGCAGGTCTTCGCGATTTCCCATGCCAGGAGTCTAACCAACGTCTCATACATTTGTCTTGTACAAGTGTATTGCACAGTTGACTGATACATATGTACTGTTCCTCTCAGAGCAGGCCGCAGAGCCCGACCGAGCAGGGAGCCCCCCATGAAGAACCGAACCGTCCTCATCTCAGGTGCGAGCATCGCGGGCACGACGCTGGCGTACTGGCTGCGCCGTCACGGCTTCACCCCCACGGTGGTCGAGCGGGCCCCCTCCGTGCGGGAGGGGGGCTACAAGATCGACATTCGCGGCGCCGCGCTCGACGTGGTGACGCGAATGGGCGTCCTCGCGGAGATCCGCCGTGAGCGGACCGGCGTGCAGGGCGGGTCGATCGTCGACGCCGCGGGCAAGCGCGTGGCGAGCATGGACGGCGACACGTTCGGCGGGCGGGAGGGCGACGACGCCGAGATCCTCCGCGGCGACCTGAACCGCATCCTCTACGACCTCACCAAGGGCGAGGTGGAGTACCTTTTCGAGGACTCCATCGCCACCCTCTCCGACACCGCCCACGGCGTGGAGGTCACGTTCGAGAGCGGCGGGAGGCGCACGTTCGACCTGGTGGTGGGGGCCGACGGGCTGCACTCCACCTCCCGCGCGCTGGCCTTCGGCCCAGAAGAGCGGTTCGTCCGCGATCTCGGGTACTACGTCTCGATCTTCAGCGTCCCCAACCACCTCGGCCTCGACCGCTGGGAGCTGACCTACGTCTCCCCGGGCAGGACGGCGCTGGCGTACAGCACCGCCAAGGACACCGGCGCCAAGGCCATGTTCCTGTTCGCCTCCGAGCCGCTGGCGTACGACCACCGCGACCACGACGAGCAGCGCGAGCTCCTGGCCCGCGCCTACGCCGGGGAGGGCTGGGAGGTTCCCCGGCTGCTCACGGGCATGGAGCACGCGGACGACTTCTACTTCGACTCGCTCAGCCAGGTCCACATGGACCGCTGGTCGAGGGGCCGGGTCGCGCTGGTCGGGGACGCCGCCTACTGCGCCTCCCCCGCGTCGGGCCAGGGCACGAGCCTGGCCCTGGTCGGCGCGTACGTCCTGGCGGGCGAGCTCGCCGCGGCCGGCGGCGAGCACGAGGCCGGGTTCGACGGCTACGAGAGAGAGATGCGAGGCTTCGCCGAGCGGAACCAGAGCCTCGGACCGGCGAACATCAAGCGCATGGTGATGCGGAGCAAGGCACAGGTCCGCATCTCAATGACGATGCTCTCGCTGCTGAAGTACCTGCCGGGCAAGGACCGCATGATGGCCAAGGTCCTCGAACCCATCCACAGGGCGGCGAACGCCATCGAGCTCAAGGACTACTGAGCGCACGGCACGTGTTTGGAAGGCGACCACCCGGGGACCCGGCACTCACGGGTGTCACGACAAGAGGGGCGGCAGGCATGGAGCAGAGACGTGTAGTGGTGTCAGGCGGAGGCACCGGCATCGGGCTGGCGACGGCGGAGGCCTTCGCCGGGGAGGGCGCCCAGGTCACCATCCTCGGCCGCCGGGCCGAGGTGCTCAGCGAGGCCGCCGCGAAGCTGAACACCGCCTACGACGCCGACCTGGTCGGCTGGACCACGGCCGACCTGTCCGACCCCCGCCAGACCCAGGCGGCCGTGGAGGCGATCGCGCTCAAGGGCCCGGTCGACGTGATCGTCACGAACGCGGGCGGGAACGTCGCCTTCGGCGACGACGGCACCCTGACCGGCGTCGCCGACTCCTACCGGCGCAACTTCGAGGCCAACGTGCTGACCGCGGTGCTGCTCACCGAGGGCCTGCTGCCCTACCTGCGCCGCCCCGGCGGCCGCATCGTGCACCTGTCGTCGATCGCGGCGGTCCGCGGCCCCGGCTCGTACGGCGGTGCGAAGGCGGCCCTCCACGCCTACACCTACGAGCTGGCGCAGCGGCTCGGGCCCGAAGGGATCACGGTGAACGCCGTGGCCCCCGGCTACGTCGCCGGCACCGAGTTCTTCGGCGACCGGGCGACGCCGGAGTTCGTCAGGTCGCGCGTCGACCAGACCCTGGTCGGCAAGCCGGGCACGCCGGGCGAGGTCGCGGCGGCCATCAGGTACCTCGCCTCTCCCGAGGCCGGATACGTGACCGGCCAGATACTCCACATCAACGGCGGGACGATGTTGGGCCGATGACGCCGGGCCGCCCGGCGGGTCCCTCAGCCGGCGAGCACCCTGACCACTCCGGTGAGCGCGAGCTGCAAGAGCGCGGCCGGCACCAGGCCGATCCAGGCGAGCTTCTGCAGCTGGTCGGCGCGGAGCCGGGGGAAGCTGACCCTGACCCAGATCACCACGAACGCCAGCACGAAGATCTTGATCAACGTCCAGACGGGCCCGGGCAGCAGCGGCCCGTGCCACCCTCCGAGGAACAGCACGGTGGTCAGCGCCGAGAGCACGACGATGCCGGCGTACTCCGCCAGCATGAACAGCGCGAACCTGATGCCGGTGTACTCCGTCATCGGGCCCATGATGATCTCGGACTCGGCGATCGGCATGTCGAAGGGCGGCCTGCGCAGCTCGGCGAGGCCGGCGACGAAGAACACCACGGCGCCGACGGCCTGCCACGGCAGCCACCACCAGCGCCACGCCTCCACGATGCCCGGCAGCGACAGCGTGCCCGCCGCCATCGCGACCGACGACGCCGCGAGGACGAGCGGCAGCTCGTACGACATGAGCTGGGCCGCCGCGCGCATGCCGCCGAGCACGGAGTACTTGTTGGCCGACGACCAGCCGGCCATGATCGAGCCGAGCACGCCGATGCCCATCACCGCGAGCACGAAGAACAGCCCGGCGTCCAGGTCCGTGCCGAACAGGCCGGGGCCGACCGGGATGACGACCAGCACGACGAAGTACGGCACCAGCGCCACGGCGGGCGCGAGGGAGAACACCCGCCGGTCGGCCGCCAGCGGGATGACGTCCTCCTTCTGGGCGAACTTCACGCCGTCCGCGATGAGCTGGGCCCAGCCGTGGAACCCTCCGGCGTACATGGGGCCGAGGCGCGACTGCATGTGGGCCATGGCCTTGTGCTCGGTCTGCCCGACGATCAGCGGCAGCGTCAGGAACGCGATGACGATCACCACGAGGCGGACGGCGACATCGAGCACCTCAGCCATCGCCGTCCTCCGGGCCCGCCGGCCGCGAGGGCTGCTCGGGCTGAGGGCCGCGCACGGCGCGGGGGCCTCGCACCGGTGGCGGCGTGGTGGCCGACGGCCCCCAGTCGGCGGGGACGCCGGGCGGGAGCGTCTTGCGGCGGCTGGGCGAGCCCTGGCCCGACTCGCCGGGCTCCTTGGCTCCCGGCCACGGCTTGGCGACCCGCGAGGCGAGGATGAAGTCCTTGCGGAGCGGGAAGCCCTCGAACCCGTCGGGCAGCAGCAGGGGCACCAGGTGGGGATGACCCTCGAAGATCACCCCGAACATCTCGAAGGTCTCGCGCTCGTGCCAGTCGGCGCCCCGGTAGACGCCCGTGGCGCTCGGCAGCCGGGGGTCCTCGCGCGGCACCCGCGTGCGGAGCAGCAGGTGGGCGTGCTCGACGGGGTCGAAGACGTGGGCGACGACCGAGAAGCCGCCGGGCGGGTCGTCGACCCCGGTCAGCCAGTCGAAGAACACGCACCCGAGGTGGTCGCGGGCGAAGGTCAGCACGTCGATCCAGTCGCCGGCGCCGACGTCCACGGTGGTCTCCCCGAAGGACTCGGAGACCTCGGCGCGCGGGCCGTACCGCTCCTCGATCGCGGCTCTCAACGGTTCACGCCCGGCCGGTGCTCAGGGGCGGCGTAACGCTCGCCGAGCGACTCGCCCGCGATCTTCTCCTGGAGTTTCATGATGCCGTACAGCAGCGCCTCCGGCCGTGGCGGGCAGCCGGGGACGTAGACGTCGACCGGGATGATCTGGTCGACCCCCTTGGTCACGCAGTAGGAGTCCCAGTAAGGGCCGCCGCAGTTGGAGCAGGCGCCGAACGAGATGACGTACTTGGGGTCGGGCATCTGCTCGTACAGGCGCTTGACGGCGGGGGCCATCTTGTCCGTGACGGTGCCCGAGACGATCATGAGGTCGGCCTGCCTCGGGCCGTTGGCGAAGGGGATCACCCCGAAGCGGATGAAGTCGTGACGGCTCATCGAGGTGGCGATGAACTCGATCGCGCAGCAGGCCAGCCCGAAGTTGAACACCCACAGCGAATAGCGCCGGCCCCAGTTGAGGACGAAGCGCATCGGTTTGGGGGCGAGCCGGGACGCCGGCCCCACGGTGGGCATCGGGAGATCGCTGGCGGCCATGAGGCCATTCTCCCCTCTTCGTCAGGTCCAGGCGAGTACGCGTTTGCGCCAGGCATACAGGATGCCGATGGCGATGAAGGCCAGGAACACGAACATCTCGACCAGCGTGGCCATGCCGAAGCCCGGCGCGGCGAACACCGTCGCCCACGGGAACAGGAACACGGCGTCGACGGCGAAGACGACATAGAGGTAGGTGAAGACGTAGTACCTGATCTGGGACTGCGCCCAGCCCTCGCCGACGGGGTCGACGCCGCACTCGTAGGTCGTGAGCTTCTCGCGGGTGGGGTGGCTCGGGCGGAGCAGCCGGTTGACGAGCAGGGCTCCGCCGAAGATCGCGGCCCCGATGCCCAGCATCACGGCGACGACAGCGTAAGAACCGAAATATCCGTTCATACACCCTCCCACCTGGCGAACCTCACGGCGCGAACCTCACGGCGCGAACCTCACGGCGCGAACCTCACGGCGCGAGCCTTTCGGCTCCCCGAGGCCTTGACAGTAGCCCCCCGGAGCGAGGTCCATCAGCCCGGAAATCGCTTTCCGTCACCCCAGAGTTACCCATCGCGGTCAAAAGCCAGTCTCTCATCCCGCAAAATACAAGTAAATACGTATATAGCGTGCTTAGTGTGGCAGCCATGGCCCGCCTGCTGCGCTCCGGAGGGATCGCTCTTCTGGTCGCGATCACCGCCGGCTGCGGAGTCACCTTCCCCTTCACCTTCGAGGACGAGCCCACCACGCTCCCCGCGCAGCCGACCACGATCAACTTCGTCACCCCGTCCACGGTCGGCGGGCTGTCGGTGCAAACGGTCTCGGACGACTCCGCCGACCACCACGTCTTCGTCAGCTATCCCTCCCTCGCCTCGGCCCCCGAACTGTCCGGGAAGCTCCGCCAGACGACCTCGGCCGCCGTACGCCGCTTCTCCCACGGCGCGCGCCCGCAGCCGCACGCCCCCGCGCCCCCCGAGCTGAACATGGCGTGGCAGCTGACGGCGGCCTCCGGCGGCGTGTTCGGGGTACGGATGCGCACCGGGCTGTTCACCGGCACTGAGTGGCGCAACTCCCTCAGCACCCTCTGGTACGACCAGAACGCCCGGCGCGTCCACGAATCCGCCGACCTACTGAAGGACGGCCAGGCCCTCGCCACGCTGGCCGCGATCGTGCGGAACCGCCTCTGGAGCCTCGGCCAGGGGATGAAGGTGGACGCGGTCAAGCCCGACCGGGCGATGTTCGACTCGCTCAACTTCAACCCGCACGGCGACCTCGTGGCGGAGTTCGACGACGGCCAGGTGGCCCCGGCGCGGATGGGCCGGATAGCGGTCGCCGTGCCCAAGCAGGAGGCGACGCCGCTGCTGTCGGACTTCGGCCGGCGGACCATGGACGTCGTGGACTCCGCCACCCCGGAGACCATGCCGAAGGCCCCGCCGCCGCAGGCGATCCCCGCTCCGGGCAACCAGGGCACGGGGGGCGGCTCCGTGGACTGCGCCGCCGCCAGGTGCGTGGCGCTGACCTTCGACGACGGCCCCGGCCGGCAGACCGATCGGCTGCTGTCCATCCTCGCCGAGTACGGCGCCCGCGCCACCTTCTTCGCCGTGGGTGCGAACGCCGAGGCGCAGCCGGCCCTGCTGCGGCGCATCGCCGACGCGGGACACCTGATCGCGAACCACTCCTGGTCCCACCGCGACCTGGCGACCCTCGACATCCGCAAGATCTCCGACGAGCTGAGCCGCACCCAGATGACGATCGGCACGGTCGGCCCCGCCCCCGCGCTGCTCCGGGCCCCGTACGGCGGCCTCACCGCCCAGGTCGTGACCGCGGCCCGCGCGCTCAAGCTCTCGATCGTCGGGTGGAGCGTCGACACGGCGGACGCGAGGGACTCCAACCCGGCCGCCGTCGCCCGGCGGGCGATCGACGGGGCGCGGCCCGGATCGGTCATCCTGATGCACGACGGCGGCCCGGCGACCCTCAAGGCCCTGCCGAAGACGCTCAAGGCGCTGGCGGCCCGCGGCTACTCCTTCGTGACCGTCCCCGAGTTGTACGGCGCGCACAGGATGGAGCCGGGTCAGGTCTACGGCGCACGGGCACACTGAGGGGATCCTGAGCGAGGCACTCGGAATCCATCCGCCCGAGGGACATATAGTTAGTCACCGTGACCCGAAACGTGCTCTACTCCCGCTTGCACGTTGATCTGTGCAGGCTCGCCGCGGGGCTGTGTACGCGGAGCCGTCTCCGGTCGTGACCACGCCTCGGGCGCTGGTCTCAGGCCGCGTCCCCACCTGAGCCTCCCCGGCCTCAGGAAGCACCGCGTGCCGCCGCATCACCCCCGATGCCCACCGGACGCGGCCGACGAACACATCGTTGCCGTCGCAGGGAGAAGGGTCACACCCCTTCGACGCGCATGCGTAAAGAAGCCCGCGCAGCCCCAAGGGATCTAGCATGGAAATGAATACGTGCCACGAGCGACGGCGCCCCTGCGCGTCGAGGAGGACCGAGCTGTGACCAAGCAGGTTCAGCAACTCGACCGCGTGATCATTCGCTTCGCGGGTGACTCCGGCGACGGCATGCAGTTGACCGGTGACCGTTTCACGGCGGAGACCGCGCAGTTCGGGAACGACCTTTCCACCCTGCCCAACTTCCCCGCCGAGATCCGCGCCCCCGCAGGCACACTCCCCGGCGTGTCGAGTTTCCAGCTCCACTTCGCCGACCACGACATCCTGACCCCGGGTGACGCCCCCAACGTCCTCGTCGCCATGAACCCCGCGGCGCTGAAGGCCAACCTCGGCGACCTGCCTCGCGGGGCCGACATCATCGTCAACACCGACGAGTTCACCAAGCGCAACCTCCAGAAGGTCGGCTACTCCGAGAGCCCGGTGGACGACGACTCGCTCGGCGAGTGGCGCGTGCACGCCGTCCCCCTCACCTCGCTGACGGTGAAGGCCCTCGAAGGCTTCTCCATCTCCAAGAAGGACGCCGAGCGGGCGAAGAACATGTTCGCGCTCGGCCTGCTGTCCTGGCTGTACCACCGGCCCACCGAGGCGACCGTCAAGTTCCTCGAGACCAAGTTCGCGAAGAAGCCCGACATCGCGAAGGCCAACGTCGCGGCCTTCCAGGCCGGGTGGAACTACGGCGAGACCACCGAGTCCTTCTCGGTGTCGTACGAGATCAAGCCGGCCAAGCTGACCGCGGGCCTCTACCGCAACATCTCCGGCAACCAGGCCCTGGCCTACGGGCTGATCGCCGCCTCGGTGCAGTCGAAGCTGCCGCTGTTCCTCGGCTCCTACCCCATCACCCCGGCGTCCGACATCCTGCACGAGCTGTCCAAGCACAAGCGGTTCGGCATCCGCACCTTCCAGGCGGAGGACGAGATCGCGGGCGTCGGCGCGGCGCTCGGCGCGGCGTTCGGCGGCGCGCTCGGCGTCACCACGACGTCGGGTCCTGGCGTGGCGCTCAAGGCCGAGACCGTGGGCCTCGCGGTCACCACCGAGCTCCCGCTGCTGGTGGTCGACGTCCAGCGGGCCGGCCCCTCGACGGGCATGCCCACCAAGACCGAGCAGACCGACCTGCTCATGGCGATGTACGGCCGCAACGGCGAGTCGCCGGTGCCGATCGTGGCGCCCGCGACACCGTCCGACTGCTTCGACGCGGCGCTGGAGGCGGCGCGCATCGCCGTGAAGTACCGCACGCCGGTCATGCTGCTCTCCGACGGCTACCTCGCGAACGGTTCCGAGCCGTGGCGGCTGCCCGAGATCGAGGACCTGCCCGACCTGTCGGTCGAGTTCACGGTCGAGCCGAACGGCGACGACGGCGAGACGTACCTGCCGTTCAAGCGCGACACGCAGACCCTGGCGCGGCCGTGGGCGGTCCCCGGCACCCCGGGTCTCGAGCACCGCATCGGCGGCATCGAGAAGGCCGACGGCACGGGCAACATCTCCTACGACCCCAACAACCACGACCTGATGGTCCGGCTCCGCCAGGCCAAGATCGACGGCATCGCGCAGGACATCCCGCCGCTTTCCGTCGACGACCCCGAGGGCGACGCCCGCGTGCTCGTCCTCGGCTGGGGCTCGACGTACGGGCCGATCGCGGCCGCCGTACGACGGGTCAGGAAGGCCGGCTCGAAGGTCGCGCAGGCCCACATCCGCCACCTCAACCCGCTGCCCGCGAACACCGGCGAGGTGCTGCGCTCGTACGACAAGGTGCTGCTGCCGGAGATCAACCTCGGCCAGCTCGCGCTCCTGCTCCGCGCGCGGTTCCTGGTCGACATCATCAGCTACAACCGTGTGCGCGGTCTTCCCTTCAAGGCCGAGGAGCTGGCCGGAGTGATCCAGGAAGTGATCGACAGTGAGTGACATCGCGACGAACGGGCACGTCACGGGCCCGGTCGCAGGCACGGGGCTCGCCCTCATCCCCCGGGCGACCGAGAAGCAGACCCTGAAGGACTTCAAGAGCGACCAGGAGGTGCGCTGGTGCCCCGGCTGCGGTGACTACGCCATCCTCTCTGCGGTCCAGGGCTTCCTGCCCGAGCTCGGGCTCAAGCGCGAGAACATCGTGTTCGTCTCGGGCATCGGCTGCTCCTCCCGGTTCCCGTACTACCTGAACACCTACGGGTTCCACTCCATCCACGGCCGGGCTCCGGCGATCGCGACCGGGCTGGCCGCGTCCCGCCCCGACCTGTCGGTGTGGGTGATCACCGGAGACGGCGACGCGCTGTCGATCGGCGGCAACCACCTGATCCACGCGCTGCGCCGCAACGTCAACCTGAACATCCTGCTGTTCAACAACCGCATCTACGGGCTGACCAAGGGCCAGTACTCGCCGACCTCCGAGGTCGGCAAGATCACCAAGTCCACGCCGATGGGCTCGCTGGACAAGCCGTTCAACCCGATCTCGCTCGCGCTCGGCGCGGAGGCGAGCTTCGTGGCTCGCACGCTCGACTCCGACCGCAAGCACCTCACCTCGGTGCTGCGCGAGGCGGCGGCCCACCGGGGCACGAGCCTGGTCGAGATCTACCAGAACTGCAACATCTTCAACGACAACGCCTTCGAGCCGCTGAAGGACCCTGAGCTGCGTGACGACATCACGCTGCGCCTTGAGCACGGCCTGCCGATCGTGTCCGCCTCCAAGGCGGTGCGCCGGGCGGCCAACGGCGGCATCGAGGTCGTCGACCGGGCGAGCGTGCCCGAGGGCGAGATCCTCGTCCACGACGCCCACAACCCCGACCCGTCGCTGGCGTTCGCGCTGTCGCGGCTGGACGAGCCCGCGTTCGAGCACGTGCCGATCGGCATCTTCCGGTCCGTCGACCGCCCGGCGTACGACACGCTGATGGCCGAGCAGCTCGACGAGGCCGTGGCGGAGCGCGGCCCCGGTCAGCTGAGCGACCTGCTGCGCGGCGGCGACACCTGGCGCGTCGGCTGAGAGCCTGAACGCCTGAACTCCGCCCGATGAGGAGGCCCTCCACGGACATCCGTGGAGGGCCTCCTTCTTTACGAAAAGTCGCTGATCAACGCACTCCGGGAGTGCCCCTC
Organism: Sphaerisporangium viridialbum; assembly: GCF_049674955.1. Lineage (GTDB taxonomy): Bacteria > Actinomycetota > Actinomycetes > Streptosporangiales > Streptosporangiaceae > Sphaerisporangium > Sphaerisporangium viridialbum. The sequence goes on along the minus strand of NZ_CP187232.1, from coordinate 675,505 downwards.
GTTCGTCCTATTCCTGGCGGCGTCGAGGGCGTGCTCCGACGCCGCCGCCGCGCGGCGGTGAGCCGGGCCGGGCCAGTGTCGATCTCCGCGAAGGGACTCACCTTTGGATCTGTACCGCGACAGTTCTCAGACCGCGCTGCGCTATCTGGGTCACGCCGGTTTCGTCGCCGAGCACAACGGTGTGCGGCTGCTCGTGGATCCCTGGTTCTACCCGGCGTTCCTGCACTCGTGGTTCCCCTATCCCGACAACCGGGATCTGGTCGACGTGGTGCGCGGCGAGCGTTTCGACTACCTGTACGTGTCGCACGCCCACGAGGACCACTACGACGAACGCCTGCTCAGCACCCTGGACAAGTCGATCACCGTGATCGTCCCGAGGTACCGCTCGAAGATCATGGTCAGGCGCTTCACGGCGCTGGGTTACGAGAACATCGTGGCGCTCGACCACAAGGAGTCCCTGGACCTCGCGCCCGGCTTCACCGTCACGATGTACCTCGACACCAGCCACAAGGAGGACAGCGGGCTCCTGCTCGACCTCGGCGGCTTCCGCTTCCTCGACCTGAACGACTGCAACACCCCGATGTCGGAGCTGCCCGGCGACATCGACCTGCTCGCCGCGCAGTACTCCGGGGCGATGTGGTACCCCAACTGCTACGACTATCCGCCTGACGTGATGCGCAAGAAGGTGGACGCCGTCCGCGGCGACCTGCTCGACACGCTTTACCGCAAGGTGCGGATCACCGGGGCCACGGCCTACCTGCCCTCCGCGGGACCGGCCTGCTTCCTCGACCCCGTCCTCGCGCCGTACAACGACCGCGACGCGACGATCTTCCCGCAGTGGGAGGACGTCGCCGGCCAGTTCGCCGAGGCATGTCCCGGCGTCGAGGTGCTACGACTGTTCCCCGGCGACACCGTCCGGCTCGACGGGTCACGAGCGGTGGAACGCGCGCCCGGCGCGCGGACCTCCGAGGACCTCGCCGCCTACCGCGAGCGGCGCCGTGACGAGTGGAGCGCGTTCTACGACGAGCCCGCGGAGCCGGTGACCGCCGAGGAGATCGAGTCCTACTTCGCCAAGCTGCAGAGCTGGAACAAGCGCTTCCTGGGCGACTTCGCGAAGGACATCCGCCTTGTCGCCGACGGTCGCATGTGGGACGTACGGCTGGGGCGCCTGGCCGAGCGGTTCGTCATCGAGGGCGAGGAGCCGTACGACCCGGAGTACACCCTCCTCCTGTGCCCCCGGACGATGCGGGCGATCATCGAGGAGCGCACCGGCTGGGAGGAGGCCCTGCTGTCGATGCGCGTGGGGCTCCACCGGGAGCCGGACGTGTTCGACCTGACCTTCATGAGCCTGCTGCGCTACGGCCAGCAGCCCGTGCAGACCATGCAGATGCTCCGGGAGCGGCAGAACACCGAGACCATCGAGCGCGACGGGCTTCGGATGCAGCGGTTCTGCCCGCACGCCGGTGAGGACCTCACCCACGCCATCGTCTGCGACGGCGTCATCGAATGCCCCCGGCACCACTGGAAGTGGGAGGCCACGACCGGGAAGTGCGTCGAGGGGGGAACGCTGCCGCTGCGGGTCGAGCCGCTGGAGGCGTGAGAATCCCCGGCCGCGCACAACGTAGGAGTTCTGGAATTGCGTTTTCACAATGCGCCTAACGCGTCATCTCATGATTTCAGTGCGCTATCGAATGAAGTCACTGCACCGCACGATCACATGGCGTCTGCCATAGTTGGGCGGTCTCGTTGGAACGTGCCGAGAAGCGGGAGAACAATGGTCACCAGGTGTCGCACCCACTCCGAAACGGTCGAGGTGGGACGATGAGCCGTCTCAGCGCGTTACGCGGCCGCTTCGTCGACTCGCCCGACTCCCTCGGCGCCAAGGCACGGGCCCGCCGCTGGAACTGGTTCGCGCAGAGCTTTCCCGGCCTGGAGAACATGTCGGTGATCGACCTCGGCGGCACGGCCAGTGCCTGGCTCCGGGCTCCGGTACGGCCCGCCCACGTGCAGATCGTCAACCTCGAAAAGCCCCCGACCGACCTCCCGGGGTGGCTGAAGGCCGACGTGGCCGACGCCTGCGAGCTTCCGGCGGGCATCCTCGCCACCAAGTACGACCTGGTGTTCTCGAACGCGGTGATCGAGCACGTCGGGGGGCATCTGCGCCGTCAGATGTTCGCCGACGCCGTCCACGGTCTGGCGGAGCGTCACTGGGTGCAGACGCCCTACCGCTACTTCCCCGTGGAACCGCACTTCCTGTTCCCCGGGTTCCAGTACCTCCCGATCGCCGCGCGCACCGCTCTGCTCCGCCGCTGGCCTCTCGTGCACACGCCCACGTCCGACCGCGAGGCGGCGCGCAACATCGTCATGGAGGTGGAGTTGCTCAGCATCACCGAGATGCGGCACTACTTCTCCTCCTCGGAAATCCGCTTCGAGCGGCTCGGCGGCCTGGTGAAATCCGTCATCGCCGTCAGCGCCTAATAGCGAAAGGCGCCGGGGTTTCCGGCGCCTTTCCCTTTTCCCGCGATCTCTGTTTCAGATCGCCTTCAGCTCGTCTCGCCGGTCGAGCCGGTCAGCCGCCCTCGGGGACGGCCTTGCCGTCGTCCCAGACGTTGCCCTTCCACTCGTTGCCCGACCCGCCCTTGTCCCAGTAGGCCACCGGGCCGTTCTGCCCGCCCTTGGCCCAGACCTTGCGGCTGAAGACGTTGTTGACGACCTTGATGTTGGACGAGGTGCCCTTGGCGCCGGCCCCGCCGTAGAGCGCGTAGCCGCCACCGGCCAGGAAGTTGGCCTCGACCGTCACGTTGCGCACCACGCCGAAGTCCTGGAACAGCGCGATGGCGCCGGTCTGGTCGAGCGTGTTGATCACCGTGTTGCCGCGGATCACCAGCTTGGCACCGGACGGCGGACCGCTGGTGCACATGATCATGTCCGTGTGGTCGCCGGAGTAGTAGACCGGATCGTGGATGTAGGAGTCCTCGATGAGGCCCTGCTCGGTCAGGATGCCGTTGCTGATGGTGTGGATGTCGACCCGCCGGACGGTCAGGTCGCCACCCTGGTTGAGGATGCCGAACTGCGTCCGCTGCTTGCCGTTGCCGAAGACCTCGCTGTTCTCGACGGTGAGACCGCTGCGACCCTGCCGCTGGATGATGCCCCAGTCGCCGGGAGCGGCGGCGAGGCGGGTGTTGCGGATGGTCACGTTGTCGGCGTCGACGTTGATCTCACCCTGCACCTCCATGCCGTCGATGACCGTGCCGTCCTTGGTGACGGTGATCGACTTGCTCTGGGTGAGCTTCACCCCGGAGGGCACCCCGGTGTTGGAACCGTTCGGCCAGGAACCGCCGGGGGCGGTCGGCTGGGACGTGGGGGCCACCGTCGGCTGCCTCGTCGGGTCGAGGGTGAGCGACGGCTTCGGGGTCGTCGGCGAGGGCTTGGTGGTCGGCGTCTCGGTGGGAGGCTTCGGAGTCGGGGAGTGCGTCGTCGTGCGAGTCGGCGTCGGGCTCGGAGCGGTGCTCTCGGTCGGCGTCGGGGTGACCTCCACGCCGCCGGACGGCTGCCCCGACGCGGTCGGGGTCGGGGTGAGGGAGGTCTCGGGCCCGGTCGACACCGTGGGCACCACGCTGGGCGAAGGCGCGGAACCGCCCTCAGGCCCATTCGTCGGAGCGGGCAGGCTCCGGCGTTCGCGGTGCCGGAAGATCACGTCTACGTAGTAGTTGATCCTCGCGCGGTGCCGGCGGGACGGGAAGGCGGCCTTCTCGGTAGCGGAGAAGACCCCTTCCTCCGCGGTCAGCGGGCCCACCCTGACCGGCTTGGCGAAGGCACCCCGCTGGGCGACGTAACCGCCGTTGCCCGTGTGGTAGGACACGGTGTAGACCCGCCCGGCGACGATGGGCACCGGGCTCGAGAACAGAGCCTCCTGCCAGCCGCTGCGGCTCTCGCCGGTGAAGGTCACGTGGGCCAGCAGCTTCTTGTCGGAGTCCCACAGGCTGCCACGATGCGTGCCGCGCTCGGAAGCCGGCTTGTAGAAGCGCACGCCCGCGACCTCGCCGTTGCGGCTCGCCGTGAAGCGCGTGCCGAGCTCCAGGGGGGTCTTCTCGGACTGCGTCTTGCCCTTGACCACCTTCTGCGACTTCCAGAGGCTGGACTCCAGCGTGACCTCGGCCGCCACGGGGGTGGATTTCGGGGCCGCGACCGGCGCCTCGTCCCGGTTGATGACCACGACCGTCACGGTCGCCCCTATGACCGCGACCGCGGCCAGAAGCGACAGCCGTCCCAGCAGGGGTAGCCGAGGGGATCGGGCACGTCGAGCCGCGGCGGATGCGGACCTGCGCTGCGCGCGCGGTCCATCCGCATGCCGTCGATTGCTCACTGGCACAAGCCTCCACCTCCGGCGCGGGCGCCGGACTCCGATCATGTTTCAGTGCGAGGCTATTGTTGCGGTTGGGAAACGATGAGACAACCTGAATGCCATTTTTTAGCTGTTAATGCCGACCATTCGGCATTGAAACAGAGATTCTGCCAACAGAATCGACGTTTCATAGCAGCCAAAACGCGTGGTATAGGGCGGACTTATGGTCACCCCTGCCGGCTCGCCGGAGGCTCCACCCGTTCGCGCAGGTGCGCGTAGTAGGCGAGGCAGTCGTCGTAACGGGGCAGCAGTCGCTTGTCCAGCGCCTCGGCCAGGGTGAGCGCCGCGGCGTCTTTCGGGGAGAGCAGTGGCTCGATATCCGCGGGCCAGGCGATGCCGAGATCGGGGTCGAGCGGATGGATGCCGTGTTCCCTGGCCGGGGTGTACGGCTCGGAACACAGGTAGACCACCGTGGCCTCCTCGCTGAGCGCCATGAACGCATGGCCGAGACCCTCGCCGACATAGATCCCTTTACGGCTCCGGTCGTCGAGCTCGACGGCCTCCCATTGACCGAACGTCGGTGAACCGGTGCGGATGTCCACCACCACGTCCAGCACCGAGCCGCTCACGCACGTGACGTACTTCGCCTGGCCGGGCGGCACGTCCGCGAAATGGACCCCGCGCACGGTGCCCTTGCGGGAGATCGAGCAGTTGGCCTGCGCTAGCCGGAAGGGGTGCCCGGCCGCGCCGGCCAGGTGGTCCTCGCGGAACCACTCCAGGAACGTTCCCCTCTCGTCCCCGTGGATGGCCGGCGTGAACACGTAAGTGCCTGAGATGCCCATGGGATTCACGGGCCACAGAGTGCCACAAACCGGCGGCATCCCGCCCGGGCGGCGGGTCGGCCGCCAGGAGCGCGGCTTTGGTACCCCCGTCACGTAAACCACATGCGCCCCAACCGCGTCTTTTGGATGGTTCCACGCTTCAGCGTGACCTCTCGGGGTTTCTAGAACGTCCTTCTCCACGTTGGAGCGTCAGTGATCTGGCACAGAGCCGTGCGCTCATCGAAGTACGCCGTCGCCACGGCGATGGCCTGCCTGGCAGCCCTTCTGTCAGCGCCAACGAACCCCGCCGTAGCCGCGGGCCCCTGCGACGCGGGGGGAAACGCGATCACATGTGAGAACAGCCTCGCCGGTAACCCCCAGACGGAGTGGGACACGACCCCGCACGGGACCGTCGAGGGCTACGGCGACCAGATGAGCGTCAATCTCGGCCAGACGGTGAACTTCAAGGTGCGGTCCACCGCGCTGAACCTGCAGGTGGACATCTACCGGATGGGCTACTACCAGGGCAACGGCGCCCGGAAGATCATCTCGGTTCCGGCGACCACCTCGGTGTCCCGCAACCAGCCGAGCTGCCCGGAGAACACCACCACCGGCGAGGTGGCCTGCAACTGGGGCACTGTCGCGAGCTGGACCGTTCCCACCACCGCGGTCTCGGGCATCTACTTCGCGCACGTCATCCGTACGGACACCGACGACGACACCCACATCATCTTCGTCGTCCGCAACGACGCCGGCACCTCCGACGTGCTGTTCAGGACCTCCGACACCACCTGGCAGGCGTACAACTCCTGGGGTGACATCCCGGCCACCGAGAACAACCCCAACAAGATGCTGAACAGCCTCTATCGCGGTGACAGCGTCGTCGCGCCGGGGCGGGCGGCCAAGGTGAGCTACAACCGGCCGTTCAACACCCGGGAGACGACGCCCTGGGGCCGCGACTTCGTGTTCGCCAACGAGTACCCCATGGTCCGCTGGCTCGAGGCCAACGGCTACAACGTGTCGTACATGTCGTCACTGGACGCGGCGCGGGCGCCGTCCACGCTTCTCGCCCACAAGGCGGTGCTGTCGGTGGGCCACGACGAGTACTGGTCCGCCGAAGAGCGCTCCGCCTTCGAGAACGCCCGCGACAACGGCGTCAACCTCGCCTTCTTCAGCGGCAACGAGGTGTACTGGAAGACCCGGTGGGAGAACAGCTACCGCACGCTGGTCTCGTACAAGGAGACCAACGCGAACGCCAAGACCGACCCGACGCCGAACGTCTGGACGGGCACCTGGCGCGACCCGCGCTTCAGCCCGCCCGCCGACGGCGGCCGGCCGGAGAACGCCCTCACCGGCACCCTGTTCACGGTCAACTGCACGACGTCGAACGACGGTTGCGCGGCCACCTCGCTGACCGTGCCCGCCGCCGACGGCAAGATGCGCTTCTGGCGCGGCACCTCGGTGGCGAGCCAGTTCTCCGGATCGGTCAGCATCCCCGGGCTCGTCGGTTACGAGTGGGATGAGGACGTCGACAACGGCTTCCGGCCGAAGGGCCTCGTGCCGCTCTCCACGACCACGGCCACGGCCGAGCAGGTGCTCGTCGACTACGGCACGAACGTCGCCCAGAAGAGCGCGACCCACCGCATGACCCTGTACCGCGCGCCGAGCGGCGCCCTGGTGTTCGGCGCGGGCACGGTGCAGTGGACCTGGGGTCTCGACGGCGAGCACGACAGCTACAACCAGACGGACTACAGCGACACCCGCATCAAGCAGGCGACGGTGAACCTGTTCGCCGACATGGCCGTGCAGCCCAAGTCCCTGCAGTCGGGGCTGAGCGCCGCCACCAAGTCGACCGACACCACCGCGCCGACGGTCACGATCGGCGCTCCCGCCGTGAACGCCACCGTCACCAACGGCTCGACCGTCACCATCAGCGGCACGGCCGCGGACAGCGGCGGGCAGGTCGGCGCGGTGGAGGTCTCGACCGACGGCGGCACGACCTGGCACCCGGCCAGTGGCCGGGCGAGCTGGACGTACTCGTGGAAGGTCTCCGGCGTCGGCGCGACGACGATCAAGGCCCGCGCGGCCGACGACAGCGGCAACGTCGGCGCGGAGGCGTCGAGGAACGTCACCGTCGAATGCCCGTGCAGCCTGTTCGGCCCGTCCGTCGTCCCGAGCAACCCGTCCGAGAACGACTCGAGCGCGGTGGAGCTCGGGGTCCGCTTCCGCTCCTCCGTGAGCGGCTACGTGACCGGGGTGAAGTTCTACAAGGGAACGGGCAACACCGGCACGCACACCGGCACGCTGTGGACGACCAGCGGCGCCCAGCTGGCCACCGGCACCTTCACCGGCGAGACGGCCGCCGGGAACTGGCAGACGCTGACCTTCAACTCCCCGGTGCACATCTCGGCCGACACCGACTACATCGCCTCCTACTACGCGCCGAACGGCCACTACGCCGGCGACGCGAACTACTTCCGCTACCAGTCCAAGGTCAACGCGCCGTTGACCGCGCCGATGGCCACCGAAACCGCGGGCAACGGCGTCTACCGCGTGGGCGCGGGCTTCCCCAACCAGACCTACTCCGGCGGCAACTACTACGTGGACGTCGTCTTCACGATCAAGGACATCTACCCGCCGGCCGTGACGTCGGCGGTGCCGGTGCCCGGCTCCGCCAGCGTGTCCAAGACCGTCCAGCCGCAGGTGACCTTCGGTGAGCCCGTCCAGGCCGGCACCGCGACGTTCACGGTGAAGGACTCCACGAACGCGACCGTGGCAGGCACGGCGTCCCTGGACGCCGGACGCACGACGCTCACCTTCGCGCCGGCCGCGCCACTCGCGGCGGGTGAGCCGTTCACCGTCACGGTCTCGGGGGCCAAGGACGACGCGGGCAACACCATGGCGCAGCCGTACACCTTCACCTTCACCACGGCCAGGGCCTCGACGCCCGGCGTGTGCCCGTGCGGCCTCTGGCCGGACGGCACCGTCCCCGCCGTGCCGAGCGCCAACGACACCGGCTCGGTGGAGCTGGGCGTGAAGTTCCAGACCGACGTGGACGGCTTCGTCAACGGCATCCGGTTCTACAAGGGTCCCGGCAACACCGGGACGCACACCGGCACGTTGTGGTCGTCGTCCGGCCAGGAGCTGGCCACGGCGAGCTTCACCGGCGAGTACAGCCTGGGCTGGCAGGAGGTGCTGTTCTCCAACCCGGTGCCGGTCACCAGGAACACCACCTACGTCGCGTCCTACCACGCGCCGAACGGCCGCTACGGGTCCACCCCGCAGGGGCTCGCCTCGGCCGTGGTCGCCTCCCCGCTGCGCACGCTGGCGAGCGGGACGAGCGGCGGCAACGGCCTCTACAAGTACGGCGCGCGGGCGTTCCCCACGGACTCGTGGGACTCGACCAACTACTGGGTGGACGTGTCGTTCACCAAGGTCGCCGACTCCACGCCGCCGTCGATCACCGCCAAGTCCCCCGATCACGGCGGCGTCGGCGTGGCCACCGGCACCGCGGTCACGGCGACGTTCAGCGAGCCGATCCAGGAGAACTCGGCCGTGGTCACCGTGAAGAACCAGGCGAACCAGACGGTGGCCGGCAGCGTGTCGCTCAACCAGGCGCGCACGCTGCTCACCTTCACGCCGGACAACCCGCTGGCGCAGAGCACCACGTACAACGTCTCGGTGAGCGGCGGCAAGGACGACGCCGACAACGTCATGACGACGACCACGTGGTCGTTCACCACCGGCGGCGCGGCGAGTTGCCCCTGCTCGATCTGGGCGAGCAACTCGGCACCGGTCAACGCCTCGAACAACGACTCCAGCTCGGTCGAGCTGGGTGTGAAGTTCACCGCCGAGATGGACGGCACGATCACCGGCATCCGGTTCTACAAGAGCGCCCAGAACACCGGCACCCACGTCGGCAACCTCTGGAGCTCCACCGGTACCCTGCTGGCGACCGGCACGTTCACCAACGAGACGGCCGTCGGCTGGCAGGATCTGACGTTCGCCACCCCCGTCAGCGTCACCGCCGGCCAGGTGTACGTGGCTTCGTACCTCGCGCCCAACGGGCACTACGCGGGCGACACCGGCTACTTCAACTCCGGCTCCTACGACAACTCCCCGCTGCACGCCGTGGCCAATGGCGGCCCGGCGGGCGGCAACGGAGTGTACCGGTACGGTTCATCGTCCGGCTTCCCGACCGCCAGCTACAACGGCGACAACTACTGGGTGGACGTGCGGTTCACCCCGTCCAGCTGACGCCCTGACCCGGGTGCGCTGACCACCCGGCAGACGAAAGGAAATCCGAGTGTCGTCGATCGGCCTTGCCGTGATCGGTGCGGGCTACTGGGGTCCCAACCTCGTGCGCAACGCGATGGCCACCCCGGAGCTTCGCCTGGAATGGCTGTGCGATCTGGATGAGGACCGGGCGAAAGCGGTGCTGGGCCGTTACACCACGGTAAGGCCGACGACCTCGTTCGATCAGGTGCTGGCGGACCCGGCGGTGGACGCGGTGGCCATCGCCACTCCGGCCCGCACCCACTTCGACCTGGTCCACGCCGCCCTCTCCGCCGGCAAGCACGTGCTGGTGGAGAAGCCGCTCACTCCCACCTACGCGGAGGGCGCCAAGCTCGTCGCCCTGGCGGAGGAGAAGGAGCGGGTGCTCATGCTCGACCACACCTTCTGCTACACGCCCGTCGTCCGCCGCATCAGGGACCTCATCGCGTCGGGCGAGCTCGGCGACGTGCAGTTCGTCGACTCGGTCCGCATCAACCTCGGCCTGGTCCAGCCGGACGTGGACGTGCTGTGGGACCTCGCGCCGCACGACCTGTCGATCCTCGACTTCGTGCTGCCCGAGGGCGTGACCCCGGTCGCGGTCGCCGCGCACACCTCCGACCCGATCGGGGCGGGGCGCCCGTGCCTGGCGTACCTGACCCTGTGGCTGTCGTCGGGCGCCATCGCGCACGTCCACGTGAACTGGCTCAGCCCCACCAAGATCCGCACGACCGTGATCGGCGGCTCGCGCCGCACGATCGTGTGGGACGACGTCAACCCGGCCCAGCGCCTCGCGGTGTACGACCGGGGGGTCGACCTGTCGACGGCCGGGGAGGACGTGCGCCGGGCGGCCCTCATCTCCTATCGGACAGGTGACGTCGTCGTACCCGCCCTTCCGGAGCGCGAGGCCCTTCGCGGCGTGATGGGCGAGTTCGCCGCCGCGATCGGAGAGAAGCGCGCCCCCCTGACCGACGGCCGCTCGGGGCTGCGTGTGCTCGCTCTCCTGGAAGCGGCGGGGGAAAGCATCCAAAATGACGGCAGAAGAATCGACCTTGGGGGATCCACTCGATGATCAATGACAGTCGCTGCCTGGTGACCGGGGGGGCCGGCACGATCGGCTCGACCATCGTGGACCAGTTGCTCGCCGCGGGCGCGGGCGAGGTGGTGGTGCTGGACAACTTCGTCCGAGGCCGGCGCGAGAACCTCGCCAAGGCCGAGGAGGCGGCCGGCGGGCGCCTGCGCGTGGTGGAGGGCGACATCCGTGACACCGCCCTCGTGCGGTCGGTCACCCAGGGCATGGACCTGGTGTTCCACCAGGCCGCCATCCGCATCACCCAGTGCGCCGAGGAGCCACGTCTCGCCCTCGAAGTGCTGGTGGACGGCACCTACGAGGTCGTGGAGGCCGCGGCGGACGCCGGCGTGCGCAAGGTGGTCGCGGCGTCGTCCGCCTCGGTGTACGGCCTGGCCACGGAGTTCCCCACGCGTGAGGACCACCACCCGTACGACAACGACACCCTGTACGGCGCGGCCAAGACGTTCAACGAGGGTCTGCTGCGCAGCTTCCACGCCATGCGCGGGCTCGACTACGTGGCGCTGCGCTACTTCAACGTGTACGGCCCCCGCATGGACATCCACGGCCTCTACACCGAGGTGCTGATCCGCTGGATGGAGCGCATCGAGTCGGGGCAGCCTCCCCTGATCCTGGGCGACGGCCTGCAGACCATGGACTTCGTCTACACCGAGGACATCGCCCGCGCCAACCTGCTGGCGGCGGCGGGCGACGCCACCGACGAGGTCTTCAACATCGCCAGCGCCACCGAGACCAGCCTGGTGGGGCTGGCCGAAGCCCTGATGTCCGTCATGGGCGCGAGCGACCTCGGCGTGGAGTACGGCCCGGCCCGCTCGGGGGTCAAGGGCGTGACCCGCCGCCTGGCCGACGTCGGCGCCGCGGCCGAGCGGCTCGGCTGGAAGGCGGAGGTCGACCTGGAGGAGGGCCTGCGCCGCCTGGTGACCTGGTGGCGCGCCGAGAGGGACCGGTGAACGGGCTGATCGTCTACGCGGGCGGAACGGCCTACGACGGCGTCAAGGGCACCGACCAGCAGATGGCGGACCGGCTCGGCGGCCTTGTGGACGTGCTGTACGTCGATCCGCCCCGGTCGATGCTCAGCGGCGCCCGGCGCGGCGAGCTGTCCACGGTCCGCAAGGGGCTGTGGAGGCTCACCCCGGCGGCCCCTCCCGGGGGCTACCGGCCCGGCATGGACCGGATCACTGCGGCGCTGGCCCGCCGGGCCGTACGCCGGGCCGCCCGCACGCTCGGACGCCGGGTCACCGCCGTGATCGCGTCGGGCAGCATCGACATCCTCGGGGCCGCCCCTGGCGCCCGCACGCTTCGCTACATCACCGACGACCTGACCGCCGGGGCGTCGCTCATCGGCATGGCCCCCGGGCAGCTCGCCCGCACCGAGGCGCGGATGGCCGCGCGGGCCGACCGCATCGCGGTGGTCTCGCCCGGCCTCGTGTCCCGGGCCGGGTCGATGGGCCGTGCGGCCACGCTGGTGCCGAACGGCTGCGACAGCGGCGCCTACGCCGACCTGGACGCCGCCCCCTGGCCCGAGGACCTGCCCGCCGAGCTCGCCGGGACCCCGGTGGCGGGGTTCGTGGGCCACATCAATGGGCGGATCGACATCGCCCTGCTCGAAGCGGTCGCCGACGCCGGCCACCCGCTGGTGCTGGTCGGCCCGAGGTCCGAACGATACGAACCCGAGCGTTTCCCCGCATTGGTGAACCGCCCCGGGGTGTACTGGGTGGGTCGCAAGCCGTACGAGAGCCTGCGGTCCTACCTGCGGGTGATCGACGTGGGGCTCACGCCGTACACCGACAGCGCCTTCAACCGGGCGAGCTTCCCGCTGAAGACGCTGGAATACCTCGCGGCCGGACGCGGGGTGGTCTCGACGGACCTGCCCGCCACCCACTGGCTGGACGCCGGAGACCTGATCAGGACGACCTCCACCGAGGGCGGCCCGGAGGCGTTCGCCGGAGCCGTGACGGCCGAGCTGGCGACGGCGCGCACCGCCACGCTCGCGGGCCGTCGCAGGGCGTTCGCCGCACTGCACGACTGGAACGAGCGGGTCCGCCTCATCGCGGAGCTGCTCGGCATCGACTCGACGTCACAGGCGTCAAAGGAGGTGGCCGGGCGATGATCCCGGTAATGCGGCCATGGCTCGGACCCGAGGAGCAGGCGGCGGTGTCCGAGGTGATCTCTTCGGGCTGGGTCGCGCAGGGGCCCCGGGTCGCGGAGTTCGAGCGGGGCTTCGCCGAGCACGTCCAGGCGGGACACGGCGTCGCCGTCTCCTCCTGCACGACGGCGCTGCACCTCTCGCTGGTGCTGGCCGGCATCGGCCCCGGTGACGAGGTGGTGGTGCCGTCGCTGTCGTTCATCGCCACGGCGAACGTCGTGCGGCACGCGGGCGCCGACCCGGTGTTCGCCGACATCGACCCGGCGACCGGCAACCTCACCGCCAAGACCATCGAGGCCGTCCTCACTCCCCGCACCCGCGCGGTGATCCTCGTCCACCAGGCGGGCGTGCCCGCCGACGTCGACGAGGTCCGTACGGCGCACCCCGGGCTGATCATCGTCGAGGACGCCGCCTGCGCCGCGGGATCGGTCTACAAGGGCCGGCCGGTCGGCGCGGGGTCACCGCTCTCCGCCTGGTCGTTCCACCCGCGCAAGCTGCTGACCACCGGCGAGGGCGGCATGATCACGATGGAGGACGCCGATCTGGCCGCCCGCGCCCGCCGGCTGCGCGAGCACGGCATGAGCGTCAGCGCCGCCGAGCGCCACGCCAAGGGCGTCACCACCCCCGAGCAGTACCTCGAGGTGGGGTTCAACTACCGCATGACCGACCTGCAGGCGGCGGTCGGGCTGGTCCAGCTCGGCAAGCTCGGCGAGCTGATCGAGCGGCGGCGCGCGCTGGCGGCCCGTTACCACGAGCTGCTCGGCGACATCCCCGGACTGCGCATGGTCACCGACCCCGAGCACGGCAGGACGAACTACCAGTCCTTCTGGATGGCGCTGCCGGACGACTTCCCGCTCGGCCGCGACGAGCTGATGACCTTCCTGGCCGAGCGCGGCGTGTCGGCGCGGCGCGGGATCATGGCCGCCCACCTGGAGCCGGCCTACGCGGGCATGTCCAACGCCGAGCTGCCCGCCACCGAGTGGCTGACCGCCAGGTCGCTCATCCTGCCGCTGTTCCACACCATGACCGAGGCCGAGCAGAACCAGGTGGCCGACGCGGTGCACGCGGCCGCGGCGGGGAGCCCGGTGCGATCCTGATGACACGTCGCATCCTGGTCTACCCCCACTCGATGGAGGTCGGCGGCAGCCAGCTCAACGCCGTGGAGCTGGCCTCGGCGGTCCAGCGACTCGGCCACGAGGTCATCGTGGTCAGCGAGCCGGGCCCGCTCGTGAGCTATGTCAAGGCGGCCGGCCTGGAGCACCACGAGCTGGACCTGCACCGGCGCCGCCCGTCGCGGACCACCGTCCGCCTGCTGCGGTCCATGGTGGAGTCCCGTGGGATCGACGTGGTCCACGGCTACGAGTGGCCGCCCGGCGTCGAGGCGTACTACACGGCCCTGCGCGGGTCCGCGGCGGACGGCCGTCCGGTCACGGCCGTCTGCACGATCATGTCCCTGGTGGTCGCGCCCTTCCTGCCGCCGTCGCTCACCCTGGTGGTCGGCACGCGGGAGATCCAGGAACGCACCTCGCCCCATTACCGCCGCGTCCACCTGATCGAGCCCCCCGTGGACGTCTCCGCCAACGCGCCCGACCACCCGGTGGGCGAGTTCCGGGAGAAGTACGGCCTGGCGCCCGGCCCGCTGGACATCGTGGTGGTCTGCAGGCTGGTGCCCGAGCTGAAGCTGGAAGGCATACTCACCGCCATCGACACCGTGGGCCGGCTCGCCGCCGACCTCGACCTGCGGCTGATCGTGGTGGGCGACGGCACGGCCCGCGCGCAGGTCGAGGAGCACGCCGCGGCGGCCAACTCGGCGGCGGGCCGCCGGGTGGTGGTGCTCACCGGTGAGCTGGCCGACCCGCGCCCCGCCTACGCCGCCGCCACGGTCTGCCTCGGCATGGGCGGCTCGGCGCTGCGCTCCCTGGCGTTCGCCAAACCGCTGATCGTCCAGGGCGAGCACGGCTTCTTCGAGCTGCTCACCCCGGACACCGAGCCGTTCTTCCTCGACCAGGGCTGGTACGGCCTCGGCGCCGGGCGGCAGGAGGGAGCCGCCCGGTTCGAGGCGGCCGTGCGGAAGCTGTACGACGACCCCGGACTCCGCGGCAAGCTGGGCCGGCACGGCAGGGACCTCGTGGTCGAGCGGTTCAGCCTGGAGGGCGCCGCGCGGGTCCAGGTGGACATCTACGAACAGGCGCTCACGGAGCTCCCCTCCGCCCGTGACGCGCTCGGCACCGCCCAAGGCGTGGCGGCCTACAAGCTGCGCCGCCGTTACCAGCGGCTGCGCGGTACGCACTCACGTGACGACTTCAACGCGGTCGCCAAGGAGCGCGGGTGACCGGTTCCCCGCCCACGTCCACCGAACCGGGAGATCCCTCGCTGAAGGCGCGGGCGGGCCGGGCCGTGGGATGGAGCGTGCTCAGCACCATCAGCGCCCGGTTCGGCACGATGGCCATCGGCATCGTGCTCGCCCGGGTGCTCGGGCCCCTCGAGTTCGGCACCTACGCCGTCGCCCTCGTGGCGTTGCTCGCCATGCTCAGCATGAACGAGCTGGGGGTCAGCCTCGCCGTGGTGCGCTGGCCGGACGACCCCCGGCGCATCGTCCCCACGGTGACCACGATGGCCACGGCGTCCAGCCTCGTCGCCTGCGTCGCCGTGATGCTCGCCGCTCCCGCGTTCGCCGAGGCCATGGGCAACCCGGCGGCGACCGGGCCGGTACGGGTGCTCGGGCTGAGCGTGCTCGTCAACGGCATCGTCTCGACCTCGGCCGCGCTCATGCAACGGGAGTTCATGCAGGGCCGCAAGGTGATCGTGGACCAGGTCGACAACTGGCTCGGCGCGGTGGTGTCCCTCGTGCTGGCACTGCTCGGCTGGGGTGCCATGAGCCTGGCGGTGGGCCGCGTCTGCGGATCGCTGGCGGGCGGCCTGCTCTGCGTGGTGTTCGCTCCCCACCGGCTTCGCTTCGGTTTCGACCGGGAGGTGGCCCGGCGGCTGCTGCGGTTCGGGATACCGCTGGCCGGGTCCTCGCTGGTCGTATTCGCCGCGGGGTACGTCGACCAGATCTTGGTGGGGCACCTGCTCGGCCCGGTCGCCCTCGGCTTCTACGGCATCGCGTTCAACCTGTCCGGGTGGCCGATCACGGTGTTCTCCCAGCCGGTGCGGGCCGTGGCCCCGGCCGCGTTCGCCCGGCTCCAGCACGACAGGCCGGCCCTGAACCGTGCCTTCCTCACCACGGCGGGCCTGCTGGTGGGGCTCACCGCGCCCGTGTGCCTGCTGCTCAGCGGCAGCGCTCCCGCGCTGATCCGGTTCGTGTACGGCGCGCAGTGGGAGCCGGCGGCGGAGGTGCTGGTCTGGCTCGGCGTGTTCGCGAGCCTGCGCATCCTGTCGGAGCTCATGTACGACTACCTGGTGGTGCTGGAGCGCTCACGGGCCGTCTTCGGCATCCAGGTCCTGTGGCTCTGCGCCGTGGCCCCGGCGGTCTACACCGGCATCCAGGTGGGCGGGCTGCCGGGAGCGCCGATCGCGCTCGTCGCGGTCTCGGTCCTGGTGGTGATCCCGGCCTACGTCTACCAGGTGGGCCGCACGGGCGTCGGCTCGCTGGCCCTGCTCGGCAGGTTCCTGCCGGGCGCGCTCACCGCGCTCGCGGTGTTCGGAGCCAGCACGCTGGTCGTACGCGTGATACCGGTCGACCTGCTCGCCCTGGCCGTCGCCGGACTGGCGGGCGTCGGGGCGGCGGCGCTGTACGGCTACCGCAACCGGCATGTCCTGCGAAGCGTGAAGGAGGCGACATGACCCCCCTGCTGATCGTCGGAGCCGGCGGTTTCGCCCGCGAGACCGCCCAGCTCGTCCACGCGATCAACGACGTCTCCCCCACCTGGGAGCCGCTCGGCTTCCTGGACGACGATCCGGCCAAGCACGGCACCGTCGTGGACGGCATTCCCGTACTGGGAGGGGCCGACGAGGCGGTGAAGCGCGACGCGCGGATCGTGGTCTGCACGGGGAACTCCCGCGACTACGCCAGCCGCGCGCGCATCGTCGCCCGTCTCGGCCTGCCGCCGGAGCGGTACGCGACCCTGGTACACCCCACCGCGAGCGTGTCCCGGTCCTCCACGATCGGCCCCGGATCGATCGTGCTGGCCCAGGTGGTGCTGACCGCCTCGGTCACGGTGGGGGCGCACGTGAGCGTGATGCCCCACGTGACGCTCACCCACGACGACGTGGTCGGCGACTTCGCCACACTGACCGCGGGCGCCCGGCTGGCCGGGGGCGTCCACGTCGGGCGCGGGGCCTACATCGGCTCAGGCGCCCTCGTGCGCGAGACCCTCACCATCGGCTCCTACGCCCTCGTCGGCATGGGCTCCGTGGTCATCCGGGACATCCCGGCCCGTGAGGTCTGGGCCGGCGTCCCCGCCCGTTTTATCCGTTCAAGCACCGTTGATGATGGAGCACTGGCATGATCCCGTTCGTCGATCTGAAAGCCGCCCATGCCGAGGTGGCCGAGGAGGTGCTCCAGGGCTTCGACCGGGTGCTCCAGAACACCGCCTTCGTCCAGGGGCCGGACGTCGCCGCCTTCGAGGAGGAGTTCGCCGCCTTCTCGGACGTGCCGCACTGCGTGGGCGCGGGCAACGGCACCGACGCCATCGAACTGGCCCTGCGCGCGCTCGACCTGCCACCCGGCTCGGGGGCCGTGCTCCCCGCGAACACGTTCGTCGCCACCGCCGAGGCCGTCGTACGAGCCGGCCTGCGGCCGGTGCTGGCCGACTGCGACGACGACCACCTCCTGCTGGACCCCGAGTCCGCGGCCATCGCCGCGGGTCCCGGCACGGCGGCGATCCTCCCGGTCCACCTGTACGGCCAGCAGGCCCCCATGGCCGCCGTGCACCGGCTCGCCGAGCGGCACGGCCTCGCCGTCGTCGAGGACGCCGCGCAGTCGCAGGGCTCAGGCCAGCAGGGGCGCCCGCCGGTCGGCCTCGCCGCGACCAGCTTCTACCCTGGCAAGAACCTCGGCGCGTACGGCGAGGCAGGGGCCGTGCTCACCTCCTCACCTGGGCTGGCCCGCGCGGTGCGGCTGCTGACCAGCCACGGCAGCGAGGTCAAGTACCAGCACGAGACGCTCGGCTTCAACTCCCGGCTGGACACCCTCCAGGCGGTGGTGCTGCGGGCCAAGCTCAAGCGCCTGGCCCGCTGGAACGAGCTGCGCCGCGCGGCGGCCAACCGCTACGAGGCGCTCCTGTCCGACATCGACGGGGTACGGCTGCCGCGCACGGCGCCGGGCAACGTCCATGTCTGGCACCTTTACGTGATCCGGGTGCCCGAGCGCGACAAGGTGCTGGCCGGTCTGCAGGAGGCGGGAGTGCAGGCCCAGATCCACTACCCGGTGCCGGTCCACCTCCAGCCGGCCTTCCGCCACCTCGGCCACGGCCCCGGCGACTTCCCGGTGACGGAGAGGGCGGCGAACGAGATCCTCTCGCTCCCCATGCACCCCCACCTGACAGCCACCCAACAGGAACAGGTCGCCGAGACCCTCGCCAAGGTCCTCAGCCGGCTGTGACGCTCGCGCCACGGCCGGAGGCGAGGCCGGGTGGGGCTGCGGCTAGGGCCTTCTGGATGGCTTCTACCAGGGCGAGGGCCGACTCCTCGGTGAGTTCGACCGCCACCCGGGCCGAGGGGCCCTCGGCCGGGTTGGTGAAGTCGATGTTCACCGTGTGCTCGTGGCAGGCGTGGAAAGGGTGGTCGACGTAGACCAGGCCCTCGCTGACCGTGAACCAGCCTGTGGCGCCCTTGCCGGCGCCGTCGAGCTCGATCTTCTCGGTGAGATACGTGCACATGATGGGCTCTCCTGTCAGGCGCCGAGGTGGCGGCCGTAGAAGTCGAAGATCTTCTTCCAGCCCTCCGTCGCGGCGGCCGGGCGGTAGGCGGGCCGGTCGACGGAGAAGAACCCGTGCCCCGCGTCCGCGAAGGTGTGGAACTCGTGGTCCTTGCCGAGCTTCTCCAGCTCGGCGGCCAGCACCGCGACCTCCTCCGGCCCCGGATAGGAGTCCTGCTCGCCGAACAGCCCGAGCAGCGGGCAGGACAGGCCGGGCGCCTTGGAGATCAGCGGCGTGGCCTTGAGCGGGAACTCCGCGGGCGGGTTGTTCACCACGAAGGCGCCGTAACAGTCCACCGCCGCGTCGATCTGAAGCGAGCAGGCCACCAGGAACGCCTGCCGCCCGCCCGAGCAGTAGCCGATCACGCCGATCTTGCCGTTGGCGTGGTCGAGTGAGTTGAGGTACGCGGCGGCCCCTGCGACGTCGCCGACGAGCTGCTCGTCCGGGACACCGCCCTTCGCCCGCGCGGCGGCGGCCTGGTCGTCGGGGCTGACCCCGGCGCCCTCCCGCGAGTACAGGTTCGGGCAGATCGCCGCGTAGCCGTTCGCCGCGAACTTCCGGACGATGTCCTTGGTCGCCTCGTCGTATCCCGGGAGGTGGTGGACCACCACCACGCCGCCGCGCGGGTCGTCGCCGAGCGGCCGGGCCAGATAGGCCTCCAGCTCGGCCTGGTCGTGGCCCGTGACAGAGACCGTGCCGGCCCACATCGCGTCGTTCAAATCCGTGCCTCCTTGTGCTCCACAGGAGCCTGTTCTGTATACGTGTAGCGGCCGCCGCGCAGGGCGGAGGCCGCGGCGGCGATGGTGGCCATCACCGCGGCGCTGATGAACACCGTTACCAGCCCATGGTGGAACGGACCGGAGATCAGCTCAGGGAAGAACCGCTTCCCGGTGAGAACCGCCACGTCGTGTGCCGGCAGCGTGCCCATCACGCCGGTCGAGGAGAGCAGGTGGCCGATCGGGTTGTCGCCGAGGAAGGCCGCGAACAGCGTACTCACCGGCGGCAGGCTCGCCACGTGGGCGGCGGCCGAGGCGGGCACGCCGTGGCTCTCCAGGCCCGAGGCGAGTGCCCCCGGCAGCGTGCCGGCCAGCCCGGCGATCATGAGGGAGAAGAAGACGCCGATGGAAAGGGCACTGCCGGAGTTCTGGAAGGTGGCCCGCATGCCCGACGCGACCCCCCGCTGGCCGGGCGGCACGCTGCTCATGATGGAGGAGGTGTTGGGCGCCGAGAACATCCCCATGCCGATGCCGCACGCCAGCAGCAACAGGGCGAACGGCGGGTAGGCGAAGCGCACGGGCAGCAGCATGAACCCGACGAAGGACAGCGCGGTGATCACCAGCCCGCCGGTGGCGAAGACCCGCGAGCCGTACCGGTCGGACAGGTGGCCAGAAAGGGGGCCCGCGATCAGGAAGCCCACGGTGAGCGGGAGGATGTAGATGCCCGCCCAGAGCGGGGTGTCCTCGAAGTCATATCCGCGCAGCGGCAGCCAGATGCCCTGCAGCCAGATGATGAGCATGAACTGCAGCCCGCCCCGCGAGATCGAGGTCAGCAGCGTGGCGAGGTTGCCGGCCATGAACGACCTGATCCGCAGCAGCCGCAGGTCGAGCATCGGCGCGGCGACCCTGGTCTCGACCACGCAGAAGGCGACGAGCGTCAGGACTCCCACACCCAGCCCGCCGAGGACCAGCGGGTTGCCCCAGCCGGTCGGGCTCCCTCCGTACGGCTGGATGCCGTAGGTGATTGCGGCGAGGATCGCGGTGGTGCCCACGACGAACGTCAGGTTCCCTGCCCAGTCGACCCGGGCCCTCTTCGGGCTGCCCACCTCGCGCAGGCTGCGGTACGACCAGATGGTGCCGAGGACGCCGAAGGGCACGCTGACCCAGAACACCGCCCGCCAGTCGATCACGGCCAGCAGCCCGCCCGCGACCAGCCCGAGGAACTGCCCGGCCAGCGCGGTCACCTGGTTGATGCCGAGCGCCATGCCCCGCTGAGAGGCCGGGAACGCGTCGGTGAGGATGGCCGCGGAGTTGGCGGTGAGCATCGCGCCCCCGAAGGCCTGGACGAACCGCCAGCCGATCAGCCAGAGCGCTCCGCCGCTCTTGGTGAAGGGGTCCACCGAGAGCGCGAGCGAGGCGACACTGAAGATCGCGAAGCCGAGGTTGTACAGGCGGACCCTGCCGAACATGTCACCCAGCCGGCCGAGCGCCACGACGAGCACCGCCTGCACCAGCAGGTAGCCGAGGATCATCCACAGCAGGTAGCCGATGTTCCCCGGATCCAGCGGGTCGAGGCCGATGCCCCGGAAGATCGCTGGAAGCGAGATGATCACGATGGACGCGTCCAGCGTGGCCATGAGCACGCCCAAAGTAGTGTTCGACAGCGCGATCCACTTATAGCGGTCGCCGCTCACCTCAGGCCGCGGGTGCGTATGGTCTCGCTCCGGCGGCCCTCCGCCGGGGCCTGGAGCTCGGAGCCGGATCGTTCAGTCGCCACTTGCCTCACTCCTGTCCATGATGTCGTTCAGCAGGCCGGCCGCCTCGCGCAACCGAGACGTGTCCTCGTCGGTGAGCTCCTCGATGGCGGTGACCAGCCACCGGGCCCGCCGGGCGCGCTGCTCGGCGATGACCGCCTGCCCGCGCGGAGTGACCGACCAGAGGATCTGGCGCCGGTCGTGCGGATCGGGCGCGCGGTCGATGAGCCCCTGCTCGTGCAGGGCGGCCAGGGTGACCGCCATCGACTGCGGGGTGATGTGCTCGGCGGCCGCGAGAGCGCTCGCCGTCATGGGCCCGCAGCGCCGGAGCCACCCCAGCGCCGTCGCGTGCTGGTACGGCATGCCCGACTCGCGCCGCAGACGGCGCACCACCCTGCCGAGCGCCGTACGCAGCTCCTCGGCCACCATCTCCGCATGCGCAAGTTCAACCACGCCTGCCAGAATACACAGTTCAACTGAACAGTTAAACTGTCTATATCTGGGCCAGGCGGGAGCCACTGGCCATTCCGCAGATTTCGGTCTCGCTAGATACCCGGCTCGTACGGCTCGCGCGCCGGCTGGGTCTGGAGGCGCCACAGGGCGCCGCAGCAGCCGAGGATCAGGAACATCACGTTGGTGATCATGGGGAAGCTGAAGGCGTCGAAGGTGCCGAAGCCGAAGATGGCGACCGCCATGGAGGCGGCCAGGCACTGGGCGAGGTGGCGGGTCTCCTCGTCGGCCGCGGCCTTCCTCGCCTGCCGGGCGAGGACCCATCCGGTCAGCAGGAACACGATGAGCGCCAGCAGTCCGACGAGCCCGGTCTCCAGTGCCGACATGAGGTACTGGTTGTCGATCACGCGATAGATGCGCGGGAGGTAGGTCGCGAAGCCCTGGCCGAACAGCGGGCGCTGCGTCACCGCCTGGACGACCGCGTCGTAGTCGCCGGTGCGCGTGGTGGAGTTCTCGTCCGAGCCGATCACCGAGACGAGGTTCAGCACGGTGCCGATGAGCCCGGGGATCACCAGGCGCATCACGATCGAGGCGACACCGAAGATCAGGATCGCCCGCAGCCGCCACTCGGACGGCCAGGTAGGAAGCAGCACCACCATCACGACGAACAGGCCGAGGATGGCCGAGCGCGACACGCTCATCGGCAGCGCGCTCGCGATCAGCCCGACCATCAGCCACCGCTTGCGGCGCTGCTCGGGGATGCGGCAGTAGATCGCTCCATGCAGCGCGAGCGGCAGCACGGCGGCGAGGACGACGCCGAGCTCGATGGGGTGGGTGGCGGTGCCGGCCGGGCGGAAGAAGCCCTCGCGCTCGAACAGCACGGCCGACCCCTTCTCGACGAGGCCGGGCAGGGCCAGGTAGCGGGTGACCTCGATGCCGGTGAAGAACTGGATCATCGCGACGAAGGCGGGGAACGAGGCCCCCATCACGATGCGCTGCCGCAGCGTCTCCAGCCGCTCCATGCTGTTGACGCCGTCGGCGGTGACCAGGGCGATGCCCGCCCAGCCTCCGACGAGCACGAGGCCGAGGTCGGCGGCGTTCACCTCATCGGCCGAGAGTGGCCGGGTGGCCGCCGCGACGTAGCTGGCGAGGACCGCCATGGCGAAGAAGATGATGACGGCACGCACCGGCTGCCGGCCGTGGATCGGGGTCCACCGCGGCGAGAGCGTGGACAGCAGGTACCACACCAGCAGCAGCACGGCCACCATCGAAGAGGGCGAGCCCGCTCCGCCGAGGGGGCCGACCACGTACCGGGCCGGCATCACGAACAGGACGATCAGGAAGAACGTCATGATCGTTACTGGGTCGACGCGTGCCTTGGTCAGCTTGGGCCGACGTTCAGCCGGCCGGCGGGTGGGGGGGTGAACCCGCGCGGCCTCCGACGTGCTGGTCACCGACCTGGCCTGGTGGGGTCGAACACGACGTACGGCTCGTCGTCGGAGTCACCCCCGCCGTTGGAGCGCGCCCCTGGGGCGGCCGGCCGTGAACGCCGCCCGGGATTGGCCTCGGGCTCCTGCCCGGACGGGCGCGTCGGCTGGCCCCGCCGCGCGCCGTTGCCCGAGTCCCTCGACGGGGGCATGGAGCCCGACGGAGGGGCGCCCCTCGGACGGTCCTTGTCGTCGGACCAGACATAGAGGTCGTCCTCGACCTTCACGGCCGGGAGCGAGGCGTTGTAGCCGT
The DNA here is from genome assembly GCF_049674955.1 of Sphaerisporangium viridialbum. Lineage (GTDB taxonomy): Bacteria > Actinomycetota > Actinomycetes > Streptosporangiales > Streptosporangiaceae > Sphaerisporangium > Sphaerisporangium viridialbum. The sequence continues at coordinate 652,310 of NZ_CP187232.1, read as the reverse complement.
CTTCAGGGCGCGGCGGGTTCGCCCAGGGGTCGCGGGGCTCGGGAGGCGCACCGTGCTTGGAGGAGCCCGTGCGCCGGTCGTAGAGGCGCGGCTCGGGCGGCTCGATGGGCCTCGGAGCCCGCGCGGGCGGCCTGCTGCGCGGCGCGGCGCCGTTCGGACGCGGAGGGCCGCCCGCGGAACGTTGCATGCGCTGCGGGTAGGGGGGACCCGCCGGGGGCTGCCCCGCCCGCGCGGTCACCAGGTCGGGCTGGGACGCCCGGCGGCGCTTCTGCGCCATCGACTCCAGGAACAGCGGCACGCCGATGGTCAGCAGCATGCCGCCCGCGAAGATGATCACCAGCATGCGGATCTTCTTCTCGGGGGTCAGCTCGGCCTTGTCGCTGGAGGTCACCAGCTCGGCCCTGATCGTCGCGTCGGGGAGGATGGAGGACTTCTGCTGCATCTCGGTCAGCCGCTCCTGGCTGAGCGTCGCGAGCGTCTCCATCGTGGCCTGGGCGACCTTGGGGTCGGCCCCGGTAGCCGTGATGTCGAGCAGCGGCCCCCGTGAGTCCTGCGCGAGGCCCACGGTGAAGTCGGCCGTCTTGCCCTCGTCCTTGAGCTTCTGCAGAGTGCGCTCATCGCTCATGCCACGGGAGATGACCTCGGCCGTGATGGTCAGCGAGCCGTCGAACGCCAGCCAGGGGTTTCCTCCCACCGGCTGCGAGCCCTTCCTCGACGACAGGAAGACCACGGTGGCCTTCGACTCGTACTGCCAGGGAATCGCTATGAGCGCCCCGACCGTCGCCGCGATCGTGACAGCCAGCAATGCCAGCGTCACAGGCCACCGCCGGAGCAGCGCGCGCAGCGAATCAAGCAGGTCCATGGTTCCCCTTCACCCCCGCCCGGCCGGCCACATCTGTGATTCCCACCCCGCCGAGCCGCCGAGATAGGACGCCCGAGCACCTCGGCGCGTTGTCATCGCCCTCAAGTGTTTCCTCTGAGTGCTTTCTTTACCAGGCCCGTCCCAAAACTCCATACGCCTGTGCCACGATGTGTCGGTGCGAAGGCGAGTGGTTGTGCGGTGCTGCTGCCTGGCGCTGATCTTCCTGGTCGCCGCCTGTGCGGTGCTGTGGGTCAGATATAGGTCACCTCTTTACCAGAGTTCGGTCACGGTCGCGTTCGTAACCAAGACGAACCACTTTCAGGGCGAGGTCTACGGCCACTTCACCGACAACCACATCTATATGGCCCTGGCCACGGCCCGCTTCTTCGACAACCCCGGCACCCAGGAGCACCTCCGCTCGATGGGAGGCACCGCGATCTTCCACTACGCGGTGGCCCACTGGGGCAACGAGGAGCTCCCGGTGTACGGCCAGCCGTACGCCTCCATGCAGGCCCTCTCCGACGACCCCAAAGAGTCGATCGACACGCTCAATCTGGCGCTCCAACTTCTCACCCAGAAACTCCAGCACCTGCAGACCTCCGCGGGGGCCAGCGGCCGGGTGATGATCAAGTATGAGCCCATCGGCGGCATCATGGGGCCGGAGCGTCAGGGCCTGCAGAAGAGCCGCGCCACGGTGGGCATCGGCCTCCTCGCCGTCCTCGCCTCGGTCGTGGCCATGTCCGCCACCCGTGACCGCAGCGGCGGCGAGCCGGGCAGGTCACCCGCACCACGCCAGGCGGCCTCCCCAGGCCCCGTCCGGCGAGCACGGCCGCCCCGCTTCGGGGTCGGCGCCAATCTGTAGTTGAGATCCACGACAGGTGCCAGCGCTTACGGCGAGCCCGCTGTGGAGCGTTCCGAAGACTTATGACCTGGAGCTTTCGGTGTCCTCATCGCTGCCGCGCCGCTGTGCCCTGCTCGTCGCCTCCCTCGCGCTCACCGGCACGGCCGCGGCCGGCTGCGGTGGGAGCGGCGGCGCGGACGACGGGCGCGGGCCCATCCCCGGGCACACTCCCCAGGCCGAGGCCCGTCCCTCTCCGGACAAATCTCCGGACGAGCACGCCTTCCCCTCCGCGGAGACCACGGGAGTGCGAGCCACCGGCCCGCTCAAGAAGGTCGGCGAGGTGACCGTGCTGAAGCCGGGAGCCGTGGTCGAGAACCTCGAGGTCCACGGCAAGCTCAACATCAAGGCCGACGACGTGACGGTTCGCAACGTACGGGTGATCGGCGAGGGCGACTGGTCGATCATCCAGGCCGAGGGCGCGTCAGGCGCCGTCATCGAGGACTGCGAGATCTCCGGCGACGGCGTCGTCAAGGCCCAGTGGGGCGTGCTGAACCAGGGGGGCGACATCACGGTGCGGCGGGCGAACATCCACACCGTCTCCAACTCCGTCGGCACCGACCACGGCCTCATCGAGGACTCCTACATGCACGACTTCAAGGAGTACCCCGGCGACCACGTGACCGGGCCGCAGATCAACGGGTCTCCCCAGAAGGGCCTGACCCTGACGATCCGCCACAACACCATCCTGAACCAGATCGCCCAGACCTCCGCCATCTCGATCTATCAGGACTTCAGCAGGGCGCATGACGTGCTCATCGAGCGCAACCTGCTCGGCGGCGGAGGGTACGCCATCTACGGCGGGGCGGGGAAGTTCGGCACCCCCACGAACATCCGGATCATCGGCAACGTCTTCACGCGGCGGCTGTTCCCGAAGGGCGGCTTCTGGGGGCCGCTGACCTACTTCGACACCAAGGGCAAGGGCAACCGCTTCGAGGGCAACACCTGGGAGACCACCGGCGAGCCCGTCGCCTCCTGAGCGGGCTCAGGTCGCGGCGGGAGAGTACGCGTCGCGCAGGAGGAGCTGGGGCCGTCCCGAGCCGTCCGCGGGCACCGTCCACACGTCCGAGCTGTCGGCCCGCAGCCTGCTGTACATCACCGTGCGGGCGTCGAGCCAGGCCACCTGGTCGTCGACGTTCGCGGGCTCGGCGAGGGCCGTCTCGCGCCCTGACCGCAGGTCCAGCGCGTACAGCCGCCACGGGTCGCCGGTGCCGCCCATCCGCTTCTTGTACGCGACCCGGGTGCCGTCCGGAGAGAGCGACGGGCACTCGGCGTTCTCGCGGAGCACCCGCATCCGGCGCGCGGCGAAGTCACCCTGCACCAGGTACGTCCTGCCCTCGCTCGACACCGTGGCGTAGAAGCGGTTGTCGTCGTCCGCGAAGGTGACACCCCAGTAGTTCAGGTCGGGTGCCCTGAAGACGCGCCCGTCCTTCTCGAGCGTCAGCTCCTCCAGGCTCTTGACGAGCGTGCCCGTACGGGTGTCGAGGATGCCCGCGCGAGTGGAGAACCCGATGCTCAGGTAGGAGTCGCCCGCCACGAAGAAGGTCCAGGCCGCCATCCGCCCGCTCGCGGAGACCCGCGCCCTGCTCGGAACGCCCGACAGCGAGACGCGCCGCACCTCGCGGAGGTGGTCGTCGACCACGATGGCATCCGACCCGGTGACCACGCCGTTGGTGACGCGCAGGCACAGGCCGGTGCCCGCCGCCGCGTAGAAGCGCTTGCAGCGCAGGCCGGTGGAACGGGGCTGCCCTTCTCCGCTCGCCGGCACCGCGAGGACCGTACCGCTGTCCTGCGAGGCCCCCGCGCCCACCACGAGGAGGTCGCCCGCCTCCAGAGCGGTCTCGCGCGGCGCCGGGCTGGAACCGGCCGCCGCCCGCGCGGGAGCCGGCGCCTCCGGCCTCGCCCGCAGGACGTAGGCCACCCCGACCGCGCCGAAGAGCAGGACCGCGACCACCAGGATCACGACCCGGGTGCGCCCGGGCAGCGCCGAGACGTTCACGCGGGCCCGCCCGCCCGGCCACCATCGGCCACCGGCCCGCCGGCCTCAGCCCCACTCGCCGGACCGCCCAACGCCTCAGCCCCACCCGGGCCGCCCGATGTCCCAGCCCGACTTGCCGGGCCGCCCGGCGTTCCGGCCTCGCCGGTCGGGCCGCTCAGGTGGCCGTCGTGCTCGGTGTAGATCTCGCCCGTCTCGGGGCAGCGCCACCGGCCGGGACCGTCCTCCCGCAACGTCACGCCCGCGCGCCCGACCCAGCCCATGCGGCGCGCCGGGACGCCCGCCACCAGCGCGAAGTCGGGGACATCCCGGGTGACCACGGCCCCGGCGGCCACCAGGGCGTGCCGCCCGACCGTGCGACCCGCGACGACCACGGCCCGCGCCCCGATGGAGGCGCCCGCCCGTACGACCACGCCCTCGGCGGTCCAGTCGCCGTCGCGCTTCAGCCCGCCGTCGACGTCGGTCGAGCGAGGGTAGACGTCGTTGGTCAGCACGGCGGCGGGCCCGACGAACACGCCGTCCTCAAGCACCGCCGGCTCGTACACCAGGGAGTAGTTCTGCAGCTTGACCCGGTCGCCCACCCTGACGCCGGGCCCGACGTACGCGCCCCGCCCGAGGATGCACCCCTCGCCCAGCACGGCCTGCTCGCGGACCTGGGCGAGATGCCAGATCTGGCTCCCCGCGCCGATCTTGGCGCTCGGGTCGACGTCGGCGGTGGCCGCTATTCGCGGTTCGGTCATCGGGAACTCCCATTGAGGGTGAATACTTCGGAACTATGCCAAGCGCGAGCGTCATCATCCCGGCCCACAATGAGGCCCGGGTAATCGGCCGGCTCCTTGCGCGCCTCCTCGCGGAGGCGGGCCCGGACGAGTTCGACGTGGTGGTCGTGGCCAACGGCTGTGACGACGACACCGCCTCGGTCGCCCGCGGCTTCGGCGTCACCGTGATCGAGACACCGGTGCCCTCCAAGCGCGAGGCCCTGCGGCTCGGCGACGAGGCGGCTGTCAGCCATCCCCGCGTCTACGTGGACGGCGACGTCGAAGTGGGCACCGCCGACGTCCGCGCTCTGCGTGACGCCCTCCTGGGCGGCCGGCTCGCCGCCGCCCCCGAGCGGGCCCTGGTCCTGCGCGACCGCCCGTGGACGGTGCGCGCCTACTACGCCGTGTGGAGCAGGCTTCCCGCCGTCCGCGAGGGGCTGTTCGGCCGGGGCGTGATCGCGGTGTCCGAGGAGGGCAACCGCCGCATCATGGACCTTCCCCCGGTCATGGGCGACGACCTCGCGGCCTCGCTCGCGTTCACGCCCGCCGAGCGCCAGGTGGTGCGCACGGCGCACGCGGTGATCCACCCGCCGCGCACCCTCGGCGACCTGATGAGGCGCAGGGTTCGCGCCGTGACGGTCGTCGCCGAGATCGAGCAGGGCCCCATGGCCGGGCAGGAGTCCCGCACGGGCCTTCGCGACCTGCTCGCCATCGCCGCACGGGCGCCGTGGCTCCTGCCGCACCTCGGGGTCTTCCTCGCCGTCACGGTGGTCGCCCGTGCCCGGGCGCGCCGCGCGGTGCGGACGAAGGACTACACGACCTGGCTGCGGGACGAGAGCAGCAGGACCTGAGCTCTCAGGCCCTCCCGCGGCCCTGGACGTACTCCTTCACCACCATCCAGGCGAACCGCGTGTTGGTCGACAGGTAGCGCGGCCCCAGCCTGAGGGGCTCCTGGAGGAACCGGTAGAACCACTCCAGGCCGAGCCTCTGCCACAGGGCGGGGGCCCGGCGCACCTTCCCCGCGAAGACGTCGAACGAGCCGCCCACGCCGTGGATCACCCCGGCCCGGACGTCCTCGGCGAACCGCGCGAGGAAGATCTCCTTCTTCGGCGAGGTCATGCCGAGGAACAGCAGGTCCGGCTTCGCCTCCCCGATGCGCGCCGCCACCTCGGGGGCCTGCTCGTCGGTGAAGTAGCCGTCGCGCGCCCCCGCGACCTCCAGGCCCGGATAGCGGGCGCGCACCTCGGCGACCACCCGTTCGATCACCTCGGGCCGCGCCCCGAGGAAGTACGCCCGGTACGACCGCCTGGCGCCCTCCTCCATGAGGGAGGTGAACAGGTCGATGCCGGCGACCCGCTCGGGCAGCGGCCTGCCGAGGAACCGGGAGGCCCACACGATGGCCTGCCCGTCGGCCACGACGAGATCGCACGAGGTCACCGAGTCGCGCAGCAGTTCGTCCTCGCTCATGCGGACGGCCTTGGCGGCGTTCACCACGCCGATGGTGAGGTTCTCCCTGCCCTCGACCGCCGCGACGCACCGGGCGACGGTCTGCTCCATGGTGAGAGCGTCGAGGGACAGCCCCAGCAGCGCCCTGCGGGGCGGCGCGGCGCCGGTCACCCCTGCTTCCCCGGCACGTCGCGGGGCAGCGAGAACAGCCACGCGTAGAGCAGCCACCCCAGCTCGTACGGGCGGCACTCGCGGTCGACGGCGAGCGGCGGGTAGATGCGGTCGAGCACCCCGATGCGCGAGCCCTGGTTGATCGCGGTGGCGACGGCGCGCACGCCTCGGACGATCTTCTTCGGGTCGTCCCTGGCGGCCTTGCGCCACGTCAGGTCGAGGTCCTCGATGATCAGCTCGTCGTCGATCTCCGGCCTCGCGGTCATCCAGTGGAGGCCGAGCGCGATGTCCTTCATATAAGAGGTGCCGCCGGCGTCGGCGAGGTCCAGCAGCGCCATCGGGGCCATCGAGAGCTGGTGGACGCTGTAGACCGGGTAGCCCTCGACCACCCCGCCGGTGCGGGCGTCGTAGTGCCACCACCACTGGCCCTCCGGACCCTGCGCCGCGCAGATGCCGGCCGCGATCTGCTCGGCCGCCCTGAGCGCCGCGTCGTCGCCGGTGTGGGCGTGCAGCCGGGCGAGGGCCTGGAGGGGGTACACCTGGTCGGCGAAGCAGCCGACGTGGGCGCGGTACCAGGAGGCGGGGCCGAGGACATGCCGGTAGAGCCGGTCGCTCCCGAGGCCGGTGAGCAACCTCTGCCCGGCGTGCTCCAGCCGCTTCTCCAGCTCGGAGGCACCGCCCAGCACGCGGTGCGCGGCGGTCAGGGCGGCCAGCGCCCACGACGCCTCGACCGTGTGGACCGGGTCGCCCGTGCGCAGCGCGCCTTCGAGCTCCGCCAGCCGGTGCAGGCCCCTGTCGAGCTCGGGGTGGCCGATCTCGGCCGCCGCCCACGCGATGAGGGCCACGTCGCCGAGGTTGCCGATGTCGGGGAGCCCCTTGACGAGGTTCCCGACCAGGTCGGCGACGGTGTCACCCGCCAGGGCCGCTCGCTGCCCGTCCTCCGGCAGCGTGGCCACGCCGAGGGCCACGATGGCGCTGTAGCGCACGCTCCTCCCCTCGGGGACGGCCGTCCAGCGTCCGTCGTCCCCGAGCCTGCCGCGCCTGGTGAAGACGAACTCACCGTTGGCGTAACCGGGAGGAAGACCGCGGACCGACAGGTCGACCATGCGGTCGACGAGCGCGGCCGCGGGTGCGTCGATCTCGGCGAGCGCACCGAGACGACCCTCATGGCGAGTCATCGCTCACCCCCCAAACCTTGTGATCAGTAGAAGACGACATTTCATGATTTTCGGGCATCCCAGCCGCCGCGCCACGTGCCGTGGACGGCCCACAGCTCGGCCCAGTCGCCGCGCTCGGCCATGGGACGCCCCTGCCGCTCGGCGTCCGGGGGCGCCACCCGGCGGCTGAGCGCCGCCCTGAGCCAGACCCCGAACAGCAGCATGGAGGCGCCCAGCCCGCGCAGCCCGCGCGGGAAGTGGCGCCGGATCACCGTGGCCTTGCCGGTGAACAGGAGCACCAGCTTGTTCAGGCTGGAGGAGGACATGCCGCCCGGGTGCACGAACACGGCCCGGTCGGTCACCATCGGCCGGTGACCGGCGGCCCTGGCCCGCAGGCACAGGTCGGCGTCCTCCCCGTACATGAAGATGCGGGTGTCGAACCCGCCCACCTCATCCCAGACGTCGCGGGCGACGAGCATCAGCGCCCCGGTGACGATGGGCACCCGCCGCTCGCCGGTCCACGTCGTCGGCGACTCGGGGTCGAACAACGCGCGGCCGGGGAAGACCGTGGACAGCCCCGTGGCGAAGCAGAGCACCGACCACGGCGTGGGCCTCCCCCACCAGGAGCGGGGGTCGTTCTCGCCGGTCTCGGTGATGCAGCGTCCTCCGACGATCCCCGCCCGGGGATGGCGTTCTGCGCACTCCAGCAGCCCCGCGAAGGCCTCGGGCCGGACCTCCGCGTCGGGGTTCACGAAGACGAGGTACCGCCCGGCGGCCACCTCGGCTCCGGCCACGCAGCCCTCGGCGAACCCCCCGTTGACGCCCCGGGCGACGACCCTGGCCCACGGGGCGGCGGCCCTCACCACCTCCACCGTGTCGTCGGGGGAGTTGTTGTCGACGACGATCACCTCGGCGTCCGTGGCCTTGACCGCGCGCTCCACCGCCGCGAGGCAGCGGGCGACGTACCCGGCGCTGCGGTAGGTCACGATGATCACAGACAGCTTCACGCGCGCGCCCTTCTGAGCAACGGAACCGCGACGGCCAGCGCCACGCCGAGACCGGCCGCCATCACGACCACGGCGGCCTGTGGGCCGCGCGCGGTCCACAGCACGCCGAAGACCCACGAGGCGACCATCGCGCCGAGCGCCTGGCCGGTCTGGACGACCGCGAGCCCCGTGGCCCGCCGTTCCTCCGGCAGCAGGGGCCCGGCGAGCGCGCTGACCACCCCGTCGGTGGAGGCGTACGACAGGCCGCGCAGCACCAGCGCCGCGACGAGGACCGCCGGGCCGGGCGGGAGCAGGAGCAGCGCGTAACAGGCGAGCAGTGCGGCGTATCCGCCGATCACGACCGTGGAGCGCCCGACCCGGTCGGCCAGCCGCCCGAACGGCACGGCCGCGACCAGGTAGGCGGCCGAGACGCCGACGGGGAACAGGGGAAGCCAGCTCGCCTCGATGTCGAGCCTGCTCTGCAGCATGAAATAGAGGAAGGAGTCGCTGATGGTCGCGAGCGACAGCGGCAGCATCGCGAACAGCACGCGGCGGAACGGCCTGTCCCTGAGCAGGTCCAGCGCCCCCCGCAGCGACACCTTCGGCCGCTCGGGCGCACCGCCCGCCGCCGGGGTGCGTACGCCCGGCTCCTGGACGAACAGGACCATGATCAGCACACCGACCATGGCCACGCAGCAGCTCACCACGAACACCGGGTCGTAGTCGTTGGCGCCGCCCACCGCCGCCACCACGCCGAAGGCGGCGAGCGGGCCCATGAGCGCGCCGGCGGTGTCCATGGCGCGGTGCAGCCCGAAGGCGCGGCCCTGCGCCTCGGGCGGGGCGCTCAGCGAGATCATCGCGTCCCGGGGGGCCGTGCGAAGGCCCTTGCCCGCCCGGTCGACGCCGATCACCAGGCCGATCAGCGGCACGGAGCGGCCCACGAGCACGTAGCCGAGCTTGCAGACGGCGGACAGGCCGTACCCGACGCCCGCCACCAGCTTTCGGCGGCGGAAGCGGTCGGCGACGTGCCCGCCCACGAGCCTGAGCACGGCCGTCGCCCCGGTGTAGACGCCGTCCAGGAAGCCGAACTGCATCGGGCTGAGCCCGAGTTGGTAGATCAGGTAGAGCGGGAGGATAGCCGTCACCATCTCGGAGGAGATGTCGGTGAACAGGCTGACCGCCCCGAGCGCGACGACGTTCCCGGTGAGGATACGCCCCACCCCGCCGCGAGCCCCGGCTCCCCCGCTCGGAGGAGATCCGCCGTCCTCGCCCGAAGCGCCCGGCGAGGAGTCCTTCTGGGAGTCGGCCTTGCGCGTCTCCGACAGGTACATCAGGCCAGGCCTCCGGTGATGGAGGGCCATGCGGCGTGAAGCGCGTCGCGCCAGTGGCGGATCGGCGGCAGGCCGGCGAAGGCCCAGCGGTCGTGGCCGAGCACGCCGTAGGCGGGCCTTAGCGCCGGGCGGGGGAAGTCCGCGCTGCTGACGGGCCGCACCCGGCCGGGATCGGCGCCGAGCAGCGTGAAGATCTCGCGGGCCAGCCCGTACCACGTCACCTGGCCGGAGCTGGTGCCGTGATAGACGCCGGGAGGGGCGTCTTCGGCGCGCGCCAGCCGTAGGAGCTGCGCGGCGAGGTCGGCGGTCCAGGTCGGCTGGCCGAACTGGTCGTCCACCACGTCGACGGTCTCACGGGCGCTTTCCAGGGCGATCATCGTCTGGACGAAGTTCCGCCCTCCCGTGCCGTACAGCCAGGCGGACCGCAGCACGTACCCGTCCTTGGGGAGCAGTCCGAGGACGGCCCGCTCGCCGGCGAGCTTGCTGCGGCCGTAGGCGTTGACCGGCCGTGGCGCGGCGTCCTCGGCGTACGGCGTGCTCGCCGTCCCGTCGAAGACGTAGTCGGTGGAGATGTGGAACAGCCGGGCGCCGACCTCGGCGCACGCGGTGGCGAGGGCGCGCACCCCGCCGCCGTTGACCGCGAGAGCGTCGATCTCGTGCGCCTCGGCGTCGTCCACGGCCGTCCAGGCGGCGCAGTTGACCACGATGTCCGGCTTCTCCTGCCGGATGATCTCGCGCACACCGTCGGGGTAGCGCAGGTCGAGGCGGTCGCGCCCGTACGGCAGGACGTCGGGCGATGCCGGGTCGCCCGCCAGCTCGGCCGACAGGGCGGTCCCGAGCATGCCGCTCGCGCCGGTCAGCAGCAGCCGGTTCACCGAGCGCCCTTGAGGGGCTTCCACCAGGCTTCGTTGTCGACGTACCACTGGACGGTCGCGGCGATGCCCTCGTCGAAGCCCGTGCCGGCGGCGTAGCCCATGCCCCGCAGCTTGGTGTCGTCCAGGGAGTAGCGGCGGTCGTGCCCCTTCCGGTCGGTCACGCGCTCGACCGAGCTCCAGTCGGCGTCGAGCTCGTCGAGGAGCCGCTGGGTGAGCTCCAGGTTGGACAGCTCCGCCGTGCCCGCGATGTGGTAGACCTCGCCCGGCTCGCCCTGCTCCGCCACGATCTGGATGCCCCGGCAGTGGTCGTCCACGTGGACCCAGTCGCGCACGTTGCCGCCGTCCCCGTAGAGCGGGACCGTGCGGCCTTCGAGGATGTTCGTCACGAAGAGCGGGACGACCTTCTCCGGGAACTGGTACGGCCCGTAGTTGTTGCCGCAGCGGGTGATCGACACCGGCAGGCCGTGGGTGACGGCGTAGGCCCTGGCCATCAGGTCACCGCCCGCCTTCGCCGCGGAGTACGGTGAGCGCGGCCGCAGCGGGGCGTCCTCAGCCCAGGAGCCCTCGTCGATCGACCCGTAGACCTCGTCGGTGGACACCTGGACGACCTTCGGCACCGCCGCGTCCAGGCAGGCCTGCAGCAGCGTCTGTGTGCCGAGCACGTTGGTGCGCACGAAGGCGGACGGGCCGTCGATCGACCGGTCGACGTGCGACTCGGCGGCGAAGTTGACGACCACGTCATGGCCGGGCACGACCCTGGCGAGCAGCTCGTCGTCGCAGATGTCGCCGTGCACGAGGTCGTAGCGTCCCTCGACGGGCTCCAGGTTGGCGAGGTTGCCCGCGTACGTGAGCAGGTCGAGCACGGTGACGCTTGCCCCGGCGAACGCCGGGTAGCCGCCCGTGAGCAAGGTGCGAACATAGTGCGACCCGATGAAACCGGCCCCGCCGGTTACCAGAATCCTCATGAACTGATCTGTACCTTGCTGTGATCCCCGAGCACCAGCCGGTGGGCCCTCGGAGTATTGGGAGCGGGCGTGACCTCGACGTCGTGCCCGATCAGGGACGCCTCGATCCGGCGGACCCCCTCAATGGACGCGCGCCGCAGCAGGATCGAGTACTCGATCTCGCTGTCGACCACGCGACAGTCCTCCGCCACCGAGGTGAACGGCCCGATGTAGGAGTCCCGCACCACGGCGCCGGCGCCGATGACGACCGGCCCGACGACGCGCGAGCGGGTGACCTTCGCCCCCGCCTCGACCACGACCCGGCCGATGATCTCGCTGGCGTCGTCCACCGTGCCGTCCAGCCGCTGCTCCAGCTCCTCAAGGAGGATCCGGTTGACCTCCAGCATGTCGGTGACGTTGCCGGTGTCCTTCCAGTAGCCGGAGATCAGGGTGGAGTCCACCCGGTGCCCGGCGTCCAGAAGCCACTGGATCGCGTCGGTGATCTCCAGCTCGCCGCGCCACGAGGGCTTGAGCGCGGCGACGCCCTCGTGCACCGCCGGGGTGAACAGGTAGACCCCGACCAGGGCGAGGTCACTCTTCGGCTCCCGCGGCTTCTCCTCCAGCCCGATCACCCGGCCCGCGGCGTCCAGCTCCGCCACCCCGAACTGCCGGGGGTCGGCGACGCGGGTGAGCATGATCTGGGCCGCGGGGCGCTCGTCGTGGAACCGCCTCACCAGCGGCTCGATGCCGCCGACGATGAAGTTGTCGCCGAGGTACATGACGAAGTCGTCCTCGCCCAGGTAGTCGCGGGCGATCAGCACCGCGTGGGCCAGCCCGAGCGGCGCCTCCTGCCGCAGGTAGGTCACCTCCAGGCCGAACGCCGACCCGTCGCCTACGGCGCCCTCGATCTCCTCGTGGGTGTCGCCGACCACCATGCCGACCTCGCGGATCCCCGCCGCGGCGATGGCCTCCAGGCCGTAGAACAGCACGGGCTTGTTGGCCACCGGCACCAGTTGCTTGGCGGAGGTGTGGGTGATCGGCCGGAGCCGTGTGCCGGACCCGCCGGCGAGCACGAGCGCCTTCACTAGTAAGCCCCTCCACCACGGGTGACTGCGGACCAGGTCTTCCACAGGATCTGCAGGTCGAGGATGAGGGACCAGTTCTCGACGTAGCGCAGGTCGAGCCGCACCGACTCCTCCCACGACAGGTCGGACCGGCCGCTCACCTGCCACAGACCTGTCATGCCCGGCTTGACCACGAGGCGCCTGCGGACGTCGGTGCCGTACTGCGCGACCTCGTCGGGGAGCGGCGGACGCGGCCCCACCAGCGACATCTCGCCGCGGACGACGTTGAGCAGCTGCGGCAGCTCGTCAAGGGAGTAACGGCGCAGGAAGCCGCCGACCCGCGTGATCCGTGGATCGTTCCGCATCTTGAACAGCACGCCATCGAACTCGTTGTCCTCGATCAGGTCGAGCTTCAGCTTCTCGGCGTTCTGCACCATCGTGCGGAACTTGAACACCTTGAACTCGCGCCCGTCGCGGCCCACCCGGGTCTGCTTGAACAGCGCGGGACCTGGGCTGGTGGCCCTGACCAGCACCGCGATCACCAGCATGGGGATCGCGAGCACGGTCAGCGCGGCCGTCGCGAGGAGCCGGTCGAACAGGCTCTTGACAACCTGGCGCGTCCCGTCGAACTCGGGGTGCTCGACGTGGAGCAACGGCATCCCGGCGACCGGGCGGATGCTCGTACGGGGACCGGCGACGTCCATGAGCGCGGGGGCGACGAACAACTCGGTGCCCTTGCTCTCGATGCTCCAGGCGAGGCGGCGCAGCGCGGCGCCGTCCAGCTCGGGGCAGGCCAGCACGGCCACCGCGTCCGCCGAGACCTTGTCGGCCACGGTCGCGACGTCGGCGAAGTCGCCGTAGACGGGGATGCCGTCGACGTCGAGCCCGTTCCCGGGGAACTGCCCGGGCGGCAGGCACGCCGCGACGACCCGCATGCCGTGGTACGGCTGGCGCCGGAACTGCATCACCAGGTCGAGCACGGCGGTCCTGTGACCGACGGCGACCACGCGCCGCAGGTACTCGCCCTCGGCGCGGCGCCGGTGCAGGCGCTTGCGCATGCGGTAGCGGAACACCAGCGTGAGAACCGTCGCCAGCGGCAGCATCGCCATGACGTAGCTGCGCGCGATCATGGTCTGGGTGGCGTACGCGCCGATGGCCACCGCGGCCGTCAGCCCCACCCCGCCGTCGAAGACCGCGCGGAACTCCTCGCTTCCCTCTCCGTGGCTCCTCTCGCGGTATACCCCGGCCAGTGCCATGGCACCGGGCCAGGCCAGTCCGAGACCGAATCCGAACAACAACTCCGACCAGGGGATGAAGGCGCCCACCCAGAGCCTGAACCCCATGACCGCTTCGCAGGCGATCATGGCACATGCCATGTCACCTGCGAGAAGAGCCCGCATATAGGAGCGCGTCCAAATGCTGGACGCCGTCAGCGGGCCCGTGTCGAGAAGCGCGACACCACGCTCCTCCAACCCCACCCTCATGCCTACCTACCCCTACCCCTGACCTGCTCCTGCCAGACCGTGCAGATAACAGACGGCCGTTGCGTCTCTTTGGTTGACACAAAACTCGGAAACATCACGAGCGCGGGTACCCGTTCAAATACTAAAGATCGTTATTAACGAGCGAAATAGCCGGGCAATGGCCACAATAGGCCTCCTACCAGGGAACGCCAGTCCCTTGACGGAACGGTCCAAACCTGTGTAGGCAGCGACCGTCCGGCTACATTCAGCACATGTCTGGCATCCATATAGAGCGATCCGGCCTGGTCACGACCGTCGTCCTGTCCCGCCCCGAGGTCCGCAACGCGGTGGACGGCCCGGCCGCCGCCGCCCTCGCGAACGCTTTCCGGGACTTCGAGGCCTCCGACGCCGCGGTGGCCGTGCTGTGGGGCGACGGCGGCACCTTCTGTTCCGGCGCGGACCTGCACGCGATCGGCACCGAGCGCGGCAACCGCGTGGAGGCGGACGGGGACGGCCCGATGGGCCCCACCCGCATGCGCCTGTCCAAGCCGGTGATCGCGGCCGTCGAGGGCTACGCGGTGGCGGGCGGGCTGGAGCTGGCGATCTGGTGCGACCTCCGGGTGGCGGCGCAGGACGCGACGTTCGGGGTGTTCTGCCGCCGCTGGGGCGTTCCCCTCATCGACGGCGGCACCGTACGGCTGCCGAGGCTCGTCGGAGCGGGACGGGCCATGGACATGATCCTCACCGGCCGGGCCGTGGGCGCGGAGGAGGCGCAGCGGATCGGCCTGGTGGACAGGGTCGTGCCACCGGGGCAAGCGCGGGAGCACGCCGAGGCGCTCGCCCGCTCGCTGTCCGAGCTGCCCCAGGACTGCCTGCGGCAGGACCGCCTCTCCGCGCTGGAGCAGGAAGGGCTCTCCGAGGAGGAGGCCCTGCGCAACGAACTGCGGCACGGCATGGTCTCACTGGGCGGCCAGATGACCGAGGGGGTGGGCCGCTTCCGCGCGGGAGCCGGCCGCCACGGAGACTGACCCGCGGTGAACGGAAGGCTCAGTCGTATTCGAGGTCCGGCAGCGGCGACGGCGGGTCGGGGCTGCGCCACACGACCACGTAACCGAGGGTGGCGGCGGTGAACGCCTCGCTCAGCCGGTCGAGGTCGAACTCCGGCAGATAACGCAGCCTCGCCAGGAAGGTCGCGTCGGTGGCGGAGCGCGGCACCACACATCCCTGTCCGTCGCGGTCGAGCAGGACGATCAGAATGTCGGATTCCGTGACGCCGCCGACGCGAACCTCGACGACGTCCTCCCACGCGAGGGCCTCGACACTGCCGTCGGCGTAGTGGCGGGTTACGCCCTCTTCGGTTACGTAGACATACGAATCCGGCACTGAGTTGCCGTGCATGGGCGCGATTGTGACGACTTACGAGTACTCCATGCAAGAGAAGTCGCTAATCAGCGCCCCAGGTGTGATCCAAATGGGCGGCCACGGCCCGCCGCGCCGCCTCGGACGGGCCCCGCGCGATGGCGTCGAGAAGATCGCGGTGCTCGGCGACGAGCGTCTCCCTGTCCGGATACACCTTGCGCAGCCGTACAAGGCCGAGCCGCGTCTCCGCCGCCAGCACCGCGTAGAGGCGTTCGAGCCTGGGGCTTCCCACCGCGAGGATCAGCTCCTCGTGCAGGGCCATGTGCTCGGCGACGACGTCCGCCCACGGCGCGTCCGGCGGGAGCGCCGCCATCCGCGCCAGCGCCCCGTCCGCCGAGGCGACCCTGCGGCCCGCCAGCCTGACGGCCATGAGGTCCTCAAGCGGGCGCCGGACGTACATGAGATCGTCCAGGTCGCGGGTGGTCACCTCCGGCACGTACGCGCTGCGGTTGCGCTCGCGCCGGAGGAGCCCCTCGTGGACCAGGGCGGCCAGGGCCTCGCGGACGGTCGGGCGCGCCACCCCGTACAGGGATGAGAGCTCCTGCTCGGGCAGGGACGTGCCGGGGGCGATCTCTCCGGAGAGCACGCGCCGTCGCAGGGCTCCCGCGAGCGCGTCGACCGTCGAGACGGGGCGTAGTTTCACGCCGACGATTGTGCCTTCTCATCGGCCGGGGGTGCTGCCGGTTCGGCGTCGGACGGCCCCGGACGGACGGCCGGGAGCGCGTCGGACGGCCCCGGACGGACGGCCGGGAGCGCGTCGGACGGCTCTGGACGGACGGCCCGTTCGGGGAGGGCGACCATCACCAGGCCGGCGCCGAGCAGGGCGAGCCCCGCCCAGGACACGGCGGTGAGCCGCTCGTGCAGGACGACCAGGCCGAGCAGCGCCGCCACGGCGGGCTCCGCCAGGGCCAGGGTGGCGGCCTTGGCCACCGGGGTCGTGCGCAGGCCCTTTCCATAGAGGAAATAGGAGAGGGCGGTCGTCGCCAGGCCCAGATATAGGGCCGTGAGCAGCCCTCGCGGCTCGCCCAGCCACGCCGTGCCCCGCCAGAGCAGCACCGGCAGCATGACCGCAGCCGCGCCGCCGAACATCACCCCCATCACCGCGCCGGACGGCGCTCCGCCGCCGATCGCCCGCGCGGCGGTCACCGCGTAGAAGCCGTAGAGGAGCCCGCCCGCCAGCGCGAGCAGCACGCCGCCGGGGTCGGCGCCGACCGCCTCCCCTCCCGACACGAGCGCGGCGCAGCCCGCGACGGCGGCGGCGGTCGCGAGGGTCCAGCGGCGGCCGGGCCGTCTCCGGTCGTACAGCCAGGACAGCAGGCCGGTGAAGACGGGCCCGCTCCCGATCGCCACCACCGTGCCGACCGCCACGCCGGTGCGCCCGACCGCCGCGAAAAAGCAGAGCTGGTACGCGGCCACGGCCCCCGCCGCCGCGACCAGCGAAAGGGGACGCCCCCGGGTGAGCAGGGCCCAGGTGGCCGGGCCCGCCGCCACGGCGAGGACGACGCCGCCGATGAGCAGCCGGGCCGCCGCGAGCGCCACCGGATCGGCCGCTCCGGCCGGCGCGAGCGTACCCGCCGTGCCGGCCGTGCCCCACAGGACGGCGGCGGCGACCACGGCGGCCGGGCCCCCGGCGGCCGTACGAGAGGTCCCTGCTTCTGCTGCCATGGCCGCATTGTCTGACAACTAGACAGAATCCAGCAAGAGATCTGCGATTTCCCCTTGGAATGGGGCCGTTTTGTAGCTAGAAGGCCCTGGTTACCCGTGATCCCCATTGGTACTGTTTCGCCACCAATAACCCGCGTGTAACGATGCGGTTCCCCTGCGAGGTCACATGGGCGGGCGTAAGAGGTCCATCAAGTTCAAGATCCTGACCCTGGTACTGGTACCGCTGGTATCCCTTGTGGGGATCTGGGCTTTCGCCGCGACGATCACCATCCAGAACGGTCTCGACCTGCTCAAGGTCCGCACCGTCTTCGACAACACGATCGTTCCCGCGCGTGCGCTGATGACGGAGATCGAGCAGGAGCGCTACCTGTCTCTGATGGCTCTGGGGTCGAGGACCTCCGACCGCGGCGAGCTGGACGCTCAGCGGGCCAGGTCCGACCAGGCGCGCGCCACCCTCGAACGGCTGGCGCTCGCCGAGGACGTCCAGAAGGTCACCAGCGCCCCGCTCCTCCAGCGCGTCACCGAGCTGATCACGGTCACGCGCCGGCTCCCCGAGATCCGGGCACGGGTCGACTCCGGGAGCTTCACCCGGTTGCTGACCCTGGACGCCTACCGGCTCATAACCGACGCCATCAGCCGCGTCTACGACAAGCTGGCGTTGGCCTCGGACTCCCAGGGCGAGCCCACGCGGGCCATCGTCCTGATCGGACGCAGCCGGGAGCTCATGAGTGAGCAGTCGGCGCTGCTCGCGGGCGCGGTCGCGGCCGGCTCGATCACCGGCGAGGAGCGCACCACCTTCACCGCGATGGTGATCAAACGCCGCCTGCTGTACGACATGGGCTTCCAGCGGCTCGACGAGGAGCTGCGCCAGCCGTACCTCATGCTGCAGAACTCCCCCGTCTACGCCAAGTACGCCTCGATCGAGGACCAGGTCACCCAGGACGTACGGCCGGGCAGGCCCCTGCCGGGCGCGGCGGCGACCTGGGGGCAGACGCTCCAGACCCTCAACCTCACCTTCGACAAGCAGGCGGGCGCCTCGTCCCAGAAGATCGCCGACCGCGCCCTGCCCCTCGTCGCGACCATCCTGTGGCAGATCGTCATCGCCGCCGGGCTCGGACTCGTCGCGGTCGCCGTGTCGCTGTTCGTCTCGGTCCGCTTCGGCCGGCTCATCACCGCCGAGCTGGTCCAGCTGCAAGCCGTCGCGCTGGATCTCGCGAACCGGAAGCTGCCCGCGGTCGTGCGCAGGCTCCGGCAGGGCGAGGACGTCGACGTGGCGTCCGAGACGCCTCCGATCCCCACCGGAACCACCACGGAGATCGCGATCGTCGGCCAGGCGTTCACCTCCGTGCAGACCACCGCGATCGAGGCCGCCGTCGGCCAGGCCGAAATCCGCAAGGGCGTCAGCAAGGTCTTCCTCAACCTGGCCCGCCGCAACCAGTCGCTGCTGCACCGGCAGCTGTCCATGCTCGACAGCATGGAGCAGAGGGTCACCGACCCCGAGCTGCTCGACGAGCTCTTCGGCATCGACCACCTCACCACGCGCATGCGGCGGCACGCCGAGGGTCTGATCATCCTCTCCGGCGCCGTCCCCGGGCGCGGGTGGCGCAGGCCGGTGCCGTTGTACGACGTCGTCCGCGCGGCCGTCGAGGAGGTCGAGGACTACCTGCGCGTGCACGTCGCCGTACCGGAGAACATGGCGTTGTCCGGCTCCTCGGCCACCGACGTCATCCACCTGCTCGCCGAGCTGGTGGAGAACGCGACGATCTTCTCGCCCCCACAGACCCACGTCGAGATCCGTGGCGAGCTGGTGGCCAGGGGGTTCGTGATCGAGGTCGAGGACCGAGGGCTCGGCATGACCCTCGAGGAGATGGAGCAGGTCAACCGCAGGCTGGCCGATCCGCCTGAGTTCGACCTCGCCGACAGCGACCGGCTGGGCCTGTTCGTCGTCGGCCGCCTGGCCGCCCGGCGGGGCATCCGCGTCTCGTTGCGCCCGTCCCCGTACGGCGGCACGACGGCGATCGTGCTCGTCCCCGAGGGCCTGGTGACCCCGGCGGAGACCGGGCCCGACCAGTACTCCGTCGAGCAGATCAGCGCCGTGGAGGCCGGGTTCGCGAACGGGCAGGCCAACGGCAACGGCAACGGGCTCGACGGCGGCGAGCGCGGCCTCCCCGCCGGCGCCGAGTCCGGGCCGGGCAATGGGAACGGCAAGGGGAACGGCAGCAAGAACGGCAACGGCAACGGGCGCGACGGCGGCCGTGCGGCCGGGCTGCCGCACCGGGTGCGCCAGGCCAACCTCGCTCCCCAGCTCCGCGACGCGGGCCCGCAGGCCGGCGGCGGAGCGGAGCGCGCACCCAGGCATCTTGGAGGACCGCTGAGCAACCCGCTGGAAGATCCCCTGGACGCCCCGCCGCTCCAGCCCTCTCCCGACATGTTCTCCTCGTTCCGGGCAGGCTGGGAGCGCGCGCACGAAGGGGAGGGGAACATGTCATGACCGACGGTGGCGAACGCTGGCTGGACCAGGAGGCCGGACCTCTCATCCGCCCCTACACCGTCACACGCGGACGCACCAGGCCCTCGGGCCCCGCGTTCGACATGGTCGCGATCGTCAGGTCCGTGGCGGGCGCGAGGCCCGTGCCGGGCCTCGGCCCCGAGCATCTGCGCATCCTGCGCATGTGCGGGAAGCCGATGTCGGTGGTGGATCTGGCGTCCGAGAGCGGCCTGTCGCTCGGCGTCGTCCGTGTCCTGCTGGGGGACCTGCGCGACCAGAGGCTCGTCACCGTACGGCCCCCCGCGACCATCTCCCAGCTGCCGGAGGAACGCCTCCTCCGGGAGGTGATCCAGGGCCTCCAGGCCCTGTGATCCATGTTGACGGGGCCCCTCAGGATCTTCTGAGGGGCCCCGTCAACATGGGTGTCCTAGCTCTTGATGGTGTAGCTGTCGCCGTACACCTTCCAGGTCAGCGGCGGGTTGAGGTCGAGGTTGCCGGCCTTGAGGAAGACCCGCTGCTCGGTGTCGACCCGGCTGGTGTCGCTGTGCGCCTCTTCGGTCTTCATCGCGGCCTTGCGGGCGTCGAGGAACGCGTTGAGGTACGTCGTCTCGTTGCCGCCCTGGGCGGGGGTCTTCGCCTTCTTCATGGCCGTCTTGCGGATGCCGCCGAAGCTGACGCTGTCGTTGCCGGGGCCGTGCATGACGATGGCGTCGTAGTAGATGAACTGCCCGAGGGCGCGCAGGCCGTCCGCCTTGGCCTGCTGGACGGCCGGGTTGAAGTACACCCTGTCGCGCTCGGAGTTCTGCGCCTGCTGGAAGACCGTGTCCTTGGCGGCGGTCGCCCAGTCCTTGGTGAAGTTCGGGTCCAGCCCGCTGTGGGAGTCGGTGCCGTTGACCTTGCGCAGCGCCGGGAGGTACTTGGCGAGGACATTGCCCGGCTTGTTCTTGGCGTAGAGCTCCACAAGGTCCAGCATGTCGCCGGTGCCCGAGCAGAACCCGATGATCCCGGCCGTGTACCCGCGGCCGTCGTCGATGTCCTCGATGTACTTGTACTGGGCCTTCCAGTCGAGCGAGGAGTTCTCCGCACTCGACACCAGCTGCATGGCGATGTCCTTCTTGTGCGGATCGGTGAGGTCCACCGACGCGGCCACCACGGACGCGCGGGTGGAAGGCATCGAATCCGACGCGTGCGCGGTGCCCGTGCCCACCAGGGCCGGGACCAGTGCCACGGCTAGCGCGGGGACGAGTAGGACGGCTCGTCGGGACGACTGCCTGACCGGGGGGATCTGCAACTGTCTCTCCGTTCCCGCCACTCCGGACGGGGGCCGCGCACGACGAAAACGCCCTGGACACAGGCGGTGCGGGGCTCACATCACCGGAGCTGCCGGCGGTCTGGCCGAAGGCGGGGGCACCTTCGGGATCGTTAGGAAAGTTTTCTAACGAATAGAAACACTAGCCCTGGAGCCATGTCAACGGGGTGACGCGATCTCCACGCCGCTTGCCCCAAATGGGGGTGGGTCACTCTGATGCCCGACCAAGGTAAAGAATGAGTACCCATTTGTGTCGAATGGGTAGTGATAGGGGTAGTTGTCCCGTTACTAGGTATGCAGGCGTCGGGAGATGCTCGACGTGTTGGTAAAGAGAACGAGCTGACGACAAAGATCAATCGGATTCAGGTGCAAGCCATGTGTCAACACCAGCCTCAGTGCCCGCCCGCGACCGCCGTGGACCACGAAGCGGCTTGTCTTGTGGCGTCTCACCCCGAGCAGGGGTGGGGACTGCTGTGCAACGGCGTGGTGGTCTTCGACGACACGGGCGAGCTCCTGCCTGATGGACGCAGCATCCCCCCGGTCCATCGTTTCGCTTACGGTGCCGAGGCCTACGGAAGGGCGGCATGAGGATGATCACGCAGGTTGCTTCACCGCCGCGCACGGAGCGCTCGTACGCTCCGGCCGCCCTGCACATCAGGCCCAGCCGGCACCGTGGCACTCGGGCGTCGTGGGTGCTGCTTCCCGACCCGGCCACCGTTCCCAAGACCCGCGGGCGGATCCGCCGCCAGCTGGCCGAATGGGGCGTGGGCGAGGAGGGCGACGTCGTCGAGCTGCTCGTCAGCGAGGTCGTCACCAACGCGATGCGCCACTCGTGGGGAGCGGTCATGACCGTCTCCTTGAACCACGGCACGTTGCGCTGCGAGGTCCAGGACACCAATCCCGCGTTGCCCAAGGTGTGCCACGCGCACGACGGAGACGAGGGCGGCAGGGGGATGTTCCTGATGGAAGCGCTTTCCAAGCGCTGGGGCAGCTACCGGGTCCCGGCGGGCAAGGTCGTCTGGTTCGAGACGGCGTGCTCGGCCAGGAACGGGGGCGACGATGAGTGACGCCCCCGATGCGAACGGCCGGCCTCGGCCCGGATGGGCCGGACCGGCCTTTGCCGGACCCCGGCAGCGACCCCAAGCGATGCGTCGCATCCGCGTGAGCAGGCCACGGAAGCGCGCCGCCGACGACGTCCAGGACCTGCGGACCCCGTCAGGGCGCTCCCTCCCGTACTGAACGCGAGGGACAGGGACTCCCCCCTGCCGGGCCTTCGGGCCCGCTCCCCCTCCCCCGGTGACGCCGGGGCCGGCCGATCGCCCACTACCGGCCGGCCCCGGCGTTCCGCTGTACCCGGCCCGATCGCTCGTCAAGGGCCCGTCGTCCTGATAGCCGGCTCGATCACCCGCTACCGGGCGTTCCGCTGTGCCCGGCGGGGAGCAGGCCTGTCCTTCTTCCCGGCTTCCCCGCCCCGCGAGTCGTCGGCCCCGCCGTCCTCTTCGCCGCCGTCCGTGGCGCCGGCGCTCCGGCTCTGCTCGGCGGCCCAGACCGCGATCTGCGAGCGGGAATGGAAGCCGAGCTTGCTCAGGATGTGCTCGATGTGACCCTCCGCCGTGCGCTGGGCGATGACCAGGGTCGCGGCGATCTCCTTGTTGCTCAGCCCCCGGGCGACGAGCCTGGCGATCTCGGTCTCCCTGCGGGTGAGCGGCGAGGGCCGGACGGCGCCGTCGGCGCGCGGGGCGGCGGGCTTACCGTCCTCCAGCGCATAGGCGAGCGCCTCGTCGAGGGAGAGCCTGGCGCCCCGCTGCATCGCGGCCTTGTACGCCGGCTCGCCGAGTGCCTGGTGCACCCGGTGCCGGCAGTCGTCGCGGTAGCCGGTCAGATGCCCGAACCCGGCCATCGGCGCGCCGACCGTCTGCCAGACGCCGAGCAGGACCCCGAACAGCCGCGCCGCCCTCTCGAAGTCGCCGACGCCCGCCGCCACCCAGGCCAGGACCTCCAGGTTGATCCCCATGCCCTGCCAGTCGTGGAGCGAGCTGTCGAACCGCAGGCTCTGCTTGGCGAGGCCGGCGGCACGTTCCGCGTCGCCCTGGCGCCACCTCTCGATCGCGAGGGCCATCATCGCGTAGGCCCGGTGCCAGCGCTCCCCTCGGGCCTCGCAGGCCCGGAGCGCCTCCTCGCCCGCCGCGATGGCCCGCTCGGCGTCCCCTTCGTAGGAGTACGCGAGGGAGAGCCTGGTCAGTGCCATCACGTCTCCCACCCCGTCCCCGGCGGCCCGGTACGAGGCCAGCGCCTCCTCGAACAGCTTGATCGCCGGCTCGATGTCCCCCCGGTACATGTGGGCCATGCCCGTGTAGAGGGCGACGTAGGCGAGGACCGAGTGGAGCCCGAACCGCTCCCCCAGCACCTGGCTCTCCTCCAGCATCTCAAGGGCCGCGGGGATGTCCCCTTCGAGGATCGCGAGCCAGCCCGCGCCGCACAGTGCCCGTGCCCGCATCTCGCTGGGCCGGGTGACCATGGAGAGCCCCTGCCCCAGCAGGCGGCGGCCCTCGCTCACGTGGTGGCTGGTCTTCCAGTGGTACAGCAGGTCGGTGACCGCCCGCAGCCCTTCCTCGCCCTCCCCGTGGTCGAAGCCGGACCGCAGGGCGACCCGCAGGTTGCAGTGCTCCAGCCGAAGCCGCACGAGCCATTCCACCTGCGAGCTCGTGAAGAGCTGATCGCGGGCCCTGGACGCCAGTTCCCGGTAGTACACCCGGTGACGCCGCCACAGCGCCTCCTCCTCGCCCGACTCGGCGAGCCGGTCCCTGCCGTACTGGCGGATGGTCTCGAGCAGCCGGTAACGGACCCCGGACGGATGCTCCTCGCGGACCAGCACGGACTTCTCCACCAGTCCGATCACCAGGTCGATGACGTCCTCACGGGCGATGCCGTCGCCTGAGCACACCGCCTCCGCGGCCTCCAGGTCCAGCCCGCCGCAGAAGACCGAGGCACGGTTCCACAGCAGGCGCTCGGGCTCGGTGCACAGGTCGTAGCTCCAGTCGACCAGCGCGCGCAGCGTCTGGTGGCGGCGCGACCCCGTGCGCGAGCCCGCGGTGAGCAGCCGGAACCGGTCGTCCAGCCAGGTGAGCAGCTGCTGGACCGACAGCGCGCGAAGCCGTACGGCCGCGAGCTCGATGGCCAGCGGGATGCCGTCCAGCCGCCGGCAGACCTGCTCCACGGCGTCCCTGTTGGCCTCCGTGACCGAGAAGCCGGGCAGGACCGCCTCGGCCCGCTCCGCGAACAGCCGTACGGCGTCCACCTTGGCCAGCGCGTCCGTCGACAGCCTCGCCGTGGCGGAGTCGGGCACCGGCAGCGGGAGTACGGCCAGCGTCTGCTCGCCGCCGATCCGCAGCGGCTGCCTGCTGGTGGCGATGATCCGCAGCTCGGGAGAGGAGGCGAGGAGCTCCTCGGCGAGGATCGCGCAGTCGTGCAGCAGGTGCTCGCAGTTGTCCAGGATGACGAGGCTCTTCTTGTCGGCCAGGTACTCGCTCACCGACTCCAGCGGGGACAGGGAGGACTTCTCCTCGATCCCGAGGGCCTCCGTCAGGGTGTGCGCGATCAGCTCGGAATCGCCCAGGGGGGCCAGCTCGACGAGCCACACGCCGTCGGAGAAGGCCCGCTGCACGTCGGTGGCGACCCGGGTGGCCAGCCGGGTCTTCCCGACCCCGCCCACGCCGGTGAGGGTCACCAGCCGGGACCTGGACAACAGCGACTTGACGTCCGCCACTTCCTGCCGGCGTCCGACGAAGCTCGTCACCTCGGCAGGCAGCCTTCGCATCCGCCGCCGCTTGGAGGTGCTCGCCGCCATACCGCTCACCAGTGCCTCACGCCGACCCCGGGTACCGGGCCAGCCTGTACGGCACACGAGTCGACATAAGTCAGGTTATGCCCGGGCCGATTTGGAACCCACGTCCCCGGCGCACCGATCGTCCCAGGTAAACGCAAAGCTTTGGTGCGCAGATGTCCAGGCGGCAGGTCACGCTCACGGGGCAGAAAACCCTAAGAAAACCAGACACAGGTTGTCTGGTATCGCTGGCAGCATCTCCCGCATGACATCCACAAGGGGACCACTCACGGGAAAGGTCGCGCTGGTCGCCGGGGCCACGCGGGGCGCGGGGCGCGGCATCGCGAGGGAGCTCGGCGCGGCGGGAGCCACGGTGTACGTCACCGGGCGCACCACGCGGGAGCGGCCTTCGGAGATGAACCGGCCGGAGACGATCGAGGAGACCGCCGAGCTGATCACCTCCGCAGGGGGGACGGCGATCGCGGTCCAGGTCGACCACCTGGAACAGGACCAGGTCAAGGCGCTGGCCGAGCGCATCGACCGGGAGCAGGGCCGGCTCGACGTGCTGGTGAACAACATCTGGGGCTCGGAGTCGCTGTTCGAATGGACCTCCAAGCTCTGGGAGCACAACCTCGACGCCGGCCTGCGCCTGCTCCGGCTGGCGATCGACACCCACCTCATCACCGGCCACTACGTGCTGCCGCTGCTGATCAGGCGGCCGGGCGGGCTGCTGGTGGAGGTCACCGACGGCGTCCCCGAGTACAACGACAAGCACTACCGGCTGTCGGCCTTCTACGACCTCGCCAAGACCTCGGTGATCCGGCTGGCGTTCGGCCAGGGCGAGGAGCTGCGGCCGTACGGCTGCACCGCCGTCGCGCTCACGCCGGGGTGGCTGCGCTCGGAGCAGATGCTGGAGCACTTCGGCGTCACCGAGGAGAACTGGCGGGACGCGGCCAAGCAGGACCCCCACTTCGCCATCTCGGAGACGCCCGCCTACGTGGGCCGGGCGGTCGCGGCGCTCGCCGCCGACCCCGACGTGGCCCGCTGGAACGGCAAGGCCCTGTCCAGTGGCCGGCTGGCGTCGATCCACGGCTTCACCGACGTCGACGGGAGCCGTCCCGACGCCTGGCGCTACCTGGACGAGGTCGTGGACGCCGGCAAGCCCGCCGACGTCACCGGCTACCGCTGAGCCTCGGGCTCGTACAGGGCCGCCAGCCGCCGCGCGGCGTCCCGCAGGCGGGCACGGAGCGACGGCGGGTCCAGCGCCTCCGCCTCCGGGCCGAGCCGCAGGAGCACGCCGTAGGCCACCTCCAGGGACTCGACGGGCAGGCTGGTGACCACCCAGCCCCGCTCGTCGGGCTCCCCGGCGCCGGCCAGGGCCTGCCGCGCGGCCGGCGGCTCGACAGTGGCCCTGAGCACACGCAGCCCGTCCGGGCTCACCCGCAGTGTGATCTCCTCGACCAGCAGCGAGGTCAGGAACCCGGCCACCCCGGCCGTCCAGAACGCGAGCAGGTCGAACCCCTCGTCCCGGGCGAACCCCTCATCGGTCACCGCCACGGACACGACCCGGTCCACCCGGTAGGTCCGGTAGTCCTCCCCCACCTGCCCGACGAGGTACCAGACGCCGTTCTTGAGCACGAGCCCGTACGGGCGGACCGTCCGGGTCACCTCGCGACCGCGCCGGTAGCGGAGCTCGACGACCCGGTCCTGCCAGACCGCCCGGGCGAGATCGGCCAGGAGCGGCGGCGGGTCGGCGTCGGCGAACCACCCAGGGGTGTCCAGGTGGAAGCGCTGCCCGGCCCGCGCCGACGCGTCCCGCAGGCCGGGCGGCAGGGCGGCCAGCACCTTGAGCCGGGCGGAGGACACGGCGTCGGCCAGTCCCATGTCCCGCATCGGCCCCGCGAGCCCGGACAGGAACAGCGCCTCCGCCTCGGCCCTGCTCAGCCCGGTCAGCCGTGTCCGGTAGCCGCCGACCAGGCGGTACCCGCCCCGCCGCCCCCGGTCGGCGTACACCGGCACCCCGGCGGCCGAGAGCGCGAGCACGTCACGCGAGACCGTGCGCTCGGAGACCTCCAGCTCGCGGGCCAGCTCGGCGGCCGTCATCGTGTCCCGTGACTGCAGCAGCAACACCAGCGAGATCAACCGGGAGGCACGCACCCTCCCATCTTGGCCTCTGGCCCTGCCGGGCGGAAAAGCAAGTGCGACCCGCGAGGCGGGCGTGTCACGATCGGGCGATGACCAGGGAATGGGCTCTTGACGAGCTGGCGCACGCGGGACCCGAGCATCTCGACCCCGGCTTCGTCGCCGGGTTCGACCGCAAGCAGGGCCGCCCCGACCCCACCGGCGACCTCGCCGTCCTCGCCGGGCACGGCGTGGACGAGACCTCGTCCGTCGTGGACCTAGGCGCCGGCACCGGGCGGTTCACCCTGGCCGCCGCGCGGCGGTTCCGGCGCGTGGTGGCGGTGGACGTCTCGCCGGCGATGGGGAGGCATCTGCGCGACCGCGCCGCCGAGGCCGGGTTCTCGAACGTCGAGGTCGTACGGGCCGGCTTCCTCTCCTACGACCACGCGGGGCCGCCCGCCGACGCCGTATACACGCGTCACGCCCTCCACCAGCTCCCCGACTTCTGGAAGGCGGTCGCGCTCGACCGCGTCGCCCGGATGCTGCGACCGGGCGGCGTCCTGCGGCTGCACGACCTGATCTTCGACTTCCGGCCCGCCGAGGCCGGCGAGGTCCTCGACCGCTGGCTCGACGGCGCGGTGGACGACCCGGCCCAGGGATACACGCGCGAGGACTACGCCGAGCACCTCCGCACCGAATACAGCACGTTCCGGTGGCTGCTCGAACCCATGCTGGAGGCGGCGGGCTTCGAGATCGTCGAGTCCGCCTACCGCGACTCGATCTATGGCGCCTATACGTGCGTGAAGCGCTGAGCTCCTAATCTTCTTTAAGAGTTGACTTATATAAGCGGTAGCTGCGATGCTGGCTCCCGTGCACGCGTTCGACGTCCTCGGGGACCCGGTCCGGCGCCGCATCCTCGAGCTGCTCGCCGACGGCGAGCGGTCGGCGGGCGAGGTCGGGGAGATCGTCCAGGAGGAGTTCGGCATCTCCCAGCCCGGGGTGTCGCAGCACCTGCGGGTGCTCCGTGAGAACGGCTTCGCGACGGTCAGGGCCGAGGGCACCAGGCGCCTGTACACCGTCGACCCGGCGCCCCTGCGGGAGATCGACGTGTGGCTGGAGCGTTACCGGCGCTTCTGGAGCCAGGGGCTGGACGCCCTCGGCACCGAGCTCGCGCGGGGGCGGCGCGAGCGTCGCGCGAAGGACCGGGCGAGCACGTCGCCTGGCAACCCCCTCGACCAGGAAGAGCAGGAAGCACCACCATGATCAAGATCGCAGTGACCAGCGTGTTCGTCGAAGACCAGGCCAAGGCCCACGCGTTCTACACCGACGTGCTCGGCTTCGCGACGCGGCAGGACGTCCCGCTCGGGGAGGCGCGCTGGCTGACCGTGGCCTCCCCCGCCGGGCCGGAGGGCGTCGAGCTGCTCCTCGAGCCGAACGGCAACCCGATCGCCAAGACCTACCAGCAGGCACTCTTCGAGTCCGGCATCCCCGCCGCGTTGTTCGCCACCGACGACGTGCACGCCGAGTTCGAGCGGATGAAGGCGCTGGGCGTGGTCTTCACGATGGAGCCGACGGTGATGGGCCCGGTGACCCAGGCCGTGTTCGACGACACCTGCGGCAACCTCATCAGCCTGGCCCAGATGGGCTGACCGCCCACGGCAGGCGCTCCACGACGACGAAAGGCACCACGGCACATGACCGACGTGACCGGCGTGACCGGCAAGGACGACCCGATCTCGGGCACCGAGCGCGAGCTCGGCACTCGGCACCGCGACTCGGGCGAGGCGCGGACCATCCTGATGCGACGGCGCTACGACGCCGAGATCGAGGACGTCTGGGACGCCTGCACCGACCCCGACCGGATGAGCCGCTTCTTCATGAAGCCCTCCGGCGACCTGCGGCAGGGCGGCACGTTCAGCTTCGAGGGCAACGCCTCCGGCAGGATCCTGCGCTGCGAACCGCCCCGGCGCCTCACGGTCACCTGGGTGTACGGGGAGGCGGGCGACCTGCCGGAGGATCAGGTCGAGCTGCGGCTCTCCACCGGGGACGACGGCCGCACCGAGCTGGAGCTCGAACACTCCTCGTTCGGCAAGATCACCGACTCGCTGCTCAACGACCCCGAGAAGGGCCTGTGGGGCCTCGGAGCCGGCTGGGAGTTGGGCCTCATCGCTCTCGGCGCGTTCCTTCGCGGCGAGTTCCCGGACGTCGCTCCCGCCGAGGTCGGGAACATGGCGGAGATCGCCGACCTCGCCGACCGCATCAGCCTGGCCTGGGCGGCGGTGCTCGCCGAGGCCGACCTGGCCTGAGCGACCGCGTCTCACAGCCCCGGCGCCACTGGCGAGCGCCGGGGCTTCGGCCTTTTCACAGCGGGCGATTCCCCGGCCCAACCTCGACCGCTTCCCCTGCTGGGGCCGGTTTCTCTCCTGGCCTTCAAATTGAAGCCTTCGCATTGCCAGTGAATGGTAATCATCTCCGAGCTTGGCCCGTCCGGGATACTTAACCGGATCTTGCGACCCATCGACCGGCTGATATGGCATGGCGAGCATGGCGATAATCTGATGAAATATCCAGATTTATCCCCCGAGCGGCGAGTCGGGGCCGCTTCCGTGATCAGCGAGCGGAAGACCTGGTCACACGCCCCGGCGCCGATCGGCGAAGAACGATCACGTCCAGACAAAACACTTTTTGGATTTCCTCCTGAAACGGGAAGTCCGCGAAGCTTCGCCTGACATGAGGGACGTTGAGGCGTTTGTACGGGTACCGCTCGTGGAACCGTATCGGTAGACCGAGGCCATGATTCGCGGAGGATCGCAGATGGCCGTGTTCTCTGCCAGTCCCGACTGATATCGGCGATATACGGATGGCTAGTGTGCGATGGGTGAGTTAGGAGATTCGAGACGAAGGCACCCCTTGAAAGGATCCAGCACGTCGGCCGCCTTGAGAGGAGAGCCCCGATGAGTCTGGCCGATCACAGCGCCAACCCCGACATGTTGCCCTATCCCTATGTTCTGAGTGATCTCCCAGGCCCGCGCTCCGCGGAACTGCTCGCCCGGCAGGCCCGGCGCGAGTCGAACGCGCGGACGTACCCGCGCCGCCTTCCCCTGGCCATCGCCGACGCCTCCGGCAGCTTCCTGCGCGACCTCGACGGCAACACCTTCATCGACTTCCTGACCGGCGCGGGTGTCCTGTCGCTCGGCCACAACCACCCCGAACTGGTGCGAGCGGTCACCGGTCAGCTCGCCCGCCTCACCCACGGCCTCGACTTCCCGACCCCGGCCAAGGACGCGTTCACCGAGGCACAGCTCTCCATGCTGCCCCCGGGACTGCGCGACCGCATGAAGATCCATTTCTGCGGGCCCACGGGCGGTGACGCCGTCGACGCCGCCGTCAAGCTCTGCAAGACCGCGACCGGCCGGGGGGACGTCATCGCCTTCCAGGGCGGATTCCACGGCAGCGGCCACGCGGCGATGGCCCTCAGCGGGCTCGTACGGCAGAAACAGCCCATCCGCAACGGTGTCCCGGGTATCCATTTCTTCCCCTACTCCTACTGCACCCGCTGCCCGCTCGGACTCGTGCCCGAGACGTGCGGCACCAACTGTGCCGGGTACCTCGAACAGTCGCTGCACGACAAGAACGGCGGCATCCCGCTGCCGGCGGCGGTGATCCTGGAGATGGTGCAGGGCGAGGGCGGGGTGATCCCGGCCCGCAAGGAGTTCGTCCAGCGGGTGCGCGCCCTGACCCGCGAGCTCGACATCCCCCTCGTCGTGGACGAGGTGCAGACCGGATGCGGGCGCACGGGCACCTGGTTCGCCTTCGAGCAGTACGACATCGAGCCCGATGTGATCGTGGCGTCCAAGGCCCTGAGCGGCATCGGCCTCCCGGTCGCGATCATCATGTACGACCGGCGGCTGGACGTCTGGGCGCCGGGCGCGCACATCGGGACCTTCCGCGGCAACCAGCTCGCGTTCGCCGCCGGAGCCGAGGCCGTGCGCATCATGCGGCGCGACGACGTGCTGGCCAACGTCCGGGAGCGCGGCGAGCAGATCGCCGACCGGCTGGCCATGCTGCCGAAGATCCCGTGGGTGCGGGAGGTGCGCGGGCTCGGCCTGATGTGGGGCGTCGAGCTCGCCGATCCGCTCGACGGAAGCCCGGCCACCGAGCTGGCACACGAGGTGCAGGCCGCCGCGCTGCGCCGGGGGCTGATCATCGAGCTCGGCGGGCGTGACGACTGCGTCGTACGGATCCTCCCGCCCCTGAACGTGACCGCAGACGTCGTCGACACCGCGTGTTCCATCCTCGTCGACGCCATCGACGAGCGCTGCCTGGTGGCGGCCTGAGCCGGTCCGGCACCAGGGCATCTGTGGTGGTTGATGGAGGCAGCATGACCAGACAGGCCGACGTCCGGGACGTTCAGCGCGCAGATCCCCGGCCCGCGCCGGGCGATCAGGTCCTGATCGGCGCGAAGGGCCCGCGTGCCGCCTGGCCGGGCGGCGGGGAAAGGCTCGAAGCGCTGTTCGAGGAGCAGTGCGACCGCCTGCGTGCCGCCGGTCGGGGCGACCGGCGCGCGGTGGACGCGGGCGACGTCGTGCTCACCTACGACGAGCTGGACGCGCGGGCGAACCGCCTCGCCCGATACCTGCTGAAGCAGGGCGCCCGGCCCGGCGACCGCATCGCCCTGCTGTTCGACCACGCCGTGCACTCCTACGCCGGCATGCTCGCCGTCCTCAAGATCAACGCGGCGTACGTGCCGATGGACGCCGGATTCCCCGCGGACCGGCTCGCGTACATCGTCCAGGACGCGGGCGTGCGGATGGTGCTCTCCCTTTCGCACCTGCGTGGCCGGGTCGAGCACGTCGACGCCGGCATCCTGTACGTCGACGAGGCGGAGAGCCTGGTCGCCGCCGAGGACGACCGGCGCCTCACCGACGACGAGCGCGGCAAGCCGGTCGACGAGCTGTGCTACATCATCTACACCTCGGGGTCGACGGGCAGGCCCAAGGGCGTGGCGATCGAGCACGCCGGCATCTGCAACTTCGTCCGCGTCGCGGTCGAAGCGTACGAGATGCGGGCGGACGATCGGGTCTACCAGGGCATGACGATCGCCTTCGACTTCTCGGTCGAGGAGATCTGGGTGCCCCTGCTGTCCGGGGCGACGCTGGTCCCCCGGCCCCCGGGCGTCACGCTGCTCGGCCACGAGCTGTGGGAGTTCCTCAGGGCCTGCCGGGTCACCGCGCTGTGCTGCGTCCCGACCCTGCTGGCCACCCTCGACCAGGACCTTCCCGGCCTGCGGTTCCTGCTGGTCTCCGGGGAGGCGTGCCCGGCCGACCTCGTACGCCGCTGGCACCGGCCCGGCCGCAGGCTCCTCAACGTGTACGGCCCGACGGAGGCCACCGTCACCGCGACCTGCAAGGTGCTCCACCCGAGCGAGCCGGTGACCCTCGGGGTCCCGCTGCCGACCTACTCCGTCGTCATCCTCGACCCGGCCGGGGCACGGGTGCTGCCCCCCGGAGAGCTGGGCGAGATCGGCATCGCCGGCATCGGCCTGGCCGGGGGGTACGTCAACCGCGACGACCTCACGGAAAAGGCGTTCATCCCGGACTTCCTCGGGCTGCCGGACAATCCGTCCGGCCGCATCTACCGGACCGGGGACCTGGGCCGGGTCAACGACGACGGCGAGATCGAGTACCACGGCCGCATCGACACCCAGGTGCAGATCCACGGATACCGCATCGAACTCGCCGAGATCGAATCGGTGCTGCTCCAGGTGCCGGGGGTCGCGCAGGCCGTGGTCGACACCTACGAGCCGGAGCCCGGAGTGGTCGAGCTGGTGGCCTACTACAGCCCCCGCGAGGACACCCCTCACCTCGGCCAGGAGGACATCTACCGGCAACTGCGCGGGCGCCTTCCCGGCTACATGGTCCCCGCCTACGTGGAGCAGTTGCCCGACATCCCGATGCTGCTGAGCAACAAGGCCGACCGCAAGAACCTCCCGCCGCCGAAGGGCCCCCGCTGCCTGTCCACCAGGCACGCCTACGTGGCCCCGTCGACACCCGCGGAGACCGTCCTGGCCGGCACGCTGGCCGAGGTCGCGTGCCTCGAACAGGTGTCGGTCGACAGCCACTTCTTCGACGAGCTGGGGGCGAACTCGCTGCTCATGGCCCGCTTCTGCGCCCGCGTCAGAGAGCGGGCGGACCTCGCGCCCGTGTCGATGAAGGACGTCTACCTGCACCCCACGGTCAGGAGCCTGGCCACGGCGCTCGCGGACGCCGCACCGGCGGTCGAGCCGCGGCCCCCTGAATCGAGGCCCGCGCCGAGCACGGCCAGGTATCTCCTCTGCGGCGCCCTGCAGCTCCTGCTGTTCCTCGGCTACGCCTACCTCGCCGCCTCGGTGCTCGTCGGCACCTACGGCTGGATCTCCGGCGCCACCGGTCCCGTGGACATCTACCTGCGGTCGCTGGTGTCCGGCGGCGCGATCTTCGCGGCGCTGTGCGCCTTCCCGATCGTGGCGAAGTGGGCGCTCGTCGGCCGCTGGAAACCCGGGGAGATACCCGTCTGGAGCCTGTCGTACCTGCGGTTCTGGATCGTGAAGACGCTCGTCAGGCGCAGTCCGATGGTGCTCTTCACCGGTTCACCGCTCTACGTGCTGTATCTGAGGGCGCTCGGGGCCAGGATCGGCCCCGGCGTCGTCATCCTGTCCAAGAACGTCCCGGTCTGCACTGACCTGCTGTCGATCGGCGGCGGCACGGTCATCAGGAAGGACTCGTACTTTCCCTGCTACCGGGCCCGGGCGGGCGTGGTCGAGACGGGCCCGGTCACCATCGGGCAGGACGCGTACGTCGGCGAGGCGACCGTGATCGACATCGGCGCCGCGCTCGGCGACGGGGCCCAGCTCGGGCACTCCTCGTCTCTCCAGTCGTCCCAGTCGGTTCCGGACGGCCGGCGGTGGCACGGGTCCCCGGCACAGCCGACCACCACCGACTACCGGACGGTCGAACCGGCCCCGTGCGGCACCTGGCGCAGGGCCCGCTTCGGCGCCGCGCAACTGCTCGGCGCGCTGCTGGTGTTCATCCCGCTGACCGTAGGCGGAACGTACCTGCTCGGCACCCAGGTGCCGAGCCTGGCCGCGCTCACGGGCACCCCGCGAGCCGCGGAACCCGCGGGCCCGCAGCTGTACTGGGATGCCCTGGTCACCTCCGGCGTGCTGTTCTTCGGGGCGATCCTGGCCGGGCTCGCCCTTGCGGCCACCGTGCCCCGCCTGCTGAACCGCGCCCTCGAACCGGACGAGGTCTACCCCCTGTACGGCTTCCGTTACGGGGCGCTGCGAGCGATCACGCGGATCACCAACCTGCCGTTCTTCATGTACCTCTTCGGCGACAGTTCGTACGTCGTCCACTACCTGCGCGGCCTCGGGTACGGGTTGTCCACGGTCGAGCAGACGGGGTCGAACTTCGGGCTCGAACTCAAGCACGAGACCCCGTACCTCACCTCCGTCGGCAGCGGCACGATGGTCTCCGACGGACTGTCCATCATGAACGCCGACTTCTCCAGCACGTCGTTCCGCGTGTCACGCGCGACGGTCGGGGCGCGCACGTTCGTCGGGAACAACATCGCCTATCCGTCTCAGAGCCGGGCGGGCGACAACTGCCTTCTCGCGACTAAGGTCATGATCCCGATCGACGGCGAGCCGCGGCAGGACGTCGGGCTGCTGGGCTCGCCGTGCTTCGAGATCCCACGCTCGGTGCAGCGTGACAGCGGCTTCGATCATCTGAAGACCGGCGAGGAGTTCCGCCGGCGCCTGTCCGCCAAGAACGGGCACAACCGCGTGACCATGGCGCTGTATCTGCTCGTGCGATGGGTCTACGTGTTCGGCGTCGCCCTGCTGTCCCTGCTCGCGCTCAGCCTGTACGAGCGCCTCGGCACACCGGTGATCGCCGCGGACCTCGTTCTCACGCTGGTGTTCACGGCCGGTTACTTCGTGCTGGCCGAGCGGGCCGCCATCGGCTTCCGGAGGCTGGAGCCGAGGTTCTGCTCGATCTACCAGCCGTATTACTGGTGGCACGAGCGCTACTGGAAGCTCAGCGTGACCACCCACCTGGACGTGCTCAACGGCACCCCGTTCAAGAACCTCTTCTGGCGGCTGCTCGGCGTGCGGCTGGGACGCAGGGTGTTCGACGACGGCGGCTACATGCCGGAGAAGACGCTGGTCACCATCGGCAGCGACTGCACGCTGGCGGAGGGCAGCCTGATCCAGGCCCACTCGCTTGAGGACGGCACCTTCAAGTCCGACCACATCGTGATCGGTGCAGGCTGCAGCGTCGGGACGAGGGCCCTCGTGCACTACGGCGTACGGATGGGCGACGGCGCCGTACTCGACGCCGACTCCTTCCTGATGAAGGGCGAGGAACTCGCCCCACACGCCCACTGGCGCGGCAACCCCGCCAAACAGATCTAGGCCCGTGGGCCCTGCCCCGCCCTCGCGTCAGCGCGCGGCGGCGGCCCGGTAGCGCAGGCCGTCCATCAGCAGGTCGAGCATGCGGCGGGCCTGGTCGCGCTTGGCGGGTTCGCCCGCGGTGAGGGACACCCCGCCGAGGCTCGCGATCACGTCGCCCGGCTCGATGTCCGCCCGTACGGTGCCGGCCGCCGCACCCGCGTCGAGCAGCATGGACACCGCGGCGTTCAGCCGGTCGAGGCTCTGCTCGTACGGGTTGCCACCGGACGCGATGACCGCGCGCAACGCGTCGGCCATGCCACGCTTGGTCGTCATGTAGTCGACGAAGTGATCCATCCAGGTGCGCGTCGCCTCGTCGGGCGGCATGGCGCGCAGAAGCTCCGCCGCGGCGTCGCACAGCTTCGTGAGCTCGTTGCGATAGGCCGCCTCGATGAGCGCCTCGCGGGTCGGGAAGTGGCGGTACAGCGTGCCGATGCCGACGCCGGCGGCCTTCGCGATCGCGTCGAGCGTCACGTCGGGCCCGTCCTGGGAGAACGCGCGCACGGCGACTTCGAGCAGCCGGTCGCGGTTGCGCCGCGCATCGGCGCGCAGCGGTCGGGGCCCTGTGGCCGGCACGACTCCTCCTCTTTCGGTTTCGAGCGTCGGCGCCAACTGTGCCACTTCGGGCGTCGGCTTGCTAAGCGGAGGAGACTCCGCTTACAGTAAGTACGTAGTGGAGGTTCCTCCGCTTTTACAGCGTACCGGCTGGGCCGCTCGATCAGCCGGCCCACCAGGACAGGAAATTTCATGACTACGCCGATAACCACGCCGTTCAGCGCCCAATCCACAGCCGCCGAGGTCGTCGACGGCATCGACCTCACCGGCCGCCGCGCCATCGTGACCGGTGGGGCGTCCGGCATCGGCGTCGAGACCGCGCGGGCGCTCACCGGCGCGGGCGCGGAGGTCACGCTGGCCGTCCGCGACCTCGCCGCCGGCGAGCGCACCGCAAGCGACATCATCGCGACCACCGGCAACAAGCAGGTCCACGTCGCGCCGCTGGACCTCGCCGACCGGGCGTCCGTGGCGGCCTTCGTCGCCGCGTGGGACGGCCCGCTGCACATCCTCGTCAACAACGCAGGCATGATGGCCTCGCCCGAGATGCGCACGCCCGAGGGCTGGGAACTGCAGTTCGCCACCAACCACCTCGGCCACTTCGGCCTCACCACGGGGCTCCATCACGCGCTCGCGGCGGCCGGCGGCGCCCGCGTCGTGTCGGTCAGCTCCAGCGCGCACCTGCGCTCGCCCGTCGTCTTCGAGGACATCCACTTCCGCGAGCGCGCCTACGAGCCGTGGTCCGCGTACGGGCAGTCCAAGACGGCCAACGTCCTGTTCGCCGTCGAGGCGACCAGGCGCTGGGCGGACGACGGCATCACCGCCAACTCGCTGATGCCCGGCGCCATCCGCACCAACCTGCAGCGGCACATCACCGACGAGGACCTTGAGCGGATGCGCCGGCAGAGCGGCGGCGGCTCGTTCACCTGGAAGACCCCCGAGCAGGGCGCCTCCACCTCCGTGCTCGTCGCCACCTCGCCCCTGCTCGAAGGCGTCGGCGGCCGGTACTTCGAGGACTGCGCCGAGGCGGAGCCCAACCAGCCCGGCAGCCGCCGGGGCGTCGCCCCCTACGCCCTCGACCCCGAAGCCGCCACCCGCCTCTGGGAGCTCTCCATCGACACCCTGGCCGCGTGACCAGCGACGGCCGCTGTTCCCGCTCAAGCGCCCGGTGTTCCTAGACGTCCAGGTGGTTCCGTCCTGATAGTGGCCGGGGACTTGGCACTCCGCGGAGCAGCAGAGCGATCAGGGCCAACACCACAAGGGCAACAGACATCGTGAGCGCGATGTACCACCCATAGGCAAGAGAGATACGGAAACTCATCTCGAGGCCGCGCAAATCATCGACCGTCAGCATTCCGAAGTTGGGGTGCTTGCTGTGCAGGTCTTCCTGACGGAGCTGAAAAGCGATGATCGACACGATGGCGCCACCACCGGGGATGGCCGCCCATGCGGCGGACAGGCGCTGGGTGAACTCATCGGTGATCGCGACGGCCAACGCGGCCACTGCCATGACGATCGTGAGGACGCCCCAGATGGTGGCCAGCCCGGCTACTTCCACGTTGCCGAGCGGAATTTTCTGCTGCAGAACACCGACCTTCGCCCACGAAAGAACCGTCACCGCACCGAGTAACAGGGCCGCGACCGCGACCGCGCGCGCCATCGCCCGACGGCCTTTCCGGTGTGGCTCCTGACCGCCCGGTGTGAGGTCGGGCGGCATTGCCAGCGTGGCCGGCTGGAACGCGGGAGACGAGGTCCGGGCGCCCTCGGTGAGGAGCGTCTCCGCCGTCGCGGAAGCCTCCTGGCCGCCGAGCAGACGCAGCAGGATGTTCCGTGCGGTGGGGCGCAGGGCCGGGTCCTTGGCAAGGCACGCGGCGACGAGGTCCCGTAGCGTCCCGGTCATCTGGCCGAGATCGGGTTCCTCGTGCAGGATCCGGTGCATCACCGCGGGTATCGAGTCCTGCCCGAACGGCGTGGCGCCATTCGAGGCGTACGCAATGGTGCACGCCCAGGCGAAGACGTCGGCGGCCGGGCCCACCGCACCCCGGCCGATCTGCTCGGGTGCCATGTAGGAGGGGGTGCCGACGACCGTGCTGGAGAAGGTGTCCGTGGCGTCGAGAGCACGCGCGATGCCGAAATCGATGACGCGCGGCCCGTCGGCGCCCATGATGACGTTGCCGGCTTTGAAGTCACGGTGCACGACTCCGGCCTCGTGGATCGCGGCGAGCGCCGTCACCGTCGCGATCGCCAGCCTCTCCAGAGCGTGCCCGCGCGGCGCCCCGCCGTTGGCGATCACTTGAGAGAGCGAAGGACCGTCGACGAATTCGCTGACGATGTAGGGGCGGTCACCCTCCACATCCGCATCCAGCACCCGGGCCGTGCAGAACGCCGCGACCCGCTGCGCGTGGGCCAGTTCCGCTGCGAATCGGTCGCGCGCTCTGGCGTCCCCGCTGAACCGGGCGTGGAGCAGCTTGACCGCCACCGGTTCGCCGTTCGAGTCCTCGCCCTGGTACACCGCACCCTGGCCGCCTTCTCCGAGCAGCCCGACGAGCCGGTACTCCCCCAGACGCCGAGGATCGCCAGTACGAAGCGGTTGCACTTTGCGCACTTCCCCTCCATAGGCCGCAAGACGGACGCGACGTTACCGGAGGAGATCACCATTTCGCCCCCTCTATGAGATCCTCCTACGCGGTCCGCCGCCCTGTCATCGGTCGGGGCCGGTGAGGCGGCGGTCACCATGGGTGGTGACGACGTACACCTGCCAGTTGTAGTAGCCGTAGTAGTTCCTGATGTCCCGCTTCATCTGGCGCGCGTGCAGCAGTACCGCGTCGACGTACGCCTGGGAATGGTTGTAGGCGTACAGCGCGCGCCGGTAGTCGCGCGGTGCCCCCGAGGCGTGCAGATAGTTGGCCGCGGCGAGCAGGGCATCTCTGGTGTCGTGGACGTCGCCGCCCATCCCGTAGGCAGCCCATGTTCCCGGCATGAACTGCATGGGTCCAAGGGCGCCCGTGTAGCTCGGCGACCTCACGCGGCCGAACTTGGTCTCGACGAACATCACCGCGGCCAGCACCTCCCACTCGACGCCGAACCGCCGCTCGGCACGCCGGAAGTGGCCGAGCAGGACACCCGCGGGCTCGGGAGGCTGGACGCGGAATTTCGCCGACCCGCTGATGGGCCGGGCGAGGGACAGCAGATCGTGGATGGCTGTCACATTGTCTTCCGCATCCCTGGCCAGGGCCTTGGGCAGCCTGGCGTAGACGCGGGAAGCGACCTTCGGATCGCGGGCCAGGTACCGGTAAATGCGCTGCTGGTGCAGAGCCAGCAGCACGACCGGCTCGGGGGCGTGTCCCTCGGCGGGATTCCCCTTGCGCACCCAGTCATCCGTGGCCTGCCGAAGCCGCGCGACGGTGCTGGTCAGGGCATCCGCCAGGCGTGATGGGTCCTTGGGGATCGCCGCACCCGGGGCGGGGAGAACGGGCGCCTGACGTGCGGGCTCCTTCGCCGGCGGCGTCGCCGACCGCCCTGGATGCGCCTGTGTCACGGTCTGGCGGGGAGCGGCCGACGAAGCGGCGCTCTGCGAACCGGCGCATCCGGAGACGGAGACGGCCAGGCTGACCAGCGAGGCGACCAGCAGTCGCCCACGCGAACGGCCTGCTCCCACGCCCGGCCGCCTGCCGCCTGCCGCGTCCCGGTGACGCCCCGGCCGTGCGGTCGCGGTGTGCTGATCGTTCATCGAACCCAACGTACGCGCAGCGCCGACCTCTCCGGCCGTTTTCCCGGCGACACTCGATCGTGTTCCTTAACGCAGGGGTGCGGCGCGTGGCCGCGCCGCACCCCTCGATGCCAGCCGTAGTCGGCTAGGCGCGGCCCCCGTCGGTAATCGACACGATCGAAGCGGTCTGGAACTTCTTGTGGCCCTTTCCATTGGCGCCGACCACCGCCGTGTATTTCTTGGTCGTCCAGCCGAGGCTGTACTTGATGTTCAGCTTGTGCTTGGTGGTGCACCGGTTGTGCCAGTACACCGTCACTGAGACGTTGCCGTCTCCCCAGGACCAGGAGAAGCAGCCGGAGACGCCGCGGTGCACGGCCGCCGAAGCCGGAGCGGCGCCAACGCCGACGCCGAGACCGGCGGCGACGACGGAGGCGACGGCAACGGAGGCGACTCGGGTGCGCAGGCTTGCCCCACGAGAGTTCATGGACATGCAGATCTCCTTTTCTGGTGTCATCCGGTCACCTCGCCGAGGCGAGGTATCCGTCCCGCCGGGACCCGGCGCGCTGAGCGGCGTCGGTGGCGGAGGTGACGCCTCCAGTGATCGACGTCAGGGGTTTCCGCCACAGTGCCATCAGAAGGGCGGGCCACCCTAGCGATCTTTGTCCAAGGTTCGCCCGAGCGGGGAAGCTGGACATTGGACAAATCTGACCTGAGCGTCGACCTGCGGCGACGCGGAGACCCGGGCCCAGCGCCGACGCGTCTCGCGGAAGGTCGAGGCGGAGCCCTTCACTGATCGCTTACCGTGTCGTCGGATAATTTGGATGCGCTGACAGGTAGCCGGGGGAAGTGGGGCCGAGGTGCAGGCTCAGGATCGTGGGAAGCGTCGGGGGCGGCAGCCGGTACGGCCTGATCCGGATTCGGGTGCGGTGGGGGCCTTCGCCGACCGCCTCCTACGGCTGAAGGAGGAGGCGGGCGACCCCTCGTACGCCGAGATGTCCTCCCGGCTCGGCGCGGCGGCGTCGAAGTCGTCGCTGGCCAGCGCCGCCCAGGGGCGGAAGTTGCCGAGTTGGGAGACGACTTGGGAGTTCGTACGGGTCCTCGCGGTCCATCGGCTTGGGCGTGATCCCGAGGAGGCCGAACGCGAGTGGCGGGAGCTCTGGGAGCGCACGAAGGCGGCCTGTTCCGCAGGCACCGGCGCTGTCGAGGACGCATCCGATGGAGCGGCGGCCGGCGACCTGCCCGTACATGCGCTGCCGGCCGCCACAGCCGACGTGGTGACGGTTCCCGCGCCTGCGCCGAGACCCGCTCGGCGAAGCCTTGCCATCGTCGGCGTCATGGCCTTGGCCGCGATCATCATGGCCGGCCTGAGGTTCCTTCATCTGGCGACGACCGTGGACCAAGGTGATCCGCCAGCACCGCCGGCAGCGAGCACGATTGCCAGAGATGACTCTGAATTCGTGGGTGACATAACGTACCCGGACGGCTCGAAAGTACGACAGGGCTCATCGTTCAAGAAAGTATGGAGGATTCGCAACACCGGGACGATGCCCTGGGAGGGCAGGCGTCTGGCTCGCATCAACACCGCGCCATGCCGATCACCGGAAGCGGTGAGCGTACCGCCGACGGCGCCTGGCCAGACCGTGGACATCGCGGTGCGCGTGCAGGCTCCGAACAAACCCGTGAACTGCCGCATCTACTGGAAGATGACCGACGCGCAGGGCCGATCACTGTTCCCGGCCAAGCGCCCGGTGTTCCTGGATGTCCAGGTGGGCGCGTCCTGAACCGCGGGCTTCTCCGCGCTCCTCATAGCGAGTGGCCGGGCGGAAGGTTCGTGAGGCCGCCGGGATTTTGTCGGTGCTGGCGGACACAATCGGCGGATGGAGAAACCCAACATCGTCACGGCCGAGGAATGGCAGCAGGCCCGCGATGAGCTGCTCAAGGCCGAGAAGGAAGCCACCCGCGCGCTCGACGCGATCGCCGCGCGGCGCCGCCGCCTCCCGATGGTCAAGTTCGACAACGGGTACGCGTTCGACACGCCGACCGGCACGAAGACCCTCCTGGAGCTGTTCGAGGGCCGGGGGCAGCTGGTCGTCTACCAGTTCATGAACATCGGGCCGGACCACTACTGCCCGGGCTGCACCTGGTTCACGAACGGCGTCCCCTCTGCCGGGCCGGCCCTGCTGGGCGACCGCGGGGTCACGTGGGTGACCGTGTCGACCATGCCGCTCGCCCAGATCGAGGCGTACAAGGCCCGCATGGGCTGGACCATGCCTTTCGTTTCATCGCACGGCACGTCGTTCGCGGACGACTGCGGCGCCGGTCGCGGCTTCATGCTGAGTGTGTTCCTGCGCGACGGCGAGGACGTCTACCGGACGTACAACACCACCGCACGCGGCGTCGACCGGCTCGTCTTCGTCAACAGCATCCTCGATCTCACCCCCTACGGCCGGCAGGAAGACTGGGAGGACTCACCCCCCGGCTGGCCCCAGCACCCCACATACGGATAGACGAGCCGCGAGAGCCGTCGGCGCTCATGGAACCTTTGTCGCAGGCGATCGTCTGACAGCGCATGCGGCCTAAACGTGGCTTGAGATGGTTGGTCACGTTCCTGGAGATAATCCTTGTGGGACTCGCCCAGACCCTGCGCACCCTGGAACGCGACGGGTTGGTGTCCCGGTCGATCACACCCTCTGTCCCGGTACGCGTCGACTACTCGCTCACCTCGTTGGGCGTCACCCTGCTCCCCGTCATGCAGGCCATCAAGGACTGGGCCGAGACGCACATCGAGAAGGTCACCGCCGCCCGGGACACCTACGACAACCGCGACCTCCACCCGGACCTTCGCCAAGAGGTCGCGGGGATCCGCCATACGGCCCAAGGGTGAGGGTCAGGCTTCGCCGATGGTGATGCGCCCCCAAGATCACTATCCGGACGGCGCGTCACGCCGCAACAGGGCAGACGTCGCCTGACGCGGCACTAAACTTGGGCCATTCGTTGTCTTGAGTAGCTCGTGTTTATGTAGATAGGTTTGGCGCCGTGACCGCACCCAAGACTCCGACCACCGCCGAGGAGCTGCGCGGGGCAGGCCTGCGAGTGACGGCCGCCCGCGTCGCACTGCTCGAGACCGTCCGGGGCGGTGACCACCTCGGCGTCGAGGCGATCGCCTCCGGGGTGCGCGATCGCGTAGGCCATATCTCCCTTCAAGCCGTGTATGAGGCCCTCCACGCGCTCACCGCGGCGGGACTCGTACGCCGCATCGAGCCGGCCGGCAGCCCGGCCCGGTTCGAGGGACGCGTCGGGGACAACCACCACCACATCGTGTGCCGGTCGTGCGGTGCCGTCGCCGACGTCGACTGCGCGGTCGGCGATGCGCCCTGCCTGACCGCGTCCGACCACCACGGCTTCTCGATCGACGAGGCCGAGGTCATCTACTGGGGCCTATGCCTCGACTGTTCCACCTCCCGCAGTTCCTGAGCACTGTGATCCGCCTAGTCCGGAAGGATTCCCATGTCCGAGAACCATGATGCAATCGTCGTAGACGCGAAGACGGAGGGCGGAGGTGGCTGCCCGGTCGCGCACGAGCGCGCCCCGCACCCGACCCAGGGTGGCGGGAACCGCCAGTGGTGGCAGGAGCGGCTCAACCTGAAGATCCTCGCCAAGAACCCCGCCGTGGCCAACCCCCTCGGCGAGGAGTTCAACTACGCCGAGGCGTTCAAGGCCCTCGACCTCGCGGCCGTGAAGCGGGACATCGCGGAGGTGCTGACGACCTCGCAGGACTGGTGGCCGGCCGACTACGGCAACTACGGGCCGTTCATCATTCGGATGGCGTGGCACAGCGCGGGCACCTATCGGATCAGCGACGGCCGCGGCGGCGCCGGGGCCGGCCAGCAGCGCTTCGCCCCCCTCAACAGCTGGCCGGACAACGGGAACCTCGACAAGGCCCGCCGCCTGCTGTGGCCGGTCAAGAAGAAGTACGGCCAGAAGCTCTCGTGGGGCGACCTCATGATCCTCGCCGGCAACGTCGCCCTGGAGTCGATGGGCTTCAAGACCTTCGGCTTCGCCGGCGGTCGTGAGGACGTCTGGGAGCCCGACGAGGACGTCTACTGGGGTCCCGAGTC
The DNA here is from genome assembly GCF_049674955.1 of Sphaerisporangium viridialbum. GTDB lineage: Bacteria > Actinomycetota > Actinomycetes > Streptosporangiales > Streptosporangiaceae > Sphaerisporangium > Sphaerisporangium viridialbum. Next base: position 608,667 of record NZ_CP187232.1, on the reverse strand, counting down.
CACCTGGCTCGGCGATGAGCGCTACACCGGCGACCGGGAGCTTGAGAACCCCCTCGCCGCGGTCCAGATGGGCCTGATCTATGTCAACCCGGAGGGCCCGAACGGCAACCCGGACCCGCTCGCCTCGGCCCGCGACATCCGTGAGACGTTCCGCCGGATGGCGATGAACGACGAGGAGACGGTCGCCCTGATCGCGGGCGGTCACACCTTCGGCAAGACCCACGGTGCGGGCCCGGCGGATCACGTCGGCGCCGATCCCGAGGCTGCCCCGATCGAGGAGCAGGGCCTCGGCTGGAAGAACACCTATGGCACCGGCAAGGGCGGCGACACGATCACCAGCGGTCTCGAGGGTGCGTGGACGAACACCCCGGTGACGTGGGACAACAGCTTCTTCGAGATCCTGTTCGGCTACGAGTGGGAGCTGAGCAAGAGCCCCGCCGGCGCGCACCAGTGGAAGCCGAAGGACGGCGCCGGGGCGGGTACCGTCCCCGACGCCCACGACCCGTCGAAGAGCCACGCGCCGACGATGCTGACGACCGACCTCGCGCTCCGCGTGGACCCGGTCTACGAGCAGATCTCGCGACGCTTCCTCGACAACCCCGACGAGTTCGCGGACGCCTTCGCCCGGGCGTGGTACAAGCTGACCCACCGCGACATGGGTCCGATCGTGCGCTACCTCGGCCCGGAGGTCCCGACCGAGACGCTGCTGTGGCAGGACCCCCTCCCCGCGGTGACGCACGAACTCGTCGACGCTGAGGACATCGCCTCCCTCAAGGGCCGGATCCTCGCCTCGGGCCTGTCGGTGTCCCAGCTCGTGTCCACCGCGTGGGCGTCGGCCTCGTCCTTCCGTGGCAGCGACAAGCGCGGCGGCGCCAACGGTGCGCGCATCCGCCTTGAGCCGCAGAACGGGTGGGAGGTCAACGCCCCTGACCAGCTGGCGACGGTGCTGCGCACCCTGGAGGGGATCCAGGAGGCCTTCAACGCCGCGCAGACCGGCGGCAAGCAGGTCTCGCTCGCCGACCTGATCGTGCTCGCTGGTGGTGCGGCCGTCGAGCAGGCCGCCAAGGACGCCGGCTTCGACGTCAAGGTCCCCTTCACGCCGGGCCGCGCGGACGTGTCGCAGGAGCAGACCGACGTGGAGTCGTTCGCCGCGCTCGAGCCGACCGCCGACGGGTTCCGCAACTACCTCGGGAAGGGCAACCGGCTGCCGGCTGAGTACCTGCTGATCGACCGGGCGAACCTGCTGAGCCTGAGCGCCCCCGAGATGACGGTCCTCGTCGGTGGCCTCCGCGTCCTGGGCGCGAACTACCAGCAGTCGCCGCTCGGTGTCTTCACCACGACCCCCGGGTCTCTGACCAACGACTTCTTCGTCAACCTGCTCGACCTGGGCACGACTTGGAAGGCGACGTCCGAGGACGCGAACACGTTCGAGGGTCGCGACGCCGCCACGGGCGAGGTCAAGTGGACCGGCAGCCGTGCCGACCTCGTCTTCGGGTCGAACTCCGAGCTGCGCGCGCTCGCGGAGGTCTACGCGAGCGACGACGCGAAGGAGAAGTTCGTGAACGAATTCGTCGCGGCGTGGGACAAGGTGATGAACCTCGACCGGTTCGACCTCGTCTGATCATGACGTCCAGGTCGGCCCGCGCCGGCCGACCTGGACGTCCTCAGTCCGAAGGATCTCCGATGGTACGGGGTCGGCGACACCCTGACACTCGCCCGTCGTCACCGCGTGGACCAGTCTCGATGGCTTCCGCACTTCCTCAGCCCGTCCGGTTCAGGCACTGATCGACCGTGAACTGCTGGCCGCCTGGCTCCACTACGCCCATGGCGTCTACAACGGCTCCGCCAAGGTCCAGGGCAGCCCGACGCTGCACTGATTCTGACGTGGGTGGTGTGGACTCGGCGGTCTCCGACGGCGCCCGTCACCGTCTCCGGCACGGAGTTTCGGTCTCGGCGGCCAGGATTGAGCCGGAGCCCAGACAAGGCACTGTCCGAGCGCAGCGAAGGCCATTTCCCACCAGGGCCCGCCCTTTACGTCAGGGTGGGCCGATGGGTCGGGCGTCGCCGGCGGCCGGCAGGCCCTTCACCTGACCGGATGCCGGTCAGGTCTGAAAGGTACAGGGTTGGGCAGCCATCGCGATGCCTACCATGCCCGTTGAATGGCCAGGTCATCGCCACTTCGATCATGTTGGACCCAGTATGGAGCCGCTCTGACTTTGTTGGTGAATTATCCAAACTAAGTCTGGTCAGTTACTGTCGCGGCGACGCATTTGGGAGCGCTCCTGCAACTCGGATCACGCGGAAGATCGGAGACCCAACGTGCATTCACATCCTCATGTCCGGGCCCGTCGCTGGGCCGTCCGTACCACGGCTCTGCTGACCGCCATAGTGGCCTGCCTGGTGACCTGGGCCGGCGCCGCCTCCGCTCACGGCTCGCTTGTGGACCCGGCCTCCCGCCACTACGGCTGCTGGCTGCGCTGGGGGAGCGACTTCCAGAACCCGGCCATGGCGCAGCAGGATCCCATGTGCTGGCAGGCGTGGCAGGCCGACACGACGGCCATGTGGAACTGGAACGGGCTCTACCGCATGTACCTCGGCGGCAACTTCCAGGCCGCGATCCCGAACGGCCAGCTGTGCAGCGGCGGACACGCCGAGAACGGCCGCTACAACGCGCTGGACGTACCCGGCGCGTGGAAGGCGAAAGACATCCGCAACAACTTCGCCGTCAAGCTGTGGGACCAGGCCGGCCACGGCGCCGACTATCTCCTCGTCTACGTCACCCGTCAGGGTTTCGACCCCACCCGTCAGGCACTCACCTGGAACGATCTGCAATTGCTCACCAAGACCGGGAAGTACAGCCCCGGCCAGTACTACTCGGTCAACCTGAGCACCTCGGGGCGCAGCGGCCGCGCCGTGGTCTACATGATCTGGCAGGCCTCGCACATGGACCAGACGTTCTTCATGTGCAGCGACGTGAACTTCGTGGGCTGATCCTGCCCTGATCCTCACACCGGGCCCGCCGGCCGCGCTCCGGCGGGCCCCTCACTCGGGCAGCCGCCTTGGCGGCCCAAGGACATCAGCCCCAACGATCTTGACGGTCTTTCCGCTCGGCTCGGCCCTATGGCTGGACCTCCTGCTACTGAAGCAGCCCAGGAGCGGACAGCGCCGAGAGAAACCTCGGCAAGCTCGTAGCCGCAGGCCAGGGCTCATCTCGCTCCCAGCTCCGGACAGCCTGGACGACCAATACGAGCCAAATCAGACAACCAGCTGCCAGTCCAGGCTACGGGGGGCTGGATCACTCAGTGCCACGGAGGCAAATCCCCTGGTCTCCATTCCGTACAGGGGTTCATGCCTTCGACCTCTTGCCATCGGGGCGTCATCCCTTGCCTCGGGAGGCGCGGCCTCCGGATGGATGACGCCCCGCCCAGCTCACCAGGTCTTGCCGGCCTGCTCCCGAATCGTGCGGTTGATCCGGTTGAAGAAGTTGGTCAGCGCGATCTCCAGGTTGAGCGCGGACAGCTGCTTGTCGTCGAAGTGGGCTGCGGCGGCGGCCCAGATCTCGTCGGTCACGCCCGGCGCGCCGTCCTGGATCCGGGTGGCGGCCTCGGTCAGCGCGAGCGCTGCCCGCTCCGCCTCGGTGAAGAACGGCGCCTCGCGCCAGGCGACCACGTTGTGCAGCCGCTCGTCGGTCTCTCCGTGCTTCTTGGCCGACTCGATCCCGGCGAACACGCATGGGCTGCAGCCGTTGATCTGGCTGGCCCGCAGGTGGACCAGTCCGAGTACGCGCGGGTCGACGCCGCTGGCGTGAATCGCCTTGTACAAGTGCTGGATCGCCGTCATCACGTCGGCGTTCGCCTTGCTCTTCATACGTGCTTCCATGGGCCTTGCCCCTTCATCGGTTACCTGCGCCCATCCGGGCTCGTCATCACCCATGACGGAGCAGATCCGAGGAAGGTAACAACATGTCCGACACCAGCCCGACGGACCCGGTGGCCGAGGCGTTCGAGGCCCAGCGCGACCGGCTGCGCGCGGTCGCCTACCGCATGCTCGGATCGCACGCCGACGCCGAGGACGTGGTCCAGGAGGCCTGGCTGCGGCTCTCCCGCCAGGACACGGCGACCATCCACAACTTCGCCGGCTGGCTGACCACAGTGGTCGGCCGGATCAGCCTCGATGTCCTGCGATCACGCCAAGCCCACCCTGAGGCGTCCTACGACGACCGGCTGTCCGAGCTCGTCGTGACGGTCGACGACAGCCCTGCGCTAGAGGACGAGGTGGCGCTCGCTGACTCGGTCGGGCTCGCGCTCCTCGTCGTCCTCGAATCGCTCGGGCCGAGCGAGCGACTGGCGTTCGTGCTGCACGACCTGTTCGCGGTGCCGTTCGACGAGATCGGCCAGATCCTCGGCAAGTCCACCGACGCCACCAAGATGCTCGCCAGCCGCGCCCGCAGGAAGGTGCAGGCGACCGAGCGGCCGACGGCCACCGGACGGGAGCAGCGACAGGTCGTCCAGGCCTACCTGGCGGCAGCTCGCCGCGGCGACTTCGAAGGGCTGCTGCGCGTACTCGACCCCGAGGTGAAGCTGACCGTCGGCACCCCCAACGGTGTGGTCGTCACCCTCGGCGCCACCAAGGTCGCCGCTGGCGCGCAGTTGTCCGCCGGCGCAGCCGCACGAGGGCGAGCGGTGCTCGTCAACGGCCTTCCCGGGTTCGTATCGTGGCGCGAGGACGGCACCCCACTCTCGGTCATCGCGTTCACCATCGTCGACGGCCGGATCGCCGGCATCACGGTCGTGACCGACCCGGCCAGGCTCGCGTCGATGAGCCTGCCGGAGCCGGGGTGAGTCACTGCCGAGCCGGTCGCCACAGTGCGGGCGGGTGGCGGTACTGCATGAGATTTGTGCACTGCAAGCTCCTTCGCCTATACGGAGCCATCTTGTGGATCCGAAGATTCAACCGTTTGAAGATCCGAAGTCCGTACCGGCCCTAGCCCCGGGCTGGGAGGAGCGCTACTGGCTTCTTTGGCCCAGTGCCGTATCAGCCAGGATCGTGCGGGTGCCGCACTGGACGTCGCCCGTCAGGAAGCCGACTGTCGGGCGCTGGTCGAGCACCGAGGCCGGCAGGTCGCTGACGTGTACTCGCGGCGCGGGCCCCAGGCGCGAGGCGATGGCCGTCGCCGGCATCGGACGGCGTTTCTGGTAGCAAGCCCAGCACGGCAGAGGACCGTATCAAGGCCGCCGTCGAATGCCGCACCGGTTCGTCTACGCCACGTCACGTCGCAGAAGGTTCGCGATCAGGTCACGAAGGCGGCCAAGTGGCCTCACGTTGACTAGCCTCACCGGCATGCCCCTTGCCTCGATTCCCAGCCCTTCCGAAGGGGTCTGGTATCTCGGATTCATCCCGATCCGGGCCTACGCATTGTGCTTCGTCCTCGCGATCGCCTTCGGCATCTGGCTCAGCGAGCGCCGCTGGCGCGCCCGCGGCGGCGAGAAGGGCACGATCAGCGACATCGCGTTCCCCGCAGTGATCTTCGGCCTGATCGGCGCTCGCCTCTACCACGTCATCACCGACTGGCAGACCTACTTCGGCCCGCGCGCGATCAAGGAGCCCTACCGGGCGCTGTTCATCTGGGAAGGCGGGCTCAGCATCTGGGGCGCGGTCGCCCTGGGAGGCGTGGGCATGTGGCTGGCCTGCCGCCGCCGGGGGCTGTCTCTGGGCGCCGTGGCCGACACGGTCGCGCCCAGCATCGCATTCGGGCAGGCGATCGCCCGCTGGGGCAACTGGTTCAACCAGGAGCTGTACGGCAGTCCAACCACGTTGCCGTGGGGCCTGGAGATCGACCAGGCGCACGGCGGCGAGCCAGGCGTGCTCTACCACCCGACGTTCCTGTACGAGTCGCTGTGGGACGCGGCGCTCGGTTTCGGACTGATCCTGGCCGGCAGGCGGTTCACGCTGCGCCACGGCCGCCTGTTCGCCCTCTACGTCGCCGGCTACACGTTCGGGCGGTTCTGGATCGAGGGGCTGCGGATAGACCCGGTGGGCGGAGTGGACCACGCGGTGTCGCTCCTGGGGCTGCGGATCAACCAGTGGACCTCGATCGTGCTGTTCATCGGCGCGCTGGTCTATCTCTGGGTGACCCGTAACAAGGACACCGAACAGATCGTGGTGCCGGCCTCACAACACAAGGCCTCGCACGAGGAGAACGGCGGGCAGGCCTCCGATCCGACCGAGAGCACCTGACGCGACCAACATGCCGTAAGACTCCCGAATACTGTTGTGGCAAGTGCACACTTCAGGTATTTGCCGCTTGGCGCCGAATTACGAGGGCGGGTCATCGGACGAGGTTGCTGGTACAGCAACGCGTACAGCATCGGCGCCTCATACGGTCACATCGCGCCAGTCCTCATCCGCAAGGTCTCCGCACGCTCCGCGAAGACCGGCTCATCGTGCCCATCCCGGCATTGGCTCCGTCGTGTCCCTGGCCAACAAAGAGACCCTCGAGCGACCGTAAGGCTGTCGAGGGTCTCGCCCGTGTCTACTACTTCTCCGCAATCTCAGGAGCCGCAGTCAGTCCGGGCGGCCACCAGGCCGAAGGGTCACCTGCGTTGACGCCGGTGCCCCCTATCCCGCAGTAGCCGTTGGGGTTCCGATACAAGTACTGCTGGTGACAGTCGTTGCCGGGGCCACCGTTATCCAGGGTTGTCAAGCGATCTAGCTGGTCAGCCACTTGAAGGTCGTCAAGTCAGGTTAGGCAAGTAGGCCGGCCACGGCTGCCGCACCGGGCGCGCCTCAGCTCACCGCCTGCTTCACGAGCGCACTGATACGCGCCTCCACCTCGGCCGTCACCTCGGTCAGGGCGAAAGCGGTCGGCCACATCGGGCCCTCGTCCAGCTTCGCCGGGTCGTTGAACCCGAGCGTCGCGTAGCGCGCCTTGAACTTCGCCGCGCTCTGGAAGAAGCAGACGATTTTGCCGTTCAGCGCATAGGCGGGCATCCCGTACCAGAGCTTCGGCTCCAGGACCGGAGCGCTGGCTTTGACGACGGCATGGACGCGCTCGGCCATGACCCGGTCCGAGTCCTGCATCTCGGCGATCTTCGCAAGCACGTCCCGCTCCGCCTCCGCCGCCTTGTCCGCCCGCGAGCCGCGGCGCGCTGCCTTCTTCTGCTCTTGGGCGTGCTCCTTCATCGCGGCCCGCTCCTCGGCCGTGAATCCCTCGTACGTGCTACTTTCGGCGTTGCTCATGGCAGACTTCCCCTTTGAAGATCTTGATATTCGGAGTCTTGTAGAAGGACCTGATGGTCCTCTACTCGGTCGGTGTCACCGGAGGCGCTGTCGGTTTCCTGTCATGACTCGGCACCAGCGGCCTGTACCTGCGTGAGGATGCTGTCGAGGTCGCCTGCCGCCCGCCTCAGACGGATGCGGCCTCCCATGCGAACCCGTCCGGGTCGGTGAAGGGCCCGGCGTCGCTGCCGATCACGAGCCGGTGCGATCCCGTGCCCTCCTGGGAGACACCGGTGTCCTTGGCCAGGGCGCGGCGTGGGTAGAGCGCCAGCGTGACGGCCGACGACGGGGTGTCGAACTCGACATACTTGCCGCCGAAGCTCTTCGCCACGGCCAGGCCGCGGTCAACATAGAACCGCTTGCTCGCCTTGACGTCCGCCACTCCCAACAGGAGCGCGACCTGGTCGATGTGCCGTGCGGCAGGGCCGGTGTCCTTCTTCTTCGAGGTCGCGACCTTGCAGATCGTCCCGTCCGGGGCGCGTACGACGCCGCCGTAGCCCCAGAACCCCTTCGTGGCCGGCCTCAGCGTCGTGGCGCCGGCGTCGAGGGCGGCGCCGATGAAGGCGTCGACGTTGCCCGGCTGGGACACCACGAGGGACAGCGCGAACCCACGGAAGCCGGTCGTCGGCGCGTCCGAGGCGCGTACGTTCACGTAAGGGTCCAGACCGAAGGCTTTGTAGAAGGCGTCCGCGGCCGTGGGGTCCGGAACTTCCAGGGTGATGGATGCGAAGGAGGTCATGGCAGGTCCTTTGAGCGAGGTGGGTTTGTCGTCTTTCCGGCGGCCGTCATGCCGCGCACATGGCAGATACAGGTCCGGCGCTCACCGGTCCTGCAGGAGCCCGAGGACGTTGCCATCGGGGTCGATGACGGTGGCCACCAGGCGGCCGCCACCGACCTCGTGCGCGGCCTCCTTCACGGTGGCCCCCGCGGCGGTCACCTCGGCCAGCGTCGCCTCGATGTCCGGCACGTGCCAGTAGGCCACCGGCGAGGTCATGCCCTGCGGTCCACCGCCCGGCACCAGCCCGATGTGCTGGCCCTCGGCCTCGAAGCCGACGTAGTAGGACGAGTCGGTCTGCGGCGGGATACCGAGCAGGGCCGCATACACCGCCCTGGCCTTCGCCAGGTCGGACACGGGGTGCAGCACAGTCTTGATTCCCCGGGTGGAAGAGCCGGTCATGGTCACTCCTGTAGTCGTGGGTCAGATCGACCCGCCGTGTACGTGTTCACAGCTTTTCGCCCGGCCCGACCGGTCCGCATCCGTGGCGACCACGGAACCGCCCACGGATCGAGAACACGGATCGAGAACGGTGGCCGCTACGGATGGGACATGGAGTGTTTGCGGCAGACTGGGACAGTGGCAGCGATAGTGGATATTTCGCCTCGGGAGGCCGAGGTGCTGGAACTGGTCGGGCAGCATTTCAGCAATGCCGAGATCGGGGCACGGCTGTGCATCTCGGTGCGTACCGTGGAGAGCCACATCTCCTCGCTGCTGCGCAAGCTGGAGGTGCCGGATCGGCGGGCGCTCGCCGGGCGAGTGGCCGAGTTCGCCCGCGCCGACGACGAGTCTCACGGGGCATCGCCGGTCCTGCCGGCCCCACTGACCTCGTTCATCGGCCGGGTGAGCGAGCGGGCCGAGCTGACCGAGCTGATCAAGGCGTACCGGCAGGTGACCGCGGTCGGTCCCGGCGGAGTGGGCAAGACCCGGCTCGCGTTGACAGTGGCCGCGGACGCGGCCGATGCGTACGCCGATGGGGTGTGGTTCGTCGATCTGGTGCCGGTTACCGACCCGGGTATGGTCGCGGCCGCGGTCGCCGGTGCGCTCGGCCTCGGCGAGCAGCCTGGCCGAGACATGACCGAGTCCGTGGTCGCCGCGCTGGCCGACCGTCATACCTTGCTGGTGTTGGACAACTGCGAGCAGGTACGGGACGGGGTGGCGCTGTTCCTCGAGCGGCTGCTCGCGGCGTGCCCTCGAGTGACGGTGCTGGCGACCAGCCGGGCCCGGCTGATGGTGCCGTTCGAACGGGTGTATCAGGTGCCACCGCTGTCGCTGGCCGTCGACGGCGAGTCGGACGCGGTCGCGTTGTTCAAGGAACGGGCGGCGGCGGTCGGCCGGCCGCTGGATCCTCCACTGTTCGACCAGATCGCCGCTATCTGCGAGCGGGTGGACGGGATGGCGCTGGCGATCGAACTGGCCGCCGCCCGGTGTCCCACCCTCGGACTGGACGGCATCACCGCCGCCCTGTCCCACCCGCTCCGGATGCTCACCGGCGGCTCCCGTGCCGAAGACCGGCATCGCTCGGTGCGGGCGGCGCTGGACTGGAGCCATGCCCTGCTGGAGCCGGCCGACCGGGCGCTGCTGCGCCAGGTGTCGGTGTTCGTGGCGCCGTTCACCGCTGCCGCGGCGGCGGATGTCACCGGGTCCCAGGAAGGCGTTGTCGCCGACGGACTGGCCCGGCTCGCCGAACAGAGCCTGCTGGTGGTGACGGCCTGCCCGAGCGGGACCGGCTATCGGGCGTTGGAGACCATCCGACAGTACGGGACGGAGCGGCTCACCGAGGCCGGTGAGCTGGTCGAGATACGATCCCGGCACCTTCGCTGGTGCCTGGCCAAGGCCGCCGACCTGGTGGTGGTGGGAGCGGGCTGGCGGGCCCGGTTCGACGCGGTTACGGACGATCTCCGCGCCGCCCTGGCCTGGGCGGCCGACCGGCCGGAGCAGCGCGCGGATGCCTGCCGCCTCGCCCGGTACCTGGCGGAGCTGACTTTCACCCGTCACCTGGTCGGCGAATCCCAGGGGCGTTATGAGCAGGCCGCCGCGCTCGCCGACGATCCCGCCACCACCGCGTCGATGCTCCGGCATGCTGCGGCCGTGGCCGGATGCCGGATGCGTGGTGATGACATGTACCGCCTCCACCTCGCGGCCACGGAAGCCGCCCGCCGCACCGGGGACACCGCCGGCGCCGCCTGTGACTTGGCGACCATCGCCACCAACGCGTACCGGTTCTTGGGCAAGTTCGCGCGGAAGCTGCCATCGGAGGAGACGGTCGCGTTCATCGCCCAGGCGCGGGAACTGGCCCGTGAGGACCCGGCAGCACAGGCCATGGTGGCGTTGGCCGAGGCAGGGCGGGCGCTCAACGACGCGGTCGGTGCCGTCCAGGGTCAACCCGACAAATCCGCACCAGAGACGATCGCGCGTGCCAAACGGGCTGTCGAACTGACCCACCGTGCGGGTGATCCACTCGCCGAATCCGCCGCGCTCGATGTGCTGACCGGTGCCCTGAGCTGGTCCGGTGACACGTTCGCCGCCGCCGCCACGGCCCGGCGCCGGATCACGTTGCTGTCGTCCACACCGAATACGCCGGCCGCTACCCACGAGCTGATCGAGGCGCTCGGTGAGGCCGCCGAGGCCAGCCTCGGCACCGGTGATCTACCAGGGGCTCGCCGGTGGGCACGGCAACTCGCAGATCATCCGTTGCTGGCCGAGGTCGGCCACCGCGCCATGAGCTGGCTGCTGGTCGCCGACGCGTTGGCGGGCAACGTTGACCAGGTGCTCACTGGCAGCGTCCGGTTCCTCGACGCGTGGCGGCGGGCCGGCAGCCCTGCCAGGTCAGCCCTCGGCCCGGCGGTGGTGGCAGTGATGATGATCTACGGCCTGCGCGACGACCACGACGCCCGGCGCGAATGGGAGACGGTCCTGGACCAGTTCGGCACCCCTCCGGAACAAACCTACGGCTACGGGGCGGTCTTCGACGCGATGCTTCTGCTGCACCACGGACAGGCATCGGAGGCGCTGGAGCGGATGGCCCCCGAGCCCAGGCAGGTGTGGAAGTGGGTCACCTGGATCTGGCTTCACTGGTACGTGGCGCTACGCGCAGAGGCCACCGTGCTCGCCGGGAGCCCCGACGCTCGCGACCGCCTGGCCGACGCACGGACCATCACGGCCGGAAACCCGGTCGCCAGTGCCATCGTGGAGCGTGCCGAAGCACTGCTCGACAATGACCAGGAGCGACTGCTCGCCACGGTAGACGCCTTCGACGCCGCCGGCTGCCGGTACCAGTCGGCACGGACCCTGGTGCTCGCCGGCGGCGACCATGCCGTCTGCGGCGCCGCCGCGCTCGCTGATCTCGGCCTCGCCCCGATGGCCCCACCCCAACACCAGAGCTGACCTCGGTTGTGGTCATCGCGGCGAGAGACCAGCCGCAAGGTGACTGACGCCGGTGCCCCCGAGACCGTAGTAGCCGTTGGCTACCTTGAAGTACCTAGGAGGGAACGCCGCAAGTGCTACTCCTGGCTGGTTCGTTGCCGGGTGACGGCCTCGTGAACGCCGCCGAGGAAGCGCTCGATGGTCGCCTGGTCCGCGGCGTCGAACCGTCCCATGACGGCGACGATCTCATGGATGAGCGGACCGAAGAAGCTCCATCCGAGCGCGACGGCGCTCTCATCCACTTTCAGCAGCACACGCCGACGGTCTTGGGTGTCGCGTTCCCGGCGCACGTGACCAAGTCTTTCCAGACGGTCGATCACCGCCGTGGTGCCCGCGGAGTTGAGGCCGAGGTGCGCCCCCAGCATTCCCGGGGTGGCGGGCGCGCCCGTGCGGGCGGCATCCAGGAGGCAGATGAGCGCACGCACATCGGTCGGATGGAGCGCGTGCCGGGCGGCGAATCCCTCCCCGATCCGGTCGAGTTCCACGGTGATGGCGCGCAGCAGGTGCACCACTCGCATCCCGGCGTCCTGTTCGTGCACGTCGTCCGCCACCTTCCTCCGTCCTGGCCATCGCCATGGTTGACAATATCTCGTTCAGCGAGACTATTGATGAGCGAGTTACTTGTCGAGGTGAGGCATGTCCGATGACAGTCACGGGGCGAACGCGGCCTTCCTCGCCGCCTATGACGCGGTCCTGGAGCGCTGGCCGGTCCAGGTTGAACCGATCGACCTGCCGTCGGCGTACGGCACGACACGGGTGAACGCGTGCGGACCAGCGAATAGCCCGCCGCTGGTCCTGTTGCACGGCGGTGGCACCACCGCGGCGACGTGGTTCGCCAACGTCGCCGAACTCGCACGCCGGCATCGGGTGTACGCCGTGGACCGCATCGGCGAGCCGGGACGGAGCATCCGGGGCGAACGGCCCCCTCGCAACGTCCCCGACCTGCTCGACTGGCTGGACGGGGTGCTCGACGGGCTCGGGATCGGGAGCACCGCCGTGTGCGGGCACTCCTACGGCGGGTGGATCGCCCTGACGTACGGCCTCCACGCGCCCCAGCGGGTCCGGCGGCTCGTTCTCCTCGATCCGACGCAGTGTTTCGGTGGATTCCGGGTGGGATATCTGGCGCGCGCGCTGCCGTCCCTCATCCGGCCGACGGCCTCGCGCGCGCGAGCCTTCCTGGCGTGGGAGACCGACGGCGCGGAAGCCGACCCCGCCTGGCTGCGGCTGTACGGCCTGGCCGCGGAGTTCCCGCATGTGAAAGTCGTGACCGGGAAGCGGCCCGAGCCCGGGCTGCTGCGCACACTCACGACGCGGACTCTGGTGCTCCTCGCCGGACGCAGCAGGGCCCACATCCCTCGCCGCGTCGCATCCGCCGTCGCGCGTCTCCTGCCGCACGCGGAGACCGCGGTGCTGCCGGGCCTCTCCCACCACGCGATGCCATGGCACGAGGCCGCCGACCTCAACACCCGCGTCGTCGGTTTTCTCGACAGGACGGCGACTTGAGAGGGCGATTCGCGAGTGCTACGCCAGGTCACCGAGGTGCGGCCAGGAGGCGCAGGCCGACTACGGCCAGGCCGACCGCCTGCGAGACGGCACCCGCGACCTCGAACCACTCGCTGCCGACCACGAGCCCGATCACATGCAGCGGAGGCCACGCGAGGACCGCGGCGGCTGCCCAGAGCGGGATCGTGCGGCTACGGAGGAGGGCCAAGCCGAGCAGCAGCGTGCCGACCAGGTTGCCCAGCACGAAGAGGAGAAACACCCACAGGGTCGATGCGTCGCTTTGGCTGCTGTCGAGGACGGCCGCGTAATCCGAGAGCGGGCCGCCGCGCTCAGCCATGGCGATGTCGATGATTCCGGTGAAGGCGATCGCGAAGTAGCAGACGTATCCGCCGGCCGTTAGTGCCGCTCCGACGGAGCCAAGTTTCGGGCTCCCGACCACCACGAGTCGCTTGACGCCGAGGACCGCCGGGACCATGAGCAGACTCGCCAGCATCGCGGCGACGGTACTGAGGCGATACAGGCCGGGGTAGGCCGCCGCCAGAGCGAGCGCCCCTGCACCGGTGCTGTCGCTTCCTCCGGCGCGGGTGGCCCACGCGTAGGCGCTGTTGGCGACGACGAATCCCCATGGTGCGGTGAACAGCGCCAGGGCGAGCGGGACGCTGCGAGTGCGCGGCGGACCAACCGGCGCAGACCTCTCGGAGGGCAGTTCGGAAGGCGGGACGGACGTTTCCATGATTCTCCTCGGGTGGTGAAGCATGCATGCCGTGGTGGATGCGGGGTGGATTCAGGTGCCGCCCGGGCGGCGCCCAGGAGAGGCGTGCGGGCGAGAGCGACAAGATCAGCTGAGGGACCGCAGCGCCGGCGCGACCAGTGCGATGCAGCCGAGGGTGAGCACGACGCCGACCGCGGCGGCACCCATCGCCTCAGCGGGGACCCCGTCGGCGAAGAACGCGGGTACGGCGGTCAGCCCCGACAGCAGCCTGGCGACGATCACAGCGACCGCGCCGGCTCGGCTGCCGCGCCAGGCCAGCGCGACGCCGACCAAGGTGATCAGCCCGAGTACCGCCCCTGCGACGGCCACCGCGAACGGGGGGTGCTCGCCGTCGCCGAACGGCAGCGAGACCACATCCATGAGGCCGAGCAGGCCGCCCAGGATCAGCCCGACGACGAGAAGACGGGAGCGCTTCATGTGGTTCTCCTGTGAGTGGAGCGGGGGGAATGTGCCGATTCCGCAGTCTCGGCGCGCCGGCACGGTCAGCGGATCCGGGCCGGCGCGGGACTGATCTCCGTACTGGCACGTATTCACCAGGCGATCCCGGGCCCCTACCGTGTAGCTGTGGCCACCCCCCGTCTGTTCGCGTTCGCCCTGGCGGCCTTGATGGGCGTGCTGGCGGGCAGCGGGGTGGTGCTGGCCGTGATCGGCGGCGATGGAGGCGCCACGACGGGGTTCGCGGCCGGCACGACGTTGGCGCTGCCCTCCGCGGTGCTCGGGATGGTGGTCGCCGTCCGGCGTCCTGACAGCGTGGTCGGCTCGCTGCTCGTGCTGGTCGGCACGATGGCGGTGTGGGCCACAGTCGGTGATCTGTACGCGTCGGCCATCACCCGACGGCCGGATCTGCCGTTCTCCGAGCTGTATGTGGCCCTGTCGCAAGGCGACTGGATGTTCCTGTACGTGCCGGCGGCACTGCTCATGCTGGTGTTTCCGGACGGACGCCTGCCGGGGCGGCGGTGGCGCTCGGCGGTCACCGGGTTGCTGGTCGTTCCGGTGCTTTTCATGCTGATCACAGCGTTCGATCCGAGTCCCTACCCACCGCCCTTCGAGCCCACGCCGCACCTTTCCGGCTCCCGGCGCCCTACCTGCCGGTGCTGCGGGTGGCGGGCGTTGCGCTGTTGCCGGTCTTCCTCGGGTTGTTGATCGCGTCCGCGACGGCGGTGGTGCTCCGCTACCGGAGGGCGACCGACGAGGTGAAGCGGGCACAGCTCAAGTGGTTCGCGCTCGGTGCCGCCTGCCTGCCGCTGACGCTGCTGCTTTGCTGGGCGAGCTACCTGTTCCTGGACGGGCCGGAGCTGGCGCTCGTCGGCCTGGCGGCGACGGCCCTGGCGATTCCGGTGGCGACAACGATCGCCGTGTTGCGGCACGACCTCTACGACATCGACCGCGCGATCAGCGCCGCCGTCACCTACGGCCTGGTGACCGCGATCCTGCTCGGCTTCTACACGGCCGCCTCATTCCTGGTGGGCCTCGGCGCCGGCCGGAGCTCACCCGTCGCCGCGGCCGCGGGCACGGCCATCTGCGCCGCTGCGCTGTCCCCTCTGCGCGTACGGTTCCAGCGCTGGGTCGACCGCCGGTTCTACCCGGCCCGGCAGGCCGTGCTGACCGCCATCGAGGACCTGCATGGCCGTACGCACGCGGGTCAGGCGCAGCCCGAGGAGCTGGAGGCGACACTGCGCACCGCGCTGCGCGATCCGGCGGTGCGCGTCGGCTATCGGCTGCCCGGCGCGTCCGGGCTGGTCGACGCGACCGGCGCTCCGGTCGACCCCGGCGACGCTCTCGTCGCACGGGTACGGCTCGGCGGCCACGACATCGGCGCCATCGTGCGCGGTAGAGCCGCCACCCGGGAGCTCCTGCGCGAGGCGGCCTCCGCCGGCGCGCTGCTCATCGAGGTGGTCCGGCTGCGAATCGAGGTGAGCCGGGCGCTCGATGAGGCCGAGGCCAGCCGCGCTCGGCTGCTGCACGCCGGATACGAGGAGCGGCGGCGGCTCGAACGCGACCTGCACGATGGGGCGCAGCAGCGCCTGGTCTCCCTCGGCATGGCGATCCGGCTGGCGCAGCGCCACCTCGACGACAGCACGGTCGACGTCGACGGTCTGCTGGACCAGTGGGTGGCGGAGCTGGCCCTCGCGGTCACCGAGCTGCGGCAGATCGCGTACGGCCTGCGGCCGAGCAACCTCGACGACGGGCTCGGCAACGCACTGGTCATGCTGGCCGGCAAGGTGCCGGTCTCCGTGACGCTCGACGTGGCGGCCGACGACCTGCCCGATGACGTGGCGATGACCGCCTACTACGTCGCGAGCGAGGCGATGACCAACGCGGTCAAGCACGCCGGACCTGCCACGATCGGAGTCCGCGTCAGCCGGGCCGGCG
Source organism: Sphaerisporangium viridialbum (assembly GCF_049674955.1). Lineage (GTDB taxonomy): Bacteria > Actinomycetota > Actinomycetes > Streptosporangiales > Streptosporangiaceae > Sphaerisporangium > Sphaerisporangium viridialbum. The sequence goes on along the minus strand of NZ_CP187232.1, from coordinate 592,540 downwards.
ATCGGGTCACCGTACGGGTCAGCGACGACGGGCCCGGGGGAGCCGAGATACGTCCGGGGACCGGTCTGGCGGGCCTCGCCGACAGGGTGCAGGCGGCCGGTGGCGCGTTACGGCTGTCCAGCCCGGCGGGCGGGGGCACCCTGGTCGAGGCGGTGCTGCCGTGCGCGTTGTGATCGGCGAAGACTCCGCCCTGTTCAGGGAGGGACTGGCCCGCCTGCTCTCCGACGCCGGGCACGAGGTCGTGGCCAAGGCACAGGACGCCCCGGGGCTGATCGCCGCCGTCACGCCCGCGAACCCCGATCTAGTGATCATCGATATCCGGATGCCGCCCGATCTCACCGACGACGGCGCCCGGGCGGCCCGGCGGATCCGCGACACCCACCCGGAGCTCGGCATCGTCCTGCTCTCCCAGCACGTCGAGACCCGGCACTCCGTCGACCTGGTGTCCCGCGGGAGGTTCGGCTACATGCTCAAGGACCGGGTCTTCGACGTTGAGGACTTCTTCGACTCGCTGCAGCGGGTGGCGGCCGGGGGCTCCGCCCTCGACCCCGAGGTCGTCTCGCGCCTCATCGGCGCACGCCGGGCCGCCGACCCTCTGGCGTCGCTGAGCGCGCGAGAGCGTGAGGTGCTGGCGCTGATGGCGGAGGGCCGCACGAACGTCGGCATCGCGCGGCGGCTCTGGCTGACCGACCGGACGGTGGAGACCCATGTCAGCTCGATTCTCGCCAAGCTCGGCCTGGCCAACTCGGAGGAGGACCACCGCCGTGTGCTCGCCGTCCTCCTCTACCTCAACCGTCCCTGAGCCTGACGACGAGGGGTGGAACATGACGATGAGTCGCCCAGGTACTGGTTCACGTACTGCCGGTGGTAGCGGTTCACTTCATGCGATCACGCTGGCAGGCGGAGTGAGCGGGGCCAACTGCCGGCTGAGCCTGAGGACGGCCTTGGCCGTTCGTGGGTCGGCGGCGGGGGCGAAGGGGGCGACAGGACGGGCCTCGGACCCAATGACAAGGCCGGTCCGCCCGTCGAGTGAGGCGTCGGCCGCGGCGAGGATCGACGGCCGTGCCGCCACTGACGCGGAGCCGGACGTGGCGCGTTCGAAGGTTCGCCGGACCAGCGGCCAAAGCACCCGCAGCCCCGGCGAGACGATCTTGGGCGACCGCATGGTGCCGTCGGTCATCTCGGTGGCCGCGCCGCCCGGATCGGCCGCGAAGACCGAGATGCCCGTGCCTCGCAGCCGTTCCGCCAGATCCAGCGTGTAAGCGAGGTTGGCGAGCTTCGCCCGACCGTACCAGTGGAAGCCGTAGTAGCCGCCAGGCGGCTCGACGGCGCCGAAGGAGCGTTTGGCGACCCGGACCGAAGCCGAGGTGACGCTCACGATCCGGCTCTGCCCTCCGGCCCGGAGCGGTTCCAGCAGCAGTTCGGTCAACAGGTACGGGGAAAGGTGGTTCACGGCGAACGACGCCTCGATCCCGTCCACCGTCTGTTGCCGGTCTGCGAACATCGCCCCGACGTTGTTGACCAGAACGTTCAACGGCCCCTCCTCGGCGAGGCGGGCGGCGAGCGCTCGTACGGCACCAAGCGACGCGAGATCCGCGGCGACGAACCTCGCCTCCGGACCGGCTGCCACCGCGTCGATCCGCTCGACTGCGCGGGCGCCCCGCTCGGCGTTCCGGCCCACCACGGTCACCGCGTAACCGATCGCCGCCAGCCCCATCGCGGTCTCCAGGCCGATTCCCCCGGTCCCCGCTGTCACCACAGCCCGTTTGCCCATGACTCCACCCTTCGCCGGCCGGTCGTTAGCGGATAGCTATCCGATTCCAGCTCGAACCGTAGCATAAGCGGATGACTATCCGATTAGTAAGGCTGGGCATGCGGCAGCGAACGTCCGAGCCGGGAGTTCCGGACTGCCGTCAACGCGGGGGGCGCAGACCCTCAAGGAGAACGTCGAGGTAGATCTCCGCGTACTTGGCGTCATTGTCGCCGGAGCGGACCGCGTGCTCGATGCCGCAGAGCAGGCGGCGGACGTCGTCCGCCTCGATGCCATACCGAATGGCCCCCGCACGGCGGGCGCGGTCGAGCAATTCCGCGACGGCACGGTCAAGCTCGGCCTTCATCGCCGAGGTCTGCGCGTCGGCGTCGCTGGCGGATCCGAGCACCGCCGCGAACCCGGCATCGTCCAGCGCGCGTCCGAGAGTGAACCGCAGGAGGCGGTGCAGACCCGCGAGCGAATCCTCGTCGGCCGCCGCGGCCTGCGCCTCACGGACAAGCTGCTGGAAGCGTTCCGCCAACAGTGCTTCCAGCAGCGCGTGCCGGTTGGGGAAATGCCGGTATACGGTCCCAACACCCACTCCCGCGAGCCGGGCGATGGTGTTCAGCATGAGCGAGTCGTCACCTGCGGCCAACTGCTCCCTGGCGACCTGCAACACCCGTGCGCGGTTGCGCGCAGCGTCCGCGCGCAACGCCGTCCCACGGTCAGCATTGGGTGTCACGGGCTCAGCCTAATGGCCTGCCGTCCAAGCGCCGCGCGGTGCCGAGGGGAGTGCCCAGCCGCCCGTCCAGGCGAGCAGTGACCCTGCCGCTCGTTCAGTCTTCCCCACGCGCCTCCTGGTAGATGGCGGCCGACCAGCGGACAGGGCGTTGGGCGTACGCATCCACCGGAGCGACCTGGGACATGCTCATCTTGAGCGCGAGCCGTAGAGCAAGATTTGGATCTGCTCCTCGGCAGGCACCAGGCTCGCCTGGCAGGCGCCCCACTCGGATGGGTCACCTGCCTTGACGTTGGTGCCGCCAATGCCGCAGTACCCATTCGGTATCCGCTCGGCCTCGACCGGCACGCGGAACCCTGACCCGCCATCCCGGCGAAGAAGGCGGACAACGCCGCATTCCCGGACGGCGCCCGCGCCGCCAACGACACCGGCCTACGCAACCTGCCGCTGCACGACTTCACCCGAAACCAGATCTGGGTGGAGGTCGTCGCGCTGGCCTGCGAACTGCCGGCGTGGATGCAGAGGCTCACCGGCTTCATACAACGTTGGCCGACGAGTTCTCCGTGGCCGTACGCGATTGCGGGGCTCTGGACTCTGGTGTCCGGCGCCATCCCCCGGAACTCGCTTTCGATCCCCAGCCATGGAATCGGTCACGCTCGTACGGCGCCCGTAGGTGCCAGCGGGTCACCGGGCCCTTCCCTCAACGGGAAGGGGCGAGATTACCGACAGCGGTTAACTTTGTCAGGGTAATGCACCTATTGACACCTATTTTACCATCCTGGTACTAATCGCGAATCTTGTCCTCCCCTTGCGACCCAAGGACGAGGACGCCGCGCGGACCTCCACGTCCGCCAGTACCAGGGAGTTTCTCTGTGGGGAGTTCATTCGACCGTCCCCGTCGGCTCAGGCGACTTACCGTCGTCGGCGGCTTGGCGGCGGCGCTGGCCCTCGGAACCGTGTCCGCCGCCATCGGCGGTGTCCCGGCCCAGGGATCGTCAGGCGCGGGCCTGACGGCCGCTGCGACCAGCGCACTGCTGAAGGACTACGACCACGAGATCATCGACCAGTTCGACTCGGCCAACTCCGTCAACCATATTCGGCAACTCGCCGTGAACATCGGCCCGCGGCTGAACGGCACGCCACAGGAGCGGGAGGGCGCGGAGTACATCGGCGGCATCCTGAAGTCCTACGGCTTCGATGCGACCCTTCAGTCATGGGGCCCGGTCTCGACCAAGAACGTCGCGAAGGTCACGTCCCCGAACGCCGACCTGCCGGGAGGACCGAACTGGCAGATGGCCGCGTCGACCAGCGCGAAGTTCACTGGCAATGACGCCGCGGTGGAGGGACAGGTCGTCTACGCCAATACCGGCCAGTCCGCCGCGGACTTCCCCGCCGACACCGCGGGCAAGATCGTTCTGATGGACTACAGCACCACCGCGTCGGTCCGCAACACCGCCGTGGTCAACGCGGCGAGCCAGGGCGCGGTCGCGGTCATCCTGGCCTACGCGACCGGCAACAACGCGCCGCCGTCGTTCACGCTCACCACGGCCCAGCCGAACATCCCGGTGATGGGCGGCGGCAGCGCGCACTCCACCTGGATCAAGGGCCTTCTGGACAAGGGCCCGCTGACGCTGCGGGTCACGACCAACCAGTACGTGAACCCGATGGGCACCAACGTCATCGGCATCCGGCACGCGGTCGGCGACCCGGACGGCACCAAGGCTCCGATCGTCATGGTCGGCGCGCACATCGACTCGGTGCTGGGTGCCCCCGGCGCCCACGACGACGCCTCGGGCAACGGCGTCTCGCTGGAGATCGCCCGGGTCCTCAGCCAGTACCCGCTGGACAAGGAACTGCGGATCGGCGGTTTCGGCGGTGAGGAGGGCGGCCTCCTCGGCGCGAGGGCGTACGTCAACACGCTGACCGCGGCGGAGAAGGCGCGGTTCGTCGGCGAGTGGCAGATGGACATGGTCGGCACGCCGTACGAGCCGGCCCGGCTGTGGGCGCTGACCCCGAACGGCCAGTCGAACTACGTGGTCCAAGAGGCGTACAACGCGGGCGCGCGCGTCGGTTTCGACGGACTGCGCAACTGCAGGCTCGGGCAGAGCGACCACCAGGCGTTTTTCGACGTGGGCATCCCGTCCTCGCTGTTCATCTGGCTCGACTACCGCCCGCCGGCCCCGCCGGCCGTCTGCGGTCCGACCGGTGGGACGTACGTCACCGAGCCGCAGTACCACAAGCCGACGGACACGATGGACAACATCAGCCCCGAGCGGCTGCAGATCACCCTTGACGTCGTGGGCGGCGCGGTGGCGCACAACGCGCTGAACGCGGTGACGGTGTCCGCGGTCTCCGACGGCGATCAGCCGCTGGCCGGGGCGCCGGTACGGGCCGACTGCGGCAACGGTCTGCGTGACCTGGGCACCACCGGCGCCGACGGCCGGCTGCAGGCGGTGCTCCCGCACGCCACCTGTGACTTCACCACCACCGTCGACGGCCGGGTGGCGAACGAGCGGGGTGTGTCGATCGCCGGTGACCAGGCGGTGAAGATGACCGTCGACCTCACGAAGCCGACGATCTCCCTCGCCAGGCCCACCGATGGCGCGGTCTTCGAGCTCGGGACGGCCGCGACCGCATCCTACCGGTGCGATGACAACCTGGCCGGGGTTGCCACCTGTGTCGGCACGGTGCCCGACGGCAGCGCGCTCGACACCTCCACCGTGGGCTTCCACGAGTTCACCGTGAACGCCACCGACAAGGCCGGCAACGCAGCCGACAAGAAGGTCACCTACCAGGTCGCCTATCCCTGGAAGGCCTACTTCCCGGAGACGATGAACGGCAAGGCCAACAGCGCCGTACCGATCAAGTTCGGCCTCGGCGGTAACCGTGGCCTGGGCGTCATCGCCGCCGGCTACCCGGTCTCCCAGCCGGTGGCCTGCGACACCGGGAAGGCGACCGGTGCGTCCGAGCCGACCAGCGGCCCCGGGAACTCGAAGCTCAGCTACGAAGATGGTCAGTACACCTACGTATGGAAGACCGACAAGAGCTGGTCCGGCACCTGCCGTACGTTCGAGCTGACGCTCAATGACGGCAGCAGCCACTTCACCACCATCAGCCTGAAGTAACCGCGATACGACCCCTGCCGGGGAACGGAGCCGGCATCGTGCCCCGCTCCCCGGCCGGACCATGGTGATCGGAGGGGACAGAGTGTCCCCGCTGGGTCATCCGCTGGAAAGCCGTCTTGAACTCCTACGAATGGCTGTCCGCTGGCCGAATCTGGAACCCATCAAGATCTGGTTACCACCATTTGCGGCGGCGCTCGTCGCCGCCGACTACCCCAGCTGCACGCGGCGCATGATCAGCGGATTCGCAAGAGACCCCGAGCAGCCGAAGCCGCCGAAGGTCTCATCTTCAGGACTACTCCTCCGAAGAGGTCGTCAGCCCAGTAGGACATCACGCAGATGGGCCACCTGCGTTGACATTGGCGCCGCCGATGCCGCAGTAGCCGTTGGGTACTTCGTACAAATATTGCTGGTGGTAGACCTCTGCTTGAGGCAATAATTCCCCGGAGGTCTCCATGGCTGCGGTCAGTTCTGGCACTGGCAATCCCCTGAAATCGTGGAGACGTCTCTATGCGGCGATGGCCTTCTGAGGCCTTGCTCTGGCGGTCATGATTCGTTGTTCGTAGTCGATCGGGGATAACCCGGTGTCGCCGGACGCGTCACTGGGGCACCGAGATCCCGGACCACCAGTCGCCGCCTTCGTCGTCGCCGTGGCGGCCGCACGCGTCGATCAGCTTCTCGTCCATGGTGACCTTGACGGCCTCGGTGGTCCCAGGGAAATTCCGGTGCATCGATGAACTGCGAGCCCTAGATTGCGTGGGGTGACCGCGGACGACGACGTGCCCTCCAACCTTTCGCATCTCGGCGCGCCGATCGGGCCGATGATCCGCGTCCACGGCGGGTTCGCCAACCGGATGTACCGGCTCGACACCGACCAGGGGTCGTTCGCGGTGAAGGAGTTGAACCTCGTCGACCGCCGCTGGACCTACCACGTCGAGGACGTGTTCAGGTTCGAGCGGGCGGCCTTCGCTGCCGGCATCCCGATGCCAGAGCCGATCTCGGCCAGCCACCACACGCTCGTCCACCGGTGGGTCGAGGGAGAGAAGGTGCCCGAAGCACCGGTGTCGGCGGCGTACGCGTTCGAGATCGGTGAGATCCTCGCGCGCATCCACGCGCTCGACGTCGAGTGGACCCACGTGTCGATCGAGGACCCGACGTCACGGGACTGGCCCGAGCTCGCCGAGCGGGCGGCGGCGACCGGACAGCCGTGGGCCGACGAACTCGTCTCCCACGTCGAGACGTTCCTCGCGATTGCCCACTTCGTCGACACCTGCGAACGGCCAGGCCCCGTCGTGCTGACCCACAAGGACATCCAACCGTGGAACCTGCTCGCTCGAGACGGTCGGCCGGTGGTGCTCGACTGGGAGCTCTCGGGGATGCTCGACCTGGCCAGTGAGCTCGGCTCGACCGCGCTGAGCCTCGCGAAGGGGCCTGGCTTCGACGACATCGAGCCGACCATCTTCCGCTCGGTCCTCGACGGCTACGTCGCAGGGGGCGGAGCGCTGCCGCCGTCGGGTCCAAGCTGGTTCGTGTTCATGATCGGCGGCTGGCTGGGTTCACGAGGTGGAACATCCTCCGCTGCCTCGCCGGTGTCGAGGCGAGCACCGGCCCTGACCTCGCGCTGTCGCACGAGTCCTTGCGCAACGGCGTGCGCGGCCTCCCCGACATGTTCGGCCGACTTCCGGAGCTCGAGGCGCTGCTCGAGTGACAGTGTGCACAACGAAGCTGTCCATCGGGTTGCGGTGGGCATCCACCCGGCCACCCGAGCGGGATCGCTGCGCCGGCACCGGGTTCACCAGCGGCCCCAGATCCGCCGTACAGGCCCACTCGTAGAACCCGAACAGCACGCTCAGCTGGTGGTTGATCGTCCTGGCCGCGTACCGAACAGGTCAACCGGCTGCGAGCGAGCGGCCACATCGACTACGAGTTCTAGGCCAGGTGGAAAGCATCACCCCAAGCCAATCCGACAGCCATCACCTGAAGATTGACAAAAGGGCCTGGCCCAAGATCGACACCCGACAAGCTGGTGACCCTGGGCCAGGATGTTGCGTGAAATCGCTGGTCTACGCCTCGCCGGTCGTTAGGCCGATCGGGCAGGCCACGCCGGTGCCGCCGATGCCGCAGTAGCCGTTGGGTACTTTGTACAAATATTGCTGGTGATAGTCCTCGGCGAAGTAGAACTGGGGGGCTGGGGTGATTTCTGTGGTGATGGGGTCATAGCCGGCTGAGGTGAGGACCTGCTGGTACGCGTCGCGGGACGCGAGGGCGGACTTCTCCTGGGCCGGGCCGTGGGTGTAGATGGCCGAGCGGTACTGCGTGCCGACGTCGTTGCCCTGGCGCATGCCCTGCGTGGGGTCGTGCGCCTCCCAGAAGACCTTGAGGAGTTCCTCGTACGACACCTTGCTGGGGTCGAAGACGACGCGGACGACCTCGGTGTGGCCGGTGAGCCCGGTGCACACTTCCTCGTATGTCGGGTTCGGGGTGTGGCCACCCTGGTAGCCGACCGATGTGGACACTACGCCCGGGGTCTGCCAGAACTTGCGCTCGGCGCCCCAGAAACAGCCGAGCCCGAACTCGGCGATCTCGGTCCCCTCGGGGTACGGCCCGGCGAGGGGGGCGTCGAGCACCGCGTGCCGCGCGGGCACGGGCATCGTCACCGTACGTCCGGGGAGCGCCTCGTCCGCGGTCACCATCGAAGTCTTGTTCTTGCCGAAGAGCCAGCCCATCGCGAACCTCCGTCAGACAGCCTTGCAGAGAGCCCAACCACTGGGCCGTCCCCGTTGTTCCTCAGGTAAGCATCGCTTAAGAGAGGACAAAGACCTACTTATTTGTGGTAAAGGCTGTCAGCAGTGAAAATGGGTTACATGCCTGATTCGCGCCGTGGGGTCTTGTACGGCATCGCCGCCTATGCCATGTGGGGCCTCTTCCCCCTCTACTGGCCGCTGCTCAAGCCTTCCGGGGCGGTGGAGATCCTTGCTCACCGCATGGTCTGGTCGCTGGTGGCGGTCATCGCCGTGCTGGCCGTGAGGCGCCACTGGTCCTGGTTCCGCGAACTCGCCGGGCAGCCCAGAAAGCTGCTCCTGCTCGCCCTCGCCGCCGTGGTCGTCTCGGTGAACTGGGGCGTCTACATCTACGCGGTGAACGCCGGCCACGTGGTCGAGAGCGCGCTCGGGTACTTCATCAACCCTCTGGTGAGCGTGCTGTTCGGCGTGATGATCTTCCGGGAGCGGCTGCGCCGGTGGCAGTGGGTGGCGGTGGGGCTCGGCGCCCTCGCCGTCGTCGTCCTGACCGTGGACTACGGCCGGCCGCCGTGGATCGCCCTGGTGCTCGCGGTCAGCTTCGGAACGTACGGCCTGATCAAGAAGTCCGCCAACGTGGGAGCGGCCGAGAGCCTGACGGTGGAGACCCTGGTCCTGCTGCTGCCGGCCCTGGCGTACCTGGTGTTCCTGCAGGCCCAGGGGACCTCCACCTTCGGCAACGAGGGGCTCGGCCATGCCGCGCTGCTGGTGGGCGCGGGTCTGGTGACGGCGGTCCCGCTCATGTGCTTCACCGCCGCCGCGATCCGCGTCCCGCTCACGGTGATCGGGCTTCTGCAGTACATCGCGCCCATCCTGCAGTTCCTCTGCGGTGTGCTGGTGGCCCACGAGACCATGCCGCCCAGCCGCTGGGCCGGTTTCACGATCATCTGGCTCGCCCTGGCCGTCTTCAGCTGGGAAGGGCTGCACAACGCCCACACCGTCCGGCGCGCCGCCAGCGCGACTCCCGCCCTCGAAACCGTCTGAGCTACGTCGCCGGACGTATCCGGCGGACCGCGCATACCTCCTCGGCCGTACGAGGGACCCCACCGGCCGGCCGACGACGGTGCCTGCCAGAGGCGAGAGCATCGACGGGAACCAAGGGGGTAAAGATGGCAGATCGCCGCTTTCGCTTCGGGGTCGTCGCGGGGATGGCGGGAGACGCCGGTCAGTGGATCGGGCTCGCACGCCACGCCGAGGACCTCGGGTACGCGACCTTTCTCACACCGGACACGCTCAACACGCTCCCCCCGCTGCTCTCGCTGAGCGCGGCGGCCGCCGCCACCACGTCGATCGGGCTGGGCACATTCGTCCTCGCGGCCCCGTACCGGCGGCCCGCCCAGCTCGCGTGGGAGGTCGCCGGGCTGAGCCTGCTGTCGGGCGGCCGGTTCGAGCTCGGGCTCGGCGCCGGACGGCCGCACGCGCGAGAGGACGCGGCCCGGCTTGGCGTGCCGTTCGGCTCGCCCGACCAGCGGATCAGGCAGCTCGAAGACGTGATCCACCAGACGAGGAAGTGGCCGGGTCCAGGCGGGCCCAAAACCACAGGTCCAAGCGAGCCCAAAACCACAGGGCCGAGCGGGCCCACAGCCACAGGTCCGAGCGGGCCCAGAGCCGAGGGTCCCAGCGAGCCCAAAGCCATGGCTCGCAGCGAGGCGACCGCCAAGGGACCTGGTGCCTGGCCGGCCCTGCGCCTGCTGATCGCGGCCTCTGGGGCCCGCATGATGGGCTTCGCCGCCAGGAACGCCGACACCGTCGCCCTGGGACTCCCACCCTCCACTCCCGAGGACGGCCTGGCCGAGCACGTACGCCTGATCCGGCAGGCGAGTGACGACTTCGACGCTCTGGAGCTCAGCACCGGCATCCACGTGGTCGGTGACGAGGTGCCCCCATGGCTGGCACAGCAGATGGGCCCAGACGTCCCCGAGGACTCGATCGCCGTGCTCAACGGATCACCGCGCCAGATGGCCGACCGCCTGCTCCGCCGCAGGGACACCCACCAGATCTCCTACATCACGGTGAACGCGATGTTCGCCGACCGGCTCGCCCCCGTCGTGGAACTCCTCGCGGGCACCTGAGATCCGCAGGGTCAGCCGGAGCGGTCGGCCACGTAGTCGCAGAGGGCCAGCAGGGCGGCCCTGGCGGGGATGTCGGGCAGTGCCGCGAGGTCGCCGCGCGCCCGCTCGACCCACGACGTCAGCTCGGCGCGGGCGCGGATCATGGCGGGGTTGCCCCGGAGCAGCTCCACGGCCTCCTCGATGTGCTCCGCCGCGACGGGACCCGAGAGAAGCTGCCGCAGCCGCCCGTCCTCCGGCGCCGAGGACTCGAGCACGTACAGGACGGGGAGCGTGCGGATGCCCTCACGCAGGTCGGTGCCGGGGGTCTTGCCGCTCTCCCCCGCCGACGAGGCGACGTCCAGCAGGTCGTCCCCGAGCTGCCAGGCCACGCCGATGGCCTCGCAGGCGCTGGTGAGACGCTCGACGACCTCGGGAGACGCCCCGGCGAGCATGCCCCCGAAACGGCCAGAGGTGGCGATCAGCGAGCCGGTCTTGTCGGCCAGCACGTCGATGTAGTGCGTGACCGCGTCCACGCCGGGCCGAGGGCCGATGGTCTCGCGGATCTGCCCCCGGACGAGCCGGGAGAAGGTCTGCGCCTGGATGCGGACCAGCTCGGGCCCGAGGTCGGCGAGGATCTCCGAGGCCTGGGCGAAGAGGTAGTCGCCCGTGAGGATGGCGACCGTGTTGTCCCACCGGGCGTTGGCGGACGGGGAGCCCCGGCGCACCCGGGCCTCGTCCATGACGTCGTCGTGGTAGAGCGTCGCGAGGTGGGTGAGCTCGATCACCACGGCCCCCGGCACGATGCCGGGGGCGGTGGAGTCACCGAAGTGCGAGGCCAGAAGCACGATCATCGCCCGGAAGCGCTTGCCGCCGGCCTCAATGAGGTGCTTGGACGCCTCCGCCACGAAGGCGTCCTCGCTGTCGGCTGACGCGCGGAGCAGCTTCTCGACGGCGTCGAGGCCACCGGCGATATCCGCTGCCAGCCCTTCGTCGATGAAAGGCAGGTCGACTACGGGCGGCGCGGCCATGAACCATTACTCCTAACGGACGAACAGCGACTGCGCAGCCGTGTGCGCGAGGTCGAGCACGGGCTGCGGGAAGACCCCGAGCACTACGGTAGCCGCCGCGGAAAGCGTGACGACCGCCGCAGTGCCCATGCTCGGCATGGCGATGGTCGGTCCCTCGGGGGCCGGGTCGCTGAAGAACATCAGGACGATCACGCGGACGTAGAAGAACGCCGCCATCGCGGACGTCACCACACCCACGATGACCAGTCCCACCGCCCCGCCGGAGACGGCCGCGGCGAACACCGCGTACTTCCCGAAGAAGCCGGACGTCAGCGGGATGCCGGCGAAGGCGAGCAGGAAGAGCGCGAAGATGCCCGCGAGGACGGGTGATCGCTTGCCGAGGCCGGCCCAGCGGGACAGGTGCCCCGCCTCGCCACCCGCGTCCCGGATCATCGTGACGACGGCGAAGGCGCCGACCGTGGCGAAGCCGTAGGCGACCAGGTAGAACAGGATGCCCGCGAGCGCGCTGGCGTTCTGCGCCTCCTTGCCGGTCGCCACCACGGCCGTCAGCAGGAAGCCGGTGTGCGCGATCGAGGAGTAGGCCAGCATGCGCTTGATGTCGGTCTGGGTGATCGCGAGGATCGCGCCGATGACCATCGTGAGGATGGCCACGGCCCACAGCACCGGGATCCACTCGGTGTCGATGTTTCCGAGCGCGACCCAGAAGACCCGCAGCAGCGCGCCGAACGCGGCGATCAGGGTGCCGGAGGCCATCAGCGCGGTGATGGGGGTCGGCGCGCCCTGGTACACGTCGGGCTTCCAGGCCTGGAACGGGGCCGCGCCGATCTTGAACAGGAGGCCGACGCCCACCAGCGCGGCGCCCATGTACAGCAGGCTGTCCTGGCCGCCCACGGTGCTGAGGGCCTTCTCGATGGCCCCGAGGTCGACCGATCCGGCGAAGCCGTACAGAAGGGCCGTGCCGTACAGGAAGAACGCCGAGGAGAAGGCGCCGAGCAGGAAGTACTTCATCGCCGCCTCCTGCGAGAGCAGGCGGCGACGGCGGGCGAGGCCGCACAGCAGGTACAGCGGCAGCGACATGACCTCAAGGGCCACGAACATGATCAGCAGGTCGTTCGAGGCGGGGAAGAGCATCATGCCGCCGACGGCGAAGAGCACCAGCGGGTAGATCTCGGTGTGCGCACCGCCCTCGGCGATCGCCCGGTCCTCCTCGGCGCTGCCGGGCACGGCCGCGGCCTGCGCCACGAACTGGTCGTCGTCGTTGATCAGCAGGACGCTGACGATCGCGAGCAGGAGAATGGCACCCCAGATGAACAGCGACGGCCCGTCCACCGCCACCGCGCCCATGGCGGCGGCGTTGCGCACGCCCCGGAAGCCCTCCCAGACGGTCAGCGCGAACGCGCCGATCATCGACAGGATCGTGATGGGCATCTGGATCGACTTGCGCAGGTAGCGCGGCGTGAAGGCCTCGACGAGGACACCGGCGATCGCCGCGCCGAAGACGATGAGCATCGGGGCGAGTTGCCCGTATTCGATCTTCGGCGCCTCAATGGTGACGGCGGCGAGCGTGCTCACTGGCCTGCCCCCTTCTTCTCAGCGGTGGCGGGTATGGCGGGGGTGAACTGCGGCGCCTGCACGCTGGTGAGGGTGTGGTGGACCGCCGGGTTGATCACGTCGAGCAGCGGCTTGGGGAAGAACCCGAAGCCGATGAGCAGCGCGAGCAGCGGCGCGACCACGAACTTCTCGCGGAGGTTCAGGTCGGTGATGCCGCGGACCTTCTCGGCCGTCGGGCCGGTCATCATCCGCTGGTACATCCACAGGATGTAGACGGCCGCGAGGACCATGCCCGACAGGGCGATGATGCTCGGGACGACGTACCGCTCGTAGGTGCCGATCAGCACCAGGAACTCGCTCACGAACGTCGACAGGCCGGGCAGCGACAGGGACGACAGGCCGGCGACCAGGAAGGTGCCCGCCAGCACGGGGGCGACCTTCTGCACGCCTCCGTAGTCCGCGATGTACTGCGACCCTCTGCGGTTGATCAGGAAGCCCGCGAGCAGGAACAGCGCGCCCGTCGAGAAGCCGTGGTTCACCATGTACAGCGTGGCGCCCGAGCCGGCGTCGGCGGTCATGGCGAAGACGCCCATCGTGATGAAGCCGAAGTGCGAGATCGACGTGTAGGCGATGAGCCGCTTCATGTCGGTCTGCCCGATGGCGACGATCGCGCCGTACACGATGCCGATCACGCTCAGCGCGATCACCAGCGGGGTGAAGAACTTGGCGGCGTCCGGGAACAGCTCCAGGCAGAAGCGGAGCATGCCGTACGTGCCGACCTTGTCCAGCACGCCGACGAGCAGCACGGCCGCCCCGGCGGGCGCCTGGGCGGCGGCGTCGGGGAGCCAGGTGTGGAACGGCCAGAGCGGGGCCTTCACGGCGAACGCGATGAAGAAGCCGAGGAACAGCCACTTCTGCGTGTTCGGGTCCTTGATGACCCCGATCAGCTCGGGCTGCAGGAACGTGCCCTTGTCGGCGACGAAGTAGAGCGCGATCACGGCCACCAGCATGAGCAGGCCGCCGAACAGCGAGTACAGCAGGAACTTGACGGCCGCGTACGACCGCTGGGCTCCGCCGTAGGACCCGATCATGAAGTACATCGGGATCAGCATCGCTTCGAAGAAGACGTAGAAGAGGAAGATGTCGGTCGCCGCGAAGACGCCGATCATCATCGCCTCCAGCACCAGGATCAGTGCGAAGTACGTCTTGACCGATCGCTTGGCCTCAGGCCGGTCGGCGTCGTGCCAGGAGGCCAGCACGACGATCGGCACCAGCACCACCGCCAGCGCGATCAGCACGAGCGCGATGCCGTCGACGGCGACCGCGTAGTGGACCCCGAACGACGGGATCCAGTCGTACACCTCGCTGAACTGGTCGCGACGCCCGGACGGGTCGAACTGGGACGCCATGATCAGCGTGAGCACCAGCACGACGAGCGAGACCGCGAGCGTGAGCTGCTTGGCGAGCTTGTCGTTGCCCTTGGGCACCGCCGCCACCGCCAGCGCGCCCACCACGGGCACGCCCATCAGGATTGAGAGCCAGGGCATCACAGGTTCCCTACGACGAACCATGCGCCGACCAGAAGGGCGGCACCGAAGAATATCGACAAGGCGTACGACCGGACGAAACCGGTCTGCACGCGGCGCACGCGGCCGGACGTGCCGCCGATCATCGCCGCCAGGCCGTTCACCAGGCCGTCGACGCCGCGGTTGTCGAAGAACACCGCGAGCCGGGTCAGCCACTGGCCGGGGCGCATGAACAGCGCCTCGTTGAGGGCGTCGCCGTACAGGTCACGACGGGCGAAGGTGGTGAGGAACGATCCGCGCGGGGCGACCGCGGGGACCTCGGCCCTGCCGTACTTCATCCACGCGTACGCCACGCCGACCGCGACCAGCGCCAGGGTCACCAGGCCGGTGACGCTGAACGGGTCGAACTCCGGCTTGGTGGCCGGCGCGCCGACGGCGGGCTGGAGGAACTCCATGAAGCGGTTCCCCATGATCAGGTACCCGCCTCCGAAGACCGAGCCGATCGACAGGATGATCAGCGGCCAGGTCATCACGGCGGGCGACTCGTGCGGGTGGGCGTCCTTCTCCCAGCGCCGCTGGCCGTGGAAGGTCATGAAGAACATGCGCGACATGTAGAAGCCGGTGATGCCCGCGCCGATCACGGCCAGCCAGCCGAGGATCGGGTTGTGGTGCATCGCCGTCTCGATGATGCCGTCCTTGGTCCAGTAACCGGACAGCAGCGGGAAGCCGATGATCGCCAGGTAGCCGAGCCCGAAGGTGATCCACGTGGTCTTCATGACGGAGGCCAGGCCCCCGTACTTGCGCATGTCGACCTCGTCGTTCATCGCGTGCATGACCGAGCCGGCGCCGAGGAACATCGAGGCCTTGAAGAAGCCGTGCGCGATCAGGTGGGCGATGGCGAAGGCGTACCCGACCGGGCCGAGGCCCGCGGCGAGCATCATGTAGCCGATCTGCGACATCGTCGAGCCGGCCAGGCCCTTCTTGATGTCGTCCTTGGCGGTACCGATGATCGCACCGGCCAGCAGCGTGGCCACGCCGACGATCGTCACGACGAGCTGCGCGGTCGGCGCCCCCTCGAAGATCGCGCCGGAGCGGACCACGAGGTAGACCCCGGCGGTGACCATGGTGGCCGCGTGGATGAGGGCCGAGACCGGGGTCGGGCCCTCCATCGCGTCCAGCAGCCAGGACTGCAGCGGGAGCTGGGCCGACTTGCCGCACGCGCCGAGCAGCAGTGCGAGGCCGATCAGCGTCAGCGTGCCCTGCGACGCCTCCGAGGCGTGCGAGAAGACCGGGCCGAAGGCCACGGTGCCGAACGTCGTGAAGATCACGAAGATGCCGAGCGCGAGGCCCATGTCACCGACGCGGTTGACGACGAACGCCTTCTTGGCCGCCGCGGCGGCCGACGGCTTGTGCTGCCAGAAGCCGATCAGCAGGTAGGACGCGAGACCCACGCCCTCCCAGCCGATGTAGAGGCCGAGGTAGTTGTCGGCCAGCACCAGCAGGAGCATCGCCGCGATGAAGAGGTTCAGGTAGGCGAAGAACCGCCGCCGGTTCGGGTCGTGCGCCATGTAGCCGATGGAGTAGATGTGGATCAGCGATCCGACACCGGTGATCAGCAGGGCGAACGAGATCGACAGCGGGTCCAGCAGCAGGCCCATCTTGACGTCGATCGTGCCGCCGGGCAGGAAGTCGTAAAGCTCCACCACACGGCGGCGCTGGTCGGCCCCGAGGCCGATCAGCTCGAAGAAGACGAGCACGGCGACCACGAACGACGCCAGCGACATGGCGACGCCGAGGAAGTGACCCCAGCGGTCGGTACGACGGCCGCCCAGCAGCAGGATCGCCGCGCCCAGCAGGGGCAGGACGATCGTCAGCCAGGAGACGCCGATCACTCCACCGGAGTGCTGGACGATCTCAGCGGGTTCCACGGCCACCTCTTAGTACTTCAGCAGGTTGACGTCGTCCACCGACGCGGACCTGCGGGTTCGGAAGATCGTCACGATGATCGCGAGACCCACGACGACCTCGGCGGCGGCCACGATCATCACGAAGAACGCGATGATCTGGCCTTCGAGGTTGCCGTGCTGCCTGGCGAACGTGACGAAAGCCAGGTTGCAGGCGTTGAGCATGAGCTCCACGCACATGAACACGACAATGGCGTTACGGCGTACGAGCACGCCGACACCGCCGATGGCGAACAGCAGCGCGGAGAGCACCAGGTAGTGGGTGGTCACTTGCCTTCCTCCTGGACGGGGCCGTCGGCGGTGCCGGCGGTCTGGACGACCTTCGGCTTCTCCTCCGCCTCGGGGGAGCCCTCGAGGGAACCCTCGGGCTTCTCGGCGACGGCCTGGACGACCTTCGGCTTCTCGGTGCGGCCAGGGCCCGCGGCGACGTTCCTGATCGCCTGGGCGAGCCTCGGGTTCTCCGGCAGCCGGCCGTCCTCGACGTCGTGCCGGGCGATGAACCGGTTGACGGAGAGCTCGGAGACCGTGCCGTCCGGCAGCAGCGCGGGCATGTCGATCGCGTTGTGCCGCGCGTAGGTGCCGGGCCCGGGAAGCGTGCCGGGGTGCCCGCCGAGGAAGCGCGCGCGCGACAGCTCCTTCTGGGACGCCTTCGGCGTGCTGCGCTCGCGGTGCGCCAGCACCATCGCGCCGAGCGCGGCGGTGATGAGCAGCGCGGAGGTGACCTCGAACGCGAAGACATAACGGGTGAAGATCAGGTGGGCCAGCGCGGGGACGTTGCCTCCGTCGGCCTTGACCGCCGAGGCCAGCCCGACCGGGTCGCCGACGACCGCGTTGCCGATGCCGGCCGCCAGGAGCACCGCGAAGCCGAGGCCCGCGATGACCGCCCAGAAGCGCTGACCCTTGATCGTCTCCACCAGGGAGTCGGAGGAGTCGACGCCGACCAGCATCAGCACGAACAGGAACAGCATCATGACCGCGCCGGTGTAGACGATGATCTGCACCACGGCGAGGAACGGGGCGTCCTGCACGGCGTAGAGCACGGCCAGCGAGAGCATCACCACGCCCAGCATGAGCGCGGAGTACACCGCCTTGCGGCTGAAGACGAGTCCGAACGCCGCGGCCACCGAGACGACCGCCAGCACCCAGAACGTGATGGTTTCACCCATTGCTACGGCCCAACCGGTAGTAGTCCTCTTCGGTCTCGCCGAGGCGCATGGAGTGCGGGGGCGCTTCCATGCCAGGACCCAGCGGCGCGAGCAGCATCTCCTTGGTGTAGATGAGGCTCTCACGACTGGAGTCCGCGAGCTCGTACTCGTTGGTCATCGTGAGCGCGCGTGTCGGGCACGCCTCGATGCACAGTCCGCACAGGATGCAGCGCAGATAGTTGATCTGGTACGTCCGGCCGTACCGCTCACCCGGGGAGTAGCGCTCCTCGTCGGTGTTGTCGGCACCTTCCACGAAGATCGCGTCCGCCGGGCAGGCCCAGGCGCAGAGCTCGCACCCGACGCACTTCTCCAGGCCGTCCGGCCAGCGGTTCAGCTGGTGGCGGCCGTGGAACCGAGGCGCGGTGGGCCGCTTCTCCTCGGGGTAGTTGACCGTCACAGGCTTCTTGAACATGTGGTGGAAGGTGACGCCGAAGCCCTTTACGGGATTCAGGAAATCAGTTAGTCCCACTGGGGACCTCCTTGCGTCCGTTGACGCCGTGGTAGTGCGGCAGGTCCAACGCCGGAACAGGGAACCCACCGGCGGCGGGCTCCTCACGCAGCTGCTCGAACTCCGCCTCGACCTCGGCGGCCCTGGCCTCTCTGCGGCGCTGGTTGACCGTGTCGAAGCGGAAGTAGATCGCGAGGATTCCGACGACGACGATCGCCGCGATCACCAGCACCAAGGTTCTCTGCTCGCCGGCGACCCGGGTGGCCCGGACGGTGGCGACCAGCAGGATCCATCCGAGGTTGAGCGGGATGAGGACCTTCCAGCCGAAGGCCATGAGCTGGTCGTACCGGATACGTGGCAGCGACGCGCGCACCCAGATGAAGAACGCGAACACCAGCGCGAGCTTGATGAAGAACCACAACATCGGCCACCAGCCGACGTTCGCGCCGTCCCACAGCGAGATCGGCCACGGAGCGCGCCAGCCGCCGAAGAAGAGCGTGATGCACAGGCCCGACACCGTGAACACGTTGGCGTACTCGGCCAGCATGAACATCGCGAACTTCAGCGACGAGGAGTACTCGGTGTGGAAGCCGCCGACCAGCTCACCCTCACCCTCGGGAAGGTCGAACGGCACGCGGTTCGTCTCGCCGAGCATCGTGATCACGTAGATCAGGAACGACGGGATCAGCAGGATGGCGTACCAGGACGGGAGCGGGATGGAGAGCCCGAAGGCGTCCCAGGTGCCGCCGGAGGCCTGCTTGGCCACGATCTCGGAGGTGGACAGCGTGCCCGCGAACAGGAACACCGCCACGAACGACAGGCCCATCGCGATCTCGTACGAGATGACCTGGGCCGTCGAGCGCAGGCCGCCCAGCACGGCGTACGGCGAGCGCGAGCCCCAGCCCGCGAGCACGATGCCGTAGACGCCGATCGAGGCCATGGCGAGGACCACCAGCACCGCGACGGGCAGGTCGGTGAGCTGCAGCGGGGTCTTCACGCCGAACATCGACACCATCGGCCCGAACGGGATGATGGAGTACGACAGGAAGGCCGGCACCGCGATGATGATCGGCGCCAGGATGTAGACCAGCTTGTCGACGGTCCTCGGGAGGATGTCCTCCTTCAGCCCCATCTTGATGCCGTCGGCCACCGACTGCAGCAGGCCGAACTTGCCCGCGCGGTTGGGGCCGTAGCGGTGCTGCATGCGCGAGATGAGCTTGCGCTCGGTCCACACGCCGAACAGCACGCCCAGCATCAGGAAGACGAAGATGAAGACGGCCTTGATGATGGAGATCCACAGGGGATCCTTGCCGAAGTCCGCCAGGGTGGGCCCGGCCGGATCGGCGACCAGAAGGGCTGCCTGTGTCATTTGGTCGCTCACCACTTCTCATTCGCTTCGCGGGCGGCTCGTGCCAAGCCGACCGCTCCGCTCACCGCGTAGGATTCGCTCCCAGTCATGAGGCGCTCCCGATCTTGACGACGTCGCCGGCCACGGCGCGCAGGTCACGGGTGACCGAGCAGCCGGCCGAGTTGGACGGCACCCAGACCACGCGGTCGGGCAGGTCGGCCACCCGCGCGGGCAGCGTGACCGTACCGCCCTCCGTGGTGATCGTGACCTTACCGTCGAGCGCGCCGATCTCCGCCGCCGTGGCCTCGGAGAGCAGCGCCTCGACGGCGTGCCCCGTGCCCGCGAGGTACGGCTCGCCGTCCTGCAGGCGCCCGGAGTCCAGCAGGAGGTGCCAGGTCGCGAGGACGGCCTCACCGGCCCTGGGGTCGGCGTGGGTGCCGCCGCTCACGCTCGGACCGTTGGCCCGGGAGCCGCGCCAGGCGCCGAGCGCCGCGAGCTCGCGGCGGGCGGCGGCGGCGTCGGGCAGGCCCAGGTGCACGTCCATGTAGTCGCTGATCGCGGCGATCGCGCGCAGGTCGCTCAGCACGCCGGGGACCTCGATGGCCTGCTCGAACGAGCGGCCACGGCCCTCCCAGTCGACGAACGTGCCGCTCTTCTCCGAGACCGCCGCGACGGGCAGCACCACGTCGGCGCGGTCGGTGACCGCGCTGGCGCGCATCTCCAGCGAGACGATGAACGGCGTGTTCTCGAGGGCCGCGAGGGCCGCCTCGGGGTCGGCCAGGTCGTAGGGGTCGACGCCCCCGATGACCAGGGCGTCCAGCTCGCCCGTCAGCGCGGCGGTGAGGATCGCGGAGGTGTCGCGTCCGGCGGCGCCGGGGAGCCCCGAGACGTTCCAGGCGCGGGCGACCTCGGCGCGAGCCGCCTCGTCGGCGGCCGGGCGGCCGATGGGAAGGAGGTTCGGCAGCGCGCCGGCCTCGATCGCGCCGCGCTCGCCGGCCCGGCGGGGCACCCAGGCCAGGCGCGCGCCCGAGGTGGCGCTCAGCCGCAGGACGGCGGAGAGCGCGCCGCGGGAGGCGGCGAGCCGCTCGCCCACCAGGATGATCGTGCCGGGCTGCGCGAGCGCGTCGGTGACCGGGGAGGACCCGGAGATCAGGTCGCCGAGCGCCTCGGCCTCCGCGCCGGGAAGCGTGCGGATCAGCTCGCCGCCCATCTTGGCGAGACCCGCGCCGGCGAACGGCGCGAGCGAGAAGACCTTGAGACCGCGCTTGCGCCAGGCCTTGCGGAGCCGCAGGAAGACGATCGGCGACTCCTCCTCGGGCTCGAACCCGGCGAGCAGCACGGCCGGGGCCTTCTCGAGGTCGGCGTAGGAGACCTCGATGCCCTTGCCCGCCACCGCGTGGGCGAGGAAGGCCGTCTCCTCCTCCGACAGCGGGCGGGAGCGGAAGTCGATGTCGTTGGTGCCGAGCGCGATGCGGGCGAACTTGGAGTACGCGTAGGCGTCCTCGACGGTCACCCGCCCGCCGACCAGCACGCCGGCCTTGCCCCTCGCCCTCGCGAGCCCCTCGGCGGCGGCGGTCAGCGCCTCCGGCCAGGACGCGGGGCGCAGGTAGCCGCTCTCGTCTCGGACGAGCGGGGACTGCAGGCGGTCGGGCTGGGTGGCGTACGCGAAGGCCCAGCGGCCCTTGTCGCAGTTCCACTCCTCGTTGACCTGCGGGTCGTCTCCGGCGAGGCGCCGGGTGACCTTGCCGCGCCGGTGGTCGGTGCGCAGCTCGCAGCCGCTCGCGCAGTGCTCGCAGGCACTCTGCGTGGAGACCAGGTCGAACGGCCGTGACTTGAAGCGGTAGGCGGCGCCGGTGAGCGCGCCCACCGGGCAGATCTGCACGGTGTTGCCGGAGAAGTACGACTCGAACGGCTCGCCGTTCGCGACGCCCACCTGCTCGGAGGCGCCCCGCTCGAAGAACTCGATCAGCGGGTCGCCCGCGATCTCGTCCGCGAAGCGGATGCAGCGGGCGCACTGGATACAGCGCTCGCGGTCGAGCAGCACCTCGGTCGAGAGCGGGATGGGCTTCTCGAAGGTGCGCTTGGTCTCCTGGAAGCGGGACTCGCCCTGGCCGTTCGACATGGCCTGGTTCTGCAGGGGGCACTCGCCGCCCTTATCGCAGACCGGGCAGTCGAGCGGGTGGTTCAGGAGCAGCATCTCCATGGCGCCGCGCTGGGCCTTCTCGGCGACCGGCGAGGTGAGCTGGGTCTGGATGACCATGCCCTCGGCGACCTCGATGGCGCAGGACGGCTGCGGCTTCGGGAAGCCCCGGCCGTTACCGGCGTCCGTGATGTCGACCAGGCACTGCCGGCAGTTGGCCGCGGGCTCCAGCAGCGGGTGGTCGCAGAACCTCGGGATCTGGATGCCCAGCAGCTCGGCCGCCCGGATGATCAAAGTCCCCTTCGGAACGCTGACCTGGAAGCCGTCGACGGTGAGGGTCACCATGTCCACCGGCTGCTCGACCGGTCCTGCCGGGGTCGTCTGTACTGTCATGCCTTACCCCACACAGTTGATGCGGCGGGATCGAACGGACATCCGCCGATCTCGAAGTGCTTGAGGTATTCGTCCCGGAAGTGCTTCACCGACGAATGGATCGGGCTGGTCGCGCCGTCACCGAGGGCGCAGAACGACCGGCCCAGGATGTTGTCCGCGATGTCCGTGATCGTGGTGAGGTCCTCTTCGGTGCCCTGGCCCTTCTCGAGCCGCCGGAGCACCTGCTTGAGCCAGTAGGTGCCCTCCCGGCAGGGGGTGCACTTGCCGCAGGACTCGTGGGCGTAGAACTCGGTCCACCGCAGCACCGCGCGGACGACGCAGGTCGTCTCGTCGAAGATCTGCAGCGCCCGGGTGCCGAGCATCGAGCCCTTGGCACCGACCGACTCGAAGTCGAGCGGGACGTCCAGGTGCTCGTCTGTGAAGATCGGGGTGGAGGACCCGCCCGGCGTCCAGAACTTCAGCCGGTGGCCCGCCCGGACCCCGCCGGCCATGTCGAGCAGCTCGCGCAGGGTGATGCCGAGCGGCGCCTCGTACTGGCCTGGCCTGGTGACGTGGCCGCTCAGCGAGAAGATGCCGAAGCCCTTGGACTTCTCGGTGCCCATCGAGGCGAACCAGTCGGCGCCGTTCCCGATGATGCTGGGAACGCTCGCGACCGACTCGACGTTGTTGATGACAGTGGGGCACGCGTAAAGGCCCGCGACGGCGGGGAAGGGGGGCTTGAGCCGAGGTTGACCTCTGTAGCCCTCCAGCGAGTCGAGCAGCGCCGTCTCCTCGCCGCAGATGTAGGCGCCGGCGCCGCTGTGCACGACCAGCTCCAGGTCGTAGCCCGACCCGAGGATGTCCGTGCCGAGGTAGCCCTTCTCGTACGCCTCGGCGACGGCCGCCTGCACCCGGCGGACGACGTGCAGCACCTCGCCACGGATGTAGATGAAGGCCTGGTTGGCCCTGATCGCGTACGCCGTGATGATGACGCCCTCCACCAGCGAGTGGGGGTTGGCCATCATGAGCGGGATGTCCTTGCAGGTGCCCGGCTCGGACTCGTCGGCGTTGACGACGAGGTAGTGCGCCTTGCCGTCGCCTTGGGGGATGAAGCCCCACTTCATGCCGGTCGGGAAGCCCGCGCCGCCACGGCCGCGCAGACCGGAGTCCTTGACCGCCTTGATGATGGCGTCGGGGTCCATCCCGAGCGCCTTCTTGGCGGACTCGTACTCGCCGTATCCCTGGAGGGTGAACGAGTCCGCCCGATCCCAGTTCGCGGTGAGAACCGGAGTCAGAGTCGTCATTCGGAGGCCCCCTTCGAAGGCGCCGGCGCCGTCCAGCCGTTCGCCTTGGCGATCTTGAGGCCCTCGACCGAGGGGCCGGCGGCCGAGGGGCCGTCGCCGGCCAGGCCGTCGGGCAGGCCCGCGAGCACGCGCGAGGCCTCCTTGAACGAGCAGAGGCGCCCCGGGCCGCGGGTCGGCGCGATCTCCTTGCCGGCGCGCAGGTCGTCGACGAGCTGCTTGGCGGAGTCGGGGGTCTGGTTGTCGAAGAACTCCCAGTTGACCATCATGACCGGGGCGAAGTCGCAGGCCGCGTTGCACTCGATGCGCTCCAGCGAGACCTTGCCGTCGGTGCTGGTGTCGCCGTTGCCGAGGCCGACGTGCTCGGAGAGCTCGTCCCAGATCTGGTCGCCGCCCATGATCGCGCACAGCGAGTTGATGCAGACGCCCACGTGATACTCACCCGCGGGCTTGCGCTTGTACATCGTGTAGAACGTCGAGACGCCCACGACCTCGGCCTTGGTGAGGCCCAGCATCTCGGCGCAGAACTCCTGCCCCGCGTCGGAGACGTAGCCGTCCTCCGACTGCACGAGGTGCAGCAGGGGCAGCAGCGCCGATCGGGTCTTCGGGTAGCGCCCGATGATCTCTTTCGCGTCGCGTTCGAGACGCTCGCGGACTTCCGGCGAGTAGGTCGTCACCGGTCCACACCTCCCATGACCGGGTCGATCGATGCGACCGCGGCGATGACGTCGGCAATCATGCCGCCTTCGCAGGTAGCGGGCACCGCCTGCAGGTTCGTGAACGAGGGGTCGCGGAAGTGTACGCGGAAGGGGCGGGTGCCCCCGTCGCTCACGACGTGCGCGCCCAGCTCGCCGCGCGGCGACTCGACCGGGACGTACGCCTGGCCCGCCGGCACCCTGAAGCCCTCGGTCACCAGCTTGAAGTGGTGAATCAGCGCCTCCATCGAGCTGCTCATGATGTGGGCGATGTGATCGGGCGAGTTGCCGAGCCCGTCGGGCCCGAGCGCGAGCTGCGACGGCCAGCCGATCTTCTTGTCCTCGATCATGACCGGCTTGCCCTTGAGCTCGGAGCCGGAGAGCCGGTCGAGGCACTGACCGATGATCTTGAGCGACTCCTCCATCTCGGCCACCCGGACGAGGTAGCGGCCGTAGACGTCGCAGGAGGTCTCGGTCGGCACGTCGAAGTCGTAGGTCTCGTAACCGCTGTAGGGCTGCGACTTGCGAAGGTCCCACGGAAGGCCCGCCGCCCGCAGCATGGGCCCGGTGACGCCGAGTGCCATGCAGCCGGTGAGGTCGAGGTAGGCGACGTCCTTGGTGCGCCGGGTGTACGCGGGGTTCTCGTCGAGCAGCTTGCGCATCTCCTTGATGCGCCCCGGCATGATCTTGAGGAACTCACCGATCTTGTCGACCGCACCCGCGGGCAGGTCGACCGACACGCCGCCCGGCCGGACGTACGCCATGTTCATGCGCAGGCCGGTGATGTACTCGAACAGGTCGAGCACCAGCTCGCGCTCGCGGAAGCCGAAGAGCATCGGCGTGGTGGCGCCGAGCTCAAGGCCGAAGGTCGCGATGGCCACCAGGTGGGAGGAGATGCGGTTGAGCTCCATCATCATGACCCGGATGGTCTGCGCGCGGAGCGGCACCCGGTCGGTGATGCCGAGGAGCTGCTCCACCGCCATGCAGTACGCCGCCTCGTTGAAGATGGGCGACAGGTAGTCCATGCGGGTGACGAACGTGACCCCCTGGGTCCACGTCCGGAACTCCATGTTCTTCTCGATGCCGGTGTGGAGATAGCCGATCACCGTGCGCGCCTCGGTGACGGTCTCGCCGTCGAGGGTCAGCACCAGCCTGAGCACGCCGTGGGTGGAGGGGTGCTGCGGGCCCATGTTGATGACCAGGCGCTCTTCCGACGACTCGGCGACCGCGCCGACGACCTCGTCCCAGTCCTGGCCGTTGACGCTGTAGACCCGGCCCTCGGTGGCGTCCTGGTCGGTGTGAGCCGTCTCACCGTCGTGGATGGCGGTCATGCGTACGACCTCCTCTGGTCCGGCGCGGGGATGGTGGCGCCGCGGTACTCCACCGGGATGCCGCCGAGCGGGTAGTCCTTGCGCTGCGGGTGGCCTTCCCAGTCGTCGGGCATCTCGATGCGCGTGAGCGCCGGATGGCCGTCGAAGACGATGCCGAAGAAGTCGTAGGCCTCGCGTTCGTGCCAGTCGTGGGTCGGGTAGACCGACACCGTGGACGGGACGTGCGGATCGGAGTCCGGGCAGGCGACCTCGACCCGGACGCGCCGGTTGTGGGTGATCGAGCACAGGTGGTAGACCGCGTGCAGCTCTCCGCCGGTCTCCTCGGGGTAGTGCACGCCCGAGACGCCGAGCGACAGCTCGAAGCGCAGGTCGGCGTGGTCGCGCAGGTGGCGCATGACCTCGACCAGGTGCTCGCGGGCGACGTGCAGGGTCAGCTCGCCGCGATCGACGACCACGCGCTCGACCATGGTGGTGTAGGCGTCGCCCGTCACGCGCTCGAGCCCGTCGGCGACCTCGTCGAAGTAGCCGCCGTACGGCTTGGCGCTCGACAGCTTCGGCGGGCGGCGCACGACGAGCCGTCCGTAGCCGGAGGTGTCGCCGGAGTCGGTGACGCCGAACATGCCAAGGCGGGCTACCGGCTCCTCCGGCACCCCGGGAAGGTTGTCAGTGCTCATTTCGAGGTCCCCTGGTCGATGAGCGGAAGCGACCGGAGAGCCTGCAGCTCCAGCTCGTCGATCTGCTTGGCGCGGTGCGCGCCGAACTTCATGTTCTGGATCTTGTCGTGCAGCTTGACGATGGCGTCGATGAGCATCTCGGGACGCGGCGGGCAGCCGGGCAGGTAGATGTCCACCGGCACGACGTGGTCGACGCCCTGCACGATCGCGTAGTTGTTGAACATGCCACCGCTGGAGGCGCAGACGCCCATGGCGATGACCCACTTGGGCTCGGCCATCTGGTCGTAGATCTGGCGCAGCACCGGCGCCATCTTCTGCGAGAGCCGGCCCGCCACGATCATGAGGTCGGCCTGGCGGGGGGACGCGGACGCGCGCTCCATGCCGAACCTGGCCAGGTCATGGTTGGGACCGCCGGTGGCCATCAGCTCGATGGCACAGCAGGCCAGGCCGAACGTGGCCGGCCAGACGGAGTTCTTGCGCGCCCATCCGGCCGCCTGTTCCACGGTGGACAGGACGAATCCGCTGGGCAGTTTCTCTTCGAGACCCATCTCAGTGCTTCCTCTCGCGCGCCTCCGGCACGCTGCCTCTCAGTCCCAGTCCAGGCCGCGGCGACGCCACACGTAGGCGTACGCGACCAGGACGGTGACGATGAACAGCACCATCTCGACCAGCCCGAAGACCCCGAGCTGGTCGAAAGCGACCGCCCACGGATAAAGGAAGATGATCTCGATGTCGAACACGATGAAGAGCATCGCCGTGATCATGTACTTCAGGGGGAACCGGCCGCCGCCGACGGGCTGCGGCGTTGGCTCGATGCCGCACTCGTAGGCGTCGAGCTTCGCGCGGTTCCAGCGCTTGGGGCCGGTGAAGGGCGCGATTCCCACGGAGAAGACGGCGAAGCCGGCCGCGAGAACCGCCAGCACCAGGATAGGCACATACAGTTCCATCGCTATGCGTCCCCTCTGAGCGCTGAAGCTTCGGTCAATCGGTTGCTGAGTCTAGGCAGGTCGATCATCGATCTTCGTTCCGGGTGCTGTGTCATGCCGGCGGCGTGACCTTGGACAGGGCGTTGATGATCCGGTCTGACGCATCGCCCTGCCGGTCCGTGAGATTAGCAAGGAGTTTCAGAGCGAACCGCATCAGAGTGGGATGTGGCAGGCCGTGCCGTGTGAGGAACCCCATCACGCCGGGCTTGCCGATGGCCTCGACGAACAGCCGCCCGAGGGTGAAGTAGCCGCCGTAGGCGTCCTTGAGCGTCTGCGGGTACGCGCGCAGGACGCGCTCCCGCTGGGCGGGGGTGGTGCCGGACAGGGCCGTGACGATGGTGTCGGCGGCGATGCGCCCGGTCTCCATCGCGTAGGCGATGCCCTCGCCGTTGAAGGGGTTGATCATGCCGCCCGCGTCGCCGACGAGCACCAGGCCGCGGGTGTAGTGGGGCTGCCGGTTGAAGGCCATCGGCAGCGCGGCGCCCCGGATCGGCCCGGTCATGCTCTCCTCGGAGAACCCCCACTCGGAGGGCATGTTCTTGACCCAGCGGCGCAGCAGATCGCGGTAGTCGATGTTCTGGAACGCGTCGCTGGTGTTCAGGAGCCCGAGGCCGACGTTGCTGGTGCCGTCGCCGACGCCGAACACCCAGCCGTAGCCGGGCAGCAGCCGGGAGGAGCCGTCCGGCTCGGTGTCCCACAGCTCCAGCCAGGTCTCCAGCCAGTCGTCGTCGTGGCGGGGGCTGGTGTAGTAAGTGCGCACGGCGACGCCCATCGGGCGGTCGGTGCGCTTGTGCAGGCCCATCGACAGGGACAGCCGCGTGGAGTTGCCGTCGGCGGCCACGACAAGGCGCGAGCGGTAGGTCACCGGCTCGCCGTCGAGCTTGGCGGTCACTCCGACGATGTGGCCGCCGCGCGGGTCGAGCACCGGACCGGTGACGTTCACGCCCTGCAGCACCCTGACCCCTCCACGCTCGGCGTTGTCCGCCAGGATCTGGTCGAAGTCGAGACGCGTGCGCACGAGGCCGAAGTCGGGGAAGCTCGACAGCTCCGGCCAGGCGAGCTCGAGGCGCATGCCGCCGCCGACGGCCCGGAGCCCCTTGTTCCTGATCCACCCCGGGGCGTCGATGTCGACGCCCATGGCGATCAGCTCCTTGACGGCGCGCGGCGTCAACCCGTCTCCGCACACCTTCTCGCGCGGAAATCGGGTCTTCTCCAGCAGCAGCACGTCGAAGCCGGCCTGTGCGAGGTAGAAAGCCGTGGTCGAACCCGCCGGTCCGGCACCGACGACGATGATGTCGGCGTCCGCCGCGGGAGCTGACTCGCTCACGGGACCTGTCCTGTCCTGGGTGTCGAGGGCCTCGGGGTTTGGGGCCTTCGTTCCTTTGTGAACCACTTCACAAACTTGTCGGCGGAAGTCTAACCCTTTTTCCCTGCCCGATGTCAGATGGAGCTTACCTACTTGCTCACGGTTGGTTTACCAGCCCGATGCAGTGCCACGATGCCGAGCGAAAGATTGCGCCACTCGACCCGTTCCCAGCCCGCCTCCTGGAGAAGCCGGGCGAGACTGGCCTGATCAGGCCAGGCGCGGATCGACTCGGCGAGATATTCGTAGGAGTCGGGATTGGAGCTCACGGCGCGGGCGACGGGTGGCAGGAGCTTCATGATGTATTGCGTGTAAACCAGCTCGAAGGACTTCACCGTGGGCCTGGAGAACTCGCACACCACCAGCCGCCCGCCCGGTTTGGTGACCCGCAGCATCTCGCGCAGCGCCTCGACCGTGTCGTTGACGTTGCGGAGCCCGAACGAGATCGTCACCGCGTCGAAAGTGTCGTCCGCGAAGGGAAGCCTGAGCGCGTCGCCCCCGACGAACGTGACGCCGCGCACCCCCCCGCCATGCAGCCCCGACCCGCCGCGCCGCTCGGCACCCGTGCGCAGCATGCCGAGGGAGAAGTCGCAGGCGATCGCCCGCGCCCCGAGGCCGGTGAAGGCGTCGGTCGAGGTGCCGGTGCCGGCCGCGAGGTCGAGGACGAGCTCACCCGGGCCGGCGTCGACGGCGACCGAGGTGGCCTTGCGCCATGACCGGTCTTGGCCCAGCGACAGGACATCGTTGACCAAGTCATAGCGCCGGGCCGTGCGGTCGAACATCGCCGCCACCTCGTGCGGCTGTTTGTCCAAGGATGCACGCGTCATGCGACAAGCTTAGTGCGCATGACGTGATCGACCCAAAGTAGCCGCCTCATTACCCAGCGTCTGCTAGGACTTGACGAATGTTTGCCCGAAAGTCGACCCGCAAGTCGGCCGTCATAGCCCTCCCGCTGCTCGCGGGAGCCCTCGCCGTCCTTCCCTGCGTCCCCGCCTCGGCGGGGGACATCGCGCACACCCACGTCGTCTCGGCCGACCCCGTGGACACCACCCCCCACGTGCTCGACGGCATCGTCAACGCCTTCGCCCTGGTCGGGGGCACCGTCGTCGTCGGCGGCGCGTTCAGCGAGGTGCGCGAGGCGGGCGGCTCCGCGAAGCTGCCGAGAAGCAACCTCTTCGCCTACGACCTCGCCACCGGCAAGGTGGACCCCCGCTTCGCCCCCCTGCTGAACGGCCCGGTCAACGCGCTGGCGGCCGGCCCGGACGGCTCGGTCTACGCCGGCGGCGCGTTCGTCACCGCCGGAGGCGCGGCCGGCGGCGCGCTCGGGGCCGGCCGCGGCCTGGCCCGGTTCAGCCTCGCCGACGGCTCGCCGGTCGCCGGTTTCTCCGCCCCGGTGCGCGGGGGTGACGTCTCCGCCCTCGTACTCCACAGCGGCAGGCTGTACGTCGGCGGCGACTTCACCGGCATCGGCCGCACCGGCCGCGCCGCGCTGGCCCGCCTCGACGCGGCCACCGGGGCGGTCGACCCGTCCTTCACCGTCACGCCGGGAGGCGGGCGCGGCGGCAGCCTCAAGGTCTACGCGATGGCCGCCTCCCGCGACCGGCTCGCGGTGGACGGCTCCTTCACCACACTGGACGGGCTGCGCCGCCCGCAGTTGGGACTGATCGACATCGGCGCAGCACGGCCTTCGGTAACCGACTGGCACACCGAGGCGTACGCGGCCGACTGTAAGGACGTGTTCCCCTCTTACGTGCGAGGCCTGGATTTCTCACCAGATGGACAGTATTTCGTCATCGTGACGACAGGAGGAGCCAAGGGCGCCAAGAAGCTGTGCGATTCAGCGGCGCGCTTCGAGACCTATTCACACGGTGACACCATCAGGCCCACATGGGTCAACTTCACCGGCGGCGACTCGCTGTACTCGGTCGCGGTGACCGGGGCGGCGGTCTACGTCGGCGGCCATCAGCGGTGGCTGAACAACCCCCGAGGGTCGGACTCAGCGGGGCCCGGAGCGGTGGCGCGACCCGGCATTGGAGCGATTCACCCCACCACCGGCAGAGCACTCACATGGAACCCAACTCGCGACCGGGGCATCGGTGTCAAAGCGTTCCTGGCTCACAAAGGCGGCCTTCTCGTCGGAAGCGACACCACGCACCTCGGACACGAGTACCATGCCCGGGTCGGCATGTTCCCGCTTCCCTAACCCCTGTGGCCCTTGCTGATCTGCTCACTCACCGCGTCTCGCTGCTTGGACAGCAGCACGTAGCTGGCTATCCCGCTGATCACGAAGCTGATCACAATGAGCCAGAAGGCGTCGTGGATGCCGATCAGGAAGAGGACACCAAGGGTGACGGCGAACAGACCAAGCCGTGACGCGGTGTAAACGAGAAACGATCGCACAACGTCGAGGTTACGTCACCTGCCCGCTGGAGCGGTCTACGGCCTCCACTGGACGGGAGCCGATTACGTCCGTGGAGCTTTACACCGCTCACTTCGCATCGGGAGCGAGCACTGCTAGTGTTCCCAACACGGCGCTTTTGTAAAGAAACACCCACGAGCGCCCCAAAGAGGCTCTATCATATAACAAACGGGCAGTCAGCTGATAACAACCCGTGATCTTTCGATCTAAATCACGGATATATCAGATTTCGCTCGGCAAACTGGATACCTGTCCGCCCGCTTCAGGATGCGGGATGCGAGGGGGAGAGATTGTGGAGAGTAGCAGCGAACGTCTGCTGACCCCCGGAGAGGTTGCCGCCCTCTTCCGGGTCGATCCAAAAACGGTGACGCGCTGGGCAGCGGCAGGCCGCATCAGCAGCATCCGTACCCCCGGAGGGCACCGGCGTTTCCGCGAGTCGGAGGTGCACGCTCTCCTGCGTGGCGAGGAAGTCCTAACGGCCGAACGGCCGAGCGGCGACTCACCGCGTGTCTGATGTACAGGCGAGGGAACGCCGTCCCCGGCGACCATCGGGAGCACGGTGAACTCCAAGCCAAGTCGCACCACCCGGTGATCCTGCGTGCCCCCCGGAAGCCGCAGGGTCACTGTTCTTTTTTTGGGACGCGCCTTTAATGCTTTTTCGGGTGCGATCTGTGTTCCGTGTCCGGCCGGTGCGGCCTTCCGAGCGGCTCCGCTTCCCGGCGCCGCGAGCGGGCACGCCGGGCGGCACGCGACCCGGCCCGGGGCGGCCTCCGCGGCTCAGTGGTCAGTGGCCTGTGACTCTTTGAACGCCAGGAACTCACGCTCCAGCTCGTCGTTCTCGTCCTTCCAGCGTCTGCGCCGCTCGGCGTCCTGCTCCTCGGTGATGGACTCGGGCAGCCAGCGGTCGTAGTCGGGGTCGCTGGGAGCGAGCTCCACGTAGGCGTTGCCGATCAGGCGGCCGTCGTCACTGGTGAGGGAATGCGGTATCCGCAACGTCCCGTCCGCGAGCCGGATGACGTACATGGCGGATCACCTAGATTCCGTAGCGCCGGTTGAAGAAGAGCATGACATTGAGAGCGGCGCGGGTGTCTCCGTTCAGCATGTCGACCAGTGCCGGCCGCTGCCGGGAGGCGATGGCCGCGAAGGCGTCGGCGAAGAACTCCTTGCGGCCGAGGCCACCCGGCTGCTTGTGGAACGCCGAGGCGAACAGGTGCCCGCACTCCTCGTAGAGGGCGACGAACTCCGGCGAGTCGGACACCCATTCGCCGTGCGCGGCGTCGATGTCGTCGAGGGCGTGACCGGTCTCGTGCATCATCACGTCGGGCGTGGGCGAGGGCCGGTCACCCACCACGATCTTGCGGTCGCCGTACGCGCCGGCGCAGATGTCCCATGTCGCCTTGCCCGAGGGCAGCGGTGCGCCCCGGAGATAGCCCATGTCGTCCAGATCGGGCACGCCGCCCGGCCCGACGTAGATGCCGTCGAGTCCGACCGCCAGGAGGGCCTTCAGGCGCTCGGGGAGCCTGGCGAGGCTGTCCACGGCGCGCACCGCGTCGGCCGACGGGGGGCCGTCCAGGGCGTCCCACTGGCGGTAGAGGATCTGTTCGAGCGGCCCGCAGTGCCGCAGCCCGTCGCGCAGGTCGGGCGTGTCGGGCGAGTTGGGCTGGGCCAGCGGGGGCTCGTCGTCCAGCTCGAAATCGCGCCAGATGTACTGCGGCCTGTCGACCACGGGGGCGGTGACGGCCCGCATGGCATCGGCCCTGGGCTGCTCGCCCTCCCAGAACGCGTCGGCGCGGCTCTCGCGGCGGTTCGCCCTGCGCCCGCTGTCGCGGTAGTCCGCGCGGTCGCGTGCCTGGTCAGCGCGGCCCTCGCGGCCCTCAAGGCCCTCGCGGAACGACTCAGGACGGCCCTCGCGGAAGGACTCGGGACGCCCGTCCGAGGGCTCGGGGGTTCCCTCGCGGGGGACCTCTCCACGGCGGGGAAGGCCGTACGGCGCCTTCTGCCGCCAGCGCGGGCCCCTGCGATGGCGACCCCTGTCGCCGGAGTACGCCGTCAAGGCGACGGCCAGGGGGCCCGAGCGAGCGCGAACATCTGCACGCACCTCTCCCGTCCGCGAAGCGTGGTCACGGTCCACGGTACGACGAGGCCGCTCGGGAAGTCATCAGGAATGTCCTACGGGGATGGATCCGCGGCACGCTGTCACGCCCCGAAAACACGATCTACCGTCGAATGGCTTACGCTGCGGACATGCCTAGCGTGCTTCTTGGCCTGGCCCTGTTAGCCTTCTGGCTTTACTGCCTGTTCGATGTGATCACCACACCGGAGGAGGACGTAAGGAACCTGCCCAAGCTTCTGTGGGTTCTCATCGTCGTCCTCCTGGTCGACCTCGGCGGCCTCCTGTGGCTGCTGCTCGGCCGCCCCCAGAGTGAGCAGGCAGTTCAGCGGCAGCGCATCGGCCGCTCCGGCCGCCCCCGGCCCTCCGTGCCCCGTGGACCCGACGACGACCCCGACTTCCTCCGCGACCTAGACCGTCGCCTCCGCAGGGAGGACGACTGACCCCCGCGCGTCTCCCTGACCGCCTGGAGACAGCACGCCCGTGCCGGCCCGATCGGCGGGCACGGACGTCGAAACGGCCCGCTCGTAGGGGAGCAGCGGGCCGTTCAGGGGACGCTTAGGGGCTCAGGGCACCTGCGCGTAGGAGTGCAGGCCCGACAGGAAGATGTTCACGCCGATCAGGTTGAACAGCAGGCACCCGAAGGCGACCAGCTGGACGATCACCGCCGCCCTGCCGCGCCAACCGGCGGTGGCCCTCGCGTGCAGGTACGCCGCGTACGCGATCCAGGTGATGAACGCCCAGACCTCCTTGGGGTCCCAGCCCCAGTAGCGGCCCCACGCCTTGTCCGCCCACAGGGCGCCCGCGATCACCGCGAACGTCCAGATCGGGAAGGCGATCACGATGGCCCGGTGGGCGACGCGCTCCAGATCGTCACGCCCGGGCAGCCGGGATGGGCCGTCCTTGCGCGTCAGGAACAGGATGCCAGAGACCCCGGCGACGATGAACAGGCCGCTCGCGAAGATCGCCGCGGTGACGTGGATGGCGATCCAGTACGAGTTGAGCGCGGGCACGACCGGCCCCGCCTGCACGTGCAGGTAGCGGACGGCGAAGCCGAGCCCGAGTGCCGCCGCGACCGAGACGAAGGCCCCGAGGAACCTCACCGGCTGGCGGGCCTGCATCACCAGGAACGCGGTCACGGCGGCGAAGCAGATCGCCACCACGAACTCGTACATGTTGCCCCACGGCCAGCGGCCCACCGCGACGCCCCGGGTGATGATGGCCCCGAGGTTGGCGGCCCACCCGAGGAAGCTCACGGCGACCGCGAGAGTGCCCGCCCGGGCGGTCCAGGCGGGCGGTGTGCGGCCCGCGTCACCCGCGCCCGTGGAGCCCGCTCCGGCCTCCCCCGTACGGGCGGCGGTGGTGCCGGCCTCACCCGCCTCGGCGACGGCCGTGCCGCCGCCGACGGGGACGAGTTCGCGCGCCGCTTCGGCCGGCCGGGCCCGGCCGAAGCCGAGGTCGAGCGCGTAGCCGATCATGGCGAGGACATACAGCAGGACGGTCGCCAGTATCAGCTGGTCGCTGAGCGTGGCGAGCCCTGAGTTGACGTCAGTGGGCATCCTTTACTCCTTGACGCGAGGCGGCATCGCCGGCCTCGGGACCTCGAAGGGCCGTGACGATCTGGGAGAACTCCTCGGCGAAGCCGGGGCCGCCCTCGGTGCGCGTCAGCCCGCCGACCTCGACCTCGGTGGAGCCCTCGCCCTCCTTCACCCGCGCCCAGACCCGGCGGCGGCGGACGGTGAGCGAGAGCACGAGCCCGAGGACCGAAAGGCCCGCGGCGAGCAGGGCCGGGATCCTGCCAGGGTCATAGGCGATCTGGAGGCTGATCCATTCACGCACCCCGGTGAGCTGGATCGACCCGGCGCCGCCCGGCAGCGGCAGGGTTTCGCCGACGGCGAGCGGCTTGGTCTTGAGCCCCATGACCAGGGGCTTGAGGTTCTTGGTGTCGAGCTGGTAGACCGACTGCGGCTCCCCCGACTTCATCCCGAGGTCGCCGGAGAAGGCGAACACCTGGGCCGTGGGGTTGGCCGCGCCGGGGAAGACCGAGACGTACGAGCCGTCCTGCGCGGGAACCGTCGTCGGCAGGAAGCGCACCAGGAATCCGAGCTGGTCGGGCACGGCGTCCGGCACCTTGATCACGCACTCGGACGTGTAGGTCATCTGGTCGGCGGTCAGGCACGGCACCGACCCCTCGAAGGCCACCTGCCCCTTCCCGTCGAGGACCTTGAACGTCGGGGCGTACCCGTGCCCGATCAGGTAGGTCTGGGTGCCGTTGACGTCCAGCGGCTCGTTGACCCGCAGGTCGTACGGCCGCTCACGCGCGCCTGGGCGGTCGGTCACCATGAGCGCGGCCGAGAAGTCGAGCGGCTGCCCGCGCCGGTCGCCCGTGGCGACGTAGGTGGCCTGGAAGTCCTTGAGCGTGAAGGAGAACGGCTCCAGCGACTCCGCCGACACGTTCTGGCCGGGGATGTACCTGTCGTAGGCCGCCACGGTGTTGGCGAAGCCGTTGCCCTCGACGATCAGCACGTTGCCCCGGTAGCCGTACAGGCCGCCCGCGCCGACCGCCACCAGCAGGGCGAGCAGGGCGACGTGGAACAGCAGGTTGCCGGTCTCGCGCAGGTAGCCCTTCTCGGCGGCCACCCAGC
Source organism: Sphaerisporangium viridialbum (assembly GCF_049674955.1). Taxonomy (GTDB): domain Bacteria; phylum Actinomycetota; class Actinomycetes; order Streptosporangiales; family Streptosporangiaceae; genus Sphaerisporangium; species Sphaerisporangium viridialbum. The sequence goes on along the minus strand of NZ_CP187232.1, from coordinate 556,974 downwards.
CCGGGCCGGTGACCGTGCGGAAGCGCTTCTTCCTGAGCTGCGCGGCGATGGACTCCACCGTGGCGCCGGGGGCCTCGAAGGACGCGTGCTGGGGAAGCCTGGACAGGTTGCGCGGGGCGGCCGGAGGCGTGCGCCGGACCTCGCGCAGGTGGGCGGCCGCCCGGGGGATGACGCATCCGGCCAGCGAGAGGAACAGCAGCAGGTACGTCGCCGCGAACCACGGCGAGGTGAAGACGTCGAAGAGCCCGAGCCGGTCGAGCCACTTGGCCGCGCCGGGGCTGTCCTTGAAGTACTGCGCGACCTTCTCGGGGCTGATCGACCGCTGCGGGTAGATCGAGCCCGGCACGGAGGCCAGCGCGAACAGGAACAGCAGGATCAGCGCCGTGCGCATCGAGGTGAGCAGGCGCCAGGCCCAGCGCAGCCAGCCCACCGGGCCGAGACCGGCGGGGCGCACCGGGTCAGCGCGGACCTCCTGGGTGAATGTCATCAGATCATCGGCTCGAATCCGCCCACCCAGCCCTGCATGCCCGCGATGATCTGGCCCCAGAGGCCGGTCACCAGCAGCACGCCGACGAGGACCAGCATGGCCCCGCCGATGCGGGTGATGAGCTGGGAGTGGCGGCGTACCGCCTTGAACGTGTGGAGCGCCCTGCGGTAGGCGAAGGCCGCGAGGACGAACGGCAGGCCGAGGCCCAGCGCGTACGCGAAGGCCAGCACCGCGCCCCGCACCGCGCTGCCCTGGTCGAGCGACAGCGTGAGCACGGCCGACAGCGTGGGGCCGATGCACGGGGTCCAGCCGAGGCCGAACACCACGCCGAGCAGGGGCGCGCCCGCGATGCCGGCGGCGGGGAAGCGGTGGATGCGCACGTCCCGCTGGAGGCCGGGGATCAGGCCGAGGAAGCCGAGGCCGAGCACGATCGTGAGGCCGCCGAGCACGCGGGTGACCACCTCGGCGTTGCCGAACAGCATCTGCCCGAGCCCGCCGAACAGCGCGCCCCCCAGCACGAAGACCAGGGAGAAGCCCAGCACGAACAGGGCGCTGCCCGCCACCATGCGCCCGCGCCTGGGGTCGCCGCTCATGCCCGTGACGTACGACAGGTATCCGGGGACCAGCGGCAGCACGCACGGCGACAGGAACGACACCAGCCCGGCCGCCAGCGCGATGGGCAGGGCCACGATGAGCGAGCCGGCCGCGACGGTGGTCGTGAGGTCGCTCACGGCGCACCGCCGCTACTTCTCATCGCCGACCTTGGTGACCACGTCGTAGAGGTCGGAATACTTGACCTCTCCGAGAGCGCGGGCCGCGACCCTGCCCTGCCGGTCGAGCACGAGCGTGGAGGGGATCGCGGCGGGGTTGACCATGCCGTGGAACGCCAGCGCGACCTTGCCGGGCTGGTCGTACAGGCTGGGATAGCCGGGCTGCTGGGTGCGCTGGAAGGCCATGGCCTGCGCCTTGTCGTCCTTGAAGTCGACGCCGAGGAACTGGACGCCGAGGTCCTTGGTCTTGGCGGCGATGTCCTTGAGCACCGGGGCCTCGCTGCGGCAGGGCGCGCACCAGGAGGCCCAGAAGTTCAGCACCACGACCCGGCCCTTGTGGTCGGCGAGGCTCGCGGGGGTGCCCTCCAGCGTCTCCCCCTCGATCGCGGGGGCCGCCTGCCGCTGCCCGGCCGGGAAGAGCTGCACCGCGCCGTTGCCCGCCACGAAGCGCGTGTCGCCCGACTGGGGCTGGGATGCCTGGGTTCCGGCGCAGCCCGCGAGAGCCGTCATGGCCAGCACCATGGTGACGAGGGCACGTGACTTCGCGGACACGGAGGAGGATCTCCTTGCACTACAAGCGGTAGAGCTTCAAACCCTACCCAGCGCACCGCACGCCCTCGAAATCGGGGCGGCTCCGGTGACTACCGCCGTTTGGCCGATTTGAGTAGTTTAGGCGGTTTGATGAGCACCCCTGCCGGTTCGCTGTAGCCCACGCTGGTCAGCCGGTCGCCTTCGAAGGTGAAGCTGGTGAGGCTCGCGAGCGCGCACTGGCGCCTGCGGGGGTCGTGCGCCAGCCTGCGGCCCTCGGCGGCCAGCCGGATGACCCAGATCGGGAGCTGGTGGCTGACCAGCACGACCTCGTGCCCCCGCGCCTTTGCGCGCGCGTCGTCGATCACGGGGCGCATGCGCTTCACGATGTCGACGTACGGCTCGCCCCAGGAGGGACGGGCGGGGTTCCACAGATGGCGGTAGTTGGCGGGCGCCCGGAACATGCCGCCGACGGCCAGGCCCTCGAAGACGTTGTCGGCCTCGATCAGCCTGGTGTCGGTCTGGATCGGGAGCTCCAGCGTCTTCGACAGGGGGGTGGCGGTCTCCTGGGCGCGCTCCAGCGGGGAGCTGTACAGCGCGACGATGTCGCGCCCCGCGAGCGCCTTGGCCACCATCTCGGCCATCGAGCGACCGTTCTCCGAGAGGTGGTATCCGGGCAACCTGCCATAGAGCAGACCCTGGGGATTGTGCACCTCTCCATGGCGGAGCAGGTGAACAACGGTGCTTTCAGTCATGACGGACACCAGCCTACTGGCCAGAACGGGCCGCGGCATGACCTGACGTGGCGGACGTGCCGACATCGCCGGAGACGGACAGCAGCCCCGAGGGCGGCGTCATCTGCCGCAGCACGTCGACGGCCGCCCGGATCGCCGGGCGCCTGGCGGCGTCGGTGCGCCACAGGGCGAAGATGCGGCGGGTCGGCCGAGGCAGGATCGGCACCGCCCGGACGTCGGCCGACAGTGTCTCCCTGCCGAGGCGCGGCACGATGGCACAGCCGTGCCCGGCCCCGACCAGGGCGATCTGCGTCGGGTACTCGTCGGCCATGCAGGAGAACTCCGGCTCCAGCGACGCCGTCCTCAGGGTGAACACCAGCCAGTCGTGACAGACCGTGCCCGGTGAGGAGCTGATCCACCGCTCGCCGTGCAGCTCGGCGAGGTCGATCTCGCGCCGGTCGGCCAGGGGATGGCTCGCGGGCACCACCACGTCGGCCACGTCGTCGAAGAGCGGGGCCCGCGAGAGCCCCTCAGGAATGGCCATCGGACGGTTCAGCCAGTCCTGCACCAGGGCGAGGTCGAGCTCGCCCCGGGCCACCTCGCGCACCTGACGCTCGGGCTCCCGCTCGTAGAGCACGAGGTCGAGGTCGGGATGGCGGTGCTTCAGCTCCCTCAGTGCGGTCGGGAGCACGCCCCTGGCGGCCGTCGGGAAGGCGGCGATCAACAGGCGCCCGACGACCGTGCCGCGCAGCGCCTCGAAATCGGCCTCCGCCGTCTCCACCAGTGCCAGGATGCGCTCGGCGTGCTCGGCGAGCAGGCCGGCCGCGTCGGTGAGCTTCACCCCGCGCCCGCTGCGCTCGATGAGCGTGGAACCGGTCTCGCGTTCGAGCTTGGCGAGCTGCTGGGAGATCGCCGACGGGGTCACCATGAGCGCCTCGGCGGCGGCGCCGACCGAGCCGTAGACGGCGACGGCGTGCAGGGCCTTGAGACGGTGCAAATCCAGCATATAGCGATGCTAAACGATTTATCGCGTAAATCTCGCCCGAGCTGAAGGGTCAGCCCCGCGAGGACGCGGAAGCGGCGGCCTTCGCAGCGGCGGGCAGCGCCTCGGCGACCCGGGTGAGGGCCTCCTCGTCGTGCGCCGCGGACAGGAACCACGCCTCGTACGCCGACGGCGGGAGATAGACGCCCTGGTCGAGCATGGAGTGGAAGAACGCGCGGTACGCCGAGGTGTCCTGGGTCTGCGCGCCCGCGAAGTCGGTGACCGGGTCGGCGGTGAAGAAGACCGAGAACAGGTTGCCCGCCGTCTGCAGCCGGTGGGGTACCCCTGCGGTGGCCAGGGCGTCCGACGCGGCGCGGCCGATGATCAGGGCCGCGGCGTCCACCCGGTCGTACACCTCCTCGTCGCAGGCCCGCAGGGTGGCGAGGCCGGCGGCGCACGCCAAGGGGTTGCCCGAGAGGGTGCCCGCCTGGTAGACGGGGCCCTCGGGCGCGAGACGGTCCATGACCTCGGCCCGGCCGCCGAACGCCGCCGCGGGCAGGCCGCCGCCCATGACCTTGCCGAACGTCATCAGGTCGGCGTCCACAGGGTCCAGGCCGTACCAGCCGGAGGCGGAGACGCGGAAGCCCGTCAGCACCTCGTCGATGATGAGAAGGGCGCCCCTGGCCGTGCACAGCTCGCGCAGCAGCGCGTTGAACCCCGGGCGGGGCGGCACCACGCCCATGTTGGCGGGGCAGGCCTCGGTGATCACGCAGGCGATCTCGTCGCCGAAGGCCTCGAAGGCCTCGGTGACCGCCTCGGGCGAGTTGTAGGGAAGGACGATGGTGTCGGCCGCCGACGCGCCCGTCACACCGGGGGTGTCGGGAAGCCCGAAGGTCACCACGCCCGAGCCCGCGGAGGCGAGCAGCGCGTCCACGTGCCCGTGGTAGCACCCGGCGAACTTGACGACGCGGGAGCGGCCGGTGAAGCCGCGCGCCAGCCGCACCGCCGACATGGTGGCCTCGGTGCCCGAGCTGACCAGCCGGACCTTCTCGACCGGGTCGACCCGGGAGACGATCTCCTCCGCCAGTTCGACCTCACCCGGCGTTGCCGTGCCGAAGGACGTGCCGCGCGAGACGGCCTCGGTGAGCGCCTCGACGACGGCGGGGTGCCGGTGCCCGAGGATCATCGGACCCCAGGAGCAGACCAGGTCGACGTAACGGTTGCCGTCGGCGTCGACGATGTAGGGGCCCTGCCCCGACTCCATGAACCTCGGGGTGCCGCCGACGGCGCCGAAGGCGCGTACCGGGGAGTTCACGCCGCCCGGCACGACGGCCCGGGCGCGTTCGAACAGGTCCTCTGAGATCTTCGTAAGGCTCACGCGTCAAGGTTAGTCCCCGCGTGGCGAGGCCCGTCAGCCGAGTAGGGGGCGCGACGGCTCTCAGTCGATGGCGTCGGCCAGGCGGTCGAGGACGTGCAGCGGGTCGGGAAGGGGACGCCCGTCGGGTGGCCGCAGCCAGCGGGCCTGGCTGCCGTCGGCCAGCGACGACGGCGGGGCGATGACGTAGCTGTCGCGGCAGTGCCAGCGGAGCCCTGGGGAGTCCTCGATGGTCTCGGGGCCGTAGTCGAGGTGGCAGGACCACCACTCGTCCTCGTCCTCGGGAGCGCCTCGTGTGGCGACGTAAAAAAGGACCCGGTCGCCGCCTGCGGCAACCGGGCCCGTCGCGAAGCCAGAGGCCTCCATGGCGGCGAGGGTGGTCTGGCCCGCCGCCGCGGGTACGTCGAAGACGTCGAACACCCTGCCCGTGGGAAGGATCACGCTCGCCTCGGGATTCTGCTCCCACCAGCGGGTGAGCAGCGCGGTGTCCGTGGTGGCCATCATCTGCCAGGCCGGAGACAGCGGATGGGCCCCCGGGTCGGGACAGCCGACGCGGTCGCACGAACACGCCCGGCGTCCCTCACGCAGTGGATGGGCGCCCAGACAGCTCGCCCACCCCAGCTCGGCGTACTCGAGCACCGAGGCGATCGTCTGCGCTTTCGCATGGGAACGACCGCGCCTTTTCGCCCGGCGAGCCGTCAGTGGTACCCCCACCATCGTGTTCCTCCCCCACCCTGCCTTTCCCCGATGATGCCCGATGGCGACCGGGTCAGGTGACCCGACCCCCGGAAATGGCCCGTCCGGATAGTCTCCTGGCCACTTCTGTAGCCCAATAGGTGAGGATCATGTCCGCTCCGGCGCGCCGGATGGCGATGAGCGACTCCATGATGATGCGCTCGCGGTCGATCCAGCCGTTGGCCGCGGCCGCCTCGACCATGGCGTACTCGCCGCTCACCTGGTAGGCCGCTACGGGCACGTCTACGCTGTCGCGGACCTGCCGCAGGATGTCCAGGTAGGCCAGCGCGGGCTTGACCATGACGGCGTCCGCGCCCTCGGCCAGGTCGAGGCGCACCTCGCGGAGCGCCTCGCCCACCGGGCCCGCGGGGTCCTGCTGGTAGCCGCTGCGGTCCCCGAACCGCGGAGCGCACTCGGCCGCTTCCCTGAACGGCCCGTAGAAGCCCGAAGCGTACTTGGCGGAGTACGCGAGGATCGGGATGTGCGAGAAGCCGTTGGTGTCCAGCGCGGCGCGGATCGCGCCGACCTGGCCGTCCATCATGCCGCTGGGGGCGACCACCTCCGACCCCGCCGCCGCCTGGGCGACCGCCACCGACGCGTAGCGCTCCAGGGTCGCGTCGTTGTCGACCTCGCCGTCGGCGGTGAGGATGCCGCAGTGCCCGTGGTCGGTGAACTCGTCGAGGCAGGTGTCGCTCATCACCACGATCGAGTCGCCGAGGTCGGCGCGCAGGTCTCCGAGTGCCAGCTGGACGATGCCCTCGGGGTCGTCGCCCGCCGATCCCCTGGCGTCCTTGACGGCCGGGATGCCGAACACTATCAGCGCGCCCACGCCCGCCTCCGCCGCCTCGTGGGCGGCCTTGCGCAGCGAGTCGCGCGTGTGCTGGAACACGCCCGGCATCGACGTGACCGGCTGGGGGTCGCTCACGCCTTCCTTGACGAACATCGGCAGCACCAGCTCGGCCGGGTGCAGCCGAGTGCCCGACACCATGCGGCGCATGGGCGCGGTGCGCCGCAGCCTCCGAGGCCGTGCCACCGGAAACTCCGCGTTGCTCATCCTGTCTCCCCTCCCCGACCCTGTCCCGGATCTCGCGTACGCGCGAGGCGCGACGATGGGGAAATCGACTGTTCGGTTATCTGGCCCGGCGGCGAGCACCCCTGCGCGTCTGCGAGGGCCGCCGGGGGACGTCACCGGCCGCGACGGCCGCCTGACGTTGCTTGGCGCCGTACTCCGCCAGCGCGGACGCCAGCGCCGACGCCGAGGGGTTGTCGGCCATGATGTCGACCCGCAGGCCGAACTCCTCGGCGGTCTTGGCGGTCTGCGGACCGATGACCGCGATCACCGTGACGTTGTGCGGCTTGCCCGCGATGCCGACGAGGTTCCTGACCGTGCTGGACGAGGTGAACAGCACGGCGTCGAAGCCGCCGCCCTTGATCGCCTCGCGGATCGGGGCGGGCGGCGGGGCCGCCCGCACCGTGCGGTAGGCGGTCACGTCGTCGCACTCCCAGCCGAGCTCGGTGAGCCCGGCGATGAGCGTCTCGGTCGCGATGTCCGCCCGGGGCAGCAGGACCCGGTTGATCGGGTCGAGCATGGAGTCGTACGGCGGCCACTCGGCGAGCAGCCCCTCGGAGGAGTGCTCGCCCACCGGCACGAGGTCGGGCTTGACCCCGAACTCCACCAGCGCCCTGGAGGTCGCCTCGCCGACGGCCGCGACCTTCAGGCCGGCGAACGCCCGCGCGTCGAGGCCGTACTCCTCGAACTTCTCCCTGATCGCCTTGACGGCGTTGGCCGAGGTGAACGCCACCCACTCGTAGCGGCCGGTCACCAGGCCCTTGATGGCGCGGTCCATCTGCTGGGGGGTGCGCGGCGGCTCCACGGAGATCGTCGGCACCTCCTCCGGCACCGCGCCGTACGACTGGAGCTGCTCGGACAGCCCGGCCGCCTGCTCCTTGGTGCGGGGAACGAGGACGCGCCAGCCGAACAGCGGCTTGTTCTCGAACCACGACAGGCGGTCGCGCGTGCCGACCGCGTCGCCCACGACGATCAGCGCGGGCTCGGCGATGCCCGCGTGCTTGAGGTCGGCGGCGAGCCTGCCGAGCGAGGACACCACGGTGTACTGCTCGGTGGTGGTGCCGCTCTGGGTCACGGCCACCGGGGTGGTGTCGGGCTTGCCCCCGGCGATGAGGGCCTTGCCGATGGCGACCGCCTCGGTGATGCCGTTGTAGATCACCACGGTGCCCGCGGAGGCGGCGTGGACCGACCAGTCGTCGACCTGGGTGGCGTCCACGATGCGGAACTCCGGCACCGCCACGGCCGGCGCGATGCCCGCGTAGGTGAGCACCGCCGTGGCCGGCGGCACGCCGGGGACGATCTCGAAGTCGACCTCCGCCTTGGCGCAGGCCGCCACCTCCTCGGTGACCGAGGAGAAGAAGCCGGGATCGCCCGCGCACAGGCGCACGACACGGCACCCCGCCTTGGCCTCCTGCACGGCCTTCAACGACACCGCGCCCATCTCGCCGGCGACGTCCACGACCTTGACGTCCTCGGAGCAGTGGCGCAGCAGAGCCCCGTACGCCTCCCTGTCGAGGACGACGACGTCGGCCCGTGACAACAGGTCGGCGCCGCGCAGGGTGAGGAGGTTCTCGTCACCCGGCCCGGCTCCCACGAAGGCGACGAACCCGGCAGGGCGCTCACCGGCCGTCTCCGTCGCACCCGTCGTGGCCGCGCTCCTCTCCACTGCCTCGCCGCTCTCATCCGTCATGGTGCCGGCCGTCGTGGTGTCGGCCGTCTTGCCGGTCTTGCTTCCGGAGCTCAATGGGTCCGCTCCCCCATCAACATGCCGGCCCCCTCGGAGATCATGGCGGTCGCGAGTTCGCGTCCGAGCTCCATGGCTGCCGAGGGATCACCGGCGGTGGACTTGCGCACCGACCGTGTGCCATCGAAGGCGACCACGGCGGCGGTCAGGTTGAGAATGTGCCCGTCATCGGCCGCGTACGCACCTACGGGCGCGCTGCAACCGGCTTCGAGGGTGGCGAGCACGGCGCGCTCGGCGGTCACCGCGGCGCGTGTGCGCGGGTCGTCGAGCACTCCGAGCAACTCGATCAGCGCCGCGTCGCCGGCGCGGCACTCGACCGCGAGCGCCCCCTGCCCCGGCGCGGGAAGCATCTCGGAAACTTCGAAGAGCTGGGAGATCTCGGTCTCGCGCCCGATGCGGCCGAGCCCGGCCGCGGCGAGCACGATGGCCCGCAGCTCTCCGGAGGTCACCTTGCCGATGCGGGTGTCGGCGTTGCCGCGGATCGGGACGTACTCGAGATCGGGCCGCAGCACGCGCAGCTGGGCCACGCGGCGCGGGGAGCCGGTGCCCACCAGGGCGCCGGGGGCCAGGTCGACGAGCTTGGCGGAGCCGACGAGCGCGTCCCTCGGGTCGTCGCGCGGCGGTATGGCCGCGATGACGACGCGCGGGTCGGGCTTGGTCGGCAGATCCTTGAGGGAGTGGACCGCGAAGTCGATCTCACCATCGATCAGCTTGTCGCGAAGGGCGCTGACGAACACGCCGGTGCCGCCGAGCTGCGCCAGGTGGGTCTTGGTGACGTCGCCGAAGGTCGTGACGCCGACGAGCTCCACAGGACGCCCTGTCAGCTCGGTCAGCCGGTCGGCCACGAGCTGCGACTGGGTGGTCGCCATGAGGCTCCGCCGGGTGCCCAGCCGGAGGACGCTCCGCGCTGTGATCAGGCCCTCGGTCATGCCTCCTCCTCGCCGGCTCGACCGGTCAAGTCGGTCTCCACCTCGGCCACGTCGGCTCTCGTCACTGCCTCGGGCACCTTCGGGTTCAGGTCGAACAGCTCGCGCAGCGCCTCAGCATAATGATCGCCCGCTGGGGACGCCGCCAACCTTTTGACACGCACAGTCGGCTCGTGGAGCAGTTTGTCCACGACCCTCCTGACGGTCTGGGAGATCTCACCGCGCAGCCGCCCGTCGATCTCGGGCACCCGCGTGACGAGGCGCCCCAGCTCGGCCTCGACGACGTCGGCGGCCTTGGCCCGCAGCGCCACCACGGTCGGCGTGACCTTGGCCGCGCGCTCGGCACGGAGGTACTCGCAGACCTCTGCGGCCACGATGGACCTGACCGCGACGATGTCGTCGGAGCCGCCGCCCTGGCCCTGATCACCGACCCCCGCCTCCTGCATCGACTCGAGGTCGACGAGCGTGACGCCCGGAAGCGTGCGCACGCCTGGGTCCACGTCGTGCGGGAGCGCGAGGTCGAGCAGGAAGAGCGGCTTCTCGCGTACGGCTCGCGCCACCATTTCGGTGCCGATGACAACGCTACCCGCTCCTGTGCAGGAGATGACCAGGTCGGCGCCCGGCAGCTCGCGCTCGACCTCCGCCAGCTCGACGGCACGGCCGCCGACGGTCTGGGCCAGGCGGGCGGCGCGCTCGAAGGTGCGGTTGGCGACGACGATGTCGGTTACCCCGGCGCGGGCGAGCGTCGCCGCGGACAGCGCGCTCATCGACCCGGCGCCCACCACGAGCGCCCGCCTGCCCGCGATCGGGCCGAGGACGCGCTCGGCGAGGGTGAGGCCGACGCCGACGAGGGAGGCGCCCGCCCGGTCGATGCCGGTCTCGGTGTGGGCGCGCTTGCCGACACGGAGCGCCTGCTGGGCCAGCTCGTTGAGCACACTGCCCGCTGTGCCCTGCTCCTGGGCCAGCCGCAGCGACTGGCGCACCTGGCCGAGGATCTGCCCCTCGCCCACCACCATCGAGTCGAGACCGCAGGCCATCGTGAACAGGTGCTCGACGACGCGGTCCTCGTAGTGGACGTAGAGGTGGCGGGTCAGCTGCTCCTGGGGGACCCCGGAGTGGTCGCTGAGAAGGTCGGTGACGGTGGTCACCCCGGCGTGGAAGCGGTCGACGTCGGCGTAGACCTCGACCCGGTTGCACGTGGAGACGATCATGACCTCGGACACGTGCGCGTCGCTCCGCAGGTCGTGCAGGAGCTTCACGAGGGCGTCGCCGGTCACCGCGACGCGTTCGAGCAGCGCCACCGGCGCTGTCCTGTGGCTGAGACCAACCGCGAGAAGGCTCATGCGTCCATCGCCTCGGCCCAGTCTCCGGCCATCATGGGACTCCCTGTTTCGCGATCCGCTTTGCGCTGCTCATGAAACGCAAGAATTTGCAGTTCGATCGAGAGATCGACCTTGCGGACATCGACTCCGTCAGGCACGGTCAGCACGACGGGGGCGAAGTTCAAGATACTCGTGATCCCGGCTGCGATGACCCGGTCTGCCACCTGCTGCGCCGCCGTCGCGGGTGTGGCGATCACCACGATCGAGACCCCCCGCTTGTCGATCACGCTTTCGAGCTGGTCTATGTGGTCGACGGCCATGCCGACCAGGCGCTCGCCGACCACGCTCGTGTCGGCGTCGAACAGCGCGGCCACCCGGAAGCCCCGGGAGACGAACCCGCCGTAGTTCGCGAGCGCCCGTCCGAGGTTGCCCACCCCGACGATGGCCACGGCCCAGTCCTGGGTGAGGCCCAGCTCGCGGGAGATCTGGTAGATCAGGTACTCGACGTCGTAGCCGACGCCGCGCGTGCCGTACGACCCGAGGTGCGACAGGTCCTTGCGCAGCTTGGCGGAGTTGACTCCGGCAGCGACCGCGAGATCCTCCGAGCTCACCGTGGCGATGCCCCGCTCCGCGAGCCCGTTCAGAGCGCGCAGGTACAGCGGAAGCCTCGCGACGGTCGCATCGGGGATGCCACGCTCACGCGCTTGGGACATGCGGCGGATCACTTGGCCGGAACTCCAGGGGACGGGCGGCCGGTGCGCCCCCGGCCGCGCTCGCGGTTGACGGATGTCGACGAGAGGGCGCAGGCATCCAGGTTAGTACCTTTGTGAAGCTATGCACAAAGTGCGAGCGCGGACTCTCGGGTGTCAACTTTCCCAGGTAGGGGTGGCGGTCCGGGATCCGGCCCTCATGACTGTGATCCATGACACGGCCGGTGGGGCCGTTAGGCTGGGCTCATGGCTCCGCGAGACCACACGATCACCCTGCTCGGCAAGCCCGGGTGCCACCTGTGCGACGACGCCAGGGCCGTCATCCAGCGCGTGGCCGCCGATCTCGGGGTCTCCTGGGAGGAGCGCGACATCACCGCCTCCGAGGCCGACCAGCGGGACTACTGGGAGATGATCCCCGTCACGCTGATCGACGGCGTGCAGCACGACTTCTGGCGCGTCGACGAGACCCGCCTCCGCGCCGCCCTGACCTCGTAGCTCTTTCCTCAGACGCGGAACGCCGTGGGCAGCGGCACCACCTTGGCGGCGTTGACGTTCAGCTCGATCACGTTCGCCGCGAGCACGTGGGCCACCCGCTCGCGGGCGAAGCGCTCCATGTGCGCCTGTCGCTGGTGCTCGGTGAACGCCACCTCGTCGCGGTAGAGCTCGTAGACGATGCGCTGGAGCGGCGCCGACTTGACCGCGTGGCAGATGAAGATCAACGTGTCCGGCTCGCTCCGGCGTACGGCCTCGACGGTCTCCTCGGCGAGGCGGTCGAACGCCTCACCGGCTCCGTCCATCAGCGTGAAGACGGTGAGCAGGCCGTAGATGCTGGGCGAGGGCCTGACCGAGCCGGAGGCCACGAGCGGCACGTCGGCGCGGCGCCCTCCTCCTGAGGCGGCGGCGGCCTGGTCGAGACGTCCTCCGAAGGGCGGCTGCAGCTCGTTGCCGGGGAACAGCGCGCCGGTGGCGGGCATGGAGTAGTCCTGCTGCCCAGCGTGGTGCGACCCGTTCTGCCCGGGGTAGCCCGGGTCGGATGGTCCGGGAAGTGGGTTCTGGGCGTGCCGCGACCCGGGCTGGCCCGGCATGTTGGACCCGGTCACGCCTCCGAGGCCGGGCCCACCTTGTCCAGGGAGGCCCTGACCAGGGAGGCCTTGTCCGGGGAGGCCTTGTCCGGGGAGGCCGCCGGCCGTGTCCGGGCCTATGACCTCGCCGGTCCTCGGGCCGCCCGAGGCGCCGTACCCGCCGGAGGGCTGCATGCGGGCGGCGAAGTCCACATCACCCTGGTCGCCCGCGCGGTACTCCGCCACGAGGTCGCCGAGGCCGGAGCGTCGCGGAGGCGGCGTCGAGGCGGCGGCGGGGGTGGCGGGCAGCGGCCCGGACTCGTACGCGGCCTCGGGAGCCTGTCGGCGGAAGGGCGGGCGCTCGTCGTCCCAGTCATCGTCGTCGGAGTCGTCCCGCTCCTCGTCGTACGGCGCGAGCGGGCGGGCGACGGCGTACCACACGGCCCCGACCATGAGCGTGATCACGAGCGCCGCGAAGACGCCGGGGATCGCGAAGCGGACGGCGCCCACCAGGGCGAGCCCGGTCGGCGCCAGCACCACGCCCGCGTGCATGTTGTCGGCGTCGAGGTCGTCCCCATTGCGCCAGCGCAGCACCGCGACGATGAGGCAGCCGATCAGGATCAGGTACGTGAGGGCGTGGGCGGCGTTCAGCAGGGCCGTCGGGATGATGGTCCAGTGGACGTCGCCGAGCGGCAGGGTGTAGGCGAACTTGTCGGGGTCGCTGATGGGGTCCAGGATCAGGATCACGGTCGTGATCAGCGTGAACGCGATGCCCAGCAGCCAGGCGGCGAACTTCGCGGGCGCCTTCTGCGCAAGCATCTGGATCATGCCGACCGCGAGCCAGAACGGCGCCAGGAAGGCTCCGGTGATCTGGTAGACGCGGAAGGTGACGGGCCCGAACTTCATCAGGTGCCCGACGGCGACCGCGCCGAGTGCGAGGCAGAGCGCTGAGGTGGTGATGGTCCAGGCGATCAGCCAGCCGCTCCGTTCGTCCCGGAGACGTCCGACCAGGATGCCAGTGGTGATGGCGGCGAACAGTGCACCGGCGAAGGCGGTGACGGCAACGAGGACTTCCATGATGGCCCAACTCTGCCGGACATTACCTCCAAACCGGTAGCCGATGCCCGAACTGCCGCATCACTCCTGTTACGCGTGGTAGTTACTGAGGCAAAGTGGATTGTGTAATTTCCCGATGATTTCTAGAGTGTTCGAGCACGCACGCGCCCTTCCCTTTCCTCCCCAGGGATACCGGATGTCGAACTCATGGTCGGTCGCCGGGCTTTCCCCTCCAGGATCGGCCGACACTGTGAACTCCACGCGCGCCGCCGCTGACCAGCGGGAGCGCCCCTCCCCGGACATCGATGAGCTCCGGAGAGTGGTCCTCCGCGCCAAAACCGGCGACGCCGACGCCTTCGCGGCGTTGTACGACCGATACGTCGATCTTGTGTATCGCTATGTCTACTTCCGGGTCGGCTGCCACGCCCTCGCGGAGGATCTGACCAGCGAGACGTTCCTGCGCGCCCTCCGGCGCATCGCCGACTTCACCTGGCAGGGCAGGGATTTCGGCGCTTGGCTGGTGACGATCGCCAGGAACCTCGTGACCGACCACTTCAAGTCCGCCCGCTACCGCATGGAGGTCTCCACCGCCGAGGTGCTGGACACCCCGATGGACGGCCCGCACATCCCCGAGAACGCCGTGGTCACGACCATGATCAACGAACGCATCCTTCGGGCGGTGCGCGATCTCGGACCAGAACAGCAGGAATGCGTGGTTCTGCGCTTCCTGCACGGTATGTCGCTCGCCGAGACGGCGCTGATCATGGGGAAGAAGAGCGGCGCGATCAAGGCCCTCCAGTTCCGCGCGATCCGCGCCCTGGCCAGGGCACTCCCGGACGACCTGAGTTGACCTATGGTGACGCTCGTGAGGAGACCGGAGTGAGCAGGGCAGCCGTAACCTGAGGGCTCCCCGCATCGTTGGGCAAGTAGCACCTATGGATCATCGTAGTGCGCGCGGCAGGGAGCTTTCATGGGCAAGTGGGGGCCTACGCGGTGGCTGCTCAGGCGTTGGGCGGCCGCCACGCGACGGGAGCCCCAAGCCCATTTCGTGTCCCGGCTCAACGAGATCGGCGCCGAGCCCGGCCACGGCCCTCGGCCCGACTTCCGCGCCCGGCTGCGTGGAGAGTTGCTCGCCGCCCAGGCGACCACCCCGGAGACCGCTCCCGAGACCGCCCGGCACGCGCGTCGCATCCCCATGCTGGTGCGGTTGCGCCCGGGGGCGCTCATCGTGACGGTGACGGGCCTGATGCTCTTCACCGGGGTGGAGACCTACGGCTCGGTGCCCGGCGACCGCCTCTACCCGATCAAGCGCGCGGCGGAGGCCACCCTGCTCAGCCTCACGACCGACGACGTGGAGCGCGCCCAGCGCGAGCTGAGCGCCGCGCACTCCCGCGCCACGGAGGCCGCCGCGCTGCTCGGCTATCCCGACTCCCGGCGCTCCGAGCTGATCGGGCCGACCCTGGACGAGATGACCTCGACGACCCGCTCGGCCCTGTCCGCCCTGGGCCACGTGAAGCGCCCGGATACGCACGCGCCAGCGTTGAAGCGCTTCACCGAGGAGCAGCGGGACGTGGTGGAGCCGATGATCCCCCAGCTCGGCGACGACGACCGCATGAAGGCCAGCGCGTACCTGGACATGATCGACGACCTGACCCCGTGACGTACGCGGGAGGACGCCTCTTCACGACGTAGGCGGGACACGCCCATGACCTGCACGATCTTCCTGTCTCCCTCAGGTCCGCCTACCTGGGCGCACCCTATGACGTGCGCCAGACGTCACGCCACGCTAACGCCACGTACACCGACTCCACCCCCTGCTCCCAGTTAAGCTGAGGTGCTATGAGGCGGTTACTGCGACGGCGCACCGAGGCGGAGATGGCCGGAGAGGTCGCTGCCGCGGCCGCCGTGGCCGCGCCCATCGCCGATCCCGACCCGACCGCAGCGGCGTTCTTCGATGTCGACAACACGATGATGCGAGGCGCCTCGATCTACCACTTCGCCCGGGGTCTGGCCTCCCGGGGGCTGTTCACCACCAAGGACCTGCTGAGGTTCGCGGTGGGCCAGGCGCTGTTTCGCGTACGCGGCAACGAGAACCCCGAGCACATCGCGCAGGCCAAGGAGACCGCGCTCGCCTTCGTCGTCGGGCTCAAGGTCAACGACGTCGTACGGCTCGGCGAGGAGATCTACGACGAGGTGATGGCCGACCGCATCTGGGCCGGCACCCGCGCCCTCGCCCAGAGCCACCTGGACGCCGGCCAGCGCGTGTGGCTCGTGACCGCCACGCCTGTCGAGCTCTCTCGGGTGATCGCCCAGCGCCTCGGCCTCACGGGCGCGCTCGGCACGGTCGCCGAGACCGAGGACGGCGTCTACACCGGCCGCCTGGTGGGCGACCTGCTGCACGGACCGGCGAAGGCCGAGGCCGTGAAGGCCCTGGCCCGGCGCGAGGGCCTCGACCTGTCACGCTGCACGGCCTACAGCGACTCGGCGAACGACCTTCCTCTGCTCCAGCTCGTCGGCCACCCTTGCGCGATCAACCCCGACAGCGAGTTGCTGGAGCACGCCAGGGACAACAACTGGATGATCAGGGACTTCCGCACCGGCCGCAAGGCCACCATGATCGGCCTCCCCATCGCAGCGGGCGCCGGCGCCATCGCCGGCGGCGTAGCCGCCGCCATAGCCCTGAGAAAGCACTACCGCTCCTCCTGACAAGGGCCTCAGTCGACTACCGAAACGAATTCCGAGACAGCAGAGGGTAGTCGTCCATAGCATCATCGCTATGACTTGGGGTACCGTAGAGCTGGAACCAGAGGTTCAGGAATGGCTCGAAGATCTGCCCATGGAGCTGTTCGCGAGAGCTGCTTTCTATGTTGACTTGTTGGCGGCGGAAGGTCCTCTGCTGGGAGAGCCGTATACGAAGCAACTGGACGGCAAGCTACGCGAACTGCGCTTCCATCTCGATGAGGCTGCTGTAAGGGTGACGTATTGGATCGCATCCGGCCGACGCATCGTGCTGTTGACCGTGTTCCAGAAGACGCGACCTCGCGAGCATCGCGAAGTCGAGCGTGCTAGACGGGCTCTGCGCCGTTGCATCGAGCAGGCGCATACTCCCGATGAGGAGGAGACGGTATGAGCGGGCAGTCGAGCTGGCGTGAGCTCAGAGATCGCCGGATGGCCGAGCCGGGTGCGGTCGAGGCCTACGAAGCCACACGGATCGCCTACGAACTTGGCAAGGCCGTGCGAGGGATGCGCGAGGCACGCGGCTGGAGTCAGAGTGACCTGGCGCGCGAGGCCGGCATGACCCAATCCGCGATAGCACGATTCGAGGCAGGCGGAACAATCCCCACGCTGCCCGTTCTCGAACGGCTGGCGCATGCCTTGGACGCGAACGTCGAGGTCCGCCTGACCCCCCGCGCTCCAGCGGCCTGAGCCCTGGTCACGTCTAGGGAAAGGGCTTCGCTCCCAACCTCGATCCGAGCAGGCGCATACTCCCGATGAGGAGGAGACGTATGAGCGGGCAGTCGAGCTGGCGTGAGCTCAGAGATCGCCGGATGGCCGAGCCGGGTGCGGTCGAGGCCTACGAAGCCACACGGATCGCCTACGAGCTTGGCAAGGCCGTGCGAGGGATGCGCGAGGATGTGTCCACGCTACGAGGGGAAACGCACACTGGAACCGTCATCCCGTAGAGGGTCGCAGGACGATCTTGTCGTAGTGATTAGCGAAGAAGGAGACGAAGGCCAGTGCTTCGGGGATCACACCCATCTCGTTGCTGTGTGCGGTCAGCAGCGCGGTGGCGTTGTTGCCGCGGGTGGCGTACACGGTGAAGGCACGGTTCGCCGGTAGGCCCCGGACGTCGATGACCACTTCATCGACTCCGGGAAGTGCCCGGATTTGGGCGTTCCCCGCCGCCCCGGGGGCTCCTTGCACTTCGATGGGGTGGTTTTCGACGCGCATGCCCAAGCCCTGCTGACCGAGGTGTGCGGTGCTGCCTGGGCTGGTGCGGGCGACGTAGACCAACGCCATCGGGGACTGACCAATGCGCAGGGTATCGATCACTTTCATGGATCTGGTGTCGATCACGTCGACTGCGTCGGAGTACTGCAGCGCCACGTACATGCGGGTGTTGTCCGGGCTGGGCCAGATACCGTGCGGACCGAGGCCGTGGTTTTGGATGCGATTGACCAGCGTCGGTGGGCCGCCGGTGGTCGAGCGCCGATAGACGAGGGTCTGACCGAGGTCGCCCACGGTCATGTAGGCATAGTTCACGCCATCGACCGTGACGAAGTTAGGGTGGTTGGTCCGCGGGCCGGTGTTCAAGACGGCCTCAACCTTGTACGTCTGCGCGTTGACCACGGCGGTGGTATAGCCGTTGTCCGGCATGCCCAACCAGATCTCTTTGCCGTCGGGGGAGATCGCCTCGTCGGAGGAACCACCAGCAACGTTCGGTACCGTGACGTGCTGGATGATCTTGCGGCTGGGCACATCGATGACATCGAAGGCTTCGGCCCGCAGATGGTTCACGTAGGCCCGCCGGCCATCCGGGCTGAAGACCACCTTCGACGGGCCGTCTTCGGAGTGGATGCGGGCGATGACCCGGTCATGGCGCCAATCGATGACCGCGACGGTGTCCACGCCTCGCTCGGCGACCCACAGTTCGTTTCCATCAGCGGAGAAGAATCCCTCGTGTGGGGCGCGGTCAAGGTAGATGGTGTGCACGACGGCGTTGGTGGCGGTATCGATGACGTGGACGGCGTTGGTGGTGACGTCGACGACGTCAAGGTACCGGCCATCGCCCGAGAAACCGAGGCCGTGGACGTCGATTTCCCCGTCGTACATCGCGCCAAGAATATCCGCGTCGACGTCCATGCGCGGTTTGCCCAGTGCGATCGTGCCCAGCACCGTGTCGGTCTTCGGATTGATCACACTAACCGTGTTGGAATCCTGGTCGGCGGTATACACCCGGTCATTCGCTGAGATCGGCTGCGCGCCAGGCAACGCCGGCGCCTGTGTCACGCCAACCACCGCACTCTGCCGGGTGGCCAGCGACCGCGGCGCGCAGGCAGCCGCCAGGGTTACCACGATCGTTAGCAACGCAATAACGACCGTTCTACTGCGAGGACCTTGGGACGAGCACATACGTACCCCCGAGAAAATCTCTCGACTACGTATCCCCCCGAGAAACCAGCCCACCCACGACTATCGCGCCGAATGTAACATCACCATGCTACGCCTGTACTCTGCGTGACCGCCGATGCCCGGACCGGAACTCGCCGCTGGCACCATCGACCGGGTGACGGCCAAGAGTGACGAAATTGGGGGCTTACATGAGGGCGGGCCTCCTGATAGCGACGCGGTAGCGAACCAATCGTCGAGCAGGCAGAATGCCTACGTCGAGGTCCGCCTGAGCCCCGGCCACGTCCAGGAAAAGGGCCTCGCTCCGCTCGGACTGTTTTCAGGAGCTTCGCTCCCAACCTCATCACAATCGGGACCATGGCGGATCTCGAAGTGTCGGACCGCAGCGCAACGTGGCCACGGCTCCTCAGCATCACCTCAGAGGTTGACCAGTCACTGATCTCAGGCCGGTTCGGCCCCGTGGCCGGTGGCGATCGCATCGATGTGGCCCGCAAGTTCGAAGTCCTTGGCCGTAAGGCGGTTTCCGGCGTCGTGAGTGGTGATTGCGAAACGGATCCGCTGCCAGGTGATGTGGATGTCGGGGTGGTGGCCGACCTCACGCGCCTTGGCCGCGACGTACATCGCCATGTGTACACACTCGTGATAGGTGTGCGCGAACGTCCGGGTGATGCCGTCCCCCTGACGCTCCCATCCGGGTAGTCCGGCCAGATGAGCGACAATCTGCTCTTCGGACAGTGGCTGAACGGTCATCGGCGTCTCCACATCAACGGCTCACGCGATCTGAGACATGATCTCAGCCAGCTCCCGGCCGGGAGCCGTACCCGCCCAGGCCGTCGCGCGCCGAGGAATGGCCCTTAGTTCCTGCCGTAGCCTCGCTGATCCGGTTTCCTGGACCATCGCCGCAGTCGCTGTGGCGATCTGCACCACCCGTTCGGGTTCGGCCACCTCAGCCAGAGCCCCGGCCTGGCGTGCCCAGAACACGCCATTGTCGCGCCGTGCCGACTCTGGCACTGTGCCCAGGATCCGATCCCAGAGCGTGACGGCCTCCCGGTAGAGGCCCAGTCGAAGATAGGCGGTCGCTCGCTGGACGTCTATGTACCCGGGGCTACGGTGACAGGCATTGCCCCAGGGATGCTCGTCATCGACCTGATCTACAAGGGCGGCCGCCTCATCCAGCAGCCGGTCTACCAGGTCCGTGTCCTTGGCCGGCAGCATTGAGTTGCCATGCGCCTGGTGGACCAGCGCGAGTATGCGTACTTTCGGGCACAACTTGCTTCTGTCCATCAGGGCGGACTCGGCATAGTCGACAACGGTGCGTCCGTCGCCCACATCGATCGCGAGCATCGCTTTGTTGGTGAGGGCGTAGCTGATGAGCTGCGGGTCCTGAGAGCGAAGGGCCATGTCCAGGGCGACGGCCCGCCAGAACCCGGACCGATTGATGTCGCCGGCGTCCTGGTAGAGCCAGCCCAGCAGTGCTCCGTACGCGACACCCGCGCCCAGGAGGCCACGACGTACCGGCGCATCGGCAGCATGGGCGAGCTGTTTGATGAGCTCCGCTTGGGTCGTGACAGTCGGGATGAGATGGCGGGGCCCGAGCCACATGTCGGCTTTGTAATGGCCGGGTAGCTGTTCGAGGAAGTACATGACGAGCTCCGGAGCTACAGGGCCCTGGTGGGGAGGGTAAGGAGCGAGGTCAATCGTAGTAAGACCTATCTCCAGAATGTCGTGGCGCTTCGGCTTCGCCGCGCCAAGGAGATCGTCCTCGGAAACGCCGAAGGCTGTGGCGTACGCGGTGGTCCAGTCGCGGGGGAAGTGCTTGCCGGCTTCCCAGTCGCGGATCTGGCGGGTGAGGGACTCCGCCGATCCGCCTTCGTAACCGGCAGCGGAAAGCAGGCGGCGGGCCATCTCCTTCTTGCTCCATCCTCGGGCCTCACGCTCGGCCTGAAGGCGTAGCGCCAAGGGTGGGCGCCGCAGCTCGGTCATGAGTGCACCCTCCGCCGAGGTGATCGAGGGGCGGAGACAAAAGTCTCCGCCTTGTCTCCGCCATTCTCCGTCTACCCGCCTCGGTTTCGCCGGGATTCACTGATCGTGGCCGGACGACGACACCACGTGGCCTAACCGCTACCCCGTCTCGAACGGCATCCCCTAAAAGGCGGAACCCGCAGGCGCGATAACGCCGTACGGGTCCCTTGATCGCATCGGAGTGCGACCCATGACCAAGGCTAGAGCCATCCGGATCCGCTGGCAGGCCGACCGGCCACCATTGCCGCTCGGCTGCCGGTGGTGCGGGCACGCCCCGTACGCCCATGACGCTTCGAGCCTGCCGCATCGCCGGCATCACCAATGGGAACAGCCCACGGTCGCCCAGGTTCACGCCAGGCTGGCCACGCGGCGGCGTCTGGGGCTGTGCGCGTCCTTCCCGGCCGCGGCGCCGACCCGCCCGCTGAAGGTCCACCCGCCTGCCACCCCAGGGCGCCATGCCCGTACGGGCGACGCTCCGGTCTCACACGGCCGGGGTCGCGCGCCCGATACGCCGCCCCTGATCGGCGGGCGCGAGCCGTACCGGCTTGGGGCGGCCACGTGAGCCGGGAACCAGGACGGCACCGGATCGGCGTACGTCCCGGCCAGGTACAGCCCCGGCGCTGGGACCTGGCCAAACGCGCGGCAGCCGCCCATCTTGACCAGTTGGAGCCCGCCTGGCACATCTCCTACGGCGTGGGTAGCCGCAGGTTCGTCGCCATCGCCATCTGGCAGGCACCAAAGCCGCTCAGAGTCGACGCACCCACCGTCGAGGAACTACGCGAGCTGATACGCGAGGCCGAGCTGGATGCGATGGGCATGCTGGTCGATCTTGCGGTGAGGGCATCGTGACCGGCCCGAACGAGCACACCCGCGAGCCCACTCAGCCAGAGCCCATCCGACCCAGGCCCGCCCAAGCCGACGCCGACGCCGACGCCGACCAAGTCAACACCGGCCAGGTCTGCGACCCGTACGGCTTCCCGGCCACAGCGGGGCGCGGTGTCGGTGGGTACGTGCCCGCGCGCCGGCCGACCCCGACAGCTCCCGTGCCCAGAGAGATCAACGTTCTGGTCGAGCAGCAGCTCGCCGCGCTGAACCAGACGTACCCCGCTTGGCGGATCACCCGGGTGAAGCGCGCGGACGGCACTCCGGGCGGATGGTGGGCCACCAGACACCGGCCGCTGACGGACGATCAGCGCGCGGCCGGCCTGGTCCCGAGCATCGCCCGAGGCGACGCGGTAGCCCTCGTGATGGAACTGGCCGTACAAGACGAGATCGCCCACCAGACCGGCTACTCCGACGCGTGAAACAACCCAGCGCGGACGCACCCGACAGACGCGCGGCGGGCCTGAGCCAGGCTTGGCGGGGCCCGCCGCATCGCCCCGTCCAAGGAGAGCCCAGACGCCCAAGCAGGGCAGCCACGAGTATGCCGACATCGCTCGCACACGGGTCATCACGCGAGATACGGATGACCCGATCAAGCAATCACCGACGCTCCAGGTATGACCTTGGTAAAGTCTCCGCAGGCCAGGGGAAACTCAAGGTCACGCTGGGGCGCTACTCACCCGCAGCAAAAGTGCATCTCAGGGCGAACAACAGCCCGACGAAGCGTTGCACCAGGAAAAAGAAACGGCCCCCGAAGGGGCCGTCGGGCCAGAGGCGCAAGCCCCTGGCGGGGTATTGGCTCATCTTACGGCCTCAGTGGCCTCTTCGCAAGAAAGCTTCAGGGTGAACGGCACAGAGCGGGTCATGGCCTATGTTGACGGGTTCAATCTGTACTTCGGCATCCGTCAACACGGCCGCCGCCTTCTCTGGCTCGATCTCGACAAGCTCGTACGTAGCCTCCTCAAACCCCACCAGCGCCTTGAGGGCGTGCGCTACTTCACAGCGAGTGTCCGAAATGACCCGCCATCCGAACACCGCCAACGGACATACCTCAGAGCTTTGGAAGCCCACTGTCCGGCACTGGACATAGTCCTGGGACGGTTCCAACAGAAGACCAAGACCTGTAAGACATGTAGATCAAGCTGGCCCGACTACGAGGAGAAGGAGACCGACGTCTCTCTGGCAGTCTCTCTGCTGGAAGACGGGGTAAGCGGCAGGTATGACACCGCGTTGATCATCTCTGCGGACAGCGATATGTGTCCGGCGATACGCTCCGTCAAACGGCTTTTACCATCAGTGCGGGTGATCGCGGTATTCCCTCCCAATCGACGATCTCATGATCTTATGCGCGCCTGCGACGCGACTCTCCCTCTGGGGCTCGCCAAGGTACGCCAATCACAGCTTCCTGAGTCGATCACCGTGGCAGGGACGACTCTTAAGCGCCCTGATCACTGGAAATAGCGGTGTGCCGACCTGCGGTATGAAGAATTGGGAAGGCCTGGCCGCATTGGAGGCGGAGGCGGTTGAGTTGTTGCTGGACCAGCTCGCGGACCCGGTCGGTGGGGTTGAAGTCCAGGGTCGGGTCGTCGGCCTTCGCTGGAGCATGTTCAGGGCACGGCAAGCCGAGGGCTGACCGAGATCGCCTGACCTGTCGCCGCCGGCCACGATGCTTGAGCGGCCTGAGCAGGCGTACGGCTCAATGGCCCGCCGGCCAGCGGCCGGGGTGACGTTGCGAGCCGTGGCCGTGTGGCGCCGATGGTTCTGGACTCGCTGTAGGCGTCGAGGTGCGCCGGGGTTGGGAGCGAAGCTCCTCCTGTGAACACAGTCCGAGCGCAGCGAGGCCCGTTCCCAGGGAGACCCGTCAGAAGAACGGGGGGAAGGCGTGGCCGCGTTGGAGGCGGAGACGGTTGAGCTGTTGCTGGACCAGCTCGCGGACCTGGTCGGTGAGGTTGAAGACCAGCATCGGGTCGTCGGCCTCCTCCGGGTCGTACTCGTCGGTGCGCACGGGCTCGCCGAACTGGATCATCCACTTGGACGGCAGCGGCAGCAGGCCGAGCGGCCCGAGCCACGGGAACAGCGGCGTGATCGGGATGTACGGCAGGCCGAGCAGCCGCGCGAGCGACCGGATGTCGCCGATCTTGGGATAGATCTCCTCCGCGCCGACGATCGAGCACGGGATGATCGGCACCTGGGCCCTGATCGCGGAGGCCACGAAGCCGCCCCGGCCGAATCGTTGCAGCTTGTACCGCTCCGAGAAGGGCTTGCCCACGCCCTTGAAGCCCTCGGGGAACACCCCGACCAGCTCGCCCTTGCGCATCAGCCGGTCGGCGTCCTCGGGGCAGGCGAGCGTGTGGCCCGACTTGCGTGACAGGTGGCCGAGGATCGGAAGCTGGTAGACCAGGTCGGCGCCGAGCAGCCGCAGCGGGCGGTGCGCGGGATGCTCGTCGTGGAGGGCCACCTGGAGCATGAGGGCGTCGACCGGGACGGTGCCGGAGTGGTTGGCGACGACGAGCGCCCCCGCCTCGCGCGGCACGTTCTCAAGGCCCACGGCCTGCACCCGAAACCAGTGCCGGTAGAGCGGGCGGATCAGCTCAAGGAGCACCTTGTCGTTCAGCTCAGGGTCGAAGCCGAACTCGTCGACCTCGTACTCCCCGGCGAACCGGCGCCGCAGGAAGGCCAGGAACTCCGCGAGGCGGTCCTCGACGGCGTCGGCCCTGCCGTTGCCGGAGCGCCGCCGCGCGGCCGTGATGGGGATGACCTGAGCGTCTCGGGACTCCTCATCGCGCAAGTCGTGCGGTAGCTTCACCGTTTCACCCCTCCACCCATGACTGTCGTGATCCAGTCGATCACAGCGAGTGGCATACCACCAAACAGGCCACGCGAGTGGAGGAAATCATCGAACGCCGACGCGGTGGTGAACTTCGGCCGCCAGCCGAGCTCCGCCACGAGCCTGTCGGGGTCGACGGCGCGTCCGTAGCTCATCAGGGCGAGTTGCTCGGGAGAGAAGTCGACCCGCCCGACACTGCGGGCGAGGTCACCGATGACGCGGAAGGCGGTGGCCGGCACCGGCACCGTCGGCCGGCCGCTCCTGCGTACGCACTGCGACAGCAGCATGACACCGTCGCCGACCACGTTGAACGTGCCGGGGTGGTCCTCCACGGCCATGCGGCGCAGCACCTCCACCCCGTCGTCCTCGTGGACGAACTGCAGGCGGGGGTCGAAGCCGAGCACGGTCGGCAAGACAGGCTGGACGAAATAACGCGTCAACGGCGAGTCGACGCCCGGCCCCATGAAGTTCGCGAAGCGCAGGGTCGAGACCGTCACGTCGGGCCGCCGCCGGGCGAAGCCGCGGACGTACGCCTCGACCTCGGTGGCGTCCTTGGCGTAGCCGGAGCTCGCCACCTCGATCGGCTCGGCCTCTTCTGTGAAGACCGCCGGGTCATGCGAGGAGGAGCCGTACACCGCGGTCGTGGAGCGGACCACCACCCTGCGCACCGTCGCCGACCGCTGGCAGGCCGCCAGCAGCTGCATGGCGCCGATGACGTTGTGCTCTTTCATGTACAACCGGCCGGCGCTCTTCGAGGGAGCGCTGACCAGGCTCATGTGCACAACGGTGTCGATGTCGGCCGCCGCGATGACCTGTGCGATGTCCGGGCTGCGCAGATCAACCCGGACGAACTCCGTACGGCCCAGCGCGACGCCGCCGCCGTCTCGCGTGAGCGAGGGCGGCGGCACGGTGTCCACTCCGATGACCCGGTCGATGTCCGGGTCCGCTGCGAGGACGCTCGCCACTCGGGCGCCGATGTGTCGGGAGACCCCGGTGACAAGCACTGTGTGGGTCATCGGCGCCTCGCAGAATCACGTTTGTGGGTCGCGCTTGCTCGGGTGCTCACCGGGCTCGTGATCCCTCACACCCGGCCCGCCGCTCTGCGTCGTCGGTCCGCGCTGTTACTTCTTGTTACGCCGCTGGATGCGGGTCTTCTTCAGAAGCTTGCGGTGCTTCTTCTTGGCCATGCGCTTACGACGCTTTTTGATCACAGAGCCCACGGGACCCCCAGGTGAAGGTAGGTTTTGTCAAGTCGGTGTGTGCCCTCCGGCGAGTCGCTCGCCGCCCTGAGCGCCTGGACACGCCGTTGCCACGGCATACCCGGGAACCCAGATCGGCGCCTCGCAAGAAGCACACCGATTCAACAGCCTACCGGCGATTCACGGTCGATCGCTCCCCGGGGGGAACCCGCGTAGCCCGCCGAGGGGTCGCGCCCCACGACCGGCCAGACGTGGGCGGTCGGCCGCCCACCCCGCTCCGGTCGGTTTCGCACCCCTGGCGAACCATACGCTCATAGTCCAGCGGTCTCGACCAGGTGAACGGTGATGTCGCTACTGGTCCAGTCAACCCGCTTCGATGAACGCATCCCTCAGGTAGTCGTGCACCGCTTGCTCAGGCACCCTGAAGGATCGCCCGACCCGGATGGCCGGTAACTCACCCGAGTGGACGAGCCGGTACACCGTCATCTTGGACACCCGCATGACAGTGGCAACCTCTGCCACCGTCAGGAACTTCACCTCGCTGAGAGGTCTTTCGCCTGCACCCATCGGACGCCTCTTCCGCACGTGTTTCCGGGTTATCCCCACTGGTGCCATTGCTCACGCACGTGTACTGCTGTCAGCGTAGAACGCGTCTCCGATCGCGCAAACCCCCTATTCCATCAGTCTGCGGAGACGCCTGCCACCAGAACGGAGAAAATCGCTGGCCAGCAGCCAGGCCGAGCCCTGATCCCGATCTTGTGGCCGGTCTAACTGTGTCCCATTAGAGTCGCCCGGGATCATAAAAAAGTTGGCAAACGGTCGACGTCAGACCCCGAATGCGCGCGCGAAACAGCGGTTAGGGGACGACCGGATTGGGTGGAGGTCGCCTCACAGGCCACTCTCGACCCGTGAGACCAGATAGCGCGTCAACGGATCGTAGTGGCGCGGAAGCACGTTGTCATCGAGCGGCACGGTCACGGCGATCTTGCCCTCGGCCTCGCCGACGAACAGCCCGGGGTCGTTGCTGTCGGCGAATCCGACCGTCTCGACCCCCGCCTCGCCCGCCGCGCCGGCCCAGCCGTGGTCGCCGATCACCAGATCGGGCTTGCCGTCCCCGAGCTCCGCGAGCTCCGCGAGCATCGCCTGCATCGGGGCGGGGTCGTGGGTGTGGACCAGGGCGCCACCGTCGTCCAGCATCGCCACGTTGTCCAGGTAGCGGATGCGGCGCCTGCGGCCGAGGCCTCCGCTCGCGAAGGACCGCTGCTCTCCGGGGGTGAGGATCGTGGCCCCGTGCCCCCTGGCGAGCCGCGCCAGCGCGAGGTGCGTGGTGAGAAGCCCCGTGGGGTGGCCCGTGGCGATGAGGACCCTGGGGTTGTCGCGCTTGAGCACGGCGGCGATGCGGTCGCCCATCGCGTCGAGGGCGTCGATCGTACGGTCGGGGTCGATCGTGTCCTGCCCGTGGCGGTACTCGGGGTCGGCCACGACCCCGGCGGCCTTCGACATCAGCGAGAGGATGTCGCGGTAGGTCCAGTCACCGTCCATGGTGAGGCCGAACATGTAGTGGGGATCCCGTACGGCGAGCGAGCGATAGTGATCTAGGTTGTTCTCCCGGCTGGTGGCCACGTCACCGGCGATCTTCGTCCGGATCAGGTGGTCTCTCAGCTCTTCCCGCGAAAGAGCAGTCGCGGTCTCCATCGTTCACTCCGTCCACTTGTGCACCCATGTGCAACCTTCACGGCAGTACGCACCGGCGGCCACCCCGCCTGGCGGGATCAGGGCAGGGGGTCCAGCCCGTGAAAAGGGAAGATCGCCTTCCGCGTTGCCATGATGGCTCGGTCAATAGCGTCCCCAGGGTCGTAACCACCGGAGAAATGCTGAAATTCCGGGCTACGACCGTCGGTCATGGTCAGCGGCGGCACCTCGCCCGTACGCACCCTGACGAAATCACGCCAGCTCTGCGGCGTCGGCGTGCCCGGGTCGACCGGGTCGCCCGCGGCCTCGGCGATCAGATGGCTCCACGCGCGGGGGACCACCTGCACCAGCTCGTAACCGCCACCGCCCGTCGCCAGCCACCTGCCGCCCGCCGTCTCGTGGGCCAGCGAGTGCAGCGCGGCGTACGCCTGGCGCTGGCCGTCGAGGCTCAGCATGAGATGGGCCAGCGGGTCGAGGGCGTGGCTGTCGCAGCCGTGCTGGGTGACCAGCACCTCGGGGTCGAACTCCCGCAGTAGCGGCGGGACCACCGCGTGGAACGCCCGCAGCCACCCGGTGTCCCCGCAGCCGGCCGGGAGCGCGACGTTGACGGCCGTCCCCTCGGCGCCGGTCTCGGTGGGGAAGCCGGTGCCGGGGAACAGCGTGCGCGGGCTCTCGTGCAGGCTGATCGTGAGAACCCTCGGGTCGTCGTAGAACATCGCCTGGACGCCGTCCCCGTGGTGGACGTCGACGTCGACGTACGCGATGCGCCGCGCGCCCTGCGAGAGCATCCACGCGATGCCCAGCGCCGGGTCGTTGTACACGCAGAAGCCGCTCGCCGACCCCGGCATGGCGTGGTGCAGCCCTCCTGCGATGTTCAGCGCGTGCTCGGCCCCGCCCGTCCACACCGCGCGGGCGGCGGCGAGCGTGGCGCCCGCGACCAGGGCCGACGCCTCGTGCACGCCGACGAAGGCGGGGTTGTCGGGCGTGCCCAGCCCGCACGCGAGGTCGGGCCTGCCGTCGGCGGACACGCGCCGCACCGCGTCGATGTAGTCGCGCTCGTGCACCAGGGCCAGCTCGTCGTCGGTCGCCGGGGCGCACCCCACCAGCTCGACCTTGTCGAGCACTCCGAGCTCGCGGGCCAGCGCCATCGTCAGCTCGACCCTGACGGGCGCCAGAGGATGATCCGGCCCGAAGTCGTACGAGACCAGCTCGTCGTCCCAGACAACCCGCACGGACCGGCTCACGCCATCACCTCGCCCACGACGGATCGGCCACGGCGGAGCGTAAAGACTCGGCCAGGCCGGGGGCGCGGGATCGAAAGCTCACCGCGCACGCTCATGAAAACGACCGTACCGCACCGCTTGTGATCACCCGCCGACGCCGTCACCGTACGAACCAGAACACGGCAGTACGGCCCCATGTGTCACGTGGGTCACTCCGCTCGCAGGGCGATGACGGGATCGAGGCGGGCGGCCCTGCGCGCCGGGGCGACGCCGAAGAAGACGCCGACCGCGACCGAGACGCCGAAGGCCAGGACGATCGACCACCAGGTGATCGAGGCCGGCACCGGCGAGACCGCCTGGATCAGCAGGGAGCCGCCCACCCCGATCAGGATGCCGAGCACCCCGCCGATCGTGGTGAGCAGCACGGCCTCGATGAGGAACTGCCCGAGGACGTCCCGCTGGCGGGCGCCGAGCGCTTTCCGCAGCCCGATCTCCCGCGTGCGCTCCCGCACGCTGACCAGCATGATGTTGGAGACGCCCACGCCGCCGACCAGCAGGGAGATGCCCGCGATGGCGGCCAGGACTCCCGTGAGCATGCCGAGCACGCTCCCGATGGTGCCGAGGAGCTGAGTCTGCGTCACGGCGCTGAACCGCTCGCCGGGGTAGCGCCCGCCGAGCGCCTGGACGACCCGCTCTCGCAGCGGCTCGATCTCGTCCGGCCCCGAGGCCCCGACGGCGATGCCGTTGATCCGCGAGAGCCCGATCAGGCGCTGCGCGGTCGTGACGGGGACGTGGACCTCCTGGTCGCGGGCCACGCCGAACGTCGCGCCCAACGGCTCGTACAGGCCGATCACCCGGAACCGCACCCCGGAGATCGTGACCTGGCGGCCGACCGGGTCGACGTCCCCGAACAGCTTGGCCCCGACCTCGGAGCCGAGAACCGCCACCCGCCGCCGCGTGTCCACATCGGTGGCGCTGAGGTAGCGGCCCCGGCGGAGCGGCCGGTCGAAGATGTTCGGCAGGTTCTCGTCGGTGCCGGTGATGGTGGCGAAGACCTCGGTGCGCCCCACCCGCACCGATTCGCCCGAGTTGACGGCCACCGTGACCTTCGCCGGGTCGCCGACGACCCGGCGGACGAACGCCACGTCCGCGAGGTTCAGACGGCTCTGGGTGGGCGCGGCCCCGAGGCCCACCTGCCCGGGGACGACCAGGATGATGTTGCTTCCGAGCCCCGCGATCTCCCTCTCGATCGCCTCCTTGGCGCCGGTGCCGATCGCGACCAGGATGACCACGGCCAGCACCCCGACCACGACGCCGAACATCGTCAGCGCGCTGCGCAGCCGGTTGACCCTCAGCGCCTCAAGCGCCATGCGCAACGCCTCGGCGGTCCTCACGGCGCGCCCTCGTCGCCGTCCCCGTGTGCGGTGTCGAGCTCGATGAGGCCGTCGCGGACGTGGATACGCCGATGGGCCAGGTCGGCGACCTCGCGCTCGTGGGTGACCAGGACCACGGCCACGCCGCTCCCGGAGTTGAGGTCGGCCAGGATGCCCATCACCTCCTGGCCGTTGCGCGAGTCCAGGTTGCCGGTCGGCTCGTCGGCCAGCACCACCTTGGGATCGCCGACCAGCGCCCGGGCGATCGCCACCCGTTGCTGCTCGCCTCCGGACATCTGGGACGGCCGGTGGTCCAGCCGGTGCGCGAGACCGACCGCAGAAAGCGCCCGCCTGGCCCGCTCGCGCCGTTCGGCCCTGCCCACTCCCCTGTAGACGAGCGGCAGCGCGACGTTCTCCAGCGCGGAGGTGCGGCCGAGCAGGTGGAAGGACTGGAACACGAACCCGACCGCCTGGTTGCGCAGCTCGGCGAGGCCGGTGTCGTCCAGCGTGGACACGTCGACGCCGTTGACCCGCAGCGTGCCGGAGGTGGGCCGGTCCAGGCAGCCCAGCAGGTGCATGAGCGTCGACTTGCCCGACCCGGAGGGACCGATGATGGCGACGAACTCGCCCCGGTCGATGCGGAGGCTCACCCCGCGCAGCGCGTCGACCGACACCCCCTCCAGCTTGTAGGACCGGGCGAGATCTATGGCCTCGAACGCGGGAGCGCCGTCCAGGTCGGTCACGTGAGCTTCTGACCTGGGCGTACGGTGTCGGCGCCCTTGACGACGACCCGCTCGCCCGGGGAGAGGCCCCGCGCCACCTCGACCACGGCCTCGCCCTGGGCGCCGAGCTTGACCACCCTGCGCTCCGCCGAGCCGTCGGCGCGTACCACCCACACCACGGTCTCCCTGCCGCTGGTCACGATGCTGGACGCCGGCACGGCCACCGCGTCCTGCGACTCCCGCACGGTCAGCCGGACGACCGCGCTCATGCCCGGTTTCGGTACGGGCGCGTCTCCCCCGTCGTCGTACGCCCCCTGGCCGAGCGTGAGACGTACGGGATAGCTCACCCCTCCGGTGGTGCCCTCCTTGGGGGTGACGCCGACCCCGGTGACCTTCGCCCGGTAGGTGGCCCCCGAGGCCGCGTCGAGCTCGACCTCGGCCTTGGTGCCGGGACTGACCATGAGCACGTCGGTCTCGTCCACATCGGCGGTGAGGGTCAGCCTGGAGACGTCCGTCACGGTCGCGATGGCGTCGCCCGCCGCGACCGGGACGCCCGTGGCGATCGTGCCCCCGGAGGTCGCGGCCCCCGCGCCGCCGGACGAGCCGGCGGCGGCGCCCGCCTGGCCGGCCAGGTCCGCGGGGAGCTGCCCCAGCAGGGAGCCGAGGCCCGGGGAGCCGCCGCCCGACGGCCCGCCCAGGGTGACCACCCCGTCGAAGGGAGCCTTGATCACCAACCCCTTGACGTTCGTCTCGGCGATCTTCACCGCGGCCTTCGCCTGCGACTTGGACGCCGCCTGGAGGGAGGACATGGAGGACGCCAGCCCACCCAGCCCCGCTCCGATCTGGCCGCTGACCTGGGATAGCACCTGGTTCACCGATCGCGTCAGGCTCTGGGTGATCTGGTTCAGCGCGGCGCGCTGGGCACGATGCCGCGTCTCGGCGCCGTCGATGGCGGCGAGCAGTTGCGCCCTCACCTGGCGGTCCTTGATCTTCCTCGCCGCCGCGCGCGCCCTCGTGAACCCTCGCGCGACCTTGCGATCGAGGGACGAGGGGGTGCGGAGGCCCGCGAGCCGGATGGCCGGCGCCGCGACCCCGCCCCCGAGCCGCACGGGCCTGGACGCCTGCCGCTCGGCCTGCCGGGCCTGCTTGAGCTGGTCCTCGGCCTGGGGGGAGCTGATCCTGGCGAGGATCTCCCCCTTGTCGACCGTCTCGCCCTCGCGGACGTACAGCTTGGTGACCGTGCCCGCGGCGGAGGACCGCAGCGTGGCGGTGGCTCGGGCGCCGACGGTCGCCGGGGCCTCGACCACCTCGCTGACCGGGGCGCGCCTGACCTCACCGATCTGCACCTTGGGCGTCTCGTCCTGCGAGCAGGACGAGAGCAGCAGCGTAAGACCGACGACGAGCGGGGGGATACCGCGACGAATCGTCACCTGGCCATCGTAGGAGCGGAAGCCCTACCCTGCTCGGGCAATCCGGATGCGAAGCCGTACGGACCGGCGTGGGCTACGACGGGGCGGACACGCGGCGCAGGCGGCGGATCGCGGGCACCGAGAGCAGGACGACGCATCCGGTGACGGCGACCGCCGAGGAGATCGCCAGCACTTCCCTGGCCCCCAGCAGGGAGGCGACGGGACCGGCGAGCGCCTGGCCGACCGGGAGGGCCATGACCGAACCGGCGACCTCGTAGGCGTGGACGCGGTTCAGCACCTCGGGGGCCACCTGGGTCTGCACGCTGGTCATCCACATGACGCCCCAGAACGCGGACCCCATGCCCGCGGTGAGATGGCAGGCCGCCATCAGCGCCAACGGCAGGCCGAGCGCGATCGACAGCGGTTCCAGCGCGAAGAAGCACATGGCCAGGGCCCCGGCGGCGAGCGGCCGTCCCGGCTTGACCCTCATGGCGATCAGGCCGCCGACGATCGTTCCGGCGCCGTGGGCGGAGACGACGAACCCGTACCCGGTGGCGTTGTAGGCGGAGTTGACCAGGATGGAGCCGAGCGGGACCACGGGACCGAAGGCCGCGATGCCCATGACCGCCCAGATCACGATCACCCCCCACATCCAGGTGCGGGAGCTGAACTCGTGCCACCCCACCCTGAGGTTGGTCCAGATCGATCCCTCCTCGGCCGCGCCCGTGCCGGGGGTCAGCCGCAGGAGAGCGAGGCAGAGGGCGCTGACGCCGAAGCCAGCCGCGTCGATCAGGAACACCACGCCCACGTCGGCGAACGTCACCAGGAGCCCCGCGACCGAGGGGCCCATCAGGAGCATCGCCGACTCGGACGTGCGCTGGGTCGCCACGGCCCGCTGCACGTCCCGGGCTATCTGGGGGATGAGGCTCGCCAGGCCGGGCTGGAACATCGCCGCGGCCGACCCGTTGACGGCCGAGACGACCATGAGCTGCCAGAGGGCGGGCGTGCCGGTGAGGAACAGCACCGCCGTGACCGACTGCGAGACCAGGCGGACGATGTCGGCGCCGACCATCATGCGGCGCGGCGTGAACCGGTCGGCGAACACCCCGCCGAAGAGCACGAGGAGCGCCATCGGCACCGTCGAGGACGCGAGGGTGTAGCCGACGCCGCTGGCGCCGTACCCGGCCTGGATGACGCCGAGCGTCATCGCGACCGGCACCATGGCCGTGCCCAGCATGGACACGGATCTCGCGGTGAAGAAGAGCCGGAACTCGCGGGTCCAGACGGCCGGCCCCTCCGGCCGCCCCGTCTCCTGCTCCGTCGCCCCTGCGGCTGCTGCCACGATGCCCCCATGTCCGCCGTTCCCACCGCCGGCCATGATGCACTCTAACTACAAAGTTTCCTATCGATTTAACCGGCCCCACCACCACCCACCTGGTGCGACTCCACCGCTACCCGGCGACGGGGGCGCCCACGCCCGTCACACACGGGCGTTCGGGACAGGCCCTCGCTCGTCCCGGCCCTGTGCCCGAACTATGGTGTTCGCCGTACGAGTCACTTCTCGCGTCGGAGGCAGATCTCCTTGTCGGCAGTACCCGCGGATCAGCGATGGGCGCAGCTCAAGAAGCAGTTCGAGTCGATCGACGGCGACGGTGACGGCTTCATCACCCATGCGGAGTTCGCCGAGCACTTCCCGCACCTTCCCGCCGAGGCGCTCGGAGCGCTGGACCGGGTCGCCGACGCGGACGGCGACGGCCGCCTGTCGTTCGAGGAGTTCGTCAGGCTGACCTCCGGCGGCTGACACGGCGGCCGGTCTCGGCCGGCCCGAGGCTCAGGTCATGCGGGCAGGTCGTGCGGGTCAGGTCGTGCGGGACGGCCGGCGGCTCAGGTAGCGCGCGGGTCGGCCGGCGGCTCAGGTAGCGCGCGGGTCAGCCGGAGGCGAGCTGGCTGCTGCGGTCGCGCGCGGCCTCGATGGCGGCGAGGAACGCCGCCCGGACGCTGTGGCGCTCGAGCTCGGCGATCGCGGAGATCGTGGTGCCACCGGGCGAGGTGACGGCCTCCCGCAGGATGACCGGATGCTCGCCGGAGTCGCGGAGCATGATCGCCGCGCCGACGATCGACTGGGTCACCATGTCGAGCGCGGCGGCGCGAGGCATGCCCAGCAGGATGCCCGCGTCGACCATGGCCTCGACCAGATAGAAGAAGTAGGCGGGGCCGCTGCCGGACAGGGCGGTCGCGGCGTCCTGCTGGGACTCGGGGATGCGCAGCACCTTGCCGACCGGCTTGAGAAGGTCTTCGGTGTGCTTGAGGTGGATCTCGGAGGCGTGCGCCCCGGCGGAGATGACGCTCATGGCCTCGTCGACCAGCACCGGGGTGTTGGACATGACCCGCACGACCGGCACCTCGTCGCCCAGCCGGGCCTCGACGAAGGAGGTGGTGATGCCGGCCGCCACCGAGATGACGAGCCTGCCGGCGGGCACGTGGGCACCGATCTCGCCGAGCAGCGCGGCCATGTCCTGCGGCTTGACTGCGAGGATCAGAGTGTCGGCGATCTTGGCCGCCTCGCTGTTGGACACGATCTGCACGCCATAGCGCTCGTGGAGCGCCCGCGCCCGCTCCTCGCGCCGCGCGGTGGCTATGATCTCGCCCGGATCGATGCCGGCGCGCAGCAGCCCGGACAGCAGGGCCTCACCCATCTTGCCGGTACCGAGAATCGCGATCATTTGAAGGCACCTCGCGTAGGAGTCGGGAAACTCTCGCAGCCTACCGACTCCCCGCTGGTACGAGCCCTGCCGCCGGCCCGCCTGTGGACAACTCGGCTAGCGCCTCACCAGCGAGCGCGCGAGCAGGGCGAGGTTGGCCGGGCGCTCGGCCAGGCGGCGCGTGAGGTGGCTGTACCAGTCGACCCCGTACGGGATGCGCACGCGCACCTGCGAACCGAGGTCGGCGAGCCTCCGCTGCTCGGCCAGGCGCACGCCGTACGACATCTGGTACTCGAAACCGCCGGGCTCGCGCTCGTTCAGCACGGCGAGCGCGGAGGCGACCTCGATGAGCCGCCGGTCGTGCGTGGCGACCATCGGGTGGCCCTGGCCCGCCATGAGCGCCTTGAGGCAGCGCACGTACGAGCGGTCGATGTCGGCGGGCGAGGTGTAGGCGATCGAGGCCGGCGCGTCCACGGCGCCCCTGGTCAGGCGTACACGGCCCGAGGCCAGCGACCGGCAGTGGTCGTCGGCGCGGCGCAGGGACGACGCGATGGAGACGCCGGTGGCGGGGTGGTCCTCCAGCAGCGCGGCGTGCACGCCCAGGGCGGACTCGATCACTGCGGCGTCCTCGGTGTCGAGGGTGACCGTGACGCCGACCTCGCGGGCCGCCTCGCAGACGCGCGCGGCGTTCTCCTTCGCGAGCTTCTCGTCGACGTGGAGCCCCACGGACGTGAGCCGCAGCGACAGGTCGGCGCCCTTCGCGATGCCGCGCCTGGCGAGGGCGTCGAGGAGGCCGAGAGAGGCCTTGACCGCGCGGGCGGCCTGGTCGGGATGCCTGGTCTCCTCGCCGAGGTGGTCGAACGTCACCAGCAGGCCGTCGGCGATGACACCCGCGGCCACCGAGGCGGCGTCCTCCGCGGTGTTCCCCGCCACGTAACGGCCCATCAGCCTGCGGGTCACCCCAGCAGTCCTGACGACGCTCTCGACACGGTCACTGCTCGAAGCGGCCAGCAGAACCTCACGCAACACCATTGGCACCCTTCCCGGCACGACGGCTGTTGGGGAGAGACCTCCCCACCCTACGGCGGTTCAGGCGTCGATCATCGGATCAGAACCTCATGTTGCGGTTTGACAACCAAGTGAAGACACGTGTCGTCTTATTAGTTCTTTATCCGCATGATCTACCCGATGGTGCCATAAGTCGGTTCCAACGATGGATCCGCGGGCGTCGAAGGGGTAAACGTGAAGAAGATCCTCATAGCGCTGGCCACAGCCGGCCTGGGTCTGAGCGGAGCACTGGTCGCGGCGCCCGCGACGGCCGGAACCCAGAAGGCCCCCGACTACACGCCACCCGCTCCGCAGTGGGCGCAGTGCGCCGGCCTGCCGGAGGGCATCGAGTGCGCGTCG
The DNA here is from genome assembly GCF_049674955.1 of Sphaerisporangium viridialbum. Lineage (GTDB taxonomy): Bacteria > Actinomycetota > Actinomycetes > Streptosporangiales > Streptosporangiaceae > Sphaerisporangium > Sphaerisporangium viridialbum. The sequence goes on along the minus strand of NZ_CP187232.1, from coordinate 520,887 downwards.
GTCACGGTTCCGCTTGACTACGACCGCACCTCGGGCAAGAAGATCAAGATCGCCGTCTCACGAAAGAAGGCGACCGACACCGCCCACTACCAGGGCGCGATCCTGTTCAACCCCGGCGGCCCCGGCGGCGGCGGCCTCTCCTACCCGGCGGTGATGCAGAACCGCTTGGGCGCCCCTCTGGCCGCGCAGTACGACCTGATCGGCTTCGACCCCCGCGGCGTCGGCTCCAGCGAGCCCGCGCTCCGCTGCGACCCGAACTTCTTCGACCCGGTGCGCCCGGACTACGTCCCGGCCAACTGGGGCGAGGAGGCGGCCTGGGTGAAGAAGATGCAGAACTACTCCAAGGCCTGTGACGCCACCTACGGCGACCTGCTCAAGCACATGACCACGGTCGACGCCGCCAAGGACATGGACCAGATCCGCAAGGCCCTCGGTCAGAAGCAGATCAGCTATGTCGGCTACTCCTACGGCACCTACCTCGGCGCCACGTACGCCACCCTGTTCCCCGGCAATGTGCGCCGTCTGGTGCTGGACAGCATCGTCAACCCCGAGCGTGTCTGGTACGGCGCCAACATCGACCAGAACCACGCGTTCGAGGCCCGCGCCAAGGCCTTCTTCGCCTGGATCGCCCAGTACGACGCGAACTACCACCTCGGCACGGCCGCGGCCGACGTCGAGAAGGCCTTCCACGCGGCCCGCGCCAAGCTGAAGGCCACCCCGGCCGAGGGCAGGGTCGGGCCGTCCGAGCTCGACGACACCTACCTTGCGGGCGGCTACCTCAAGAGCCGCTGGCCGCTCCTCGCCAACGCGCTGTCGAGGTACGTGACCGCCGGCGAGACCGCTCCCCTGGCCCAGGCGTACGCGACCTACGGCGACAGCAGCGGCGACGACAACACCTTCGCGGTCTACTCGGCCGTCGAGTGCAGCGACGCCCGCTGGCCCCGCGACTGGGGCACCTGGCACCGCGACTGGTGGGAGTCCTACCGCACCGCTCCCTTCCTGACCTGGGGCAACGCCTGGTTCAACGCCCAGTGCCAGTCGTGGCCGGTACGCGGGCACGAGGACCTGCGCATCAACGGCAAGTCCGTCAAGAACGCCCTGTTCTTCCAGGACACCAAGGACGCGGCGACGCCCTACCAGGGCGGCGTGGAGATGCACAAGCGCTTCCCGTCCTCGCGCCTGGTGGTCATGGACGGCGGCGGCAACCACGGCCTCACTGGCCGGGGCAACGCCTGCATCGACGACATCTGGAAGGCCTACCTGACCGACGGCACGCTGCCGGCGAGCCTGCCAGGACCCGACGCGCACTGTGCGCCGTTCGCCGACCCGGTGCCGCCCGCGGCGAGCCTGCGTTCCGCGCCCACGGCCGACGACGACTGGGTGCCCGGCGAGCGCTGAGCCCCGCCGAGCCGCCTGAAGGGCCCCCGACCGCCACGGTCGGGGGCCCTTCCCCGTAGGTGGCACGATCCGGCCGCCCGGTGAGGTTCGAACCCGCGCGAGACCGGATACGTCAAAGAGATATGCGGATGATGACGGCGACACTGGCGACCGGATCCCTGCTACTGAGCCTGGGCTGCGGCAACGCTCCAAGCGCCACGACCACGAGCCCCGCCCCCGAACCCCCCGTGGCGTCGAGCGCCGGCCAGTCCGGCGGCACGACCACGCCGGCGACCGCCCCCTCGCCCACGAAGCCGAAAGGCCACACGATCAAGCCGCACAAGGTGCGGTGGGTGAAGGCGACCCCCTCGCGCGACGGGCGCAAGCTCAAGATCGTCTGGTGGTCGGGCGTCGAGCCGTGCAACGTGCTCGACCATGTGAAGGTCAAGGAGACCGCCAAGAGCGTGACCGTCACCCTGTACGAGGGGCAGGCACGCCGGTCGCCTGACGTGGCGTGCATCGAGATCGCCATCCAGAAGACCACGACCGTCAAGCTCAAGGCGCCCCTCGACGGGCGCAAGATCATCGACGGCGCCCGTCACTGAGCCGGGGTCCTAGCAGTCGCGCTACCAGCGCTTTTACCGGAACTCGGGATGAGTGCCGCCCGTTTCCAGGATATTCACGCGAGTTTGCCAGCTTTCTTGCCCCCAGGCCCACGGAATGCGTCAGGCGCGCGTAGGGTTGAGCCGGTTAGACTCAAGTCGCTTGACAAACGGTCGAGCGGGATCCACCATTGAGTCATACAGACTCAACTTTGACTACAAGGACGTACTCATGGCACGTGCGGTAGGTATCGACCTGGGGACGACCAACTCCGTCGTCTCGATTCTCGAGGGCGGTGAGCCCACGGTCATCGCCAACGCGCAGGGCTCGCGGACCACGCCGTCCGTGGTCGCCTTCGCGAAGAACGGCGAGGTCCTCGTCGGCGAGGTGGCCAAGCGGCAGGCCGTCACCAACGTCGACCGGACCATCCGTTCCGTGAAGCGGGAGATGGGCTCCAACTGGAGCGTCGAGATCGACGGCAAGAAGTTCTCTCCCCAGCAGATCAGCGCCTTTGTACTGCAGAAGCTCAAGACGGACGCGGAGGCCTACCTCGGCGAGAAGATCACCGACGCGGTGATCACCGTCCCGGCGTACTTCAACGACTCGCAGCGCCAGGCCACCAAGGAGGCCGGCACCATCGCGGGCCTCAACGTCCTGCGCATCATCAACGAGCCCACCTCGGCCGCTCTGGCCTACGGGCTCGACAAGGACAAGGACCAGACCATCCTGGTCTTCGACCTCGGCGGCGGCACCTTCGACGTGTCCTTGCTCGACGTCGGCCAGGAGGACGGCCACGGCTTCGTCGAGGTCAAGGCCACCAGCGGCGACAACCACCTCGGTGGTGACGACTGGGACCAGCGCGTCGTCGACGAGCTGGTGACCCGCTTCAAGAACGCCCACGGTGTCGACCTCTCCAAGGACAAGATGGCGCTCCAGCGCCTGCGCGAGGCCGCCGAGAAGGCCAAGATCGAGCTGTCGGCCCAGACCGAGACCTCGGTCAACCTGCCCTACATCACCGCCTCCGCCGAGGGCCCGCTTCACCTCGAGGAGAAGCTGACCCGCTCGGAGTTCCAGCGCATCACCGCCGACCTGCTCGAGCGCTGCAAGGGCCCGTTCCACCAGGTCATCAAGGACGCCGGCATCAAGGTCGCCGACATCGCCCACGTGGTGCTCGTCGGCGGGTCCACCCGCATGCCGGCCGTCAGCGAGCTGGTGAAGGAGCTGACCGGCGGCAAGGAGCCCAACAAGGGCGTCAACCCGGACGAGGTCGTCGCCATCGGCGCCGCCCTGCAGGCCGGCGTCCTCAAGGGCGAGGTCAAGGACGTCCTGCTCCTCGACGTCACCCCGCTGAGCCTCGGCATCGAGACCAAGGGCGGCATCTTCACCAAGATCATCGAGCGCAACACCACGATCCCGACCAAGCGGTCGGAGGTCTTCACCACCGCTGAGGACAACCAGCCGTCGGTGCAGATCCAGGTCTTCCAGGGTGAGCGCGAGATCGCGGCCTACAACAAGAAGCTGGCCACCTTCGAGCTGACCGGCATCGCCCCGGCGCCGCGCGGCATCCCGCAGATCGAGGTCACCTTCGACATCGACGCGAACGGCATCGTCAACGTCGGCGCCAAGGACCTCGGCACCGGCAAGGAGCAGTCGATGACGATCACCGGCGGCTCCGCGCTGCCGAAGGACGACATCGAGCGCATGATGCGCGAGGCCGAGTCCTACGCCGAGGAGGACAAGCAGCGCCGCGACGACGCCGAGACGCGCAACAACGCCGACGCCCTCGCCTACCAGACCGAGAAGTTCCTCCGCGAGAACGACGAGAAGGTCCCGGCCGAGGTCAAGACCGAGGTCGAGGAGGCACTCTCCGAGCTCAAGAAGACGCTGGAGGGCACCGACTCGGCCGCCATCCGCGCCTCGGCGGAGAAGCTCGCCACCGTCAGCCAGAAGATGGGCTCGGCGATCTACGCCCAGTCGCAGGCAGCCGGAGAGGCCCCGGCCGACGCCGCCGGCGCCACCGGTGGGCCCGGAGCCGGCGCCAAGTCCTCCGACGACGACGTCGTCGAGGCCGAGATCGTCGACGACGAGCCGAAGCGGGAGGGCGGTGCCGCGTGACGTCCCCGAACTCTGGGAGCGAGCACGAAGGCCTGGTGATCCGCGACAACCGGCGCATCGACCCCGAGACGGGGGAGGTGCGTGAGGGGGCGGGCAAGACGGCAGACAAGTCGTCGCCCGCCGCCCCTGCCGGGGCACCCAGGCCGGACGACGGTCTGGCCGCCGAGCTGACCGCGCAGCTCGCCGAGCGCACGGCCGACCTCCAGCGGCTCCAGGCCGAGTACTCCAACTACCGCAAGCGCGTCGAGCGCGATCGGGTCGTCGTCCGCGAGCAGGCGGTCGCCAACGTGCTGACCGAGCTGCTCCCGGTGCTCGACGACATCGGCAGGGCACGCGACCACGGCGAGCTCACCGGCGGGTTCGCCAAGGTCAGCGAGGCGCTCGAAAACGCGGTGGGCAAGCTGGGCCTCACGGCCTTCGGCGCCAAGGGCGACGCGTTCGACCCGACCGTGCACGAAGCCCTGATGCACAGCTACTCCTCCGAGGTCACCGAGCCCACCTGCGTGGAGATCCTCCAGCCCGGCTACCAGATCGGTGACCGCATCCTGCGCCCGGCGCGGGTCGCCGTCGCCGAGCCCGAGGAGCCGGCGGCCGGCTCGGAGCCGGGGGCGGGCGAGGCGGGGGAAGCCGCGGCCGACCCCGAGGACAATTGAGCGACTACCCCTTTGGCTCGCGAAGGAAGAGATAGATGAGCACCAAGGACTACCTGGAAAAGGACTATTACGCGGTCCTTGGTGTGTCGAAGACCGCCACCGCCGAAGAGATCAAGAAGGCGTACCGGAGACTGGCCAGGAAGTACCACCCGGACGCCAACCAGGGCAACACCGACACCGAGGCCAAGTTCAAGCAGGTCTCGGAGGCCTATGACGTCCTCTCCGACACCAAGCGCCGCAAGGAGTACGACGAGGCGCGCGCGCTGTTCGGGTCGGGTCTCGGCGGGTACGCGGGGGGCGGCGCCCCCCGCGGCGGCGGTGGCGGTTTCCCGTTCGAGTTCGGCGACCTCTTCGGAGGCACCGCGCAGGGCGGAGGCACGGGCGAGCGCATCGGCGACCTGTTCGGCGGCCTGTTCAACCGCGGCGGGCGTCCCAACTCCACCACCGCGACCAGCCGCCCCCGCCGAGGGCAGGACATCGAGTCCGAGGTCACGTTGTCCTTCACCGAGGCCGTGGACGGCACCACGGTCGCGCTCCGGCTCACCAGTTCCTCGGCCTGCACGGCCTGTCACGGCACGGGGGCCAAGGCCGGCACCACCCCGAGGGTCTGCCCGACCTGTGAGGGCACCGGGGCCGCCAGCCGCAACCTCGGCAACTTCGCCTTCTCCGAGCCGTGCCGCGACTGCAAGGGCCGAGGGCTGCTCGTCGACGACCCCTGCCCGGTGTGCGAGGGCAGCGGGCGTGGCAAGAGCACCCGCACGCTCCAGGCGCGCATCCCCGCCGGGGTGGCCGACGGCCAGCGCATCCGGCTCAAGGCCAAGGGCGCGCCCGGCGAGAACGGCGGGCCGGCCGGCGACCTGTACGTCCAGATCCACGTGAAACCGCACACCATCTTCGGCCGCTCGGGCGACAACCTGACCATCACGGTGCCGGTCACCTTCACGGAGGCGGCTCTCGGCGCCGAGATCAGGGTGCCGATCCTGCAGGGCATGCCGGTGACCCTGAGGATCCCCGAGGGCACGCCCAACGGACGCACATTCCGCGTGCGCGGCCGGGGTGTCACCCGCAAGGACGGCACCAAGGGTGATCTGCTCGTCACCGTGGAGGTCGCGGTGCCCCAGCACCTCGACGACAAGGAAAGATCCGCCCTGGAGGAGTTCCGGTCGGTCTCCGACTCGGCAGACCCCCGGGCCGAACTACTCAAACAGGCAAGTAGCGAGTAGCCCGAAGGGAGGCGACGCCGATGGACGCCAACTACTTCGACCTGTCCGACGACACTCCCGTGTACGTCATCTCGGTCGCCGCCCAGCTTTCCGGGCTGCATCCGCAGACACTCCGGCAGTACGACCGTCTCGGCCTGGTCAGCCCAGGCCGTACGGCCGGCCGTGGCCGGCTCTACTCCACGCGCGACATAGTGATGCTGCGCGAGGTCCAGCGGCTCTCCCAGGAGGAGGGCATCAACCTCGCGGGCATCAAGCGCATCCTGGCCCTCGAGACCGAGAACCTCCGCATGCGCGAGGAGCTCAGCCGCCTGCGGGGCGAGATGACGATGATCAGAGCACTGATCCAGTACCAGCTTCCCCCCGCGTGAGGGCACCCACGCCGAGCCCCCGGGCGCGTCCCGCGCCGGGGTCTGCGGCGCACATATAGCGAAGCGGCGCGGCACCGGCCGCCCGGCGAGCACCCGGCCGGCCGCCATGCGAGAAAGGCGAGGAACCGTGGACTACAAGCTGACGCGTAAGAGCCAGGACGCCCTGTCGGGGGCCATCCGGCGCGCCGCCGCCGAGGGTCACCCCGAGGTCTCCCCGGCCCACCTGTTCACCAGCCTCCTCGCCCAGAACGACGGCACCGCCGTGCACCTGCTGGAGGCCGTCGGCGCCGATTGGAAGCGCCTGCGCACCGAGGCCGAGCAGCAGCTCGAACTGCTGCCGAAGGCCCAGGGCGCAACGGTCAGCGCCCCGTCCAGCTCGCGCCAGCTGCTGGTCGCGCTCAACACCGCGGCGGCCCGCGCCAAGCAGCTGGAGGACGAGTACGTCTCCACCGAGCACCTGCTGGTCGGCCTCGCCACCGACGGCGGCCAGATCGCCGAGCTGCTCAAGGCGCAGGGCGCCACCCCGAGCGCGCTGCTGGACGCCTTCGAGAAGGTCCGCGGCCACGCCCGGGTCACCAGCGAGAGCCCGGAGGACACCTACCGCGCGCTGGAGAAGTACGGCGTCGACCTCACCGAGCAGGCGCGGGCCGGCAAGCTCGACCCGGTCATCGGCCGCGACAACGAGATCCGCCGCGTCGTCCAGGTGCTGAGCCGCAGGACCAAGAACAACCCCGTGCTGATCGGCGAGCCGGGCGTCGGCAAGACCGCCGTGGTCGACGGCCTCGCCCAGCGCATCGTGGCCGGCGACGTCCCCGAGAGCCTGCGCGACAAGCGCCTGGTCTCGCTCGACCTCGGCGCGATGGTCGCGGGCGCGAAGTTCCGCGGCGAGTTCGAGGAGCGGCTCAAGGCCGTGCTCAACGAGATCAAGGAGAGCGACGGCCAGGTCGTCACCTTCATCGACGAGCTGCACACCATGGTCGGCGCGGGCGCCGCCGAGGGCGCGATGGACGCCGGCAACATGCTCAAGCCCATGCTGGCCAGGGGCGAGCTGCGCATGATCGGCGCGACCACCCTCGACGAGTACCGCGAGCGCATCGAGAAGGACCCCGCACTGGAGCGGCGCTTCCAGCAGATCTACGTCGGCGAGCCCACGGTCGAGGACACCATCGCGATCCTGCGCGGCCTCAAGGGGCGCTACGAGGCCCACCACAAGGTGCAGATCTCCGACGGCGCCCTGGTGGCCGCCGCCACGCTCTCCGACCGCTACATCACCGCGCGTTTCCTCCCCGACAAGGCGATCGACCTCGTCGACGAGGCCGCCAGCCGCCTCCGCATGGAGATCGACTCACGCCCGGTGGAGATCGACGAGCTGCAGCGGGCCGTCGACCGGCTCAAGATGGAGGAGCTCGCCCTCACCAAGGAGACCGACGAGGCCAGCATCCAGCGCCTCGAGAAGCTCCACAAGGAGCTCGGCGACCGCCAGGAGGACCTCGACGCCCTCGTGGTCCGCTGGCAGAAGGAGAAGGCCGGGCTCAACCGCGTGGGCGAGCTGAAGAAGCAGCTCGACGAGGCCAGGTCGGCGGCCGAGCGTGCCCAGCGCGACGGCGACTTCGAAGCGGCCTCCCGCATGATGTACGGCGACGTGCCTCGCCTGGAGAAGGAGCTGGAAGAGGCCAGCGCCCAGGCCCAGCCCGAGGACCCCATGGTCAAGGAGGAGGTCGGCGCCGACGACATCGCCCAGGTGATCTCCGCGTGGACCGGCATCCCCGCCGGACGCCTCCTGGAGGGCGAGACGGCCAAGCTGCTCCGCATGGAGGACGAGCTGGGCCGCAGGCTCGTCGGGCAGCGCGAGGCCGTGCAGGCCGTCTCGGACGCCGTGCGGCGCGCGCGGGCGGGCGTGGCCGACCCCGACCGGCCGACCGGCTCGTTCCTGTTCCTCGGCCCCACCGGCGTCGGCAAGACCGAGCTGGCCAAGGCCCTCGCGGAGTTCCTGTTCGACGACGAGCGCGCCATGACCCGCATCGACATGAGCGAGTACGGCGAGAAGCACAGCGTGGCTCGCCTGGTCGGCGCCCCGCCCGGCTACGTCGGGTACGAGGAGGGCGGCCAGCTCACCGAGGCGGTGCGCCGCCGGGCGTACACCGTGGTGCTCCTCGACGAGATCGAGAAGGCCCACCCCGAGGTGTTCGACATCCTGCTCCAGGTGCTCGACGACGGGCGGCTCACCGACGGGCAGGGCCGCACGGTCGACTTCCGCAACACGATCCTGATCCTGACCTCCAACATCGGCTCGCAGTACCTCGTCGACCCCACGCTCGACACACCGGTCAAGCGCGACAAGGTCATGCAGGCGGTCAGGGGCTCCTTCAAGCCGGAGTTCCTGAACCGGCTCGACGACGTGATCCTCTTCGACGCGCTCGGCTCCGAGGAGCTGTCCCAGATCGTCGAGCTGCAGGTGGCGAGGCTCGCGCGGCGGCTGTCCGACCGGCGGCTGACGCTGACCGTGACGCCCGCGGCCCGCGACTGGCTGGCTCTCACCGGCTACGACCCGATGTACGGCGCCCGGCCGCTGCGCCGGCTGGTGCAGTCCGCGATCGGCGACAAGCTCGCCAAGAGCCTGCTGTCGGGCGAGATCCACGACGGCGACGAGGTCACCGTCGATCTCGACGCCGCCGGAGACACCTTGACCGTGCGGGGCTCTCGGTAAGGAATTCGCCAGCATTGGGTTAACGACCCGCCGACGGCGAAGCTCCCTGACTACTTTCAGTCCTCGTCAAAGCACTGGAAGTAGTCAGGGAGTCTTCATGCGTACGTCACTCAGTATCCGCGGGGTCATCGCGGTGGCCGCGGTCACGGCGGGCGCCGGCTGGCTAGGGATGGGCAGCGCGCTCGCCGCGACGCCCGCCGAGAGCCGCCCGCTCACCTCCCCCGCGGACATCTCGCCGAACACCGTCAACGGGCTCAGGCTGCCGGCGCTGCGCGTGGCCGGTCGCGACGGCTACGGCGACGGCGGCGACCTGATGCTCGGCATCGAGCAGATCGGCCGGTCGTCCGGCATGCCCACCCGCACCACCACGGTGGTCGGCCTGACCGACCTCCCCGCCATCGTGCGGAGCACCGGACTCCCCCGCGTCATGAGGGGGCAGTACGTCTACGACGTGGCCCGCGGCAGGGACCTCTCGCACGTGCTCCGTCGCGAGGACCCGCCCGTCCCGGGCGATGACGCCGAGCTGAACACTCCGGGGCTGGACCCGGCGCCGGGTCTGGATTCCACGCCCGGCCTGGACTCCACGCCCGGCCTGGGCGCCGCGCCGGACGTCCTCGTGCTGCCCGTCGAGCCGCAGACCCCCGTCCTCGTGGACCCGGGCAACGACGGCACCGTGGTCACCGCCGAGATCCCCTCCCTCGGCACGTCGCTCAGGGACCTGCGGGTCCGCTGACGCGCCCGCCTCAGGGCGGCCACCAGCGCCGTGCGGGCCGTGGCACTTGGGGGTCACGGCCCGTGCGGCCCCTCACACGAAGACGGCCCTGCGGCCTTCGTTTAAAGCGGGCCGTCTCGTGGGGCTCAGCGGGAGACGTCGAGGAGCGCGTCGATGTCGTCCTCTGGGAGGCCGAGGTCGACGCGGATGCGGTAGCGCGTACGCAGGAGCGCCTCGCGCGTGCCGCCGCCCGCGCCTTCGCCGGCGAGCACCCCCTCGGTGGCCCACTCGTGCGCCCCGTTGAGGTCGCCGTAGGCCAGCAGGGTCTCGGCGACGTGCAGGGCGGTGCTGGGATCGACCCTCCCGTCCGCCTTGATGGACTCGACCAGCTCCTGGGCCTCGGTGGGGCGGTCGAGCTCGAACAGGGTGTCGGCGATGCCGGCCCGTGGATCGACGCTCACCTCACCCCCGTCGTCCAGCGCCCGCTGGAAGCATTCGAGAGCCCTCGCCGGCTGGCCCGCCTGCCGCCACTCCTCGGCGGCCAGCACCAGGATCGCGGCACGGGACACCTCACCGGACGCGTAGCCGCGCGCCAGATCGTCGAGCCTCCCGGCGAGAGCCCCGTGATCGTCGTGCAGGAGCGCCTGTTCGAGCAGCCGATCAAGCTGCCCACGCGTCACATGTGCCACAAGACGAGATTACCGAGCGCCGCTCAACTATGCGCGGACAACAGCAGGCATTGCTCCGGTACTGATTCGCACATGTTTGACTACGCTCCGCGTGTCGCCCGAGGCGAGTGGGCATATTCGCTCCGCCTGGAAGGTCACAAACGCCGTTCGAGGAGCTGCGATGGACATGTCCTGGCAGACGACCTTCGCCCTCGCCTGTGCCGCCGTGCTCGCCGCGATCGTCCCGGGAACCCTCGGATACACCAGTGCCCGGCTGGAGACCGCCGCCCAGCAGCGCCAGGAGCTCGTCAGGTTACGAGCTGAGCTCCAGGCGGCCCGGCAGGTCGTCCGGCAGGTGTCCACGCCGTGCATGCCGCCGGTCGCCGGAACTTCCGACGACCCGGCCCACCTGCCGCCGCAGGCGAAGTCGGAGAGGCACGTGGACCCGCCTCCCACAGGCGTGACGTCGCCCGAGCAGGAGACCGACCCGGCCATCGCGCCGCACGACCAGGAGTAGCCCCGCCTCACGGACGCTCGCCGAGGACCTCGCGCAGCCGTACGGCGAACGCCTTCGGGTGGGTCGTGGGCCCGTTGTGCCCGCCGGGGAACTCCGCCACGGCGGTTCCGAGATGGCGGGCCAGCTCCTGGACGCACTGGAAGTCGAAGAACCCCCGCGAGGTCGTACGTCCCGCCGCCGGCACGACGCGGACCCGCGCGGCGCTCAGCGCGGTGACGTCCGCGACGCCCACCTCGCAGCGGCGCATCGCCGGGATGTCGTACGTGAAGAAGAACTTCATGTTGGCGATGCGCTCCCTGGAGAGCGGCGGAGGCAGCTCGACGTCGGGCTCCCTTCCCTCGGAGCCTGAGCCGGTGATCTCCGCCAGCTTCTTGAAGGCGGCGCCCCACCCCTCGTCGTGATAGGTCTCCTCCAGCTCGTCGAGGACGCGCTCCGTGCCCTCCCGCGCGGCCTCGGGGAGGAGCCGGACCGCGGGAGGCTCGTGGGTGACCAGCGTGCCGATCTGGCGCGGGTGGCGGACGGTCAGCGTGAGCCCGACCAGGCCGCCGAAGCTGGAGCCGAACACGATCGCGGGCTCGGTGGTCAGCTCCGCCAGCAGGCGATGGGCGTCGTCGGCGTGCGTCTCCATCGTCAGCGGGGCCGCCGGATCGTCGGGCCTGCTCCGCGACAGGCCCCGGCGGTCATAGGTCACCACCGTGTGGTCGGCGGCGAGCCGCGTGACCAGGCCGCCCGTGCGCCCGGCGTCGCCCTCCCCGCCCTGCGACACCAGCAGGAGCGGCCCGGTCCCCCGCACCTCGTAGTAGATGCGGGCACCGGGCACGGCCAGCATGTCGCTCTTCATAACGCTCATCGGTTTCCTCCCCTGCGGGGGATACCCACCGTCAGCCGACCCTGCCCGCACGCCACTGGTCGAGCGCCGCCGCCACCCGCGCGACCTCCCCGGGAAACGCCCGCCCCTTCGCGAGCATCCACAACGCACCCTGCAACCGCCGTGCCCGGAGGAACAACTGCAGCCCCGGGTCGTCCGGGTCCGCGCCGTACTCCCGGAGCGCCTCCGGCCCGTCGAGCAGCCCCGTCTTCACCAGGCACGCGAGGTCCCAGCCGACGGGGCCCGAGCAGGTCTCCTCGAAGTCGATCCAGAGCGGTCCGCGGGCGGTGGCGAGGAGGTTCCCTGGGTGGGCGTCACCGTGAAGGGCCTGCGCGGGACCGGGCGCGGCGCGCAGTTCGGTGCCCAGCCGATCGAGGTCGTCGCGCAGCCCGGCGAGCGTTCCAGCGTCGACACCCGGCAGCGGGCCCAGGCGGTCGAGCAGGCAGGCCGTCTCGTCCAGCGCCGGGCCGAGATAGGGCAGCTCACCGGGATACTCGCGAAGGACCTGGTGCAGCTCCGCCAGTGCCCGGCCCACGTCCGCGGGCTTGTAGCGCCGGTCGCCGTCGTGCTCGGCGTAGGTCCAGAAGGACACCGCGTAGCCGTCCTGCTCGAAGGGCCCCGGCGGCAGCAGGTCGCTCACCGGGACGACCGGCACCCCGCGCTCGTACAGGAAGGAGACGACGGACACCTCGCGCGCCAGCGCCTCCGCAGGGCGGGGACGGCCGAGCGCCGTGACCGTGGGGACGCGCGCCACGATCGGCGCGGGACGCAGGTGGACCCGGATGCTGAACGAGTCCTTCAGCACCACCGGATCGGCGACGCGCACCCCGTGGCGCGCGGCGACCGACATGGCAGCGGCGACGGCGGGCCTCACGCGAACATTGTGGCCCATCGGGCGCGGTGGGGGTTCAGGTCAGGTTTTTGGCGGGGCCGCGCCGCAGCAGGGGGATCAGCACGGACGCCAGGGCGAGGTGCATCAGGGACAGGATGGTCCTGGTGCCCGCGGTGGCCTCGACGTAGGCCACCGGGACGAAGGAGATCGCCAGCACCGCGAGGGCGAGCACCGTCCAGATGGTCCTGGCCCGGCGGGCGTACCGCTCCAACAGGGCCAGCACGCCCCAGCCGAGCAGGGAGAAGACGAGCGTGAAGCCGATCACGTTCGGCAGGCCGACGGGACCGGCGGGCTGGCCGTTGTGCGGGTCGACCCGCAGGTCGATCCCGAGGATCTGGGCCACCAGCCAGAGCAGGGCTGTGGCCAGCACCGCCCCGCCGACGGCGATGGCCCTGACCCGCAGGGACGAGGGGGTGCCGCCGGTGGCCGGCTTGGGCGCGCGGGTGTCCGTGGTCATGGAGTGCTCCTTGAGATCGTCAGGGGTCGAGCCGGCCGACAGAGCCGTGCCACGAGTGCGAGAGGGGAAGATCGCTCGTATCCGACCGTATGGTGACCTGCGAAGACATCCAATGCGTGTCTATCTTGATTTCATACTCAATCGTCTTAAAGGCAGCAGCCTGGAGATATGCTCGCCGGATGGACGTGCTGAGCGACGTGATCGCCACCATGCGCACCGGCGAGCCCCGCTCGGCGCTCGTCGAATGGCACGCTCCCTGGGGCCGGCGCTATCACCCCGCCCTCGGGGCCGGGTTCCAGGTGGTCCTGCAAGGGTCGTGCTGGCTGATCCCCGTGGACGGCGCCCCGATCGCGCTGAGCGTCGGCGACGTGGTGTTCATGCCCTACGGGCGCGGGCACGCACTGGCCGACAGCCTCACCACGCCGATCGCCGAAGCCACCTGCGACCCGCAGGACTCCGGCTTCGAGCGGCGCTACGCCGCCCCGCCCGCGGGCCGGCCCCGCGAGGACGGCTCGGCCGCCGTCACGGTCACCCTCTGCGGGGCCTACCAGCTCGACCCCGCGCGGGCCCACCCGCTGCTCGCCGACCTGCCGGAGATCGTCCACCTGCCGGCCCGCCTCGGGCGCCACCCCGAGCTGCGCGCCGCCGTCGACCTGCTGGGCGGCGAGCTGTCCACCGTGCGCCTGGGAGCGGACGCGGTCGTGCCCGCCCTGCTCGACATGCTGCTGCTGTTCATCCTGCGGGCGTGGTTCGACGAGCAGCCTCTCCACGGCACGGCCACCGGCTGGGCGGCGGCGCTCAACGATGCCGCGGTCAGCGCCGCGCTGCACGACATCCACAACGACCCCGCGCACCCGTGGACGGTCGAGGGGCTCGGCGCGCGGGCCGGGCTGTCGCGGGCGGCCTTCTCGCGCCGGTTCACCACGCTGGTCGGGCAGCCGCCGCTGACCTACCTGACCTGGTGGCGCATGACCACCGCGGCACGCCTCCTGCGCGACTCCGACGCGCCGCTCAACGCGGTGGCGGAACGGGTCGGCTACACCTCGGAGTTCGCGTTCGCCAACGCCTTCAAGCGGGAGTACGGCACAGCCCCCGGCAGGTACCGCCGCCAGGGGCGACCCGAGCCGGCACCGGCAGGCTCATAGCCGGCCGGCCGGGCCGGCGTGGGAGGCGGCGGACGCCTGAGGGCCCGCGGGGCTCTCCGACGTCGTGGCCTGTGGCTGGTCCTCGGAGGTGCGGCGACCCTTGAGGCCCGACTGCGTGCGGCGGAGCTGGCTCGAAAGGTATTCGCGGATCAGCCGCTTGGCCTCGTCGACCAGCGGCGGCCATCCCATCGGGTCGCGGCGGAACGCCAGCGCGAGCACCGCGCCACCCGCCTCGACCGCGACGGTGAGGCTCAGGTCGAGCTCCTCGCTGTCGGCCATGCCGAACTCCGCAAGGAGCAGGCCGCGGAGCCGACCGGCGATCACGGTGTTGTTCTCCGAGACCGAGTCGAGCAGGTTGAGGTCGACGGCGTCGCCGAAGCGCAGCGAGCGGAAGCCTGGAACGGTCCTGTGCATGTCGACGTACTCGCCGATGATGGCGTCGACCGCGTGCCACCAGCCGGGGTAGTCCTCGGTCATGAAGCGCCTGCCGACGCGGGCGATGAACAGCTCCACGTTGCGCTGGGTGAGCGCCTGGGTGATCGCCCGCTTGTCGGGGAAGAACTGGTAAACGGAGCCGATCGCGACGTCGGCCCGCTCGGCTATGCGCGTGGTCGAGAGGGCGTCGTAGCCGATCTCGTCGAGCAGCTCGGCGCACGCGTCGAGCATGCGCTCGACGCGCCGCGCACTGCGGCGCTGGGAGGGCTTGCGGCGCAGCGGAGGCTGTTCGTCGTCACAGTGATCAGTGGGCGAGCTGGACACGGAATTCATATTGCCCCCTCGATGTCCAGCGGTCAGTCCTTCCCGGCCAGTCGTCCTATATCGGAAGCCGCAATTCGGGCGAGCCCCCGCATCAATCCCGGAGACAGGCGCGACAGCGCGTACCCTATCTTGCCCTCCGCGTTCACCGGCACGACCGCGGTGTCGCGGTGGACGGCCCGCAGGATGTGCGCCGCGACCCGCTCCGGCGGGTACGCGCGCCGCTGGAGCGCCGACTCGCTCAGCGACCGGTCTCCCCCTCGGTACGTCGCGTTGCTCGCGATCGCGGTGGAGACGAACCCCGGGCAGATCACGCTCACGCCGACGCCCTTGCCCGCCAGCTCGGCGCGCAGGCAGTCGCTGAGCATCTTCACCGCCGCCTTGGACGTCGAGTACGCGGGCAGCAGCCGCGACGGCATGAAGGCGGCGAGCGAGGCGACGTTGACGATGTTACCGCCTTCCCCGCGCTCGACCATCTGCCGCCCGAACAGGCGGCATCCGTGGACGACGCCCCAGAGGTTGACGCCGATGGTCCGCTCCCAGTCGCCGAGCTCGTGGTCCAGGAAGGGGCCGGTGACGGCGATGCCCGCGTTGTTGACCACGATGTCAGGGACGCCGTGCCCGTCCCGCACTGCCTGGGCGAACCGTTCCATGTCCTCCGCGCGGGAGACGTCGACCTGGTGGGCGTGGGCGGTCCCGTAGAGGCGCTCGATCTCGGCGGCCGTACGGCGGGCGGCGTCGAGGTCGAGGTCCGCGCAGACCACCTCGGCGCCGTGGGCGGCGAAGGCGCGGGCCGTGGCCCTGCCGATGCCGCTTCCCGCACCCGTGACCACCACGAGCCTGTCGTCGTACGGCCCGCGCACCCCGGCGACGCGCGCGCGCCGGAGCTCGCGGGAGGGCTCGGTGCCGTACTCGATGTGGCGGGCGAACTCGCCGATCATGCGGGCGACCGTCCCCGGGCTGCCGCGCTGCGCCCAGTGCCCGGCCGGGATCGTACGGTGCCACATGCGCGGCACCCAGCGGTGCAGGGACGCGAGCAGGCGCGGCGCGACGAACACGTCCTTCTCGGCCTCGATGAGCTGTAGCGGGACCTCGACGTACGGCTCGGGCACGAGGTCGCGCGCGGTGAACATGTTCGCCCGGTAGAGGTTGACCCCGTTCGTCCCGTCCCGGACCAGCGTGTCCGCCGGGTGCCCGTCACGCGGCGCGATGCCTTCCGACAGCCGCATGACGCGGGCGAGCGCCCGGGGCATCACCGTGCGCCAGGCCAGCTCGGGCACCCCCGGCGCCTGGAACGCGGCCATGTACCAGGACCGCAGCGCCTGCCCGGCGACCTCGCGCCTGCCGGCGTTCCTCATGAAGTCGGCCCACTGGTGCAGGCCGGGACCGCCAAGGGACGTGAACGAGGCGAATCTGCGGGGGAACCGCCGCGCGGCCTCCCATCCCTGGATGGACCCCCAGTCGTGGCCGGCCAGGTGCACGGTGTCCTTGCCGATCGCGTCGAGCACCCCGGCGAGGTCGTCCACCAGGCGGTCGAGGGTGTAGCCGCGGGTGTCGCGCGGGGCCGACGAGCGGCCCGCTCCCCGCACGTCGTACCGGACGACGTGGAAGTCCGCCGCGAGCAGGCCGGCGACCTCGTCCCACACCCGGTGGGTGTCGGGGTACCCGTGGACGAGCAGCAGCGTGGGCTTCGCCGGGTCACCCTCCTCGTAGAGCGCCAGCCGTACGTCGCCCGCCTCGATGAACCGCATACGCCCCACTCCACACCCTGGAAGGCTGTTGGACAATATGTCCAAAGCTAGGACGTGAAGGAAGCCCGCCTCAGGCCTTGGATTCCAGCCCCGCGCAGCTCCGCAGGGCCTTCCAGCTCGTCACGGCCTGCTGCTTGGCGGCGCCGGTCACCGGGATCGGGATGCCCCCGTTGATGCGCGCCGGAGTCCACTGGTCCTTGAGCACCTTCCTGCCGTTGATCGTCAAGGTCAGCACGCCGGTCGCGCCGGTCTCAGGGCCGGAGTTGTAGAAGACGAAGTTGCCCATGCCGTAGTTGACGTAGCGGCCCTGGAGGTAGCCGCTGCCGAGCAGGATGTGGGCGTGACCGCCGACGATCACGTCGGCACCCGCCGCGATCAGCTTGGGCGCGAGCGCGAGCTGCGCGGGGTTCGGGCACTTCTGCAGCTCGGTGCCCCAGTGGAGATGGACGATCACGGTGTCGGAGGTCTTGCGCGCCTGCTTGACGGCCTGGATGAGCCGCTCCTCGTTCTTGGCCGAGGCGAGGCCGCCCTGGGTGTTCGTGGCCGTCCACGCCTGGATGAACTCGGAGTCCAGCACCTGGGTGGCGCCGATGATGGCGACCCGGTTGCCGTTGACGGTCCTGCGGAACGGCTTGTACGCCTCCGCGGCGTTCTCGCCGATGCCGACGATCGGGAACTTCGAGGCGCGGATCGCCGCGAGGGAGTCGCGCAGCCCGCTCTGCATGTAGTCCATGCCGTGGTTGTTCGCCATGGAGGCGACGTCGACCCCGGCCGCCTTGAGCGCGGTGAGCGCGGCCGGAGGCGCGCGGAAGGTGAACTGCTTGCCCGGCGCGGGCGTGCCGCCCGTGGTGATGGCGGTCTCCAGGTTCACCATGGCCAGGTCGGACCGGCGCAGCACCGAGGAGATCGGGCCGAGGGCGGTGCGGGGGGCGGCGAGGCGGTTCCTGAGCACGCCCTCGAAGTGCACGTCACCACCGAAGGAGATGGTGAACGGCTTGCGTTGCGGTTTGTCCTTGGGACCCGCCGACGCGGGGGCGGACGAACCGGTCTCCTTGGCCCCGGGGCCGGCCGACTCCGCGGCCGAGCACGCCGCGGCCGGCACGGCGGCGAACGAGGCCACCAGCGTGACGGCGGCGAAACGCCGGGCACGCGCTCCGGCGAGGGGGGACTTCGACGGGGTGGGCATCGCGGGCATGACGGGGTGACTTCTCATCGCTCCAAGAGCATGCCATCTTCCGCCCGTAGATGGACACCGCCACCCCAGTGCGATCGACATTCGCCAAACTGGGAGGATTCCTTTACTTGAATGATTCAGGTTTAGTGCCTAAGGTGCAGGTCGTGGGTGATATCGAGCGACTTCGTGACGCCGGGCTGCGGGTGACCGCGGCGCGAGTCGCGATCATGCACACCGTTCGAGAGGGCGACCACCTCGATGTGGACGCCATCCATCGCGGTGTGCGCGACCGAGTGGGCCAGGTGTCCCTCCAGGCCGTCTACGACGGGCTGCACGCGTTGCACCGAGCCGGGCTCCTCCACAAGATCGAGCCCATGGGCAGTCCCGCCCGCTACGAGGCCAGGGTGGGTGACAACCACCATCACCTCGTCTGCCGCCGGTGCGGCACGGTAACCGACGTCGACTGCGCGACCGGGGAGGCTCCTTGTCTCGATCCCGTGGACGCCGCCGGCTTCCTGGTCGAGGAGGCCGACGTGATCTATTGGGGCATCTGCCCCGGCTGCCGATCCCCAGGCGACTGACCGCCGCACCCAGCACTTCACACGGAGTTCAGGGCACCAGCCGTACTCCATCAACAGCCGTACTCCATCAATGACGACCCGGAGGACCGCGCGATGACCGACCGGCCCATCACCACCACGGACGCTGGCATTCCCGCGCCGAGCGACGAGTTCTCGCTCTCCGTTGGCCCCAACGGCCCCCTGCTGCTGCAGGATCACTACGTCATCCAGAAGATGGCCCAGTTCAACCGGGAACGGGTTCCCGAGCGCGTGGTGCACGCCAAGGGCGGCGGCGCACACGGCGTACTGCGGATCACCGAGGACATCAGCCAGTACACCAAGGCCAACCTGTTCCAGAAGGGGAAGGAGACCCCCCTCTTCATCCGCTTCTCCTCGGTGGCGGGCGAGCTCGGCAGCCCTGACACCCAGCGCGACCCGCGCGGCTTCGCGATCAAGTTCTACACCGACGAGGGCAACTACGACATCGTCGGGAACAACACCCCGATCTTCTTCATCCGCGACCCCTCGAAGTTCTCGGACTTCATCCACAGCCAGAAGCGGCGCGCGGACACCAACCTGCGCGACCACAACATGCAGTGGGACTTCTGGACGCTGTCCCCCGAGTCGGCCCACCAGGTCACGTTCCTCATGACCGACCGCGGCACGCCGACGAGCTGGCGGCACATGCACGGCTTCGGCTCGCACACGTTCCTCTGGTACAACGCGAGCGGCGAGAAGTTCTGGGTGAAGTACCACTTCAAGACCGACCAGGGCGTGGAGAACTTCACCGACGCCGAGGCCGGGGCCGTGATCGCGCAGGACGCCGACCACCACATCCGCGACCTGCACACCGCGATCAAGAACGGCGACCACCCGTCCTGGACGGTCAACGTGCAGATCATGCCGTTCGAAGAGGCGGCGGACTACCGCTTCAACCCCTTCGACCTGACCAAGGTGTGGCCGCACGGCGACTACCCCGAGATCACGATCGGCAGGTTCACCCTCGACCGCAACCCGGAGAACTACTTCGCCGAGGTCGAGCAGGCCGCCTTCGAGCCGGCCAACCTCGTGCCGGGCATCGGGGCCTCGCCGGACAAGATGCTCCAGGGCCGGCTGTTCTCCTACCCCGACACCCACCGCTACCGCATCGGGGCGAACTACCTTCAGCTCCCGATCAACCAGCCCAAGTCGCCCGTCCACAGCTACAACAAGGACGGCGCGATGCGCTACAGCAACCCCGGCGACCCGGTGTACGCGCCGAACACCGCCGGCGGCCCCGCGGCCGACCCGGCGTTCTTCGCCGGCGAGAACTACCAGGTGGCGGGCGAGATCATCCGTAGCGCCTACCAGAAGCACGCGGAGGACGACGACTTCGTCCAGCCGCGCGCTCTGTGGGAGAACGTCCTGTCCGACACCGACCGCTCCCACCTCGTGAGCAACATCGTCGGCCACGCCTCCGCGCCGGAGGTCACCGGCGACATGAAGAAGCGCGTCGTGGAGTACTGGACCAACGTCCACAAGGACCTCGGCGACAGCGTCGCCAACGGTCTGGGCGTTCTCTGACCGGTGGATGAGCGGCGGCCCGCCGGTACGAACCGTGCCGGCGGGCCTTTCGCCGTCCTGGGCCGTTTCCGGCCGCGAGAGGCCGGGCCGAAGGCTGCCACCTCGCGGCCCGGCGGGGGGTTGAGAACAGTTGAGAACACAGAATCCGAGAACCATCGAAGGGCGTCTCTGATCGCGGGACCACGGTACCAAGCCGGTCCTGAATTCTCAGGGTTTGCGGCCCACAATCGCCCTTCCCTGCGATCGACATGCGCGGTAAAGATGGGTTTGTCCCTTGAACTCAGGAGGCAGACCATGCGTACGGCGCACCGAACGTGCCCGCTCTGTGAAGCTGTCTGCGGCCTCACGATCACCCTGGACGACGACGACCACGTGGTGGGAGTGCGAGGGGACGACGCGGACCCCTTCAGCAAGGGGTTCATCTGCCCCAAGGGCGCGAGCCTCGGCCGGCTCGACGAGGATCCCGACCGCCTGAGCGTGCCGCTGATCCGCGAGGGCGGCGAGTGGCGGGAGGCAAGCTGGGCGGAGGCCTTCGAGGCGGTCGAGCGCGGCCTCGCCGCCGTTCCCGGCCCCGCTCGCGGCGTCTACCTCGGCAACCCGAGCGCCCACACGATGGCTGGAGCGCTGTACGGCGCTCCGCTGATCCGCAGCCTCGGCACCCGGCAGGTCTACTCCGCCAGCACCGCCGACCAGATGCCCAAGCACGTGGCCGCGGGCCTGATGTTCGGCCACCCGCTCACGATCCCGGTGCCGGACCTCGACCGCACCGCGTACCTGCTCATGCTGGGCGCCAACCCGCTGGAGTCGAACGGCTCGCTCTGCACCGCTCCCGACTTCCCAGGACGCCTCAAGGCCCTGCGCAGGCGGGGAGGGCGCCTGGTCGTCGTCGACCCGCGCCGCACGCGCACGGCCGCGCTCGCGGACGAGCACGTCTTCATCCGCCCGGGAACGGACGCCTACCTGCTGATGGGCATCGCCCACACGCTCTTCGCCGAGAAGCTGACGAACGTACGCGTGCCGGTGAACGGGCTGGCCGAGGTCGAGGCGGCGGTGGCGGCGTTCACCCCCGGGGCCTGCGCCGACGCGTGCGGGGTGCCCGCCGAGCTGATCGTACGGCTGGCGCGCGAGCTGGCCGCCGCGCCCTCCGCCGCCGTGTACGGACGCATCGGCACGTGCACGGTGGAGTTCGGCACGATCGCGCAGTGGCTGGTCGACGTGGTGAACGTGCTGACCGGCAACCTCGACCGGCCAGGCGGCGCCATGTTCCCCCGTCCGGCCACCGAGGGCCCGCGCCGGCGCAAGCCGTACGCCATCGGGCGCTGGCACAGCCGCGTGCGCCACATGCCCGAGGCCAACGGCGAGCTGCCGGTGGCCACGCTGGCCGACGAGATAGAGACGCCCGGTGAGGGGCGCATCAGGGCGCTGATCACGGTCGCGGGCAACCCGGTGTTGTCGGCGCCGAACGGCTCGCGGCTCGACCGGGCGCTTGCCGTCCTGGACTTCATGGTCAGCGTCGACCCCTACCTGAACGAGACGACGCGGCACGCCCACGTCATCCTGCCTCCGCCGCGCGTGACGCAGGCGGGGCACTACGACTTCGCGCTGCTGGGCTTCGCCGTGCGCGACTACACGCGCTACTCGCCGCCCGTGGTCTCCCTGGAGCCGGGACGGCCCACCGAGGCGGTCATACTCGCGCGGCTCGCCATGATCGCGTCCGGGCAGGGCGCGGGCGCCGACCCCTCCGCCCTGGACGAGCTGATCCTCGGCGAGATGCTCCGCAAGGCGACGGAAACGCCCGGGTCACCCGTCGAAGGGCGCGACCCGGCGGAGCTGCGAGCCCTGCTCACCGGCTCCAGCGGGGCCGAACTCCGCCTCGACGCGATGCTGCGCCTCGGCCCGTACGGCGGCTGGGGCGGGGACGACGGCCATGACCTGTCCCTGGCGCGGCTGCTGGAGAGCCCGCACGGCATCGACCTCGGCCCGCTACGGCCCCGGCTCCCCGGCATCCTCAGCACCGCCTCAGGGGCCGTCGAACTGGCCCCAGAACCGATCCTGGCCGACGTCGGACGGCTCCGCGAGGCGCTCGCGAGGGAGGCCGGCGGCTTCGTCCTCATCGGACGGCGGCACCTGCGCTCCAACAACAGCTGGATGCACAACGTCGCGCCGCTGGTGGGCGGCACCAACCGCTGCACGCTGCAGATCAACCCGCAGGACGCCGCCGAGCTGGGGCTGGCCGAGCAGGCGGTCGTACGGTCGGCGGCCGGCGAGCTCACCGTACGGCTCGAACCGACGGACACGATCATGCGAGGGGTGGTGAGCCTGCCCCACGGCTGGGGCCACGCGGGCACCTCGCAGCTCGTGGCGGCCAAGAACGCCGGGGTGAGCGCCAACACGCTGACGGACGAGTCGATCGTGGATCCGCTGTCGGGAAACGCGGTGTTCAACGGGGTGCCGGTGACGCTTGCACCCGCCTGATCGGGGGTCAAGGCGCGGGCCTGGGCAAATCCGGGCGCTTCCGGTAATAGGCTGTGGCGCGTGACCACCGTGCCCGATAAGGAACGTCTGCTGGCCCAGGTCGGTTTCGCCGTGGAAATCGACAAGCTGAAGCGTGTGCTCCGCCGCAACACCCTGATGGACGGCTCCCGCAGGGAGAACGACGCCGAGCATTCGTGGTACCTCGGGATGCTGGCCATGGTCCTCGGCGAGCACGCGCCACCCGGCACCGACCTCGACCGCGTCTGCGCCATGTTGCTCGTGCACGACATCGTCGAGATCGACGCCGGCGACACCTTCATCTACGACCTCGCGGCGGTCGAGTTGCAGGAGAAGGCCGAGCGCGCCGCGGCGGACCGCATCTTCGGCCTGCTGCCCGAGGACCAGACCACCACACTGCGTGCCCTGTGGGAGGAGTTCGAGGAGCGGAAGACGCCCGAGGCGAGGTTCGCGAGGGCTCTCGACCGGCTGGCGCCGATGATGGCCAACCATCAGAACGAGGGTGGAAGCTGGGTGCGCCACGGGGTCACCGTCGATCAGGTGATGGAGAAAGTCGAGATCATCCGCGAGGGCTCAGCGGCCCTCGGCGACTACGCCGCCGAGATTGTCGAGCTGTCGGTGGCCCGCGGTCACCTGGCCCGGAGCCGCGCGTAGTCGCCTTCGCGGTGTTCTCTTCGGTTCTGGGGGGTAGGTCCCCTAGGGCGAGAGGGGGCGAAAGTGGAGGAAACTTCGAAGGCCGTCAACTCGCGACGCCGTACGCTCATGGAGTCCCTCGGCTTCGGCCGAATGTCGGTTCCGGTAGGCCTGACCGAACGTCTTGAGCACGTGAGGGCGCTAGACCGCGTGGTCGTGCCGGTGGCGAAGACGATCCGGCGCAGGCTCCCGTCCGGGAGCGCGCTCAGGGACATGCTGCACGGCGTGCCCACCGGGCATCCGCTGCACCCCCCGCTGGCGACGATCAGCCTGGGCTGCTGGACGGCGACGGCGGTGCTCGATCTCATCGACGTGGATCCCCGGGCGTCCCGGGCCGTGCTGGCCACGGGCATCGCCGGCGCCATCCCGGCCGCCGCCGCGGGCATCACCGACTGGTCGATGCTGCACCTGGAGCAGCAGAGGGTGGGATTCGTCCACGCCATGGTCAACCTGGCGGCGCTCGGGCTCTACTCGGGGTCGCTCATGATGCGGCTGTCCGGGAGGCACCAGGCGGGGCGCACGCTGGCGTTCGCCGGCCTCGGCGCCGCGGGCCTGGGCGGCTACCTCGGCGGGCACCTGGCCTACCGCATGGCGGCCGGGCCGACCCACGCGGAGCCGACGACGCACCTCGTGCCGCTCGGCTGGCACGACCTGTGCCGCTTGTGGGACCTGCCCGACGGGCGTCCGGTCACGCGCCGGCTGGGCTACATCAACCTTTTCGTCCTGCGGCACGGCGCCCAGGTGAAGGTCCTCGCCGACCGCTGCTCGCACCTCGCGGGGCCGCTGCACCAGGGGCGGCTGAAGCTGGAGAACGACGAGGCCTGCGTCGTCTGCCCGTGGCACGGCAGCACGTTCCGCCTGGAGGACGGCGCCGTGGTGCACGGGCCCGCCACCGCGCCCCAGCCGGCCTTCGAGGTCAACATCAGGGGCGACGGCATCGTCCAGGTCCGTCCGCGCGAGGCCTGAGGCTCATTCGTCCTCGCGGTCGGCGGCCGGGTACTCGACGAGGGCGAGGATGCGGCTCGCCATGAAGCGGGCGGTCCGCACGGCCGTACCGCTCCTGGTCACCTCGCTGACCTCCACGAGGCCTCTCCGGGTGGCGACGTCGACCCGCCGCCCGGCCTTCGTCGCCACGACCTCGTACGTGCGCGGAGCATCGCCCGCGTCTATGACGATCTCGACCCGGTCACCCTTCATGTCCAGATAAATACCCACTTGTGGGTGTGGTCAGCCGTACACCAGTTTGATAATCGCGACGATGCCGACGCACACGATCAGGCCGCGCAGCACCAGGGCGGGCAGCCTGCGGCCGACGCGCGCGCCGAGGAACCCGCCGACCAGCGAGCCCAGCGAGACCAGGAGCACGGCCCACCAGTCGACGGGCGCGATCAGCGCGAACAGGATGGCCGCCGTGGAGTTCACCACCAGCGACAGCACGTTCTTCGCGGCGTTGACGCGTTGCAGGTGCTCGTCCAGGAAGATGCCGAGCAGCCCGATCAGCACCACACCCTGCGCGGCGCCGAAGTAGCCGCCGTAGACCCCCGCTCCGAACACGCCGAGCCAGAGCCACGGCCCGCCGTGCGGGTGGGGGCTGTCCTGCCGCTTGGAGAGCCAGGCGTTGAGCCGGGGCTGCGCGACGACCAGCACACAGGCGAGCGCGATCAGGATGGGGACGATCACCTGGAAGGCCTTGGCGGGCAGGGAGAGCAGGAGCAGGCCTCCCGCGAGCGACCCGAGCATCGAGCCCACGGCGAGCCGCAGCAGCCGCTCTCGCTGACCCTTGAGCTCGGCCCGGTAGCCCAGCACGCCGGTGACGTTGCCCGCCACGAGCCCGACGTTGTTGGACACGTTCGCGACGATCGGCGGATACCCGAGCGCGAGCAACGTCGGGAACGTGATCAGCGAACCCGACCCGACCACGGCGTTGATGCCCCCGGCCGCGAACCCGGCCGCGAGGACCGCGACCACCTCCCACGGTGTCAACATGCCACCTTTCGTACGGCTTCGCCCGATGGTAGGCGGCACCCGTACCCAGCCCGCGGGGAGGGGTCACACCGGACGGCCCACCGGGTGCTCACCGGGTGGGAGGGCCCTCCTTGGGCTGGGAGAAGAGACCGCCCAGGCTCTCAAGGGCCTTGCCCATCTCGGAGGGCACGATCCAGAGCTTGTTGGCGTCGCCCTTGGCGATCTCGGGAAGCGTCTGGAGGTACTGGTAGGCGAGCAACCGCTGGTCGGGGTTTCCCTCGTGGATGGCCCGGAACACCATCGCGATGGCGTCCGCCTGGCCCTTGGCCCGCATGGCCTGGGCCTCGGCGTCGGCCTGCGCGCGCAGCACGGCGGCCTCGGCCTCGCCGCGCGCCCTGAGGACGGCGGCCTGCCGCTCGCCCTCCGCCGTGAGGATCGCCGACTGCTTCTGCCCCTCGGCCGACAGGATGGAGGCGCGCTTGTCGCGGTCGGCCCGCATCTGCTTCTCCATGGAGTCCTGGATGGAGGCAGGCGGGTCGATGGCCTTGAGCTCGACGCGGTTGACCCGGATGCCCCACCTGCCGGTGGCCTCGTCGAGCACCCCGCGCAGCTCGGAGTTGATCTCCTCGCGGGAGGTCAGCGTGCGCTCGAGATCCATGCCGCCGACGACGTTGCGCAGGGTGGTGACCGTGAGCTGCTCGACGCCGGTGAGGAAGTTCGCGATCTCGTACGTCGCGGCCTTGGGGTCGGTCACCTGGAAATAGATCACCGTGTCGATCGACACGACGAGGTTGTCGGAGGTGATGACCGGCTGCGGGGGGAAGGAGACGACCTGTTCTCGCAGGTCGACGGTGGTCTTGACCCCGTCGATGAAAGGCACGACGATGTTCAGCCCCGGGGTGAGCGTGCGGTGATAACGCCCGAGCCGCTCGATGATGTACGCCTGCGCCTGCGGCACGATGCGAATGGTGCGATATAAAGCGAACCCCGCGATGGCCACCACGATCATGGCGACGACAAGTTGTGTCATGAGCCACTCCGACCCGACGAATCCGATGAGCCCCCGGCCGGAATGATATTTGGTTTGGCCTTTACTTGTTCGATAACCACGCGGGTGAATCGGCTCGAATCGAAAATCACCCGCCCGCGTGGCCGATTTACCCGATCACCCTGGAAGCGCGCGGGCGTACCACCGGCCGTCCGCGCTGCGCTCAAGGCTCAGGGGCACGCCGAAGGTGCGAGAGAGGTTGTCGGCGGTCATGACGTACTCGATCGGGCCCTGGGCCACCACGGACCCGTGGCGGAGCAGCAGCACGTGCGTGAACCCGCTCGGCACCTCCTCCACGTGGTGGGTGACCAGCACCATGGTCGGGGCCTTGGCGTCGTAGGCGAGCGCCGACAGGCGGCGCACGAGGTCCTCACGGCCGCCGAGGTCGAGCCCGGCCGCCGGCTCGTCGAGCAGCAGCAGCTCGGGGTCGGGCATGAGGGCCCGCGCGATCTGGACGCGCTTGCGCTCGCCCTCGGACAGCGTGCCGAACTTCCGCCGGATCAGATGGGCGCAGCCGAGCTGGTCGATGAGCTCCACCGCGCGCGTGACGTCACCCGAGTCGTACTCCTCGTTCCACCGGCCGAGGATGGCGTACGACGCGGTGAGCACGAGGTCGATGACCTTCTCCTCCGGCGGCACCTTCTCGGCCAGCGCGGCGCTGGCGAGGCCGATGCGAGGCCGCAGGTCGAAGACGTCCGTCTGGCCGAGCCGCTCGCCGAGGATCTCCACCGAGCCCTCGCTGGGATAGAGAAGAGCCGCCGCGACCTGCAGCAGCGTCGTCTTCCCCGCCCCGTTGGGGCCGATCACCACCCAGCGCTCGTCCTCCTCGACGGTCCAGTCGATGCCCCGCAGCAGGGCCGCGCCATCTCTGCGGACGGCGACGTCCTGGAGCCGAAGCACCTGACCACCCATCCCGAATACCTCCTGACCTGTTCACCCGGATCAACCCGGTTCATCCGGATCAACCCGGCGCCACCGGGCGAGTCGCCCCGCCCAGTGTCCCTCCGGACCAAACCTATTGCAGCATCAGCGCATATCGTGGTTCGGTGCACCCCGATTCACCGATCTCCGCCACCTTGGTCGCATGGGGCAACGCCTGGCTTGCCGGACATGTCGGCCTGGACGAGGCCGTCGACCGGCTGGAGCGCGCGGCGGGACCACAGGTCGTCTCGAGTGAGGTGACCGACACCCCCTTGCGCCGGTTCCTCGCCGACCTGCGCGTCGAGGGCCTTAGCGCCCTGCGCCTGGCCCTTCCCGCCGCGGGCGACCCGCTCGGCCTGACCGGCCCTCCCCCGTTCAACATGGCCGCCGTGGACGCCGGGCAGGCGGCCACGGCCGTGCTCCCCGGCAGGTCCCTGGGCCTGGTCCCCTCCCTCGACCGTCGCGGCTCGTCCTACTCCGGAGTCCGCTGGACCTCGATGGAGGCGGGCACGGCCGCGCCGGACCTCCCCGGCCTCACCGACGCCGAGCACGCGCTCACCATGGCCATGCGCTCGGCGACCGACGCGCTGCTGTCGGTCGAAGGCCCGGCCAAGGCCCAGCCCTCGATCACGACCACCGACGAGGGCCTCGCCCCGGGATACCCCGCCCGTGCCCACAGGGTGGCCGCCCTCGCGGCGCGCCTCACCTCGGTGCTGCGCGTCGCGGACGAGCGCGGGCTCACCTCCGGGCAGATCGCCGTGCGCGACGAGGCCCTGCGCGACCTCGACCGCGCGGTACGCCGCGCCCGGGTGGCCGCCCACCACGCGATCATCGAGGCCCGTCACTCGCCCGACTCGCTGAGGACCCCTCCCGGCGGCTCCCGGCCCCGGCCGGACAACGCTCATCCGCGCGGCGCGTAGCCGTGTCGCACGGCGTACAGGGCGGCCTGCGTGCGGTCCTGTACGCCGAGCTTCATCAGCACATTCGAGACGTGGGTCTTGACGGTCTTCTCGGCCACCACGAGCTCCCTGGCGATCTCGCGGTTCGACCGTCCTGAGGCGATCAGCGCGAGTACCTCGCGCTCGCGCTCGGTCAGCACGGCGATGGGCGCGCGCCCGGCCGGGGCCTCCGTGCCGGTCGGCACGTCCAGCCCGGTCAGCATGGCCTCCGCCGCCTCGGGCGCCAGCAGCACCTGGCCGCCGCGCACCGCGCGGATGGCCTGCACGAGCGCCGCCGGGTCCACGTCCTTGTAGAGGAAGCCCGACGCCCCCGAGCGCATGGCGGGGGCCACGTCGCCCCTGTCGCTCACCGAGGTCAGCACGATCACCCGTACGTCGAGGCCGCGCTCGGACAGCTCGCGCAGGGCGCCCAGGCCGTCCAGCACGGGCATCTTGAGGTCGAGCAGCAGCACGTCGGGGGCCAGCGACGCGACCAGGGCGACGGCCTCGGCCCCGTCCGCGGCCTCGCCCACGATCTCGAGGTCGTCCTGCAGGTCGAGGAAGGTGCGCAGGCCCTGGCGCACGACGGGGTGGTCGTCCGCGATGAGAACACGGATCACGCGGGCACCTCCAGCCGGACGACCGTCCCCGCGCCCTGCCCCGAGGACACCAGCAGCGAGCCGCCGGCCGCCTCGGCCCGATCTCTCATCGACACGAGCCCGAGGCCGCGGAAGGCGGGAGTCTCGACCTCGAAACCGTCGCCGTCGTCCCTGACCTCCAGCGTGAGGCGCGATCCCTCGGCCTGGAGGCACACCTCTATCGACGACGCGTTCGCGTGCCTGAGCGCGTTGTGCAGGGCCTCCTGGGCCACCCGCAGCACGGCCACCTCCGTCGCGGGGGGCAGGTCGCCGGACGGTGCGGACGCGAAGGTGATCCTCACGGGATACAGGCGGTCGAGCAGGGTGACGTGCTTGCGCAGTGTCTCGGCCAGCCCGTGCCGGTCGAGCTCGGCGGGACGCAGCTCGACGATCACCGCCCTCAGCTCGGCCAGCGCCTCTCCCGCCAGCCGCTGGACGCGCTCGATCTCGGCCATCGCCCGCTGCGGGTCCGAGGTGACCAGCGAGGCCGCCGCCTGGGCCGTGAGCCGCAGCGAGAAGAGCTTCTGGGTCACGGCGTCGTGCAGCTCGCGCGCCATGCGGGTGCGCTCCTCGACGATCGTCAGCTCGCGGCTCCGCTCGTACAGCCGGGCGTTGGTCAGGGCGATCGCCGCGTGCGCCGCGAAGAGGGTGAGCAGATCCTGGTCCTCCTGGGTGAACCCGCCGGGCGTGCGCTTGTTGGACAGGAAGATGATGCCGAGGATCTGGTCGGCGTCCCGGATCGGCACCCCGATGAAATCCTTGAGCACCGGGTGCGCCGCCGGCCACCACTCGAAGCGCGGGTCCTCGCGGATGTCCGGCAGGCGCACCGGAGCCGCCTCCTGGAGCATCGCGGCCAGCATGCCGTGCTGGCGAGGGAGCGGGCCGATGGCGTCCCACTGCTTGTCGCTGACGCCGTCCGCGACGAACTCCGCGAACGAGCCGTCGTCGTCGGGCACGCCGAGCGCGGCGTAGCGGGCGGCGAGCAGCGTGCGCGCCGAGCGCACGATCACCTGGAGGACCTCGCGCACCGAGAGGTGCCGGGTGACGGCGAGCACCGCGGAGCTGACCGCGTGCAGCACGGCGTCGCGCTCGATGTCGCGCCCGGTGTCATGCTCTGTGGCCGGTTCGGTCGTCACGACCACACTGTAGGCGCGGCGGCCATCTGAAGCCGCTCGGCCGATGGTCCTAGGTCCGTACCTCCGCACCGCCTAGGCCTATGAGCCCGGGCGGGAGGGGCCGGAGGCCCGATGTCCCGCGGGCGCGCCGCTCCTAGCGTCGTGGCCATGGCTGAAGACATCCGACCCACCACAGACACACGGCCGGTGACGGGCACCCCGTCCCCGGCGGGCACTCCCGCGCGGTCCCGGCCCACGGCCCTGGTCACCGGGGCCTCCCGCGGTCTCGGACGCGCCCTGGCCCGCGCCCTCGCCGCCGACGGCTGGCGGCTGGTCGTCACGGCGCGCGGCGCCGCCGACCTCGCGGAGGCCGCACGGGAGACCGGCGCGACGGCACTGGCCGGCGACGTCGCCGACCCGGCGCACCGTGAGCGCCTGGCACAGGCCGTACACGAGCTGGGCGGCCTGGACCTGCTGGTGAACAACGCCGGTTCGCTCGGAGCCGTGCCGCTGCCCCCGCTGGCGGCCTACCCCCTGGACACGCTCTCCGAAGCCCTCGCGGCCAACGTGCTCGCGCCTCTCGGGTTGATCCAGGCGACGCTGCGCGGGCTGCGCGAGCACAGGGGCGCCGTGATCAACATCTCCTCCGACGCCGCCGTGGAGGCGTACGAGGGCTGGGGCGGCTACGGCCTGACCAAGGCCGCGCTCGACCAGCTCTCCCACGTGCTGGCCGTCGAGGAGCCCGACCTCGCCGTCTGGTGGGTGGACCCCGGGGAGATGCGCACGCGCATGCTGGCGGACGCCATCGGCGAGCGGGACGCGGCGAGCGCGGCCGATCCGGATACCGTGGCCCAGTTCCTGGTCGACCTGGTCAAGAGGCGGCCCGAGAGCGGCCGGGTGACCCGGTGATCGCCTTCGACCTGCCGAGGGTCCGCGAGGCGCACGAGCCGCCGGAGGCGCGGGGGCTGGCGCGCGACGCCGTACGCCTCATGGTGACCGGCACCGACGCGGGCTCCGTCACCCACCACACCTTCACCGACCTGCCCGACCTGCTGCGTCCCGGTGACGTGCTCGTGGTCAACGACTCGGCGACCCTGCCCGCGGCCGTGCCGCTGGACCGGCTCGCCGTGCACTTCTCCACCGAGCGCCAGGACGGCTCGTGGCTGGTGGAGCTGCGGCGCCGCTCAGGGTCCGCCACCGGGCCGTACGCGGGAGGGGAGCCCGGGGAGTGGCTGCCGCTCCCCGGAGGCGCCACCCTGCGCCTGCTGGAGCGCGAGACGCCGAGGCTCTGGCGGGCGACCGTCGACCGGGACGTCCCGAGCTACCTGAGGGAGTACGGGCTGCCCATCCGGTACTCCTACGTGGAGCGCGACTGGCCGCTGTCGGCCTACCAGACCGTCTTCGGGGTGCGGCCGGGCAGCGCCGAGATGCCGAGCGCCGGGCGGCCGTTCAGCCACGAACTGGTCACCGCCCTCGTCAGCAGGGGCATCGTGGTCGCACCGATCACCCTGCACACCGGCGTCGCCTCGCCGGAGAAGGACGAACCGCCCTACGCCGAGCGCTTCGCGGTGTCACCGCAGACGGCGCGCCTGGTCAACCAGGCCGAGGGCCGGGTCATCGCCGTGGGCACGACGGTCGTGCGGGCTCTGGAGACGGCCGTGCTGTCCGGCACGGGAGAGGTGCGCGCGGCCGAGGGCTGGACCTCGCACATCGTCACGCCCGCCGTGGGCGTCCACGCGGTGGACGGGCTGATCACCGGACTGCACGAGCCCCGTTCCAGCCATCTCATGATGCTGTCGGCCATCGCGGGCGAGGAGCTTTTGTCCAGGTCGTACGAGGAAGCGCTCCGCGAAGGGTACTTGTGGCATGAATTCGGTGACCTTCACATGATCACGCCGCATCAAATCCGCATAAAGTGATGCACAAGGACGTTCCAAGTCGATAGCTCGATGCTGGATCGCGTCCATTCGAGCCACTTCTACGGGAGATCACCCATGCGTCGGCACCTCTCCGCACTTGCCGCACTCACCCTCGCCGGGTCCCTGGCGGGCGCCTCGCTCGCCATTCCCGCGTCGGCGGACACCGCAGCGGCCACCACCGCGGTCACGGCCGCCCCCGCGAGCGCCACAAAGGCGGTCGCCTCCCCGCAGTCACCGCTTTACACCCGCGTCGTCTGGAACAAGGCCGTTCGGCGTGGCGGCGTCATCACGTATTCACTGAAGAGCACCAACAAGGGCGAGTGGCCCACGGACCTCGCCGGCGTCTTCGGCCAGCTTCCCAGGGGCGCAAGCAAGGCGCGCGTGGTCGGAAAGGCCTCGTCGACCTACTGCGGGCTCTCGGGCCGCGACCTGTTCTGCGTTTTCGACACGCTCAAGCCGAACCGCTCGACCACCCTCAAGATCCGGGTGTGGCTGAAGAAGAGCACCAAGGGAACGGCCGTCGCCCAGTTCGCCCACTTCTCGGTGGACGTCCCCGAGGGCGTCGACGTCACCAACGAGGAGGAGCTGGACAAGCTCGACCTTCAGAACCAGCTCAACTACCGCGCGTTCAAGACCAAGATCCTCCGCTAACCTTCATGTAGCCCTTTCCTGAGCGGCCACCGCACACGCGGTGGCCGCTCTTTCGTCTGGTTCGGGGAACTTCTCCGGCCGCGGGGGGCGTTTACTCGTCTATCCGTCAGGGCGTTTTTTGTAAGCATTTCAGGAACAATGTCCGGATAAAGGCTAATTGAGTGGTCAGAGCGCAGTGGATCATGATAGAAACACTGCGGTTTACCCACGGACTTTCCGGTCCGCACCCCTGGACAAGCCCGTGTTCCCCGGCCGGGAACCACGAGTTCCCGCCTCTGTTCCCTGACCCCCCTGGGAGACGTGCATGCGCCACCCCCTTGGCAAGATCGCGACTACGGTCGTCACCGTCCCGCTCGCGGGCGCTCTGCTGTTCGGCGCCACCCCCGCCTCCGCCGCCCCGGCCACCAGCGCCGCCGCCAAGACCAGCACGGTCAAGGCCGCCGGCGACCCCTACTCCACCTTCTCGGTCAAGGTGACCGCGACCAAGAAGGTCAAGCGCGGCGGCATGATCACCTACCGGATCAAGGGCCTCAACAAGGGCCCCTGGCAGGCTGACGACTTCTACTTCGGCGGCATCCTGCCGAAGGGCATCAGCGGCACCATCTACTACGACGGCCCGAAGGGCACCAAGTGCGACTTCTTCCCTGACGGCTTCTGGTGCTGGCCGCCCCACGTCCTGGAGAAGGGCGAGGACAGCTGGCTGACCATCTCGTTCAAGCTCAAGAAGAGCGTCAAGGGCACCGTGAAGGCGGACCTCGGCGTGAACAGCTGGGACTGGCCGACCGGTTCTGAGGACCTCAGCAGGGACGAGCTGAAGAGGCTCGGCATCAAGGGCTGGTACTTCACCAAGAAGGTGAAGACCACGGTCGTCGGCTAGCCGTACGACCTCCGAGGCCGCCCGCCGGCGCGCGGGCGGCCTTTTCGCGCCCGGGTGCGCCGCGCGGCCGTACGGCGCCGGACGGGGCGGTCAGGCGGCGATGGCGGCGTCGTGCCGCAGGCGGGGGCCGCCGGACACCGTGGCCTGGGCGATCCCGGCGAGGACGCGCCTGGTGGCCTGCCCCCCGGACGCGTACGTGATGACCGGGAACATCGTCACCTCCACGACGAGGCCCCTGGCCGCGATCACCCGGCCGAGGGAGGCCAGCAGGGTGTCGTCGCCCACGAACGCGGGGCCGGTCGCGAGATCGCCCTCGCGGTCGCAGAACTTCAGGCCGATCGGCCTGACCGGCACGCCCGCGTCGATCGCCGCCTGGAACACCGCCGGCCGGAACGGGCCCACTGCCCGCCCGCACCAGGTGGTGCCCTCCGGAAACGCCGCCACCGACTGGCCGGCGCGCAGCGCGTCCGCCACCGCGCGCACGGTCGCGGGAAGCGTCGAGAGACGATCCCGGTCGATGAAGATCGCGCCGCCGCCCGCCACCAGGGAACGGATCACGGGCCATGCCGCGATCTCGCTCTTGGCCAGAGGCCGGCACGGCACCGTCGCCGCGATCACCAGGGGGTCCAGCCAGGAGACATGGTTGGCGACCAGGAGGGCGCCAACCGGCCCGGCGGGCGCCGGGGGAAGCGCCTGGTCGCCCACCTGGTGGACCTCCAGGCGTATCCCGAGGACCCGCAGGAACAGCCTGGCCCAGACCATGGCGACCACCACGCGGCGGGCGTCGCCGAACCGATGCGAGACGAGGGCCCAGGGAAGGCCCGCCAGCACCACCAGGACGGCTCCCAGCGTGCGGAGGGCGCGCCGGGCCGGTCCGGCCGCGTCCGCCGGGGCGGAGACGCAGGAGGCGACGGTGCACGGCGCCACGGGCAGCCAGGGGCTCATGCCGTCACCCCGAGGAAGTGCCGCAGGTACCGGGTGTCGATGTTGGCCAGCGAGAGCAGGACGAAGAAGTCCGCCGTGCCGAAGGCCGGGTCGTGCGCGGGAGCGCCACAGATCCACGAGCCGAGCCTCAGGTAGCCGCGCAGCAGCTTCGGCATCACGAACTCATCCGGTCGCGGCACACCCTCGCCGGACCAGGGGTTGCGCGGCGTCACGCGGTACTCCTCGGGCCCGAGGGGGATCCTGTCCAGTACGCCCGCGGCGGTCGCCCCGCCGTCGTCCAGCGGGATCGAGCAGCATCCCCCTAGCCAGGTGTAGCCCTCGCTGACCATGTACCGGGCGATGCCGGCCCACATCAGCCCGACGACCGCCCCACCGCGATGGTCGGGGTGCACGCACGTACGCCCCACCTCGACCATGCCCCCGCGGATGCCCGCCAGCGCGGACAGGTCGAACTCGCTGTCGGAGTAGAGCCGGTCGGCCCGGCCCGGCGCCAGCATCCGATAGGTCCCGACCACCGTGTCGCCGGAGCGCACCAGCAGGTGGTCGCAGTAGGTGTCGAACCGGTCGACGTCCAGCCCGGAGATCGGGGAGTCAAGCTGGGCCCCCATCTCCTCGGCGAAGACCTCGTAGCGGAGCCGCTGGGCCGCCCGCATGTCGGCGGCGGTCCTGGCGAGTCCCACGGTGTAGCGGCCGCGCGCGTCGGCGAGGACTCGATCGTCGAGACGGGCACGGGGGCCGGGGCCGGGGGCCGTGAAAGCACCGGCGGTGTCCGTGAGGGCACCGGCGCCGCTTCCGCCGTGGACGGGATGGGCAAAAGCCTGGGTCATGGCATGCCTCCTCATGTGGCACACCCATGAAGACATGGGCAGATGGCCATCTCCCGTCCGTATGGTGAACCGCTTGCACGCTCACTCTGAGCGGTCGGTAGCGTTGTCCGCGATGAAGCAGCGCACGCTTTTGATCACGCTGACCGGCCCCGACCGGCCTGGAGTGACATCCAGGTTGTTCACCGTGCTGGCCTCCTTTCCCGTCAACGTCGCCGATGTCGAGCAGGTCGTCATCCGCGGCCGGTTGATCCTCGGCGTACTCGTCTCGTACGCCGGCGGGCCCCCGACCGGCACAGGCGGCACGCTCGGCGCCATGTGGGCCGCCGTGGAGCGCGTCGCGGAGGACCTCGGCATGGAGGTCGAGCTCACCACGGGCACCGACCTCAAGGAGAAGCGCCGCCGGGGGCGCCTCCACGTGACCGTCCTCGGCAACCCCCTGCAACCGGCCGCCATGGCCGGCATCGCGGGCCGCATCGCCGCGGCGGGGGCCAACATCGACCGCATCGAACGGCTGGCGCACCTGCCGGTCACGTGCATCGAGCTGGCGATCTCCGGGGCCGACTCCGCCGCCCTGCGCGCCGAGCTCACCGCCGAGGCCGTCCTCCAGCAGGTCGACGTCGCGGTGCAGCGCTCGGGCCTCCACCGCAGGGCCAAGCGGCTGATCGTGATGGACGTCGACTCCACGCTCATCCAGGCCGAGGTGATCGAGCTGCTGGCCCGCCACGCGGGCTGCATGGACGAGGTGGAGAAGATCACCACGTCGGCCATGCGCGGCGAGCTGGACTTCGCGGCGTCCCTGCGCGAGCGGGTCGCGCTGCTCGAAGGGCTCCCTGAGAGCGTCTTCGACCTCGTCCGCAAGGAGGTCGTGCTCACCCCGGGCGCCCGCACCCTGGTGCGCACCCTGAAGCGGCTCGACTACCGCTTCGCCATCGTCAGCGGCGGCTTCACCCAGATCACCGACTCGCTGGTCTCCGAGCTCGGCATCGACTACTCCGCCGCCAACACCCTTGAGGTGGTGGACGGCAAGCTCACCGGCCGCGTGACCGGGGAGATCGTCGACCGGCCCGGCAAGGCGCGCGCCCTTGAGCGGTTCGCCAAGCAGGCGGGCATCCCCATCAGCCAGACCGTGGCGATCGGCGACGGCGCGAACGACCTCGACATGATCGCCGCCGCGGGGCTGGGCGTCGCCTTCAACGCCAAGCCGGTGCTGCGCCAGGCCGCCGACGCGGCGGTGAACGTGCCGTACCTGGACGCGATCCTTTACCTGCTCGGCATCTCGCGCGAGGAGGTAGAGGCCGCCGACGCCGAGGACGCCCTGCCGCCGCAGACCTCGCCTACGCTGGGTGATCCTTCGGGTTCCAGCGGCTGACCAGGCGCCCGTCGCCCGGGCCGAGGTCCGCCCAGGCTCCCGTCTCCAGCACGGCGAAGGCACCGGGCGGGAAGCCCTCGTCGTCGTGCGAGAGGGTGAGGTTCAAGATCAACTCGTGCACGCCGGGGTTGTGCCCGACCAGCAGGAGCGTCGACACCTCGTCGTCGGTGCGGCCGATGAGCTCCAGCAGCTCGTCGGGATACGCCTCGTAGATCTCGCTTTCCAGGTGCACCGGGGCGTCCGGGGCAAGACCCGCCAGGGCCAGCTCGGCGGTCTGCCTGGTCCTCGTGGACGGCGAGCACAGCACCAGATCGGGCGACAGGCCCATCTGCCGCAAAGTCTCCCCCGCCCGCCCGGCGTCCCGCTCGCCGCGATCGGTCAGGGGACGTTCCCTGTCGGCGAGCCCGGGCACGTGGGCGGCCTTGGCATGTCGGAGGACGATGAGCGTGTTCACTCCCCCAACTATCCCATTACACGCGTACGGCTACCGCCCTGATCGGGCGGTAGCCGTACGTTCTTGACCTACCAGGCGCCCTGTCGCCGGCGCCAGGGTGAGGTCAGCTCGACACCTTCTCGGTCTCGACCTTCTCGCTCTCGTCGCCGTTGGCCGGGGCGATGCTGTTCGAGCGCCGCTTGGAGACGACGATGGCACCGACGACGATCACGACCGCGACCACCGTGACGCCGATGCGCAGCACAGCGTTGTCGGCGTAGGTCACGACGGCGGGGGCGATGAGCAGGGCCACGAGGTTCATGACCTTGATCAGCGGGTTGATCGCCGGGCCCGCGGTGTCCTTGAACGGGTCTCCGACGGTGTCACCGATGATCGTCGCCTCGTGCGCGGGCGAACCCTTGCCTCCGTGGTGGCCGTCCTCGACGAGCTTCTTGGCGTTGTCCCAGGCGCCACCGGAGTTGGCCAGGAACACCGCCATCAGCGTGCCGCAGGCGATCGCGCCCGCGAGGTAGGCGCCGAGCGGCGCGTACCCGAGGGCGAAGCCGACGGCGATCGGCGTCATGACGGCGAGCAGGCCGGGCGTGGCCAGCTCGCGCAGCGAGTCGCGGGTGCAGATGTCGACCACGCGGCCGTAGTCGGGCAGCTCGGTGCCGGCCATGATGCCCGGCTTGGTGCGGAACTGCTCGCGCACCTCGAAGACGACCCGCCCGGCCGCACGGCCCACGGCGCTGATGGCGAGCCCGGAGAACAGGAACACCACCGCGGCGCCGATGATCAGGCCGACGAGCACGTTCGGCGAGTCGACGCTGAGGCTGAAGGAGCTGAACGAGCCCAGCGCCTCCTTGACCCCGGCGCTCGCCTTGGCCAGTTCGAGCTCGACCGCCGTGCGGAACGACCCGAACAGCGCGGTCGCGGCGAGCACGGCCGTCGCGATCGCGATGCCCTTGGTGATCGCCTTGGTGGTGTTGCCCACCGCGTCGAGGGAGGTGAGGATGCGGGCACCCTCGCCCTCGACGTCGCCGGACATCTCGGCGATGCCCTGGGCGTTGTCGGAGACCGGGCCGAAGGTGTCCATGGACACGATCACGCCGACGGTGGTGAGCAGGCCCGTACCGGCCAGGGCGACCGCGAACAGCGCCACGGTCACGTTGCCGAAGCCCAGCAGGAACGCCCCGTACACCGCACCACCGATGAGCAGCGCGGAGTAGACGGCCGACTCCAGGCCGACGGCGATGCCGGACAGGATGACGGTGGCCGGACCGGTCAGCGAGCTCTCGCCGATGTCCTTGACCGGGCGGCGGTTCGTCTCGGTGAAGTAGCCGGTGAGCACCTGGATCGCGCTCGCCAGCACCAGGCCGATCAGCACCGCGCCGATCGCGATCAGGCGCGGGTCGGAGTTGAGCCCGGCGATGCTGGGGCTGACGTCGGTCAGCTGGGAGAAGGAGCTCGGCAGGTAGGCGAACGCCGCCACCGCGACCAGGACGGCCGAGATCGCCGCTGAGATGAAGAAGCCGCGGTTGATCGCCGCCATGCCGTTGCGGTCGCCGCTCCGGGGAGCGGTGGCGAAGATGCCGATGATCGCGGTGAGCACACCGATCATGGGAACGATCAGCGGGAACACCAGGCCCTCGGTGCCGAAGGCGGCCTTGCCCAGGATGAGGCTCGCGACCAGCATGACCGCGTAGGACTCGAACAGGTCGGCCGCCATGCCGGCGCAGTCGCCGACGTTGTCGCCCACGTTGTCGGCGATGGTGGCGGCGTTGCGCGGGTCGTCCTCGGGGATGCCCTGCTCGACCTTGCCGACCAGGTCGGCGCCCACGTCGGCGGCCTTGGTGAAGATGCCGCCGCCGACTCGCATGAACATCGCGAGCAGCGCCGCGCCGAAGCCGAAGCCCTCAAGAACGCTCGGGGCGTCGCCCTTGTAGACGAACACCACGATCGCGGCGCCCAGCAGGCCGAGCCCGACGGTGAACATGCCGGCCACGCCGCCGGTGCGGAAGGCGATGCGCATCGCGACCTTCTCACCGGCGTCACGGGCGGCGGCGGCGACGCGGACGTTGCCGCGCACGGCCAGCCACATGCCCATGAACCCGGTCAACGCGGAGAACACCGCGCCGACCACGAAGAACACCGAGCGGCCGATGGCCACGCCGGTCGTCTCCGCGGGCAGCAGGAAGAGCAGGAACGGGATGATCACTACAAAGATCGCAAGCGTCCGGAACTGCCGCGTGAGATACGCGGCGGCGCCTTCCTGTACGGCTCGCGAGATGTTCTGCATTCGCTCGGTGCCTTGACCGGCAGCGAGCACCTCTCTAACGAGACCACCGGCGACGGCGAGCGCGAGCAGCGCCACCGCGGCCACCACGATCACGATCGTGAGATGGGAACCACTAAGGGATACCGCTGCGGCGTCGTCAGCGGCGAGATAGAGCCTAGACATCCGTCCTCCTCGGCCAGACGGGTAGGTCCAAGCCCGAACCGCGCTGCGAAGTCAGTCGGGGGGCGGCGCGCATCCGAGCTGGATTGGCAGTGCCGCTTCCGGTAACGTCCGCAGACCTTCCCGCAGGGCGACGTCGATCTGCGGGGACAAAACCTTGGCCGGTGCGGGGAGTCTACGCAGGCACGCGCGAGATATGAAGCCTCTTCAGCAAGCCAATTAGGGACTGGTCCAGTAAGCCGCGCGGCTTTGCCCAGTAACAACGCGGTTTTCCCTGCCCAGGCGGCGACGACGTCCGTATTACGGACAGCCCTTTATTGCCAAATTATTAGCGCCCATATACCTGCGGACATGCCGAAACCCAGCACCGAAGCGACGTGCGGTCGCCTCGAACTTGGGAATGGACGCTCCCACCTGCGGGCGAGCCGGTCGCGCGGGAAGATCACCGCGCAGGCTGAACCCGATCGGGGTGCTGGAGGGGATCGGGTGGCGGAAGGAAGGCACCCGACCTGGCTCGGGAGTAGGCCGAGCTGGTCGGGCGGGCATCCGGCCGCTTCAGGCGGTCACCGCGGGTGGCCCTTCAGGCGGCCACTGCGGATGATCGCCGCAGGCGGTCACTTCAAGCGCGTGCCCAAGAGGCCGCCACAGGCGGCTACTCCTGGAAGACGCTTCAAGCGGTGGCGAAGCCGGTGGTGGCCGCGGGCCAGCTCATCCTGATCCGCAATCCTTTCGCACTCGGATACACCTCGACGTCATCGGCCAGCGCGGCGATGACGGCGATGCCGAACCCGGACATCAGCGTGTCGGCGGGGAGCAGGCTGGCCAACGCGGTGCCGTTGACGGCGGTTGGCGGCCCATCTTCCTCGTCCTTGTACGCCTGTTCCAGGTCGTCACTAGGTGCCGAGTCGGTGACCGTGACCTCGAAGCGTCCCGACTCGTCGCACAACTCGATGCGGATCGGCTCGCCGGGGCAGTGAACGCGATGTGCCTCCACTGCCCGCGAGCAGGCCTCACCCACAGCGAGCCGCACTTCGTCC
Source organism: Sphaerisporangium viridialbum (assembly GCF_049674955.1). Lineage (GTDB taxonomy): Bacteria > Actinomycetota > Actinomycetes > Streptosporangiales > Streptosporangiaceae > Sphaerisporangium > Sphaerisporangium viridialbum. The sequence goes on along the minus strand of NZ_CP187232.1, from coordinate 480,451 downwards.
AGCAACGCCTCCGCGACCCCAGTGCGGCGGGCGATGGCCGTAGCGACCAGCCGCGCCGTGCGCACGTGAGCCGGAAGTGCGCTGAACGTCAGCTCAACGGTGGCCATGACTACTTGTCTCGGCCGTGAGCTTCCTTGGCCTCTTCGACCGAGGCGTAAATCCCGAAGACCTTGGTGAGACCGGTGATCCGGAAGATCTTCAGGATGCGCTCCTGCGTACAGACGAGCTCCAGGGAGCCGTCGTGCGCACGAACGCGCTTGAGCCCGCCGACCAGGACGCCAAGTCCAGTGGAATCCAGGAAGTCCACCTTCTCCATGTTCACGAGGAGGTGGAAGTTACCCTTGTTGACCAGGTCGATCAGCAGCTCACGCAGCCTCGGCGCGGTATAGACGTCGATCTCACCCTCGACTTCCACGATGGTGAGTCGGTCTTCAGTGTGGTGGTCCAACTTCAGATCCACAGATCCTCCAGCGCCTTGCCTGCTGAGTCCACGACGAGGGGTCTGACATGCTGGGACCCCAAGTCCCAGCGCGCAATACCCTGACGCGCGGCATTCAACCACGCCCCGCCTTCGTGTCTATACGAAATCACGACTCCGGGCGACTCTCCCCCAAGATGCCAAACTGGAAACCAGTGACTCCGACTACCTCACCCTCACGGCGAGCAGGTCCGATACTCTCGCGCCTGCTCGCGGCACCCGCGCGCCGGGAACGTGTCACCCATATAGAGCACGTTCCCGCACGTCAGGCGGGCGAAGCGCGCTGGCCGGCCTGGGTCGACGAGCTTCTTGTAAGCCGTCTGCGAAATCAGGGCGTGGACGGACTCTGGGAGCACCAGGCGACCGCCACCGAGCTGGTTCACCGTGGCCAAAACGTGATCATTGCCACAGGCACCGCCTCGGGAAAATCACTGGCCTACCTGGTGCCGGCCGTCTCGGAGATACTCTCCGGGGGTTCCGTCCTCTACCTCACGCCGACCAAGGCGCTCGCCGCCGACCAGTTGCGGGCGCTGAGAGATCTCAAGCTCGCGCAGCTCCGGGCCGCGACCTACGACGGGGACACCCCGCCCGAGGAGCGCCAGTGGGTGCGCCGGCACGCCAACTACGTGCTGACCAACCCCGACATGCTCCACCGGTCGATGCTGCCCCACCACTCGGCGTGGTCGTCGTTCTGGCGGCGGCTGAAGGTGGTGGTCGTGGACGAGTGCCACGGATACCGGGGCGTGTTCGGCTCGCACGTGGCCCAGATCGTGCGCCGCCTGCGCCGGATCTGCGCGAAATACGGCTCCGATCCCGTGTTCGTCCTCGTGTCGGCTACGGTCAGCGACCCCGCGGCTGCGGCGATGCGCCTGACGGGCCTTGAGATGGCCGAGGTGACCACGGACGCCTCTCCCCGGGGTTCCACTACGTTCGCGCTGTGGGAGCCGCCTCTGACGGACCTGCGGGGCGAGGGCGGCGCCCCGGTCAGGCGCACCGTGACGGCCGAGACCGCCGACCTGCTGTCCGATCTGGTGATCGACGACGTGAGGACCCTCGCCTTCGTACGGTCCCGCCGCGCCGCCGAGTCGGTCTCGCTGATCGCCCGGGGCAACCTGGAGGAGATCTCGCCCGAGCTCCCGGCCCGGGTGGCGGCCTACCGTGCCGGGTACCTCGCCGAGGACAGGCGCGTGCTGGAGAAGGCGCTGCGATCGGGCTCGATCATGGGCCTGGCGACGACCAGCGCCCTGGAGCTCGGCATCGACGTCTCCGGGCTGGACGCCGTGCTCATCGCCGGATGGCCGGGCACGCGGGCCTCGCTGTGGCAGCAGGCCGGGCGCGCCGGCCGCGACGGCCAGGACGCCCTGGCGGTGCTGATCGCCCGCGACGACCCCCTGGACACCTACCTCGTCCACCATCCGGAGGCCCTTTTCGGCCAGCCCGTTGAGGCGATCGTGCTCGATCCGGACAATCCGTACGTCCTCGGGCCTCACCTGTGCGCGGCCGCGGCCGAGATCCCCCTGACCGAGGCCGACCTGGCCGTGTTCGGCCCGTCGGCGGAAGGGGTGCTCGACGACCTCGTAGGGCGCGGCATGCTGCGGCGGCGCCCGCAGGGATGGTTCTGGACCCGCCGGGAGCGCGCAGCGAACCTGGCCGACATCAGGGGCTCGGGCGGAGCGCCCGTACAGGTCGTGGAGTCCTCGACGGGGCGGCTGCTCGGCACCGTCGACGAGCCGTCGGCCCACACCGCCGTGCACACCGGCGCCGTCCATCTCCACATGGGGGACACCTATCTGGTGGAACTGTTGGATCTGGACGCCGGTGTCGCGCTGGTCTCAGCCGCGGAGCCCGACTACTCCACCTTCGCCAGGGACGTCACCGAGATCTCGGTGCTGGAGTCCCTGCGGTCGCACCCCTTCGGGCCGGGCGAGCTGCACTTCGGCACCGTGGAGGTGACCCGGCAGGTCGTCTCCTTCCTGAAACGCCGCGTCCAGACCGGGGAGGTGCTCGGCGACGAGCCCCTCGACCTGCCACCTCGCACCCTGCGCACGCGGGCCGTGTGGTGGACGCTGCCCGACGACGCCCTGGCCCCCCTCCTCGCCGAGGGCCTGGACCTCGGCGGCGCGGCCCACGCGGCCGAGCACGCCTCCATCGGCCTGCTCCCGCTGTTCGCCACCTGCGACCGCTGGGACATCGGCGGCGTGTCCACCGAACTGCACCTCGACACCGGGCTTCTCACGGTCTTCGTCTACGACGGGCACGAGGGCGGAGCCGGGTTCGCCGAACGCGGCTACGCGCGCGCCCTCGACTGGCTCACCGCCACGCGCGAGGCCATCGCCTCCTGCGAGTGCGACCGAGGCTGCCCCTCCTGCATCCAGTCCCCCAAATGCGGCAACGGCAACGAACCACTCGACAAACAAGGCGCCCTCCGCCTCCTGGCCACCCTCCTCCCCGCCACCGAGAAAGCACGTCAATGATCTTCAGCCAATCCCGACAACACGCTGAAGCTGTAGCACCGGCCACAGCGTCTGTAGTGCCGTGCCGCCCCGCGCACCCAGGTGAACAAGGTCAGCGGGGCCCCGCCCGGGACTCGGCGACGGCGGAGCGTTCGCCCAGCCCGGGAAGGACCAAGCGGACGGCGACCCGCACGTCCACGACTCCGGCTCGAACCACGCATCGCCTGATCGAAGCCTGGTTCGCCTCCGCAAGCTCGCGAGCTCGCCGACATGCCTTTTCGGGAGCGGCAAGAGCTTGAACCGCAGCCGCCAGAGCACTCAGATCAGCGGCCGACTGGGCGCGATGGTGCGCTGTGCGGGCCGCCCCGACGAGCAAGAACGCCGCCGCCAGGAACCAGATCAGCACCATCACCCCGAGAACCCACACGCTGGCCGCACCGCGGTCCCCAGTCATGAGCTTGTTTCACAGTCCATCTAAGGGTCCCCCCACGACGAGCGAGTCGGCGTTTCCCCAGGAAGAGACCGTGCGCTCCCCTCTCTGTGAAAATCCGCCCCGACTCCGGGAACACCCGCTCCTTGGGTAACGCCCGCTCCAAGTTCGGGAACACCCGCTCCTTCGGGAACACCCGCTCCAAGTTCAGGAACACCCGCTCCTTCGGGAACGCCCACTCCAAGTTCAGGAACACCCGCTCCTTCGGGAACACCCGCTCCAAGTTCAGGAACGCCCGCTCCAAGTTCGGGAACGCCCGCTCCGAGTTCGGTCGCGGAGCTCGCTGAGGCTCCCACCGGGACCGCCGGCATTGCGATCAGCCAGCTCGGACGCACTGACGCCGAGATGGTCACCCTGCTCAACTCGGCATCGCGCGTCACCGAGACGGTGGCACCTGCCGGTGCGGCCTCACCCGCCGCGTGCCTCACCGCTTCGAGGGACTCCCCTCTTGCGGCGGCTCTGGCCCCCGCCCGGGCGGCGTCAACACATTCCAGTTGGGCCGTCACCGCCGCGATCGCCCACAGAGCCGCTCCCAGCACCAGTACGAGCGACGGAAGCGCCACCGCCATCTCCGCCGTGGCGGAACCCCGATCAGCTCCCAAGAGACCATGACGCCTGGCCCAAACGGCGAGCACCCCCCGTGCTACGAAGCTCCAATGGCTCGATAGAGGCGGGCCATAGGCCGAGGCACCTGACCGGAACCTCCAATAGATCACGATGCACCTCCTCCAACATGAGTGCCGCAGTCATGAGTGCCGCAGTGCGACCCGGCCCGCTCGGCAAGACCGGGTCAATCCTTCAGACCCAACCCCTTTGGCCGGGTTATGGAGCGAGCAGTAGATGGAGCCGGACGGCGGCAGAGCGGGCCTTTCCTGCTCTGCCGCCGAACGGCTTCAACTGGTGGCTGGACAAGGCCGAGAACCCGTTCCCCCGTTCTGCTGGTCAGGTTGCGGGTCGGCTTCTCATCCGGCGAGTTTCAGGGCTCGGCTGATGATGTCGGACAGCATCTTCCGTACCTCCGGACTGCTCACGATCTTGAACAGCAGTCCCGCGAACGCGCAGGCGGCGATGGTGCCCACCGCGTACTCGGCGGTGGACATACCCGCCTCCGAGCGCGTGCGCGCCACCATGGCCAGCCTGCGTGCCGAGGCACGGGCAGAGTCGAGCCGCTTTCGCAGACGCTGCTCGACCACAAGGCCCTTCCTGATCAGCGCCGCTCCCAGCGTTCGCCGACCGCACTCCCGGATCCACCTGCGCATCGGACCTCCCCTTGAGTCGTCATCGCGGCCGTGTGGATGACCCGCACCGGCCCCAACAGGTGAGATCAGGGTGGCTCACACGAGGTGCGCGATCCGGGGCCGAGCCCGATTCTGTGGACGGATACCCGCCGTCCCCCGAACCTGTGGAAAACAACCCCTGGTTCTGTGGACAACTTCCGCCACACCTGTGGATAAGGCTCCTCAGGGTGGTGGACAAAAAGGATCTCGGTCCTGGGTAGGGAGTCCGGGTCCTGCGAAGAGAAGAGAGTCCTCGGTCCTCTACTCGACAAGGATTCCTCGGTCCTGTGCCCGGAGAAGGATCCCCGGTCCTGTGCCCCCGGGATGGTGTGCCGCACAAGGGGGAAGGCGCCGGCCTCCGGTAGCTCAGTTGCCGAAGACCTGGGCGGCGAGCCCGGCGACGACCGGGATGATCCCGAGAAACACGAAGGCAGGGAGGAAACACAGTCCAAGCGGGGCGACCGCCTGGACTCCCACGCGGCGCGCGGCGGCGGAGGAGGCGGCCCGGGCCTCATGGCGGGCGTCATCAGCGAGCCTGGTCAGCACGTCGGCGACGGGCGCACCACTGAGAGAGGCACGGGTCATGCCTCTGGCCAGGGCGGCGAGGGGGCGGTCATGCTCCAGTGCCGACCAGGCGGCCTCAGGCAGCGCCCCCAGCCGCAGTTGACCGTTCACCCACGCCAGACGCTCGCCCAGGGGACCACCCATCGCCCGCGCCGCTGCCTCAACCGCCCCGCTGACGGGTTGACCCGCCCGCAGACAGGCCACCATGAGGTCGATCGCGAACGGGAGATCAGCGGTGACGCGTGCCCGCCTCCGGCGTACCTCACCTGGTTCCCTGCGGCGGGCGAACACAGCCCAGACCACGCCGAGTCCGGCGCCTCCGAGCAGGCCCGGTAGCCCACCGACGAAGAGAAGACCTCCCAGCGCCGCGAGGACCACGGAGACAGCGCCTCGCAACGCATGCCAACTCGGCTCTCCTTGCGCCGGACCTATCCGCTCCTCTCGTGTCGAGCCGTCCGTTCTCAGTCGGAGGAGACGCTCGGTGGGATCCCAGGGCGTCAGCCACAACCACATCGAGAGTGCCGCAAGCCCCGCAGCGAGCAGGATGCCCATAGGTCAGTCCGATCGTTAAGAAGTTCTCCGTCAGCGGCCGGCCCGGGGCAAGGGGACCGCCAGCCAGTCGAGCTTTGGCCGGTGGTCATGGGCCTGTTCGCTGGGCGTGGGCTACTAGTCGGTTGGTCCACCACACGCCCGTCAGGTCCAAGAGCACGCCTGCGCTGAGGCAGGCGAAGCCCGCCAGGCCACCGAACAAGAAGGAGAGCGGTCGCAGGCCCAGTCCCGCCGCCAGAAGCAACCCGAGCACGGGGAGAATCGCCAGCAGCCGGGCTGTGGAACGAGGACCGGCAAGCTGCGCCGCCACCTCGGAGCGATGAGCCTCCGCTTCCCTGAGGGAAACGCCGACACGCTCGACCAGCGCGGCCAAGCCTCCCCCCACGGTGAGGCTGACGCGCCAGCAGGCGGCGAGCCGCACAAGCCCTTCCCCTCCATGGTCGGGAGCCGCCCGTTCCAGGGCCGTGGCCACGTCTCCGCCGTCGCGCGCGATGGCGATGACCGGACGGAGGACGCCGGGGTCGGGAGGTTCGAGGCAGGATGCCGCCCGAGCCAGGGCTTCGCCAGGCGTGCGGCCGGTGGCGAGCTCGGCGACGAGGCTCTGGCATAACTCGATCGACGCAATGCGCCAGGCTGCCGCCTCACGCGCCCGGCTTGGCCTACGCGCCAACCGTAGCAACCGAGCCGCGAACCTCCACCGCGTCTCTCCATCGCGAGAACGGATCAGGGACAGCAGCCGGGCCGTCTCCGGATCAGGCCCCGTCCACAGCAGTGCGGCCGCCACTGCCAGGAACACAGCCACCACCAACACGTGAACCCCCTCCAGATCAGATCGGTACGAACCAACGACGACGGCCGCACAAGCCGCCAACCCCACCGCTGAACCCTCCCTAAGCACCGCGAGCGAACGACCCGCTGCTAACAAGCCCGGGACGCGAGCCAGGGGAAACAGTGCGGTGCTCACCGGACTGCTCATCGCACTCTCCTTCGCCCGCGAGGGGACGGGGCCCGCCGGGAGCGGCAGGACGCAAGCCGCACCACCTCTCTCCCTACCGCGACCACCAAGCCATGCCAGCGTGAGCGAGCGGTGTGGCGAGCGGTGGTGAGCGGTGTGGTGAGGGGACTTAGGGCGTTAGGTAGGGGGTGTGGGGGGCTCGGGAGAGGAGGGCGGGGAGGGCGGGGCCGGGGTGGGGGGCGCCCGTTGGGGGGAAGGTGAGGGCCGGGACGACGCGGACCAACCCGGACGGCTCGCGCTCCATGAGGCAGATCTCGGCGACCCGGCGCCGCCCCCCTCGGGGCTCACGGACCACGTGGATCACCGCGTCGAGCGCCGCCGCGATCTGGCTGTGGACCGCCTCCCTGGTCAGCCCCGCGGCGCAGGCGAGGGCCTCGAGCCGGGCGGGCACGTCGGCGGGGTTGTTCGCGTGCAGGGTGCCGCAACCGCCGTCATGGCCGGTGTTCAACGCGGCCAGGAGATCGACTACCTCGGCTCCCCGCACCTCTCCCACGACCAAGCGGTCAGGCCGCATGCGGAGCGCCTGCCGGACCAGGTCTCGTAGACCGACCCCGCCGGCTCCTTCGAGGTTGGACGGTCTGGTCTCCAGGCGGACGACGTGGGGATGAAGTGGGCGAAGCTCCGAGGAATCCTCCACGAGAAGCAACCGCTCGCCCGGATCGGCCAGTGACAGCAGCCCGGACAACAGCGTCGTCTTTCCCGTGCCAGTGCCGCCCGTCACCAGGAAGGCCAGCCGAGCGGCCATGATGGCGCGAACCGCGGCGGCGGCCTGACCGGGAACCAGTTCCTCCAGCGTGAAGGACCTGCGCGGTGGAAGCCTGAGAGACAGACACGTGCCCTCGGGGGCGACGGGCGGCAGGACCGCGTGAAGCCGCACGCCACCGGACAACCGCGCGTCGACATACGGGCAGGCGTCGTCCAAGCGTCGCCCCGCCGCCGCGGCCAGCCGCTGGGCGAGTCGCCGTACCTCGTCGTCACCGGAGAAGACCACCGAGGTGCGCCGCAGGCCGTGGCCGTCGTCGATCCACACTTCGCGGGGACCGTTGACCAGCACATCGGTGACCTCGGGCTCGGCGAGCAACGGCTCAAGGGGCCCCGCACCGATCAGGTCGGCACGCACGGCACGGGCAACCGCGAGGATCTCGGCGTCACCGAGGACCGCCCGCTCCGCGCGGAGGGCGGCGGCGACCTGGGAAGCCGAGGGATCGGCTCCCGTACGGGCGAGGCGCACCCTGACGGCCTCGACGAGCTCGGGTGACACCATGCCGCGGCTCACCCGAACTCCAGCGTACGGAGGAACTCAGCGCGGAAACGCCCCAGAGGGGTGCGATGGCCGGGCGGGGGTGTGGCTCGGGGGGTCATCGGAGTTCCAGGGTGTGGAGGAACTCGGTGCAGAAGCGGCCGAGGGGGGTGCGGTCGCCTAGTGGGGGCGCGTCGCCGCGGTTCAGTGCTTCGGCGAGGCCTCGCTGGTCGGCCAGGACCCCGTTGCAGGGGAGGCCGAGGGAAGTGGCGATCACGTCGGGATGCAGCCCGCCATCGCGCACCACCACGCCAAGGGCCGAGGTGTGCCGGCGCAGCTCGATCAGCACCTGGGACGCGGCCAGCACGCCCCTCACGTCGGCGGGCACGAGCAACAAGGTCGAGGACGCCCGTGACAGCGCCTCGGCCGCGGCCGGGCTCACATGGCGAGGGAGGTCGACGACGACCAGATCGCAGCCTCTGTGGGCCGCCTCCAGCACCGCCCGCATCGCCTCGGGGGGAATGGGCGGGGACTCGCCACGGTGCCACGACAGCACAGTGAGCTCTCCGATCGTGGGCAGGGCCTCCTGGAGGGCGGTGAAGCTCACCCGGCCCTCTCTCTCGACGACGTCTGGCCATCGCGCGCCGGTGGCCTGCTCCTGGCCGAGGACGACGTCGATGCCGCCGCCGAGGGGGTCGGCGTCCACGAGCAGTGTGCGCAGCCCCCGGCGGGAGCCCGCGAGGGCGAGGGAGGCGGCGAGCACGCTGGCGCCCGCCCCACCCCTACCGCCGATGACAGAGACCGTGTGCCCGGCCCTGACCATGGGCTCGGAGGCTTCGGCGAACTCGTCGACCAGCTGTCTTTCCGCGGCGGGAAGCTCGAGGACGGCCTGCGCGCCGACGGCCACGCACCTGCGCCAGACCGTGGGGTCGTCGGGAGCGCGTGTCACCAGGAGCACCCCTTGCCGTGGTGGCGGGCCGGTGGCCGCCAGCGCGTCGGCCGCGTCAGTGCCGACGACGACGAGCGGCGCCCGCTTCCAGTAAGGCCGGGCGTGCGTGGCCGCGTGAGCGACGTCGATCTCCACGCCGGCCGCGGCGGCGACCCGGAGAAGGTCGTCGAGCAGGTCCTGATCTTCGGTGATCACCAAGGGACGGTTCACGTGATGGCCTCCCTGTCGTTGGGAGACCCACCTTGCGCGTCCTCACGCCACGCCCATCGCCTCGAACAGCGTTCTGGGGATAACTCGGAGCCGAGGTGGCCGACTCCAGCCCGCAGCGGAAAGGGTGCCCAGAGAAAAGGGGCGACCCCCGCCGGGGGGGGAGAGCGGGGGTCGCCAACCGGTCCGGCTCCGGGGGGGTAGAGCCGGTCCCGTTTTAGAAGAAAGCCTTCATCGTTGACCGAGGCCTGGCAAGGAAGCGGCAAAAGCTAACCCAAGCACGATCGCCTCTGTCATGTAGACACCAACGTATGGTGCCCGATGAACTCAAGTTCCGTCGAGGAGCAATCTCTGATTTTCACTAGTTTTTTTTCGCCGTAGCGGAGCGGCTACTGGAAGTATGCGAAAAACGGCCGCCGGAGTCCGATCACCCTCGGTGATCGGGGTGGTTTCACACTCTGATGTCAGGAAGGTCGGCAAGTGCGGCGCAGCAGGGATTCGCGGCCCACTTGGCACCCCGTCCGCGCCGGGGTCGCGCCCCTCCACGACTCAGTAAAGGTCTTGCTCCGGGGGGTTCCCATCAGGCGGGATCGGACGTAGAAAGGTGGCACGGACCGAGTGTCCGAGTACGGCCGCCGGGCACCCACGCGCGACCAGCCGCGGGAGGCGCGTCGAGACGGGCTTGACCCGCTCCGACGATTTGAGGTGCACGCTTGGTAACCCGGTGTGGCGTACTGGCGACGGCGTCCCAGACCAGGGACGCCGTTCGCTTGTGTAAAAGGTTGCTCGCGTTCGCGGCCCAGGAGTGCAAGATTTCATCTCCTGACGGCATTCTGGCGCACATGGTCGCACCCACCCGCGACGAATCGTCAGAGCTTCCTGTGTCCCCGCATGCGAGCGCCGCGAGACTCCCGCACGGCCGAGGCCACGACCGAAATCGCCCGAGCGCGGCCCACCAGGCCCCGGAAGGACATGAGCCGTCGCTCAGCCTCGCTGGAGTGCCTCGCAGATGGCGGTGGACTCGCGGGCGCCGAGCTCCACAGCCGTGGCGCAGTACCGCACCCAGCCCGCGACGCCTTCCGAGGTGCCCTTCAGGTACCCCCTGAGACTCTCGCCGTACGCCTCTCCCGAATCGGCGTGGCCGACCTCGACCGCCACCAGGGACTTGGGGTCCAGACCGAACTCGACGAGCGTGAGCCGCTCCGCCGCCCTCGCCACCAGTCCGTCGGCGGTTCCGAACGGGCGCAGCACCACCAGCTCGGCGTGGACGATCGCGGCGAGCACCAGCGCGGGAGCCTTCGAGGGGGTCGTGAGGAGCGTCACGAGGGAGGCCATGCGTGCCGCGGCGGCCTCCGCCCCGGGCGCCGGCCCGAGGCCGAGAGGGTCGGCTGTCGCCGGTCCGGTTCGGGGCCGTCCCAGCAGGTCTTCGTCCACGACAGAACCGGCTAGCCCCCCGCCACCGGGTTCGGCGACGCGGTGGAGGTCCGCCGCGGCCACGGCGTGCAGGCGCGCGAGCACCTGCCGCGGCGCCGTACGCCAGGTCTTGGAAAGCCTCCCCACCTCGGAAGACGCCCGAAGGGCCCCTTGGGCGACCGGCGACTCCGCCGTCCCCGACCGCAGTGACTCCAGCGGGATGTCGGCGCCCTCCAGCGCCGCGGAGGCCCGCGCGCCGCGCAGAGCGGACTCGGCCGACACCTCGGGCCCGCGCCGGCGCAGCACGCGGTGGCCGTAGAGTCGGTCGACGGCCGTACGCGCGTCCTGTACGGCCTCGGGGACGCCGGGAAGCCGGGCGATGACAGCCAGTGGGTCGCTCACGCCTCCCGACCTTACCCGCGAGTAGGGCGCGGCCATGCAGCGGTGCAGGTCAACACGGGGTCAAGGGGAGTTCAGGGAAGTGTGAGCAAAGTCGCAGGCGGTTCAGAAGTCCGCCATCGGGGAGTCAAGAGGCGGGCGGAAGGGTGGCGCCCGGCGAATGCGGGAACCGTTCGGCGCGCGGTTCGGACCGTTCAACGAGGCCCGCTGAAACCCGCTCTTGCATCTGTCACATTTATTGTTAGATATCATTCCCGCAACGAATCCGCAGCTTTTGTGACTGCCTGTAAAGCCGGTTGTGAACCACTTCGGGCATGATCACCGACCGGCGCGGCCGGTCGCACCCCTTGTCCCCGCCGCCCCCAGCCTGGTGAAGTGGGACCCAGCCCAATCGAGCCAGGCCATGTGAAGGAGTACGTTGTGGCCCCGGAAACCCCTGGTCGCGAGACCCAGGAGACGCTGTCGAACCTGCTGCACGAGACCCGTCGTTTCGCACCCCCGGCAGAGCTGGCGGCGGCCGCGAACGTCACGGCCGACGCCTACGACGAGGCGGCGACCGATCGTCTCAGCTTCTGGGAGCGCGCGGCCGACCGGCTGAGCTGGGGCCGGCGCTGGGACACCACCCTGGAGTGGAATCCCCCCTTCGCCAAGTGGTTCCTGGGCGGCACGCTGAACGTCGCCTACAACTGCGTCGACCGTCACGTCGAGGCGGGGAACGGCGACAAGGTGGCGTACTACTGGGAAGGCGAGCCCGACGGCGACAACCGCACGCTCACCTACTCCGACCTGCTGCGCGAGGTGAGCAAGGCCGCCAACGCCCTCACCGAGCTGGGCGTGGGCAAGGGCGACCGGGTCGCGATCTACATGCCGATGATCCCCGAGCTGCCGATCGCCATGCTGGCCTGCGCCCGCATCGGCGCGATCCACTCGGTCGTCTTCGGCGGGTTCTCCGCCAGCGCGCTCAGCGGGCGCATCAAGGACGCCGACGCCAAGCTCGTCATCACCGCGGACGGCGGCTACCGCAGGGGCGCGCCGAGCGCGCTCAAGCCGACCGTGGACGAGGCCGTCGCCGAGTGCCCGGGCATCGAGCACGTGCTCGTCGTCCGCAGGACCGGCCAGGAGCTCGCCGCGACCGAGAAGGACATCTGGTGGCACGAGCTGGTCGACCGGCAGAGCGAGCGGCACGAGCCCGTGCAGCACGACGCCGAGGATCCCCTCTACATCCTCTACACCAGCGGCACGACCGGTAACCCGAAGGGCATCCTGCACACCACCGGCGGCTATCTCACGCAGGTCGCCTGGACGCACCACGCGGTGTTCGACCTCAAGCCGGAGTCGGACATCTACTGGTGCACCGCCGACATCGGCTGGGTGACCGGGCACTCCTACATCGTGTACGGCCCCCTCGCCAACGGGGCGACCAGCGTGATCTACGAGGGCACGCCCGACACGCCGCACAGGGGCCGTTTCTGGGAGATCGTCCAGAAGTACGGCGTGACGATCCTGTACACCGCGCCCACCGCGATCCGCACGTTCATGAAGTGGGGCGACGACATCCCCGCGAAGTACGACATGTCCAGCCTGCGCGTCCTCGGATCCGTCGGCGAGCCGATCAACCCCGAGGCGTACGTCTGGTACCGCGAGCACATCGGCGGGAACCGCAGCCCGGTCGTGGACACCTGGTGGCAGACCGAGACGGGCGCCATCATGATCAGCCCGCTGCCGGGCGTGACCTCCGGCAAGCCCGGCGCCGCGATGCGCCCGCTGCCCGGCATCGTGGCCGACGTGGTCGACGACGAGGCCAAGTCCGTGCCCGACGGCGGCGGCGGCTTCCTGGTCGTCCGCGAGCCGTGGCCGTCGATGCTCCGCGGCATCTGGGGCGACGACAAGCGCTACGCCGACACCTACTGGTCGCGCTTCGAAGGGATGTACTTCCCCGGAGACGGCGCCAAGCGCGACGAGGACGGCGACCTGTGGCTGCTCGGCCGGGTCGACGACGTCATGCTCGTGTCAGGTCACAACATCTCGACCACCGAGGTGGAGTCGGCGCTGGTGTCGCACCCGAAGGTCGCCGAGGCCGCGGTCGTGGGCGCCACCGACCCGATCACCGGCCAGGCCATCGTGGCGTTCGTCATCCTGCGCGGCAGCGCCGAGGAGGGCGAGAACATCGCCAAGGAACTGCGCGACCACGTGGCCAAGGCCCTCGGCCCGATCGCCAAGCCGCGCCAGATCCTGGTCGTGCCCGAGCTTCCCAAGACCCGCTCCGGCAAGATCATGCGCCGCCTGCTCCGCGACGTGGCCGAGAACCGCAGCATCGGCGACGTCACCACCCTGGCCGACAGCTCGGTGATGAACCTCATCTCCGAGAAGCTCCCCTCGGCCTCGGCAGAGGACTGATCCACCGGCACACGGGGAAGGCGCGGATCCGGCTGCGGGTCCGCGCCTTCCGCGCGTCCGGGAAGCGACCCTCGACGGCGAAGGACGAAAGCCCTCGCGCGGCCGGGCACGACCGTACGGCGATCACGTTCAGTAGTCTTGGGAGGGGAGTGCCCAGATGTCCGGTTGGTTCGGGAGTCCGACCGATCTGAACGGATCTTCGGTGATCGTGATAGCCGGCCCCACGATCGGGCAGTTCCCCGGCATATCAGGTGGCGCGTGGTTGTCCGTACGGCACGCTCTGGCCAGACTGTCGGAGGAGTCGGGCCGCGGTGCCGGGGGGAGCGCGCGGCGATCTCGCCTGATGTGCGCGTCCGAACCCGCGGACCGAGCGGCGAGGCGCGACGATAAGCACCATCGCACAAGATGAATGTGTCCGGAATTTCCGTTAGGAGAGCACACATGGCCGCTCCGCCCGAGGAGGAATCGCTCGGCGCCCTCGTCGCCCAGGCGAGCCACCACATATCCACCCTGGTCCGCTCGGAGATCGAGCTGGCGAAGGCCGAGCTGAAGTTCGACGCGAAACGGGTAGGCACAGCGGCCGGGCTCTTCGGCGTGGCCGCGTTCATGCTCCACCTGTGCCTGATCCTCGCGTCGTTCGCGATCGCGTACGGGCTCGTGCAGCTCGGCATGATGCCGTGGCTGGCGTTCACCATCGTGACCGCGTTCTACCTCGTCATGGCCCTGCTGCTCGCCTTCGTCGGCTACCGCAGGCTCAAGGGCCTCGCCGGGATGAAGCGCACCACCCGGAGCCTGAAGAACCTCAAGGACGGCGGCAGGCAGGACGAGGTCGGCACGGGCCCCACGCGCGTGCCCGAGCCGTACCGCGGCCCCACTGCGGGGCAGGTCGGCCACCACCGCGTGCCCGTGACCGCCGAGACCGCCGCCGTCCCCGACCCCGGGCATACGAGCCCCCGGCCGTGAGCTACGCCATGAGCGCGCGCCCCGACGAGTCGCTGGCCCGGATACCCGGACCCTGGACCCATCGTTCCGTCCACGCGGGGAACGGCATGTTCCACATCGCGGAGGCCGGCGAGGGTCCGCTGGTGCTGCTGCTGCACGGCTTCCCGCAGTTCTGGTGGACCTGGCGCCGCCAGCTCGTCTCCCTGCCCGAGGCCGGGTACCGGGCCGTCGCGGTCGACCTGCGCGGGTACGGGGCGAGCGACAAGCCGCCCCGGGGGTATGACCTGCCCGCGCTGGCGGGCAGCGTCTCGGGGCTGATCCGCGCGCTCGGCGAGACGTGCGCGGTCGTGGTCGGCCACGACTGGGGCGGCCTGGTGGCGTGGACGATGGGGGCGACCGACCCCAAGGCCGTGCACCGCCTGGTCACCGTGTCCGCCCCGCATCCCCTGCGGCTGCGCCAGGCCATGCTGACCCAGCCCTTCGGGCAGCTCAGGGCCAGCGGCTACCTCTTCGGCTCCCAGCTTCCCTGGCTTCCCGAGCGGCGGCTGACCAAGGACGACGCCTCGCGTGTCGGGCAGCTGCTGGACACCTGGTCGGGGCCCGAGTGGCCCGAGGAGGAGGTCGCCGGCACTTACCGCGACGTCTTCCGCATCCCCACGGTCGCCCACTGCGCGCTGGAGTACCACCGCTGGTTCGTCCGCTCGCAGGTCAGGCCGGACGGCATGCGATACCGCAGGCTCATGCGCACCGAGATCGAGATGCCGACGCTGCAGATGCACGGCTCGCTCGACCCGTGCACGCTGCCGCGTACGGCCCAGGGGTCCAGCAGGTACGTCGCCGCGCCGTACCGCTGGCGGCTCATCGAGGGCGCCGGGCACTTCCCGCACGAGGAGCGCCCCGAGCAGTTCGACGCGGAGCTGCTGGGCTGGCTCGGCGACCCCGAGCCCGACAGATGACGGCACCCGAACCGAGTGAGGAGGCCACCGTGACCGGGCAGCCGGTGAGGCGAGACAGGGATCCCGCGGGACGGCCGCGCAACGCCCGTCCCCGGGACGCGCTGGGCCGTCCCCTGCCCAAGGGCGTGCCCGGCGTGGAGCGCGTCCCCGACGACTACGCGCCCGGCGCGGACGAGGCCGTTACGGACGCGGTCGGCTACCTCGCCGAGGGGCGGCCCTTCCACGCCCACGAGGTGCTGGAGGCCCGCTGGAAGACCGGGCCCGCGGAGGAGCGCGAGCTATGGCAGGGCATGGCGCAGGTCTGCGTCGGGCTCACCCACCTCCAGCGGGGCAACGCCCGAGGGGCGGCCACCCTGCTCAACCGCGGCGCCGACAGCATCGCCCGATATGGGCTCCTGGACGAGGGACGGCCGCCTCGGCCCTTCGACCTCGACGACATGGTGCGCACCGCCCGCGAGCTGGCGGAGCGGCCGGCGTCCGATCCCGGCGCCGCGATCGCCCGCGTGGCCGAGATCCTGAAGGGACGCGGCTAGTCGCAGTCCTGGGTGTCGACGCGGGCGAGGGCGCCGCTGCCGTCGTCGGCGTCGGGCCGCACCTCGGCGGCGGTGAGCGCGTACCCGGTGTCCGGCTCGTCGGTCGCCGCGGCGAAGATCACCCCGTACACCTGGCCGGTCGGGGTGAGCAGGGGTCCGCCGGAGTTGCCGGCCTGCACCAGCCCGCGGATGGCGTAGACCTCGCGGGTGACGGTCTTGCGCGAGTAGATGTCCGAGGCCTTGGCGTTCTGCTTGATGCGGATGCGGGCCGGCTTGGTGGTGAAGCCCTTGCCCTTGGGGAAGCCCGCGATGATCGCGTCGTCCTGGCTCTCGGCCGTGTAGTCGAACTTCAGCGGCGTAACGTCCAGGTCGGGGACGTACAGGATGGCGATGTCCCGGTCGGGGTTGTAGAGCACGACCTGGGCGTCATGCCCCACCCGGTTCTCGTCGGTGATCCTGAGCTCCTGGGTGACCCCGGCGACCACGTGCGCGTTGGTCATGATGCGGTGCGGCGCGAAGACGAACCCGGTGCCCTCGATGCGCTTGCGGCAGGCGGGCGCCGTGCCCTGGACCTTGACGATCGCGCGCCGGGCCTTCTGGAGCTGGGGCCCCTTGACCACGCTCGCGTCGGGCGGCGGCACGTCGACGAACTGGCCGCCGCCGATGGCGTTGAACACCTGCGGGAACTCCGAGGTGTCCACGAACTTCTTGAAGGAGAGCCGCCAGTCCTTGGCCCGCTCGGGCATCGCCGTGTCGACGGTCTGCAGCAGGAGCGAGCCGTTGGTCTGCTGGCGAAGCCAGGGAAAGGGTGCCACGGAGAGCAGCGAGCCGATCAGCCACGCGATCACGAGCACGGACAGCGCGCTGGTGAAGGTGCCGCCGACCGCGTCGACCGTGCGCGCGGGCTCCCAGGTGACGTGGCTGCGCACCACCGCGCCGATCGTGGAGGACGCGAACTGGCCGATGACCGCCGCGAGGAACACGATCACGATGGCGAGCAACGCCTGCTCCGTGGAGGCGCTGACGACCGCGTGGGCGATCGGCGGCGCGATCAGGACCCCGAGAAAACCTCCCCCGACGAAACCGAGGAAGCTGAAAGCCCCGATGATGAAGCCCTGCCGGTAGCCGGAAACGGCAAAGGCAATCACGAGAACAATCAGGATGAAGTCGAGGAGATCGCCGCTCACGCTTCAACGGTATCCAGCGCGGCCACACGCCGCGCACCCGTTGGCTCGATATCGTTGCCGCATGGTATCGATCGGGGGGTCGAACGACAGGCGTACGGACGGGCACCCCGGCACGGGCACGGGCGCCAGGAGCCGCTCCCACGGGAGCGCGGGCACCGGCGCGCGGCCCGGCCCAGGAAACCCGCACGAGCCTGGCACGGGGAATGTAACCGGCCAAAACTCGGGAAACGCGTACGAATCTGGCCAAGCCAGCGTACGAAACCCTGAATCCGCCGACGTGCGAGAAACGGGGGCCGAAAGCTCGGCGCCGGAGAACACGGAGGAACGACACCAGGGGTGGGAAAACGTGCTCGAACCGACACCGGGCAACGTCAGGGAGCCGAGCTTAGGACGGCCGCACGCCCCCGGGAAGGGCACGGGCCTGCCCACGAGCCACGGCCTGGCCGCGCGCGGCGTCGGCGAGCTGATCGAGCTCGCGCTGGCCGACGAGGACCCTGACGGCCCGATCAGATGGAAGGCCGTGGGCGCCCTTCACGCGAGAGGCGACCTCGAGACCTTCACCGAGGCCAGGAGGCTCTGCGCGAGCGATTCCCGCGCCGAGCGGGTGCTGGGCGTGGACATCCTCGGCGAGCTGGGCGCGCCGCAGCGTCCCTTCGTCGACAAGACCCTCTCCGTCCTGCGCTACCTGGCCGCCGGGGACGACGACGTACGGGTGCTCCACGCGGTGCTGATCGCGTTCGGGCACCTGCGCGACCCGAGGGCCCTGCCGTCGGTGATCGAGCTGGCCACGCACCACGACCCGACCGTGCGCTACGGGGCGGCGTACGCGCTGTCGCACGTCCTGGGCCGCCCGGCGGACCCTGCCGGGCTCGCTGCGCTGCGGCGGCTGGCCAAAGACCCCGACGACGACGTGGCCGACTGGGCGGCGCTCGGCCTGATACTTCCCTAGGGGAGCGTCAGCGCCGGGCGAGTCTGAGGACCTCGGGCGGCACGTCCTCGACGCGGTCGTCGTCCCAGGGCCGTTCGAACCCTGTGACGGCCAGCACGTCGTCGAGCACGCCGGCCGTGAAACCCCAGACGAGCATGCCCGACACCCGGAAGGCCGGCCCGGCGGCGTGGCCGCCGGGGAAGCGCAGCCGCAGGCGGTTGCCGGGGTCGGCCAGCTCGGCGACCGGCACGCGCGCCACCGCGTCGACCTCGTCGGGCGACGCGGCATGCACCGCGCACGGCGTGTGCCACCAGCCCAGCACGGGCGTCACCCGGTTGTCGCTGCGCCAGATGTACAGCTCCGGCAGCGTGCCGATCACGTGCACCCCGCGGGGGTCCAGGCCCGTCTCCTCCTCGGCCTCGCGCAGAGCCGCCCCCACGGGGCCGCCGTCGCCGGGATCCACCCCTCCGCCGGGGAACGCGGGCTGGCCCGCGTGGTTGCGCCCCCTCGCGCTGCGCTGGATGAGCAGGATGTCCGGCCCGTCGGCCGACTCGCCGAACAGCAGCAGAACCGCCGCGTGGCGCCCGCCGTCGAGCGGGGGTCGCAAGGGGTGGGGGACGGGACGGTCGAGGGCGTTCGCCGCGAGGTCGTTCAGCCAGCCGGGCACGGGCGCAGTCATGCGATACCTCCTGCGGGGAGCAACATCAGCGGTATCCGGCTGCTTCCCGAGGAGGCATCGACTTACCTAGAGCGGGGCGGGTCACATCCGATCGGTCACGAGAACGGGCCGGTGCGGACGAGCTTCGCCGCCTGCGCGGGGTCGGTCGGGCCCTCGCCGTACGAGGGGCAGAGACCGGCCAGCGGGCACGCACCACAGGCGGGCCTGCGGGCGTGGCAGACGCGGCGGCCGTGCCAGATCAGGTAGTGGGACATCTGGGTCCACTCGCTCTTCGGGATCAGGTCGCCCACGGCGTGCTCGATCTTGACCGGGTCGGTCTCCGTCGTCCATCCGAAGCGACGGGTGAGCCGCTGGAAGTGCGTGTCCACCGTGATGCCGGGCACGTCGAACGCGTTGCCGAGCACGACGTTGGCGGTCTTCCTGCCGACCCCCGGCAGCGTGACGAGCTCCTTGAGCTTGCCGGGCACCTCGCCGCCGTAGCGGTCGCACAGCGCCTGGGCCATGCCCATGATGCTGTTCGCCTTGGCCCGGAAGAACCCGGTCGAGCGGATGATCTCCTCCAGCTCGTCCCGGTCGGCGCCCGCATAGTCAGCGGCTGTCCGGTATTTGGCAAAAAGTACTGGAGTAACCAGATTGACCCTTTTGTCCGTACACTGCGCTGAGAGGATCGTTGCGACCAGCAGCTCCAGCGGGTTGCCGAAGTCGAGTTCGCAATGGGCATCGGGATAGGTCTCCGCCAGGATTCGGGTCATTCGCCGAGCTCGGCGCACCAGAGCGAGCCGGGACTCCCCAGCGGAGGTTACTTTGCGGGGCACCCCGACAGCCTACGCGGACGGGCTCCCTGAGACCCGCTTGGTGCGGTACGTCACAATGTCTAGCAGTGAGCGCGATCCCAGGTGTGGAGCGCAGTCGTGTTGGCGCGACCACTGGAGCGAGGAGGCACGGTGAATACCGACGATGTGCTGGGCAAAGCCCCTTTGTTCTCCGCGCTCGACCGTGAGAGCGCGGCCGCGCTCCGTACGGGCATCTCGGAGGTGGAGCTCCACAAGGGGCAGACGCTCTTCAGCGAGGGCGAGACGGGCGACAGACTTTACGTCGTGCTGGACGGCAAGATCAAATTAATCCGCACGGCCCCCGACGGCCGCGAGAACCTGCTCAGCGTGCTCGGCCCGAGCGAGATGTTCGGCGAGCTGTCCCTGTTCGACCCCCGCCCCCGTACGGCGAGCGCGATCGCCCTGACCGACGTGCTCCTGGCCGGTCTCGGCCACGACGACCTGCGGCCCTGGCTGACCGGACGTCCCGAGGTGGCCCTTCACCTGCTGCGCGCCCTCGCGCAGCGGCTGCGCCGCACCAACGACGTAATGGCGGACCTCGTCTTCACCGACGTGCCCGGCCGGGTCGGCAAGGCGTTGCTCGACCTCGCGGAGCGCTTCGGGCAGCGCACCGAGGAAGGCCTGCGAGTCCATCACGACCTCACCCAGGAGGAGCTGGCACAGTACGTCGGCGCCTCGCGCGAGACCGTCAACAAGGCCCTCGCCGACTTCGCCCAGCGCGGCTGGCTGCGCATCGAGGCCAAGGCCGTCGTCATCATGGACGCCGACCGCCTCTACAACCGTTCGAGGTAGGCGAGCTGCGCCCGTACGGACATCTCGGCGGCGGGCCACAGCTCCTCTGCCAGCCCGGCGTAGACGACCTTGACGATCTCTCGCGGTGTCCTGGCGCCCTCGCGCCGGGCCCGCCGGATCTGGTCAAGGCGCTCGCGCCGGTGGGCGATATAACCGTCCAGCGCCGCGATCGGGTCCGGCAGCACCGGCCCGTGCCCGGGCAGCAGGGCCGTGGCCGCCAAGATCTCGGCGCTCGCCCGCAGGCGGTCGAGGCTGCGCAGGTAGTCCGCCAGGTCGCCGTCGGGCGCGATCACCGTCGTCCCCCGGCCGAGGATCGTGTCCCCGGTCAGCATGGCCCCGTCGCCCGGCAACCAGAAGCACAGCGAGTCGAACGAGTGGCCTGGCGTGCCGACGACCCTGAGCTCGACGCCGCCCGCCGTCACCACGTCCCCGTCCCGAAGGCCTTCGTCCCCGAGGACGTGCCGGGGGTCCAGGGCCCGTACGGGGGCACCGGTCATCTCGGCGAACCGCCTGGCTCCGCCGCTGTGGTCCTCGTGCCCGTGCGTGAGGAGGATCGCCTCGACGCGCCGGCCGGCGAGGTGGCCCGCCACCCTGAGAAGATGCTCCTCGTCGTCGGGTCCGGGGTCCACGACGAGGACGGCCCGCGCCTCCGGCTCGCCGATGACCCAGGTGTTCGTGCCGTCCAGGGTCATCGGAGAGGCGTTGGGCGCGAGCACGTTGGTCGCACGGGCCGTACCGGACCCGTCCGGGCCGCTCAGGGGGATTCGGAGACCACTCATGACGTTCGGTGGTCCTCGCCGGGGATGACCAGCCACATCTCGCCGTCCACCTCGGCCGCGCGGGGCTGGAAGGTCACGATCCGCCGCTCGCTCGCCAGCACGGCGGCGACGTCGTCGAACGCCGCCAGCTCCGTCAGGGTGCGGATCGTCGGGGGCATGAGGAAGATCTCGCCGTCGTTCGCGCGACCGAGCGCCCGCGCGGGAGGCAGCCACGCGACCTGGTCGGCCTCGCCGCCCACGTCGCGCGTGCGCTGGCCGGGCGGCATCGCGGCCACGAAGAACCGCGTGTCGAACCGCTTGTGCTCGACCTCGGGCGTGATCCAGTGCGACCAGGGCCTGAGCAGGTCGGCGCGCAGGACCAGGCCCCGCTTGTTCAGGAACTCCCCGAGCGACAGGCGCCGGTCGACCAGCGCCTCGCGGTCGGCCTCCCAGTCGTCCCCCGTGGTGTCGGCGACGACCGTGTCCGCGCTCGGCCCGGCCAGCAGGACGCCGGACTCCTCGAAGGTCTCGCGTACGGCCGCGCAGACCAGGCCGCGGGCGGTGCCGGTGTCGGCCCCGAACAGGCGGCCCCAGGTCTCGGGCGCCGGCCCGGCCCAGGCGACGGTCTGGTCGGCGTCACGAGGGTCGACCGAGCCGCCGGGGAAGACGTAGGCGCCGGCGGCGAACGCCATGCTCGCCTTGCGCCGGAGCATGTAGACCTCAAGCTCGCCTTCGGCCTCCCCGGGCCCGCCGAGGCCGTGGACGCGGCGCAGGAGCACCACGGTCGCGGCGTCTCTGGCGGGCACGGGGGTGATGTCGCCCGCGAGGATCGCGCGGGCGCGCTCACCGAACTCGCCGGGCAGCGGGATGCCGTTCATGCCACCTCCGTGATCCAACCGAATCAAGCTCGGCCGGACCATGGTGTCACGGTCAGCGCACTTCGGCGATGAGCTCGACCTCGACGCATGCGCCCAGGGGCAGGGCGGCGACCCCGACGGCGCTGCGGGCATGGCGGCCCGCGTCCCCGAGCACCTCGCCGAGCAGCTCGCTGGCCCCGTTCACGACGTGCGGCTGCCCGGTGAACTCGGGGGCGCTGGCGACGAAACCGACTACCTTGACGATGCGCACGATCTGCGACAGGTCACCGGCGACCGAGGCCACCGCCGCCAGGGCGTTCAGCGCGCAGATGCGGGCCTGCTCCTTGGCCTGGTCGGGGTCCACCTCGGCGCCCACCTTGCCGGTGAGGCCGAGCTTGCCGTCGACCATGGGAAGCTGCCCGGAGGTGTAGACGTAGTTACCGGTGCGCACGGCCGGCACGTAGGCGGCCAGGGGCTTCACGACCTCTGGAAGGGTCAGCCCCAGCTCCGCCAGGCGCTCCTCGGGGGTGCTCATTCCTTTTCCCGCTTCATGTAGGCGACCAGCTGCTCGGGGTTCGGACCAGGGATGACCGTGACGAGCTCCCAGCCGTCCTGACCCCAGTTGTCCAAGATCTGCTTGGTGGCATGGGTCAGCAGAGGGACCGTCGAATATTCGTAACGCTTCATGGTGGCACTGTAGACGGGAGAGAGGTGGTCAGGTGGCGGTGCTACCCCTGTTCCCTCCAACCTCATCGGTCACGGCGTCCCTTCCCCATGGGTGTGCGCCGTCATTGTGACGATCCGCATATTGACCTTTTGCCGGTGATCGACAATGGGAAGAAAGCGGGTCAAAACCCGGAACGTCAACGATCGGGGGAGTCCCTGGAACAATGTTCCGATCATGCGTCCCATCCCCGTGGCGACGGCATGAGCGGAGCCGATCCACGATCATCCCTGGCCGCCTCCGCGGTGCGGCCTACATTGCCGGGGCCTCCCTTTACGCGGGCAGTCAGGGAGCCAGGGAAATCGAGTTTCCCCGGCACGCCGGGTGTGAGGTGCGTCGCAGCCCGCTTCGGAAAGCCGGGCACGGCGAATCGCGAAGTAACCGTTGGGTAGCCTTCGGAACGTGAGCGCTCGCGACACCGATTGGGACGGCGTACGGCTACATGTCGTAACCGGCAAGGGTGGCACCGGAAAGACGACGGTGGCAGCCGCGCTGGCCCTTGCCCTCGCGGCGGGCGGCCGCAGGGTGCTGCTCGTCGAGGTGGAAGGCCGCCAGGGCATCGCCCAGGTCTTCGACACCCCGCCCCTGCCGTACGAGGAGCGGAAGATCGCCGTGGCACCGGGCGGCGGCGACGTGTACGCGCTCGCCATCGACCCAGAAGAGGCGATGCTCGAGTACGTCGAGATGTTCTACGGGATGAAGCGGGCCGGCAAGGCGCTGAACAAGATCGGCCTCGTCGACTTCGCGACCACCATCGCCCCCGGCCTGCGGGACGTGCTCGTCACGGGCAAGACCAGTGAGGCCGTACGACGTCGCGACAAGTCCGGAAGGCGGGCGTATGACGCCGTCGTCATGGACGCGCCGCCTACCGGCCGTATCACCAGGTTCCTCAACGTGACGCAGGAAGTGGCCGGTCTGGCCCGCATCGGCCCGGTGAAGAACCACGCCGACCTGGTGCGCGGCGTGGTCGCCTCGCCCGAGACCGCTGTGCACTTCGTCACGCTGCTGGAGGAGATGCCGGTGCAGGAGACCCTGGACGGCATCGACAACCTCCGTGCCGCCAAACTGCCCGTGGGCGGCATCTTCATCAACATGGTCAGGCCCGAGCTACTGCCCGAGGCGACCCTGGACGCCGCGTTGAAGGACAGGTTCGACCCCGGTGAGCTGGCGCTCGGCCTCAAGGCCGCAGGGCTCGCCGACGGCGCGTCCGACGCGTCCGCGATCGCCGCGGCGCTCGCGGAGGAGATCGCCGAGCACGCCCACCGCAACCACCTGGAGCGTCGCGAGAGGCAGTCGCTCTCGGAGGCGAAGGCGCCGCACTACGAGCTGCCGTTGCTCGCCGACGGCGCCGACCTGGCCGGTCTGTACGAACTGGCGGAAGCGATCCGTTCCCAGGGAGCAGCGTGAAGTCTCAGACGGGGAACACCCCACGCACCTCGGCCTCCAAGGCGGGCCACCACGGGATCTCTCCCGTCCTCGACATGGACGCCGTGCTCGACGACCAGAACACGCGCATCGTGGTGTGCTGCGGCTCGGGCGGCGTGGGCAAGACCACGACCGCGGCGGCGCTCGGCCTGCGGGCGGCCGAACGTGGCCGGCGCGTGGTGGTGCTGACGGTCGACCCCGCGCGGCGCCTGGCCCAGTCGATGGGGCTCACCGAGCTCGACAACACCCCGCGCGTGGTCGCCGGGGTCGGCGGCACCGGCGAGCTGCACGCGATGATGCTCGACATGAAGCGTACGTTCGACGAGATCATCGAGGCGCACGCCGATCCGGAACGCGCCCAGCAGATCTTGACCAATCCGTTCTACGAGTCGCTGTCGTCGAGCTTCTCTGGGACGCAGGAGTACATGGCCATGGAGAAGCTCGGCCAGCTCCGCCGCTCCGACGAATGGGATCTCATCATCGTCGACACGCCGCCGTCACGGTCGGCGCTGGACTTCCTCGACGCGCCAGAGCGGCTCGGCCGCTTTCTCGACGGACGGCTCATAAGGATCTTGATGGCCCCCGCCAAGGTCGGAGGCCGGAGCGCGTTCAAGCTGCTCAACGCCGGTTTCGGCCTCGTCGCGGGCGCGCTGACGAAGATCTTGGGCGCGCAGTTCCTCAAGGACATCCAGACGTTCGTCGCGGCCCTTGACGCCGTCTTCGGCGGGTTCAGGCAGCGCGCCGACCAGACGTACAGGCTGCTCCAGGCTCCCGGCACCGCGTTCCTCGTCGTGGCCGCGCCGGAACGGGACGCGATGCGGGAGGCCTCGTACTTCGTGGAGCGACTGGCCGAGGAGAGCATGCCCCTGGCCGGTCTGGTGGTCAACCGGGTCCATCGGTCCCGGGCGCCGGCCCTCTCGGCCGCCCGTAGCGCGGCGGCCGCAGAGGATCTCGAAACGCGTGGTGAACACGAACTGACGTCCGCCGTGCTGCGGCTACACGCCGGACGTATGCAGCTCGCCGCGCGCGAGCATCGAGAGCAGGAGCACTTCGCCTCGGCCCACCCCACAGTGCCGATCTCTCAAGTGCTCGCGATGCCTGAGGACGTGCACGATCTCGAGGGCTTGCGCAAGATCGGTGAACTCCTGGCGTCATGAAGTGGCCACCGCCACCGCCGTCGTGACCGCGTCAACCGATGAACGCGGTCGAGGGGCCCAGGCATGGCCCCTCGCGTCGTGGTACCGGGCATGAGACGGACACCGCCCCAGCCCCTGAACTCAGCCGGCAATCAGCTCGTTGGTCCGCTCGTACTCTTCCTTGGCGACCTCTAGCAAGTCGCGCCAAGACGTCACATCCGGCCGTCGCCTGAGCAGCGCACGCCGCTCACGCTCGGTCATCCCGCCCCACACCCCGAACTCGATGCGATTGTCCAGTGCATCCGCGAGGCATTCGGTACGGACCGGGCATCCTCGGCAGATGAGCTTCGCCCTGTTCTGGGCGGCACCCTGGACGAACAACGCGTCAGGATCCGCGCCCCGACAGGCGGCACGGGAGGTCCAATCCGTGATCCACATTTCGACCCCACTCCCCTATAGGTGGTCAGTCGTCACTTGGCGGCCGACGGGCGCGGGCGTCGAGCCTCCTTATTCAGTTGCCGCAGAGGAGAACGTACGCAACCAGACGTTCGGACCGACAGACCCCGGGCGGGTCAATTTCCCACATGGTCATGTCAGGCCATGTGGCCGGGAATGACTAGTCCTCCCCACCGCGAGTCGCCGACGAGTCAATGCGAAATGGACTTTGAGTACCTATTGAGTCAGCGACTCGGCATACGCTTGGTCTCGTGCAAGCTCAAGGCAAAGCCCACGGGTCGGTGTTCGGGAACCTCCTCCGCCTGATCGGAGCCGCTGTCGCAGCGGGGGTGCTGGCCGCCGCGATCGCGCTGCCGGCCGTGGGCGGAGCCGGCGTGGGGGTCAAGGGTGCCACCGATGTGCTCAACCTGAACCCCGAAGACCTCAAAGAGCCGCCGCTACCCGAGAAGACCGAGATCAAGGATGCCAGCGGCAAGCTGATCGCACAGTTCTACTACCAGAACCGCGAGTCCGTGACGCTGGCCAAGGTAGCGCCGATCATGCGGGACGCGATCATCTCCATCGAGGACTTCCGCTTCTACGAGCACGGCGCCCTCGACCTTGAGGGCTTCGCCCGCGCGATGATGAAGAACTTCCAGTCCGGCGGCGTCGCCCAGGGTGGATCCTCGATCACCCAGCAGTACGTCAAGCAGGTGCTGCTCAACAAGGCGGAGACCGACGAGGAGAAGCTCGCGGCCATCGCCCCGACGATCCCCCGCAAGCTCAACGAGCTCCGGTACGCCATGGCCGTCGAGCAGAAGTACACCAAGGACGAAATCCTTGAGCGTTACCTCAACATCGCCTACTTCGGCGCCAGCGCGTACGGCATCCAGGCCGCGTCCAAGCGGTTCTTCGACAAGCCCGCCTCCAAGCTGACCCTCGAAGAGGCGGCCACGCTCGCGGGGGCCGTGCAGAACCCAAACGCGACCGACCCAAACCTCGGCAAGCAGCACAGGGCCGCCCTGCTGGCGCGGCGCAACGTCGTCCTCGACCGGATGGCCGAGCTGCGCAAGATCACGCCCGAGGAGGCCGCCACCGCGAAGGCCAAGAAGCTGGTCTACAAGGACATCTCGATCCCCGGCGGTTGCGAGCAGAGCGACTATCCGTACTTCTGCCTGTACGTCCAGCACGAGATCCTGAACGACAAGCAGTTCGGCAAGACCGAGAAGGCCCGCAAGGAGTTCCTCAACCGGGGCGGCCTGGTCATCAAGACCACTCTCGACACCAAGATGCAGAAGGCCGCCGACAAGGCCATCAAGAAGTGGGTCTACGCCTCCGACAAGCCCGTCGCCGCCGAGGCGCTGGTGGAGCCGGGCACCGGTGCCATCAAGGCCATGGCCGCCAGCCGCAAGTTCGGCGGCAGCAAGAAGAAGAACGAGTCCAACTACAACCTGGTCGCCGACGTCGCGCACGGCGGCGGCACCGGCTTCCAGGCGGGTTCGACCTTCAAGGCCTTCACGCTCGCCACGGCGCTGAAGGAAGGCCTGCGGTTCGGCGACGGTCTCGACGCGGGCAGCAGCTTCCAGGCGAGCGGCTACAGCGACTTCAAGAACTGCAAGGGCGAGAACGTCGGCGACCCGACCCACGTCGCGCACAACTCCGAGGGCGGCGGCGGCTTCAAGACCCTCCAGACCGGCACCTGGGGATCGGTCAACACGTTCTTCCTCGGCCTTGAGAAGAAGGTCGGGCTCTGCGACGTCGTCAAGACCGCCAAGGACCTCGGCATCAAGCGCGCCGACGGCGGGAAGCTCCAGGAGGTCGAGACCTTCACCCTCGGCGTCAACGAGATGGACCCCATCACCGTGGCCAGCGCCTACGCCACCTTCGCGGCCCGCGGCAAGTACTGCGAGCCCATGGCGATCACCGCGATCACCGACCGGGACGGCAAGACCACCAACTTCAAGCCCAACTGCAAGCAGACGCTCGACGAGAAGGTCGCCGACGCGGTCAGCGACATCCTGTCCGGAGTGTTCACCAAGGGCACGATGCGGGGCGTCGGCGGCATCGGCAGGGACGCGGCGGGCAAGACCGGAACGACCGACGGATCCATGACCGCCTGGTTCGCCGGCTACACCCCCGACCTCGCCGCCGCCGTCAGCCTCGGCGACCCCCGCGGCTCGTACACCCACCCGCTGCGCAGTATCACCATCGGCGGCAGCTACTACGGCGAGGTGTTCGGCGCCACGATCTCCGGCCAGATCTGGAAGGCCACGATGCTCAGCGCGCTGAAGGACATCGAGGCCTCGTCCTTCACCCCGCCGGACATGAGCCGGTTCGGTGGCTGCAGCGGCGGCTGCGCGCCCAAACCCCCGAAGAAGCCGATCGACAACAACGGCAACGCCTACCCCGTCCCGGACGGCAACGGCGGCAACGGTGACAACGGCGGCGGCAACGGCAACGGCAACGGCCGAGGGAACGGCGGGAACCGCGGCAACGGCAACACCGGCCTCGAGCAGGTCACCCCCACCACCGTCCCGAACACCCGCAGCGGCTGATCAACGAAGGGCGCCTCCCACAGAGTCATCTGCGGGAGGCGCCCTTTCGCTTGTAAGAACCACCAAGAGCCCAACCCGCAGCAGGACACCTTCCCCACCCCGGCCGGCCCTCTCAGCCCCACCCAGGCCAACTCAGCCCCGCAAGGCGCGACACGAACGCCTCAGGCCCTTCAGCGCCCGTCCAGGCCCGCCGCCCAGGCTCGGCTCGCCCGTCCAGGCCCGCCCGTCCAGGCCCGCTCGCTCAGCCCGCGAGACGGGCACGGACGGCCTGGGCCACCCTGCCGCCCTCCGCGCGCCCGGCGACCTTCGGGTTGAGGACCTTCATGACCTGGCCCATGGCCTTCGGACCCTCCGCGCCGCTCTCGGCGATGGCCTCGCCGACGAGCCGGTCCAGCTCCTCGTCGCTCAGCTGGGCGGGAAGGTACTCCTCGAGCACGGCGTGCTCGTCCTGCTCCGCCTGCGCCTGCTCGGCCCGTCCAGCGCCCGCGAACGCCTCGGACGCCTCGCGGCGCTTCTTGGCTTCCCTCGTCAGCACCTTGACGATCTCGTCGTCGGTGAGCTCGCGCGCCGACTTGCCCGCGACCTCCTCGGTGCTGACGGCCGCGAGGGCCATGCGCAGCGTCCGGGTGCGCACCTCGTCACGCGCCTTCATCGACGTCGTGAGGTCGGCCTTCAGCTTGTCCTTCAAAGCACTCATGGTCACCATCTTGCCGTGTCGCCGCAGCCCGATCGCCGTCATCTCCCTTTGACCGGCGTTCCGCTCCCTGGCGACTACGCGTCGAAGAGGACTTCCTCCGTGCCCTGTGGGACCACCAAAGGCCCCGTTCTTCGCGTTGGGAGGCAGCATGCCGTGCCCTCGGGCATCATGAAGGGGTGAGGAAAGCTGCCGCGATACCCCTGTCCTTGCTGGGCCTCGGCGTTGCCGGGATCGGCTACGCCTCGGTCATCGAGCGCAACTGGTTCCGGCTCAGGCGCTTCGACGTGCCGGTCCTTGAGCCGGGGCAGCGGCCCGTGCGCATCCTGCAGATCTCCGACCTGCACCTCACGCCCGGGCGCACCCGCCTGATCAACTGGGTCCGCTCGCTGGAGGCGCTCGATCCCGACCTCGTGGTCAACACGGGTGACACCCTGGCCCACCCGGACGCTGTGAGCTCTTACCTGCACGCGGTCGAGCCCCTGCTGTCCCGGCCCGGCCTGTTCGTCTACGGGTCGAACGACCTTTACGCCCCCAAGCCCAAGAACCCCGCCCGCTACCTCTGGCGATCGTCCAAGAGCGACAGGCGCCAGCACATCCCCAACCTCCCGTGGGACGAGCTGGGCGCCGGCATGACCGCCGCGGGCTGGCTCGACATGAACAACACCACCGCGCGGGTCAAGGTGGGAGACCTCGACGTCTTCGTGGGCGGCATCCACGACTCCCACATCAACCGCGACCGGTACGACCAGATCGCCGGGCCCGCTCCCGCCGACGCCGACCTCCGGCTGGGGGTCATGCACTCCCCCGAGCCCAGCAACATGTCGCGCTTCGCCGACGACGGCTACCAGTTGCTCCTGGCGGGGCACACCCACGGCGGCCAGCTGTGCGTCCCCTTCTACGGAGCCCTAGTGACCAACTGCGGCATCGACCGCGCCCGGGTCAAGGGCCTGCACCGCCACGAGTCCGCCTGGCTCCACGTCTCCGCCGGCCTCGGCACCTCTCCCTACGCCCCGGCACGCTTCGCCTGCCCGCCCGAGGCGACCTTGCTCACCCTCGTCCCCCGCCGTCCCACCCGCCCCTGACGTACGACCCTGCAGGTTCTCGCAACGCCTGACGCGGCAGGCCCTTTCGCCCCTCCCGGATGACGCGAGCACCACCAAAGTCCGCTAGACTCATGCGAGCACAAGCAAAGCGCCTGTGCACCGGGGTGTAGCGCAGCTTGGCAGCGCGCTTCGTTCGGGACGAAGAGGCCGTGGGTTCAAATCCCGCCACCCCGACCCAGTAGTACCAGCTAGAAGGCCACTTCCGAAGATCGGAAGTGGCCTCTTGCGTCTCCTGAGTGACTTACTGCGTGACTACGCTTCCTGTTCGCTCGCTGCATGGCCAACACCGGAGCCCGCATCCCTCGTGGACAGGCGTTCCTTCCACACCCGCTTCCACATTCGAACTTGTTCTCGATCTCGGTCAATCTCACGAACACCAAAGGGATTGCGTCCGCCATCGATCTCCGGGTCCCATCCATCACTTTCGAACAGAACAGCCTGCGAGAGCCACGCGACCTCTCTCGTGCGTCGCCATTGGCTGAGCTTCGACCTCCATGGTCCAAGGCGAGCCGAACAGACCGGGGCCACGGGACGATCTTGATGGCTCTGCAGCTGCCACCATTCAGGGGTACTGATGCCGCCGAGTGACGTAGCCGAAGTACCGTGCGCAGTGGTACGAATAGGCCGCTGTTGACGGCGACGGATGGAAGAGAGCCGACATGCCCGCAGAGGCGCTCTTCGGGTTCCTCGGAGTCGTGCTTGGCACGCTCAGCACGTCAGCTCTGACGATCTACAAGGAACGTCTGACAACCAGGCGCGAGGCACAACTACGGGATCGGCAGTACGAGCGGGAGCGCCAGTTGGCGCGTGACGCCTTCCAGAGGGACAGCATCCTTGCGCTTCAGTCGGCGGTTGCTGATTTACTCAAGTCGGTATACGCCGAGTTAGACAGGATCATCGCCATTGAAAAGGAATCGGGACGGTGGCCCGCGCGTCAGTGGGAGACTCCAACGGCGGTGGGCTGGTCCGAGGCTTTATTGTCGCTGGAGTTGTCGCAGGCACGTGTCTTCGATGACGAGTTGCGGTCCTTGGCTGCCGAACTGCGGAGCACTGCCGGCGATTCCATATGGGCCAAGAGCTTGGAGGAGGCACGGGAGTTCAGCGAGCGCCTCGAACCCCTGCAGGTGCGTTTCAATGAGGCGGTTGCGCGGGTGCTGCCCTCGTTGTACTGAGGTCAGAATGCAGACAGCGCTGGCACGGCACGGTGTTGCTGTATAGCAGAGAAGTACAGCAACACCGCCTCACCAGGCCGTGTACGACCGACCACCATCGCACGCTTGAGCTGAGGCGACGACCTCATGACCTTGAGCCTGCCGGTAGTTCGGGACGAAGAGGCCGTGGGTTCAAATCCCGCCACCCCGACCCAGAAGTACCAGCTGAAAGGCCGGTTCCGATCTTCGGAACCGGCCTTCTGCATGTTCTGGGTGACTAACCCAGTGACTACGGCTTCGGAGGATACGGGTCTCCCGGCTGACGCCATTCCCAGTGGAACCATTCTGGAGCTGCAAGGAGAACGGCGGCAGCTCAGGGTGCCGTCGACGACCCGCCATACGAGACCATCTGAGTGACGGACTGTGTGACAACACCGACGAATGGCTGTGGGCACTGGCGGACGGGCGTGGACTATCTCCGCTGATAGAGACGCTATATGAGCAGTTCGAACGTCCGTGGCCGTTGCTTGATAAGGAAGAGGACCCAGACTTAAACGCGTGTCGCAGGCGTGCCAGACGGGACGGTCAACGAGGGGGGTTCATGGGCCGCTGCCGTCGGGGCGCGCTGTGGGCTTGCCCGGGGCGCTGGCGACCGCGACGATCCGTTCCAGCGCCGCCGCGTGCCGCTGGAACGCGTGCCGTCCTTGCGGGGTGAGCTGTACGGAGGTACGCCGTGCCCGGCTTTGCTGGTCCTTCCGCACCGTGACATACCCGGCCTCGGCCAGCGCCGAAAGCTGCTTGGACAGCGCCGAATCGCTGGTCCCGATCGTGTCCCTCAGGAAGCCGAAGTCCACCCAGTCGGCCGGTGCCAGCAGGGCGACGATCGACAGCCGCGCCGGGACGTGGAGGAACTCGTCGAAGTAAGGGTCCATCAGACGCGTTCCCCGTCGCGCCGCGTGACCGTCTGGAGGGTCCGACGTACTAGGGGCGTCATCACGACATACGTCGCAGCCGTCGCGGCGGCGGCGAGCGTGCCCTGCGACAGCAGTCCCTGCGCCGGCAGAGCGAACCACGCCCAGGCGGCGATCCGGAAGACGCCGAACAGCAGCATGAGCCCGGCCAACAATCCCGCCCAGAACAGCCACTCTGGGCCGGCGGGCTTCCTGTGGACGAGGGCGCGGTGCTCCTGCACGATCCCCACTCCCACATACAGGCCAAATCCGAGCAACAGGGCGGCGGTGCTCCAAGGGTTCTGGAGGTCAAGGGAGGCCAACCCGAGGAAGAGCCCAAGGGCCGCGAGCAGGACGTAGGGACGGGCGAACCTTTGGCGGACGATCTCCTTGCGAGTCCTGTCCTGGAAGCGGCGGATGTCGTCAAGCGAGGACTGGGCGTCGTGAGGGTTCATGGGGCCATCCCGAGTCGATAGGACTACTTTCCTCTAAGGAAACTACCATGGACTTTCCTGATGGGAAAGCAGTTGCTCCGGCCCGAGGGGCTGTCTACAGCAGCCGGATACAGCAACGTCGCCTCACACGCCACCAGCCCCTACCTACCTCACGAGCAGGGCGAGGAGCCCTTTACGTCGTAACTGGCTCCCGTTTGCGACCAGGAAGTCGGGGTGCTCCAGCAGCTCCAGCGTGGATGCGTGCTATCGGGCAAGGCCGGCGAGTAGCCGACTCCACCACATGTAGGCGTCCAAGCGACGCCGCCATCCTGCATACGACACCGGAGGGACATTCCGCCGTTCGGTGGTGCGTCGGATCCGGTAGACCCCGCCGTACGACATGAGTTCATAGACGGTCATCACGCACATGCAGGTGTGTTCGCGAGACCGCCCGTCCCCCGGGGAGTCGTCGTACCAGGCCAGCTCAACCGCCGCGGCTGGGTAGGCCCGGTCTGGTTGCCGTACCCGCTGAGCTGCCTGAGCCGCAGGAGTTGTACCCGCTGTTGCTGGAGTTCGCGCCCGGCGGGAGGCGGCCGCCCGGGCTACTCACCCGGGCGGCGAGCGTGGTCACAACCGCTCGATGATGGTGGCGTTCGCCATCCCGGCGCCCTCGCACATCGTCTGCAGGCCATACCTGCCACCGGTCGGCTCCAGATGGTTCACCAGCGTGGCGAGGAGGCGGGTGCCGGAGGCGCCGAGCGGGTGACCGAGCGCGATCGCGCCGCCACGAGGGTTCAGCCTCTCCTCGTCGGCCCCGGTCTCAGCGAGCCAGGCCAGCGGCACCGGGGCGAACGCCTCGCCCCTCGGGTGCGAACCGGTTGACCAGACCCAGCTCGTAGGCGCGCTGGGCGGTGACCGGCTCTCCTGTCAGCGCGATCTCGGCCGCCGCCTTGAACGGGACCTGGCGCTGGAGCCGGATCACCCCACCGACGGCGGCGAGCAGGCCGCGGCGTACCTCGGGCAGGCCCAGGAAGGCCGTCTCGAGACCACTCGGCGTACCCGCGCAGGGATGTCCACGGAAACGCCCGTGTCGTCGTGCGGCCGGGTCTCCACATGCTCACCGAGATGTCTTCTTACACCGCATAGTCGTAGAAGCCCCGGCCGGACTTACGCCCGGTGAACCCGGCCTCCACCATGCGGCACAGCAGCGGCGGCGGCGCGTACTGCGGCTCCTTGAACTCTGCATGCAGGGAATCGGCGACGGACCGCAGCGTGTCCAGGCCGATCAGGTCCGACAGGCGCAGCGGCCCCATCGGGTGGGCACAGCCCAGCGTCATCCCGGTGTCGACGTCCTCGGCGGTGGCATGGCCCGCCTCCACCATGCGGATGGCCGACAGCAGGTACGGCACCAGCAGCGCATTGACGACGAACCCGGATCGATCGGGTGCGATGATCGTCGTCTTGCCGAGCACCTCGGTGGCAAACGCACGGACGCGGGCGACGGTGAGCGGATCGGTGAGGATCGACTCCACGATCTCAACGAGCTTTTGCACGGGGGCGGGGTTGAAGAAGTGCATGCCGACCACCTGGGCCGGACGGCTGGTGGCCTGGGCGAGCCGGGCGATGGGGATGGAGGAGGTGTTGGAGGCGAGGATGGCGTCGGGACGCCCGACGATACGGTCGAGCTCGGCGAACAGAGCGATCTTGAGGTCGGGGTTCTCCGTGGCCGCCTCAACGATGAGGTCCCGGTCGGCGAGGTCGGCCAGCTCGGTGGTGTAGGTAAGGCGGGCGCGGACGGCGTCGAACCGTTCCTCCGTGATCTTACCGGAGGAGAGCGCCCGCTTCAGGGACGCCTCCAGCCGGGCACGGCCGGCGGCTACGGCCTCCTGGTTGACCTCGCGGACGACGACGTCGAGATCCCCCCGGGCGCACACCTCCGCGATTCCCGCTCCCATGAGCCCGCAGCCGATCACGCCGACCCGCTTAATATCGATCATCTCGCACTTCCTCTTCAGACGTCGCGGCGGTACTGGCCGCCGATCTCGAACAGCGCCTCGGTGATCTGCCCGAGTGAGCAGACCCGGGCAGCTTCCATCAGGGCCGCGAAGGCGTTCTCCGTCGTCGACATGGCCGCCTGCCGGAGTCGGGCCAGGGCTTGCGGGGCCCGGTCGGCGTGGGCTTCATGGAAGGTGCGCAGCCGGTCGAGCTGGGACTGCTTCTCCTCCTCGGCGCACCCGCGGGATCCGCCGCATGATGTTGATCGCCGCGTCATGGCCGTCGAACAGCGCTGCCGCCGTGATGACGCGGACAGGGAAGGGGAACATGCACCGAGCGATTCCTCCTGGGAGGGCAGGATGAGGCACGGGGCAATTTACTAGGACATCCTACTAAATACTAGGATGTCCTAGTATTTCGATCCCGTAGAGCTGTGGGCCGATCAACAGACGAACCGGCCGTTCGCATAGCTGCGGCCTGGAGGAGAGAAGGTTCGCGATGGAGTCTGCCGAGAAGATCGTGGTGGTCGACGGGTCGCGGACCCCGGTCGGCAGTTTTGGCGGCGTGCTGAAGGATGTACCCGCGCACGAACTGGGCGCGACGGCGGTGCGGGAGGCGCTGCGACGGGCGGGCGTGGGCGAGGCGGACGTCGACGAGGTGGTGATGGGCTGCATCGGCCAGGTGGGCCCGGACGCCTACATCGCTCGGCGGGTGGCGATCACCGCGGGTCTGCCGGACCGCACCCCGGCCTACACGGTGAACCGGCTGTGCGGCAGCGGCCTGCAGGCAGTGTGGTCGGCGGCGATGCAGATGCGCTGGGGAGGCGTGGACATCGCGGTGGCCGGTGGGAACGAGTCGATGAGCCGGATGCCGTTCTACGACTTCGGCGCCCGGTCCGGCTACCGGCTGGGAGATCGCAAGCTCTCCGACGGCACGGTGATGATGCTCACCGATCCGTTCCACAACGTCCACATGGGCCGTACCGCGGAGGCCGTAGCCCGCAAGTACGGCGTGTCGCGAGCAGAACAGGACGAGTTCGCCCTGCTGTCACAGAGCCGGGCCGCGACCGCGGAGGCGCGGACGACGTTCGCCGAGGAGATCACCCCCGTCAAGGTGAGCGGCCGCAGGCCGTACACCGTCGAGGTGGACGAGCACCCCAAGCCGGACACCACGCTGGAGGTTCTGGCCAAACTGAAGCCGGCGTTCGAGGAGGGCGGCACGGTCACCGCGGGCAACGCCTCCGGCATCAACGACGGCGCCGCGGCGCTGGTGCTCTCCCGAGAGTCGGTCGCCGCGCAGCGAGGGCTTCGCGGGCTGGTCAGCCTCGAGGCGGTGGCGACCGCGGCGATGGAGCCGGAGCTGATGGGCTATGCCCCCGTCCTCGCGCTGCGAAAGCTGTTCGAGCAGACCGGCATCACGGCACGGGACATCGACGTCGTGGAGCTGAACGAGGCGTTCGCCGCGCAAGCCGTCGCGGTGATCCGGGACGCCGGACTCGACCCGGAGAAGACCAACCCGTACGGCGGGGCGATCGCGCTGGGCCATCCGGTCGGGGCCACCGGCGCGATCCTCTCCCTGCGGGTCGCCAAGCACCTGGTCCGCCGCGACCTCGAGCTCGGTGTCGTCACCATGTGCATCGGCGGCGGCCAGGCGCTGGCGGCGCTCTTTCGACGGATCTGACCACCGGTCCTCTGCCACTATCTCGCCGACGAGGGCGCGCGGACCATGCCGAGCACCCCCCGTGATCATTCAGCGGACGTGCTGTGGCCTGCCACCGGCTCGTCCAGTGGGTACCAGCAGGCCACCGCGTGTCGCTCCAGGGACAGCGGCGGCACGTCCTGGTGGCACTGCGTCGGCCGGGCCACCAGGCACCGGTCGTGGAAGGCGCACCCGGCGGGGCGGTCCACAGCGGACGGCGGTTCGCCGGGGAGCAGCACCCGCGCGCGGCGTGCCGTCGGGTCTGATTTGGGCACCGCGTCGATGAGCGCGCGAGTGTAGGGATGCCGGGGATGCGAGAGGATCTCGTGGGCCGGCCCCGTCTCGATCACCCGGCCGAGGTACATGACCCCGATCCGGTCGCAGATCTGGCGCAGGACGGACAGATCGTGGGACACGAGGATGACCGCGACCCCGAGGTCGTCGGCGAGCCGGCGCAGCAGGCTGACGATCTCCCCGCCGGTGGACCTGTCGAGCATCGACACCGGCTCGTCGGCGAGCAGCACCCTCGGCCGCAGGACCAGCGCGCGGGCGATCGCCACCCGCTGCCGCTCGCCCCCGCTGAGTTCGTGGGGCCGCCGCGAGATGTACCTCTCGGCCGGTCTGAGTTCGGCCGCTTCCAGCGCCGCGATGACCCGGCGGTGGACCTCCTCGTCGGTGAGCCGCAGCTGGGCGAGCAGCGGTTCGGCCACCTCACGGTGGACCGTGAGCCGGGGGTTGAGAGATTGGTACGGATCCTGGAAGATCAGCTGCACCTGTGACCGCAGTGCGCGCCAGTCGGGTTTCCCGTCGCCACCGAGCTCCACGTCGCCGACCCGCACGGTGCCCTCGGCGATGTCGGCCAGTCCCACCAGCGCCGAGACGACGGAACTCTTGCCGCAGCCGCTCTCGCCGGCGAGTCCCAGGATCTCTCCTTCGCGTACCAGCATCGAGACGTCGTCGACCGCGGCGACGTACCGGGGGCGCCGCAGTGCGGCCAGCCCTCGGCCGGTCGCGTAGCGCACGTGCACCCGGTCGAGACGCACCGCTGCCGGAGCCTCCTCACCTTCGCGGGCTCGCGGCGCCGGGGGGACGGGTTCGTCGTGCAGGAGTCCACGGGTGTACGGGTGGCGGGGCGCGCGGAAGACGGTGCCGACCCGGCCGGACTCGATGGCCTCACCGTCCTTGAGCACGATGACCCGGTCGCAGATCTCCCCGGCCACGCCCAGGTCGTGCGTGACCAGCAGCATGGACAGGCCCAGCTCGCGCTTGGCGTCGGCGAGCAGCGCCATGATCCGGTCCTGCACGACCACGTCGAGTCCGGTCGTCGGCTCGTCCGCGATCAGCAGGGTCGGCTGCAGCACCGTGGCCATGGCGATCAACGCGCGTTGCCGCATGCCCCCGCTGTACTGGTGCGGGTAGCCTCCGGACCGGTCCGCCCGGATGCCCACCCGGTCCAGGGCCTCCCGGGCGAGCGCGAACGCCTCATTTCGCGACATGTCGCGATGCGCCCGTACGACCTCGGCGATCTGCCGGTCGACCGGCTGTACGGGATCGAGGGAGTTCATCGCCGCTTGCGGGACCAGCGCCAGCCGCTCCCACCTGAACCGGCGCAACATCTTCCCGGGGACCGTCGCGAGGTCGGCGCCCTCGAACGTGACCTGGCCCGACACCTGGGCGCCGGGTGGGAGCAGGCGGAGCACCGCCTTGGCCGCGGTGGTCTTGCCGGATCCCGACTCGCCGATCAGGCCGAGCACCTCGCCCGGCGCTATGGAGAAGGAAAGGTCGCGTACTGCCCGCACGGGACCGTTGCGGCTGGGAAACTCCACCCTCAGTCCGCGCACGTCCAGGATCGGGGTCATGACCGTACCTCCAGGTGGCGCCGTTGCAGGGACTCGTGCGCCCGTCCGAGCAGCGAGACGGCGAAGACGAAGAGCATGATGGCCAGCCCGGGGAACAGCGGCCACCACCACGCGCGGTTCATCTCCTGCGAGCTGAACGCGTCGAACATGATCGTGCCCCAGGACACGGCGTTCGTCGGCGCCATGCCGAGGAAGCTGAGGCCCGCCTCCGCCAGCACCGCCTCGGCGACGAGCAGCATTCCGTACAGGATGGCGAGCGAGGCGACGTTCGGGGCGATGTGGACGTACAGGACGCGCCGCCGGGACGCCCCGCCGACGACGGCCGCCTTGACGAACGACCGCTCTTTCAGCGACAGCACCTGCGCACGCACCACCCGCGCGGTCGTGCGCCAGAAGAGCAGGGCGATGGCGAGCACCAGCACGAAGTCCGACCGGCCGAGGATGCCCACCAGCACGATCGCCAGGGGCAGGAAGGGGATGGCGTACGCGGTGTCCGCGATCCGCATGAGCACGCTGTCGACCTTTCCGCCCAGGTAGCCGGCGATCAGGCCGACGTTGAGCCCGATCAGCGCGGTCGCGAGGGCGGCGACCCCGGCGACCGAGAGGGTGCGGCGGGTGCCCCAGATCACCTGGTCGAAGATGTCGCGGCCGAAGTTGGTGGTGCCGAACGGATGCGCGAGGCCCGGTGGCAGCAGCCTCGCCAGCCCCCCATCCGCGGTGCGAACCCGCTCAAGGGGGCCGTGCGGCGCTATCACCGGAGCGAGCAGCGCGGTCAGGAGGAAGACCCCGATGATGGCGATCGCGGCCCGGCCGCTGGGAGTCGACCACAGGTCCCGCCCGGCCCTCCGGGCGCCCGTGATCACCTTGTCCCGCCACACGCGCCGCTTGGTCTTCGTCAAGGGATACGGAGTGGTCATGCCAACCTCACACGCGGGTCGAGGTACGCGTAGAGAACGTCGATGACGCCGTTGACGACGACGGCCATCACGGCGGTCAGCAGGAAGACGCCCTGCATCATCGGGTAGTCGAAGTTGTTGACGGCGTCGACGATGGCCCGTCCCATGCCCGGCCAGGAGAAGATGGTCTCGACGATCACCTGGCCGCCGATGATGGTGCCGGTCAGCGCGGGCATCAGGGTGACCACCGGAAGCAGCGCGTTGCGCGCCGCGTGCCGGTAGATGATCCGCGACGGGGACAGGCCCTGTGCCCGGCCGAGGGCGATGAAGTCCTCGCGCAGCACGTCCGCCATCGAGGTGCGCATGGTCAGCAGCGGCTCCGGCATGAAGTAGAGCGTCATGACGAGGAGCGGAAGGGCGAGGTGCCACCAGAAGTCCGGCGAGGCGAACAGGCCCAGGCCGGTGTTCGCGACGCCCCTGCCCGGTGTGGTCATCCCGATCGACGGCACCCAGTTCAGGTGGTAGCTGAACAGCAGCAGCGCGAGCGTCGCCGTCCAGAAGATGGGCGTGGCCCTTCCGACGAAGGCGCCGTTGCGCAGCACGGCGTCGATGGTCCCGCGCCTGGTGGCCGCAGCGACGGCGCCGAGGGCCGACCCGAGCAGCAGGGCCAGCACGATGGCGGGCACGGCCAGGACGGCGGTGTTGAAGAGCTTGTTCAGCAAGATGTCGCCGACCGACTGCTTGTAGTGGAACGAGATGCCGAGGTCACCTCGCGCCAGATTGGCCACATATCGGAGGAACTGAACGACGATCGGCTGGTCCACGCCGTAGCGCTCCCGCAGCATGGCGGCCACGGACGGGTCGAGGTCAGGCCCGACCACCGCCGCGCTGGGGTCCCCCGGCACAGCGCGGAACAGCATGAAGGTCAACGGCACGAGGATCACGATGGTCGCCAGCATCCGCGCGACCCGTCTCAGCGAGAATCGCAGCAGCGTCATGGCACCTCCTTCCGTATCACCTGAATCACCTGGTCAGGTGGGCACGTTGTTGTCACGGAGGCGCTTGTCGTCGCGCGTGGCCGGGAAGTAGAGGACGCCCCGGCGGTCGAACACGTATCCCGCCTCCCGCAGCTCCCGCATCGCGGCCCGCATGTCGTACGGGAACGGCTGGAGCGACGGGTCATGCCACTTCGTCAGCGAAGCGGCGATCGGCGACCCGGCGGGCTTGCCCTGCCCGTCGAGGACCACGTCGATGATGTCGCGCACCGGGATGAGGAACGACAGCGCGCGCCGGAAGTGCCGGTCGTCGAACGGCTCCTTGCGCATGTTGTAGTGCAGGCCGGCCCAGCCGAAGCTCTCGTCGGACACCACCGTGATCCCGCTCTTGCCCCGCACCGAAGCGAGCTGGGCGACGCCCTGCACGTCGCCGAGCATGTCGAGATCGCCTTGGGCGAGCCCGCCGACCTCCGCGTCGAGGCTGCCCAGCACGATCATCACCAGGCCGTCGATCTTGGGTGCCGAGAAGTGCTCCTTGTTCGCGGTGAACCGGATCTCCGCGCCGAGTTTGCGACCGGCGAGGACGAAGGGCCCGGATCCGACAGGGGCGTCGTTGGAGAACTTCGCCGGTTGGGCCACCTTCTTCCACACGTGCTCGGGCAAGATGGGCAGCTGGGTCAGCACCGTGGGCACGAAGCTCGGCGACGGCTTGGCAAGGGTGATCTCGACCGAGTCGCCGGTCGCCCGCACGTCACGCACGGCGGCCAGCTTCTGGGCGAACAGCGGGGACTTCTTGTCGATCATGTATTTGACGGTGAACGCCACATCGGCGGCGGTGACCGGGTGCCCGTCGCTGAACCGCATGCCGGGCCGTAGCTTGGCGATCACCCGAGCGCCGTCGACCTTCACCGACTCGGCCGCCCAGTCGCGCAACTCACCTTCCGGGCCGATACGCACCAGGCTGTCGTAGATGTGCGAAAGGAGTAACTGCGCCGCGGGCGACTCCAGGGCGACCGGATTGAGGGTCAGCGGCTCGGAGATCGTGCCGACCACCAGAGTGCGCTTGGCCGTCTTCGGAGTGGCTCCGATGGAGTTCCAGATGTTGAAGACCGGGTAGCCCAACGCGTGCTGGACCCCGTCCCACCGGTCCGACCGGTACGCCCCGCCCACCACGGGGTGGGCGAACGGCCGGGCGGGCTGCTGCTCGTACAGCAGCTTCTGCGCCTTCCGCACCGCGGCGACCCGCTCGTCCTCGTTCATCGCGAGCTGCTGAGCCTGGTACAACGCGTCGTAGTCGGCGTTGCGATAGCCGGACAGGTTCCAGCCGGAGACCCCGGCACGGGCGGAGGCGAACTTCGACAGGATGTTGTCGGGGTCGAGCCGGTCCGGCATCGGGCCGTAGACCAGCAGGGCCGCGTCGAAGTCCTTGCGGGTGAACGCGCGCCGGCCCACCTCGGAGCCGCGTACCGCGAGCAGTTCGGCGGGGATGCCGGCCCGCTGCCAGGACTCCACGATCAGGCGCGCCTCCTCGAACCACCGCGGATCCTCCGCGGCGGTCTTGGTGAGCAGCTGGATGGTCGGCACCGGGGTACGTCCGGTGACGTCGGCGACGAC
The DNA here is from genome assembly GCF_049674955.1 of Sphaerisporangium viridialbum. Lineage (GTDB taxonomy): Bacteria > Actinomycetota > Actinomycetes > Streptosporangiales > Streptosporangiaceae > Sphaerisporangium > Sphaerisporangium viridialbum. The sequence goes on along the minus strand of NZ_CP187232.1, from coordinate 438,888 downwards.
CGCACGGTACGCGGCCGCATCGGAATCGCCGCCGGCGTGGCCATTATCGCCGCACGCCGAAATCGTCAGCGTGAGGGCGACGGCCATACCGGCGCTCAATATTCTTTCGTGTGAACGCACACTTCTCCTCGTACGGCTGATCGGGGGGAGACTTCATTACGGGAGCACAGCGCAGAAAACGGCCGGCCGCACGCCGGGGACGCTCACGGCCCGAGACCGAGAGCGTGGTGAGGCGAGTCGCCGGCTCATTTCCCGTCGCGTGGGTCGCGACGCCCGGCATCGGATTCGGAGGGGGATTCAGGGAAAGGCTGTAGGTGCTAGGACAGGCGTCTGACCTGCGCCTGAGCGGTCAGGGAAACGGCCGGTGCAGCGCTGAGGGACGGGTGACCGGCACCGTAGGTCCATTCGCGGTAAATGCCATCAGGATGGAGTTCGGCGATTGTCACTACGTCTCCCTTCGCTATCAAGCGCCGCCCGGCCCACATCCGGAAGCCCGACCGAATGAGGGAAGCATGAGCCGCATGGCGCGCACATTCAGTAATGCCCTCATTACTGTCCGCTTACACGCGTGTGCGCATTGTTTACCTAAGAGCGCGGATCCCCGTGGGCGACGCCGAATCGATGAGCCGATCCCCTGATCACTCCGGGCCCGGGGTGGCGGTCACGGGCTAGATCGCCGTATGCGCGAGGTTTCACTAAGATTCGGCGGCATGTGGCGGAAAGTCAGAATCATGGTGGCCAGTGTCTGTGCGGTCGGTGTCCTAGGAGTCCCGGCGGCCGCCGAGGCCAGGCAGACGGATCCGGCCGCCGGCCCGGTGCCGGCTGCCACGCAGGCGAAGCAGACCGGGACGGCCGCGGAGGCCGGGCAGGCGGGCCAGGCCGGTACGGCCCTGGCCGCGAAGGTGAAGAAGGCGGCCGAGCCGTACTGCGTCCGCTACAAATGCATCGCCCTCACCTTCGACGACGGTCCTTGGCCCTACACCCCCGAGCTGCTCGACACGTTGAAGAAGCACAAGGCCAAGGCCACCTTCTTCCTCCTCGGCAGGAAGGTCGGCAGCCGTGCCGAGCTGACGCGGCGCATCGTGGCCGAGGGCCACGAGGTCGGCAACCACACGTGGGACCATCCCGACCTGACCACGCTGTCCAACGAGGAGATCCTCGACGAGATGACGAGGACCTCGGAGGTCATCGACCAGGCCATCGGCAAGGCGCCGACGATGATGCGCCCGCCGAACGGCGCCACCGACGACCGGGTCACGCAGTTGATGGCCGAGCTGGCGCTGCCGCAGATCCTGTGGACCGGGTCCACCCTCGACTGGCAGTCCCGCGACACCGCCGTCATCGCCAAGAAGACGCTCAAGCTGGCCAAGCGCAACGGCGTCATCCTGCTGCACGACATCGTGCCTGAGACCGTCAAGGCCATGCCGACCGTGCTCAAGGCCCTGGAGAAGCAGAACTACCGCTTCGTCACGGTGACGACGCTGCTGCAGGGCCGGGAGCTGCGTGGCGGCGAGATCTACCCTTCGCGCTCCAAGTAGCCGTCGCCGGCGTGGAGCGAGCGGTCGAGCGCGGCCCTCAGCCTCGGTTGCAGGGGCACCTCCACCAGCCGGTTCACGCCGTAGGCGACGGCGAGCGCGACCGCGACGACGAGCGGCAGCGTGAGCCAGTTCCCGAGCGGCGTGTGGAGCCTGCCGATGAGCAGGAACCCGACGTGGTGGTGGAACAGGTAGAGCGGGTAGGTCAGCGCGCCCAGCCAGGTGAGCCAGCGCCAGTCGATGCCGTCGAGCCTGCCGAGGGCCACCAGGATCATGATCAGGAAGATGAGGGAGATCGCTCCGACCACGAGGGCGGACCCGAGGGGCACGCCGAATCGCACGATGGCCGGAGGGTTCTCCCCCAGCACCTGTACGAGGGCGATCGCCCAGCCGGCGCCCACGAACAGCCAGGGGTACAGCGACCCGCCGAAACGGTGGATCAGGTACAGGGCCATCCCGGCGATGAAGTACGGCGCGCTGAACGGGATGAGGAACGCCTGCAGCAGGTCGGCGTTCACGCGCTCGGCGATGGCCAGGAGCACCAGCCAGCCGCCGAGGAAGGCCAGGCAGCGGCGGTAGGTGATGCCGACCGCGGCGAACACCGCGATGAGCGCGTAGAAGACCAGCTCCTGCCAGAGCGTCCAGTACACGATCTCCAGATCACGGATTCTCAGGCCGTGCTGCAGCATGGTGAGGTTGGCGAGCAGCTCGCTCAGGGTGGGCCGGTGGTCGGTGATGAGCCCCGCCACCGCCAGGCCCCCCAGGGCGATCACGCTGGCCCAGTACGCCGGGTAGAGGCGGGCTATGCGCGACGACGCGAACGCGCCGGGGCTCCGCCCCCACGCGCTCATCAGGATGACGAACCCGCTGATCACGAAGAACATGCGGACGCCGTACACGCCGAACATGGTCACCGCGCTCAGGGCGGGGAACGCGTTCGGGGTGCCCCAGGCCCGCGTGTCCCCGTAGTGAAAGAGCACCACCGCAAGCGCCGCGCAAAACCGGAGCAGGTCGAGAACGCGCAGCCGTCGCGGGTCAGGAAGTATGACCGGCGAATCGGAAATGCGGGGGGCTGAAACCAGCATATGCAGGAATATATCTAGAAAGATCGCTAACAACCTACAAATGCGCGACGGCCCCGAAACGCGGTCTGGGGACGGTACGGCGGCGGATGGCGGCGAACCGGGCACGTGCGCGTTCGCGAGACCGGCACACCCGACAGGACGTCACTCCAAGCCGCGTCACGCGCGGGCGCGTCGGGCGCGCGGGTCAGTGCTTCCAGCGCGTGCGCGTCGGGCGCGGGGTCAGTGCTTCCAGCGCGTGCGCGTCGGGCGCGCGGGGTCAGTGCTTCCAGCGCGTGCGGGCCGCGATCTCGTCGGGCGCCGCCCCGTCGAAGAGCGCGATCTCGCCTCGGCGTACGAGGGCGATCGTGTCGATCACGGCCTCGCCCAGCGCCTCCTTCAGCACGGCGTCGTTCTCGAACGCCTCCAGCGCCGCCCCGAGCGAGGACGGCAACGGCGTCACGGTGCCCAAGGAGTGCGGATCGACCTCCACGGGCGCAGGGAGCGCGCCCCCGCCGGCGAGCCCGGCCCGGCCCGTGGCGAGGAGGCCGGCCACCGCGAGATAGGGGTTGGCCGCGGCGTCGAAGCACTTGACCTCCATGTTCGCCGCCCGGGACCGGTCACCGGCCGATCCGGTGACGAACCGCATCGCCGCCTCACGGTTCTCCAGCCCCCAGCAGGCGTACGCTCCGGCCCAGTGGGAGGGGACGAGCCGCAGGTAGCTGGCGACGGACGGCGCGCCCACCGCCAGCAGGGCCGGCAGCCGGGACAGGATGCCCGCGGCGAACGCCTCACCCTCGGCGGTGAGGCCGTACCTGCCGTCGCCGCCGGACATGAGGTTGACGCCGTCGCGCCAGAGGCTCAGGTGGACGTGCGCGCCGTTGCCCACTCCGTCCGCGAGCACCTTCGGCGAGAAGCTCGCGCGCAGGCCGTGGTCCAGGCTGACCGCCCGGATCGTCTCGCGAACCAGGACGGTGGTGTCGGCGGCCCCGACCGGGTCCTCCGCCGCGACCGAGACCTCGTACTGCCCCGCGGCGTACTCGGGGTGGATCTGCTCCACCGCGACGCCGGCCGCCGACAGCGCGCCCACCACGTCGAGCAGGTAGCCGGCCCGCTCGGTGAGCCGCGTCATGCCGTACGCCGGGCCGCCGCACGCGGGGACGAAGTCGTCACCGGCACCGACGGAGGCCGCCCACTCGACCTCGAACGACGCCCGGACGGAGAAGCCCGCGGCGGCCAGCCGCTCGACCTCGCGGCGGGCCAGGTGGCGGGCGTCCAGGTGATGGGGCACGCCGTTCTGGTCGTACCGGTCCGCGGGGGCCCACGCCCAGCCGGGAAGCGCGGTGAGCACGCCGAGGCGCCCGAGGTCCGGGTGCAGGCGCAGGTCGCCTACGGGGCCTCCGGCGAACCGGCCGCTCATGACGGAGTCGTCGAGCAGGAACGCGTCGAAGACGGGCGAGGCGCCGATGCCCCAGGCCGCCGCGTGTTCGAGCCGTGTGAGGGGCACCGCCTTGACCCTGGTGACGCCGCTGGTGTCCACCCATGTGACGGCGACGGCGGTCACGTCTCTGGCGGCGAGGTCTCGGGCGGCCTCCCGGGCGGAGGCCGCGCGTCGCGCACGTTCCTGCTCGTCCATTCCCCGCTCTCCTGTCACCGTGCCGGTACTGGAGTTACACGCTCGGTCGCAACGTCATTCTCCATCCCGGCGCGAGGTTCCCGGGGTTCACGATGACCCCGTCGCGTCTACCGCTTGGCCAGCTGCGGGTAGAGCGCGTCGAGGCCGGCGGAGAGCCCCGCCCTGACCCGCCGGCTGGCGTCGTCGGCGACGACCTCCCCGGCGCCCGCCTCGATGCCGTCGAGTGCCGCCGCGGCCACCTGCGCGGGGTCCTGCTTGGGGCCGTCGACATGGGCCGCCATGTCGGTGTCCATGTACCCGACGTGCAGGGCGACGGCCGCGATGCCGAGCGGCGCGAGCTCAAGGCGCAGTGAGTTGGTCAGCGACCACGCCGCGGCCTTGGCCGCGCTGTAGGCGCCGGACTGCGGTATGGAGATCCAGGACAGCACGGACAGCACGTTGAGGACCGCCCCGCCGCCGTTGGCGGCCAGGATGGGCGCGAAGGCACGCGTCATGCCCAGCGTGCCGAAGTAGTGCGTCTCCATCTCCAGCCGGATGTCGGCGAGGTCGCCGTCGAGCAGCCCGGCGCGCGTGGACGAGCCCGCGTTGTTGATGAGCAGCGTGGCGTCGCCCGCGATGGCAGCGGCGGCGGCGACCGACTCGGGGTCGGTGATGTCGAGCCGGAGCGGCTCCACGCCGGGAAGGTCGACGGCCCCCGGGTCGCGTGCTCCCGCGTAGACCTTCGCCGCGCCGCGTGCCAGCAGGCCCGCGGCCAGATGCCGGCCGAGACCTCGGTTGGCTCCGGTGACCACCGCGACGGAGTCTCTGATGTCCATGGTCTTCCCCCATCTGAATTGGTTTTTCCAACCTAGCCGAGCTGGCTTGGAAATGGCAACCCAGTGGTACGATCGGCACGTGGCCGCTAACGGGAGTCGAAACGGCAGGGCGGAGTCACCGTGCTCCATCGCCCGCGCGCTCGAGGTGCTGGGCGAGCGGTGGACCTTCCTGATCCTGCGCGAGGCGCTGTCCGGCCTGACGAGGTTCGCCGACTTCCAGCAGGCCCTCGGCATCGCGCCCGACGTGCTGAGCGACCGGCTGGCCACGCTGGTGAGCGCGGGCGTGCTGGAGAAGCATCCCTACCGCGAGCCCGGCACCCGGGTCCGGTTCAGCTACCACCCGACCCCGGCCGGCGAGGAGCTGCGACTGGTGCTCGGCGCCCTGCAGCAGTGGGGTGACGAGCACAGGCCGCGCGAGCTGGGGCCCACGATGGCGCGGCGCACCGTGGACGGCGGGAGCCCGGTCAGGGTCGCCTTCGTGGACGAGACGGGCGTGGCCGTGCCCCTCGACCGCGTCGCCTTCGTCAAGACGGCCGCGTACCCGTCCTGACGGGTACGCGGCCGCGCGTGGTCTCGGGTGCCGCTAGGCGGGGGCCGAGGAGGGGACGCGAAGCTCCGTGTCGTCGGCGCTTTCGAGCTCGATCGGGATGAGCGTGACCGGAACGCCGTTGAACACCGCGTTCCCGGAGGGCACGTCGATCACGGACTCGTCGGTCAGCGCGTTGGCGTTGACACCCGCGTGCTCCGCCGCGTGCAGCTGCCGGGTCCTGGCGTGTCCCCACCCGTGGGGCAGGCTCACCACGCCCGGCATGATCGCGTCGTTCGGTTCTAGCGGCACGACCAGCTCGCCGTTGGCCGAGCGTACGATCACCTGCTCGCCGAGCCCGAGCCGCGTCACGTCGTCCGGGTGGATGTGCAGGGTGCACCGGTTGCTGCCGCCGGTCAGCGTCGGCACGTTGTGCAGCCAGCTGTTGAGGGAGCGAAGCTGGCGCCGCCCGATCAGCAGGGTCTCCGGCGGGGGCACGGCCAGCCGTTCGCGCAGCCGTCCCGCCTCCTCGGCCAGCCTCGGCGGGGCCAGCTCCACCCGGCCCGAGGCCGTGGTCAGCAGCTCCTGCAGCCGGGGCTGGTGCGGGCCGAGGTCGATGCCGTGCGGGTTGGCCAGCAGGTCGGCCAGCGACAGGCCGTAGGGGCCGAGCCTCAGCATGGTGTCCAGCATCAGTTCGGGTCCGCTGTCGCCGTCCAGCGAGGCGCGCGCCTCGGCGACGTCCATGCCCTCGAACGGCGAACCGGGGATCTGCGTGGCCCCGGTGAGCATCTGGCCGATGATGAACTCGTCCAGCCCGGCCGGATCGGCGTCCGCTCCCTGACCCGAGACGATCAGAATGAGGCGTGCCATGATCTCGGCCTCCGAGAGCTGCCCGGGCTCCAGCGGCAGGATCGGCGGGGAGAACCTGGTGTAGTTGCGAACCGTCACCGTCAGCAGCAGGAAGTCGTAGTGCGGCATCTGCAGGATGCGCGGCGGCGGCAGGATGACGTTCGCGTGCCGGGTGGTCTCGTTGAGGTACGGGTCCACGCAGACCATGAAGTCCAGGCCCGCGAAGGCCCGATCGAGCCGGGGCCCGCCGGGCGCCGACAGCACCAGGTTGCCTGCGATCGACACCAGCGCCCTGACCTGCCCCTCTCCCGGGGTCTCGATCTCGTCGGCGAGGGTCGCCACCGGCAGTTCCCCGATCGACTCCGGCAGCCCCCGCACGCGGCTGTGCCAGTGGCCGGTGCTGTAGGGCTCGGACGGGCGGAAGACGTCGAGGGTGGCGGCCTTGGTGAACATGGCCCCGCCGGGCCGGTCGAAGTTCCCGGTCAGGATGTTGATCACGTCGCCGAGCCACTGCGCCGCGGTGCCGAACTCGACGGTGCTGGCGCCGATGCGGGAGTACACGGCGGCCGTCGGAGCCGCCGCGAGCTCCCGCGCCAGCCGTACGATCTTCTCGGCGGGCACGCCGCACACCGGCGACACGATCTGCGGGGTGAAGTCCTCCGCCAGCCGCCGGAGGTCCTCCAGCCCCTCCACCTCGACGCCGATGGTGGCGAGGTCCTCCGCGAGGAGGGTCTGGACGATGCCGAACAGCAGGAAGGCGTCGGTGCCGGGCCGTACGAACAGGTGCTCGTCGGCGAGGTCGGCGGTACGGGTGCGACGCGGATCGACGACCACCAGCTTGCCGCCGCGCTTGCGCAGCGCCTTGAGCCGGCCGGGGAAGTCGGGGGCGGCGCAGAGCGAGCCGTTGGACTCCGCGGGGTTGGCGCCGATCACCAGCAGGTAGTCGGTGCGGTCCAGGTCGGGCACCGGGATGGCCATCGGGTTGCCGAACATGTAACCGCAGGCGACGTGCTTCGGCATCTGGTCGATGGTGCTGGCGGAGAAGATGTTGCGGGTGCCGAGCGACTGGCTGAGCGGCATCCGGTACATGAAGCCGGCCATGGTGTGGAAGGTCGGATTGCCGAAGTAGGCGGCCACGGCGTCGCGTCCGTGCGCGTCGATGACGCTTTTGAGCCCTTGGTCGACCGTCTGGAAGGCCTCGTCCCAGGAGACCTCGTGCCACTCGCCGTTCTTACGCACCAGCGGGGCCCGCAGCCGGTCGGGGTCCTCGTCCAGGCGGCCGAGGCTCGCCCCCTTGGGACAGATGAAGCCCTTGGAGAAGGGGTCGTCCGGGTCGCCCTTGACCGACGTGACGTGCCCGGTGTCGTCGAGTGTCAGCCGCAGGCCGCAGACGGCGTCGCAGAGGGGACAGGTCCGGTGCACGGTTCTCATCGGCACTCCTGTGATCGTCGAATGGACTCATCATGAGCGGGTGCCGGAGACAAGGGGAACCCCAGCAATTAAGGTCCTAGGGGGTGATACGGGTCCTAGCGCGGGGGGTGACGGAAATCACTTATCAAGATCGATAAATGGTTCCGTCCCTAATCAGCGAACGTTTTCGTAACCAAATATGGCTTTCGTCCCGTACCGTAGGGAGGCCGGGGGTTTCTATCGCGATATTGCGGGCAGTGCGGTCTGGTTCGAGCTGGCCGATCAACCGTCCGAAAAGGAAGACAGGTGCCCGCCGACGACGCTCGCACTCTCCTGGCACGCCGGGGCGAGAGCGGCCGTCCGGGCTGATGACGACGGGTTTTGAGAGCACGGGAAGAAGGTCGTGATGACGAACGAGGTCACCGAGGGAAAGACCGCGGCGCGGGAGCTCGCGGCGCGGCTGCCCGGGTGGGCGGTCTGGTACGGCCAGCACACCCGGCGATTCTGGGCCATGCCCCGCTCGGCCGCCCCAGCCGGCGTGCGGCTCGCGGAGGCCGAGACCGCCGAGGAGCTGGAGGACGCTGTGCGCCAGATGACGGGCGCCGCCCCGAGGCAGGGAGCCCCCGCGCAGGGAGCGCCCCAGCAGGAGGCCTCGCATTCCGGCCAGGCCCCGATGGGTCCGCAGCACCACCGCGAGCCGGCAAGGCTCTGATCGCGCGACACGCGCCTCGACGCCGCAGGTGGGGCGCCGGGCGAGGCGCGGTCCGGTTTTCCACAGGGGGTGGCGGGGCGGGAGCCGGGGGCGGGGGCGTTCCGTATGCTCGGGCGGTGAGCATGCCGCGCACCCTCGTCCTGTGGGATATCGACCACACTCTCATCAACGCCGCCGGCGCGGGCCGCCAGGCGTACGCCGACGCCTTCCAGGTGATCGTCAAGCGGCCTCTGGAGCATGTCGCCGACATGGCAGGCCGCACCGACTGGGCGATCACCGTCGAGACACTGCGCATGCACGGCATCGAGGCGTCCGGTGACCTGCTCGACTCCTTCGGCGCGGCGCTGGCCGAGGCGTTCACGGCCTACGAGGCGGCCGTCAGGGAGCACGGCCGGGTCCTGCCCGGCGCGCGGGAGGCGCTGGAGGCGCTGTCCCGCCGTGACGACGTCGTCCAGTCCGTCCTCACGGGCAACATCCAGCCGATCGCCATCGGCAAGCTCACCGCCCTCGACCTCGACCGCTTCATCGACTTCGAGGTCGGCGCCTACGGCATGGATCACGAGGAGCGCCCCGAGCTGGTACGGCTGGCGCAGGGCCGGGCGACCGGCAAGTACGGCCAGGCGTTCGGCTCGGCGAGCACCGTCCTGATCGGCGACACCCGTCACGATGTGCATGCGGGCCACCTGGGCGGCGCCCGGGTCGTGGCCGTGGCGACCGGGTCTAGCGACCGCGAGACGCTGAGTGACGCGGGCGCGGAGCTCATACTCGACGATCTTTCCGACACCGAGGCCGTGGTCCGCGCGATCCTCGCGGTCAGCGATTCCTAGAGACTTCGCGGGCCTGTCGCCGGCGCCGAAATGACCTTGAATTCGTCAGGCGCGGCGCGTCCTAAATGACCTTGAAATAACCTCGGATGATCAATTTCGGTCACCGGTCGAGATGACCTTGAAGCACCCTTAGAGGCGCAGCGCGTAGCGGCTAATTCGTGGCCTTCCGATGGCAGAAATCGTCATATCTATGTCATTGCCGCCACGCCCGGCCTGCCGAGACCATGGAGGGGTGACAGCGCGCCGTGTCGTCTTCGTCCTCTTCCCCGACTTCCAGATCCTCGACCTGACCGGCCCCCACGAGGTCTTCACCCAGGCCGGGCGGTTGGCGCGCGCGTACGTGATCGAGACGGTCGCGGCGGTGGCGGGCCCGGTCCGGTCGCGGGGCGGGCTGACGATCACGCCGACCACGACGATCGACGCGTGTGAGGGGCCCATCGACACCCTCGTGGCCGTCGGCGGGCGCGGCACGATCGCCGCCTGCGCCGACGACCACCTCATGGAGTGGCTCGCCTCGGCGGCGCGGCGCTCGCGGCGGGTCGCCTCGGTCTGCACCGGGGCCTTCCTCCTCGCGCGGGCCGGTCTCCTCGCGGGAAGGCGGGCCGTGACCCACTGGTCGAGCTGCGATCTCCTCGCCCGCGAGCATCCCGACGTGTCGGTCGAGGCCGATCCGATCTTCGTCCGGGACGGGAAGGTCTGGACGTCGGCGGGGGTCACCGCCGGGATGGACCTGGCCCTCGCGATGGTCGAGGAGGACCACGGCGCCGAGGTGGCCCGCACGATCGCGCGGCAGCTCGTCATGTTCGTCCAGCGGCCCGGCGGCCAGGCGCAGTTCAGCACGCAGCTCGCCGCGCAGCGACCGGCGCGGACGCCGCTGCGCGAGGTGCAGGAGTGGATCGCCGAGCACCTGGCGGCGGACCTCACCGTGCCCGTGCTCGCGGCCCGCGCGGGGATGAGCGAGCGCAACTTCGCCAGGGTCTTCACCGCGCAGGCCGGGCGCACCCCCGCCGCGTACGTGGAGGCCGCCCGCGTCGAGGCCGCCCGGCGGCTGCTGGAGACCACCGGCACGACGGTGGAGGCCATCGCGAGAGCGTGCGGGTTCGGCACGGCCGAGACCATGCACCGCTGTTTCAAGCGGGCTCTCCGGATCACCCCGGGGCAGTACCGCAGCCATTTCGCCGTACGCGGCTCCGACTAGAAGGACCTCGCCATGCGCATCGTCATACCGCTCTTCGCAGGATTCACCGCGCTCGACGCGGTCGGCCCGTACGAGGTGCTCCGGATGGTCCCCGGCGCCGAGGTGGTGTTCGCCGCGTCCGGCACCGGGCCGGTACGGGACGGTGCGGGCACGCTGGCCATCACGGCCGACGCGGCGCTGGACGACATCGATTCATGCGACGTGCTGCTCGTCCCCGGCGGCCCGGGGGCCAGGAAGCTGCTGCACGACGAGTCCATGGCCGGCTGGATCGGGCGCATCGACGCGGCGACGACGTGGACCACGTCCGTATGCACGGGATCCCTGCTGCTCGGGGCCGCCGGCCTGCTCCGGGGTCTGCGAGCCACGACCCACTGGAGCGCCGTCGACCTGCTGGAGTCCTTCGGCGCCGCCTACACCGCGGAACGGGTGGTGTTCCAGGGCAAGATCGTGACGGCCGCCGGCGTCTCCTCCGGCATCGACATGGCGCTCGCGCTCGCCGCGCGGCTCACCGACCGGACCACGGCCGAGGCGATCCAGCTCGCGATCGAGTACGACCCGCAGCCGCCCTTCGACGCCGGATCCCCGGCCAAGGCCCCCCAGGCCGCCAAGGACCTGCTCACCTCGGGACGCGTCTGAAGGTCTAGCGGCACTGGGCGAGCATCGAGGCCTTGTCGGCCCTCGTGACCGGGAGGTCGTACTTGACCACGACCTGTGCGAAACGGGCGACGTAGGCGCAGCGGATCCTGCGTACCGGCGGGAGCCAGGACGCGGGACCGGCTCCGCCCTTGGCCTCGTTGACGGGGCCGTAGACGGGGATGAGGTTGAGGGGGTCATTGGCGATGCGCACGCGTTCGGCCTTCTTCCACCTTGAGGCGCCCATCTGCCATTCGTACGACAGCGGCACCACGTGGTCGACCTGCACGCGGTCTGCGTCGCGCTTGCGCCACTGGATCGTCTTGCCCGTGTAGGGGTCCTCCAGCGTCATCGCGACGACGACGCAGTGCGATCCGCTGCGATATCTGAGGTGCTCGCCGTCGCGCGCCAGCAGGTCGTCGCGGGTGCGGCAGCCGTTGCGGGCATACGGGATGCCCTTGGCGGTGTCCGCCCAGTTCTCGCCGAACCGGGCGCGCGTGTAGCCCTGTTTGGAGCCTCGCACCCCGACCCGTACCTTCTTGATCAACCTGATGGCCATCGCCCTGTCGGGATGGGAGGTGATGGGCACCAGCCCCGGCTTGGTGCCGTCCGGGTTCAGCAACGGGCTCGCCCGCTGGACGACCCGCGTGGGGCTGTGGGTGTTCTCGCGCGCGGCGAGGGAGACGATCATTATGGCCCCCGCCACCACGGCGACCGTCCCGCGCGTGCTCAGCGCCGCCTCCCGGGCATGTACGGGTGATGACTCGCTCTATCAATCCCCATAAATATCTTGATTGACACCGAACTGGCCAGGGGCGGACACGGTGACGGTTGGCGCCGGAGCCGCCGATAAGGTCGTGAGGCGTGACGGACAAGGTGGAACGGCTGGCGGCCCGGCTGAGCGAGTTCGCCCGCGAGCGCGACTGGGAGCAGTTCCACACGCCGAAGAACCTCGCGATGGCTCTGGCGGGCGAGGTCGGCGAGCTGGTCGCCGAGTTCCAGTGGCTGACCCCCGCCGAGGCGGCGAACCTCGACGAGGAGACGCTCGCCCGGGTGCGGTCGGAGCTCGGCGACGTGACGAACTACCTCGTCCGGCTCGCCGACGTGCTTCAGGTGGATGTGGTGGAGGCCGCCCACGCCAAGCTCGACCAGAACGAGCGGCGCTACGACCCGGAGCTCTACCGGGGCTCCGCGAGGAAGGCTCCACCACTGCCCCCGTAGGTTGACACTTGGACGTGTGTCAACCTAGGTTGCCAGAACGGTGACGGTGCGCGTCCTTTCCGGCAGGTCAGGACACATGCCCGGAGCTGATGCCCCTGGCTACCCTGGGACCCGGTGCTCGGACCGGGCGAACTGCTCCACGATCGCCTTGCAGAACGCGGGCAGGTCGGCGGGCGAGCGGCTGGTGGTGAGCTGCCCGTCGATCACGACCTCCTCGTCCACGACCTCCGCCCCCGCGTTGCGAAGGTCCGTGCGGATGCTCGGCCAGGAAGTGAGCTTGCGCCCTCGTACGGCGCCGGCCTCCAGCAGCGTCCACGGACCGTGGCAGATCGCCGCGACGGGCTTGCCCGAGGCCACGAAATCCTTGACGAAGCGGACGGCGTCGCGGTTCATGCGCAGTTGGTCGGGGTTCATGGTGCCGCCGGGCAGGAGCAGCGCGTCGTAGTCGCCGACCGAGGCGTCCGAGACGAGCCGGTCGACGGCGAACGTGCCGGCGGCGTTGAGGTCCCACTGGCGGGCCTGGATCTCGCCCGGGTGTATCGACAGCAGCTCGCTCTTCGCGCCCGCTCCGTATAGCGCCCCTCGCGGCTGTTCCAGTTCGACTCGCTCGACGCCATCGGTCGCCAGGATGGCCACCTTCCGGCCCTGAAGTTCGTGAGCCATGCGACTCCTCCTCCGCTGGGTTGGCGTCCACGCCGTGGCGGAGTCCGCGACCCGTCGGCGGCGGGGAGACGGGGCGACCCGCCTCCACTTTCGACGCCCTCTGGAATCAGCTCCCATGCTAGCCCCGGCCACCTTCGCTCTTGGCTCTGACCAGCGCAAAAGCGTTCAGAGGGAGACGAAGGTCAACCCCCGGTGCTTGAGACGGGGGATGACCGTGCGCAGCGCCCGGAGCGTCTCGGAACGATCGCCGCCCCCGTCATGGCACAGCAGGATGGCCCCCGGCCGGCACGCCAGCATGCTCTGGGCGATGCGGCGGGTGCCGGGGCGGGACCAGTCGCGGGGATCGATGTCCCAATCTATGGGGATCATGCCGTGGTCGTCGGCCGTGTGGACCACCCGGCTCGACCACGAACCACCGGGTGCCCGGAAGAACCTGGCGGCGACCCCCGTGGCGTCCGAGATGCGCCCCTGCGCCTCCACGATCTCGGCGGTGATCCGCTTGGGAGGCAGGCGGTTGAACGGGATCGGATGGTGCATCGTGTGGTTGCACAGCTGGTGCCCGGCCTGGACGATGCGCTCGGCCAGACGGGGGAACCGCTGCACCTGCATGCCGATGAGGGAGAACGTCGCCCGTACGTCGTGCTCCGCGAGGAGGTCGAGCATCTTCGGCGTCCACTCCGGATGCGGACCGTCGTCGATCGTCAGCGCGATGGCGTTCCCCGGCGCGGCGGGGGTCAGGTCGTACAGGCTGTGCACGGGCTGGTGCCGGGCCCTCAGCCTGACCGGGGTCCACGCGGCGGGCGGAGGGGCGACCGGTGGGTGGACCACCGTGCGCGCCCGCGCCGGCGCGGCGGCCGGCGCCCGCGAGGACGAACGGACGGCATCACCCACCACCAGGGACGCAAGTGTCAAAGCACCCAGAGCCCACAGCGCTCGGCGGCGGCCGACCTCGCTTTCCTCCACAATCTCACGCTACCCAGGTGCCTCGATGATTTGACTGACCGACAGGAGCGATGACGGTAACCATGCGGTATAACCGGCAGAAGCGTCATGGCTACCATGCGGTAATAGTTACGGAACCGATCACGGTAACCACGTCACGCGGCCACGCAGGAGGCCGTACCCGACGAAGGCGACCGCGTCGATCAGGGTGTGCGCGACGATCAGCGGCATCGCCCGCCCCCACCTCTGGTAGAGCCGCCCGAACAGCAGGCCCATCACGAGGTTGCCGATGAAGCCGCCGAAGCCCTGGTAGAGGTGGTAGGAACCCCGGAGCAGCGCCGACACCGCCACCGCCCGCCACGGTCTCCAGCCGAGCCGGGCCAGCCGGTGCAGGAGATAGCCGCTGACGATCACCTCTTCGAGCACGGCGTTCTGGAGGGCGGCCAGGAGCAGGACGGGCACCCGCCACCAGGTGTCGGGAAGCCGGTCGGGCACGACGTCGAGGTTGATGCCCGCGTGGAACGCCGTGAGGTAGAAGGCGAGCCCGGTGCCGCCGACCACGGCCGCCAGCACCGCGCCCCGCAGCAGGTCACGCCCGGGCTCGCGCCGGTCGACCCCGATGGTGCGCAGCGACTCGCCGGACCGGACGAGAAGGTAGGCCACCAGGGCGACGGGCGCGACGGAGACGGCGATGCCGACGAGCTGGAGCGTCAGATCGAGCCAGGGCCGTCCCGGCGCCATCGTGCCGACGAGGACGGCGTGCTGGCCCTTCAACGCCTGGGGAGCGGTCAGCGACCCGATGAGTGAGACCAGCGACCGGAGGGCGCTGGCCCCGAGCGAGACGGCGAAGACGACGATGATCTCGGCTCCGATGAGCCGGGGAGTGAACGCCCGGGTGTCGACGGCCGGCAGGGGCGGAGAGTCGCGCATGCCCGCAGCGTAGACCGCCACTTAACGGCGCGTCCGAGACTCCCGTTTGACAGCCGGCTGAAAAGAAGATGGTCATGGTCTTGCAAGGAGGTGTTAAGTCGCGTGCAGGCGGGCGCGTCCACACTGTGCGCATGACGACGTATGGAATCACCACGTCCCAGGGCAAGTACACCCGGGTCAGCGGGGACCTGGCCATCGGAGCCACGGTCAGCGTGGTGGTTCCCGCCATGAACGAGGCGGAGAACCTGCCGCACGTGTTCGCGACCCTGCCGCACTGGATCGACGAGGTGGTGCTGGTCGACGGCAACTCCTCCGACGAGACGGTGGCCGTCGCGAGGGCACTGCGCCCGGGTCTGCGCGTCGTCACGCAGACGGGCAGGGGCAAGGGCAACGCCCTCACCGAGGGTTTCGCGGCGGCGACCGGCGACATCATCGTCATGATCGACGCCGACGGGTCCACCGACGGCCGCGAGATCATCCGCTTCGTGTCCGCACTGGTCGCGGGGGCGGACTTCGCCAAGGGCTCGCGATTCGCCTCCGGCGCGGGGTCGGACGACATCAGCCTCACCCGGTCCCTCGGCAACACGCTGCTGACCACGCTGACCAACGTGCTGTACGGCACCCGCTACACCGATCTCTGCTACGGGTACAACGCCTTCTGGGCCCGCCACCTGGACGCGCTGGCCCTCGACTGCGACGGCTTCGAGATCGAGACGCTCATGAACGTACGCGCGGCCCAGGCCGGTCTCGCCATCCACGAGATCCCGAGCCACGAGCACTGCCGCATCCACGGCACCAGCAACCTGCGAGCCGTGCGCGACGGCTGGCGTGTGCTGAAGACCATCCTGCGCGAGCGCACCCGCCGTACGACCGCCGCCCAGAGCCGGCCGGTGGGCACCATCTCGGAGCACGCCGCCGCCTGACCTCCCGACGGCAAAGCTCGCGTTCAAGGTGATCAGGAAGCCTTCTCGCGGGCCTACCCCACGATGAAAGTGCCGATCACCCCGGTTGTGCTCAGCATGCCGATCACGGTGAGGACGGCGATCGCGACCCCGGCGCTGATCAGCCATCGGCGTCTCGCTGTGCCGGCGTTCAGGCTCGACAAGGCGAGCCAGGCCCACAGGAGTCCTTCCACCAGGAACCACGGCTCGTTGAACAGGAGATCCTGAAGATCGGCCGTGCGATGGTCGATCGTCGTCCAGAACGGCAGATTCAGCTGCATCACGCCGGCCAGGCTCAGGGCCCGCTGAATGCCGTTGATCAGGGCGTGCATGACGCACCCCACCGTCACCGCCCAGCACATGGCCAGCAGGACGCGTCGCCCGTGGGACCGGCGCCATAACGGCAGCGTCGCCACCGGCAGGACCGTGGCTACCAGCAGGATGCCCGCCCCGAACGCGTTGACCATCCGCCACTGCTGATACGACACGGGTGTGCCGAACATGCCGACGGTCCCGCCCAGCGCGTAGTAGGCCCGATAACAGGTGTAGAACAGGCCCCACGCACCCAGCACGATGCTGACGCGGACCCTCTTCGCCGCTGCGCCGGGCAGGCCAGTGACCTGCGCATCTTCCTCCACGACTGCCACGGTTTCCCCCGAACGTGTTCTAGACCGGGCGCCAGTATGGCGAAGCGCGTCTGAGACGGAGCTGAGAGGTGGAGGGCCAACGCCCCTGGAGGAGCCCAGGCGGCAGGCGGTATTGGCAAGAGGCCCTTGGCCTGGACTTGCGTTCCAAGGCGATCAAGCTGTCTTCTTGAGGGCTTCCTGATCGCCTTGAAAACGCAAGGCAAAGAGGTGCGAGCGAATTCGAACTCCTCTTCGAAGAGTTGGCCACGGCGCGCGGTATCGGTTGCGAGGCCTTCGAGAAGTTGATATTGCTTGCGCTAGCGAGCCCACCAAAGGGATCAAAGATCATTTTGGTGGGGGGTGGGTCACTTGGTCAGATCGAGACAGCCGAAGCTGGTGCGCAGGCTGGAGGAGGCATCCAAGGTCGTCAGGGCCACGACCGGCCTGCTCAGGCAGATGTCGGGCCTGCTCCGCCAGCTCGTCATGATGGTCGGCTGGCTGGTGCTGCTGGCCGGTTCCATCCGCCTGCTCGTCGACCCGCCCTCGACCCTCTCGCCTGAGCACTTCGTCGCGCCCGGCGCCGGAGCGGCGGCCGTGCTCCAGGGTCTGATCAGGCTACCGGCCAGGTGGTGGAGGCCCGAGCCGCCCAGCCTCACCGATCTCGTGGACGCGGCAGGGGCCCCCGAGACGTAGCAAAGGCGGCGAGCGCCACCACCCGCGCAGGGGGCGCTCGCCGCGTCCGTTGGCCAGGATCGCAGGGCTTCGCCGCGATGGGCGCGCCCTGCTAGGCCGGGTGAAGTCAGCCGATCTGGAAATAAGGGTTACGGGCCTTGAAAGTGCACTCGCCCACAAACTTGACCGTCTTGCCAGGTGCGATGTTCTTCCACCCGGTCTTGTACTGCTTCGAGCCGTTGCCGATCAAATTGACGCACCAATAAACCAGACGCGCCTTACCGGTCGCATTGCCCTTGTTCTGGCACTTGCCCCAGACGGTGGTCTTGCCGGTTCCGGGGGCGTTGCAAACCACCTTCGCGGCCCTGACCGTGGACGCACTCGCATCCGCGGCCTGGGCGACGCCGCCGAACGGCGCCAGCACGGCAATCGCACCTGCCGCTACGACCAGCGATCGAGTTACCTTATTCATGGTTGATTTCCCCTCGTAGACGGATTGCGGCGCTTCGCGATCCAGAAAGCTAAGCGTCGCGTCCGGCGATATCCCGGCGAAACGGAAATCCGGGATATCCACATCGTGGCACGTGGCCCGCCGACCAACCAAGGGATCTTTGTCCGAAGCCCGTCCAAGGCTGCCGTTTGAATTTTGGACAAATGAATCTGCAGGTCAAGGAAAGCCGGGCGCCTGAGCGGGAACCGTGCCTGTCCCTGCGCGTCGATCACCTTCCAGTAGACGCGGCAGGCTCATTCGAAGCCTGCCCCATCCACCCGAGTGCGCTTCCGGCGGATTAATGGGAGGCACCGGCCGATGCGGTGGTGCCAGGATGCCGGGATGGAGGCGATTCTGCGGGCCGCGGGTGAGGTAGCCGGGGTGGAGCTCTTTGACCCGGTCGATCTGGGTGGGAGCTCGCGCAGTTCGGTGTTGCGGTGCCGTACGGCCGAGGGTGGCAGCGTCATCGTCAAGGCGTTCACCACGGAGCCGGAGGCACTTCGCGCCTTCACGGCGGAGGCTGCCGGGCTGTCGCTGCGGTTGGCGGGTCCTGAGCTGCTGGGTGTGGACGCCTCCGTTCCCCTGGTGGTGATGAACGACCTCGGCCACGCCCCCACGCTGGCGGATGTACTGCTCGGGGACGATCCGAAGGCCGCCGTGGACGGCCTGCTCACCTGGGCGCGCGGGCTGGGACGGCTGGCCGCCGGATCGGTACATCGACGTGCGGACCTCGCACGCCTGTGGACCGCGTACGACAAGGGCATGTTGTCCTGGGGCGAGGAGCCGTGGATCGCGCGGAACGCGGCCGAACTGCTCACTCTCCTACCGGCGTCCGGCATCGCGGTGCCGCCGGGGCTGCCCGAGGAACTGGCGCGCATCGGGACGGCCGGCGGGCAGGAGTACCCGGCCTTCACCCCGGGCGACACCTGCCCCGACAACAACCTGCTCACTGTGGACGGGCTGCGGCTGATCGACTTCGAGGGCGCGTGCTTCCAGTCGGTCTTCATGACGGCCGCGTACTGCCGGATGCCCTTCTCCAGTTGCTGGTGCGTCTTCGTCCTGCCACCGGGGCTGGCGGAGGAGATCGAGCAGGCTTACCGCGCGGAGGTCACCGCGATATACCCGGCGCTGGCCGAGGACGCCGTGTGGCACGCCGGGGTACGCCAGGCCATCGCCGTCTGGACGGTGGACGTGACGGTACGCCTGCTCCCACGCACAGCGGACGACAAACCACTGCACCCGACCCGGCACCCCACCCCGACGATGCGTCAACTCCTGACCCACCGCTGGGAAATGGCGAGCACCCTGAACGACTTCCCCGAGTTCGCGGAAACGATGCGACTCCTCCTGGCGAAGGTGGCGAGCGAGTGGAACGTGTCTCCGCTGCCCGGGTACCCCGCATTCAACGAGGCGATGCGCATCGACGTTCGCCACCCCGGTTGAATCCGCGGACATGCACCACCACTTCGGGGCCGGCGAGCAGGGCTGACCAGCAGTGACAATGGGTCGACAGGGTTCAAGCGGGCCACCGGAACAGCACTCGTGCGCTGAAGAGCCCCTGGCCACTGCCGGGGGCTCTTCGATGTCTCCGCCACCAGGCTAAAAGTCGAACTCGCCCTTCTTCGCGCCATCGAGGAAGGCATCCCACACGCTGGCGCTTACGACGAAAGGCGCCTGCTCGGGAGCCTCGGTATCCCGCAAGCCGACCCTGCCACCGGACAGCGGAGCAACCTCTAGACAGTCGCCGCCATTCGATCCGCTCTTTGTGGCCTTGCGCCAGGCTGCGGTCTTCAGTTCGTCGCTCAGGTCCATAGCTTCTTCGCCTCTCTGACCAACTCGATCGAGACATGCTGGGGCAGCGCCTCAGCTCGTATGGTGTCGTACCTGCTGTAGACGGCCTCGACATCTTCTAGCCGATTTGTCACGTGTCCGTGAGTCGCGGAGTCGATATATACCGTATCCGCACCTCCTGGAAGCTGCGCGATCACGAATCCGCCGAGCAGCCCTGTAGTGGCTCCTAGCGCTAGGGGGCTCACCTGAATGCAGATCCTCGGGGACTCTACAGCTTCTATGAGACGTTTGAGTTGGTGCTGCATGACCTTCTTGCCGCCGATCGGCCGTTGGAGAATGCCTTCGTCCAACACGACCCGGAACATCGGCGGGATGGTACGGGCGAAGATCTCCTGTCGCTGCATTCGCGCCTCCACGAGCTTTTCCACCTGCTGATCCGTGAGGCCAGGCTCGCCGCGAATCACCAGCCGCGCATAATCCTCCGTCTGCAGAAGTCCGGGAACGTACAGCGGTTGCCAGGTGTGCAGGGTGTGTGCCTCCTGCTCGATGTCGAGCCACCCCCTGAACCACTGAGGGCTTGCCGAACGGGTGACCTGTGTCCACAGACGGATGATCTCCCCGTTCGCCGCCAGGGCGTCGTCGCAGCGTTGCGCGAAGTTGCGACTAGGCGTCCGCTGCCCTCTTTCGATGAAGCCGACCAGGCTCATGCTGAATTGAATGATTTCCGCTAAGCGCTCCTGGGAGAGATCCGCCCTTTTTCGATATTCCCGCAGCTCGGCACCAAAGAGGGCCAGGGACTTCACCGCTGAGTCGCGCGCGGCTGGAACGGACATTTCGCCTCCGTTCGTCGGGGGTTCGCTACACCGGAGCACAAATAGCACAGGCTCACTACAAAGTGTCTCGGAAATGTACGGGAACTTTCGCTGCACAACTTAGCTGGCCACAGGCACTCTGTGAAGGGCTTCGACAAGTACCGCCCCCGTCCCAGAACACCATGTATCGCTTAGACCCGTGCCGCGCTCATTGCGCACCCTGATTCACCAACTATGTCCGGATAAGAGAGGTAAAAAATGGCCGCCGAAACGACATGGATGCGTCACCAGGCAGAAAGTTCATCTACCCATCCGAAACAGGCTCGTCACTGGTTGGCGAGTGATCGGGCAGTCCGGTCGGGTGCGGGCGACGAATACTTCCGGGCTCGGGGTGTCTCGTTCAGCAGACGCCGGCCTCATCGAGACGGGGCGGCGGCATGAGGAGGCGCGATACCGAGGCGCGAGCGCGCGGACGGCACCGGCGAGGGGTGCCGTGCGCGCAGGCCGAGCCTCAACGGTGGGACATGCCCAAACAGACCGCCGCCCGGCGACTGGACCAGATCGAGCCCGCGTGGGCCATTTGGTACGGCGTGGGCACGCGACGGTTCTACGCCGTCGCCACCTGGCCCGCGCCCGAACCTCTGATCGTCCATGCACGCACCGCCGACGACCTCCGTGACCTGATACGCGAGGCCGAGTGCATCGTCCCGGTAAGAACCCCGAAGCACCAGCCCGAGGAGCCCTGAATGCCAGAAACGCCGGACGGTCCCCGTACCGTCGGCTGGGACGTGCCGGACGATCTGTCGATGGTGGGTAAGACCAGAGGCATGGTGAAGGACATTCTCACCACCTGGGCCTTCGAGAACCTCGCGGATGACGTCGTCCTGGTGGTCGGGGAGCTGCTGGCCAACGCGATCACCTATGGACGGCCCCCGGTCAGGCTCTCCATGTCCGCAGGAGCGGACGGGCTCTGTGTCGAGGTCACCGACCACGGTCCCGAACGGCCTCACCACCTGCACCTCGGCATCGAGGCCATCCACGGCCGAGGACTGACCATCGTCGAAGCCCTTGCCCACGAAGCAGGCGTCACCCCGCTCCCCGACATTCCTGGCAAGACCGTCTGGGGCCGATGGCGTCTTTCGACATCATTGGAGCAGGCATGAGCAGCGCGCACCCCTTAGGCAGGGCAGGTGTGGTCCTGCCGGTTGAGGACTACAACGAGGAGTTCGGGGCGGCCTTCGAGGCGGCCACGGGGCCGCTGTGGAAGCTGGAGCGGGCGCAGAATTTCTATGAGCCTGACGTGGCGAGCTGGCGGGCCATGATGAACGGCGACTGGGGCGCGGCCTTGGCGCTCGCGGCCGAGATGGGCGCGGCGTTGAAGGACTTCTACACGGTCCGGCCCCCCGTCCACCGCGTGAGGATCGTGGAGCGACCGCCGACGCCGTACGTGCAGTGGGAAATGCACGTGCTGGCGGCCAGGGTAGGCGCGGGAGAGCGGGTCAGAGTGCTGCCGGTGGAGGCCGTGCGCGATATGGACCCACTGCCTGAGCTGTTGGTCTTGTCGGACTCACTGCTGTACGAGGTGCTGTACGACGACATCGGCGGCCACCTCGGCGGTCGACGGGTCACCGACCCCGCGATGGTCGGGCCGTGGCTGGAGCTGGTGAGGGGCATCTACGAGCGCGGCGAGGAGCTGCTCGCCTACTACGAGCGCGAGATCGCGCCGCTGCCCCCACCCCGGATCACCGACGAGATGCGCGCCCTGCTTCCCGAGTACGGCTCCCATACCGAGACGTTCAAGGGCTAGTTGGCGGGGGCCGTTTACGGCTGGAAGTACTCCGACATCAGGCGGCTGACCCATTCCGGCTGCTTGATGTTCACCGCGCGGAACTCCGCCATCGTCGGCTTCAGGTCAATGACCGGGGTGCCGGAGACCGCGTCGAGGCCCACCACCGTCAGTTCGCGGCCGTGGACGGATTCGATGGCGCAGCACGTTACCCCGATGCGGTTCGGTCTGCGGGGGCCGCGGCCGGCGAAGACACCAACGGGCGGGAGGTCGGAGCGGCCGCGGTAGGGGCGGGGTTCACGGTAGTCGTCGTGTTCCGGGAACTGGTCGAAGATGAAGAGGATCTCCACGTGGGAGAAGCCCTCCAGACCCTGGAGGCACGCCTCGCCGAAGCGCTCGTCGATGGTGATCGTGCTGCGGACGGCACCCCAGTTGTCCGTGTGCTGGACGTCCGTTCGGTTGTTCCGGACTGTACCTATCGGTGTGACCTCGAAGCTTGGCATGGCAAGGTTCTATCGCTTTTGCCAGCGGCGTGCCCAGATGAGGATGGCGGCGAGGTGGAGTGCGGCCTGGTAGGCGAGGGCGTAGCGCGCGAGGACGCACCTACACCGTCGCCAGGTCAGGCGCATGCGAGGCAAATGGCTAGATGCCCCTTAGATATGCAATAGCTAAGCCGCTTTTAACTGGCATATGGGTGTGGTTTAGTCAAGGGGAGGGCATGCTGTGTTAAACGGTCGCATGTGCGTGGCCTGGTGGCGAGGAGGGGCTGATGCAGCCCACGTTGATCGACCTCACGGATGGCGTGTCTCCCCGCGCGCGGATGCGCCTGGCGGGTGACCTGCGAGCGCCGGGCGAGCTCAGCGTGGCCGATCTGCGGGCCATGCCGCAACGGCAGGCGGAGGCGACGTTCCTCTGCCGTACCTCGGGGGTCCGGCGGCACCACTTCGCAGGTCCGCTGCTGGTGGACGTGGCCCGCATGGCCGAACCGACCTTCGACGCCTCCGGGCGCAAGGACCGGCTGCGGTTCCTGGTGTCGGTGCTGGGAGGCGACGGTCACCACGCGGTGCTGTCGTGGGGGGAGATCGATCCCGAGTTCGGCAACGCGGAGGTGCTCGTGGCCGTCCAGATGGACGGGCGGGACCTGGACGAGCAGGGGCCGCACCTCGTGGTGCCGGGCGATCGGTGCGGGGGGCGGCACATCAGCCGCATCGTCGAGATCCGTGTCTGCGCCGACGCGCGCATGTGGAGCGACCGCCGCTTCTGACCCCGAGCCGGGCCTCGCGCTGCCGCACGCGCGCCAGAGCGACAGCCCGACCACCATGACCGGGCAAGGTCTAGGACGTCGGGTCATTTGGATGTTCGCCCACCCGGCAAGGGATTGACGGCTGAGCCGTGTGTCGCCCACCCAACCCTTCACCTCACCGGACGGCAGGTGAACCACCGACGTCAGGATGTCAGGGCACGAGGCCGCGGAACAGGTCGTCCCAGTCCGTGAGGAAGCGTTCGAGGCTGTACCGGGCGAGGGCGGCGGCACGTCCCGCCTTTCCGGCCTGGCGTGCGCGCGGCGGGTCGTCCGCGAAGGCTCGTAGCGCGTCGACCAGCGTGGCCGGGCGCGTCGACACCACCCCGGCCTCCGGTGGCACGGCCTCGACGGCCTCGGTGGTCGCGAGCGCGACGACCGGCAGGCCGAGGAGCATCGCCTCGATCAGGGACAGCCCGAGCGAGGTCCACCGGTAGGGATGCAGGTAGACCCTGCGCCGCGCCAGCTCGGCGTGCATCGCGGACTGCGGCAGGTCCTCGTGGACGGCGACCCGGCCGGCCGTACCCGGCCCGGCGGGAAGGCCGGCCGAGCCCAGCTCGGCGGGAAGGCCGGTTGTACCCGGCCCGGCGGGAAGGCCGGTTGTGCCCAGGTCGGCGGGGAGGCTGGTCACCTTCATGCCGAAGACGTCGAGCGGGACGGCCGCCGCGAAGCCGGGCAGCAGGTCGGTGCCGGCCACCCGCCGACGGCGGAGGGGCTCGTTGACGACGACGCCCGCGCGTGCCAGCTCACCCGTGTAGCGGTAGCCGGGGTCGACGACCCCGTGCTCGATCACGTGGACGGGGGCCAGGCCCGAGTCCCAGAACAGCGCGTTGAAGTGGGTGACGTGCACCAGGGGGATGTCGCCGCGGCCCGCCAGCGGATGCCTGGTGTGCGGGACGTCTCCGGCCGGGGTGTTGTGCTCGACGTAGACCGCAGGCACGTCCCGGCCGGGGCGGCGGCCGGTCCAGCGCTCCGCCAGCTCGATCTCGTGTGGCCGCTGCAGCACGACCACGTCGAACTCCTCGCGGGCGAGGCGTTCGCACGGCACCTCGCGCACGGTGTCGGGCCAGGGGTACGTCCGCGCCCGGCCACGGCCGTCGGGGCAGCGGTCCGGCGTCAGCGGCACGACGTAGTCATGGGCGCCCTGGACGAACGCCGTGGCCCACGACCCGTGCACGTGCCAGAACAGGATCCTCATCGAACGCCTCGAACCTGGAGGTCATCAGCAGCGGGCGGGAAGCCGGGCGAGCGACGCGAGCACAGGGCCATCTCCACGGCGAGGCCCAGATCGGCGGCGACCTCCCAGGCCGCGGCCACCTCCGCGGGCAGCGTCTGGGCCGTCGGCACGAGGATGCCCCGCGCCCCCGCCGCGCGGGCGGCCTCCATGTCACGGCCGATGTCCCCGATCACGACGCAGTCTTCGGGGCGGACGCCCAGGGTGGCCGCGGCGCGCAGGACCAGGCCGGGCGCCGGCTTGCGGCACGCGCATCCGTCCGCCTCCTCGTGCGGGCACACCGCCCAGACGTCGAACGGGCCGAGAAGCTCCTCCACGCGCGCGTTGACGCCCGCGAGCGCGGCCGGGGCGATCAGGTTCCTGGCGACACCCGACTGGTTGCTGACCACGCCGATCGGCACGGCGGCCTCGCGGAGCCGGTCGAGCGCCTCGCGGGCTCCTGGCACGGCCTCGACGCGCGCGGGCTCGGCGTTGTACGGCACGTCCTCGATCAGCGTGCCGTCACGGTCGAACAGCACCGCGGCCGGCGGGTGATCCATGCTCGACAAGCGGCACCTCCGCGGGTCGTTCCCCCACGCCTTGGCTACCCGGGCTGTCGGCCGACAAAACCCCGCCATCCATTACTTAGCGTGACAAAGTTCAAGATTCCCGCCTCTCTACCTCGACTTATACGCAAAGCCGCGTTTGGCAGTCGCTCCTCTCGGTAACCAGACTCCCGCGGCCCAACGGAGGTAAGCCGATGCGGTTTCTGGGGATCAACGCCATATTTCATGATCCGGCAGCGGCCTTGGTCGTGGACGGAGAGGTCGTAGCGGCCGCGGAGGAAGAGCGGTTCAGCCGCCGCAAGCATGGCAAGCGCCCGGTGCCCTTCTCGGCGTGGGAACTGCCCGAACAGGCGGCCGCGTGGTGCCTCGCGCAGGCAGGCCTGCGACCCGAGGACCTGGACGGCGTCGCGTACTCCTACGACCCGGAGCTGGTGCGGCTCGACCTGGAGAGCCCCGCCGAGCACGGCCTGGACGAGAACTGGGAAGAGCTCCGCACGACCTACGCGCGCCGCGCCCCGGCGTTCCTCGCCACCGCGCTGCCGGGCCTGGACTCCGCGCAGGTGCGCTACGTGCCCCACCACGTGGCCCACGCCGCGTCGGCCGGGCTGGCCGCGCCGTACCGCGACTCGGCCGTGCTGGTCTGCGACGGCCGGGGCGAGGCCGTGTCCCACCTGGCCGGGCACTACCGGGACGGCGAGCTGACCGTCCTCGCCGCACAGGAGCTTCCGCATTCGCTCGGCCTGATGTACGAGGAGGTCACCGCGCACCTCGGCTTCCTGCGGTCCAGCGACGAGTACAAGGTGATGGCGCTCGCGGCGTACGGCGAGCCACGCCACCTCGGCGAGCTGCGTGAACTCATCTACACGACCGGCGACGGCGGCTTCCGCGTGGAGCCGGTCGACTGGGGCGGCTACGCCAAGGCGCTGACCAGGGACGACCACGCGACGCGGGACCGCTGGACCGCCGACCACGCCGACCTCGCCGCCAGCGTCCAGGCCCGCCTGGAGGAGGTGCTCCTTGAGCTCGCCGGGTGGCTGCACGAGCGTACGAACGAGCGGTGCCTCACGATGGCCGGCGGGGTCGCGCTCAACTGCGTGGCCAACACCCGGCTGCTGAACGATGGACCGTTCGACGGGATCTGGGTGCAGCCGGCGGCGGGCGACGCGGGCACCGCGCTCGGCGGCGCGCTGTACCTGTCGCACCTGCACGGGGAGCCGGTGGCGCCGATGACCGGCGTCGACCTCGGCCGGGGATGGAGCGACGAGGAGCTGTCCGCGTGGCTCACGTCCGCGAGGGTCCCCTGCACGCGGCCCGCCGACCTGGCGGGGGCGGTGGCCGCCGAGCTGGCCGCCGACCGCGTCGTCGCGTGGTTTCAGGGACGGTCGGAGTACGGCCCGCGCGCGCTCGGGCACCGCTCACTGCTCGCCCATCCCGGCCCCGCCGCCAACACCGAGCGGCTCAACGACGTGAAGGGGCGCGAGCAGTTCCGCCCGATCGCGCCGATGGTGCTCGCCGAGCGCGCCCATGAGATCTTCGAGCGCGGTCCGCTGCCGAGCCCGTACATGCTGTTCGTCCACGACGTACGGCCAGAATGGCGCGAGCGTATCCCCGCGGTGCTGCACACCGACGGGACGGCGCGCGTCCAGACCGTGGACCGGGCCACCGATCCGCTGCTCGCCCGGCTGCTCGACGCGTTCGGCGCCCGCACCGGGCTCCCTGTGCTGGTCAACACCAGCCTCAACTCCGCGAACCGGCCCATGGTGGACGACCCGCGTGACGCCCTTGAGTGCTTCGGCTCCTCGCCGGTGGACGTGCTGGCCATCGGACCGTACCTGGTGCGCCGGGAGGAGGTGGTCGCCTCATGATCACCGTCGTGATCCCCACCATCGGGCGGCGGAGCCTCAACCGGATCCTGGACGCGCTCGACCCGGACCTCGACGTCATCGTGGTGGACGACCGGCCCCGGTTTTACCCGTCGCTCAAGGTTCCTGGCGGCGTACGGGTGCTGCGTACTGGCGGTCAGGGGCCCGCCGCCGCGAGGAACCTCGGCTGGCGGGCCGCGGGGACGCCATGGATCGCCTTCCTGGACGACGACGTGGTGCCGTCGCCCGGATGGAAGGAAGTGCTGCTCACCGACCTCGCCGACCTCCCCGAGGACGTCGCCGGGTGCCAGGGGCGGCTGAAGGTGCGGCTGCCCGCCGGGCGACGGCCCACCGACGCAGAGCGGAACACGGCCGGCCTGATGTGGGCGGACTGGGCCACGGCGGACATGGCCTACCGGCGTTCCGCGCTGGAGAGCGTCGGCGGCTTCGACGAGCGCTTCCCGCACGCCTACCGCGAGGACGCCGACCTCGCGCTGCGGCTGCTCAAGGCGGGCTACGGGCTCGCCAAGGGAAGGCGCGTCACCAGCCATCCCGTGCGCGACGACGGCTTCTGGACCAGCGTGCGCGCCCAGCGCGGCAACGCCGACGACGCGCTGATGCGGCGGGTCCACGGAACGGGCTGGCGGGCCGCCGTGGGAGGCGTTCCCGGGCGCCTGTCACAGCATGCCGTGACCACCGCGCTGGGGCTCGCGTCGTTCGCGCTGCTCACGGCCGCCGGCCTCCGCGGGGACGCCGCCCGGCGGACCCGGCGCCTTCCCGTTCTCGGCGCCGCCGCCGGGGTGGGCTGGCTCGTGCTCACCGCCGAGTTCGTCTGGGCTCGGCTCGCTCCCGGACCCCGTACTCCCGAGGAGATCCTGCGGATGGCCGTCA
The DNA here is from genome assembly GCF_049674955.1 of Sphaerisporangium viridialbum. Classification (GTDB taxonomy): domain Bacteria; phylum Actinomycetota; class Actinomycetes; order Streptosporangiales; family Streptosporangiaceae; genus Sphaerisporangium; species Sphaerisporangium viridialbum. The sequence continues at coordinate 410,980 of NZ_CP187232.1, read as the reverse complement.
CCAGCGTGATCATCCCACCCGCCGCCTGCGCGCACCGCCTCCGCGGAGAACTGCGGGTGCGCCGGTGACCGGGACCACACCAGGGGACGGCCCCGCGCCGGGGGCCACGCCCGCGCCGGGGGCCAGGGCCGCGCCGGGGGCCAGGGCCGCGCCGGGGGCCAGGGCCGCCCGGCGGGCCAAGACCGCTCGGCAGAAGGCGGGGACCGTTCTGGTGGCCCGGCTCGACAACGCGGGCGACGTCCTGCTGGCCGGGCCGGCGATACGCGCGGTCGCGGCGGGGGCCAGGGAGGTGGTGCTGCTCACCGGCCCGCACGGCGGCGCCGCCGCCCAGCTGCTGCCCGGCGTCGACCGGGTGCTCGAATGGCGTGCCCCGTGGATCGACCCCGACCCGGTGCCGCTCGAACGGCCGCACGTGGACCGGCTCGTCTCCCTGGTCGAGAGGACCGCTCCCGATCTGGCCCTGATCTTCACGTCCTTTCACCAGTCGTCGCTGCCGCTGGCCCTGCTGCTGCGCCTCGCGGGCGTCCCCAGGATCGCCGCGATCAGCGAGGACTACCCCGGGTCGCTGCTCGACGTCAGGCACATCGTGGACGAGGCCGTCGACGTGCCGGAGGCCGTGCGCATGCTCGACCTGGCACGCGCGGCGGGGTTCGAGCTGCCCGACGGCGACGACGGCGCGCTCGCCGTGCGCCGGCCCCTGCCCTCGGTGCACCAGCTCACCGGTCCGCCCGGCTATGTCGTCGTCCACCCCGGCACCTCGGCGCCCGCGCGGGCGTGGCCGGCCGAGCTGCACGCCAAGACCGTACGGGACCTCGTGCTCGCGGGCGCGCGCGTGCTCGTGACCGGCGACCCGGACGAGCAGGCGCTGACCGCCCAGGTCGCCGGGGCGTACGGCGCCGACCTCGGCGGGGTCACCACCTTTCCCGAGCTCGCGGCCGTGCTCGCCGGGGCGGCGGTGGTCGTGGTCGCCAACACCGGTCCCGCGCACCTGGCCGCGGCGGTCGGCACGCCCGTGATCAGCCTGTTCGCCCCGGTCGTGCCCGCGGAGCGCTGGGCGCCGTACCGCGTGCCGGTCGTGCTGATGGGCGACCAGCAGGCCCCCTGCAAGGGGAGCAGGGCCCGCGTGTGCCCCGTACCCGGCCATCCCTGCCTGTCGAAGGTCACCAGCGAGCAGGTGGTCGACACGGTCTTCGCCCTGATGTCCCATGCGGCCGGGGCGCGACCGCGGGCCACGACCGGGGTCGCGAACGGATCCGCGGGCGAGCCGAGCGACGCGGGCAGTGCGAGCGGCGTCAAGGAGGGGGCGCGATGAGGATCGCCCTGGTGTCCGAGCACGCCAACCCGCTGGCCGCGGTCGGCGGGGTGGACGCGGGCGGGCAGAACGTCCACGTCGCCGGCCTGGCCGCCGCTCTCGCCACGCTCGGGCACGAGATCACGGTCTACACCCGGCGCACCGGCAAGGACGAGCCGGGCACGGCCTCTCTGGCGCCGGGCGTGAATGTCGAGCAGGTGCCCGCCGGGCCGCCCGTGCCGGTGCCCAAGGACCAACTGCTGCCCCACATGCCCGCCTTCGCCGCGTACCTGGCGCGGCGCTGGAAGGCGGAACGGCCCGACGTGGCGCACGCCCACTTCTGGATGAGCGGGATGGCGACGCTCACCGCGGCCGACGAGCTGGGCATACCGGTCGTCCAGACGTTCCACGCGCTCGGCACGGTCAAGCGGCGCTGGCAGGGCACGGCCGACACCAGCCCCCCGAGCCGCGTCGCCATCGAGTACGACATCGGGCAGCGCGCGTCGGCGATCATCGCCACCTGCACCGACGAGGTCAAGGAACTCACCGCGATGGGCGTGCCGGTCGACCGTGTCGCGGTCGTGCCCTGCGGCGTCGACCTCGGGCTGTTCCGCCCGGACGGCCCCATCATGCGGCACGCCGACCAGAACGGATATGTGCGGATCCTCAGCATCGGCAGGCTCGTCCCCCGCAAGGGCATCGACACGATCATCGAGGCGCTGCGGCAGGTGCCCGGGGCCCAGCTGATCGTCGCGGGGGGCGAGCCCGGTGACGAGGAGGCGCTGCGGCTGGGCAGGCTGGCCACCGCGTCCGGGCTCGACGGACGGGTGCGCCTCGTCGGCAGCGTCGACCGCGCGGACGTGCCAGCGCTGATGCGATCGGTGCAGGTCGTGGTCACCACGCCGTGGTACGAGCCGTTCGGCATGGTGCCGCTGGAGGCCATGGCCTGCGGGGTCTCCGTCGTCGCGTCGGCGGTCGGCGGCCACCTGGACACGGTGGCCGGGTGCGGCGTCCTGGTGCCCCCGCGACGCCCACGGGTGCTCGCGGGGGTGCTGCGCGACCTGCTGGCCCGCCCCGACACGCGTACCTCGCTCGCCACCGCCGGGATGCGGCGTGCGCGGTCGAGGTACGGCTGGCCGCACGTGGCCGCCCAGACGGAATCGGTGTACCGCAGCCTGATCGGCGACCACAGTCTCGTCACGGCGAGGGGTTGAGCCATGCACCCGCATCTCTCGCGCCTGAGCACCGCGCTGTCCGCCGTGAACGCCGACACCCCGAGGATCTACGTCTGGGGCCGCAAGCTGGCGAAGGTGCTGTCCGGCGGTGGGAGGCTGCTCGCCTGCGGCAACGGCGGCTCGGCGGCCGAGGCGCAGCACCTGACGGCCGAGCTGGTGGGCCGGTTCCGCACCGAGCGCTGCCCGTACGCGGCCATTCCCCTGCACTCCGACACCTCGACGTCGACCGCGATCGCCAACGACTTCGGCGCCGACGAGGTGTACGCCCGCCAGGTACGCGCGCACGGGCGGCCAGGCGACGTCCTGTTCTGCCTGTCCACCAGTGGGGCCAGCACGAACGTCCTCGCGGCGGCCGACGCGGGCAGGGCGGGCGGGCTCATCACCTGGGCGCTGACCGGTCCGGCTCCGAACCCTCTGGCCGGGCTGTGCGACGAGGCGCTGTCGGTCCCCTCGCCGGACAACGCGACCGTCCAGGAGGTCCACCTCGCGGTGATCCACATGCTCTGCGACGTGCTCGACGGGTCCGGGGAATGACGGCGGCGCCGATCGTCGTCGTCGGCGACTCGCTGCTCGACGTGGACATCGAGGGCGACGCGGACCGGCTATGCCCGGACGCGCCGGTCCCTGTGGTGCTCGGGCGCTCGGAGCACCGCCGTCCCGGAGGCGCGGGCCTCGCCGCCCTGCTCGCGGCGCGCGAGGGCGCGGAGGTCGTGCTGATCACGGCACTCGGCGAGGACTCCTCCGGGCAGCGGCTGCGTGCCCTGCTGTCGGGCTTCGCCGAGGTCGTACGGCTGCCGCTCCGCGGTACGACGTCACGCAAGACGCGGGTCCGCGCGCGCGGGCAGACGCTGCTCAGGATCGACACGGGCGACGGACGGGCCTGGCGCGGGCCCGAGGGCGACCGTGCGGCCCGCGCGCTGCGGAACGCGGGCGCGGTGCTGGTGTCCGACTACGGGCGCGGCACCGGCGAGACCGTACGCCACCTGCTGAACGGCCTCACCGCGCCGATGGTCTGGGACCCGCATCCGTCGGGCGCGCTACCCGTGCCGGGCTGTGCGCTGGTCACACCGAGCGAGGCGGAGGCGGCCGTGCTGTGCGCGCGTCCCTGCGCCGATCCCGAGCCCGCCGCGCGCCGGCTCGTACGTGAACTGCACGCGGGCGCGGTCGCGGTCACGCTGGGCATGCGCGGCGCGGTGCTGTCCAGCCGAGGCGGCCGCACCGCGCGGGTGCCGCCACCCGCCTCCGTCATCGGGCGCGACTCCTGCGGGGCAGGTGACCGGTTCGCCGCCGCGGCCGCGCTGGCCCTGCGCGGCGGGGCGTCGATCCAGGACGCGGTGACGGTCGCGGTGGTCGAGGCGACGCGGTTCGTCCAGGCCGGCGGGGCGGCGGCCATCCGGCTGCCCGAGCCCGCGCTGGGCGACCGGCCGCGTACGGCCGCGGAGCTGGCCGCCCTGGTACGGGCGACGGGCGGCAGGCTGATCGCCACGGGCGGATGCTTCGACCTGCTCCACGCCGGGCACGTCAGCCTGTTGCGGCAGGCCAGGGCCCTCGGCGACGCGCTCATCGTCTGCGTGAACGCCGACGACTCCGTGCGCCGTCTCAAGGGACCGGGCCGTCCGGTCGTCGCCGAACGCGACCGGGTGGAGATCCTGCGGGCGCTCGGCTGCGTGGACGCGGTGGTGGTCTTCACGCAGGACACCCCTTCCGAGCTCATCGAGCGCCTTCGCCCGGATGCGTGGGTGAAGGGCGGCGACTACACGGGGCGGGAACTGCCCGAGGCCGAGGCGGTGCGCCGCGGCGGCGGCGAGATCGTCGTCCTGCCCAGCGTGCCCGGCCACTCCACAACCGGCCTCATCGCCGCCGCGCAGGAGGTGATGTGAGCCCTTCCTGAGATCATCACGGCCCCATTGAAGCCCCCTTCAACCGAGGAGCAGCATCGATGATCGGAAACATCCTGGTCACCGGCGGGGCGTCGGGCCTGGGGAGGGCCACGGTCACCGCCATCGGCAAGGCGGGCGGGCGGCCACTGGTGATCGACGTCGATCCGCCCGAGAACGGCGTGGACCACGTGGTGGCCGACCTCGCCGACCGCGAACGGGCGGAACGCGCCGTACAGGAGCTGGGCGACCGGGCGGGCGGCCTCGACGGCGTGGTGACGGCCGCCGGGATCGACATCTGCGGGCCGCTGTCGGCGGTGCCCGCGGCCGACTGGGAACGGGTGATCCGGGTCAACCTGCTCGGCACCGCGTCGGTGGTGCGCGCCGCCCTGCCGTACCTGCGGCGCTCGGGAGGACGCGTCGTTACGTGCGCGTCCACGCTCGGCCTGCGTGCGGTCGGGGACGCCACGGCCTACTGCGCCGCGAAGTTCGGCGTCGTCGGGTTCACCAGGGCGCTGGCCGCCGAGCTCGCGGGTGAGGTGGGGGTAACGCTGCTGGTGCCGGGGGGCATGCGGACGAGCTTCTTCGACGGTCGCGACGAGCGCTACAAGCCTGGCCCGGACGCGCACCTGAACCAGCCGGAGGACGTGGCCGCGACCGTGGTGTTCGCGCTCGGCCAGCCCAGGGGCTGCGAGATCCGCGAACTCGTCGTCTGCCCCTCCACCGAGACGTCATGGCCGTGACCGCGCCGATGCCTGTGCTGCTGGTGTTGCGGGGGCTGGGGCTGGGCGACCTGCTGACGGCGGTTCCCGCGCTGCGGGCGCTGCGGCGTGCCCATCCCGATCACCGGATCGTGCTGGCCGCGCCGGCCGCCCTCGCGGGCCTGGTCTCGCTGATCGGCGCCGTCGACGAGCTGGTCGACGTCAGGGGCCCGGGACCGGTGCCCGCCGACCGGCCCGCCATCGCGGTGAACCTGCACGGGCGCGGCCCGGAGAGCATCGTCGCGCTGAGCCGCGTCCGTCCCGGATGGCTGCTCACGCACGCCCACCCGGAGTTCCCCGGTATCGAGGGCCCGCCCTGGCGCCAGAAGACGCACGAGGTGCGGCGGTGGTGCGACCTCGTGGAGTGGTACGACATCGCCGCCGACCCGGCCGACCTCCACCTCACCACCGACCCGGCGCAGTGCGTGCCGGCCAGAGTGCCGGGCGGGTATGTGATCGTTCATCCGGGGGCGGCGTCGCGGGCGCGGTGCTGGCCCGCCGAGCGGTTCGCGGAGGTGGCCGCCGCGCTGGCCCATGCCGACCACCGGGTGCTGGTCACCGGGAACGCGCCGGAGCGGTCGCTCGCCTTCCGTGTGGGCACGCTCGCCGGGCTGCCCGTCGAGAACGTGCTCGCGGGGCGTACGGACCTGCGGGAGCTGGCGAGGCTCGTCGCCGGCGCGCGCCTGGTCATCTGCGGGGACACGGGCGTCGCCCACCTGGCGACGGCCTGCGCCACACCGTCGGTGGTGCTGTTCGGGCCGGTCTCGCCCGACCAGTGGGGGCCACCGTCCACAGGAAGGCATGTGGCCCTGTGGGCCGGGCGGACCGGCGACCCCCATGGCAACCGGCCCGATCCGGGCCTGCTGGAGATCGGCACCGACGCGGTACTGGATGCCGCCGTGAACCTGATGGGGGTGAGCGTTCCATGACGGCACGCCGAGTGGTGGTCACCGGAGGCGCGGGATTCCTCGGCTCGCACCTGTGCGAGCGCCTGCTGGCCGAGGGCGCCTCCGTGATCTGCATGGACAACTTCCTCACCGGCTCGCCGGCCAACGTCGAGCACCTGATGGGGCGCCCACGGTTCCGCATCGTCGAGTGCGACCTCACGGGGTTCGTGCACGTGCCGGGCGAGGTGGACCTGGTGCTGCACTTCGCCTCTGCCGCGTCGCCGACCGACTACCTGCGCCATCCGATCGCCACGCTCAAGGTCGGCAGCCTCGGCACGCTGCACGCGCTCGGCCTCGCCCGCGAGAAGGACGCCCGCTTCGTGCTCGCCTCGACCAGCGAGGTGTACGGGGACCCGCTGGAGCACCCGCAGCGTGAGACGTACTGGGGGAACGTCAACCCGGTGGGACCGCGCAGCGTGTACGACGAGGCGAAACGGTTCGCCGAATCCCTGACGACGGCCTACCGCAACTCCCATGACGTGGACACGGCCATCGTGCGGATCTTCAACACGTACGGCCCGCGCATGCGGCCCCACGACGGGCGGGCGATCCCGACGTTCGTCCGCCAGGCCCTCGGCGGGGAGCCCATCACGGTCACGGGGGACGGCAGCCAGACCCGGTCGATCTGCTACGTGGACGACACCGTGCAGGGCGTGCTCACCCTGGCAGACAGCGGTTTCGAGGGACCCGTCAACATCGGCAACCCCTCGGAGCTGTCCATGCTGGAGCTCGCCACGATGGTCCGCGACCTGACGGGCTCGTCGTCGCGGATCATGTTCGTCGACAGGCCGGTGGACGATCCGGGCGTCCGCCGCCCTGACACGTCCCTGGCCGCGCGCCGGCTCGGCTGGCGTCCCGAGATCGACGTGACCACCGGACTCCTGCGAACCATCTCGTGGTTCGAGCGCGAACTGCTGGAGACGAGCGCGTCCTGATTCCGGCATCACCTCAGCCGACGTGGACCTGGGGCCTTCGGTCCGCGCGGGGCTCGGCTCTGCGGAGGATCTCCCTGGTGAGCTGGGGGACGTCGCCTCCGCCGAGGATGAGATAGCCGAGCAGGGCGAGCACGGGGTTGCCCTCGGCCCAGTGGAAGTAGATCTGCGGGATGAGACCGGTCATGTCCCGCAGGTGGAGGAGGATGGCGGCGATCGCGTTCGGCACCGAGGGGCTGCGGGTGGTCAGGAAGCGGCAGCCCTCCCGCTCCTCCCCCTTCACCTCCAGCGTGCTGCTGAACTCCGAGGCGTCGCCGATCGTCACCTCCAGGAACAGCACGGGCACGTCCGGCGGGAGGCGGTGCAGCCTGCGGGCGCGCCTCTCCTTCGCGTGGTAGTCGATGCGACCGCGCTCGTCCGGGTTGGTGGACACCAGGACGAGCTGCCCCGACGCCGCCACCTCCTGGACGAACGCCCGCGCCCGCTGGTCCGGCCTGACCTCCTCCACCCGCAGTTCGAGCGACCGGGTGGCCCGGGAGACGAAGGAGGTGAGGATGATCGTGCCGATGAAGAACGAGGCGATCTTGATGCCTTCGGGACGCTCGAAGATGTTGGCGATCGCGGTGTAGGCGATGACCAGAGTGATCACGCCGAAGTGGACGAACCCCCGCCGATCATCCCGGCGATGGGCCGAGATCGTCACGGCCAGCGCGGCGGAGAGGATCACGACGAGCACGCCCGTCGCGTACGCGCCGCCCTGGGCGTCGACGTCGGCCCTGAAGATGATCGTGATGGCGAACGCCACCGCGGTGAAGACCAGGACGAGCGGGCGGGTGGCCGCCGCCCAGTGCGGCGCCATGCCGTACCTCGGCAGGTAGCGCGGCACCACCGTCAGCAGGCCCGCCATGGCCGACGCCCCGGCGAACCACAGGATGGTGATCGTGCTGATGTCGTAGAAGCTGCCGAAGCCCTCGCCCAGGTAGGCGTGGGCCAGGTAGGCGAGGGCGCGTCCGTTGGCCTTGCCGCCGCGCGCGAACTCCTTGGCGGGAATCAGCACGGCCGTGGTGAAGCTGCTGGCGATCAGGAAGAAGCTCATGATGGACGCCGCGGTGGTGAGCAGGCGTCTCGCCCCCATGATCCTGCCCACGGGGTGCTCGGGGTCGTCGTTCCGCTCGCCCCTGATCAGCGGCATCACGGCCACACCGGTCTCGAAGCCCGACAGTCCGAGCGCCAGCTTGGGGAAGACGAGCAGCGCCACGCCGATCATGACGAGCGGGCTGGAGTAGTGCGTCGTCAGCAGCGCCTCCCAGTGCAGCACCGGGCCGGGGTCGGCGGCCAGGTGCTGGAGAGCCACCGCGACGACGACCAGATTGAGGGCCAGGTAGACGGTGACCAGGCCCACCGCGATGCCGATGGCCTCGCCGAACCCCGCGAGGAACACCGCCCCGAGCAGGGCGACGAGCGCCAGCGTGACCCCGATCCTGTGACCGTGCAGGACGCTCGGCGCTATGGGGTTCTCGATGACGTGCGCGGTGGCGTCGGCGGCCGAGAGGGTGATGGTGATGATGAAGTCGGTCGCGAGGAAGCCGAGCAGCACGAGCACGAGGATCTTCCCCGGCCAGCCGGGCAGGTGGCGCTGGAGCATGGCGATGCTGCCCTGCCCGTGCGGGCTCTCCTCCGCGACGCGGCGGTAGACCGGCAGCGCGCCGAACAGCGTGACCGCCACCAGCACCAGCGTGGCGATGGGCGACAGCAGGCCGGCGGCCAGGAAGGCGATGCCCGGCTGGTATCCGAGGGTGGAGAAGTAGTCCACCCCGGTGAGGCACATGACGCGCCACCAGGGATGCTGCTTGGTGGGCGTCGCGTGCGCGTCCTTGGCAGGCGGCCCCTCAAGCAACCACCGCGCCAAAGGCCGCCACCACCGCCCCCGCCTCCCCTCCTCCCCGTCACCCCCATCCCCCGAACCTCCGCCCCCAGGACCCCCGTCCGCAGGACCTCCATTCCCGCTCCCGTGTCCCGCGTTCCCGTGGCCGCCGTTCCCGCTCCCGTGGCCCACGTTCCCGTGGCCGCCGTTCCTGGTGTTTCCATGGGGTTCGGAGCCGGGGGTGCTGTTCTCCGTGCCGCCCTGTGCCGGGGCTCCGTTCCCGGAGTCTCCGTTCCCGGCCGTGTCGGGGCCCGTACCCAATACCGTCACTCCCCGTCACAGATCCGCTCGGCCGTTGAAAGTTTCAGCACCTCTCATGCCGGAGACTCGCGGCGTCGGATTGATACCCCCAGGTGAGCCCGGGTTTACCCGGTCGGCGGCACCGATTGGAACAACGGCCGTGAGGTCGCTCTGATGGTGGTTTCGTATGGATTCATCTACGTTTCGCCCAGATCCATATCCGAAGGCCGGCCGTCCTGGTCCGGTTTACCGCGCGTTAGAAATCGAAGCGCTTCGATAAATCTCTCGTGAAGGGGAGAGTCATGCGCCATATCGCCAAATCCCCGGTGCGTCGGCTGGTGGTCATGGGATCGGCGGCGATCACGCTGGCCGCCGCGGTCACGGCCGTATCGGCCGGTGCCGAGGCCGCCGCCGCCGGCTGCCGGGTGGACTACACGGTCTCCTCCCAGTGGGCCGGAGGCTTCACCGGCAACGTCAGCGTGACGAACCTCGGTGACGCGATCGACGGCTGGAGACTCGTGTGGAACTTCACCGCGGGCCAGCAGGTCACCCAGGCCTGGAGCGCCACCGTGACCCAGAGCGGTACGCAGGTGACCGCGGCCGACACCGGCTACAACGCCGCGCTCGCCACCGGCGCGAGCACCTCGTTCGGCTTCAACGGCTCGTGGAACAACTCCAGCAACCCGGTGCCCGGTTCGTTCGCGCTCAACGGCGTCACGTGCACGGGTTCGACCGGACCGACACCCACCGTCACGCCGACGGTGACCCCCACAGCGACGCCCACCGTGACGCCCACGGTGACCCCGACTGTGACCCCAACTGTGACGCCGACGACCACCCCCACGGCCCCGCCCGCCAACGCGCGCCAGGCGGAGCGGCTCAACCGGGGGATCATCAGCGCGAGGTCGGGCAGCGGCAACTTCGTCACCTGGCGCCTGCTGGGCACCGATCCGGCGAGCGTGGCCTTCAACCTCTATCGGGGCTCCACCAAGCTGAACTCCTCGCCGATAACCGGGTCCACGAACTACTTCGACAGCGGTGCCGCGGCGGACGCCTCGTACACCGTGCGGCCGGTCGTCGGGGGCACCGAGCAGGCCGCGTCGGAGCCGTCACTGCGGTTCGGCGGCGGCGACTACCTCGACGTGCGCATACAGCCCCCGTCCGGAGGCACGTCGCCCGACGGCGTCGCGTACACCTACAGCGCCAACGACGCCAGCGTGGGCGATCTCGACGGCGACGGCCAGTACGAGTTCGTGCTGAAGTGGGACCCGTCGAACTCCAAGGACAACTCCCAGTCCGGCTACACCGGCAACGTCTACGTGGACGCCTACCGCCTCAACGGCACCCGCCTGTGGCGTATCGACCTCGGGCGCAACATCCGCGCCGGGGCCCACTACACGCAGTTCCAGGTGTACGACTACGACGGCGACGGCAGGGCCGAGGTCGCGATGAAGACCGCGGACGGCACCGTCGACGGCACCGGCAGGGTCATCGGCAGCTCCTCGGCCGACTACCGCAACAGCTCCGGCTACATCCTGTCCGGGCCTGAGTACCTGACGATGTTCAACGGCCAGACCGGCGCCGCGATGTCCACGGTGAACTACGACCCGCCACGTGGCACCGTGTCATCCTGGGGCGACAGCTACGGCAACCGTGTCGACCGGTTCCTGGCCGCCACGGCGTACCTGGACGGCACCAGACCCAGCCTGGTCATGGCGCGCGGCTACTACACCCGCACGGTGCTCGCGGCATGGGACTTCAGGAACGGCACGCTGACCAAGCGATGGACCTTCGACTCCAGCAGCTCGGGCAACAGCGCGTACGCGGGCCAGGGCAACCACAACCTGTCCGTCGCGGACGTGGACGGGGACCACAAGGACGAGATCATCTACGGCGCCATGTGCGTGGACGACACCGGCAGGGGTCTGTGGAACACCGGCAACGGTCACGGCGACGCCCTGCACGTCGGCGACCTCGACCCGTCGCGAGCCGGTCTTGAGGTGTTCAAGGTCGACGAGGACGGCACCAAGCCCAGCTCGTGGATGGCGGACGCCCGTACCGGGCAGGTCCTGTGGACGACCCCGCCGAACGGCGACAACGGGCGCGGCGTTTCCGATGACATCTGGTCCGGCAGCGCGGGCGCCGAGTCGTGGTCCGCCGCGGCCGACGGCCTGCTGAACACCAAGGGCGCCAACGTGGGGCGCAAGCCGTCCTCGATGAACTTCCTCGCTTGGTGGGACGCCGACCCGGTGCGCGAGCTGCTCGACCGCACCCAGGTCGACAAGTACACGACCAGCGGCGAGAGCCGCCTGCTCACGGCCTCCGGGGTCCACTCCAACAACGGCACCAAGGCGACGCCGTCGCTGTCGGCCGACCTGTTCGGCGACTGGCGCGAGGAGATCGTCTGGCCGACCACCGACAACACGGCACTGCGCATCTACACGACGACGGCGGTGACCGACCGGCGCATCGTCACCCTGATGCACGACACCCAGTACCGCGAAGCCATCGCCTGGCAGAACACCGCCTACAACCAGCCCCCACACCCGAGCTTCTTCATCGGCAACGGCATGCCGACTCCCCCGATCCCAAACATCTACGTCCCCTGAACCACGCGCCCACTCGATGGCCCCCTGAACCGTGCTCTCGCTCAGGGGGCCATCGCAGCGCCCGATCCATGAGAGTCCTCATCCACTGCTCGCTCTTCGGCAGCATGCGCGCATAGACGCGGAGTGTGATCGTGGGTCAACGTGACCGAGCCCGCGCGAGGGATCATGGCGCACACCTTCGCGGCGTGCACGTAGCCGGCGAACGCCCCCCGGCGCTTGGCCGAGGGCAGCCACGTGATGTCGATGGCCTTGAGCATGCAGTGCCAGCAGATCGGTGAGGTCACGACCCGCCCGCCGCGTACCTGGCACGGTGCGCGATGTCGTCCTGCACGCCGAGTTCCATCTGTGTGGCTCGGTCACCACCCGGACTCGTTCCATGCGCTGGCCGGCCGATATGCGCCCGCCGATCCGTGCCGTCCAGTCGGCCAGCATGTGCTCGTCCAGCTCGAGTAAACCCTTCTACCCCCGTCTACCGGGTGCACCTCGCAGGCTGGTTGGTGCAGCGCTGTGCTCGTTCCCGGCCGCACATGAGCTTGTTCCCGGCCGCATGTCGGGAGGTCCCTGAGCTGGGTGGGCATCAACCGCTTGACCCCGTCACGTGGGTGCTGGGTAGGCAAATCACCCGATACGCCGCTACCGGGGACAGCAAACCACTGGCTTAGAGGGTGAAGTCGGGGGAGCCGCCGGTCAGGTAGAAGGTGGTGCCGTGGGCTTTGGCTTCGAGGGCGGCGTGGAGGCGGCGGATGAGGTAGGAGGGCATCAGGGCTCTGGCCTCGTCCTCGTCGAAGAAGCCGCACTCGTCCAGCTCCTCCTCCTGGAGGACGAGCCCTTCGGCGCCCGGCAGGCTGCCGCAGTCGAACAGGAAGTGCACCAGAGGCAGCGGGCGCTCGGAGAACGGCGGCACCCAGTGCACGCCCAGCAGCCTGCCGACCGGCAGGGTCAGCCCGAGCTCCTCGGTGATCTCACGCGCGCACGCCTCGTCCGGAGTCTCGTCCTCGTCCACGTGACCGCCCGGCCAGAGCCAGTGGGCCCGGTAGTTCGGCTTGACGAGCAGCACGCGGCCGGACGGGTCGGTGATGAGCGCCCCCGCTCCCGCGAGGCTCTTGTTGATCCGCTCGTAGAAGACGTCAGACGAGATCGCAGCCATGATCAGACCGTAGCGCCGAGCAGTCCCCTAAGGGCTGACCCGTAGACCTCAAGGCGGACGGCCCGGCTCGCGCCCTACCCCCTCCGCACTACCCACATCTAGGTTTCACGGCGGATGTAATCGAATATCCGGACTTCTACCTTTAGAAACGAGGGAGACGCGGTGGTGTTCGGCCTGGCGCCGGAGGCTCGCCGAGATCGTGTACGGCTCGCGCCACATCTGGAAGGTCGCGCCTGAGGGGGAGCGGCCATCCAGAAGAGGAGGGTCGCCTTTGAGGGAGGGCGGCCTCCACGGGGGAGGCGCGAGCCGTGCGCATCTCCGCCAAGCCGAAACCGGCCGTACGCACAGGACAACCAGCGAACATCAGGGACAAAGAACCCCGTAACCGTTCAGAAACGACCAAACAGTAAAATATTCGATCGTGGCGGCCGACCGGATACCTGGGCGAGTTTGGATCATCTGGGCCATAGGCGTCTTCGCCTACGCCATCGCCGTATTCCACCGCCAGTCCCTCGGCGTAGCCGGCATCGAAGCGGGCCTCCGGCTCGGCGTCGGGGCGACCGGGCTGTCGATGCTCGCCATGCTCCAGCTCCTGGTCTACGCCGGCATGCAGATCCCCGTCGGGATGCTCGTCGACCGGCTCGGCTCCAAGCGGATGCTGCTCATCGGGGCGGGCGTCATGGCCTGCGGTCAGCTCGTCTTCGCCGTGTCCGGCGGGCTGCTCGACGCCATCGCCGGCCGGATCCTGGTGGGCTGCGGCGACGCCATGACGTTCATCAGCGTCATCCGGCTCGTCAACGTGTGGTTCCCGGCGCGGCGCAACCCGCTGATCGTCCAGCTCACGGGCCTGCTCGGCCAGCTCGGCGCGGTCGCCTCCGCCGTACCGCTGATCCAGGGCCTGCACCACTACGGCTGGACGCCGACCTTCCTCACCGCCGCGGCCGTCGGCGGGCTGTCCCTGGCACTCGTGGCGGTGCTGCTGCGCGACGCGCGCCCAGCGGAGGCCGCCGAGCGTCCGCGCCTTCGCGAGGCGTGGGCCGAGCCCGGGACCCGCCTCGGCATGTGGACCCACGCCGCCACCCAGTCGTCCTCCGCCGCGTTCCTGCTGCTGTGGGGGTACCCGTTCCTGGTCGAGGGCCAAGGGCTGCGCCCCGCGACGGCGGGCGTGCTGCTGACCACGCTCACCATTCTGGGCATGGTGTGCGGGCCGGTGCTCGGCTACCTCGCCGGACGCCACCCCTTCCACCGGTCGCGCATGGTGCTGATCGTCATCGGCTCGACCGCCGGGGCCTGGACCGCCGTGCTGCTGTGGCCGGGGCAGGCACCGCTCTGGCTGCTCGCGGTGCTGGTCGTCGTGCTCGCGGGGAACGGCCCCGGATCCATGATCGGCTTCGACTTCGCCCGGACGTTCAACCCGTCCGCGCGCATCGGCGTGGCCACCGGCATCGTCAACGGCGGCGGCTTCACCGCCACCATGTCGGTGATCGCCTTCATCGGCATCGCGCTGGACCTCCGCGGCGGCGTCGGCCTCGACGCCTACCGCTGGGCGTTCGCCGTGCAGTATCCCGTCTGGATCCTCGGCGCCGTCCAGGTATTGCGCTACCGGGGCAAGGCCCGCAGGCTGATCGCCAAGCTCAGCGAGGACCTCGAAGAGGCCCGCGACACGGCGGAGCCGTCACGTCCCTGCGCGAGCCCCACCTGAGAGCTCGGTGAAGGCCTCGGGGAAGTGCCCGGTGCCGATCAGGCCGCCGCGGACGCGCACCCTGCGCAGGAGGTCTTCCCTGGTCGACACCGCCAGCTCGGGGTCGTGGTCGTGGGCGTAGGTGATCGCCGGGTTGGCGAGCTGGACGGGATGGAGCACCACGTCGCCCGTCAACGTCAGCGGCCCGATCTCGACCACCTGGTGGCCCGGGGTGTGCCCGGGGGCGAGCTGGACGCGGACACCGGGGATGACCTCGGCGTCGCCCTTCACGGCGTCGACCAGCCCGGCCAGCGGGCGGAGCACCCGTTCGAGGATGGGGTTGGGACCGGTGCTCTCGATCCAGTCGATCTCGGCCCGCTGGAGGACGTGCCGGGCATTGGGGAAGGCCGGGACGCCGCCGACGACCGCGCCACCGGCGTGGTCGCTGTGCAGGTGGGTGAGCACGACGGTGCCGATGTCGGCCGGCGCGACGCCCCGCGCGGCGAGCTCGCCGATCAGGCCCCCCGGCACCGGTGCCCAGCTGGAGGCGGGCGAGTCGGACCCGCCGATGCCGGTGTCGACCAGCACCGTGCGCCCCGTGCGGTCGCGCAGCAGGTAGCAGCGGAAGTGCAGTACCCAGTCGTCACCGGAGACCCCGGCCCAGTCGCCGGGTGAGCCCCCGGAGAGGATCTCGCGCAGCGGTTGCCTGAGGTCGCCCCCCATCGGGCCCACCGCGTCGCACAGCGGGATCACCTCGACCCCGGCGATCGACCTGGGCGCGTACGACATCGAACTCCCTCAATCGGTCGGCAGTGCCGCCCAGACTAGCGATCGGGGCTTGCGCGTGGATCGCCCGATGCTGTTATGTTTGATATGGCGCTCCAGCGCGGCCGGCTCGGCCCCGCGCATGTTCCGGAGCAGCTTCTCTCCCGCCGCCCGCTGAGGGCACGTTCTTTCCCGCCGCCCGCCAAGGGCAGGCATCTCGCACCGATCATCTCCACGCCACCGTTCGGGCATCGCTCCCGACGGGTCGCCGTGGGACCGTCGCGCGCGCCCTTCACCGGCCGTCTCAGCGGCATGCGGCCTCCATCTTCCAAGGACGGACCATGACCGTAACCACCGAAGCACCATCAACGAACACCGAACCCGCGCAGAAACGGCCACCGCGCCGGCGCGCGACCACCGACCACCCGATCGAGCAGGTCTCGGGGCTGGTCGACGTCCGGGACAAGGGCGCGTTCATCAGGACGAGCGGCTACCTTCCCGGCGAGAACGACGTCCGCCTGCCCCTGTCACAGGTCAAGGAGCTCGGCCTGCGCCCAGGTGACCTCGTGCTGGGAAGCACGCGCAAGCCGTACGACAGGCTGGCGGGCCTGGTGTCCGTCAACGGGGGGCTCCCCGGCCAGGCCAGGCCGCACTTCGCCGGGCTGACCCCCATCCATCCCCGTCAACGCCTGGTCCTCGAAACGGACTCCCCGATCACCCGCCTGATCGACCTGCTCACGCCGGTCGGCAAGGGCCAGCGCGGCCTGATCGTCGCGCCGCCCAAGGCCGGGAAGACCATGGTGCTCAAGGCGATCGCGGACGCCGTCACGAGCAACCACCCCGGCGTCCACCTGATGATCGTCCTGGTGGGCGAACGGCCCGAGGAGGTCACCGACTTCCGCGAGTCGGTCCACGGAGAGGTGGTCGCCTCGACGTTCGACCGGCCGGAGCGCGACCACACGGCGATCGCCGAGCTGGCGGTCGAGCGGGCAAAGCGGCTCGTCGAGCGCGGCACGGACGTCGTGATGCTCCTGGACTCGCTGACCCGGCTCGGCAGGGCGTACAACGTCATCGCCCCGAACGGCGGCAAGACCCTCACGGGCGGCATCGACGCCCAGGCCGTCCACCTGCCGAAACGCCTCTTCGGCGCTGCCCGCGCGGCACGGGAGGGCGGCTCGCTGACGATCATCGCGACCGCGCTCGCCGAGACCGGCTCGCGGATGGACGACTACTTCTTCGAGGAGTTCAAGGGCACGGGCAACATGGAGCTGCGGCTCAGCCGCGCGCTCGCCGAGCACCGCCTGTTCCCCGCCATCGACGTGTCCGCCTCCAGCACCCGCCGCGAGGAGCTGCTGCTCGCCGACGGCGAGCGCGAGGTCATCTGGCGGCTCCGGCGCGTGCTCTCGGGCCTCGACCGCGAGCAGGCCCTCACCGTGCTGCTCGACCGCCTCCGCGAGACCCCGACGAACGCGGCCTTCCTGCGGCAGGTGGCCACCTCATGATCTCAGGTCAGTACGCCACCCCGACCGCCTGCTTCACCGTCGCGGGGTCGTCCACCATCGCGAGCATCGCGTGCGCCAGGTCCGCGCGCGAGATCGTGTAGCCGCGCGGCACGTTGCCCCCGACCACCCGGCGGTAGTTGCCGGTCAGCGGCTTGTCGGTCAGGCGGGGCGGGCGCACGACGGTCCACTCCGCGGCGCTGCGCCGCACCTCCTCCTCCATCGCCCCGAGGTCGGCGTACACGTCGCGCAGGGCCCTGCGCAGCAGCGGCAGCGCCATCGCGCGGTACCACAGGGCCTCCCCCTCGGGCACCGGGCCGACCGGCACCGCGCTGAGGACCGCGATCCTGCGGACGTCGTTCGCGTCCATCGCCCGCAGGATCGACCGCAGCGCCATCGAGGCGATGCCCGCCTCCTTCCTGCTGTTCGCCCCGAGCGCCGAGATGACGGCCTCCCGGCCGGTGAGCGCGGGGCGCAGCGCGTCGGGGCTGGTGACGTCGGCGGTCACCACCTCCAGCGCGGAGTGGCTGATGGGCAGGCGCGCCGGATCGCGCACCACGGCCGCGACCTGGTGACCCGCGTCGAGCGCCTGCCGGACGACTTCTCTTCCCGTACCGCCGGTGGCTCCGAAGACGGTGAGCTTCATGAGACATCCCCCCATAAGTTGGTGAGTACTCACTCACATCATAGGATGAGTACCCGCCCTCCACGCGGGCAAAGCCTGGGACCGGTGAAAGGACCGAACTCTCCGATGCCCCGTCAGCGCACCGCCGCCGGCGCTCGCACACGGCACCGCATCCTTGCGGCCGCCGAGCAGCTCATGCGCACCCTGGGCCTGGCCCGCGTGACCACAAAGGAGATCGCCCGTGCGGCCGGGTGCTCGGAGGCGGCCCTCTACCGGCACTTCTCCGGCAAGGAGGAGCTCTTCATCGCCGTCCTGCAGGAGCGGCTGCCCGCGCTCGGCTCCCTGATCGCGGAGCTGTCGGCGGATCCGGGCGACCGTACGGCCGAGCAGTGCCTCGCCGACATCGCCCACAACGCCACGCTGTTCTACGAGGCGAGCATGCCGATCGGCTCCTCGCTCTTCGCCGAGCCCGCGCTGCTCCAGCGCCACCGCGAGGGGCTGCGCAAGCTGGGCGCCGGCCCGCACAAGCCGCTGGACGCGCTCGCCGGCTTCCTGCGCGCCCTTCGCGCCGACGGCCGCATCCGCGCGGACGCCGACCCCGAGTCGGCCGCCGCACTGCTTCTCGGGGCCTGTTACCAGCGGGCCTTCCTGCGGCACTTCATGGGCGAGGAGGGCTCGCCGAAGAGCATCGGCGACTTCGCCGCAGGCCTCGCCCGCACCGTCCTCACCGGCATCGCCTGAGATCTCCGGACATCACCCCGCCCGGCCGGCCAGCGCGGTGTCTCCGTAGTCCTTCAGAGCGGAGGCGCGGCGGGGAAGGCGCCGCAGCAGCCCGCCCGCGGCGGCCGGCACGACCCAGAGGTGGCTCAGCTGGTTGCGCGCCCAGATGGCGGGGCCGCTGCCGGGGACGAGCTGGGCGGCTCCCCTGCCGGCCTTCCGCCGGCCCTCGTCCACCGCCGCCCGGTGCTCGTCCTCGTACCGGGCGAACGCGCGGCGGTGATCGCCCCCTGCGGCGTAGAGCTCACCCGCGAGCACGTACGCCCCGGCCATCGCCAGGGTGGTGCCGTGGCCGGACAGCAGCGCGGGGCAGTGCACGGCGTCGCCCGCCAGCGAGACCCGGCCGCGCGACCACGGGGCCATGCGGATCTGACTGACCGAGTCGAAGTAGAAGTCGGGAGCGGCGCTCACCTGGGCGAGAAGCTCGGGCACCCGCCAGGCGCGGTCGCCGAAGGCCTCGGCCAGCAGCCGCTTCTGCGCCGAGATGTCGCGGTGGTCGTGACCCCCGACGTTCGGAGCGCGGAACACGAAGATCGCGGTGGCCCGGTCGAGGTAGCTGCAGACCCCCGCCATCTTGCCTGGCGCGTTGTACAGCACGACCTGGTCACCGGTGCCGTAGTCCCTGCTCACGTCGGCGGCGGCGACGTAGTAGCCGAGGTGGTGGACGAACCGGGACTCCTCGCCGAAGGCCAGCCTCCTGACGATCGAGTGCAGGCCGTCGGCGCCGATCACGAGGTCGAACCGCCGGGTCTCGCCGCGCTCGAACGCGACCGTCACGCCGTCGTCGTCCTGCTCCATCGTCGTGATCGAGTCGTCGAAGACGTACTCGACGTCGTCCCTGGTGGCGTCGTGCAGGATCTTCACCAGGTCGCCGCGCGGGAGTTCGAGGTCGTCGGTGGGGATGGCCCGGCGCAGGGCCCGGGCGTCGACGTGGCCCGCTCGCCTGCCTGCCGCGTCGACGAACGTGAGCTCCGACATCTCGACGCCCGCCTCCCGCAGTGCCGGCAGGACACCCATGCGCCGGGCGACCTCGACGGCCCGGCCCCGGACGTCGATGGGGTACCCGCCTTCGCGGGGCTCCGGGGCGCGCTCGACCACGACGGGCCGGAACCCGTAACGGGCCAGCCAGTACGCCAGCGTCGGCCCGGCGACGCTCGCCCCGGAGATCAGGACGTCGCGGTTCTTCGTCATCATGGCCTCTCCCCACCTCAGACACTGACCGCCGGTCAGTGGTGTCACTGTAGGACGCTGACCGGCGGTCAGGCAAGGGCTATGCTGTGGCCCGTGAGTGAGAAGCCTGTCCCCGGCACCCGGGCGAGGATCCTGGAGACGGCCATCTCCCTGTTCCGCAGGCAGGGCTACCAGCGCACCTCGGTTCGCGAGATCGCCGAGCAGCTGGGCCTGACCAAGACCGCGGTCCTGTACCACTTCTCCACCAAGGCCGACATCCTCACCGCACTGGCCAGGCCGCTCCTGGACGATCTCGACGCGAGCCTGGCCGAGATCGCCGACCCCGGCCGTCCGGAGACGCGGTGGAAGGTCATCGAGGGGGTGCTCGACGTCTACCTGGCCCACCGGCACACCCTGCAGATGGTGCTCGTGGATCTGTCGCTGCTCACACGGGAGCCCATCTTCCACCGCTTCGTCGAGACCATGACCAGGGCGAACCACCTGGTGGCCGGGCCGCGTCCCGATCTGGCCGGCAGGGTGCGCGCCGCGCAGGCCATCGCGATGCTGAGCGATCCGGTCATCCTGTTGGCCGACGCCCCCACCGGGCCGCTCCGGCGCGAGGTGCTGGCCGGTGTACGCCGCCTGTTCGCCGGCTCTCCGACCGAGGCAGAACCCGAGACGGCGCCGCGCCGGCGAGCGGGGAGCGGCAGGCCCAGCGCGATGAGCCCCGAAATGATCGGCACCGCGCGCCGGATGCACGCGAGCGGCTCGCACACCATGGCCGAGATCGCGGCCACCCTCGGCGTCTCCCGCGCGACGCTCTACCGGCACCTCTCGCCATGACACCGAGATATTGAGACGTTTTCTGAGACGAGGTTACGAGACACCGGGGTCGGCGAGCCACGTTCCGTGGAAGCCCGCGGGGACGCGGCGCGGCAGCCGTACGGAGGCGACGAAGTCGAGCCCGGCGGCGTCCAGGACGAGCAGCTCCGAGCCCTCCGTGTCGTTGACGATCGACATCAGCCACCCCCCGTCCTCCGCCCGCGCGCCGGAGGACGGCACGAACACCGCCTCCCCCGGCCGCGCGCCGAGGTCCCGCACGCGCGACGTGCCGGTCTCGGTGTCGTACTTCACCACCGCGTCCTCGGTGACCGTGTAGAGGAACCTGCTCGACCGGCCGAGCCGCTCCTCGTCGAACGTGGGGAACTCCACGGCGCGGTCGTCGAGCTGCTCCTCCTTCACCGCGCCGCTCGCGGGGTCGAGCACCCACCGGTGGAGCACGGCGCCGCCCGTCTCGGCGGCGGGGACGGCGCTGCCGCCGATGCGGGGCCAGACGCGGGCGAAGGCGCCGGACGAGTAGCGCACCGCGTCGAGCACCACCCGGCCCGAGGCGTCCTCACGGGCGTTGCCGACGTGGAAGACGTAACAGGGGTCGACGTCGAACCAGGTCACCCGCCCCGCGCGGTCCATCACGCCGAGCCGGGCGCCGTAGGAGTCGTCCCACTGGAACGGCAGGCCGCCTCCCATGAGCTCCTTGTCGAAGACGACGGGCAGGTCCAGCCACACGACGTGGTTCTCGGTGATCGCGAAGTCGTGCACCATCGTCGGGCCGGGGACGTCGACGACGCGGCTCTCCACCAGCTCCCCCGCGGCGGACAGGCGGTGGTAGGTCAGATAGGGCGCGAAGACGCCGTAGCCGAAGAAGTGCAGCTCTCCGGTCGCCGGGTCGCGCTTCGGGTGCGCCGTCATCGCGGTGGTGAGCCTGCCGCCGAAGTCGCAGGGCCCCACGGTCTCCAGCTCGGGCGTCAGCTCGTACGGCAGGCCGCTCTCGACCAGCGCGAGGATCTTGCCGGCGTGGCGCATGACGCTGGTGTTGGCGGTGACGGCCGTCCGGTCGGGGCCGTCGGCGCCGACGTAGGGCGCGCCGTCGGTCAACTTGCGGGTGCGCACCCACCGGTTGCGGTACCACTCGGCGCGGCCGTCGCGCAGTCGGACCCCGTGGATCATGCCGTCGCCGGCGAACCAGTGACCGGGATCCTGGCCGGGGAGCGGGTTCGGCCCGTTGCGGAAGTAGCGCCCGGTGAGCTCGGCGGGAAGACTGCCGGTGACCGGCAGGTCGACGGCGCCGATCTCGTCGGGGACGGGGGCGAGGTGGCCCGACAGGTAGGAAGGTGTGGCGATGGACATGACGCTCTCCAGACGTATAGGTGGTTTCCACGAAGAAGCAGCTCAAGCGGCGTAGCGAGCGGCGACGGCCTTGGGGTAGCGGACGGTGAACAGCGCGGGCGCCACGAAGGTGACGATCTTGATCGTGACCACGGCGGCGGTCGCGTGCGGCGCGTTGTGGAGCAGGAAGGCCAGCGAGACGGCCGCGACGACGAAGGCCACGCCCCACGCCGAGGTGATGACCGCGTTGACCCGGTAGAACAGCGGCGTCTCCTGCACCTCCCGGGTGGTCATGCTCCGGGCGATGCCGAGGGTGAACGGCCTGCGGATGGCCAGGGATCCCCAGGCGGTCAGCGCCAGCCAGGCGTTCACCAGGGCCGGGCCGTACGGCATCAGCGGGGACTCGGGGGCGACCAGGGAGATCGCCGTGACGACCGTGAAGAACACCGCCGCACTGGACTCGATCACCATCTGGTCCCACTGCCTGCCCGACCTGCGGTCGGCGGCGATGACCACCAGTGCGATCACGAGCCCGGCGACCGCGCCGTAGCGCCATTCGTCGCCGGTGGCGATGACGGCGTACACGATCCACGGGAGGAAACCGAGGAGGCTGCGGATCATTGTCAGGACCTTTTCGACGTTCCAATGTAGACATGTCGAAAGTAGAAGGTCCGCTGATGACCTGTCAACTGTGGAATGTAGGATCGCCTCATGAGCCTTCGACACGCACTGCTCGGCATGCTCGCCCAGGGCCCGGCCAGCGGCTACGACCTGCTGAAGATCTTCGAGATCTCCCTGGCCAACGTGTGGCCGGCCACGCAGAGCCAGGTCTACGCCGAGCTTTCCCGCCTCGCCGACGCCGGGCTCGTCAAGGTCGCGGCGCAGGGCCCGCGCGGCCGCAAGGAGTACGCCATCGACGAGACGGGCCTGGCCGAGCTGCGCCACTGGCTGACGGAGGTCGAGCCCAGTCATGCCTGGCGCAGCGACATGCTGCTGCGTGTCTTCTTCCTCGGCCAGGTCGACCAGGAGCAGGCACGCGCCTACCTGCGGCGACGGGCCGAGTTCGGGGCCGAGCAACACGAGAGGCTAGCCGCTTTGACGGGGGTGGTGTCCGGCGGGGACGACGATCTGTCGGTCTACGGCCGGCTCGCCCTTGAGTGGGGGCTCAGGTTCAGCGCCCTGCAGCGCGAGTGGGCCGAGTGGGCCGAAGGCCAGCTCCAGCAAGACCAGGGGAAACCACCGGAGTAGGCATCGCGGGCCCCTTCGCGACCAGGGGCGCGGCCATGGCATCATGTTACTCACGAGTAGCCCAAAGCCGGAAGCTACCCGGCAGCGAGGAGCCAACCGTGCCTTCGTCCCGTGACGTCGTGTTCGTCGACGGCGTACGCACACCTTTCGGCAAGTCGGGCCCCAAGGGCCTGTACGCCGAGACGCGCGCCGACGACCTGGTCGTCCGCGTCATCCGTGAACTGATGCGGCGCAACCCGACCCTGCCGCCCGAGCGTGTCGACGAGGTGGCCATCGCCGCCACCACCCAGATCGGCGACCAGGGCCTGACCATCGGCCGCTCGGCCGCGGTGCTGGCCGGGCTCCCGAAGTCCGTGCCCGGCTACGCCATCGACCGCATGTGCGCGGGCGCGATGACGGCGGTCACCAGCGTGGCGGGCGGCATCGCCTTCGGCGCCTACGACGTCGCCATCGCGGGCGGGGTCGAGCACATGGGCCGCCACCCCATGGGCGAGGGCGTCGACCCCAACCCGCGCTTCCTGTCCGAGAAGCTGGTCGACGGCTCCGCGCTGATCATGGGCATGACCGCGGAGAACCTCCACGACCGCTACCCGGCGATCAGCAAGGCGCGTGCCGACGCCTACGCCGTCGCCTCCCAGGAGAAGGTCGCCAAGGCCTACGCGAACAACAGGATCCAGCCCGACCTGGTGCCGATGGCCACCCGCAAGGCCGCAGAGGGCTGGGGCCTCGCCACCGAGGACGAGCCGCCGCGGCCCGGCACCACCATCGAGGGCCTCGCCTCGCTCAAGACGCCCTTCCGCCCGCACGGCCACGTCACCGCCGGGAACTCCGCGGGCCTCAACGACGGCGCCACCGGCAGCATCATCGCCGCCGCCGACACCGCCGCCGAGCTCGGCCTGACGCCCAAGATGAGGCTGGTCTCCTACGGCTTCGCCGGCGTCGACCCCGAGGTCATGGGGGTCGGCCCCATCCCCTCCACCGAGCGGGCGCTGCGCCTGGCCGGGCTGTCCGTCGGCGACATCGGCCTGTTCGAGATCAACGAGGCCTTCGCCGTGCAGGTGCTGGCCTTCCTCGAACACTTCGGCATCGCCGACGACGACCCGAGGGTCAACCCGTACGGCGGCGCGATCGCGTTCGGCCACCCGCTCGCCTCCTCGGGCGTACGGCTGATGACTCAGCTCGCCCGCGAGTTCGGCGAGCGCCCCGACGTGCGCTACGGCATCACCACGATGTGCGTCGGCATGGGCATGGGCGGCACGGTTGTCTGGGAGAACCTCGCCTGGGAGGGCGCCAAGTGAGCGACATCACCAAGATCTTCGCCGACGAGGTCGTGACCGGCGCGCTCGTACGCGACGTCCGGCTGCCCGGCGGCGCGGGCACGATGGCCCTGATCACGCTGGACAACGGCTTCGACCACACCAAGCCGAACACCTTCGGCCCGCGCGGCCTCGCCGAGCTGGACAAGGCCCTGGACGCCATCTGCGACCGCACCGATCTCGCGGCGGTCGGCGTCACCGGCAAGCCCTTCATCTTCGCCGTCGGCGCCGACCTCAAGGGCGCGTCGCTCGTACGCGACCGCGAGCAGGCAGAGGGCCTCGGCCGGCTGGGGCACGAGGTGTTCCGGCGGCTCGGAGAGCTGGAGATCCCGTCGTTCGCTTTCGTGAACGGCGCGGCGATGGGCGGCGGCCTGGAAGTGGCGCTGCACTGCACCTACCGCACGATCTCGTCGGGCGTCCCCGCGGTCGCGCTCCCCGAGTGCTTCCTCGGCCTGGTGCCCGGCTGGGGCGGCACGCAGCTGCTCCCCCGGCTGATCGGCCCGGCGAACGCGCTGAAGCTGATCATCGAGAACCCTCTGTCCCAGAACCGCATGCTCAAGGGCACCGAGGCGTTCAAGCTCGGTGTGGCGGACGCGGTGTTCGAGCCCGCCGACTTCCTTGAGGAGTCCCTGCGCTGGGCCTCCCGCGTGCTCACCGGTGAGACCTCCGTCGCCCGCCCGCCGTTCACCCAGGACGCCGAGTCCTGGAAGGCGGCCGTCGCGGGCGCGCGCACTCTGGTCGACCTGAAGCTGCGCGGCGCCTCCCCCGCCCCCTACCGGGCGCTGGAGCTGGTGGAGCTCGCCCGTACGGCCCACCGTGACGAGGGCTTCGAGGCCGAGACCCAGGCGCTGGCCGACCTGCTGATGGGAGACGAGCTGCGCGCCGGGCTGTACTCCTTCGACCTGGTGCAGCGACGAGCCAAGCGGCCGGCCGGGGCTCCGGACCGGGCACTGGCCCGCAAGGTCACCAAGGTCGGCGTGGTCGGCGCGGGCCTGATGGCCTCACAGCTCGCCCTGCTGTTCGCCCGCCGCCTGGAGGTGCCGGTGGTGCTCACCGACCTCGACCAGGCGCGCCTCGACAAGGGCGTCGGGTACGTGCACGCCGAGGTCGGCAAGCTGCTCGGCAAGGGCCGGATCAGCGCCGACCAGGCCAACCGGCTCAAGGGCCTCGTGACCGGATCGCTGACCAAGGACGCGTTCGCCGACGCCGACTTCGTCATCGAGGCCGTCTTCGAGGACCTCAAGGTCAAGAGGCAGGTCTTCGCCGAGGTCGAGGCCGTCGTCGGTTCCGAGTGCGTGCTGGCCACCAACACCTCCTCCCTCTCGGTCACCGCGATGGCGGCCGAGCTGCGCCACCCCGAGCGCGTGGTGGGCTTCCACTTCTTCAACCCGGTCGCGGTGCTACCCCTGCTGGAGATCGTCAGGGGCGAGCGCACCGACGACGCGACGCTGGCCACGGCGTTCGCGGTGGGCAAGACGCTCAGGAAGTCCAGCGTGCTGGTGAAGGACGCCCCGGCGTTCGTGGTGAACCGGCTGCTCACCCGCTTCATGGGCGAGGTCATCGGGGCGGTCGACGAGGGCACCCCGATCGCGACGGCCGACCACGCGCTGGACGGCCTGGGGCTGCCGATGACGCCGTTCACGCTGCTCCAGCTCGTCGGCCCGGCCGTGGCCCTCCACGTCGCCGAGACCCTGCACGAGGCCTTCCCCGGCCGGTACGGCGTGTCCGCGAACCTGGCGGCGCTCGTGAAGGCCGGCAAGCCCGGGGTCTACGCGCCGGACTTCTCGATCGACCCCGAGGCGCGGCAGATCTTCGAGGGGTCGGGGGCCGAGGGGCCGAGCGCCGAGCAGGTGCGCGACCGCGCGCTGGCCGCGATGGCCGAGGAGGTGCGGCTGATGCTCGACGAGGGCGTGGTCGCCGCCGCCGAGGACATCGACCTGTGCATGATCCTCGGCGCCGGCTGGCCGTTCCACACGGGCGGGATCACCCCGTATCTCGACCGCACGGGGGTCTCCGCCGAGGTCAACGGCCGTCCGTTCCTGGCACCGGGGGTCGCCTCCGTCCCGGCCTGAACGCGCGGTTCGGGATGATGGGGGCATGCTGGTCGACGCCATCGAGTACCTCGTCTGCCCCGTCTGCCGCGGCGATCTCGCCATCGAGGGCGCGGCGGTGCGGTGCGCGCGAGGTCATTCCTTCGACGTCGCCAGGCAGGGCTACGTGAGCCTGCTGACGGGGTCGGGCGTCCCCGGCACCGCCGACACCCCCGCCATGGTGGCCGCACGGGCCGAGTTCCTCGGCGCGGGGCACTTCGCGTCCCTGGCCGGCCGGCTCAGTGAGCTGGCCGGCCGCCGGGGCACCGCCGGCGGTACGGACCGGGACGACGACGGGCGTACGGCCGGACGGCGCAGGGTCGTGCTGGACGCCGGGGCCGGCACGGGCGACTACCTCGCCGGGACGCTGGGGCCCGGCGACGTGGGGATCGCGCTGGACATCTCCAAGCACGCGCTCAGGCGGGCGGCCCGCGCCCACCCCCGCATCGGCGCCGTCGTCGCGGACGTGTGGCGGCCGTTGCCGGTCAGGGACGGCTGCGCCGACGTCCTGCTCGACGTCTTCGCCCCGAGGAACGGGCCCGAGTTCGCCCGGGTGCTGCGGCCCGGCGGCGTCCTCATCGTGGTGACGCCGACGCCGCGCCACCTCGCGCCCCTGGTCGAAAGGCTCGGCCTGCTCTCGGTGGACGAGTCCAAGAGCCGGCGGGTCGAGGAGGCCCTGGGGGCGCATTTCACCGAGACCGCGCACGTGACCGAGGAATCAGACATGCTGCTCGGCCCCAAGGCCATAGAGACCGTGGTAGGCATGGGTCCGAGCGCTTGGCACACCGACCCTGTGGCGCTCAGGGAAGAGATCTCACGCCTTCCGGACCCGATGACCGTGAAAATGTCGTGCCGGATCTCCCTCTTCCGTAAGATCGCCTAGGCGAACTGGAATTACGAATTTCCCCGACTTTGTAGGCCATCTTCCGTTTCCAAGCGACATACTTAACGGCAACCCGCCGATCCCGGGTCCGGGAGAGCGTGAGGGAGGGGCACGCCCATGAAGGCCGAGGAACGCTGGCAGGCCAGGTTCCGCGCGGCACGTATGACCCTGCCCGTCTGGGCACGGCTGGCGCCGGCCCGAGCCGTCTACCGCTGCAACATCTCCGGCATCTGGGAGATCCACGCCTGGGACCGGTCGAACGGCGCCACGCGTCAGGTGACCAGCCGTCCGAGGGGCACGTCCCACGCCGCCATCGACCCGACCGGCCAGTGGATCTACTGGTTCTCCGACACCTACGGCGACGAGTTCGGCATCTGGATGCGCCAGCCGTTCAACGGCGGGCCCGAGACGCCCGCCCATCCCGACCTCGCACCCGGGCACCCGACCGGCCTCGCGCTGTCGGCCACCGGCACCGCCGCCGTCGGCAGGAGCAGCCGCCACGGCTTCCAGGTGCTACACGCGCGGCTCGGCGGCGACGAGAAGCCCACCGTGATCTACGAGTCCCGCGAGTTCGTCCAGGTCGCCGGCATGTCGCTCGACGGCACGCTGATCGCGGTGAGCCACAGCGAGCACGGCGACTCGCGCCACCCCGCGCTTCGCGTGATCAAGTCCAACGGCCAGATCGTCGGCGACCTGCACGACGGGCCGGGCAAGGGCTTCACCGGGGTGCGGTTCGCCCCCACCATGACCGACCGGCGCATCCTCGCCCTGCACGAGCGGCGGGGCCGCCGCGAGCCCCTGGTCTGGGATCCGGTGACAGGCGAGCAGCGCGAGATCTGGCTGCGGGTGCCCGGCGAGATCACCGCCGACTGGTACCACGACGGGCGCGCCCTGCTCATCGGCCACAACAACCGCGCCAGGACCGAGCTGTTCCGGTACGACCTGGGCGGCGGCGGGCTCACGCCGATCAAGACCCTGCACGGCGTCATCCACGACGCGATGCCCCGGCCGGACGGCACGGTGGAGTACTCCTGGTCGAGCGCCGCGCATCCTCCGGTGGTCAGGTCCAGCGACGGGCACGTGGTCATGAACCAGTCGGGGCCCTCCGCGCCGCCTTCGGTGCCGCTGGAGGACGTCTTCGTCGAGGGGCCGGGCGGGCGCATCCACGCCCTGGTCTCGCGGCCGGAGAGCGGCCCCGCGCCGTACCCCACGGTGTTCCTGCTGCACGGTGGCCCGGCCGCGCAGGACGACGACTCGTTCCTCCCGAACGTCGCCGCCTGGGTCGACTCCGGCTTCGCCGTCGTCCGCGTGAACTACCGGGGCTCCACAGGCTACGGCTCGGCCTGGCGGGACGCCCTCCGGGGCGACGTGGGCCACATCGAGCTGGCCGACGTGGCGGCGGTGCGCGACTGGGCCGTCAACCAGGGTGTGGCCGACCCCGAACGGCTGGTGCTCGCGGGCGCCTCCTGGGGCGGCTACCTCACGCTCCTCGGCATCGGCACCCAGCCTAAGACCTGGGTCGCGGGCATCGCGGCCGTGCCGATCGCCGACCACGCGGCGGCCTACGGCGACGAGACCGAGGGGCTGCGCGCCTACCACCGCGCCCTGTTCGGCGGCTCCCCGCAGGAGGTGCCCGACCTGTACGCGGCGTCGTCCCCGATCTCCTACCTCGACTCGCTCCAGGCGCCGCTGCTGGTGCTGGCCGGCGAGAACGACCCGCGCTCGCCGATCAGTCAGATCGAGAAGTACCTGGAGAAGCTCACCGAGCGGCGGCACGAGTTCGAGGTCTACCGCTACAACGCGGGCCACGGCACGCTGGTGGTCGAGGAACGCATCCGGCAGATGTCGGCACAGCTGGACTTCGCCCGCAAGCACGTCGGGCTCGCCCAGCCCGCCTCCAGCCGCCCCTGAGCCCCCGTACCGGCCCTACCGGCCGGTACGGGGGCTCTGACCTGGGAACCGCCTAGTCGGCCCGGAGGACCAGGATGGCCAGGTCGTCGGCGCTCGGCTCGATCGCGAAGTCCTGCACCGCGCGGCGGATGCGCTCGGCCACCGCGCGCGCGGACAGCTCGGCGCACTCGGCGAGGAGCTTGGACAGGCCGCCGTCGTCGTCCAGCAGCCGCTCGCCCGACCGGCGCTCGGTGACCCCGTCGGTCACGCCCAGCAGGACGTCTCCCGGCGCCAGGTGGACGCGGTCGGCGACGAACTCGGCCTCGGGGAAGACCCCGAGCAAGGACTGGGAGGTCACCACGGCCTCCACCACGCCGCTCGGCCTCAGCCGCAGGGCCTCGGGATGCCCGGCGGAGATCAGCGAGAGGTCGAGGCCGTCGTCGGTGCGGGTGATCTCGCCGTGGAGCAGGGTCAGGAACCTCGCCCGCTCGCCCTCCTCCAGGATCGCCTGGTTCAGCCGCGAGACGACCGACGCCACGTCGTACCCCTCGCGGGCGAGCAGGCGGAGCGTGTGGCGGGCGAGGCCGGTGACCGCCGCGGCCTGCGGGCCGGTGCCGCAGACGTCGCCGATCGCGAACCGCCAGGAGCTCTCACCGGTGGTGAACAGGTCGTAGAAGTCGCCGCCGACCTCGTTGGTCTCGCCCGCCGGCTCGTACACCACGGAGTAGTCGAGGCCGGGGGTCTCGGCGGGGGTGCCGGGCGGCAGGAGGCTGCGCTGCAGGGCGCGGTTGGCGTCGGCCTGCTGGGCGTAGAGCCGGGCGTTGTCCATCGCCAGCGCCGCCCGCCGCCCGAGGTCCTCCGCGAGCTGGGCGACGTCGTCGGGGAAGCGGCCGGAGCGCCCGAGGCACATCATGCCGAGGCTGCGCCCGCGGGCCACCAGGGGGAAGGCCAGCGACTGCCAGTCGCCGAGCTGGACCGGCACCGGGGTGAGGTTCTCCACCGAGGGGATCACGACCTTGTCGAGCTGCTCGCGCAGCAGGTCGATCTGGGACTCGTCGGCGTGCCAGAGATAGGAGAGGCCGAGCGGCCCGAGACCGGAGTCGGCCGTGTAGACGGCGCACCAGGTGGCGAGGCGCGGCACCACGATCTGGGCGATCAGCGCGGGGACCATGTCGGGGTCGAGGGTGCCGGCGAGCAGATCGCTCGCGTCGGCGAGGAAGCCGAGCCAGCCGGGCCCCTGCGAGGACCCCTGCGAGGACCCTTGCCCGGTCCAGTCGTCCACCACGTGGCCGCCGTCGCCGCCGGGCAGGTGAAGGCGGGCCCAGCGGGTGCGGAGGGCCCCCGCGAAGCTCACGCCCCAGACGGTGACAGGAGCGGACGACGGGGCCGTGGCGACCTCGTCGTCGCCCTTCTGGCGAACCTCGATCTGAAGGGAATCCCCCTGGTGCACCCATACGATCTCAAAAGGGACATCGCCGACCTCGGAGACCAGCTCTCCGGTCAGCCGCTCGGCCTCCGCGCCGATGGGAACGGCCGCCCACGCGGTCATCACCTCACGCGTGAACCGCAACGCGGCGGGTAGGGCCGTTCTGCCAGGCGTGAACGAAGCGGCCAGCACACCCCGAGAAGAACTTGTCATTGCACCGTGCTTACCACAGTCGGCTCCCACATGCGGTCAATCGACTGGGCGACCGCATAGCGTCCTTCATGCCAGACTGGCACTACTCCGAGTCCCGCCCGAACAGCGTGAAGGAGGCTTCATGAAGGGTACCCCGACCACGGGGGCCAGTTCGGAGCGGTCTTATACCGAGTCTGAGCTCCGGCCCCTCCTGGAGACGCTCATCACGTGGCGTGACGGCGACTTCCGCCGACGGGTGCCCCATGCCCCACCGGGCATACTCAGCGAGGTCCGACTGCTGGTCAACGAGGTGGCCGACCGCCGTGAGCATCTCGCGAACGAGTTGCTCCGCGTCCGCCGCGAAGTGGTCAAGGAGGGGCGCTTCGGCGTCCGCCTGACTCCGGGGCCGGGCGTGGGCTCCTGGGCCGAGAGCGTCGACTCCGTGAACGCCCTGATCGACGCCCTCGTCGGTCCGGTCAGCAGCGCGGCCGACGTCCTCGACGCGGTCGCCCAGGGCGATCTCTCCCGCCGCATCGACATGGACCGCACCTCCCGCGGAGAGGTGCGCCGGCTCGGCAAGGCCATCAACGGCATGGTCGACCAGCTCTCGCTCTTCAGCTCAGAGGTCACCCGCGTCGCCCGCGAGGTCGGCTCGGAGGGCCAGCTCGGCGGCCGGGCCAACCTGCGCGGCATGTCGGGAAGCTGGCGCGACCTCACCGAGGCCGTGAACACCATGTCCAGCCGGGTCTCAGCCCAGGTCCGCGACATCGCCGTGGTCACCACCGCCGTGGCGCGGGGCGACCTCAGCCGCAAGGTCACGGTCGACGCGGTCGGCGAGATGCTGGAGCTCAAGAACACCGTCAACACCATGGTCGACCAGCTCTCCGCCTTCGCCGAGGAGGTCACCCGTGTCGCCCGCGAGGTCGGCACCGAGGGCGAGCTGGGCGGCCAGGCCCGCGTGCGGGGCGTGTCGGGCGTCTGGAAGGACCTCACCGACAACGTCAACGTCATGGCGAGCAACCTCACGAGCCAGGTGCGCAACATCGCCACCGTGGCGACGGCCGTCGCGCAGGGCGATCTCTCAAAGAAGATCACCGCGGACGCCAGGGGCGAGATCCTCCAGCTCAAAGAGACCCTCAACACGATGGTCGACCAGCTCTCGCTGTTCGCCGACGAGGTCACCCGCGTCGCCCGCGAGGTCGGCACCGAGGGCCAGCTCGGCGGCCGTGCGGAGGTGAAGGGCGTGTCGGGCGTCTGGAAGGACCTCACCGACAACGTCAACAGCATGGCCAACAACCTCACCTACCAGGTGCGCAACATCGCCCAGGTGACCAAGGCCGTGGCCGGCGGCGACCTGTCGAAGAAGATCGACGTCGACGCCCAGGGCGAGATCCTGGAGCTGAAGTCCACGATCAACACCATGGTCGACCAGCTCTCGTCGGTCGCCTCCGAGGTGAGCCGCGTGGCCCGCGAGGTGGGCTCCGAGGGCCAGCTCGGCGGCCAGGCGCAGGTGCGCGGCGTGTCGGGCGTCTGGAAGGACCTCACCGACAACGTCAACTTCATGGCGAACAACCTGACCTCCCAGGTGCGCCAGATCGCGGCCGTCTCCACGGCGGTCGTCCAGGGCAACCTGTCCCGCAAGATCACGGTGGACGCGCAGGGCGAGATCCTGCAGCTCAAGGACACCGTGAACACCATGGTCGACCAGCTCTCGCTGTTCGCCGACGAGGTCACCCGCGTCGCCCGCGAGGTCGGCACCATGGGTCAGCTCGGCGGCCAGGCCAGGGTCCGCGGCGTGTCGGGCGTCTGGAAGGACCTCACCGACAACGTCAACCTGATGGCCACCAACCTCACCTACCAGGTGCGCAACATCGGCGAGGTCACCACGGCGGTCGCCAGGGGCGACCTGTCCCGCAAGATCGACGTCGACGCCCAGGGCGAGATCCTCGTCCTCAAGACCACCATCAACAGGATGGTCGACCAGCTCTCCTCGTTCGCCTCCGAGGTCACCCGCGTCGCCCGCGAGGTCGCCTCAGAGGGGCAGCTCGGCGGCCAGGCCCGTGTGGAGGGCGTCGAGGGCACCTGGAAGCGGCTCACCGAGAGCGTGAACGAGCTGGCCAGCAACCTCACCACCCAGGTGCGCGCCATCGCCGAGGTCACCAGCGCGGTCGCCCGCGGAGACCTGACCCGCTCGATCACCGTCGACGCGCAGGGCGAGCTGGCCGACCTGAAGGACAACATCAACACGATGGTGTCCAACCTGGTCGCCACCACCAAGGCCAACCAGGAGCAGGACTGGCTCAAGAGCAACCTCGCCCGCGTCTCCCGCCTCATGCAGGGCCACCGCGACCTCATGGAGGTCGCCAAGCTCATCATGAGTGAGCTGACGCCGCTGGTGTCCGCGCGGTACGGCGCCTTCTACATGGTGCCGAGCCCGCACGACAACGAGCTGCGGCTGATCGCCGGCTACGGCGTGCGGCCCGGCCGCAACCCCCGGCAGAGCTTCGCCTTCGGGCAGGGCATCGTGGGGCAGGCCGCCGCGGAGGGCCGGCCGATCGTGCTGGACGACGTCCCCTCCGACTATCTGACCATCGACTCCGGGCTGAGCCGGTCGACTCCGGCCCAGATCGTGGTGCTGCCGGTGCTGTTCGAGGACCAGGTGCTCGGCGTGCTGGAGCTTGCCTCGTTCAGCCGGTTCGGCGAGGTCCATCTGGCCTTCCTCAACCAGCTCGTCGAGACCATCGGCGTCACGATGAACACCATCATCGCCAACTCCCGCACCGAGGGCCTGCTCATCGAGTCCCAGCGGCTCACCACCGAGCTCCGCGAGCGCTCCGACGAGCTCCAGCGGCAGCAGGAGGAGCTGCGCAGGTCCAACGCCGAGCTTGAGGACAAGGCCGCCCTGCTGGCCAAGCAGAACCGCGCCATCGAGATCCAGAACTTCCAGATCGAGCAGGCCCGCCGCACCCTGGAGGAGCGCGCCGAGCAGCTCGCGGTCTCCTCGCGCTACAAGTCCGAGTTCCTCGCCAACATGTCCCACGAGCTGCGCACCCCGCTGAACAGCCTCCTGGTGCTGGCCAAGCTCCTCACCGAGAACAGCGACGGCAACCTGACCTCCCAGCAGGTGGAGTTCGCCAGAACCATCCACGGGGCCGGCTCGGCGCTGCTGCAGCTGATCAACGACATCCTCGACCTGTCCAAGGTCGAGGCCGGCCGCATGGACATCTACCCGCAGCAGCTCTCGCTGCCCAAGCTGGTCGACTACGTCGAGGCCACCTTCACCCCGCTCGCCCAGGACAAGGGGCTCTCCTTCACGGTCGAGGTCGGCCCGTCGGTGCCCGAGGAGCTCCGCACGGACGAGCAGCGCCTCCAGCAGGTCCTGCGCAACCTGCTGTCCAACGCGGTGAAGTTCACGCCGAAGGGCGAGGTGCGGCTCAACATCACCCGCGCGGCGGGCGGCGTGCCGTACATCGACGAGACGCTCCAGGACAGCGACGACATCCTGTCGTTCGAGGTGGTGGACACCGGCATCGGCATCGCGCCCGAGAAGCTCGACGTGATCTTCGAAGCGTTCCGCCAGGCCGACGGCACGACCAGCCGCAAGTACGGCGGCACCGGCCTCGGCCTGTCGATCTGCCGCGAGATCGCCCGGCTGCTCGGCGGCGAGATCCACGCCAAGAGCGAGCCCGGGCACGGCAGCACGTTCACGCTCCACCTGCCGATCAGCTACGCCGGGCCGCTCGCGGGCGGGGACGGCGGGGCGGCGGTCTCGCTGCCCGGCGTCCAGCACGGGCGGGCGCTGGAGCTCGACGCCTCCGACGTGCTGCCCGAGATGCCGCTGAACGACGACCTGCGGATGCCCCAGCTGTCGCAGCCCACCGAGAGCCAGGCCTGGCAGGGCGACGATCCGCTGAACGGTGCGAAGATCCTCATTGTGGACGACGACATCCGCAACGTCTTCGCGCTCACGAGCGTGCTCGAAAGGCACGGCTCCACCGTGGTCTACGCCGAGAACGGCCGCGAGGGCATCGAGCAGCTCGAACGCAACGAGGACGTCGCGCTGGTGCTGATGGACATCATGATGCCCGAGATGGACGGGTGGGCCACGACCTCGGCCATCCGCCGCATGCCGCAGTTCGCCGACCTGCCGATCATCGCGCTCACCGCCAAGGTCATGCGCGGCGACAGGGAGAAGAGCATCGCCTCCGGCGCCTCCGACTACGTTCCTAAGCCGGTGGACGTCGATCGCCTGCTCGAACGCCTGCGGGGCTGGCTCACGCGCGGGCGGGGGCCGTCCGGTGATGGAAGAGACGGAAGAGAAGGACGCGGTTGATGCCGGACCGAGCGAAAATCCTCCTGGTCGACGACCGAGAGGAGAACCTCATCGCTTTGGAGGCCATTCTCAGCTCGCTCGACGTGGTCGCCGTGCGGGCGCGGTCCGGGGAGGAGGCCCTCAAGGCGCTGCTCAGCATCGAGTTCGCGCTCATCCTGCTCGACGTGCGGATGCCCGGCATGGACGGCTTCGAGACGGCGGCGCACATCAAGCGGCGCGAGCGCACCCGCAACATCCCGATCATCTTCCTCACGGTGGTCGACAGCGCCCCCGACTACGCCTTCCGCGGGTACGCCGCGGGCGCGGTCGACTACCTCACCAAGCCCTTCGACCCGTGGGTGCTGCGGGCCAAGGTGTCGGTGTTCGTCGAGCTCTACAACATGAACCGCAGGCTGGCCGAGCAGGCGTCCCTGCTGCGCGAGCGCCTGAGCGTCGAGCTGACGGACGGCACGGCCGCCGAGGTGCTGCCCGAGCTGTCCCGGCGGCTGACCGCCGTGGAGGACGAGCTGTCGCGGGTCGTCGAGCTGGCCGAGAAGTCCAACGGCGGCGCTCCCCTGAGCGGCCCCCTGAGCGATCTCTCCGAGCGCCTGCTGCACCTGCGCGCGGGCTTCGACGCCCTCTCCTGAACGGGCCCGGGGGTCAGGCGCTGTCGGCCGTGAGCTTGGACACCAGGGCGTCCAGCTCCACGGCGCCCGCCGCCACCGCCGCGTACAGGTCGTCCAGCTCGCGGTAGCCCAGGCGCCCCGCGACGCTGCCCGACACCCCCCGGGACTCCAGGTCGAGAAGCTCCATGCCGG
Organism: Sphaerisporangium viridialbum; assembly: GCF_049674955.1. GTDB lineage: Bacteria > Actinomycetota > Actinomycetes > Streptosporangiales > Streptosporangiaceae > Sphaerisporangium > Sphaerisporangium viridialbum. The sequence continues at coordinate 375,159 of NZ_CP187232.1, read as the reverse complement.
TCGCGGCGACGGCCTCGGACACCATGCGCCGCCCGGTGTCCGCCGCGTCGTCCGCGCTCTGGGCGGCCAGATGCCGGCGGATCAGCAGCCGGGCCGTCGGCGTGGTCGCGGCGTCGAGCCCCTCAGCGGAGGGACGGGCCGTCTCGGCGGTGAGGATGTGCACCACCGCGCCGTTGTCCAGCCGCGAGTGCAGCGGCGCCAGCCTTCCGTTGACCAGGGCCCCGATGGCGTGGTTGCCGATCTCGGGGCCGAGGGCGTAGGCGAAGTCGATCGGGGTCGCCCCGGGAGGCAGCGGGATCACCTCGCCCTCGGTCGTGAACGCGGCGATCAGATCGGGGCGCAGGTCGCCGCGCAGCGACTCCAGGAAGTCGGCGGAGGACGCGTCGTTCTGCCAGGCCAGCAGGCGGCGCAGCCATTCGAGGTCGATGCGCCCCGCCACGTCGGCGCGCTGCCCCCTGGACGCGTCGTTGATGTGGGCGGCGAGCCCGCGCTCGGCCAGGCGGTGCATCTGCCGGGTGCGGATGATGACGTCCATGACCTTGCCGCCGTCGGCGATCACCCGCGTGTGCAGCGCGCGGTAGAGGTTGAACCTCGGCAACGAGATGAAGTCCTTCAGCCTCCCCGGCACCGGGCTCATGCTGGTGTGGACGGCCCCGAGCGCGATGTAGCAGTCGCGGTCCTCCCCGTCGACGAGCACCAGCAGCCGGAACAGGTCGGCGGGCTGGAGCGTGTCGAGGTGGTGGCCCACGTCGAGATGGACGGCCCACAGGTGGCGGCGGTGAAGCATCACCTCACCCGAGAGCCGCTGTTCCTTCAGCGCGGCCCTCAGGCGGCGCACGGCGGGCTCCAGGAGCAGCCGTCCCTCGGGCACCCTGGCCGCGAGCGCGGCGTCGATGGCCGCGTGGGCCTCCGGCTGTAACACCGAGAAGCAGAGGTCGTCCATCTCGCGCTTGAGCTCGTACATGCCGAGCCGCTCGGCGAAGGGGATCAGCAGCTCCTGGGACTGGCGGGCGATGCGCTGCTGCTTGTGCGCGGGCTGGAAGCCGAGCGTGCGGAGGTTGTGCAACCGGTCGGCGAGCTTGATGAGCAGGACCCGCAGGTCGGCGGCGGCGGCCAGGATCATCTTGCGGAAGGTCTCGGCCTCGGCGCGCTCCCCCCACCTGGAGCCGTCGAGCTTGGTCACCCCGTCGACCAGGACGGCGATCTCGTCGCCGAAGTCCGACCGCAGCTCGTCGAGCGTGTAGGAGGTGTCCTCGATCGTGTCGTGCAGGAGCGCCGCCTGCAGGGTGGCGGTGTCCATGCCGAGCTCGGCCAGGATGAGCGTGACCTCGATCGGATGGATGATGTACGGCTCGCCCGACTTGCGGGACTGGCCGCGGTGCGCCAGCTCGGCGGCCTCGTACGCCCGGCGCACGGGCCCGAGCTTGGCCTTCGGATAGCCGGCCCGGTGGGCGCGGAGCACGGGCGCAAGGTCGACGGTGCCCGTCGAACGCCCGGCACGCGCCGCCTGTCTCATGGCCCGGGCGTCGCGACGGCCCGGGGGCTGCTCGTCACCCATCGTTCCCCCTCGCCACCGGGAGCCATCGGCACGGAACGCGCCCGCATGGCTCCAACGTTAGCGCCGGGCGCGTTCCAGGGCGTCCCAGAAGCCACGGCGAAGCGCGTGGCGTACTTCGTCGTGCAGGAGGAAGTCGATCGGGAGCGACGAGCCCTGGAGCAACCGCGCCTCGAGATCGGAGGGCATGCGCGGCTTGCGGGCGAGCACGGCCTCCAGCCAGAGGGCGGGGGCGTCCCTGGCGACGGACTCGCCGAAGTCGTGCCCCTCCTTGTGCGCGGCCTTCACCGCATCGGCCAGGGTCGTGGTGCCCGGCGTGGCGGTGTGCGAGGGAACGGGGGCCGGCTGCGGGCCGGTGTAGGGCCCCAACTGGGGGCCGGGGTAGGTCGGGGGCCCGCCCGAGGAGCCCATGTTGTACTGGCTGGGCACGGCCGGGGGCTGCGAGGGCACGGGCGCCGCCATGGGCGGGGAGGGCGGTGCCTGGGGAGGCGGCTGCGGAGGGGAGTGGGAGGGCTGCTGCGGCTCCGCGGCGTAGCCGGAGTAGGCGGCGGGCAGCGCGGGCTGTGCGGAGCGCGGCGTGCTCGGCGGCGCGACCCCATGCGACCCCGAACCGTGCGATCCGGACCCGTGCGACCCCGACCCACGGGAGCCGGTCGCGTGCGACCCGGAGCCGTATGAACCCTGGGAATCAAGGGACCCGGACCCGTGGGAGCCCGACCCATGGGAGCCGGACCCGTAGGACCCGGAGCCCTGGGAGTCGAATCCCTGGGAGTCGAACCCCTGGGAGCCAGGATTGGAGCCGTGGGAGTTCGGGCCGGCGCCCTGAGAGCTCAGGCCCGAGCCCTGCGAGCTCAGGCCCGAGCCCTGCGAGCCGGTGGCACTCCAGGAGCCGGTGGCCGGGGCGCTCGGCTCCATCGAGCCGGACCCGTGGGCGGCGGACCCCTGCGCTGCCGACGGGGGCGAGTCGTCCCCGGGGGACAGTGAACCGTGGGAGCCGAGCCCGAAGGACGTGGACCCGGTGGAACTCGAACCGAGAGGGCTCGAACCGGGGGGCGACCCGTGAGATCCGGACGTGAGACCGCTCGGCCCCTGGCCGGACGCCAGACCGCTCGGCCCCTGGCCGGATGTGAGACCGCCCGGCCCCTGGGAGGTGGCGACCTCCTGGGACGGCCCGGCGGAGCCCTGCCCCTGCGAACCGGACCCGAGGGAACCGGACCCGGACGACCCAGAACCAAGGGGACCCGAACCGAGAGCGCCCTGCCCGTGAGAACCCGACCCGTGGGAACCCGACCCGTGGGAAGCCGAGCTGTGGGAGCCGGTGCCGAAGGCGCTGGACCCGTGGGACCCGGACCCGTGGGAGCCCGGCCCGAGGGAGGAGGATGCCGAGGCTCCGGACCCGGCGGCCTGCGCGGTACCGGAGGAGGAAGGCTGGTGGCCGTTGCTCTGGGCGTGGCCGTTCTCCATGGGCCGGCCGTTGCTCAGCGGCTGCGGGAGGTGCTGCCCGTTGACGGACGCGGACCCGAGGTCGGCGCCGCCCGTGATGTTGCCGGTCACGAGGTTGACGTACGGCCGCAGATGGCCGCTGCCGATCTCGATGAGGTCGTCGCACTCCTGCTGGAGGGTGCGCGACACCGCCCAGCTGCCGTCGGCCGCGATGTGGATGACGGTGACCCGGATGCCGAGATCCTGGGCGTCGCTCACCACCTGGGCGAGATCCTCGTCGCCGCTGACCACGACGGCGTCGCAGATGGCGTTGTTGCGGGCCAGCGTCATCAGGTCGCGGTGGACCTGGGCGTCCACACCCTCGCGCCGGCCGGGCCTGATGCGCGCCAGGCGCAGCTTGAGGCCCGGGATGTCGGCCAGCGCGTCGTGCTCGGGGGTGCGCCTGCCCTCGACGGTGGCCTCGTACCAGTAGCAGCGAAGGAGCGGCAGGTCGGTGCGCTCGCGCGAGAGGGTGGACAGGAGTTGCAGCAGACCGGGGTAGTCCCAGGCGACGGCTTCGCGATGGCGGGTCCCATGCACGGCCATCGCGCCGTCCGCCAGCAGGTAGCCAGCGTCCACGAACAGCGCGCAGCGATCCACGCGACACCGCCCTTTCTACATGGCCCAAGCCCGGTGGCAGCCGAAGCCCGGCCCTATCTCAGGGTAATGAAGCCACTGATCGTGCGAGGGTGAATCCCGGCGATTCGGCCCGCGCCTGACCACATCTAGGAACGTTCACGCGAACCGTACCAGTTTGCCCTCTATAACCGACCTGCGGTGATAAACGAGTAGCCCAGCGGTCCACCCGAATCCCCCCCTCTAGGCTGGCCTCATGAGCGACCGTGCGAATCTGCTGGACGAGATCAAGAACAAAGGGGTGGTGCACGGGCGGGTCGTGCTCTCCTCGGGCCGCGAGGCCGACTGGTATGTGGACCTGAGGCGCATCACGCTGGACGGCACCGCCGCCCCGCTGGTCGGGCGGGTGATGCTCGACCTCACCGAGGACCTCGACTACGACGCCGTGGGCGGGCTCACCCTGGGCGCCGACCCCCTGGCCGCCGCCATGCTGCACGCGGCGGCGGGACGCGGGCGCCGTCTGGACGCGTTCGTCGTGCGCAAGGAGGGCAAGGCCCACGGCCTGCAACGCCGCATCGAGGGGCCCGACGTCGCGGGCCGCCGCGTGCTCGCCGTGGAGGACACCTCGACCACCGGCGGGTCGGTGCTGACGGCGGTGGAGGCGTTGCGCGAGGCGGGGGCCGAGATCGTCGGCGTGGCGACGATCGTGGACCGCGGCGCGGCGGCGAAGATCGAGGAGACCGGGCTGCCCTACCGCACCGCCTACACGCTCGCGGACCTCGGCCTCGACTGACCGAATGCCGGTCAGCCCGGCCGGACCTCGCGCTTGACCGTGAAGCTCTGCCGCTCCCCTGGCTTGCCGGGGGAGCGCGCCTTGCCGTTCAACTCGACGTACACCGTGGAGGCGTCGCCGAGGACCACGTCGAGGTTCGGCTGGGAGTAGACCGCCTGCTGGCCCCGGCTCAGGTCGCGGTCCTCCACGACGTCGCCACCGGTGACGCGGACGAACAGGGGGCACCGGTCGGCCCTGCACTCGACGAAGACGGTGGGGATCTCGGCGCCTGCCGAGGTCTGGTCGACCGAGGGCGCGCCGGGGGACGAGGATGCCGAATCGGTCTGCGTCACCTGGCCGGAGCCGTCCGGGCCCGGCGGCGCGGCGCCCGGGTCGTCGGACTTCAGCGACCCCACCAGGGACAGAACTCCGAGCACGATCAGAGCCAGCACCACGACGATCGCCAAGCCTACGATAAGCAGGCGGGCGATTCCCATGGGGTCAGACCGATGGCGTCCCACATACCGGAGAGTAGCGCCTGCGTGCGAGCACCAACGCCCCTCCGAGCAGGACTCTTATAGCTGGACGGTCAAATCGCCCCCGTCGCGCTACAGCGGGGTGGCCGAGTCGCGGTGGTGCCGGCCGCGAGGCCCGCCGGCTGCGTCCCTCGACTCCCTGCGGCTCTTCAGCACCTCACGCACGATCGGGATGATCGAGAGCAGGATGATCACCACGGCGCCGGGGAGGATGTAGCGGTCGACGTTCGGGATGGCGCTGCCGGCGAAATAGCCGATGAGGAGCATCGACTCGGTCCACAGGATGCCGCCGATGACGTTCCACAGGAAGAACTTCGGAGCGGGCATGCCGAGCATGCCGGCGACCGGGTTGAGGAAGGTGCGCACGATCGGGATGAACCTCGCCAGCACCACGGCCTTCGACGGCCCGAACTTCTCGAAGTAGTGCTCGGCCTTCTCGACGTACTCCCGCTTGAACAGGCGGGAGTCGGGCCTGGAGAAGAGCCGGGGGCCGGACTTCGCGCCGATGAGGTGCCCTAGCTGGGCGCCGGCGACGGCGCAGAGCGGGGCGGCGACGAGGAGAACGGCCAGCGGGAACGGCGAGTCGAGGCCGACCGAGGACGCGACCGCCGCGGAGGCTCCCATCCCGGCGACGACCAGGAGCGAGTCACCCGGCAGGAAGAAGCCGATGAGCAGCCCGGTCTCCGCGAAGATGATCGCGAGGATGCCGATGAGCCCGAAGGTGACGATCCACCATTGGGCGTCCAGAAGATTTGTGAGGTCCATCACGGATGAGGGTACCCCCGCCAGGCGGGTCAGGCGCGCTGGAGGGGTAGGACCAGGTATGTCTGGCCATGACGGGCCAACAGGACGCGAAGCCTCGTTTGTGAACACGAGCCCGGCTCCTGCTTCCTCGCCCGCCGCTCCTTCGCAATACTTGCCCCGGGGAAGACCGAGCCCCGTGCCCGCCATCCGTTCCTTCCAGGGAGATGACTTCCGATGCCTATCGCGACCCCAGAGGTCTACGCCGACATGCTCGACCGGGCCAAGGCCAATGGTTTCGCATACCCGGCGATCAACGTGACCTCCTCGCAGACGTTGAACGCCACGCTCCGCGGTTTCGCCGAGGCCGAGAGCGACGGCATCGTCCAGGTCTCGACCGGTGGCGCCGAGTACCTGTCCGGCACGTCGGTGAAGGACATGGTCACCGGTGCCGTCGCGCTCGCGGAGTACGCCCGCGTCGTCGCGGACAAGTACCCCGTGAACATCGCGCTGCACACCGACCACTGCCCGAAGGACAAGCTCGACGGCTTCGTGCGCCCGCTGCTGGAGATCTCGCGGCAGCGCGTGGCCTCCGGCAAGGACCCCCTGTTCCAGTCGCACATGTGGGACGGCTCCGCCTGCCCCCTCGACGAGAACCTCCAGATCGCCCAGGAGCTCCTCGAGAAGGCCCGCGAGGCCAACGTGGTGCTGGAGGTCGAGATCGGGGTCGTCGGCGGCGAGGAGGACGGCGTCGTCGGCGAGATGAACGAGAAGCTCTACAGCACCCCGGAGGACGCCCTCGCCACCGCCGAGGCGCTCGGCCTCGGCGAGCGTGGCCGCTACCTGCTGGCCGCCACCTTCGGCAACGTGCACGGCGTCTACAAGCCGGGCCACGTCAAGCTCCGCCCGAGCGTGCTGAAGGAGATCCAGGAGGCCGTCGCCGCCAAGTACGGCAAGGAGAAGCCCTTCTACCTGGTCTTCCACGGCGGTTCCGGCTCCTCGCTCGACGAGATCCGCGAGGCGATCTCCTACGGCGTGGTGAAGATGAACATCGACACCGACACGCAGTACGCCTTCACCCGCCCGGTCGCCGACCACATGTTCCGCAAGTACGACGGCGTGCTGAAGGTCGACGGCGACGTGGGCAACAAGAAGGACTACGACCCGCGCGCGTGGGGCAAGTCCGCCGAGAGCGGCATGGCCGCCCGCGTCACCCAGGCCTGCCAGGACCTGCTGTCCACCGGCACGAAGATCTCCTGAACCCGGGCATCTGACTAGATGTCGGCCTAGGTTGTCGACGAGGTCCTGACTTGCATGGAACGGGCTGACCGCACGGTCCGCCCGTTCCATGTGAATTTCCTGAGAAAGTACGTAAAAAGAGTTGGTATCGAGGCAGAAGTAACAAATACCTCGTTAGCATGAGCTAAATGTCCATCTCCTACCGAGCGCGACCATATGTGTGCGGTGCCATCGGAAAGTGGGATGCACGTGTGGCTGAGCGGCTGCTGTCGGCCTCGCCACGAGGGCTCGACGAGGTCCACCGTTCTCCCATGGCCGTCCTGTGGTCGACGGGCGAGCCCGAGAACTGGTCGGCGGGACCGCGCTCCGGCTACCTGTGGTGGCCCGCGGCGAGCGGCCTTCCGCAGCCCCGTTCATGGCAGGACGCCTCCGAGCGCCGCCTCGCGGCGGGACTGGTCTTCGACCGCGAGAGCGTGGTTCTGCACACCGACGCCCTCGGACTTCACGAGCTCAACGTCCGGCGGCTCGGGGACGCGCTCTACTTCTCCGCGCGGCACGACCCTCTGGTGGAGCTGGACGACACGCCTCTCCATGTCGACTGGTCCGCCTGGGCGAACCTGCTGCTGATGACCACGCCGATCGGCGATCAGACGCTCTTTTCCGAGATCAAGCACCTGGAACCCGCCACCGCCTGGCGTGCCACCGGCGACAGGCTGGAGCGGCTCGGCTTCGAGGCCTCGTGGCTCGCGGCGGAACCGGACAACCCGCCGTCGCCCGAGGAGATGGTCGACCTGATCGCGGAGCGGATCCCGCATCGCGCCGGGCCGGTGGCCATCGGGCTCAGCGGAGGCTGGGACTCCCGGCTGCTCGCCGCGCTGGCGGCCCGCCGCCCAGAGAGCCGCCTGGAGGCATGGACGACCAGCACCGACGACGGCCTGGACATCGACATCGCCTGCGCGCGGACCGTCGCGGAGGCGCTCGGCCTGCCGCACCACGTGGTGACGCCCGGACGGGAATCCTGGCTGGAGGAGCACAGGGAGGTATGGCGACGCACCCAGTACCAGACCCTGCACCACGGCTGGGCCATGCCGTACGCCAGGGCGGTCCACGGCCTGCGGGGGCCGTTGATCGACGGGTGCCTGGGGGACGCACTGCTCAGGAGCCGTGGTGACCACGAAGAGGTTCCGCTCGCCGCGAGCCACGAGCAGGCGCGGAAGATCTCCTGGGATGTCATGTCAGGACATGTACCCCGACATGAGGAGATCTGGGCGCCAGGTGTGGTCGACGTCCTCACCGATCTCGGCCTTTCGAGCTTCCACCGGGTGATGCGGCCGGTCGAGGGGCACCACGCCATGCCGATCCTGGCAAGGCTCGTCTCCTCCCGCGGCATCTTCACCTCCCCCACCTGGCTGCTCGGGCCGGAGGCGGAGGTCTGGCTGCCGTTCGCCCACCCCGACGTGGTCACGAACTCCCTGCGCGTGCCGCTCGCCGAGCGCAAGGATCACGCGTACTACCTGGCGATGCTCGCGTACGGGGCACCGAACGTGGCCTCGCTGCCCTCCACCAACGACCCCGGCGAGAAGCCCGCGCCGGGTCCACAGCGAAAAACCACTCCTGCCGCGCTGGCCTCGATCATCGAGGACATCGCGGGGTGCGAAGAGGTGCGCGCGATGCTCGGCCCTCGACTGCTGGGGACGTTGAGCGACCCCGAGCTCCGCGCACGACAGGCCCAGTGGACCGGACCGCTCTATGTCCTTCAGTGGGCGAGCATGCTCGCTCGCTGGCACGGCGAGTACCGCTCCCGTATCAGCTGGGATCCCCTCGTCTGACCAGTGCATACTCTGGAAACCCCTGCCTGACCGGATACGTCCAGAAAGGGTAATAATGCGGACATTACCCCCCCGCCTACTGCTGATCATCAGCGCCGCCTTCGCGGGCCTCGCGGTGATCACGCTGGTGCTGCTGTCCGCTGCGGGAATCGTCGAACCTGCCTCGGCCGTCCAGATCGCCCTCTCCATCGTGATCCTGGCCATGGCGGCCGTGATGGTCGCGGGCGGGCGCAGGACCGACGGCAAGGCCCTGCGGATCGACGCGCGGACCAAGCGCCAGGACGCCGCGCTCGCGAGGACCGAGCAGACCCTCGCCCAGCTCGGGGCCACGCTCGACGGGCTGCCGGGCCGCCTCGAGGACGCCGGCCGCCACCAGGCGCGCGTCCTGCTCTCCGCGCTCGGCGAGGACCGCATGGAGCTGACCGCGCAGACGGACCGGCTCGCCCAGCTCGCGAGCGCCGTCTCCCGGGTCGACACCACCGTCAGGCAGAGCGCCGACGACCTCGACGACCTGCGCAAGCTCCGCCATGACACCGAGCAGCTCACCGGCCTCACCGGCACCGCCATCCAGGCCGTGCGCGACCTCGCCGAGCGGCTGGACGCCCTCGGCGGCACGGTACGGGACGGCCAGGCCGACCTGGCCAAGGCGGCGCGTCAGAACTACGCCCAGCTCGAAGCGCTCATCGACATCAGGGCGCTGCTCCAGCCTCGCGCCCCGCTTCCCCGGCTGCGCGGCTGGGCGGCCTCCCCAGACGTCCTGCGCCTGCTCATCGAGCGGATCGCGGTGGATCGTGCCAAGGTCGTCGTCGAGTGCGGCAGCGGTTCGTCCAGCGTCTGGCTCGGCTACGCCGTGCAGCGTTTCGGGGGCGGGCGGGTCGTCGCCCTGGAGCACGACGAGCGGTTCGCCGAGGCGTCGAGGGACCTCGTCCTCGCCCACGGGCTGCAGGACGTCGTCGAGATCCGCCACGCGCCGCTCACCTCCTGGAGCGACGAGACCATTCCCTGGTACGACACCCGCGCGGTGAGCGATCTGGACGGCATCGGGCTCGTCTTCGTGGACGGGCCTCCGGGAGCCGCCGCGCCGCTGGTGCGCTATCCGGCGGTGCCCGTGCTGCTGCCGCGCTGCGCCCCCGACGCGTGGATCGTCCTTGACGACACGAACCGCCCGGCCGAGCGCGAGGTGGCCGATCGCTGGCTCAGGGAGTATCCCGAGCTGGCAGGCACGGCCCACCCCGCGGAGAAGGGCGCGATGGTGCTCAGGCGGAACGCCGGATGAGGTGCCGACCCGTCCGGGCCCGGACGACCGCGGGGAGCCGGGGATGACGGCCGCGCTCGTGTCGGCCGGGATGACGGCCGAGCTGAGCAGGGCGGGCGGGAAGGTCGCCGTGGCCGTCGCCGGGGTGGACGCCGGCGACCTCGACGGCCTGCTCCCCGGCGTGGCCTTCGAGGCGGCTGACCTGGACAGCATGGGCCCCGAGCCGTGGGTCACCTCCGATCCGTCGGCCGTCGTGGTGGTCGCGGGCACCCCCACCGACCTGCGCAGGGCCGTGACGCTGGGTGGAGCGCTCCCGTCGGCCCTCTGGGTGGGCGTGATCGTCGTGGAGGCGCCGCCGTGGTGCGAGGCCCCGGGCGTCCCGCTGTCGCCGGGCCTCGGCCGGCGCTTCCTGCGCGACGTGGGCATCAGCCGGTACGGCCGCACGGGCTGGCGGGTCAAGGTGCGCTTCTCCCAGCCGCAGCCCGCCGGGGAGGTCGCGGCGGCCGTGGCGAGGAGCTTCGGCGGCCACCATCTGAACGGCTACGCGCTTCCCATGGCCGGACTGGCCGGTCCCGGGCTCGCGGGCTGGCGGCCCGGCGACCCCAACGTGACCTTCGCGGACGGGCGCGGCCCCGTTCCCGACCGCTCCGACGTGCCCACCGCCGACCTCGCGATCCGCGCCGTGCCGGTGGCTCCTGCGCAGGAGGTCCCCTGGACCGACGGCCGGGTTGCGGCCGTCGACCACCCGGCGGACGCCACCTGGGAGCGCTTCGGCTCCCCCGGCGGCTACGAGGCGCTGCGAAACGCGATCTTCGAACCGGACTCCGTGCCTCCCGTCGACGAACGGTCGGTCAACCCGCGCGGCTTCGTCAAGTCGCCGGCGGGCGAGGTGGCCGATCTCGCCCAGCACGACGGCCGCTGGGAGATCCGCGCCGAGGGCAAGACGCTTGTGCGCCTGGCCGCGTCCGGGGGCGTGACCGACGCCGACGCCGCCCGCCTGCGGCGCCTGCGCGCCGTCCGCGTCGACTGGCGGCCCGCCCACACCGGGCCGATCGCCGCCGTCCGCGCCGTGGCCGGCCTGGCCGCCGCGGGGGTGCCACTGCTGTCGAGCCCGCCGCCCGGCTGGGCGGCCCGGGCGCTCGGGCCTGAGCTGGCGGCACGGCTGAGCGCCGCGTCCGAGCACGAGCTGGCCGACGCCCTGCGCCGTGAGGAGCACAGCGTACGGCTGCGCAGGCTGGCCCTTTCGACCCACGGGACCGTGGCGCGATGGCGCTCGCTCGCCGCGCGTGCCGGGATCGCCCTCCCCGCGAAGCCCACGATCTCGGTCATCATGTGCACCCGGCGCAACGACCTGGTGCCCTTCGCGCTCGGCCAGATCGCCAGGCAGCGGGGGGTCGACCTCGAGGTCGTCCTGACGCTGCACGGGGTGCCCGCCACCGCTCCCGACGTCGTGCGGGCGGTCGAGGCCTTCGGCCGCCCGATCACGGTCGTCGAGGCGGACGCGAGCCTGCCGTTCGGCATCGTGCTCAACCAGGCTGCGGAGCGTGCGACCGGCACGTTCCTCAGCAAGTGGGACGACGACGACTGGTACGGCCCCGACCACCTGGCCGACATGATGCTCGCCCAGTCGTACTCGGGGGCCGAGCTGGTGGGCGCGGCCTCGGAGTTCTTCTACCTCCAGAAGATCGACGTGACCATCCGCCGCGACTGGAGCAGCGAGACGATGTCCAACCACGTGGCGGGCGGCACGTTCGTGGTGTCGCGCTCGGCGTTCGAGTCCGTCGGGGGCTTCCGTCCGGTCGCGCGGTCGGTGGACGTCCAGTTCTTCCAGAGCCTGCTCAGAGCCGGTGGCGCCATCTACCGGACGCACGGCCTGGGTTTCGTCGCGCGCAGGGCGGCGAGAGGCATGCACACCTGGCAGGAGCCGGTCGGGTACTTCCTGGCCAGGGCCAAGGACCAGTGGCGGGGATTTCGGCCCAGCGGACTGATGGAGTTGGAACAGTGACACAGCCGACCGAGCACGGGGCCCCGCCGGCCCAGCCGAGGATCCGGCACAACGACTACGGGGTGCTGAGCCCGCCCGCGCCCGGCGCCTGGCAGCCCCGGCTCTCGGTGAGCGTGGTGATCGCGGCCTACGGCCACCAGGACAAGCTCGACCTGACCCTCGCCGCCCTCGCCGCCCAGAGCTACCCCCGGCATCTGATGGAGGTCGTGGTCGTCGACGACGGGACCGTTCCCGCCCTCCGCCTCCCCGAGATCGTCCCTGACAACACCCGGTTGATCACCACGGAACCGGGCTCGCGCGGCCGGTCCGACGCCCGCAACGCCGGGCTGGCGATCGCGGGCGGCGACGTCGTCCACTGGCTGGACGCCGACATGGTGACCTTCCACGACGAGGTCGAGGCGCACATGCGCTGGCACCACCTCGCCGGATACCTCGTGGTGATGGGCTACGTGCGGTACGTCGACCACCGGCCGGGCGCCCCGGTCCCCGCGGACGTGCACGCGGCGGTCTCGGCGGGGGCCACGGAGAAGCTCTTCGACGAGGCCGCGAGCGAGCCGCACAGCTGGATCGTCGACCTGGCCGAACGCACCGACGGCCTCCGCACGGCGGGCGACTCGGCGTACCGCGTCCACGTGACCAACGCCGCCTCGGTGAACGCCCGGCTGCTGCGCGAGGCGGGGCCACTGGACACCGGCCTGGTGCTCGGCGAGGACACCGAGCTGGGCTACCGGCTCGCCCAGGCCGGCGCGGCGTTCGTGCTGGCCCCCGAGGCCCGCAGCCGCCATCTCGGCACCTCGATGATGATGCGCGACGGGGAGCAGGTCAGGCGGTACAACCAGGTCTTCGTGCCCGACCACATCCCGCACATGCGGTGGCTGCGCACCCACCCACGCCGCCAGTGGCTGGTCCCCTACGCCGAGGTGGTCGTCGAGGTCGAGGGCGCGCCGTACGAGGACACCAGGGCGACCGTGGACGGCTTCCTCGCCAGCTCGTTGAACGACATCCAGATCACGCTGGTGGGCCCGTGGGGCTCCGTCGAGGAGGACAGGCGCAACCCGCTGGACAACCCCTGGCTCGACCTGCTGCTCCTCCGGGGGCTCTATCGCGGCGACCCCCGGGTCCGGTACGCCGAGCGGGTGCCCGCCACGGCGGCGCCCTCGTCGTTCCGCATGCGTTGCCCCGCGGGGTGGGTGCCGGGCCAGGAGACGCTGCGGCGGGTGGTGGAGCAGGCGGTCGAGCACGGGCACGGGCTGGTCAACATCGCCCTCGACGAGACCGACGAGGTGATCACGGCCCGCCTGGAGCACACCGGCGCCTTCGCCAGGGCCTCGCTCGTGCGGGCCGAGGACGAGCCTCTGGACGCCGCCGTCCACGACGTGTACGGCACGCACTGGCTGGACGGCAGGACCATGGGCTTCCTGCCCGCGGCCGAGGCCGAGCCCCCGAGGCGCGGCAAGAGCGAGGATCCGGCCCTCAAGCGGGAGGTGGCCAGGCTGCGGGCCGAGAACGCCCTCCTCGCCGAGCGCCTCGCCGCCCTGGACGGCGAGGTCTCCGCCCGCGACCAGGCCACCGCTTCCCGCCAAGGAGGCCCGAAAGCCCTGCTCAAGCGCCTGCGCTGACCTACGGAGCGGGGCGGAGGCCGCCGCCGACGATGTCGCCGAACAGGCGGACGGTGACCCCGCTGCCCGCGACCCAGCCCAGGAAGTCGTCCAGCACCTGCGGCCTCACCCCGAACTCGTCACAGGTGTCGCAGACGTTGTGGAACTGGTAGGTCACCAGGCCGCCCCCGCGCTTCTCCGCCTGGAGCACGTAGGACTTGAGGACGTCCAGCGTCACCGACCGGCGTACGGCGGGCAGCGTGCGCAGGTGGTAGGCGTCCGTCACCTTCACGTCCTCGTACCGGGCGCACTTCGGGCAGGCGTCGCTCGGCGGGGCGATGCCTCCCGATCTCCGCCCGCTGTTGTAGCCGCAGCTCCGGACCACGTCGACGGTCGCGGCGTCGAACATGCCGTACGGGTAGGCGAAGGAGCGCGGCTTGTAGCCCATGGCCAGCAGGGCACGGCGGTCGTCGCAGATCTCGCGGCGCTTGCCGGCCGCCGGGAGCGTGGGCAGGCGGGGGTGGGTGAGGGTGTGGCCGCCGATCTCGTTGCCCGAGGCGGCCAGCCCGTCCACCTGCGCCTTCGTGAGCCGCTTCGGCCGGCCGAGGAAGTCGCTGTTGATGTAGAACGTGCCAACAAGATGGTGCTTGCGTAGAAGATCGGCCGCGACCGCCTGGGTGGCCCAGGCGTCGTCGAAGGTCAGGGACACGACGGTCTTCGCCGCGTTCGGGGGGTTCTGGCGTGCTTCTCCGCCGCAGGCCGTCACCAGCGCCAGCAGCCCCGCCAGTGTCACGGCGACGCACCGGGAGGCTGAGTGGATCACGTCCTCTGCTCCTTTGTGAGTCCTTGCACACGCAACCGGGTCACCGTATCGGACAAATTTCGGCTTTCCTCACGTATCGCAGAAGGGAGTATGACCAGAAGGGCGGAACACAGGTAAGACTGTGCTCATGGAAACGCACGAGAACCTTCTCGCCGGGCCACCGCCCACCCAGCTTCCGGACACCCCGGAGGCCAGGGAGGCCCTGGAATCCGGTGCCAAGGCCAGTGACGTCGCCGCGCGCTTCCCCGCCTACACGGCGGCCTGGGCGGCGCTCGCCGACGAATACTTCACCGCCGGCCACGCGGTCACCTCCTACGCCTTCGCCCGCACCGGCTACCATCGTGGCCTTGACCAGCTACGACGCGCGGGCTGGAAGGGTCACGGCCCCATCCCCTGGGAGCACGAGCCCAACAGGGGGTTCCTCCGCTGCCTCAACGCGCTCGGGCGTGCGGCCCAGGCGATCGGTGAGAAGGATGAGGCCGAGAGGTGCGCACAGTTCCTCCGTGAAAGTAGCCCAGAAGCGGTAAAGGTGCTCACTTCCCAGTAAGCCGCGCTTGGGCGGCATCAGCCTGCTCGGGTAGTCTCTCAACGCAAGAGCCCCTGTCGCGCTTGCGCCAGGGGTTTCGTTTTTGTTGCGCGGGAGTTAACCATGCCGGCTGTCGTTCTCGTGGGCGCCCAGTGGGGCGATGAGGGCAAGGGTAAGGCCACCGACCTCCTTGGCGGTCAGGTCGACTATGTCGTCCGCTACCAGGGCGGTAACAACGCGGGTCACACCGTCGTCATCGGCGACCAGAAGTACGCGCTGCATCTGCTGCCGACCGGCGTGCTGTCGCCGGACGTCGTCCCCGTGATCGGCAACGGCGTCGTGATCGACCCCGGGGTGCTGCTGGCGGAGATCGACGGGCTGAAGGAACGCGGCATCTCCTGCGACCGGCTGCTGATCTCGGCCAGCGCGCATTTGATCATGCCCCACCACAAGGCCCTGGACAAGGTCACCGAGCGCTACCTCGGCAAGGCCCGCATCGGCACCACGGGGCGGGGCATCGGCCCCGCGTACGGCGACAAGATCGCGCGCATGGGCGTGCGGGTGCAGGACCTGCTCGACCCGGGCATCCTCGGCAAGAAGATCGAGGTCGCGCTGAACGAGAAGAACCAGGTGCTGACCAAGGTCTACAACCGCAGGGGCATCGACCCCGCGAAGGTCCTCGAGGAGTACCTCGGGTACGCCGAGCGGCTCAAGCCGCACATCGCCGACACCTCCCTGATCCTGAACAATGCGCTGGACGACCACAAGGTCGTGCTGCTGGAGGGCGGCCAGGGCAACCTGCTCGACATCGACCACGGCACCTACCCGTTCGTGACGTCCTCCTCGCCGACGTCGGGCGGCGCGTGCATCGGCTCTGGCATCCCGCCGACCCGGCTCACCCGGGTGATCGGCATCCTGAAGGCCTACACCACGCGCGTCGGCTCGGGCCCGTTCCCGACCGAGCTGACCGACGAGATGGGCGACTGGCTGCGCACTACCGGCGGCGAGTACGGCGTGACGACCGGCCGCAACCGCCGCTGCGGATGGTTCGACGCGATCATCGCCAGGTACGCCACCAGGATCAACGGCGTGACCGACTTCTTCCTCACCAAGCTGGACGTGCTGTCCGGCCTGGAGCGGATCCCGGTCTGCGTCGCGTACGAGGTGGACGGCGTGCGCCACAACGAGATCCCGATGACGCAGACCGACTTCCACCACGCCAAGCCGGTCTACGAGGAGTTCCCCGGCTGGCAGGAGGACATCACCGAGGCGAAGTCCTTCGACGACCTGCCGAAGAACGCCCAGGACTACGTGCGGGCACTGGAGGAGCTGAGCGGCGCGCCGATCTCCGCCATCGGCGTCGGCCCCGGCCGCACCCAGACCCTCTCCCTGCGTCCCCTGATCTGAGGCGTCTCTCATCGCTGTCGTGGGGGCCCGGCCGAAAGGTCGGTGAGGAGCGCGTCCCAGCGGGCCCCGACGACGCCGAGGTCGTACGTCCTGGCCGTGCGCAGGGCGTTCGCGCCGAGCTCGCGGCGCAGGTCCTCGTCCTCGATGAGGCGGCGGATGCCCTCGCCGAGGGCGGCGGCCTTCTTGGAGGTGACGAGCAGGCCGTCGTGGCCGTCCGTGATGATCTCCCGGGGGCCGAGCGGGCAGTCGAAGCTGACGACCGGCAGGCCCTTGCTCATCGCCTCCAGGATCGTCATGCCGAAGCCCTCATAACGCGAGCTGACGGCGTAGATCGACGCCTTGGACAGCTCGACCCCGACGCTGGCCGTGCTGCCCATCAGGAAGACCTTGTCCGCCAGGCCGGCCTCGTCGATCCGGGCCTGGAGGCGGTCGGTCTTCTCCTGGGTCCCCCGCCCGTAGATCCGCAGGACCCAGTCGGGGTGGGTCTCGGCCACGGTCTTCCACGCGTTGACGAGCCGGTCGAAGCCCTTGGCGTGGACCAGCCGGCCCATGCCGACCACGGTCTTCTCCTCCAGGCGCGAGACGCGGCCGTCGAGCGGCGGTACGGCGTTGGGGATGCGCAGCAGGCGTCCCGGCGGGTCGGCCTTCAGCAGCTTGGCGTACTGCGCCAGGTCGGCCTCGGTCAGCGTGACGAACGCGTCGAACCTGCCGTACCTCCTCTTGAAGAGGCTCCGCATGGCGGGCGAGTGGACGGCGAGGGTGACGTGCTCCTGGCCGATCGCGATGACGCCGGGAGGGACGAACAGGGCCGTCAGCAGCGTGAACGCGGGACGTGTGGCGATGATCACGCCGCCGCGAAGCGACCTGAGGTACGCGATCAGGCGCAGCTCGGTCCAGAGGGTGAACGACTGCTTGGCCCTCTCGTCCGCCGGCACGAACCGGCCCGGAAAGCGGGAGAGCACGCGGGCCACCCACCCCTTGGGCGCGGTCCGATCGTCCAGAAACGTGACGCGTACGCCGGGCGGGAGGTCGAAGAACGGGCTCTCCGCCGTCCTGACGGCGCTCACGATCTCCACGTCGCGCTCCCGCGCGAGGTGGCCTGCCAGGTTGAACACGGTCCTGATGGTGCCGCCCATGCCGTAGGCGTGCAGTAACAGGATGCGCACGGTTCCGGTGTCCGGCGGCGCCGCCCGGCGGGCTCTTCGTGCGTTCAGCATCTTCAACAGCCACAGCGCGGCGCGCGCCGGGTACCTTCTGACCTTCTTAAACAAGCGCTTGCTCCAAGCAAGGAGAGCGGCGGGCGATGGCGAGAACGCGAGATCCACACGCTCGCCCGGTGCCCGGACGACGGTGAAGGAGGCCCGCCGCCGGGCCACCGGAATGCGCGGTGAGGTTCAGCGGTGGCGCCGGCCGGGCGTCACCGTCCCCCGCGGAAAGTGATGATGGGCCGCCGTGGGGTCAGCCGGCGACTCCCCCGAGGAAGGGAACGGAGGGATCCATCCACATCCGTCCATATCGGGTGCCCGAGGCGGATGCCGCCGCCCTGCGGTTGTCAACCTTCATGCAATTGCCCCCTTTTTGCTGACATGGAATTAGAGGTGCTGCTTGCACCATAGGTTTATAACGATTAGGTATCCGTTAACCGCACGTCTGCGTTTGTTAACCGAACGATCCGGACACCGGCCGGATCACAGGGCTGTCGGCTCCAGGAGACCCGCGCGGCCCCGCCTGAACATGGTCAAGGCACGCGGACGATAGGGTGCGCCATTGTGCAGGTGGAGATACACGGCCACCGGGGGGCGCGGGGCCTACGCCCGGAGAACACCCTCCCCGGCATGGCCCACACGCTGGAGCTCGGCGTCCACGCGATCGAGTTCGACGTCGCGCTGACCGCCGACGGGCAGCTCGTGCTTACCCATGATCTGACCGTCTCGGCCGTGACCAGCGCGGACACCGTCCCCGCGATGCCGGGGGACCCCGCGTTCCCCTACGTCGGCAAGCCCATCCGCTCCCTGTCCCTCGCCCAGCTGCGCACCCTCGACGTGGGAGTGCGCCACCCGAAGAGCGATGCCGACCGGTTCGTCCGCACGCAGGTCCCGATCCCCGGCACGCGCATGCCCACGCTCGGGGCCGTGCTCGGCCTGGTGGGCGCGTACGGCGCCGACGGCGTGCGGCTGAACGTCGAGCTGAAGTCCGACCCGACGCGGCCCGACCTCTCGGCCGATCCGCAGCGGCTCACCGAGCTGGTGGTGGCCGAGCTCGACCGGCACAACCGGCTGGACGGCGCGGCGATCCTCAGCTTCGACTGGCGCGTCCTGCGTGTCGCCCGCGATCTCGTGGCCACGCGCTACGCCCTGGTCGAGAAGGCGACGCTCAGGCCCGAATGGCTCGGCCTCCGCTACGAGGAGGACTTCGGCGGCGACATCGCCGCGGCGGCGGCCTCGATCGGCGCCACCACTCTGTCCCCCGACCGGGTGTTGGTCAACGACGAGCTGATGGCCCGCGCGGCGACGGCTCGGCTACCGGTCGCGGTGTGGACGGTCAACGACCCCGACGAGGCGTCGCGCATGATCGACCTCGGAGTCGCGGGCATCGTCACCGACTACCCCGACCGGATGCGCGAGCTGTGGGCGCGACGCGGCCTTTCCCTCCCCAAGCCCGCCGCCGCCCTCCGCCACGCGCCCGCCTGAGGTTTCCGCCCATTTCGGCGAGTCACAACATCAACTGGAGTGCTCGCGGGAGTATCGTGCGGAGAACTGAAGTGGCGGCGCCATACGGGAGGTCACCGATGCAGGGGGAGCCACAGATTTCGAGCTGGGCGGCCGAGCGGTTCGGTGAGCGCGCCGCGTCCGTGCGGGGGCAGCTCGCCGCGTCCCTCCTGGAGGCCGCCGGCAACGCCCAGGATGCCCAGAAGTCCTCCAGAAGCGACAAACGGTACGCCTACGGCTCCACCCTCATGGCACGACGCTACGAGGCCCTCGTCGACGGCTTCAAGAACGACCCGGGCTTCCAGGTCGTCAGGCCGTACGGCTCGCCCCACCATCTGGTCGTGCTCAACGGCAACCTGCTGCTGCCCTTCCGCTACGCCGAGGACGACACGACTCCGATCAGCGAGGCGCGGGTCAGCGACGGGCGCGTCTCCGCGCTCGTCCGCGAGCTCTTCACCCGCTTCGGCCCCAAGACCACCTACCACCAGGAGACGCTCGACCTCGCGCTCGCGAGCGACGACGAGGAGGCCCAGCTCGCCGAGCTGACCGCCGCGCGCCCCCTGCTCGCGCAGCTCCCCGACGACACGCGCCTCATCCCCGTGGCCTACGCCGCCAACGCGCAGGCGAGCCTGCTGAAGCTCTACTGGGGAGAGGCGGAGCTGATCGACGACATGGGGCGCGTCCACTGGGTCCACTGCGAGCAGATCCCCCTGCTCACCGCCCTGCCGTGGGTGTCGCAGGGTCTTCCTGTGGCCGAGCCCGACGTGGCCGAGCGCTTCGACCGAGGCGCGGAGCCCGACCTCACGCTCGTCCGCCGTCCCGCGGTCGAGCGCCGCAATGCGATGATCTTCCCCGTGAACAGCGAGACCACCGACGAACACCCGATCGCCGACGCCGATGAGCGACCGTAAGAACGACCGTGGAGGACCGAGCCCACAGGCCGTGGCCGACGCCTTCGACCAGGCGCGGCTGACCCAGGCGCGGCGGCTGGCGGGGTTGACCAAGAAGGACCTCGCCGAGCGGGTGGGCGTCACCCCCGCGGCGGTGGGGCAGTACGAGACGGGCATGACCCACCCCCGTCCCGACCTCATCCCGCGCCTCGCCGGCGCCCTCGGCGTTCCGTTGGCGTTCTTCCTGTCCGGCCGGCCGCACGCCAAGCTCGACGGGTCCATGGCCCACTTCCGCAGCCTCCGCTCCACCCGGGTCCACCAGCGGGCCAAGGCCGCCGCGTTCGTCGAGCAGGTCTGGGAGCTGACCCACGCGCTGGAGAAGCGCGTACGGCTGCCGCACGTCGACCTCCCGGGCTTCTCGGGCGGCGAGGTGCACTCGGGGGTCGAGCTGCCACGCGACCCGGCCGCCGCCGCCCGCGAGCTGCGGCGGCACTGGGGGCTCGGCACCGGGCCGATCTCGCATCTCGTCCGCCACATGGAGGCCCACGGCATCGTCGTGGTCCTGCCCCCGCCCGACGAGGACGCCACCACGGTCGACGCCTTCTCGACCTCGCAGTTGCCCCGGCCGATCGTCGTCCTGACGGCCAACCGCTTCGACGACATTCACCGCTACCGCTTCACCGCCGCCCACGAGCTCGGCCATCTCGTCCTGCACGGCGACACGGCCGCCGGGGACGTCCAGCAGGAGCGCGAGGCCGACACGTTCGCGGCCGAGTTCCTGACCCCGCGCGACAGCATCCTGCCCGAGCTTCCCCGGCGCCTCGACCTGCGCCGGCTGGCCGAGCTCAAGCACGTGTGGGGCGTCTCGATCAGCTCACTGCTCTACCGCTGCCGCGAGGTCGGGCTGCTCTCCGACTCCTCGGCCAGCCGGGCGTACCAACGTCTCGGCGCCCTCCGCGACCAGCCGGGCTTCGCCAGCGAGCCCATCACCGGCTACCCGGGGGAGCACCCGGTGCTCCTGCGGCAGGCCTTCGACCTGGCGGCGGCGGACACCGACCTCACCATGGCCACACTCGCCACCCAGCTCGCGTGGCCACTCCCCCGCGTACGAGAGCTCCTCGGCGTCCAGGACCACCGTCCCAAACTGATGATCGTCCCCTGAGAACCGGGCCTTGAAGGGCGAGGACCTCGCCTCCGCGCCTTGGCGGCGCTCCGGCTCGGACTGTGTTTACCAGGGAGCCGAAGGCCCCCCTTCCCCCCCCAATCGAGGGCAAGCCCTCGAACCTTCGCCCAATATTCAAGCGGCGAGCTGGACGCGCATGTAGTCACGAAATTCGCGGACCTGGACGGTGCTGCCGTAAGGATCAAGCTGCCCGGAGAACCCGCGAACGCGCTCGACGAGGCGGGGTGAGGACAGCGACTTGGCCACCGGTGTCGCCGCCCGCGCGAAGTTGAGCGCCTGCTCCAACTCTCCTGCCCCGAGGTATGCCTCGGCGGCATTGACGTGGGCAAGCTGGGCGGATCGTGTCCGGCTCCCGCGTAGTCCGCTCAACGCCGACTCCGCGCACTCGATCGCTCGTTGATGTTCCCCGAGCAGGTGCCAGCACCGCGCCGCCTCAGAGGAGATCCTCGTCGGATCGTATGGTGGCAGCCACGTCGGCTCGCGATCAGTTGGGCCTTGCTCGTACGCCCGCTGGGCCTCAGCGAGCAACCGCTCAACCTGCTTGACACTGTGCCCCTCACGCGTATCGGACAGCTTCACTTGCAGCGCCGTCGCCCATGCCCGCTCTCCCAGCGCCAGACGCCCCATGAGGCGAGGTGGGGCCTGTCCTTGCCGGGCCGCCTCACCTGCGGCGTTGGCCAGGCGGAGCGCCTCCGTCGGCCTATTGAGGTAGATCGCCTGGTGGGACATGACTCCTAGCACCCAGGCGGCCATCACCGGATCACCTGCCGCCTTCGCCAGCCGGAGGGCCTGAGCGAAGTAACGCTGAGCCTGCCCGTTGCGGTCGATGTCGAACGCCATCCATCCCACCAGACAGGTCATGTCCGCAGCCGCCGTCATCAAAGCGGATCCGACGCGGTCGTCGTAGCGGCCGTGCAGCAGTGGAGCCACCGTGCCGTTCAGGTACTTCACCACGGCCGGACGTACGAGACCCGCGCCGAACTGGTGGTCGATCTGGGCGAACGCCTGCTTGGCCTGGCTGATCCGTTCCACGTCGGCCATGCCGACCTGCGGTCCCGATCCCCGGTGGGCGGTCGAGTCAGGCGCGGGGTCGTAGCTCCAGGCCGCGAGCCACTCTCCGACGGCGGTGGGGACGAACGGCAGCGCGGCCAGCATGTGACGTCGCGACGGATCCAATTCAGACCTCCAGAGCTCCTCGGCCGCTTTCACGGTAAGCGTCAGAGCCCCGCCCCAGAAGTCCGCCAGCGGACACAACGCCGTGTCGCCGTCGATCCAGCGCGCGATCTCGGCCGGGTCCTCCTGGAAGGCGATCGCCATCCGGGTCCGGTGGACGGCGCGGACCTCCTGGACGCCCCGCTCCCACCGCCCCCAGGTGGTGGGCGACACCTGTACCGCGTCCGCCGCCTGCTCCTGGCTGAGACCTCGCCGCTTTCGCGCGTTGATCAAGTCCGGACGGCCGATCCGGCGCCCTGCCTCGCCCATCCCAATGCCCCCCCGCCACTCCTCGGACATTCAATCGATTACCAATCGTGATGCAAGACACACCCGACGTAGTCACCAAGGGCGGAAACGACCGGCAAACGACCGATGGGCGCAGGCCCACCACTACCGGCGAGAACGCCGGACGAAGCGTCCTTCTCTCCTGCTCCCCAGGGGCATTTCCTGCTGTTACCAGGTCCTCGCACCGAACGGAGCCCTCCATGCGGCCAGGCGACAGCGTCGCGCCAGAGCCTCACCTGTGCGTGCAACCCGCCGAACAGGAACGGAAGGGCGAACCCGCCGCAACGCTCACCCCTGTCCGGACACTCGTCGAAGTCCTCAAGCACGGCTCGGCGGCACGCCAGGCCAGGGCCGCGATAAGGGATGTCCTCAGAAAGGCGGACGTTAAGGAGGACCGCATCGCCGACGTCGAGATGATTGTGGCCGAACTCGCGGCGAACGCCGAAAGGTACGCCACGGAGCCGTACGAACTGCAGATCTTGAGCGTGCACGGCGTCCCGGTTTGGTGCGAGATCGTGGACGGCAGCCCGGACCTCGAAAGGGTCGCCGCCCTCCTCGACCGGCTCCGCACGTTCAAGGAGACCGATCTACCGCTGCTCGCCGAGAACGGTCGCGGCCTGCTAATAGCCCACAAGTTGGCCGGAGGTGACTGCGAGGTGTACCCGACCGGATCGTCCTCCACAGGCGTCCCCGGAAAGGCGGTCGGGTTCGCCCTGCCAACGGCCCCAAGCGGTCGCTGGCCCATGGGAACCACGAGCTAGCGACGGCATAGGGAACTCAGCTGTGGTCCGGGCAACTGGATGGACCTGCTCGAACGCTTCGGTGGCCGCCACTAGCGCCACGAAAGGTGATATCTGCCCAGCTTGTCGGCTGAATGTCAAGGCTTAGCTGGAGCTCAAGGGCGAAGCCTTCGACTCGGGGGTCGAAGGGGGCGGGAGCCCCCTGGGAAACGCTGCCCGAGCCGGAGCGCCCCCAGGGCGCGGAGGCACGGACCATCATGGCGATCCCCCTGAACCGTTGTGGCAAGGGGGTGCGTTAGCCTCGACCACGACATCGCGGGAGTCCGGCGCACCGGGCTGAGAGTGCGGCTGGCACGGCCGCAGACCGCTCGAACCTGACCGGGTCATGCCGGCGTAGGGAGTTGTTGTGATGACGACGTTCGAGCCGACCGTTTCTTACAGCGAAGAGCTGTGGGAGGCCATCCAGCCGATCTACACCGCGATCCTGGACCATCCGTTCATCACCGGGCTGGTCGACGGCACGCTGCCGCGTGAGGCCTTCCGGCACTTCGTGGTGCAGGACTCGCACTACCTGCGGGACTACGCACGGGCGCTGGCCCTGTGCGCCGCCAAGGCACCGACCGAGGACGACGTACGGGCCTTCGCGAGCGACGCGGTGGGGGCGATCGCGGCGGAGCAGGACATGCACGCGGAGTTCATGGCCCAGCTCGGCGGCTCGTCGGCACAGGCAGCGGAGCTACCGGTGGGCCCGACCACGCGCGCGTACACGAGCTACCTGCTGGCCACGGTGTACGGCGGGTCATTCCTCGACGGCCTGGCCGCGGTGCTGCCCTGCTACTGGATCTACGCCCGCGTCGGCGAGGCACTGCTGGCCAAGTCGTCACCCGACCCTCTCTACCGGCGCTGGATCGCCACCTACGGCGACGAGGCCTTCCAGAGCGTCGTCCGCCGCGTGGTGGCCCTGACCGACCGAGCCGGGGAAGAGGCCACCCCCCGCCAGCGCCTCCGAGCCCAGGAACACTTCGTCACCACCTCCCGCTACGAGTGGATGTTCTGGAACGCCGCCTGGCACCAGGAGTCCTGGCCCATCTGACCAGAGGTGTTCAGAGCCAGCTGTTGCGGCGGAAGCCTCGGTAGAGGAGGGAGCAGATGACGAGCATGACGCCGATCACGAGGGGGTAGCCCCACATGGCGGACAGCTCGGGCATGTGCTTGAAGTTCATGCCGTAGATGCCGGCGATCATCGTGGGCACCGAGATGATCGCCACCCACGCGGAGATCTTGCGCATGTCCTCGTTGGCCAGGGCGTTGGACCTGGCGAGCGCGGCCTGCAGGATGGAGTTGCACAGCTCGTTCGAGGACTCCACCTGCTCGCAGACCCGCGAGAGGTGGTCGACGACGTCACGGAAGTACTCGCGCATCTCGGAGGGGATCATGCGGCGCGTCGGCAGGGCTCCCAGCGGCGTCTGGAGCGGGGTGACCGCGCGCTTCATCTCGATCATCTCGCGCTTGAGCTGGTAGATGCGGCCGATGTCGCGCGAGCTGACGTCGGCGAAGACGGCCGCCTCGACCTCCTCCAGCTCGGCCTGCATCAGGTCGGCGACCGTGAGGTACTTGTCCACGACGAAGTCGGCGATGGCGTGCAGCACGCCCGCCGGACCGCGGGCCAGCAGCTTGGGCTTGTCCTCAAGGCGGCCGCGGACCTCGGAGAGCGGGCAGTGCTCGCCGTGGCGCACGGTGACCACGAAGTCGGGGCCGACGAACACCATGATCTCGCCGGTGGCGATGATCTCGCTGGAGGCGGTCAGCTCGTCATGGTCGAGGTAGGCGATGGTCTTGAGTACGACGAAGAGGGAGTCGCCGTAACGCTCGACCTTGGGGCGCTGGTGGGCCTTGATGGCGTCCTCGACGGCGAGGGGGTGCAGCCCGAAGACCTCGGCCAGCCACTCGACCTCGGGGGCCTCCGGCTCGTGCAGCCCGACCCAGACGTACGCGTCGTTGATCTCGGAGGAGGCGTTGTGCTCGCGGACGAGGCCGACGGCCTCCGGGATGCCGGAGACGTGGACGCGCTTGCCGGCGACATAGGCGCCGAACTCCACGAGTGAGTCACTGGGCGGCACGCATCGGCCGTTCATGGTCTCGCGGCGCACCGCACCGACCGACGACGAGGCGCCGAGCCGGACGTGAGTGGTGCGCGGGTGGAGGTTGATCCGCTGGAAAAGCGTGGACGAGCGCATGGCGGTCCCTTCCCGCCCGACCTCGCGGAACCAACGCGCAAGAAAGTAAGAATGCGACAGTCGTCACAGGTAAATAGGCGCGCGTGGCTCTCAGTCGGACACCGAATTGGAGTGGTCGGGTTTGCGCACGATGTACGTGCGCGAGCACGTACTGCTGGGATCACCAGAAGTCATCCCGATTCCACCTCCAATCGCTAAGAGACGGCCCAAAGCTGCCCCAACTTACCACAGCGAGGCTTCGATACCTAGCCTACACGGCCATTGGATTGCTCGATCATGTGGAAGTCGACAAAGCCTCTTCGCCTGCTGCGCATTACCCGCCGGGAAACGCCAGGAACGCCTTCCACCTGCGCGGACGCCGCCGCCGTCCGGCTACCCCAGGCCCGACCCGTAGACTCCCCAGGTGCGCGTTCTCGTGATTGGATCCGGTGGCCGTGAGCATGCCCTGTGCCGGGCGCTCGGGCTCGACCCCGCCGTCTCCGAGCTCCACTGTGCTCCCGGCAACGCCGGCATCGCCTCGGTGGCGACGACGCATTCCGTCGTGCCCACCGACCCCGAGCAGGTCACGGCGCTGGCCGTGCGGCTGGGCGCCGAGTTGGTCGTCGTCGGGCCGGAGGCGCCGCTGGTGGCCGGCGTGGCCGACGCCGTGCGGGCGGCGGGCATCGCCTGCTTCGGCCCGTCCAAGGAGGCGGCGCGCATCGAGGGTTCCAAGGCGTTCGCCAAGGACATCATGGTGTCCGCGGGCGTGCCGACCGCGGGAGCGCGCGTGTGCACGACGCCGGAGGAGGCCGAGGCCGCGCTCGACGAGTTCGGCGCGCCGTACGTCGTGAAGGACGACGGGCTGGCCGCGGGCAAGGGCGTCGTGGTGACCTCCGACCGCGCGGAGGCGCTGGCGCACGCGGCGGCCTGCGAGCGCGTGGTCGTGGAGGAGTTCCTCGACGGTCCCGAGGTGTCGCTGTTCGCCCTGTGCGACGGCACGACCGCCGTGCCGCTTCAGCCCGCGCAGGACTTCAAGCGCGCCTACGACGGCGACCAGGGCCCCAACACCGGCGGCATGGGCGCCTACACGCCGCTGCCGTGGGCGCCGGCCGGGCTCACCGAGCAGGTCATGGCCGAGGTCGTGCTCCCGACCATCCGCGAGCTCGCGCGGCGCGGCACGCCGTACACCGGGGTGCTGTACGCCGGGCTCGCCCTCACCGGGGCGGGGCCGAGGGTCATCGAGTTCAACGCGCGCTTCGGCGACCCGGAGACCCAGGTCGTGCTCGACCGCCTGGAGACGCCGCTCGCCGGTCTGCTGCACGCCTGCGCCACCGGCACGCTGGACGCGCAGCCCGCGCCGCGCTACCGCGAGGGCGCGGCGGTGACCGTCGTCATCGCGGCCGAGAACTACCCGGCCGACCCGGTCAAGGGCGACCGCGTCGAGGGCCTCGCGCCTTCGGTGAAGGACGCGTACGTCATCCACGCCGGCACCGCGCTCGACGCGGAGGGCAGGGTCGTGTCGGCGGGCGGGCGGGTGCTCAGCGTCGTCGGCACGGGTCCCGACATCGCGGCGGCGCGCGCCGCCGCGTACGAGCAGGTGGGGCGCATCACGTTGCGCGGCTCGCACCACCGCACCGACATCGCGGCCCGGGCCTAGCCACGCGAAAGGGGTAGCGCCCGACGGGGAGATCGCGATAAGCCGTGGGCAGAGCGAATCCCTGGAGGGCGTATGGCAGCCGACCCGGCCGTGCACGACAGCGAGGCGCCGCCCCTTGGCACCGCGCCCGCCGCGAGCCAGGGGGAGGTGCTGCGCTGGCCGGGCGTGTGGCGCATCCACATCGCCTCGCGCGGCGAGGAGATCCAGGCGGACGCCGGCCGGTGCCTGCTCTCGCGCACGGGTGAGCCGGGTCTCGAAGTGCTGCACGCCACGATCGAGCGCCACCTCGCGACGGCCGCGCAGTACGCGAGGGATCGGCAGGGCTGGCGGCGCTGGCTGACCGGGCAGGCCATCGAGGGCGCCTGGGCGAACATCTACGGCGCCACCATCCTGCTGTACGGGCTGCTCCCCGCGAACGAGCTCAACGCCCGCGCCCCCGAGGTGCTCGCGACCGGCCGCGCGTACCTCCCTCCGGACGATCCCCGCCTCAGCCGGCTCGCCGCGCGCGCGGCCGCGGGCGACATCGACGAGCGCGACCGGGCGTTGCTGCAGTCGGTGCTGAGGGCCGGCTACAACGCGGCCTCCATCGAGAGCGGCAGGGTGCGCAGCTTCCGCAACATGCTGCTCGGCGGGGTGGCCATCCTCACGCTCATCGTCGCCGGGCTGGTCGCGATCGGCTCGGCCTGGCCGCAGGCGATCCCGATGTGCGGGAACGGGACACTTCTCGCGAGCTTCGGGCCGAGGGACAACCAGGTGTGCCCGGCGGGCCACGGCGGCCCGACGAGCGGCGACGTGCCGCTGGTCGCGCTCATGGGGGTGCTCGGCGCGGCCCTCGCGACCGCCGCCAGCCTGTCCACCCGCTCGGAGCTGTCCACGCGGTACTCCCTGGCGGTCGCGCAGAACCTGCTCAAGGCGCCGGCGGGCGTGGCCACCGCCATCCTGGGCCTGCTCATCCTGAACTCGGGGTTCGTGCCGGGATTCGCCGGCCTGAGCTCGCAGACCTCGATCCTGGTGTGGGCGATGGTGTTCGGATACGCGCAGCAGGTGGTGACGCGATTCGTGGACCAACGCGCGAACACGTTGCTGCACGCGGCTTCGCCGAACCCGCCGACGAACCCTCCCTCGCGCTGAGTGATCTGCGCTTTCCTGGGCAGCTCAGTGCAGTCAAACTGGCCGGGCCATCATCCCGAAAGAGCTACTGTGGGCGGATAACTTTGCCGCCGTCCGCTTGACCAGGCGCGTCATTTCCCAGATTTCGAGGAGCCTCATCATATGGTTCGTTACCGCGTGCGCGGTGGCAACGCCCTGCGCGGAACCGCCTTCATCCAGGGAGCCAAGAACGCCGTGCTCCCGATGATCGGCGCGGCTCTGCTCGCCGCCGAGGGCCGTACGGTCCTCCGCAACGTCCCGATAATCGAAGACGTCCGGCGGGCGCTCGAACTGGCCGAGGCCGTGGGCGCCAAGGTGGAGCTGCACGAGGCCGAGCGCACTCTGGTCATCGACGCGTCGCGGCTCACCAGCGCCGTGCTGCCGGCCGAGATCGCCCGCAGGTTCCGCGGGTCCGTGCTGTTCGTTCCCGCGCTGCTGCACCGCCTGGGCGAGGCCATCATCGAGGGCGTCGGCGGGTGCAACCTCGGCAGCCGCAACCTCGACTTCCACTACCTGGGCTACAAGCGGCTCGGCGCGGTCGTGGACGAGGGCGAGAGCGTCATCCACGTCAAGGCCGCCGGGCTCACCGGCGCCCCCCTCTACCTCGACACGCCCTCTCACACGGGCACGGAGAACCTCATCATGGCGGCGGCCCTCGCCAAGGGCACCACCATCATCGAGAACGCCGCGCTCGAGCCCGAGGTGCTCGACGTCATCGACATGCTCACCAAGATGGGCGCCCGCATCAGCGGCGGCGGCACCGGTTTCATCACCGTCGAGGGCGTCGACGAGCTCACCGCCGTGGAGCACCGCGTCATGCCCGACCGCCTCGACGCGGGCGTGTTCGCGATGGCCGCCGCCATCACGGGCGGCGAGGTCAACCTCGTCGGGGCGTCCCTTGAGCACCTCGGCGTGGTGCGGTGGAAGCTCGAGCAGATGGGCGTCGAGTTCGCCACCGACGGCGCGGTGCTCAACGTGCGGCGCGACCGGCCGCTCCGGCCGATCAACGTCATCACCGACACCTACCCCGGCTTCGCCACCGACCTGCAGTCTCCGATCATGACGGTGGCGTGCCTGGCCGACGGGGCGAGCTACATCCACGAGCGCATCTTCGACGGGCGCTTCGCGCTGGCCGGCGAGCTCAACAAGATGGGCGCCCACATCGAGATCGAGGGCAGCCGCGCGGTCGTCCACGGCCACACCTCGCTGACGGGCACCGACGTGACGGCGCACGATCTGCGCTCCGGCATCGCGCTGGTGCTCGCGGGGCTGGCCGCCGATGGCGAGACCGTCGTCTCGCCCGGGTATCTCATCGACCGTGGCCACCACGACCTCGCGGCGCGTATGAAGGCCCTTGGCGGAGATGTGGTAAGAGAGATTTCCTCTACGTCGTGACTGGGCCCGTAAACCGCCTCTGACCTGTTCATATAACCATCTCCGCCATACCTGATCGGCATAGGCCACCGGCATTCCGGCAAATCCGGGCGTGACATTAGTGCCTCGGCGAGCGATCGTTCCAAAGAGGACTAGACCGGATGGGAGAAGAACCCGAGCCGGGAACGCCGTCAGCCGCCTTACAGCGCCCTGACCGGCGGTCCCCGCGAGGTGGACTCGACCAGTGGATTTCGAAGAGGAAACCACGCCGGGCGCGCCGCCGGGCCGTACCTCACGGCCCGGCGAACCGCACGGTGTGGCGGCCTCGATCAGAGGTATGGCGGGATGGGACGAACATTGGTCGAGAGGGCCGAAGAAACTCCGAGAGGGTCACGCGTGGGCGCGTCGGCCCCGGACCTCACCATCGGGGTGGTGGGACCCCACGACCTTGTCGAACGAGTGATGCTCATGGGCCATGCGGCCGCCCCGGTTCCGTGCCGGCTGGTCGCGGCGGCCTACCGCGATGAGCAGGAGGCGGCCGACAAGGTGGTGCGGCTCGGCCCGGGGGTGGACGCCTGCCTGTTCGCCAGCCCCGTGCCGTACGAGCTGGCCAGGCGCTCGGGTGTGCTCACGATCCCCGCGACGTACGTGCAGCTCGGGGGGCCGGCCCTCACGGCGGCGCTGGCCAGGGCAGCGCTGGACGAGCGCATCGACCCGCGCAGGGTGAGCATCGACGTGCTCAGCCGCTCGGACGTCGAGGAGGCATACGCCGACCTCGGGCTGCCGACCGCGGGGGTGCAGACCCGCGAGGAGCCCGGGGCGACGGGCACCATCGCGGCGTATCACGAGCGCCTGATCAGGCAGGGCAGCACGACCGGCGCGCTGACGTGCCTGCCGGGGGTGGCCGACCGGCTCACCGCGGCGGGCGTGCCGACCGTGCGCGTACGGCCGACGTCCGCGGCGGTCCGTACCGCGCTGCACACGGCGGCGCTGCTCGGCGCGCACCACCGGCTGGAGGAGTCACAGCTCACGGTCGTGCTCATCGAGGTGCCGACGTTACGCGAGCCCGTACGGCGTGCGGCACCGAGATACTGGCGCGACGAGCTGAGACTGTCCCTGCACCGGCTGCTGGTCCAGGAAGCCAATCGGATGAACGCCGCCGTATGGGCGATCGACGACCACAGTTACCTGGTGACGGCGACGCGCGGCTCGATGGCCGCCGCCACCGACGGGTTCCGGGTGCTGCCCTTCGCCGCGCGGATCCGCGACGACCTGGGGCTGGCGGTGGAGGTCGGCGTCGGCATGGGCCGCACCACCCACGACGCGGAGACGCACGCGAGGGCGGCTCTGGCCCGCACGCAGGCCGGCAAGCAGCCCCAGGGCTTCGCGGTGGACCGCGAGGGCCGCACGCTCGTCCCGGCCCCCCGGATGCCTCCGCAGGCTCCCGGGCAGGGCAGGCCGAAGGGCGTCGAGGTGCTCGCACGGCTGGCCGCCAAGCTGGAGGGCGGCGACACGATCGTGGACGCGGAGAGCGCCGGGCGCATGCTCGGAGTGACTCCCCGCACGGCTCGGCGTCTGTTGCGCACGTTGGTCGACGAGGGACTCGCGTGGCCGCTTCCGCCGAACCGCACACCGCAGCCGGGCCGTCCGCGCCAGCTGTACCGCCTCATCGTGGAGAAGCTCGGCCCGCGCTAGCCGTGGTTCCGCGGGTCATTCGCGTGGGGCGGATGGCCCGCGGTGGGCGCCTTGAGAGGGACGCGCCTGTGGATACCGCGGGTGGCTGTGGACGGCTTCACCGGCACGGGTTGTACATATGGGTTCGAACGCGTGAACGGCGGGCCACGCCAGCGGGTCAGACAGCGATACAACGCCACTTATCCACAGCTTGTGGATAACGTCGACTTGATGCACTCTTGCCGGATTTGCCGTATTTAGATGCTGAAACGTGATGTCCAGCCCGCACCGGCGACCTAGTTATCCACACGATGTGGACAAACCTGTGGTAGAGCGCTCGGCGCCCGCGTCTCACCGTCCGAAACTCGCGAGTGAAATGTCCGCCTAGACCGATATTGTCATGAGTCATGGGGACAAACACTCGTGACGTGAGGGTCTGGGCGGCGCTGGCGGCCGTGTATGTCGTGTGGGGGTCGACCTACCTTGGCATCATGATCGCCATCGAGACCATCCCCCCGATGCTCAGCGGCGGCCTGCGCTTCGTCGCGGCGGCTCTCATCCTCGGCACCGTGCTCGTGGTGCGCCGGGGGGCCGGGAGCTTCCGCATGACCCGGCGGGAGTTCCTCGGGGCGGGCCTGGTCGGCCTGCTGCTGCTCACGGGTGGCAACGGCATGGTGGCGATCGCCGAGCAGCACATCTCCTCCGGCCTCGCCTCTCTGCTGGTCGCCTCGGTGCCGCTGTGGCTGGTGGTCTTCCGCGTGATGGCCCGCGACCGTCCCCGGCTGCTGACGCTGGCCGGAGTGCTCATCGGGTTCTGCGGCGTCGCAGGGCTCTCGCTGACCGGCGCCGCGTCGTCCAGCGCCATCGGCATCGTGATCATCCTGGCCGGGTCGCTGTCGTGGTCGATCGGATCGTTCCTGCCCGGCGTCATCTCCATGCCGAAGGACCCCTTCGTGGCCAGCACGGTCGAGATGGCCGTCGGCGGCGCCGGGCTCCTGCTGGCCGGCACCGCCTTCGGCGAGCGCCTGCACCCCGCCGAGATCAGCGGCGGCTCGTGGCTGGCGCTCGCCTACCTGGTGCTGGTCGGCTCGCTCGTGGGCTTCACGTCGTACGTGTGGCTGCTCGGCAACGCGCCGATCTCCCTGGTGTCCACCTACGCGTACGTCAACCCGGTGGTGGCCGTGATCCTCGGCGTCGTGGTGCTCAGCGAGCAGGTGACCGCCCAGATGTTCGCCGCCGGGTTCGTCATCGTCCTCGGCGTCGCGCTCGTCGTCTCGACCGAGCGCAAGGGCCGGCGTCCCGGCGCGGACGAGCCCGCCCGGGACGTACGGACCGGTCCCTCGCCGACCGGCGCTCCGAACGCCGGGGTCACCCCTTCCTGAAAGCCTGCGCCGCCGCCAGGAAGGCGTCGTTGGCGTCCGGGGAGCCTACGGAGACGCGGGCGCCCTCGCCCGCGAACGGCCGTACGGCGACGCCGTCGACGGCGCAGCGCTCGGCGAACTCCATCGTGCGCTCGCCGAGCCGCAGCCACACGAAGTTGGCCTCGGTGGGCGGCACCTCCCACCCCTGGCCGAGCAGCGCCTCACGGACGCGCGTGCGCTCCTTGACGACCGTCTCGACGCGCTCCAGCAGCTCGTCCTCGGCCGCGAGGGACGCGACGGCGGCGGCCTGCGCGATGCTGTTGACCGCGAAGGGCACCATCGTCTTGCGCACGGCCGAGGCCACGGGCGCGTGGGCGATGAGGTAGCCCACCCGGAGCCCCGCCAGGCCGTACGCCTTGGAGAAGGTGCGCAGGACGGCGACGTTCGGCCGGTCGGCGTACAGGCTCACCCCGTCGGGCACGTCGGCGTCGCGGATGTACTCGCGGTAGGCCTCGTCCAGCACGACCAGCACGTCCTCGGGCACCCGGTCGAGGAAGGCCGTGAGCTCGGCGGTGCGGTTGACGGTGCCGGTCGGGTTGTTCGGGTTGCACACGAAGATCATGCGGGTGCTGGGAGTGATCGCCGCCGCCATCGCGGAGAGGTCGTGGGTCTCCGCCACGAGGGGCACCCGCACGGAGGTCACCCCCGCCAGGTCGGCGAGCAGGGGATATGCCTCGAAGGACCGCCAGGCGTAGATCACCTCGGCGCCCGGGTCACCCACGGCCTCGAAGAGCTGCTGGGCGACGGTCACCGAGCCGGCCCCGAGCGCGATGTGCTCCTGGGGTACGGAGAAGCGCTCGGCAAGGGCCTCGGTGAGCGCCACGCACGCCGGGTCGGGATAGCGGTGGACGTCCCTCGCGGCGGCGGCCATCGCCTCCACCACGGAGGGCAGCGGGTCGTAGGGGGACTCGTTGGACGACAGCTTGAACGAGCGGCCGTCGGCGGAGACCACGGCCTTCCCCGCCCGGTAGGCGGGCAACTCATCGAGAATCGGACGGAAACGCGGCATGGCCTTACCCTATGACGCGGCCATGGCGCACGGGCCCCTGACCATGCCCCCCGAACGACCTTGAAGCCCTTCTAACCGGCCAGGCGCAGCATCGGCGGGTGGAGCAGCTCGGCGGGCCCCCGGCGGTAGAGCATGGCGGGCCGCCCGCCGTCGCGCGTGGTCGTGCGCCCCGTGGGGACGAGGAAGCCGTCGGCCTTGGTCACCTTGCGGTGGAAGTTGCGCGGGTCCAGGGAGCGGCCCCACACGATCTCGTACACCCGCCGCAGGTCGGCCACGGTGAACTCCGAGGGGCAGAACGCCGCGCCCAGCGAGGTGTACTCCAGCTTGGCCCCTGCTCGCTCGATGCCGTCGAGCACGATGCGGCGGTGGTCGAAGGCCATCACGTCGAGCGAGGACACCGGCTGCCAGCTCATGTGCGCCTCGGTCGGGGCGGGCAGGTCGGGCGCGAGCCCGAGGTAGGCCACGCTGACGACGCGCTGGCGGGGGTCGCGGTCGGGGTAGCCGTAGGTCTGGAGCTGCTCCAGGTGCACCGGCGCCCCCGGCAGCCCGGCGCGCTCGGCGAGCACGCGGGACGCGGCGGCGGGGAGGTCCTCCTCAAGCTGGATGAACCCCCCGGAGAGCGCCCAGCGCCCCTCGTACGGCGGGCGGTCACGCTGCCAGACCAGCGCGCTGAGCTGCTGGCAGCGCACGGTGAGCACGACGAGGTCCACGCTGACGGGAATGCGCGGCACCATGGGACGCACGTTACACCGGTATATGGGGGCCGAAGACCGTCACGCCCCGCGGTGGAGGTAGACCGGGGCGTTGCTCTTGCGCCCGTCGGCCGACGTCACGTCCACGCGCAGCCACGCGTCGGCGGGCACCGTGCTCCAGTCGACCGGCACCCAGATCTTCTGGACGGCGGGGGGCAGCCCGGGGATGGGGGTGCCGTCGGTCCATCCGACCGCCGCCGAGTCGGCCTCGCGCGGCTTGTCGCCGCCGTACCAGCTCACCGTGACCTTGCCGCGGGCGAGGTTGTACCCGCGCACCTCGACGCCGTCCTGGATGCCCCGCTTGCCGGGGATGACCTGGATCGGGATGGGCCGGTCCCAGTCCCCCGCGACCTGCTCGGCGAGCGTCGGCGACCCGCAGTTGAAGAAGCTGCTCCACTTGTAGGAGATGATCTTCGACACGTACGGCCCGGCGAACGCGACGGCCGCGTCGAGGCGCTGCTTGTCCGTGGCGCCGCGCTTGCCGCCCGCCTCGCAGGCGCCGTCGCCCTTGGGCTCGAAGGCCTCCACGTTGGCCCAGAGCTGCACCTCGCGGCCTCCCGCGCGCATCTCGCCCAGCGCGTTGGACATCGCGCGGTAGTAGTCGCGCGTGCCGCCGTAGTACGCCTCGCCGTAGGAGGTGTCGCCCACCACGGGCTTGAGCCGGTCGTCGACCGTCTGGCCCTTCAGGTTGGGCCAGAACAGGCCGACCTTGCCCGTGCCCCGGCTGTCCTGCGGGGCGATGATGCCGACGCCCGTCTGCGCGAGGACCTTGAAGCCCCGCGCGACCTGCTCGGGCGTCGAGGTGAACCTCTTGCCCCTGCGCGCGTCGAGGTACGGGCTGACCATGATCGGCTTGCCGGGAAGCTCCTGCTGCACGATGTCGTGCTGCTCGGCGTACACCTGGAGGGTCGTGACCACGGTGGGGTCGGGCCAGTCCCTGAGCTGCAGCTCGAAGGGCTGGTAGACGCCGCCGAGCGAGGTCCTGTCGGTGAAGCGGTCGCCGTAGTCCTGCAGGACGCGCCGGGTCAGCGTGGTGAGCGTGCCGATGTGCCGGGGGTCGGCCTTGGTGGGCTCCACGCGGTCGCGCGGGGCCAGCGGCAGCGCGGGGAAGACCTTCATCGCGAAGCGGTCGGCCAGGTCGAGGATCTCGGTCAGGCTGTCCTTGACGGCCCCGTCGACGAGGATGAGGTGGTATCCCCTCCCCTTGGAGCTGAAGTCGCACGTCGCGTCGTCGGAGCCGTCGTCGGGGGCGAGCACGCGGTAGTAGACGTCGGTGCCCACCGTGATCGTGTGCTCCATCTGGGGGCAGCGGAACAGTCCCTTGCCGAACGCCTCGTCGGTCCGGTAGACGTACGTCCAGGTGATGCGGTTGCCCGGGTTGGCCGCCTTGAGCGCGGACTCCGCGGCCTGCACGCAGGTCATGCCGTTCTCCTGGCACTTCTGGTAGCGAGGGTCGAGGGTCCCGCCCGCGGCGTCCAGCACCTGCCCGTCCTGGTCCACGGTGCGCGGCTGGAGCCCGAACCCGAGGCGCACGACGGTGTCCCCGCCGACCTGGTGGATGGCCTGGAGCTGGCTGCGCCACGTGCAGTGGTCCGAGGTCGGCACCAGCCAGTAGCCCGTGACGGCGTACGGAGCGGGGGTCGTGGTGTCGAACGTTCCACAGGGGTCGCTGAACACGCTGGCCGAGGGGGTCGGGGTCCCTGACTCCGGCTGCTGGGCCGGTGTGGTCGTCGCGGTCTGGGAACCTCCTTGGGAGTCAGGTAGGACGATGACCATCGCAGCGACAGCGGCGAGAAGAACCGCTCCCAGGAGCAGAGTGAGCCCGCGCACCTTCAGGAGATTACCGTCCTTAGGTTGTGGCCCTGATAAAAATGATCAGGATCGGGGGGTCGCCCAGGGCCACGCTGGGAGGGCATCCCGGCGCCCGGGCGTTCGAAGCGTCAGTGCCCAGGAGCTACTTCTTCACGCCCGCCCAGGCCTCGAGCTGGGTGACGAACCTGCGGGCGGAGTTCGGCCAGTGGTGGTTGGCCCGGGCCGCGGCGTAACCGCGCGCCCCCGCCGCCCGGCGCTCGGCGGGCTCGTTGCGCAGCCGCAGCACCGCGCGCGCCACGGCCTGGGGGTCGCGCCAGGGCACGACCACGCCGCTCTGATAACGCTCCACGAGCTCCACGGCCCTCGGCGACGGCGTCGTGATCACCGGTATGCCGTGCGCCATGTACTCGACGATCTTGGTGGGCATGGAATGGCGGTAGTTCGGCTCGTCGTGTAACAGCGAGAGCCCGGCCAGCGCCCCGTCGAGCCGCTTGAGCGCCTCGTCGTTCGGCATGAAGTCGCGCCACTCAAGCACGCCGTCGGCCACGGCCTGGTTCAGCATGGGCCTGCTCTGCGGGTCGGCGTAGCCGATGAGCTCGACGGCCACGCGGTGCGGCTGGAGCAGCCGGCCCACCTCGACCGCCTCGCGCACGCCCCGGGCCTCCGACAGCCAGCCCAGGTAGACCACGCGATCGTCGGACGGCTCGCTGACGTGGTCGGGCACCCAGGTCTCGTTCGGCACGACCAGGTGCGCCTGCCGGAACCGGCCCGCGTAGGCGGTCTCGGCCAGCAGCAGGTGCAGGTGGCGCTCCGCCGTACCCTCCAGCAGCCGGGCGAGGAAGCGCGTCGGCGGGCGCAGGAACGAGGGCAGCCAGGGCTTCAGCGACAGCGTGGCGGGGGTGTCCTCATGGACGTCCCACACCACCGGAGGCCGCTTGCGCACACCCGCGACCGCGAGCAGCAGCTCGGGGTCGTGGATGAGCGCCAGGTCGACCTGGCCGCGAAGGCTCTTGAACAGCCGCCGGGCGGCCCGCACCGCGGACAGCCGCTTGCGCTCCGCCGCCCTCGGCAGATCGACCCCGGTGACCCACGACCGCGGCACGACCCCCCGTGCGGTGTACGGCGCGGCATACGTGACCGCATGACCGGCGTCCACGAGCGCGCGGATCTGCCGGTGCAGGATCCGGGCGTCCTCGGGGTGGTGGACCACCGTCATGACAAGCACGTGCACGCGCCGACCCTCCCCGTCAGAGCCGCTCGACGCGTTCGCCCTCGGAGAGGACGCCCCGGGTGTCGAGAAGTAGATGCGCTCGTTTCTCCACCATGTCCAGGTCGAACTCGGAGTGCTGCTGGAGCAGGACGGTCACGTCCGCGCTCTCCACCGCCTCCGCCAGATCGTCCTCTCGTGGCACTTCGACCCCGTCGACCGTCCACTGCTTCACGTGGGGGTCGGCGAAGACGATCTCGGCGCCCAGATCGCGGAACGCCCGCGCGATCGGCACCGCCGGGGTCTCGCGCTCGTCGGCGATGTCCGGCTTGTAGGTGACGCCCATCAGCAGGACGCGGGAGCCGTTGACCGGCTTCTTCGCGCGGTTCAGCAGGCGCTGCACGCGGGCCACCACGTACGCCGGCATCCGCTCGTTGATCTCCTGTGCCAGCTCCACGAAGCGGAAGGGGTAGCCGAGCTTGCGCACGGCGTGGGAGAGGTACGAGGGGTCGACCGGGATGCAGTGACCGCCCACGCCCGGACCGGGCAGGAACTTCTGGAAGCCGAACGGCTTGGTGGAGGCGGCCTCGATGGCCTCCCACAGGTTCACGCCGAGCTCGTCGCAGAAGATGGCCATCTCGTTGACGAGCGCGATGTTGACGTGCCGGTAGGTGTTCTCCAGCAGCTTGGCCATCTCGGCCTCGCGCGTGCCGCTGACGGTCACCACCTGCTCGATGAACCGCGCGTAGAACGCCTCCGCGCGGTCGCGGCACGCCTCGGTGTACCCGCCGACGACCTTCGGCGTGTTGCGCAGCCCGTACTTGGTGTTGCCAGGGTCGATGCGCTCAGGCGAGAAGGCGAGGTGGAAGTCGGTCCCGGCGGTCAGCCCGGACGCCTCTTCGAGGATCGGGCGGACGACCTCGTCGGTCGTGCCGGGATAGGTGGTCGACTCCAGGACGACGAGCGCGCCACGCTGGAGGTAGCGCCCGACCGACTCGACCGCGCCGCGCACCGCCGAGAGGTCAGGACGGTGGTCCTCGTCCAGCGGAGTGGGCACGCAGATGACGATGGTGTCGCTGGCGGCGAGGATCGACTGGTCGAGCGTGGCCGTGAACCCGTTGGCCAGCATGGAGTCCAGATCGGCGTCGCTCAGGTCATCGATGTAGGAGCGGCCGGAGGTCAGGGCGTCGACCTTGCGCGCGTCGACGTCCAGTCCGACCACGCGAAGACCTGCCCCTGTGGCCTCTTTGGCCAGGGGCATGCCCACGTAGCCCAGGCCGATGACCGCGAGGTCGTACCCGCTCACGTGGCGACCTGAGGAAGCCCGAAACAACACTGCATGGTGGGAAAGGCTATCTCAACTCCGCACAGATCACGTCTAATGCGATTGAACGCATAGCCAAGCTGAGGTTTCAGATCGGTCATGACTCGCCACTCATCGGGCCACCGACTGGTAGATCCCACGATAGGTCTCGGCTATCCGGCTCCAGGTTCGCTTCGTGGCGACCTCGTTCCGTCCGGCCTCGCCCATCTCGGCACGCCTCGCAGGGTCGTCCCGCAGGCCCGCCAGGGCCTTGGCGAGGGCCGCCGGGTCGCCGGGCGGCACGAGCAGGCCGGCGCCGTCCGAACCGACCAGCTCAGACAGCGCGGGAAGGTCGCTCAGCACGACCGGCTTGCCGAGCGCCATCGCCTCCACCGGCTTGAGCGGCGTCACCAGGCGGCACACGCGCAGATCCTCACGCGGGCAGACGAAGATGTCGATGGCCGACTGGGCCTGTAGCGCCTCCTCGGGGCCGACCCGGCCGGGAAGGATCGCCAGATCGCCGAGGCCGAGCTTCTCGACCTGGGCGAGCAGCGCGGGCCGCTCGGCGCCGTCGCCGACGATCAGGACGCGCACGGGGGTCCTGGTGTCGCGCAGCAGCGCGGCGGCCGAGAGCAGCGTCGCGAAGCCCTCGTAGCCGACGATGCTCGACACCGAGCCGACGACGATCTCGTCCGGCGCGATGCCGTACGCGGCACGGAACGCGGCGCCGTCGTAGTCGGCGGTCAGCAGCGTGTCGTCCACGGCGTTCGGCGCGAGGAAGATCTTCTCGCGGGGCACGCCCCGCTCGGCGATCTCCACCGCCATCGTCTCGGCGAGCGTGACCACCGCGTCGGCGGAGCGCATGATGTGCGCCTCGCGGTCGCGCTGGAGCAGGTGCCGCTCGCTGCCGACCCTGGCCGCGTCGCGCGAGGCCCAGGTCTCCTCCAGGAAGCCCCGCACCTCGTAGACCAGCGGCGTGCCGGTGCGCTCGCGCGCGGCGAGCGCCACCGAGCCGTTGCGGTGGTCGGTGGCGGCGTGCAGCACCTGGGGCCGCAACGTCCTGACCAGCTCGGTCACCTCGCCGGCTCCGCGGATCATGCGGCCCCGGCTCTCGAACGGCACCTCGCCGCTCGGCAGCAGGCGGTGGTACGGGACGCCGTCGATCTCCTCGTACGGCTCGGCGTCGGCGTGCCCCTGGAGCATGGGCCAGCCCCAGCTCGTCACCACGTGCGGGTCGAGCCCGGCGGCGCGCTGCGCGGTCACGATGCGGTGCGTGCGGACGGTGTACCCGGCCTGCGTGTACGGCAGCGCGTTCGTCACGCAGTGCAGGACGCGGCCCTCGATCCGCTCGCCGACGATCACCTTGGACTTCGGCGGGATCGGGGCGGTGCCGATCGCGGCCTTCTCGCCCTCGTAGTAGGCGATACGCCTGCGGATGAACGGCCAGCGCGCGTGCGGCTGGAGCACCTCGATGGCCTTGGTCATCCGGCCGTGCTCGAACTCGGCCTTGGCCGCCTCCAGGGGGCCGTCGGCCATGCGCCGCGCTATCTTGCGCGCGGTGACGCGCACGACGCGGGCGACCGGCCACGCGACCTTGCCCACCGCTGGACGCAGGCGTGGAGGCATCGCCTCCGCTGCGGCCTGCGCCACACGCATCGGGTCGGACTTGACCCTGGTGACGAAGACTCTGGAGACAATGACCGGATGCTGGACGAAGCCCTTGAGGAAACCGCGCACGCCGGCGCGAGCCGACTTGGGGGAGACCTTCTCGGGCCGGCTGGCCTCGGAAACCACGCGGTGACCGTACCATAGGCACCGCTTAGCCCTACTGGGCATTAGTTGACCCACTCCCGGCTGAAAGGCGAGGTCAATGAGGGAAAATCCCCTCGTTCTGCACGTGCTGGGCGCTCGTCCCAACTTCGTCAAGGCGGCGCCCGTCGTGCGCGGCCTGGCCGAGCTGGGGGTCCGGCAGGGCATCGTCCACACCGGGCAGCACTACGACGCGCTCATGTCCGACGTCTTCTTCGCCGACCTCGGGCTTCCCGAGCCGATCGCGAACCTCGGCGTGGGTTCCGGCAGCCACGCGCGCCAGACGGCCGCGCTGCTGACCGGCCTGGAGGAGGTCGTGCTGGAGCACCGGCCCGACCTGGTCGTGGTCTACGGCGACGTCAACTCCACGCTCGCCGCGATCCTGGTCTGCGCGAAGCTCCAGATCCCGACGGCGCATGTGGAGGCGGGCCTGCGGTCCTTCGACCGCGAGATGCCCGAGGAGGTCAACCGCGTCGTCACCGACGCGCTCGCCGACATCCTGCTGGTGACGAGCCCCGACGGCCTGTCCCACCTGGCCAACGAGGGCGTCTCCCCGGGCAAGGTGCACCTGGTGGGCAACCCCATGATCGACAGCCTCTTCTCGGCGCTGC
Organism: Sphaerisporangium viridialbum; assembly: GCF_049674955.1. GTDB lineage: Bacteria > Actinomycetota > Actinomycetes > Streptosporangiales > Streptosporangiaceae > Sphaerisporangium > Sphaerisporangium viridialbum. The sequence goes on along the minus strand of NZ_CP187232.1, from coordinate 333,800 downwards.
CGAAGCTCGACCCCGAGCCACTGAAGGAGCGCCTGGCCCTGCCCGAGCGGTACGCCGTCGCCACGCTGCACCGCCCGGGGAACGTCGACGACCCCGAGTCCGCGCGCGAGCTGGTCGAGGCCGTGCTGGCGGTGAGCGAGCAGGTGCCGATCGTGGTCCCGCTGCACCCGCGCGGGCGCGGCCGCCTCGCCGAGGCGGGCCTGGTGACCGGCGACAACCTCACGATCATCGACCCGCTGGGGTACGTCGAGTTCCTCTCGCTGGTACGGGGCGCGGCGCTGGTCGTGACCGACTCCGGCGGCGTGCAGGAGGAGACCACGATGCTCGGCGTCCCGTGCCTGACCGTGCGGCCGAACACCGAGCGGCCCATCACGATCACCCACGGCACCAACCGCCTGGTCACCCCCGCGACGCTGCCCGCCGCGGCGTCCAAGGCGCTCGCCGACGGCGCGGCCACCCCGAGCGGCGAGCTGCCGCCGCTGTGGGACGGCGCCGCGGGACCGAGGATCGCCCGCGTGATCGAGGCCTGGCTGCGCGGCGACAACCTCTCCCCCGCCGCCCAGGCGATCCCGCCCACCACGTCCTGACCTGCCCGATCGCCGGGTCGGCGATCTGGGCATTTGGGCGAAAACACCCGTCCCTTCGCGGCGGAAGCCGTACGATCGGACATTCCCGGGCGATGAGCTCACAGGCTCGCGCGGGAGCTCGCGGATACGAGGGAGCAAGTCGGACCATGGCCGAGAGTGACCAGACAAATCCGGATGAGCCGCGTTTTCAGCGACTCGGGGCGGCGAACTGGCTACCCGAGGAGCGCAAGGTCGTCGAGCGCTACGAGGACCGCATCCGCGACCTGGAGCGACGTCTCGCCACCGCCGAGGCGCGGGCCGAGTACGCCCAGTGGCAGCTGTCGGCGACCAAGGCGCAGCGCCCGTACCGGGTGAGCACCGCGCTCGCCGGGGCCAAGCGCCCGTCCAGGCTCGTACGGCTCCCGCGCGACCTGTCCCAGGCGCTGAAGCCGAAGAAGGCTCCGAAGGCGCCCGCGACGGTCACCGCGAGCAGCGTCGCCATCGACGCCGTGCTCGCGCACGCGCCCGAGGTCAAGATCCCGAACCTCGCCTGGCCCGAGGGCCCGGTCAGCCGCCCGGACCTGAAGGTCGCCGTCATCCTGGACGACTTCTCCCGGATGGCCTTCAAGTACGAGTGGGACCAGATCGAGTTCGGGCTCAAGGACTGGCCGGAGATCTTCGCCGAGAAGCGCCCCGACGTGCTGTTCTGCGAGTCCGCGTGGCACGGCAACCAGACGCGCTGGCGCTACCAGATGACCGGCACCAACGCGCCCAAGCAGGAACTGCGCGACCTGGTGAGCTGGTGCCGCGAGCAGGGCATCCCCACGGTCTTCTGGAACAAGGAGGACCCGCCGAACTTCGAGTTCTTCATCGACACGGCGAAGCTGTTCGACTACGTGTACACGTGCGACGGCGACATGGTGCCGAAATATCGCGAGATATTGGGGCATGACCGGGTGGACGTGCTGCAGTTCGCGGCGCAGCCGCGCGTGCACAACCCGATCCAGACCAAGCAGGGCCGGCCGTACGACGTGGTCTTCGCGGGCATGTACTTCCGCGACAAGCACCCCGAGCGACGCGAGCAGATGGAGGCCGTGATCGCTCCCACGCGGGAGCTCGGCCTGCACATCTTCGCCCGCAACGACAAGGCCGGCGACAAGTACGCCTGGCCGGAGGAGTACCGCCCGCACATCGTGGGCGAGCTTCCTTACGAGCAGATGCTCGCCGCGTACAAGATGTACAAGGTCTTCCTCAACGTCAACTCGGTGATCGACTCGCCGACCATGTGCGCCCGGCGCGTCTTCGAGCTGTCGGCGTGCTCCACCACGGTGCTGTCGGGATGGTCGCGGGCCATCGAGGAGACGTTCGGCACGCTGATCCCGATCGCGCACACGCAGGAGGAGGCCTACAACCAGGCCCTCTACCTGATCAACAGCCCGGAGCTCCGCGCCCGCCAGGCCCACCTGGCCATGCGGGAGGTGTTCGACAAGCACCTGTTCTCGCACCGCGTCGACCAGATCCTCACCGCGCTCGGCCGTCCCGTGGCCACGCGGACGAAGACCGTGTCGGTGGTGCTGCCCACCAACCGGGCGGGCCAGCTCGAACACGCCATCTCCCAGGTCGCCCGCCAGCGCCACCGCGACCTGGAGCTGATCCTGGTGCTGCACGGGCTCGACATCGACCCGGGCGTCGTCCGCGACAAGGCACTCGCCGCCGGCATCCCCGCCGTCAAGGTGCTCACCGCCGACCCGTCCCTGACCCTCGGCGAGGTGCTGAACCTCGGCATCGCCCAGGCCGACGGCGACTACATCGCCAAGATGGACGACGACAACCTCTACGGCACGCACTACCTGTCGGACCTGCTGCGCGCCTTCGACTACGCCGACGCCGAGATGGTGGGCAAGGGCGCCCACTACACCTACTTCCCCGCCACCAACACGACCGTGATGCGCCTGCCCGGCCTGGAGCACCGGTACGCCCACCTCGTGCAGGGCGCCACGATCCTCGCCAAGGCCGACCTGCTGCGCACGTTCGCCTTCGAGGCCGTCAACGCGGGCGAGGACACGCGGCTCGTACGACGGTGCAAGGAGGAAGGTGTGCGCATCTACTCCGCCGACCGCTTCAACTTCGTCTACATGCGCGGCGCTGACGCCTCGGCCCACACCTGGAAGGCCCAGGACTACAAGCTGACGCGCAACGCCCAGTTCTCCTTCGTCGGCCACCCCGAGGCGCACGTCATGATCTGAGGGTCCTTTCCGAGGCCACGGGCGCTGTGAGCACTTTCTGCGGACAGCGCCTCACCGCTCCTTTTTCAGGGCGCCCAGCATGCTCCTGAGGTCGGTCGTGGTCATGGCGCGGGCCTGGGCTTGGACCCGCGCGGCCATACTGTGGCCTCGGTCCGTTCGGGCGTTGTAGCTGACGCCGCACGACACCCGTCCAACGCTGTTCGGTCGCATGGCGATCGTGCGTGTGCAGGAGCCGACGGATGAGCCGTCCAGGCGGAAGCTGACAGTGACCTCAACGGCGATCTTCGACTTCGTCTGGAGCATGGGATCGTCCCCGAGAAGACGGTTCTTGATCTGGGCGTTCGCCGTACACCTGTGGTTGTCGCAGGGGGAGAGGTTTCCCACGTCGGTCACCTTGACACTCACCTGCGAGTCGATCGAGTTCCGCAGCTCTCGAACCTTGACCTGAAGCTTCCGGACGAATCCCCCCGCGCCTTCAGCGCTCATCCCGATCAGGTCCAACCGTCCTTCAAGGATCCGAGACCGCGACAGTGGAGAAGACACTGGCCGTATCGCGGCGTCGCCTGCCAGAGCGGCAGTGCCGGTGTCGGGAGTGGCCGGGGTCGAACCGCTGTCGCCCTCGCTACCGCCTGCCCTCGACGTCTCGATACGGACGATGTGATACGGCGACGCGGTCGTCAGGTAGACACGGCCGGTAGGAAGGGCGATCGGACGTGCCGAAACTCCGTTGACCCGCTCTGCGGGTCCCGGCGTGAGCCGCCCTGAGATTCCGCCCGGGTTCATCGCTCCGGCCAATTGGGACGGGGTGAGCGTTCTGATGTTCCCGATGGGCAACTTCGACGCTGGTAGCTTGATCCACCGGTTGACATACCCCTTGGCCTGGCTCGCTGAAGCGCCATTGGTGCGCCAGTAACTCGCATTGCCCTTCACGAACGCCTTCTCATCGGCGGAGAACAACTGCACCCTGTTACGGCTCTCGACAAGCATCCCGTGCGTGGATCCTTCCGCCGTCACCGAGAGGTCGACCTTCACGTGAGCGCCCGCGCCGGCCAGCGTGCCCTTGTAGCGGATGCCGGGAAGCCCCGACAGATTGGTCACCGCCTGGGCGAGCTGAGCCGCAGTGTCAGAGCCTGTCGGCTTTGCCGCCAATTTGGCTGCCGGCTCGGGTGTGACGGCACCGGTGCCGCTCAGCGCGACGCCAAGCACCGCGACGACGGCGAGGACACCTGCCGTTATCCCTCCACCTATCAAGATCTTGCGTTTACGCCGCGAACCGCCTGGCCCGGGGACCACAGGCCCGTATCCCCAAGGAGGCGGAGCGGACTGGCCATAGGCCGGCGGTGGCCCATAGACCGGCGGTGGCCCATAGGCAGGTGGCGGACCGTACGACGGAGGAGCACCGTCCGAATGTCCTTGTAACTGCGCGGGCGCAGGGCGGTAGCCGTAGGGATAAGGCGAACCGTCAGACTGAGGGGTAGGAGCCGCCCAGGGACCGGGGCGATCACTGGACCTGGAAGGCCCTGGCCTGGTTCGGTCATCCGGGTCACTAGCTTCGGTGCCAGTCAGGTTGCTCATCGTGCCCTGCTTCTCCCTGTGCGCGTATATGGATGCCGATACGGCCAGGTACCTGCTGTCACCACCCGCCAGAAGGAGCAGAGCCGACAAACACGAGGTCGCCTTTGACCGCAATGGAAATCGATCTTTACTGCCGGGAAGGATGCGGTCAAGCGGATAAGTCACCTTGATCCCATTATCGGCCTTGACCCCTGAAGCCGACCCGGATTTCGCTGGACTGCACCGGTCCGGTCGTCGAGATGGCCTTCGCCACCGCCGAGGCCAGGCGTTTCCCAAGGCGTTGGCACCCGGCGACGACGAACGCCCTCCGCTCGCCGGACCATGAAATCGGCATGCCCTGTACTGCTCGCGATACTATCGGCAGCGATACTATCGCTAGGAGATGCATGTGAGCGGGTTCGTCGGCCGGGAGGCGGAGCTTGCGGCGCTGCAGGGGTTGCTCGACCGGGTGACCTCGGCCGCCGGCGATCTCCGGCCGGGGCGGTGCGTGCTCATGCGCGGGCGAAGGCGGATCGGCAAGTCCGCCCTGGCGGAGGAGTTCGTGACCCGCAGCGGCCTGGCGTCTCTGTACTTCACCGCCGCGCGCGCGAGCGCCGAGCAGGAGTTGCGGCAACTGCTCGACGACGTCGCGTCCTCCGACCTTCCTCACCGTGAACTCTTCGTCCGGACCCCGCCGGCCAACTGGAACAGTGCGCTCCAACTGCTGGCGGACGCGATCCCCGACGATTCACCATCGGTGGTGGTGATCGACGAGGTCCCCTACCTCATGGAGCGCGTCGATGCCTTCGAAGGGTTGCTCCAGCGGGCCTGGGACCGCTTCCTGAGCCGCAAGCCCGTTCTGCTGATCCTCATCGGCTCGGACATGTCGATGATGGAGGCGCTCAACAGCTACGAGAGGCCGTTCCATCAGCGGGGCACCGAGATGGTGATCAGGCCTCTCAATCCTGCCGAGATCCAGCGGATGCTCGATCTGGACGCCAAGACGGCCTTCGACGCGGCTCTCGTCACCGGTGGCCTCCCTCTGGTGTGCGCCGAATGGGCACCAGGAACGTCGGTGTGGGAATTCCTGCATGATGCGCTGACCAACCCGGTATCGGCCCTGCTCGTCTCAGGAGAGAGGACGCTGGCCGCGGAGTTCCCAGGACAGGCCATGGCAAGGGAAGTGCTGGAGGCCATCGGCAGCGGGGAGCGCACCTTCGTCAACATCGCGCGGGCCGCGGGAGGCATCTCCCACTCCACCCTCACCCGCGCGGCGGACCTCCTCACGGCCAAAGGCATCGTGTCCTCGGAGCTCCCGCTGAGCACCCGCCCATCGAAGGAACGCCGATACCGGATCACCGATCCCTACCTTCGCTTCTGGCTCTACTTCCTGCGGCCGCACATGCCGGAGATCGAGCGACGCCGGGGTGACCTCACGCTACGGCGGATCGCAGCGGGCTGGAGCAGTTGGCGCGGAAGGGCGGTCGAGCCATTGGTACGCGAGGCGCTGGCCCGGTTGGTACCCGATGGACGGCTTCCCTCCGCCGAGGCGATCGGCTCCTACTGGACACGGAGCAACGACGTCGAGATCGACATCGTCGGAGCGGACCGCGCCCCCATCGCCAAGGAACTTCGCTTCGCCGGATCGATCAAGTGGCTGGAGAGCGCCTTCGACGATCACGACCTCCAGGAACTGGTCCGGCACCGGGCCGCGCTGACCGATCGCACACTCCCATTGGTCGCCGCGTCCCGAAGCGGCGCGACGTGCGACGGACTCACCGCTCTCTACGGCCCAGAGGAACTCATCACCGCGTGGAGGCATCAGAGTCGACCAGAGAACCGCTAGACGGCGCTCGCTTCGTGGAGCCGGATCGGGTGCGGGCGGGTAGCGACCTTCCAGACCACGACGACGAGGAGCACCAAGAAGAGACCGTAGAGATCCAGGTGGATGCTGATCTGGGCCGTGTCCGGCTGTGCCGGTCCGGCTGACGATATGGCCTTCGTGACCGCGCAGGCCAGGAAGACTGGCGCTCCCACGGCCAGCACGTGAAGCGAGCGCGACCGCATCGCGAGACCGGCACGGATGACGTCGTCATCCGCGCCGGGCACGGGACCGCGTGCCAACTTGAGCTGGATGAGAACGCTCAGGAGCGCGACCGCGGCGGCGAGAACCAGGGTGACTGTTTCCTGGATGCCATCGGTGACAGCCGACAGGAGTACGAACACCCAGCCGGCGACCGCCAGGATTGACAGGAACTGTGCGGGCATGGACAGCAACGCCGGCGGGCGGCGGTCACCGCCGTGAGGCCGCCGCAGCCGGAGCTCCGCGATCACTGCTCCCGTGTACCAGCCGAGGAACGGATAATCGAACCCGATCCCGAGACTGATCTCGCCTCGAACGACCTTGACCAGGAGATACACCGCGAGGCCTGTCAAGAACCCGGCGGCTCGCCAGCGGCGGGTCGTACGGAGATAGCTGATCACCATGGCGCCGTTGCCCAGGGTGATGTCGAGATCATGGAGAGCGGCGAACCTCTCCAGCCGTTTCCGTTTCACTGGGCCACACTGACTTGCCACGATCGCGGCCACGGCCCCGATTTCCACCACGGCCACCAGCACCGATGCGATCATGACATATCCCCTTTCTGGGGTTAGGTGATCAATTTAGCGCCACGCCTTCTGGAGGGGACGGAGTTGTACGTCAGCGACGAGGTGTGGACGGCGGTTCGGGGAACGCGAGGTGGTGCTCCTGGAAGCCGGCCGGAGCGGCCCGGGGCTTCAGTTGGTGGCGGCGCAGATGTTCCGGCCGGGCGACCTGGCCGAGTCGACCCCGGAGGACAATCCGCCCACCACCGGGTTCCCCAAGACGATAAGACCGGGCAAGTCTTTCTCGTTGCGGCTCTTCTACATGGTGACCGACTGCCGCGCGGTGCCCGCAGGCCTCTGGCCGGTTCCGGTGCGGGTCAGGCAGTGGTGGGGAGAGTTGGCGGTCGACCTCCGGCCGGAGCCGCAGACAGCGGATGACCATCCCTCCTACTACACGACGCACAACGGACGCGGCGCGTACTCGGTCGAGTGGCAGAAGTACATGGCCGACCATGTGTGCGCGCCGCCCAAGAAGAAGAGGAAGAAGACTTCCTGACCGGGCGGACCGCGGTTCCTCCCCGGCGGTCGACTGAGGCGATATTTCGGAATGACTCGGTCTTTTTTAGGTCTTGACTGTTGTTAGAAGATCGTGTTGATTTGCCAGAGACCTGTGGAGGACTACCTCGGAGTACCGAGGTACCGGGCGGGGTCGTTGCGCGGGATCAGTCCTGTTCATCCATCGTGTGCGGATCCGTGCCGCACGAAGGAGCGAAGAAGTGTCGAGACTGCGCATCATGGCGTCCCTAGCCGCTGTGGCGATCGCGGGGGCGCTGGCGGTGGTCCTGCCCGTGGCGCCCGCGTCCGCGGCGGCCTGCGCGACCCCGTGGAGTTCGTCGGCGGTGTACACCGGCGGGATGACCGCCTCCTACAACGCGCACAACTGGTCCGCGAAGTGGTGGACGCAGAACGAGGTCCCGGGCAACGCCGACGTCTGGGCCGACCAGGGCACCTGCTCCGGCGGGAGCACGCCCCCTCCCTCCGGCTCGTGCAGCTACCCGAACTGGGTCGCCGGCCGGACGTACGTCACCGGCGACATCGTGAAGTACACCAACGGCCAGTACTACCGGGCCACGCACGACAATCCCGGGTACGACCCGACCATCAGCACGTGGTACTGGGACCCGTACACCTGCAGTGGCGGCGGTTCGACGCCGCCGCCCACGGGCGGGTTCGTGGTGAGCGAGGCCCAGTTCAACCAGATGTTCCCGAGCCGGAACTCCTTCTACACCTACAGCGGCCTGGTCGCCGCGCTGAGCGCGTACCCCGCGTTCGCGACGACGGGCAGCGACACCGTCAAGAAGCAGGAGGCGGCGGCCTTCCTGGCCAACGTCAACCATGAGACCGGTGGGCTGGTCTACATCGTCGAGCAGAACACCGCGAACTACCCCCACTACTGCGACACGAGCCAGCCCTACGGTTGCCCGGCGGGGCAGGCCGCGTACTACGGTCGCGGTCCGATCCAGCTGAGCTGGAACTTCAACTACAAGGCCGCGGGCGACGCCCTCGGCATCAACCTGCTCAACAACCCGAACCTGGTGCAGACCGACGCCTCGGTGGCCTGGAAGACCGGCATCTGGTACTGGATGTCGCAGAACGGGCCGGGCACGATGACCGCGCACAACGCGATGGTCAACGGGTACGGCTTCGGCCAGACCATCCGCAGCATCAACGGCTCCCTGGAGTGCGACGGGAGGAACCCCGCGCAGGTGCAGAGCCGCGTCTCCGCCTACCAGAGGTTCACGCAGATCCTGGGCGTCTCCCCCGGTAACAACCTGAGCTGCTGACCCGTAGCGCGTGACCGAGAAGGGTGCGGCCCGGTGGCCGTGCCCTTCTCCGTTGTGTGCGGCTACTCAGCGCGAATGTGGATGTCTCACGTAGATTGTCGCGATTGAGGGGGAATGAGAAGCGTGAGGGAGCCGTTGCGTACTCCCGGGGACGGCCGCGCGGCCAGCGGGGTGAGTCCGGCCTCGTCCACGACGCGCAAGGAGAACGCCCCGGTGACGACCGTAGCGAGCCCGAAAGGCATCGGCCTCAAGTCGGAACGCGGCCCGGTGCTCGCGGCCATCATGCTCTGTACGGGGCTGGTGGCACTCGACAGCACCATCATCGCGACGGCCGTTCCATCTGTGGTCAGCGACCTCGGCGGCTTCTCGCAGTTCCCCTGGCTGTTCTCCATCTACCTGCTCACCCAGGCGGTGACGGTCCCGATCTACGGCAAGCTGGCGGACATCTTCGGTCGCAAGCCGGTCATGTTCTTCGGCATCGCGGTGTTCCTGCTCGGCTCGGTGCTGTGCGGCGTCGCGTGGAGCATGCCCGCGCTCATCATCTTCCGCGCCTTGCAGGGCATCGGCGCCGGGGCCGTGCAGCCCATGAGCATCACGATGGTCGGCGACCTGTACTCCGTCGAGGAGCGCGCCCGCGTGCAGGGCTACGTGGCGAGCGTCTGGGGCATCTCCGCCGTGATCGGGCCCACGCTCGGCGGCCTGTTCTCCGAGTACGTCTCGTGGCGCTGGATCTTCTTCATCAATCTGCCGCTCGGCGCCATCGCGGCCTGGATGCTCGCCCGCCGGTTCAAGGAGCGGGTGATGCACAGCTCCCACCAGATCGACTACGCCGGGGCCACGCTGCTCACCGCCGGCTCGTCCCTGCTCATCCTCGGCCTGCTCGAAGGCGGGGTGGCCTGGGGCTGGGCCTCGGTGCCGAGCCTGGTCATCTTCGCGGTGGGCGCCGTCCTGGTGGCCGCGTTCGTCATCGTGGAGCGCAGGGCGGCCGAACCCATCCTGCCGCTCTGGGTGTTCCGCCACCGCACGCTCACGGGAGGCAACCTCGTCGGGCTGGGCGTCGGCGCGCTCATGATCGGCCTCAGCTCGTACGTCCCGACCTTCGCGGAGGGCGTCCTCGGCACCGGAGCTCTGGTGGCCGGGTTCGCCCTGGCCGCGCTCACCGTCGGCTGGCCCCTGGCCGCGACCCTGTCGGGACGCCTCTACATGCGCATCGGGTTCCGCGACACGGCGCTCATCGGCAGCGTCCTGGTCGTGGCGGGCGCCGTCCTGTGCGCCCTGCTGGGCCAGAACGCGAAGGTGTGGATGGTCGCGGGAGCGTGCTTCGTCGTCGGCGCCGGTCTCGGACTGGCGTCCAGCCCCACGATGGTCGCCATCCAGTCGGTCGTCGGATGGGAGCGCCGGGGCGTCGTCACGGCGACCAACATGTTCTGCCGTTCCATCGGTAGCGCGGTGGGGGCGGCGGTCCTCGGGGCGATCTCCAACGCCACGCTCGCCGACCGCTTCGCCCACCCGCCGGCGTCACTGGCCGGCAAGCTGCCCAACAGCGTCGACGCCACGAGCCTCGTACTCGGCGCCCAGGGGTCCGCCGCACAGTCGGCCACGGCCGTCTTCGTACGCAAGGCGCTGTACGACGCGAGCCACAACGTCTTCCTCGCGCTCGTCGTGGTCGCCGTGCTCAGCGTGGGCGCGCTGCTGCTCATGCCCCGCCGCACCGAGCAGCTCAGCTTCGACTGACGGTTCCCCCATGGCGGCGGCCGGGAACGGCATAACCGCCGTCCAGCCGGGAACGGGTGTGGGTGAAGGGAAGGGCATCGATCGCCCCGGTAAGGGGATGAGAAACCATGGCGATCTCTCTCAACCACACGATCGTCCCCGCGCGGGACAAGCGCGCCTCGGCCGGATTCCTCGCCGGGATCCTCGGCCTACCTGTCGGCGAGCCGATGGGCCCGTTCATACCGGTGCGCATCGGGGAGTCGCTGACCCTGGACTTCGCGGACGCCGACTTCGCCACCAGGGGCGTCACCGACATCGCCCCGCACCATTACGCGTTCGAGGTCGACGAAGCCGAGTTCGACCAGATCTTCGACCGGATCGAGCGGGCGGGCCTCGACTACTACGCCGAGCCCCACGAGCCCAAGCACTTCGGGGAGATCAACACCTCGCGTGGTGGACGTGCGGTCTACTTCGACGACCCCGACGGGCACATCATGGAGGTCATGACCACCTCCGGCGTCGACCCCCGCTGACGGGTCCACGGCTTCAAGGCCCGTGACGAGCGTCGCGCCCGGTCGCCGTGAGGGCCATTGCCAGGCCGCCCACACTGTCTTGCCGGTCCCGTCTGACGTGTGAACGACGCCCCACCGGTCCGCGAGCGTCTCGACGATTGTGAGGCCCCGGCCGTGGACGGCATCCAGACTGAGGCGGAGACGCCGAGGATCTTCGGGGCCGTGGTCGGTGACCCGCACGCAGATGCCTTCCGCCGTCGCCCAGAGCGAGAGCCTCACCGGCGGCTCGCCGTACACGACCGCGTTCCCGAGCAACTCGCTCACCACCAGGACCAGGTCGTCGGTGAGTTCCCGAGGCACACCCCAACCGCGACACGTGTCTCGCACCATGCTCCGGGCCTTGCCGACGACCGCCGGTTCACAGGGCAGGTCCCAGCACACGGTACGAGGACCATCCGGAGTGTCGATCACTGAAACTCCTTGTCGAAGACGGGGGGATGAGTTCTGCTCGATCTGGTCAAGGTGTGTGGCGGCGGCTCGCTGGACGACGTCCCGTTCCCGGGGAACCACCGCAGCGGTAACCGCTCCCTTGCGATGCCGTCCGGTCATGCCGCCCTCGCGGTGGAGGGCTCGTACAGGTACGGCTCGCGCCTGCCCGGCAAGCAACGGACGTCTGGGGGATGGCCCTGCCCGTACGGCGGAGCGGATCCGGCAGCCGGCGACGCGATGAACTGAGCGCGCTGCCTGGCATCCGGGACCGAGACCTGCGACATCGCACTCAGCGGACGTACGGGAGCCGACGCGGGAGCGCGGCGCGAGAGTCCCAGGCGCCACCACTCGGCCAGCCGCGCCCGGAACTGGCGATCGGTCGGTGCCTCATAGGCGTGCCGCCCCCGGTGGGGAAGGCAACGGTCATCGTGGGCGTACGGCGAATCACCACACCACCGGCACCCCATAGGCGCAGGCGGCCTCTCGGCCCTGTAACGCATCCGGATGACACGAATAACCCTTGTAAAGTTGACCACGGGATCGGACCTCCAGTGTCCGTTTCAAGGAGTCCGTCCGGTGTTCGTAGCGCCTGACGGACTCCGACCTTTTGCTAGGTTTTATGAAGAAGATTTCGCTTATGCAGCGATATGTGTTGAGCCAGGACACGTGCATGTCTTTACCTTCTAAGGGTCCCCTCGACGGAGCACTTTTCGCACGAGCCACGACCTGACCTCACATTCAGCCTCCATGGACTATCCAGCCATGACAACCTCGTGTAATCATGCACTAACTCTAAGTCAGATGCAATAGTGCGTACGGAAGAGTGCGAACAGAGGAGCGGGGCATGCCCGATTACGGCAACGGAGTCCAAAGTCCAAGCCCGACCTTGCGGGCGCGGCGCTTGGTCGTGGAGCTGATCAAGCACCGCGAGGCCGCTGGATTGACGCGCGAGGAAACCGCCCGGCGTCTCGAATGGTCGCCGTCGACGATCTTTCGCATCGAAACGGGCCGATCCCGCCCTCAGCCTCGCAGCGTACGAGAGCTTCTCGACCTCTACGGCGTCACCGGCGCCGAGCGGGACGGCCTCATCCAACTCGCCCGGGAAGCCCGTCAGCCGGGCTGGTGGCACTCTTTCCGTGACGTGCTGCCCAACCCATATGAGGTCTACATCGGCCTGGAAGCCGGGGCCACCTCGCTCCACAACTTCGAACCAGTTACCATCCCCGGACTGCTCCAGACACCCGACTATGCCCGAGCCGTAACCAAGGGTGGAGCACAAGAACTTGGCCTCGACGAAATAGAGCGGCTGGTGGAAGTACGTCTTACACGCCAGCACATCCTTGCTCGACAGAATCGGCCTCGGCTATGGGTTGTGGTCGACGAAGCAGCCGTCCGCCGCGTAGTCGGCGGCCCGGAGATCATGCGTGCGCAGCTGCATCATCTGGTTAGTGCGGCAGAAGAGGGCAAAACGACCCTGCAAGTCGTTCCATTCGGTGCCGGGGCTCACGCGGGCACATCAGGCTCGTTCGTCATCCTGGGATTGCCGGAACCGGCCGAACCTCGCGTGGTGTATGTCGAGACGTTGACAGGCGATCTGTACCTGGAAGAGCGGTCTGACGTTTCCGCCTATACCATTGCATTTGAACGGCTGCGTGCTACAGCCCTGTCGCCGGACGACTCCATAGCTCTGGTGAAACGGGCAGCCGACGGCCGCGCCTAGAGCACAGAGCGAACAAGGAGCCGCGGGATGGACCGCCCCGACCTCTCCCGCCCAAGCTGGCGTAGAAGCACCTACAGCGGCCAGACTGGCAACTGCGTCGAGGTAACGGGCCTACCGGGTGGCCGCCGAGCCATGCGTGACAGCAAGAACCCCAACGGACCGATCCTGACCTCCACTCACGCCGAGTGGCGAGCGTTCATCCGGGGTGTTAAGGCCGACGAGCTCCGCTGATCATCAGGCGTGGCGCCGAACGGAAGACACTCGCGCATCAACTCAATGGGGTAGAGCCATGGATCAAGACTTCAGTGGGCTGACCTGGTACAAGAGCTCCCGCAGCGGCGCCAACAACGACGATTGCGTGGAGGTGGCGAACCTCGGCGGCGGGGGACGGGCCGTGCGGGACAGTAAGGATCCGGGTGGGCCGGTCCTTATGTTCGGGGCGGTTGAGTGGCGGGCCTTCTTGCAGGGTGTGAAGGCCGGCGGGCTGGGCTGACGGTCAGGCTTCGCCTGTTGCGAGTGCCATGCCGAGGGGCGTGCGCTCGTACAGCACCTGGTGGCCACGGCGGCGGGACGCCAGCAGCCCGGCGTGGCGCAGGACGGTCAGGTGTTCTGACACCGACGACGGCGCGAGGCCGTGCCGGTGTGCGAGAGCCGTGGTGGACGCGGGCTCGTCGAGGCCGCTCAGGATCGCGGCCCGGTTCGCGCCCAGCAGCCGTACGAGCGCGCCCGGCGCCTCGGGAACGGGACGCTGCCACAGGGCGCCCATGCCGCGCGCCGGATAGATCACCGTGGGCTGCCAGCGCGGGGCGAAACCGCTCACTACGTCGGGCCACACGAAGATGCTCGGCATCAGCAGCACACCCCGTCCGCCGAGGTCCCACACGCCCAGGTGCGCGGGCGGGCTACTGATCGCGAGAGTGCCGCCGGACCAGCGCAGGCCGGGGTGCAGGTCGGCGAACAGGCCCTCCAGCCCGCCGTCCGCCAACTGCCGCGACCGGTAGGCGATGTCGGCCTCCAGCAGGGAACGCAGGCGCGGCCAGTCCGCGGCGATCAGCGCGTGCCAGGCACGTTCCGTCAGATCGGCGAGCCTCTGCACGGCACGCTCGGGGTCATCGAGCATCTCCCTGCCCAGCGGCGACGCGGCGGCTCCGGGGGTGCAGGCCAGCGAGCGGGCCATCTCCTCGTGCGCCACGGCGGGATCGGTGGCCCGCAGGAGCGCCAGCTCGTCCTCGAACGAGGCGGGCGAGGTGAACGGGGTGCCCGGCGGCGGGCCCAGGAAGTCGGGCGTGTAACCGCCGCGCGGCATGAACAGCCACAGGGTCGAAAGGTCGAGGCCGGCGACCGCCTCCCGCATCCTCCGCAGCCACGGCCGGTGGTAGCCGTGCCGCCCCCGGCGTCTCAGGGTCCGTACGGCCTCATGGGTCTCGCACAGCGGCGAGACCGCGAACCGGCAGCGCAGCAGATCGTCGGTGCCGAACCGCAGTCGCAGCGGCATGGTCCCCCCGAAGATTCGGCTGCGACCGAAAGTCTAGAAGCCGCCCGGGTGCCCTGGGCAAGCTGCCGCCATGTCCTCCCCTCCCACCCCCGAGAACCCTTCACCCACCGAGGAGCGGAGCGCCGGTTATGGGGCCGTGTTCGTGGCGCCGGAGTTCCGTGCGGTTTTCGTCGCGCATGCGATGTCCACGCTGGGGAGCATCGTCTGCGAGATCGCCCTGGCCGTCCTGGTCTACAGGCTCACCGGCTCGCCGCTGCTGAGCGCGCTGACCTTCGCGTTCGGTCTGCTGCCGTACGTCCTCGGCGGCACTCTCCTTTCGTCCCTCGCCGACCGCTTCCCCGCGCGCCGGGTCCTGGTCGTCTGCGACCTGGTGTCCGCCGCGTGCGCGGCCGGGATGCTACTGCCGGGCATGCCCGTCGCCCTGCTGCTCGTGCTGCGCTGCGTGATAGCCGCCGTCGCGCCGGTCTTCACCGGCACGCGTGCCTCGACCCTCGGCGACATCCTCGGAGGGGGTGACCTGTTCGTCCTCGGCCGCTCGGTGATACGGATCGTCGCGCAGAGCGCGCAACTGGCTGGCTTCGCCATGGGAGGGCTGCTGCTGGCCGTCGCGTCGCCGCGTACCGTGCTCGCGCTGACGGTGGCGACGTTCCTCGGCTCGGCGGTGCTGCTCCGTTTCGGCACCCGCCGCCGGCCGGCGCGGGCTGCGACGGGCGGCGGGACGGTCCTGGGCGCCTCGCTCTCCGGGATGCGACTGCTGCTCGCCGACCGGCGGATCCGCGCGCTGCTCCTGCTGTCGTGGGTGCCGCCGATGTTCGTGGTGGTGTCGGAGGCCCTTCTCACCTCGTACGCGGACTCGCTCAGGCTGAGCCCGGCGGGACTCGGGCTGCTCATGTGCGGCATGCCGATCGGCGCGATCACGAGCGAGACCCTGGTGGGCTCGCTGCTCGGCCCGCGCGGCAGGGCACGCCTGACGATGCCGGTCGCCGTCCTCGCGATGCTGCCCGCCCTCGGGTACGCGTTCGAGCCCTCGCTGGGCTGGGCACTGGTCTGCCAGATCCTCACCGGATGCGGCATCTCGTACAGCCTCGGCCTGGACCAGTGGTTCATCGCCGCCGTGCCGGAGGAGTTGCGCGGCCGGGCCATGACGCTGATGACGGCCGGGTTGATGACGGCCCAGGGCCTCGGCATGACCCTGGCGGGCACGGCCGCCGAGTTCTTCCCGGTACACCAAGTCATCGCCTTCGGCGGCGTCCTGGGCATAGTGTGCGTATCAGCGGTGCTGCGATCCGTACGGACGTCGGCCCGCAGCACCGTCCATCGCGCGGAGGCCCCTCCTCAGCCCAGCTGAGCCTCGCCAACCGCCGCCCCTCTCCGGTGCCGATGCCGGACCCTTTGCCGGCTCAGGCTCGCGTTCGCCCTCTTGAATGTGATCTACGTGGGAACATTGGTGGCATGGAGTTGTTTCCAGCGATACCGCTGGCCGAGTGGCGCGACACCAAGTCCACGCTGCACCGGTTCGCCCAGGTAATCGGAAAGATCCGGTTGGCCGCCGGAGTCCGGCGCAACCACTGGTGGAACGCCCCGTTCCACCTCACCGGGCGAGGTCTGACCACACGTCCCATGGGGCAGGTCGACGGCAACCCCATCTTCACGATCGACTTCGACTTCGTCGGGCATCGGCTCCACATCACGACGGTGGACGGCAGAGCGATGTCGTTCCCGCTGTACGGCCAATCGGTGGCGTCCTTCTACCGTGACACCATGCGGGCACTGACCGATCTGGATGTGCGGGTCCACATCGACATACCGCACCCGTTCGACCTTCCGGACTCGGGCCGGCCGTTCGAAGACGACACCGAACACGCGGCCTATGACCCGGTCATGGTCACCCGTTACTGGCAGGTCCTCAGCCAGGTGAATCTGGTGCTGGAGGAATTCGCCGCCGACTACTCAGGCAAGATCAGCCCGGTACACCACTTCTGGCACACCTTCGACATCGCCTGCACCAGATTCGGGGACCGTGTCGTCGACCAGCCGCCCGATGCGGACCCGGTGACCCGCGAGGCGTACTCCCGGGAGGTGATCAGCTCCGGCTTCTGGTTCGGCGACGACTCCTTCCCCGAGGCGGCCTTCTACTCCTACACCGCTCCCGAGCCGGAGAGGCTGGAGAACGAGCCCCTGCTGCCCGAGGCCGCACGGTGGATCGCGCAACGCGGCAGCCATCTCGCCGTCCTGCCCTACGCCGACGCCCGGACCGAGGCCGACCCGCGCGCCACCGTACTCGCGTTCTACGAGAGCGCCTACCGAGCCGGAGCACGTCTGGCGAAGTGGGACATCCCCCGCCTCGCCTGCCCCGGCGGCATCACCGACCCGCTATTGAGCACCTGACACCTAGACGTCCTTCGCGGCGCTTCTGGAAGAGGTCGTAGGCTGCCGCCCATGTCTTCGCGAACCCCCAGCGCTCAGCGGCAGGCCCCGAAGGAACCGGTGGCGCCCAAACTGAAGGGCCTTCTGAGCGGCGCGCGGCTGCCCGAGCACGACCTCGTGGACGACGGTACGTACCGGTCGCTGGAGTACGAGGACGTAGACCTGTCGTTCCGCGACGCCGACACGGCGGAGTTCGAGGGCTGCCGGTTCCTCGACACGCGCTTGTCGGGCACGGTGCTGCGCCGGGGCGGTTTCTCCGATGTGGAGCTGGCGCGGTGCGATCTGTCGAACATGTCCGCCAGGTCGTCGTCGATGCTCCGCACCAGGGTGTCCGCGAGCCGGCTGACCGGCCTGGCGTGGTCCGAGTGCGGGTTCCGGGACGTGCTGTTCGACAACTGCCGCATCGACCTGGCGGGGCTCAGGTTCTCGACCTTCAAGAACACCGTCTTCCGTGACTGCAACATGCTGGAGGCCAACTTCCAGAACGCGGATCTGCGGGGAGTCCGGTTCGAGCGCTGCGATCTGGCGGGAGCGCAGTTCTCCAACGCCCAGATGGAGGGCGCGCGCTTCGCCGACTGTGTGCTGACGGGGATCGGCGGCGTCACCAGCCTCAGGGGCGTGACCATCAAGAGCCGGGACGCGCAAGGCCTGGTGTACAGCCTGGCGAGCGCCATGGGAATCCTCATCGAGGACGCCTGACGGCGCCGCCGGATGGGATGCGCCCCGGCACCCTCGCGTGGGTGAGCAGGGACAGGTCATAGGGCCGGAGTGCGTCGGATCTGTCCCACAAGGAGGCGTCGACGGCGTCGCGCTGGCGGGCGTGCTCGACGACGTCGAAGCCGTGCGCCTTCAGGAGGGACGCCATGCCCTCTGGGCCGAGGAAGGTCAGCCAGGGTTCGCCGCCCCCGGCCGAGACCGGCATCACGGCCTCGACGTACGCCTGACCCGCCTCGTCCCGCAGGTCCTCCGGAAGCATGCTGTCGGCGACGACCTCGGTGCCGGGCGCGAAGCCGCCGATCACGGTCAGGGTCTGCCCGATGGCCTCACGGGTGAGGTACATCGTGACGCCGAGCCAGCTCACGAACGCGGGCCGGGACGGATCGAACTCGTGGCCGACGAGACGGTCCAGCAGCGACTCGGTCTCGAAGTCGAGGGGGACGAAGGTAACGGTTCCCGGTACCGCGACCCCCGCGTCCTCCAGCAGCCGGATCTTCCACCGCTGCGTGGCCGGATGGTCGACCTCGAACACCTGAACCCGGACCCGGCCGTCCGGCTCCGGATGATCTACGTACGAGCCGCCGGCCGCCCGGTAGGCGTACGAGTCGAGGCCCGCGCCGAGGATGACGTACTGGCGGATGCCCCCGCCGACCGCCTCGGCCAGGCGGTCCTCGGTGTAGCGGCTCCGGGTGACGGCGGCCGCGCGAGCGCCCGCGAGGATGACATGCGTGCCATGAGCGCGGTGGTAGCCGACGAGCTCATCGGCCCGATCTCCCAGCAGCTCGTACGCCAGAGTGTCGGCGAAGATCCTCGGCTCGTCGTCGACGATCAGATGCGCGGCCCGCGCGGCGGCGGCCATGAGCGCGGTCTGGCTTGGTTCTCCATTATTCACACAAAGGACACTACATACAGATTTTGGCATTATATCAGGAAATAAAATCTTTCAAAAGCGCCATCGAATCACAATTAACTAACACCCGCCACGCCGCATTACCGCACACAGGCGCCGAAGCATCGCGGGATCCGCCCTGAGGCGGCGGTCGCCCCGTCCAGCCTGGCGCCGCTGACGGAGTTGCGGGGATCTGCCCGGAACGGGCATCCGCCTCCTTCACGCGCACGCCAACTGAGGGGATGGCGGCGGCAAACATCCGCGGCTCGCGCTCACCGCTCGTGGGCAATCACATACTCCCCGTGTCTAATGGCTGACGCATGAGGAACGGCCGGCCCGGCCCGGAGGGACATCCCTTCAGACGCAGCGGCCCGGTCGGACCGACGTCATTCGATAGCAGGGGAGAAATCGTGACCAATCGTGTCGTGATCAGTTTGGGAACGGCTGCCTTCGCGGCCGTTACCGCGTTCTCGCTCCCGGCCGCGTCGGCCATGGCCGCACCGGTTGACGAAACTCCCGTCACCGACACACCGCTGGCTCCCGTCACGGAAACGCCGCTGCCTCCGGGCGTGGTCAAGCTGACCGACGGCGAGCAGTGCCCGGCGAAGACACTGTGCCTCTACCGCGACTACGGCC
Source organism: Sphaerisporangium viridialbum (assembly GCF_049674955.1). Taxonomy (GTDB): domain Bacteria; phylum Actinomycetota; class Actinomycetes; order Streptosporangiales; family Streptosporangiaceae; genus Sphaerisporangium; species Sphaerisporangium viridialbum. The sequence goes on along the minus strand of NZ_CP187232.1, from coordinate 314,406 downwards.
ACAAGGGTCCGGCCTACGGCATCGGAGCGGGCCACCAGGTGGACCTCAGCAAGCTGCCCATGGCCGGCGGCGTGGCCGGGCGACCCAGCGCGGCCAACAACATCTCCTCCTGGGTCAACAACACCGACTACAAGGCGAAGCTCATCAACATCGACCCGCCCGCGCTCAGCCGCTCGCTGAGGAAGGGGCGCTCCCTCGAGGAGCCGGCGGCCACCAACGACACCGTCGACAGGGTCGACTGGCCCGCCACCAAGTAGCCTCCACCCCGCCCTGGGCCGCCCGACACGGACGGCCCAGGGCCTTCGCGTCCGCCGACCGCTCACGAGCGCCCGGCCGTCACCGCAGCGGCGCGGGCGCGCTGGGGGACGACGGTGTAGCGGGGGTCCTTGGCCGAGGCGACCCCCGCGGAGAACACGCCGAGACGTACGCAGGCCGACGCGGCCATGAGAGCCATCCCCGAGAGCACGGCGACGGAGCGCCTCCGCCCGGCCAGCACCGCCCCGGTCGCCCCCGCCACGGCCAGCGCCTCTCCCGCGCGCAGCAGGGTGCCCGCGCGTCCACGCTCGTAGGACTCGGCGATCATGCCGATGCGGCGGCGCATCAGCCGCCCAGCGGCCAACTCCAGCGCGGTGCCGAAGACGGCGGCGCGGCGCGCGGGGGCGTTCTCCGAGGACGGCGCCGCGATCATGGCGGCGCCCGCCGCCGTGGCCGTGGCCGAGCCGGCGAACAGGAACGGCATCTCCCGGTAGCCCTCGTGCCAGGCGGGCACGGCGGTGTCGCTCACCAGCACGGCCGTGTACGTCGTGATCGCCGGGCCGATCACCGCGGCCCCGTAGCACGCCGCGCGACCGGCGAGCGGGAACCGCCCGGTGACGTCGGGGAGCATGCTGATCCCGACCAGCGGCGCGTACGCGGCCAGCAGCCACGAGCCGACGTTCATCGGCGAGGTGGGCTTGAAGGTGCGGAGCATGTGCAGGAAGCGCGCGGGCCGTCCGAGATCCTCGACGAGCAGAACCATCGACAGCGTGATCCCGGCGAGCGCGGCGACCTTGCCGGCCCGCGCGAGCCCCGGACGCCCGGTGAGCTGGCCTCCGGCGGCGAACACCGACGAGGCCCCGGCCAGGCCTCCCAGGTAGAGGTAGCCGCCGATGTTCGCCTCGCGCCAGGTCGGCGCCTTCAGGATCGGGCGGTTGTAGTACGAGACGAACTCGTCCGCCATCCGCGTCGCCTGGCCATCAACACGGCCTCGCGTGGTCATTTCACTCTCCTTGCCGCGTCCGGGCGCGGCTCATCGGGGTCCAACGGCGAAGGCGGTGGCGACACCGCAGGCCAGGGTCAGCGCGGCGACGGCCGCGTGCCGCCACATCGAGTCGAGGTCGCGCGTCGTGTCCTTCGGGGCCGGGGGCAGGCCGTACACCTCGGGCTCGTCGAGCAGCAGGAAGAAGGCGCCGTTGCCCCGGACCCCGTCCTCGGGGTCGTGACCGTAGAGGCGGGCGTCGGCGACGCCGTCCTGGCGCAGCTCCTGGACACGGGTGGCGGCGCGCTGCAGCAGTTCGTCCAGCGGCCCGTACTGGATGGACTCGGTGGGGCAGGCCTTGGCGCAGGCGGGGGTGAGGTCGTCGACCAGCCGGTCGTAGCACATGGTGCACTTGAACACCCGGCCGTCGCCCTCGCGCTTGTCGATCACGCCGTACGGGCAGGCGGACACGCAGTAGCCGCAGCCGTTGCAGATGTCCTGCTGCACGACCACGGTGCCGAACTCCGTGCGGAAGAGCGAGCCGGTCGGGCAGACGTCGAGGCAGGCGGCGTCGGTGCAGTGCTTGCACACGTCGGAGGCCATCAGCCAGCGCAGGTCGCCGGCGCCCTGGTCGCCGGCGCCGGCGGGCTTCTTGATGGGCTTGCGCTGCTCGATGAAGGCGACGTGCCGATAGGTGGACCCCGAAAGCTGCTCGGTGTTGTCGAAGGACAGGCCGGTGAACTCGAACGGCGGGTCCGCCGGGAGCTGGTTCCACTCCTTGCAGGCCACCTCGCACGCCTTGCACCCGATGCACACGGAGGTGTCGGTGAAGAACCCCATGCGGGGCGGATGCTCCGCGTAGCCGGTCTCCTCCTGGACCTGGGGCAGCCTCGTGGCCACCGGGATCGATCGCACGGTCATCTCCTCAGACCTCCTGGTGGGCGGGCTCGGTGATGCCGGCCCGGCGGCGGTACGTCTCCACCAGCCGCGGCAGGCCGGCGCCGCGTGGGCGCCGTCCTGGCTGGATGTCCGCGGTGAACGCCTTGTCCTCCTGGATGTCGGCGTTCGGGTCGAGCACGATGGGCGCCAGCTCGTTCGCCGGGTCGCCGGTGGCGCAGCCGTTCGGCCCGTAGTGGTACGGCAGGCCGATCTGGTGGACGACGCGGCCGTTCATGCGCAGCGAGGGGATCCTGTCGGTCACCATGACCTTCGCCTCGATCGCGCCCCGGGCCGTGATGATGGTGGCCCAGCCGCCGTGCTCCAGCGTGCGCTCCTCGGCGAGCGCCGGCGAGATCTCGCAGAACATCTCCGGCTGGAGCTCGGCGAGGTAGGGCAGCCAGCGGCTCATGCCGCCCGCCGTGAAGTGCTCGGTGAGCCGGTAGGTGGTGACGACGTACGGATAGACCTCGCTGCCCGGCGGGTGGTAGCGGTTGCCAGGACGGTCGTACGTCAGCCGCGCGGGATTGCTCCGGTGCGTGCGGTAGAGCGGGTTGTCGCAGGGGGTGTCCTGCGGCTCGTAGTGCGTCGGCAGCGGCCCGTCCATGAGCCCGGCCGGCGCGTACAGCCAGCCCTTGCCGTCGCCCTGCATGATGAACGGGTCGATTCCCGACAGCGCGTCGGTGCCCACGGCGTCGTGCGGCGGCCGGTAGCCGGGCGGGCGGTCGGCGATGAAGTCCGGGATGTCGTGCCCGGTCCACCGGCCCTGCTCCGCGTCCCACCAGACGTACGCCTTGCGCGCGCTCCACGGGTTGCCCTCGGGGTCGGCCGAGGCGCGGTTGTACAGGGTGCGCCGGTTGAGCGGCCAGGCCCAGCCCCACTCGTGCGACACCCAGCTCTGCTCGGTGTGCGGCTTGCGGCGGGCCGCCTGGTTCACCCCGTCCGCGAACACCCCGCAGTAGATCCAGCAGCCGCAGGAGGTCGACCCGTCGCCGCGCAGCTCGGTGTAGGACGACAGCAGGCGCCCGTCCGGGCCGTACCCGTTGACCTCCTGGAGCACCGCCTCGGCGCTCGGCTCGGCGATCTCGCCCTCCACCGGGTAGTCCCAGGTCAGGTCGAGGATCGCGCGGTCGCTGGGCGCGGCGGAGTCCGCCAGCCGCTCCCTGACCATCCGCCCGAGGTGGTAGACGAACCACAGGTCACTGCGGCAGTCGCCGCTCGGCACGACGGCCTCGTTGTGCCACTGGAGCAGCCGGTTGGTGTTGGTGAACGTGCCGCTCTTCTCGGTGTGCGAGGCCGCGGGGAAGAAGAAGACCTCGGTGCCGATCTGGTCGGTGCGCAGCTCGCCGCTCTGGATCTCCAGGCCGTCCTTCCACCAGGTCGCCGACTCGATGAGCGTGAAGTCGCGCACCACCAACCATTCCAGGTTCGCCATGCCGAGCCGCTGCAGCCGGGTGTTCGCCGATCCGACGGCGGGGTTCTCGCCGAACAGGAAGTAGCCCTTGCACACGCCTTCGAGCTGCGCCATGACCGTGTCGTAGGTGCTGTGCGAGCCGGTCAGCCGGGGCAGGTGCCCGAAGCAGAAGTCGTTCTCAGCGGTGGCCGCGTCCCCGTAGTACGCCTTGAGCAGGCTGATCATGTACGACCTGACCTCGGCCCAGAAGCCCTTCTGGGTGCTGATGACGTCCACGAATTCGTCGAGGTTCTCGTCGGTGTGCGCGTACGGCATCGGGATGTAGCCGGGCAGCAGGTTGTAGAGCGTGGGAATGTCGCTGGAGCCCTGGATGCTGGCGTGCCCGCGCAGCGCCATGATGCCGCCGCCCGGCCGCCCGATGTTGCCCAGCAGCAGCTGCAGGATGCTCGCCGTCCGGATGTACTGCGTGCCGACGGTGTGCTGCGTCCACCCCACCGCGTACGCGAAGGCGCTGGTGCGGTCGCGCCCGGAGTTGGCGGTCAGCGCGTCGCAGACCTTCATGAAGGTCTCGCGCGGGATCCCGCAGGTCTCCTCGACGACCTCGGGGGTGTAGCGCGCGAAGTGCCGCTTGAGTATCTGGTAGACGCAGCGGGGGTTGGTGAGCGTCTCGTCCCACTCGGGGTGCGGGGTCACCGGGGCGCCGCCCGAGCCGTGCGCCTCGCTCCTGCCGGGCAGGTGGCAGGCGTCCAGGCGCAGCCGCCGGCCCGAGACCGCCTGCACCGGCGGCCCCTTGTACTGCCAGCTCGTGACGTCGTACGTGCGCGTCTCGGGGTTCCATCCCGAGAAGATGCCGTCGAGGTCCTCACTGTCCAGGAAGTCGTCGGACACGATGGTCGCGGCGTTGGTGTAGTTGAGGACGTACTCGCGGAAGTCCTTTCCCTCCGTCAGCACGTGGTTGACGATCGCCCCGAGGAACGCGATGTCGGTGCCCGCGCGAATCGGCACGTACAGGTCGGCCAGGGCGCTCGTACGGCTGAAGCGCGGGTCCACGTGGATGATCGTGGCGCCGCGCAGCTTGGCCTCCATCACCCACTGGAAGCCGACCGGGTGCGCCTCCGCGAAGTTGGAGCCCTCGATGATGATGCAGTCGGAGTGCTGCAGGTCCTGCATGAACGTGGTCGAGCCGCCCCGGCCGAAGGAGGTGCCGAGACCGGTAACCGTCGAGCTGTGGCAAACCCGGGCCTGGTTCTCCACCTGCACGACGCCGAGCCCGGTCATCAGCTTCTTGATGAGGTAGTTCTCCTCGTTGTCCAGGGTGGCGCCGCCGAGGCTGGCGATGCCCATGGTCCTGGCCACCCGCCTGCCGTCGCACTCCTCCTGCCAGGTCTCCCGCCGGGTGCGCACCACCCGGTCGGCGACCATCCCCATGGCGGTGTCGAGGTCGAGCCGCTCCCACTCGCTGGCGTACGGCCTGCGGTACAGCACCCCGTGCTCGCGGCCGGGGCCGGTGGTGAGCTGGAGCGTCGCCGAGCCCTTGGGGCAGAGCCTGCCCCGGCTGATCGGGGAATCCGGGTCGCCCTCGATCTGGACGACCTTCTCGTCGCGCACGTAGACGTCCTGCCCGCAGCCCACGGCGCAGTACGGGCAGACGGACTTCACCACCCGGTCGGCGGTGGCCACGCGGGACCTCAGCGCGTCGGTCCTGGGTGACCTGACCGCCGCGCCCAGTCCGCACGGGTCGGGGCCGGTGAGCTGCCGAAGCACCGGCCACCGACCCAGGAAACCACTGATCCCCATTTCGCCCCCGCCCGCATCAACTCGGCGAATCAACACCGTTGCCTTCGGGGGGCACACCACGCTTTCTGCCCGTACCTCCCCTGCGGGGAAGAACTCCAACCTCCGGGACGAGGGGGAGAAACGGCTCTACGCGTCGTACGGGCTGGCGCCGGAGCCGATCGCGGTGAGCATCGTGGCCAGGTGCGCCTGGACGGCGGCGTGCAGGCCGTGCCCGAAGCTCACCCGCGCGACGCCCAGCGCGCCGAGCTCGGCGAGCTCGGCGAGGGACGGGACGCCGGGCCGGAACAGCACGTTGACCGGCCCGCCGATCTCGTCCGCGAGCACCCGGATGACGTCGGGATCCGAGGCGAGGATGGGGTACACGCAGTCGGCCCCCGCCCGGAGGTAGCCGCGCCCGCGCTCGACCGCCTCTGCGAGCCGCTGGGCCTGCGTGCCCTCGCCGTGGGCGAAGGTGTCGACCCGCGCGTTGAGTACCAGGTCGACGCCCGCGTCCGCCGCGGCGGCCCGCACCGCGGCCAGGAAGTCCGCCTGCTTCCCCGCGTCGACCATCGTGCCGGTGGCGGGGTCGGAGTCCTCCAGGTTGAGCCCCACCGCACCGGTGTCCGCCAGCCGTTCGACCAGCTCGGCGGGCGCGAGCCCGTACCCCCGCTCCAGGTCGGCGGTGACCGGCACCGGCACCGCGCGCGCGATGCGCGCCACCGCCTCGAACATCACGCCGGGCGGGGTCGTCTCGCCGTCCTCGTACCCGAGGACCGGGGCGACCGCCGCGCTGCCGGTGGCGACGACCGGGAACCCGGCCGCCACCACCGCGCGCGCCGAGGCGGCGTCCCAGATGTTCGGCAGCACGAGCGGGCTTCCCGGCACGTGCAGCGCACGCAGCGCGGCCGCCCTGGCATTGGCGTTCGTCGTCATGAGCCCCATGCTAGGCAACCACTGGACCGGCGATCAGATCCACTTCGCCGCCGGAACGCTGGACCACTTTCGATGCCTCAGCTCGCGTCGAGGGACTTGTCCGCCACCGGCTCGGTGCCGTTCAGGCTGGGCGGCGTGGCGCCGGACAGGAGGGAGCGAGCGAGGCCGAGCCCGGTGCCGCCGAGCGTGAGCGCCTTGGCGAGCAGCTCTTCCACGCCCTGGGCGCCGTTCAGGACGACCATGTGGTCGATGTTGCCGAACGCCTTCGAACCCGCCTCGACGATCGCCGGCCAGTTCTCGGCGAGCTGCTGGGCGATGACCGCCTCCTGGTTCTCGGCCAGCGCCTGCGAGCGGGCCCTGATGGAATCGGCCTCGGCCAGACCCTTGGCCCTCGCCGCCTCCGCGTCGGCCAGACCGCGCGCCTTGGCCGCCTCGGCCTCCGCGAGGCCGCGCGCCTGCGCCGCCGCCGCCTCGCCCTCACCGGTGGCGCGAGAGGCGGCGCCGGCCGCCTCGGCGCGGAGCCGCACGGACTCGGCCTCGGCCGCGGCGGCCTGCTTCACCTGCGACGCCTGCGCGGCGGCGCGCAGCTCGGTCTCCTTGGCCTCGGCCTCCGCCTGGGCGATGCGGGCGTCGCGCTCGGCCTGCGACAGCGTCACCGTCTCGTACGCCCTGGCGTCGGCCGGCTTGCGCACCTGGGACTGCAGCCGCTGCTCGGCGAGCTGGGCCTCCAGCTCGGCGGCGCGGGTCTCCTGAACGACGACCTCCTGGCGCGCGGTCGCCTCGGACAGCGGGCCGGCCTGGCGCGACTTGGCGGCGGCCTGGTCGATCTCCGCCTGGTATCCGGCCTGCTGGATCTGCGACTCGCGGACGGCTCCGGCCTTCTTGGCCGCGGCGACCTGCTCGGCCTCGGTGGCCTCCTGGTCGCGCTGGGCCTCGGCGATGCGGGCCGAGGCTGCGACCCTGGCGGCGTGCGGCTTGCCGAGGTTGAGGATGTAGCCCGTCTCGTCGTCGATCTCCTGGATCTGGAGGGAGTCGACCACCAGGCCGAGCTTGCTCATCTCGTCGGCGGCGCTGCTGCGGGTCTCGCCGGTCAGCCGCTCGCGGTTGAGGATGAGGTCCTCGACGGTCAGGTTGCCGATGATCGAGCGCAGGTGGCCGGTGAACAGCTCGTGGATCGCGCCGTTCATGCTGTCCTGCTGGTCGAGGAAGCGGCGGGCGGCGTTGGCGATCGAGACGAAGTCGTCGCCGACCTTGTAGATGATCACGCCGCGCACCTGCACGGGGATGCCCTGCTGGGTCACGCAGTTGACCTGGAGGTTGGTGGCCCGGCTGTCGAGCCGCAGCCGCCGCGCCGTCTGGAACCCGGGCAGCACGGCCGCGCCCTTACCCGTGATTATCTTGAAGCCCAGGCTGTCCGCGAGCTCGTTCCTCGTGTGCGCACCGAGGCCGGAGATGATCAGCGCCTCGTTCGGCTCGGCGATGCGCCAGACGGCCTTGAACAGAAGAATGATGACGACGAGCAGGACGATGACACCGCCGGCCCAGATGGCCAGCTCCGTGGTGGTCATGGAGACCTCCGAAAATGAGGGGGAGAGGAAGAGTCAGACGATCGCGCGTGCCACGTAGACCGTGCGCGGCGGCGAATACTCGACGACGACGATGATCGTCCCTACCGGGATCTCCTCGTCGGGAACCGTCGGATGGGCGTAGAAGGCCTCGACGCCCCCGCGTATCGGCACCATCACCTCGCCCACAAGGCCCGGCCCGATCCTGCCGGTCACCCTGCCCTGCCTGCCGACCACCCGTACACACCCCGTCGCCGCACATCGACCGTGAACGCGAACGTTACCCCGTTCGCCGCGTTACATCATCAGCGGAGCGAGTGCCGAACAGCACTTCACCGCGAATTCGTACGTCCGCGTCTCGTCTTCAACCGGCCAACGACCGGCCTGATCACCGCGTTCCCATCGACAACAGCGAATCGGCACTCAAAGCAGGATGTCACCCGGGCGGTCGGCGCAATAAATGCCAAAAGAGTTGGCCCGCGCTCCCCGACACGCTCCGTTTCCCGCTCCGCCCGGCTGATGATCGCGGCATGATGGCTCATTTCCCGCTTGGCGGAGATTTTCCGGGAAGACGAGCACACGAGCACGGGGAGTCCGTCTCCGAGCCGCCCCCCGGATCCGGTGACGTACAGCGGAGACGCGTGCTCGGGATGGACCGCGAGATCAGCCGCAGGGACTTCTTCGACGGGGTGGCGGCGGTGGCCGCGTGCGCGGCGCTCGGCTCCCGCACGCGGCACGCCGGAGCCGCCGCGGCCGGGCACGCGACGCGGCTCCCCGCCCGCTCCCACGGACTCCAGGGCGACACCCCCGACGCGCTCGGCGTGGCGCACGCCCTGCGCGACGGCAGGTTCTGGGAGCGCGCGGGCCCGCCCGAGCCCACCGGGGAGAGCTACGACCTCGTCGTGGTGGGCGCCGGCATCAGCGGCGTCACCGCCGCCTACACCTGGACACGGCGCGACCCCCGCGCGCGGGTGCTCATCCTCGACAACCACGACGACGTCGGCGGCCACGCCCGCCGCAACGAGTTCCACCCCGCCGGACGTACCGGGCCGCTGATCGGGCACGGCGGCTCGCGCTCGCTGTACGCGCCCTCGGCCTGGTCCCCGGACGGCAAGGACCTGCTCGCCGGGCTCGGGGTGAAGTCGCGCGGCGGCCACCTCGACCCGGACCTCTACCCCGGGCTGCTGATGCACGACGGCGTCTTCTGCGACAGGGAGTCCTTCGGCGCCGACAAGCTCGTGGTGCTCGACCCGGGCAGGACGACCGCCCAGTGGGTCGCGGAGCTGCCGATCACCGTCCAGGCCAGGAAGGACCTGGTCATGCTGTTCGACGATCCCCCCGACTGGTTTCCCGGCCTGCGGGACGAGGAGAAGAAGGAACGGCTGGCCGGGCTGACGTACGCGGGCTTCCTCCGTGACGTCTGCCGCGTGCATCCCGACGCCGTCAGGTTCTGCCAGACGATGCCCAACACCACCTGGGCCTACGGTTCCGACGCGCTGGGCGCCATCGACGCGTGGGCGGGCGCCGACCGCTTCACCTATCCCGGCTTCGCGGGGCTGAAGCTGGACGGCACCAAGCCCTCGGCGTACAACTCCCCGAGGGTGACCAGGAGCTGGGCGGCACAGGACGCCGACGTGTACTGCTTCCCCGAGGGCAACCAGGCGCTGGTCCGCCTGATGGTCGCGCGCATGGTGCCCGGGTTCGCGGGGGCGGCCTCGGTGGAGGAGATCACCACCACGTCCTTCGACTACGGCCGCCTGGATCGTCCCGCGAACCGCGTGCGGTTGCGCCTGTCCAGCACGGTGGTGCTCGTGCGCAACGACGGCCCGGCCGAGACGGCGGCGACGGCGACCGTCGGCTACTTCGACGGCCACGGGGTCAGGACCGTGCGGGCGGGCGCGGTGGTCATGGCCTGCTGGAACATGGTGATCCCCCACCTCGTCCGCGACCTGCCCGCGGAGCAGAAGGAGGCGCTGCGCCAGGCGGTGAAGCTGCCGGTCGTGTCCGCGACGGCGCAGCTCCGCGACTGGCGCGCCTTCAGGGAGGCGGGGATCCGCCGCGCCCGCTTCACCGGGGCGTACTGGGTCACCGCCGAGCTGGCGCCGCCGGTCAGCGTCGGCTCCTACCGTTGCCCGAGGAGCCCGGACGAGCCGATCAACGTCCACCTGGTCCACACCCCCGCCACGCCAGGGATGGCGCCGAGGGACGCGGCGGTGGCGGGGCGCCGCGCCCTGTTCGGCACCCCGTACGGCACGCTGGAGTACGGCGTCAGGGAGCAGCTCACCCGGCTGCTCGGCCCCTGGGGGTTCGACCCGGCCCGCGATATCGAGGCGCTCACCGTCAACCGCTGGGGTCACGGGTACGCCCCCGAGTACGCGCGGCCGTGGGACGCGTTCTACCCGGACGGGCCGTTCCCTGCCGACACCGCCCGGCGGCGCTTCGGGCGCATCGCGATCGCCAACTCCGACTCGGTGCCCGGAGCGGACGCGGACGCCGCCGTCAGCGCCGCGTACAGGGCCGTACGGGAGCTGGAGGACCGCCGGTCACTGTGATGAGGACCGCGGGCGGCGGATCATCGTGAAGGCCCACGAGGTGTCGGGCTCCACGGCCCAGCGGGTGAGGCGGCGCACGGGCGGCGTGCACAGCACGGTGGCGAGCACCACGCCGAAGGCGGCGACCAGGGCGATGCCCCACGGAGTGGCCAGCCCGTCGTCGTACCTCTCCATGACCTTCACCACCAGGCCGTGGAGGAGGTAGGCGTACATCGTGGCCGCGCCGAGGCCGGAGTACCACGTGCGCCGCGAGGGGGTGACGGCGAGGAACGCGGCCACCAGCAGCGCGCCGGCCGACAGCATGCCGAGCCTGATCAGGGTCCCTGTGACGTCGCCCACGCCGATCTTGTCGTTGCTGTGCCGCCACCGGATCCACTCGGTCGCGATGTCGGTGTGGAAGGCCAGCGCGGCGACGAGGCCGGTGGCCAGGACGACGGCGCCGAGCACCCGTACCGGGGGGCGCTTGAGGAAGTCCAGGTGCTCGGGGCGGAGCATCAGGCCGAGGACGTAGAAGGGCAGCAGTCCGAGCGTGCGGTTCATCGACAGCTCGTCGGGGAGCTCACTCATGCCGGAGAGCAGCGACAGCCCGACCGCGACGGCGAGCGGCCAGCGAAGCTGCTGCCACACCGGGGTCGACAGCCGCCACATGAACAGCGACATGAGGAACCAGGTGAGGTAGTACGGGTCGAGCAGGCTGATGTCCAGCTTCCCGTACAGGATGAGGCGCGGCAGCGAGTACACCAGCTCGAAGATCACGTACGGCACGGCGAGTCCGCTGATCAGCTTCCTCGCCTTACCCGCCGAGAAGGTGAAATTTCGTGATAAGTAGCCGCTCAGGGTGATGAAAAGCGGCATGTGAAACGTGTAGCCGAAGAAGTAGAGCGCGTGCGCGACCGGCACGTCCCGGAGGTCCTCGATGAGGTGTCCCGTCACCACCAGGATGATCGCCAGGTACTTGGCGTTGTCCAGGAACGGATCGCGAGTGGAGGGAGCGGCGATGCCGGAGGGGGCGGCGGTGGCGGCGGTGGTCACAGCCCACGAACCCTAGCGAGACCGCCTGGGAATCAGGCGAACGACGGATGGCTCCTCGGCGAACACCCGTCAACGGCGCTCAAGTGACCTTGCCGTCACGACGCTCAAGCGACCTTGCCGTCGGAGAGGCCGGTGACGGCGAGGCTCGCGTCCCAGAGCGCGGCGGCGAGGCCGGGGTCGGTCATGCCCCTGGTCGCCGACGCCGGGGCGTTCGTCGCGAAGTAGCGCCCGCTGTGCTTGGTGCCGTCGGGCGAGGTCGCCAGGTGGACCAGCGTGCTCGCGCCCTGCTCGGGCGTCCGCGCGACCCCGGGAAGCACCATCAGCAGCTTCATGTAGAGGCTGTCGGGGGCGAAGCCCGTCCGGATGATGCCGGGGTGGAAGCACGTGGCGGCCACGCCGCGCCTGGCCAGCGCGACCGTGAACAGCGCGTTCGCCTGCTTGGTGTCGCCGTACTGCAGCCAGGCGCTCCAGCGCCTGCCCGACCTGTCGAGGTCGGCGGGGTCGAGGCGGCCGGTTCTCGCTGCGCCCGAGGAGGTGGTGACGACCCTGCCGCCGGACGCGGCGACCCGGTCGAGCAGGAGGTTGGTCAGCAGGAATGGCGACAGATGGTTGACCTGGATCATGATCTCGTGGCCGTCGCGCGTCAGCTGCCGCTTCGCCGACATGACCCCGGCGTTGTTGGCGAGCACGTCGATGCGCTCGTAACGGTCGAGCAGGTCGGCGGCGAGCCTGGTGACGTCCTCGAACGAGGTGAAGTCGGCCATGGCGATGTCGGGCCGGCGGCCCGAGGCGCTCGCGACGCGGCCGGCGACGGCGTCGAGCTTGGCGCGGGAACGACCGACGAGCACGACGTCGTGCCCGGCGCGGGCCAGCCCTTCGGCGGCGGCCGCACCAATGCCCGCACTGGCCCCCGTAATCACAGTAATCATCTGTCCTCCAGTACGCCGGAAGCCTATCGGTGCTAGCCTTCTGTGCGATCTTCCGGAGGTGCATTTCCCCCTAAATGCGGCTAGAGCCTCCGAGCGATGCAGGAGTGACCATGGGTTCTGGAAGGCGGTCCATCCGCTTCAAGATCTTTTCCTTACTACTCCTCCCTCTGCTGTCGCTCAGCGCTTTGTGGGGATTTGTTCTTAATCTCACGATCGGTGATGGCATCTCGCTCCTGAGTGCGAACACGATCTATCAGAGCATCGGCGTGACTTCAACCGATCTGGGGCTCCAGATCCAGGCCGAGCGCGCGCTGTCCGCGGGCACCCTCAGCGTGCGGGCCGGCGACCAGAACCGGCTCGCCACCCAGCGGCACGCCACGGACAAGTCACTCACGGAGTTCCGCGCCGCGAGCACCGCCGAGCAAGCCGAGGGATCGCTCACCGACGCGATGCAGACCACGCTGACGTCCCTGCTCAACGAGCTGGAGCACCTGCCCAGCATCCGGGCCGACGTGGACACCGCGCAGTCGAGCCGGCTGGAGACCACGCAGTCCTACAACCACATCATGGACGCGCTCTTCCGCGTGTACGACCGCATGGTCTCGGTCCCCGACCTCTCGATCTACGTGCAGGCCGGGGCGATGCAGGCCATGGGCAACGGCCGCGAGATCATCGCCCGCGAGAACGCGCTGATGAGCGGGGCCATCACCACGGGCGGCCTCTCCGACGCCGAGTACATCGCCTTCTCCGAGTGGGCCGCCAACCGGCGCCTCCAGTACGCCAAGGGCATGGCCTCGCTGGACCAGGAGCTGCGCACGCCGTACGAGGAGGTCTTCGCCTCCCCGACCTTCAAGCGCTTCACCGCCATGGAGCAGGACCTCGTCGGCAGGGCCCGTGCCGGCGGCCCGCTGCCGGCCTCGCTCGCCAAGTGGCAGCCGATCACCGACAACCTCTCGGCCATGCTCGACCAGGTGAACGCGAAGGCGTCCTCCACCCTGGCCGACCGCGCCAAGAGCGTCGCCACCGGCATCCTCATCCGCATCGGCCTCGCGGGCGGCCTCGGCCTCGTCGCGGTCGTCGCGTCGATCATCATCTCGGTGCGCTTCGGCCGCCGCCTCGTACGTGAGCTGGCCGACCTGCGCAACTCCGCCCGCGAACTGGCCGACGTGCGGCTCCCGAGGGTCGTCGAGCGGCTGCGCGGGGGCGAGGAGGTCGACGTCGACACCGAGGCGCCGCCGATCGTCGGCGGCGACTCCGCCGAGGTCGCCGACGTCGCGCAGGCCTTCAGCTCCGTGCAGCGCACCGCCGTGGAGGCGGCCGTGGGCCAGTCCAACCTGCGCAGGGGCGTCAGCCAGGTCTTCCTCAACCTCGCCCGCCGCAAGCAGGGCCTGCTGCACCGCCAGCTCACCCTGCTCGACGCCATGCAGCGTCGCGCCAGGGAGCCCGAGGCGCTGGAGGACCTCTTCCACCTCGACCACCTGACCACCCGCATGCGCCGCCACGCGGAGAGCTTGATCATCCTGTCCGGGGCGGCGCCCGGCCGGGCCTGGCGCAAGCCGGTGCCGGTGCTCGACATCGTGCGCGCAGCCGTGGCCGAGGTGGAGGACTACACCCGGGTCAACGTGATGCCCCTGCCGAACGCCTACCTGAGCGGCACCGCGGTCACCGACCTCATCCACCTCATCGCGGAACTGATAGAGAACGCGACGATGTTCTCTCCCCCGCAGACGCGCGTGCAGGTCCGCGGCGACTCGGTGGCCAACGGCTTCGTGGTCGAGATCGAGGACCGTGGCCTCGGCCTGACCCCGCAGGAGTACGCCGCGATCAACGACCGCCTCGCCAACCCGCCGGAGTTCGACCTGGCGGACAGCGACAGGCTGGGCCTGTTCGTCGTCGGCCAGCTCGCCGCGCGCAACGGCGTCAGCGTGATCCTGCGGGCGTCGCCGTACGGTGGCACGACGGCCATCGCGCTCATCCCGAAGGAACTGGTGGCCGACGACGGCTCACCGTCGCCGATCCCCGGCTCGCTCGCCGAGACCGGCCCGCAGCACGCGCGGGACTCCCTCACCGGCAGGGCGTCGCAGCAGCCTCCGGCGCTCGCCGCCGGGCCCGCCGGCGAGAAGTCGATGTTCTTCACCCCCCCGAGCGCGCGGTCTCCGGAGTCCACGCCCTCGCTCACCGTCGTGCCGAGCATCGCCGACACCGGGCCGATCGACACCTCCGGCATCGGGAGGCAGGGCAGGCCGCTGGCCGACGCCGAGGATCCCCCCTCGCTGCCGACGCGCACCTCCACGTCCAAGGGCAGCCACAGGGGCCTGCCGCGCCGGGTGCGCCAGGCGAACATGGCCCCGCAGCTCCGGGAGACCACCGGCCCCCTCGCCGCTCCCACGCCTCCCGCCGCACGCCCCGAGGTCGGACAACCCAGCCCTGCTGGACAAACCGAGCGATCTCCGGACGAAGCTCGTGCTATGTTCTCCGCCTTCCAGCAAGGAGGACGCCGAGGACGCGCCGAGGCCGACCAATATCCGCAAGACGGGGCGCCGGAGAACGAGGGCCCGCCCAGCGAGCGCGTGAGCAGGCACGACGTCGAGAACGCCCTCCAGGACCGGGCATCCGAGAGTTCCGAAGGAGCCACCGCGCGCCCGAGCGAACGTGACCAAAAGCACGAGCTGCGCAACCATAGTGAGGGTTACGTACATCAGACGACTGGCGAGAAGGGTGACGAATGACCGGCAATGTGTCGTCTAACGGCGAACTCAACTGGCTCCTCGACGATCTCATCAGCAGGGTCGCCGCCGTGCGCCAGGCGGTCATCCTCTCCACCGACGGCCTCGTCGTCGGAGCCTCCAAGGGCTTCAGCAGGGAGGACGCGGAGCACCTGTCCGCGGTCGCGTCCGGCTTCCAGAGCCTGGCCCGCGGCGCCGGGCGCCACTTCGGCGGCGGCGAAGTGCGGCAGACCATCGTCGAGATGGAGTCCGCGTTCCTGTTCGTGACCGCGGCCGGCACCGGCACCTGCCTGGCAGTGCTGAGCAGCTCGGACGCCGACGTGGGCCACATCGCGTACGAGATGGCGATGCTGGTCAAGCGCGTCGGCCAGCACATCTCCACCAACCCCCGGCGGACGTTGTCATGACGACGCGCGGCGAGCAGTGGCTCGACGAGGAGGCCGGGCCGATCGTACGGCCCTATGCCCTGATCCGTGGCCGTACGCGGTCGTCGGGTGACAATCTGGACCTGATCGCTATGGTCACGGCGACCGGGTCTCCGTACACTGGCGAGGCCGGTCTCGGCCCCGAGGAGCAACGCATCCTCGAGCTGGCCGACCGGCCGATGTCGGTCGCGGACATCGCCTCCGAGATCGACCTGCCGCTCGGCGTGGTCCGCGTTCTCCTCGGCGATCTCCAAGACCAGGGCATGATCAGCGTACGGGCTCCCGCCCAGGCGGGACCGCGCCCAAATGAGCGCATTCTCAAGGAAGTGATCAATGGCCTACGAGCCCTCTGAGGAGCCCGTCGCCCTCAAGATCCTGGTGGCGGGCGGCTTCGGCGTGGGGAAGACCACGCTGGTCGGAGCGATCAGCGAGATCCGTCCTCTGCGCACAGAAGAGGTCCTCTCCGACCGAGGCATCGGCGTCGACGACATCGACGGCGTGGAGGGGAAGACGACCACCACGGTGGCCATGGACTTCGGGCGGATCACGATCCGCGAGGGTCTCGTGGTCTACCTGTTCGGCACGCCGGGCCAGGAGCGCTTCTGGTTCATGTGGGACGAGCTCTCCTACGGCGCGCTGGGCGCGGTCGTCCTCGCCGACACGCGGCGCCTGACCGACTGCTTCCCCTCCATCGACTACTTCGAGCAGCGCGGCACGCCGTTCATCGTCGCGGTCAACTGCTTCGACGGAGCCGACAAGCACGAGGCCGAGGACGTCCGCATCGCGCTCGACCTGGACCCGGACATCCCGGTCATCCTCTGCGACGTCCGCCGCCGCGCCTCCGCCAAGGTGGTCCTCGTGACCCTGGTCGAACACGCCCTCCGCACCCTCACCCCAGCAGCCGGATAGGAGCCGCCCCGCGCCCCGGATGCCAGGTACGCAGATCGGCCCAACGGTCATGATCACGCGTGCAGAAGAACATGCCGGCTCAAGACGGGTCCTGAGTGGCGATAGTTCGGCGAATCCATCTGGTGAGGGTGTCATCTCTGGAAGACTGGTCGGACACGGAGCGTGATGCGTCGAACTTTGACGGTGTTCGGGTCGGCCAGGTAGGCTGCTCTCATTACAACCCCGTGCGTGGCTTCGTTCACGCACGCATTGCGTCTCCGGGGAGCCTTCGGGCTCCCCGTATTTGTTTCCGGGACCAGACGCGATGTTCAAGGGTTACAGGATGCTGTCCCTGGCTTGGCAAGATGCCTACGACGTGGCGGTCCTACTCACCAGCGACGCTGACTTCATACCCGCCGTCGAGCGTATTCAGGAGCGTGGCCTCAAGGTCATCAATACTGGATGGTCGGGGAAGGACCACCAGTTGAAGGCGGCTTGCTGGGGATCAACCGGATCGGTGAATCCAGGCGGGACAAGGTGCGGAAGCAGCCAACACGACCATTCCTGCCATCTACCGTATACGCAGCCCTAGCGCTCAGCGCCGCCTGCAGGCCGTGTCACGGGAGCCCGAACCAGGGGCAGCCGCAACGCTTCAGTGGTCAATCTGGGGCTTGAGTGTCCCCTTCAACGCACGCACAGCTTCACTCCAGCAATCCTTCTGTCCGCGCCCATGCAATGAATCCAGCACCATCACAAGGAAGAAATGCTTCGTGATCAATTAGGAGATCCACTACTGCAACAGCTTCGCCCAACTCTACACATCCGTCCCGAATCCCCTTACAGAGCAACTCAAGAGTTCCCGTGACCTTTACGGCGCGCTCCGACCCGTGACGACGCCCAACACGGTCATCAATTACCGCAATGATATTGTGAAACTCGGCATAAGCTAGAGTAGTAGCTTCTCCAATATTTCGCGATCCCCGACCAAGGCGACCATGATATTCGGAAAACAGTGTCAGATAGTCCAACGCACTTTCATCCACCACCGTGATCCAAGACTGAGCTGACGCTTGGTACAGCTGAGCGTGCCTGGCCCCTCCTTGAAGCAGCTCTTCCTCAACCGCTTTTGTAATGAGACACGTACTGTCCGCAACAAGCTTAGCTAGAACCGCGAGCTGGCTGGACCGAGCGAAGTAGTTCAGTGGTGAGCTGTCGATAACGAGGCGTCCAACGCTCAACGCAGTTCGCCTCGGAGCGCCTCTAGCGGAATCTCATCACGAACCGGTAGATCATCAATCTCAATCTCACCCCGCAGTATCTCCGTTACACGCTCCGCAGACAGCCTGTGGGTCCGGTAGGCTCGAATGGCCGCCGCCGATACCCCTGTGGGTATATAGGGTGGCTGAAGCTCTTCCGTGACACGCAGATTGCACTCAAGATAGTCCGCCCGAGTAGGGGAACGCGAGTCGAGGGACTTATATTCATCCTTCGAGATGAGCTCGAAAGTTCGCAGCTGTCTCAATGCGGCAGTCCAGCTTACCCGATATCCTGCACTAATAATAATGGCAGATTGGCGTAGGTCGAAGCTCTTTCGGAGATCATACCATTGCCGGGTAACGCCTGCGCGCGGAAAGAGAAGGTTGATGGCGAATGAGTCGATTGCATATTCAGTGGCATTGGTGTCAGCTCCCCAATCCACTGAGTACGCATCCCCAAAAAGGTGGTGTCCCAGCTCATGAGCAAGAGTGGCACGCCTGCGACCCGGATCAATTTCTCCATTGATTAGTGCTACACCTAGACCCTCCACCTCCACATAAGCGCCATCGGCAGCCTTTTCCCCCAAGGCCAGAGAGTAAGGGAACAATCCCACTTGTTCGACGAGCCCAGCCAGGTCATGTAGAGGTTGGCCCGAATCGACACGCAAGAGAGATCTGGCTTCAGACGCGGCTAGCTCAACAGACCAGTTTTCGTTGTCTCCTGGCTTGATTGAACTGAGAGAACCTTTAGCAGCGTTCGGAGTCAACACGCGAACGTCGGCAAGGACGGCCAGGTCGCGGGCGATGTCCTCAATAGCTAGATCACTGTTCGGGTCGCTACGCTGGCCTGCAACAGCGGCGCGTCGACTGATCACAGCGCCGGGGGGAGCGGATACGAACCACTGAAGAGGCCGCCCAAGAACATCCGCCAAGCGAACCAGTTCAAGCGAATTGATCTGCCTCCGACCGGCCTCGATCTTAGTTATCGCGGTCCGGTCTACTCCAAGCTCGTTGGCAAGGTGGTCTTGGCTGTACCCGTGAGCTCTACGAGCTTCCGCGACGCGCGCGCCCACCTCAAGCCATACCTGCTCATCAGCCATGGTGCCATTATCGCACATGCTGCACGCGGCCGACGAGTGCTGGGAAGCTACGTCGCTGGCCTGATAGAGACTCTTGCCTGGAGTAGTCCAAGAGAGACCCTCAGATACGACAAAGTCCTTAGCGTCCTGCGCTCACCCTGCTTGAGTCTTCGCCGCGGTTAGTTAAGCCATGCTCAGCGTTCATTTGCCCTCCCGTGACCCAGTGCCGTGGTCACCCGTGTGCTGCCCACCCGGGCGGTGAACAACCCGGAGCGCCGAAAGGCGAGGCGCCGGCAGACCACGCGTAAGGTCGGCTGACCTGGATCTGGGCACGGCGGGTCGGCCACCCTGCTCCGGCGCACACGAAGACGCAACCCACCACGGGACACGTCATGGCTTCGCCGTTCATCACGACTCGGGACCTAGGGACTACCAGGTCAAGGAGCGGCGGGCAAGCTTGGCACTGAACCCGGTGGAACAGTCCTCCACATCAGGCGGTCATATCCAGGAAGTCGCGTACCACGGCGGCATGTCGATGATCACTAAGCTCGGCACGCAGATCGGTCAGAGTGCTCATGAATCGGCGCATTGCGCAATCGGGACGACACGGATCACGAGCGCTGGAGATCGCTTATGCGCATGTCCGACAGGCCTAAAAGGGCCGCGCTGTCATCCTCCGTCAAACCGGCCTGCCGGAGCCGTGCCGCCATGTCAGAAGCAGTGCGACGAAGATGCGCGCGCTCCTCCTGGTAGGAAGCGAGGAGCTCCTGCGGAACGCCAGATATCTCGTACACATACTCAACCGAAATCGGGACATCCTCCGGCAGATCAAGGACGAAGTGCTTGACCGCCTCGACCTCCTCGAAGAGCTCCGCGAGCGTGCGGCCGGTCACCCCGGACCGGATAGGAGCATCGAGAGGGTCGGCTCCCCAAACCACGATCTTCGTATCGAGCGTCTCCTCAAGAGTGACGCGAAACTTCAGGTGGCGAGTGATCGGCACGGTCATCGCAGCCAGCCCTCCTGGTAAGTGCTCAACACGCGGCCACGGTAGCCAGGGAGCCTCGCCTCGTCTTGGGAACCACAGGCTGGAGCCCAAGCCGGTACCGGCAGGAGCCTGCGTGTTATCGACCCCAAGTCGGGGTCGCTCGCAAAACCAGATGACGTGCCTACGGCATGCCGAATCGGCGAGTCTTCACACCGCTGATGAACGCATGCCATACATCTGACGTGCAGCTCAGCGTTGGCTCGCTGGGGTTCTTGCTGTCACGTACTGCCAAGCCACCGCTGGGAAGGTTCGCCACCTCGACACAGTTGTCATCCGTTCCGCTGTAGCTGCTCTTCTGCCAGGCGGGCATGCTTTGGTCCACGGTTTCGCCTACCTTGTCCGTTGATCCACCATTGCGGCTATGTGCTGGGTCGACTCCTCCGGAGAGAGGGCCGACGCCGACACATGGGTGAATATGAGGCTATACCGCTGATACTCCTCGGGCCTCTCAAGCCAGAGACTGTCTGTCGCCGTCGCCATGTAAACCAGGCTGGGGTCGCCTGGGAAGTCCAGGATGACGAAAGGACCTCCTGTTAGGGCGGAGTGAGCGCCAACGGCGTTCGGAATCACCTGAATGGTGACATTCGATCTGGACGCCATCTCGACGAGGTGGCGAAGCTGGCCACGCATCACGTCCGGTCCACCAACCGCTTTGAGCAGCGCGGCTTCGTCAATAAGTGCGAGAAGGGACGGTGGATCCTCGCGGCTGAGAATCTTCTGACGAGCACGCCTGGCCTCTACGTGGCGGTTGACCACAGCACTGTCGAGAACCTGGCCGCCCCGGAAGATCGCCGCAGTGTAGTCCGGCGTTTGGAGCAGGCCAGGGATGAGAACGACCTCGTACGTTCGGATGACTGAAGCGCCGGCCTCGAACGCCGGCAAGTTGCTGCGGAACACATCCTTGTAGTCGGCCCACCAGCCCCGTTGGCGTGACTCGCGAGCGAGTGCGACCAGGGCCTCTCGCCGTTGCTGATCAGTAACGCCGTAGAGATCGAGCAGCAGACGGATGTCGTGGACGTTAGGCAACTTCCACTCATTGCGTTCGATTCTCGTTAGTTTGCTGGGCGTCCATTCGAGGCGTTTCGCGGCTTCCGTAGAGGTAAGCCCGCTCTCTTCTCTTAACTGGCGAAGCGTTGCGGATAGCTGGCGTCGCTTGACCGTCGGACTCTGTATCGCCATTCGCTCTGCCCCTCTTCGCAAATCGCCTAATCGTCTTCGAAATTGCACGCAACGGAAAAATATAGATGTTCCGATTTGGGTATTGCGCGAAAACGGCGCCCGCATCAGTATGACGGGAGAAAGCCGGTCCTGCCAGGCGTTGCACCGCCTGGCAGGACCTTGATCGCACGTCGGAGGTGCGACCTGATGCAAAACCCTAATAGAAGCGTGCGCGCTATTCGCGTGCGTTGGCATGCCACACAGCCGCCGATGCCGCTTGGGTGTCGGTGGTGTGGGCATCCGCCGTACGCCCATGAGGCCGCGAGCCTGCCGCACCGGCCGGGCCACGAGTGGGAGCAGCCCACTCCGGCGCAGGTCGACGCCCGGCTGAGCGCGCGGCGGCGTCTTGGGTTGGACGGCCGGTTGCCGACGGTGATGCCGGTGCGCCCGCTGCCCAGGCGTGAGCCGTATGGGATCTCGCACGAGCCCTACCGCGTCCCATTGGAGTCCCACGTGGCGTTGGCCGGACGGCACAGGCGTACGGCGGAACCCACGACGGCGGTCGCCGTTCCGTACCGGCGTGGCCGGCCTCCCGGTACGCGAGTCCCACCCGGCGAGCGCGAGCCGTACCGGCAGCGGGTAGCGGCGTGAACAGCCGCGATCACAGGACGCGGCCGGGTGGGCGGCACCGGAAAGGGGCGTCCGCCGAGAAGGTCACCCGGCAACGATGGGACCTCGCCGAACGAGCCTCCGCTCACCAGTTGGACCTGATGGAACCCGGATGGTCCATCTGGTACGGCGTCGGCACGCGACGTTTCCACGCGATCGCCACCTGGCCCGCACTCCGGCCCCTGATCGTGCAGGCCCGCACCGCCGGAGAACTACGCGACCTCATCCGCGAAGCGGAACGGACAACCCGCTCAAGCCCCACGGCCGACCGGCTTCTCCCGGCACCCCACCCACCCGCACTGACCCCATCCCGAGGAGTTTCGATGCCCGGAACGCCGGACGGTCTTCGTACCGTCTGCTGGGACCTCCCCCACGACCTCTCAGTGATCGGCAAGACCCGCGAACTGGTCAACGGCATCCTCACTGCCTGGACGTTCGGCGAGCTCGCGGACGACGTGGTCCTGGTCGTCAGTGAACTGTTGGCGAACGCGGTCAACTATGGCGATCCTCCGATCAGGCTCTCCCTCTGGGCTTCGGCCGGGGAGCTGTGCGTCCGGGTCACCGACCATGGGAACGGTCAACCCCGCCACCTCGACCTCGGCATCGACGCGACCCACGGCCGCGGCCTCACCATCGTCGCCGCCCTCGCCCACGACCACGGCATCACCCCGCTCACCGACGGCCCTGGCAAAACCGTCTGGGCCCGCTGGCGACACGCCACCCAGAACACCGGCCGCATGTCCATCGAGCAGGTCTAGTGGGTCACGCTCGCCGGCCTTTGCGGCGGATTTTGATCTGGCGCATGTCCGTCACCGCGACGCGGAGCACCTGGTACGGGTGGCCGTGGGCGTCCAGCGCCGCGATCGCCTTCTGGATGGCGTCGTTCTCGCCGTCATCGGGGCCCGCGGGCGCCTGGCAGCGGAAGGTGAAGGCCGAAACAGTCGAGTCGTGGGTGAAGGTACCCATCTCGGTGAAGGCGGCGCCACCCGCGGCCAGGACGGCGGCGCGGCCGGCGTCGGTCAGCCCGTCGAACTTGCCGGAGATCGTCACCCTGAACATGGTTGTTCCTTTCGCACGGCATAGGTGAGAACGCGCTCGCTGAGCAGCTCCTCGAAGGCGTCCAGGAGGCCCAGTACGGCCCTGGCGATCGCGTCGGGGGTCTCTCCCGCCGCGGTGCGCTTGCCGATCTCGGCGTAGACCAGCGAGTGGAGGCAGCCGAGCTGCCAGGCCACCATGCGGGGCAGCGGGTCGTCCGGCGCGGCCCCGGTCTCCTCGGCAAGGGCGGCGGCGAGGGCGTCGGTCATCTGCTGGGCGAGGTCGCCCAGCCGGGCGGTGAGCGTAGGAGCGGCCAGCATCATCTCGAAGACGCGGGCGAACCCCTCGGTCAGCCCCATCTTGCGGTCGCGCCGCCGCACCTCCTCGCGCAGGCCGGTCAGCACCGCCCGTACGGCCGGCTCACCGGACGGGCGCCGCCGCACGAGGTCGGCGAGCCGCTGCGGGGAGGCCTGGTCCGGCGGCAGGACGAGGTCTTCCTTGGCCGGGAAGTAGTTGTAAAGGGTGTTCACGGACACTTCCGCCGCCGCGGCGACCTCGGCGATCGTGACGTGCTCGAAGCCTCGCTCCACGAACAGGCCGATGGCCACATCGGAGATGCGCTGCCGCGTCTGCCGCTTCTTCCGCTCCCGCAGCCCTTCCGTCATGCCCAGAAGTCTAAGCCGACTCCAAATATGAAGTCGACTGCAATTTTGCTATGCATTGCGCTCGCTTCGCGACCAGCGACCCGCGCCCGAGGCCCACCCGGAGGCGGTCATGGGCTCGTTCCTCAGACGGTGCCTCTGGGGTGGGTGGTCAGGTGGTGGCCTACTCGGCCGACGAGGCGGGCCATTTCGTAGGCGATCAGGCCGGCGTCGGCGTCCATCTTGCTCATCACCGCGAGGCAGCTTCCGTTGCCCGCCGCCGTGACGAACAGCAGGGCCGCCTCCATCTCCACGATGGTCTGCCGTACGGCGCCGCCGCCGAAACGCAGACTCGTGCCCTTGGCGAGGCTCTGGAAGCCGGCGGCCACGGCCGACAGGTGTTCCGCGTCCTCGCGCGAGAGGCTGCCGGAGGCCGCGACGCGCAGCCCGTCGTTGGACAGGATGATCGCGTGCCGCACGTCCGTCACCCGCGTCACGAAGTCGTCAAGCAGCCAGTTCAGCTCGGTCGACATCCCCACACCTCCTCGCCGTCTCATTCACCGCCGGCAACGCGGAGATCGTGATCCGGATGGACCCGCTCGATGCCATGTCATCGCCGGGGCGCCGTCAGGGGCCGGCAGCCGAGGGCGAAGACCGGCGATGAGACTAGCAGTGTGGCGGCTGCTTTTCTTGATACATCCGTGATATTTCGTGAATTGGGTTCTTAGGGGATCAGTGTCGGCTTAGCACCCTGGTGGACTGTCCCGCGCTGCTTGAAGTGCTTTTCATGGCCGGAGCGAGCATCATCGCCAGGGCTCGGCCGGCGCTCATCGCCGGGGTCCTGGCCGGCATTCTGGCCGGGGTACGCGCGGGGCTCACCGGCCGGCTCCTCGTGGGGGCGGGCACCACGATCGGCGCGGACTCCACGGGCACCGCGGTCGCGGCGGCAACGGAGGCGGGCACCGCGGTCGCGGCGGCGACGGTGGCGGGCATGGCGGGCGCGGCGGGCTCGGAGGTGAAGGCGACCGGCATGGCGGCGACGGCGGGTGCGGGGATGGCGGAGGGGGCGTCCGCGAGGCTCCAGGTGATGCGGGTGAGGTGTACGGCCACGACGGCGAGGACGGCGGTCTCGATGCCGAGGAGCGACCATTCGACGGTGCCGACCATCACCCGGTGCCCCGGGAGGGCCACGTAGGTCAGCACGGCCAGGGCGCCGCCCGCGCCCAGCGCCAGCCACTCCAGCGGGCGCGCCGCAGGCCGCCAGCGCTCGTCGTCGCCGAACCGCCGCACCATCAGCGCGGCGGCCCCGGCGAGGGCGACCAGCGCCACCACGATCATGATGTCCGCCGCCACCGTCCCCGGCAGCAGGGCCGTGCCGGTCAGCGACGCCGCCCACACCGCCACGAGCCGCTCGGGCCAGCCCGACACGGGCGCCCGTACGGCGCGCAGGCACGCGAGCAGGCCGAGCGAGGACGCCGCGAGCAGCACCATCGCGAGCGCCGTGGCCGGACCGCGGTCGAGCGCCGCGGACCGGCCGATCGTCAGGTGAAGCGTGTCGAGGGGGACACCGATCAGGCCGACCACCATCATGATCGACGCGACCAGCACTCCGGCACCGGCGACCAGGGGGTTAAGCCTTCTCAGGGGAAGCATGGACCAAGACTGACCCGAAACGATCGTTTCGAACATCCGGTGCCGCCCCTGAGCGACCCCTGAGGCGATCCCGGGGTACCTCAGGGTCGGAGGCCGAACCTCGGGCGACGGTCCCCGCGCACCAGAGGTCAGATCCCCCGCGACGACCCCGCACACCGAAGAGTAAACCTCGGCGACGGTTCCCGCGTACCTGAGGGCAGATCTCGGCGACAGTCCCGCACACCGAAGAGCAAACCTCGGCGACGGGCCCGCGTACCTGAGGTCAGATCCCCGCGACGACCTCCGCGTAGCGGGAGCGGACGTCGGGGGCGGGGTCCGCCTCGAAGAGCTCGGGTGTTCCGGCATCCCACCTGGGAGGTTCCGGGGTGCCCGCGAGGAGCCAGGCGGCCTGGCGGGCCGCGCCGTCGGCGACGTACTCCCCGGGCTCGGGCACGAGCACGGGACGTCCGAACACCGCGGGCGCGATCCTGCGTACCGCCTCGGAGTTGGCGCCTCCGCCGATGAGCAGCACCCGCCGGGGCGAAAGCCCAAGCGCGTCCAGCCCGTCGGCCAGCCCGCACAGCATGCCCTCCACGGCGGCCCGCGCGAGGTGCGCGGGGGTCGAGTTGGACAGCCGCAGCCCGTGCACCGAGCCGGTGGCCTCCGGACGGTTCGGGGTCCGCTCCCCTTCGAGGTACGGCACGAGCACGAGCCCGTCCGCACCGGAGGGGGCCCGCAGGGCGAGGTCGGAGAGCTCGGCCGTGGTGACGCCGACCATGCGCGCCGCCGCGTCCAGCACCCGGGCGGCGTTCAGCGTGCACACCAGCGGCAGGAACCGCCCGGTCGCGTCCGCGAAGCCCGCCACGGCTCCCGAGGGGTCGTGGCTCGGGACGTCGGAGCAGGCGAAGACCGTCCCCGAGGTGCCGATGGAGACCACCACGTCGCCGGGGAGCAGTCCGACCCCGAGCGCCGCGGCCATGTTGTCGCCCGTGCCGGGCGCGAGCCGTACCGCCTCGCCCTGACCGGTCCCGCGCGACTCCCCCGCCTGGCCGGCGGGGTCGAGCACATGGGGCACCAGGGGGGTGTGGCCCATGGCCAGCTTGAGCAGATCGGAGCGGTAGGAGCCCGTCGCGGGCGACCAGTAGCCGGTGCCGGAGGCGTCGCCCCGGTCGGTCGTGAGCGCGCCGATGCCCGGCGACCCCGCGAGGCGCCAGGTGAGCCAGTCGTGCGGCAGGCAGACCGCCGCCGTGCGCGCCGCGTTGTCCGGCTCGTGCTCGGCCAGCCAGCGGAGCTTGGTCACGGTGAAGGAGGCGACCGGAACGCTGCCGGCCGCCTCGGCCCATGCCTGGGGCCCGCCCAGCTCCGCGATCAGGTCCTCGGCCGCGCGCGCGGAGCGGGTGTCGTTCCAGAGCAGCGCGTCCCTGACGACCTCGCCGTGCTCGTCGAGGCAGACCATGCCGTGCTGCTGCGCGCCCACCGACAGCGCCGCCACGTCGGCGAGGCCGCCCGCGGCGGCGACCGCCTCCTGGAGCGCGTTCCACCAGTGGTCCGGGTGGATCGCGGTGCCGGGCGGGTGGGGTGCCCGACCCTCGCGGACCAGGCTCCCCGTCTCGGCGTCGCGGATGACGACCTTGCAGCTCTGCGTCGAGGAGTCGACTCCCGCGACCAGGGTCATCCCCGCACTCCGAGGAGGTGCTCGAGCGCGAGCTGGTTGAGGCGGGTGAAGTGGAAGCCGCGCTCGGCCACCTTGTCGATGTCGAAGTCGTCCTTCGCGAGGTCCTCGTAGGTCTCCCCGGCGGCCAGGGTGGGCTGGGCCAGCTCGGTGACGCGGGAGTTCACCAGGGCCTCCTGGACCTCGGGGTCGGCGCGGAACGCCGCCGACTTCTCCTTGAGGATCAGGTACGTCCGCATGTTGGCTGCGGCCGAGACCCACACGTCCTCGGCGTCCTCGGTGCGCAGCGGCTTGTAGTCGAAGTGCCGCGGGCCCTCGTAGCCGCCGTTCTCCAGCAGGTCGACGAGGAAGAACGCGCTCTTCAGGTCACCGTGGCCGAAGACGAGGTCCTGGTCGTACCTCGGACCGTGCTGGCCGTTGAGGTCGAGGTGGAAGAGCTTGCCGTGCCAGAGCGCCTGGGCGATGCCGTGGACGAAGTTCAGCCCGGCCATCTGCTCGTGGCCCACCTCGGGGTTGAGGCCGACCATCTCGGGGTGCTCCAGCTCGTTGATCAGCGCGAGCGCGTGGCCGATCGTGGGGAGCAGGATGTCGCCGCGGGGCTCGTTCGGCTTGGGTTCGAGGGCGAACCGCAGGTCGTACCCCTTGTCGATCACGTAGGAGCAGAGGATGTCGAGGCTCTCCTTGTAGCGGTCGAGGGCCGCCCTGACGTCCTTGGCCGCGTCGGACTCCGCGCCCTCGCGCCCGCCCCAGCAGACGTACGTCGTCGCGCCCAGCTCGGCGGCGAGGTCGACGTTGCGGATGACCTTGCGGAGCGCGTACCGGCGGACGTCCCGGTCGTTGCTGGTGAACCCGCCGTCCTTGAAGACGGGGTGGGTGAACAGGTTGGTCGTCGCCATGGGAACCTTGAGGCCGGTTTCGCTCAGGGCCCGCTTGAAGTTCTCGATGGCCTTGTCGCGGTCAGGCTCGGTGGCGAGGAGGTCGTCGTCATGAAAAGTCACGCCGTAGGCGCCGAGCTCGGCGAGGCGGTGCACCGCCACCACCGGGTCCAGCGGGGCGCGGCTGGCGTCGCCGAACGGGTCACGCGCCTGCCAGCCGACCGTCCACAGGCCGAACGTGAACTTGTCTTCCTTCGTGGGTGCGTACGCGTTCACTGTTGGTCTCTCCCGATTTAGTCTATGTTGTGGACTAAATATCGGCCGGTACTCGCGGCAGGTCAAGAGGGACACCGCGGCGAGTTCACGGAAAGTTATTGGGCGCTGTGATCGAAGCAGGAGAGAACCCTGATGGCACAGGCCGTACGGCACGATTCGATGCGTGCGGGAAACCTCGCCGTGGTCCTCGGGGAGCTCGACCGGAGCGGGCCCCTGACCCGTGCCGCGCTCGCCGAGACCACCGGCCTGACCAAGACCACGGTGTCGAAGCTGGTGGGAGACCTCATCGACGCGGGCATGGCGGTGGAGTCCGGCACGGTGCGGGACGGCGAGCGCGGACGGCCCGGCGTGGCCGTCAGCCTCAGCGGGCACCGGGTCGCCGCGCTGGGCCTGGAGATCAACGTCGACTACCTGGCCGCCTGCGTCGTCGATCTCAGCCGCACGGTGCGGCTGATCCGTACACAGGCTGTGGACAACCGCGCGGCCTCGCCGGCGGACGTGATAGGACGGCTGCGGCGGCTGGCGACCGCCCTGCTCGCCGACGCCGCCGCGCAGGGGCTCTCGGTCGCGGGCGCGATCGTCGCGCTGCCCGGCCCCGTCGACCGCTCCACCGGCGCCGTCCACCGCGCCCCCAACCTCGGCTGGCGTGACGTGACCGTCGCGGAGACGCTGGCGCTTCCGCTTCCCGTGCTCGTGGACAACGAGGCGAACCTCGCCGCGCTGGGCGAGCTGTGGTTCGGGTCCGGGGCCTCGCTCGGCGACTTCCTCCACGTGTCCGGGGAGATCGGCATCGGCGCCGGCCTGGTGGTCGAGGGCGCGCTGTTCCGCGGGGCGCACGGGTTCGCGGGCGAGCTGGGCCATGTCGTCGTCTCCCCCGACGGCCCCCAGTGCCGGTGCGGCGGCACCGGCTGCCTGGAGCGGTACGCCGGGCAGGACGCCCTGCTGCCCCCAGGCGAGGAGATCGCCGAGCTGGTGGCGCGCCTCAACGCGGGCGAGCCCTCGGCGGCGACCGCCTGCGAGCGGGCGGGCTCGGCGCTCGGCGTCGCCCTCACCACCGCGGTCAACCTGATCGACCCCGACACGATCGTGCTCGGCGGCATCTTCGCGCCGCTGTTCCCCTGGGTGTCCGGCCCGGCCGAGCGGGCGATGCGCAAGCGGCTCGGGCAGATGCGCGCCCACGTCCCCGCCCTGGTCGTCTCGCAGGTCGGCGCCGACGCCGCGACGCTGGGCGCCGCGGGCCAGGTGATCCAGCGCATCATCGCCGACCCCGGGGCCTTCCTGCTCACGCCTCAGGGTGAGCCCGCCCTGTGACCACGGACCGGGCGCGAGGTATATTTGGTTGAGAGTTCAACTTACCGGAGGCGCACATGCCCGTTCACCGTCTCAACCACGCCGTCCTCTACGTGCGCGACGTCGAGCGCAGCGTCGCGTTCTACCAGGAGGCGCTCGGCTTCCACGCGGTCATGGCGTTCCCCGGCGCGGCCTTCCTCCAGGCGCCGTCGTCGAACAACGACCACGACCTCGGGCTGTTCCAGATCGGGGCGGAGGCGGGACCGTCCCAGGCTGGGCGGGCCACCGTCGGCCTCTACCACCTGGCCTGGGAGGTCGAGACGCTCGGCGACCTCGAGGAGATCGCCGCGAAGCTGAGCGACCTCGGCGCCCTCGTCGGGGCGTCCGACCACTCCACCACCAAGGCCCTGTACGCCAAGGACCCTGACGGCATCGAGTTCGAGGTGTCCTGGCTGGTGCCGGCCGCGCTCCTCACCGAGGAGACGCTCGCGGGGCGCAGCAAGATCCAGCCGCTCGACATCGCCCGCGAGAAGGAGCGGTACGGCGCGAGCACGCGCGGCGGGGTGGGAATCTCGATCGGTGTCGCCTGACGAGGTGGTGCGGGCGGCTCAGGCCGGGCCGACCTCGAGCACCGCCTGCTCGATGGTGTCGAGGGACTCGAAGTGGTTGTCCAGGCCGCTGATCCTCAGCCGTCGCCGCAGGTAGTCGGGGACGGCCACGAGGATGAGCCGCCCCTTGGCGGATGTGATCTGGTTGAAGACGTAGACGAGCGACCCGAGCCCGGCGGAGTCGCAGAACTTCAGGCCGGCCAGATCGATGATGACCCGGGGACCCTGCTCTCCGCTCCACACTCCGTCGATGTGGGCGTTGAAGATGGGGGTGCCGTGGAAGTCCAGGTCGCCGGCCAAATGCAGCACCGTGCACTCATCAAGGCGTTCAACACGGATATCTAAGCTCTGACCGTGCTGCGACGCTGACATGGGTATGCACCCCTTCTAACGGTCAAACCGTTTGTTGTCTCAGTAGAGGCTATGCCCCTCGCGTCTCACCGGCCACCCACGGGGTCACGGCCGGTACTCGCCCGAGGTTCGCACGCCCGCGCTCAACTCACGCTGCAGGGTGAAGGCGTGGTGCAGGTAGTCGCGGGCGAGGTCCGCCCGGCCGGCCGCCCGGTGCAGCTCACCGAGCATCTGCGTCGCGCTCGCCTCCCCGCTGCGGTCGCCGAGCCGCTGGAAGATCGTGCGGGACTTCTCCAGCTGGGCCGAGGCGTGCATCCGCTCGCCCCGCACGGCCCGGCGCCTGCCGAGGCCCTGCATCGCGTACGCGGCGCAGTGGCAGTCGCCGAGGCTCTCGAAGATGTCCAGCGCCTGGTCCTGGAAGTGCATGGCGCGGTCGAAGTCGGCCGCCAGGTCGTGCAGCCTGCCGAAATGGTTGAAGACGCAGCCCTCCCTGTGCCGGTCACCGAGCGACCGCGCCAGCCGCAACGCCTCGTCCAGCCATCGCGACGCCCCCGCGAGGTCGCCGGACTCCAGGAACACCTTGCCGATCGCCTGCCGCGCGTAGGCCTCGCCCGCCTTGTCGTCCATGCCGAGGAACATGCCGAGCGCCTGCCGGAAGCGCCGCAGCGCGCTGAGGTGTTCGCCCCTGATCTGGTCCACGGCGCCCAGCCCGCAGATCGCGATCGCCTCGCCCCTGCGGTCGCCCAGCTCGCGGAAGATCGTGTGGGACCGCTGGAACATCTCGGCGGACTCGGGGTATCCGTCCTGGTACAGGTACACCTGGGCAAGCCCGCGGAGCAGCGCCGCCTCGCCGCGCAGGTCTCCCTTGGCGCGCACCGCGTCGAGCGCGATCTCGTGCGTGATCCGCCAGGCGTCGTAGTGACCCCGCAGGTCGAAGTAGGGCACCAGGGTCGCCGCCAGGCCCCACGCCGAGTCGGCCATCCCCGCGTCGGCGGCCAGCCTCACCGTTCCGACCAGCGCGTCCCGCTCGGTGTCGAACCACGACAGCGGGTTGACCGTCACGTGCCCGACGGTGGTGCGGGCGGGCTCCCAGCGGGCGGCCGTCGGCGACATCAGGCCGAACACCGTGGTCGGCAGCCGCTTGGTCGCCTGCTCGGCGATCGCGAGCCACGCCCCGACCACCCTGCCGAGGGCCGGCCCCTCGGGATCGGCGTGCGCCCTCTCCCTGGCGTCGCAGCGGATCAGGTCGTGGAGCCGGTAGCGGGGCCGGCCGGCGGGATCGCTTCCCACCAGCCGCAGCAGGCTCGCGTCGACCAGGTCGTCCACCACGTCGTCCGAGCGGTGCCGGTCGAGCACGGCGTCGACGACCCAGGCGGGGAGGACGTGCGGGCCCAGCAGACCGAGCGTCCTGAACGCCCGGGCGGCGGCGTCTGGCAGCAGCCGGTAGCTGCGGTCCACGCTCGCCCGTACTTCAAGGTCCCCGACCCGCAGCTCGCCCAGCCTGCGGGCCTCGTCGGCGAGCCGCCGCTCCATCACGCGCAGGGACCATCCGGGCCGTCCCACCAGGCGTGCTCCCGCGATCCTGATGGCTAGCGGGAGGTAACCGCAGGACTTCACGATGGCCGACGCCGCGTCCCTCTCCCTGTTCAGCCGCTCGGCGCCCACGATCGCGCGGAGCAGCTCCTCCGCCTCACGCGGCGCCAGCACGTCCAGCTCCACCTGGCGCGTACCGGGAAGCTCGGTGATCCGGCGGCGGCTGGTCACGAGGACCGAGCAGCCGCTGCCGGGCAGCAGCGGGCGCACCTGCGCGGTGCTCGCCGCGTCATCCAGCAGGACCAGCACGCTCCGGTCGGAGAGCAGGGATCTGTACAGCGCCGAGCGCTCCCGCAGGCCGTCCGGGATGGCGCGCTCGGCCACGCCGAGCGCGCGCAGCGCCTCCGCCAGCAGCTCGCCCGGGGCGGGGGGCGTCAGGGAGGTGCCGGCGAGATCGAGGTAGAGCTGACCGTCCGGGTAGCGGGCCCGTACGGCGTGCGCGCAGTGCACCGCCAGCGCCGACTTGCCCACGCCAGGCGGGCCGACGACGACCGTGATCGAGGGCGGCCCCGCCGCCCTTCCCGGCGTCAGGGCCTCCACCAGCGACTCCACGTCCCCCTGCCTGCCGGTGAAGTCGGGCACGTCCGGCGGAAGCTGGTACGGCCTGGGCCGCTCCTGGCCGGCGGTCGGGTCATGGCCCAGAGAGAGGTCAGGGCTTGCGTCCGTTGAAGAGTCATGGCTCGTGGAGGGGTCATGGCTCGTGGAGGAGTCTCCGGCGAGGACGACCGCGTGGGCGCGGCGTAGTTCGGCGCCTGGCTCGATGCCGAGCTCCTCCACCAGCCGGTCGCGGATCGTGGTGTACGCGAGCAGCGCCTCGGCCTGGCGCCCGCTCCGGTTCAGCGCGAGCATGAGCTGCTGCCACAGGCCCTCCCTGAACGGGTGTTCCACGAGCAGCCCGCGCAGCTCGCTGATCGCGCCGCTGTACTGCCCGAGGGCAACGCGCATGGCCAGCAGTTCCTCGGCCGCCGAGAGCCGGGCCTCGGCGAGGGGCTCCAGCCGGCCGGCCCAGAGGGGGCTGCCCGGCAGGTCCTCCAGGGGCGCCCCCCGCCAGAGCGCCAGCGCCCGGCACAGCTCGTCGACGGCCTGGGAGGTGCGGCCTTCGGCCCTGGACCGGCCGGCCTGCGCCATCAGCGCCTCGAAGCGGAGCAGGTCGAGGTCCTCCGTACGAACCTCGATCATGTAGCCGGACTGCTGGGCCCTGATGGCTGTACGGGCTCCCGCGTCGCCGAGGCCGACGCGCAGCGAGCTGACGTAGGTCCGCAGGTTCTCCACGGCGGAGCGGGGCCTGCGCTCGGGCCATAGCACCTCTACCAGCAGGCCGGTGCCGACCACCCGGTTGGCGTGGAGCAGCAGGGTGGCCAGCAGCATTCGTGGTTTCGTGCCCCCGAGGCGCAGTGCCTGCCCGTCGAGCCGGACGTCCAGTGGACCGAGCACGTTAAATGTGGGCTGATCAGCCATGATGCCCGATTCTGCTCCCTTAGAGACTTTTCAACCGTGCAGAGGGTTGGGTCGCTCGAAGCCAGGATCTCATTTGTATCGGTTTTGGACGTTTTCTATATGACATATCCGGACTCTTTACGCCAACAGGGGTCTCCGGAGCGCCCTTCGGAGGTTCCACGCCAACCCCGCGACCGGTCGTGCCGAGTCGGCGCCAACGCCGAGCCGACCGAGCCGCGAGAGAGGATCGGCATGAAGATCAAAAGGGTGTTCACCGCAGGACTGGCCCTGATGCTCAGCCTCGCAGGCGGCGTCGCACTGGCCCCGAGCGCCGGCGCGGCCGGCCCACGACCGAACTTCCAGCTTCCCTTCCCCTGCGGCCAGACCTGGACCGGCAACTCCAGCGCCAGCAGTGCCCACCAGTCCTGGGAGATCGACTTCAACCGGGGCAGCACGGCGGACGCCGACCTCGGCGACACCGTGGTCGCCGCGGCGGCCGGCACGGTGGCCATCTCGGCCCACCAGGGCTCCACCAACGGCTTCGGCAACCTGGTCAAGATCGACCACGGCGGCGGATGGTCCACCTACTACGCGCACCTGCGCGTGCGGTCGGTGAGCGCAGGCGCCCAGGTCTCACAGGGCCAGAAGATCGGCGAGGTCGGCAACACCAGCAAGCCCGGTAACAACATCTCGCCGCACCTCCACTACGAGGTCAGGACGACCGACACCTCCTACCCCGCCAACATCCAGAAGGCCGTCTTCAACGGGTCGACCTTCGGCTACCCGGTCCAGACGGTCACCTCGAACAACTGCTCCGGCAGCAACAACCCGTACTCGCCCGAGGAGGTCTGCGGCAGCGGGTACAGCGTGATCGACTCGGCCGCCCTCGGCTCGTCGGGCAAGGTCTACCTGCTCTACAACACCGGCAACGGCTACAACTGCGTGACCACGATCAAGAGCGCGTCCGTGGGCACGGCCACCACCACCTCCGCCTACCTGGAGGTGCAGGGCAAGAGCAGGATCACCGACTCCGGCAGCTTCGCGTACTACGCGGGCCCGGTACGCGCCGCCGCCACCAACACCTGCGTCAAGTGGGGCGGGAAGGCCGGGTCCTCCACCTACGACAGCCCCTTCGAGCACTGCGGCTGAACAGGCCGTGCCCAAGGCCACTTCCAGACCGCTGGAAGTGGCCTTCCGCCTTGCCGGAACCCCGGGCAGAAGGCCCGCGCCGCCCGATTTCACCCTTTTTCAACCGATTCCAGAATGGTCCACCGGCAGCCTGGATCTTATTTGTATGGGTTTTGGACCTTTCTTATATAGCTTATCCGGACGGACCAGCGGGGGCCCTGGGATCCGTGCTCCGGAGCCTGCCGGGAACCCCGCGATGAGAATTTCGCGCCCGGTCTGGCCGGCTCGGCACCCAGCACCGAACCAGGCCGGAGCCATGAGAGAGGATCGGCATGAAGATCAAAGGGGCGTTCACGGCAGGGGTGGCCCTCCTGCTCAGCCTCGCGGGCGGCGTCGCACTGGCCCCGAGTGCCAGCGCGGCCGGCGCCCGCCCGGGCTTCCAGCTCCCCTTCCCCTGTGGTCAGACCTGGACCGGCATCACGGGTAGCGGCGCCCACCAGTCCTGGGAGATCGACTTCAATCGAGGTGGCACCGCGGGGGCGGACCTCGGTGACACCGTGGTGGCCTCGGCGGCCGGCAAGGTGGTCATCTCGGCCCACCAGGGCTCGGCCAACGGCTTCGGCAACCTGGTCAAGATCGACCACGGCGGTGGCTGGACCAGCTATTACGCGCACCTGCGGGTGCGGTCTGTGAGCGCCGGCACGCAGGTCGCGCAGGGGCAGAAGATCGGTGAGGTCGGCAACTCGACCAAGCCCGGCAACAGCCTCGCGCCGCACCTCCACTACGAGGTGCGCACGCCGGGGTCCTACCCCGGCAACGTCCAGAAGGCCGTCTTCAACGGGGCGACGTTCGGGTACCCCACCCAGACGCTGACCTCGAAGAACTGCTCAGGAGGCGGCACCACCAGGACCAACAACAACCCCAGCCCGAGCACCAACCCTCACTCGCCCGAGGAGGTCTGCGGCAGGGGGTACAAGGTGATCGACAAGGCCACCCTGGGCTCGGCCGGCACGGTCTACCTGCTGTACAACGCCTCCAACGCGAACAACTGCGTGACCACGATCAAGAGCACGTCGATCGGCAAGGCCACCGCCACCTCCGCCTACCTGGAGGTGCAGAAGCAGAAGCGGCTCACCGACTCGGGCAACTTCGCGTACTACGCGGGCCCGGTGCGCGCCGCTGCCAAGAAGACCTGCGTCAAATGGGGCGGGAAGGCCGGATCCTCGGTCTACGACAGCCCCTTCGAGCACTGCCGCTGACCGTGTAGCGGGCGGCTGACACCGATCCACGAGGCCACTTCCGGACCACCGGAAGTGGCCTTTCGCCGTACAGGGCCTATACGGCCGCAGGGGCGCGGCCCGTATGGCCGTGGCGGTCAGTGCCTATCCGACCGGCGGGCCGGGCGGCGCGGGATCCGGGTCTACGGGGCCGTACCACCGGCCGCTGTAGGACTCCCAGCTCGGGGGCGCGCCCGGCAGGGGAACCCGCCGATCAGAGCCGCGGAGGCCGTCGAGGGCGAGCGCCAGCAGCCGCCGGCTGATGGTGCCCTGTTCTTCAGTGCCGCGCGGGATGCGGCTGAAGTGCTCGATCAGGTACGAGACGTCGAGCGGGGCGAGGTCCGGCCGCACGGTGCCGTCGGCCTGCGCCCGGCGTACCAGCTCGTCCATCAGCTCGCGGCCCAGCTCGCTCACGGCGGTCATCTCGGCGGTGACGGCGATCGTTCCCGCCGCAGGCCCGAGGGCGCCCACCCGCGCGGCGACGCACCGCTGGACGTAGCCGCAGACGGCCGACCACCCGTCGCCCTCGCGGGCCAGCGCCTCCCGCGCCGAGGCGATGGACTCCTCCATCGACAGCAGGCAGAGCCGTTGCAGCAGCTCCTCCTTGCTGCCGTACCGGCGGTAGAACGTGGCGATGCCGACGCCCGCGCGGTCGGCCAGGGCGGACATCGGGGCCCCTGCGCCCTGCTCGGCGAAGACCGCGCGCGCGGCCTCCAGCACGATGCGGTCGTTGCGCTCGGCCTCGGCCTGGCGTCCCCAGCGGCGCTCCGGCCGCCCCTCCGCGCCCGCTCGCCCTGCCTCCGCCCGGGGAGGCTCGTTCGAATCCACGGCCGGAGTCTATTGCGATCGGAGCGAATCATTCCGATATGTTATTCGGAGCGATCCGCTCCGATAGACGGGTCCCGTGGAGAGGAATGGTCGTGCGGGCGGTATGGCTACGAGAGTTCGGCGGGCCGGAGGTTCTGGTCCCCGGGGAGGCGCCGGATCCGCGTCCGGGCCCCGGGCAGGTGGTGATCGAGGTGGCCGCGATCGGCATCCCGTTCGTGGAGACGCAGGTCAGGTCGGGTGTGGCGCCGGTGCCGCTACCCCGGTTGCCGATCATCCCCGGCAACGGCGTGGGCGGCACGGTCGTCGAGGTCGGGCCGGGCGCCGATCCGGCCCTCGCCGGCCTGCGCGTCGTGACCTCGCTGAAGGGCTCGGGAGGGTACGCGGAGCGGGTGGCGGCGGACACCGGTGGCCTCATCGCCGTCCCGCCGGAACTCGATCTGCACGACGCGGTGGCGTTGCTGGCCGACGGCCGTACCGCGATGGGCATCGTCCGGGCCGCCGCGCCCCGTCCCGGTGAGTGGGTGCTCGTGGAGTCGGCCGCCGGAGGGGTCGGCAGCCTGCTCGTCCAGCTCGCGGCGGGCGCCGGCGCCCAGGTGGTCGCGGTGGCGGGCTCCCGGCGCAAGCTCGACCTCGCCACAGAGCTGGGCGCCAAGGTGACCGCCGACTACACCGAGGACGGCTGGGGCGACCGGGTGCGCGAGGCCGTCGGCGACGCGGGCGTGCACGTCGTGTTCGACGGGGTCGGCGGGGCCGTCGGCCGTACGGCGTTCGAGCTCGTGGCCCCACGCGGCAGGTTCCTGATGTTCGGCGCCGCCAGTGGCGCCATGACGGACGCGACCGTGGCAGAGGTGTTCCAGCGCGGCATCGCCCTGATCACCGGGGGCCAGATGTTCGGCTCGCCCGCCGGCATCAAGGCACTGGCCGAGGCCGCGCTGGCCGAGGCCGCCACCGGCCGGCTCCGTCCCGTCATCGGGCAGACCTTCCCGCTGGAGCGGGCCGCCGATGCTCACGCGGCCATCCAGGCACGAACGACGCTCGGGAAGACCCTGCTGATCCCCTCCGGCGACCTCGAAGTACGCAGCTAAGGAGACCGGCCCCGGCACGGGCGCGGGCCGGGTCGTCCTGATGACCGACCAGCCCGACTGGCAACGCCACTACGAGCCGGCCGCCGAGCTGAACGTGCTGGTGAACGCGTCCCTATGACGTGACGGCCTCCACGGCGGTGACGATCATCTGGGCGTTCGCGGGCACGGCGACGCCCTGCACGAAGACGGTCGGCGTGGCGTTCACCCCCCGCTGCGCGGCCCTCGTGGTCACGTACGCCGCCCACTCGACGTAGGTGTGCCTGCGCACGCACGCGCCGAAGGCCGGGTCGATCAGCCCGACCGAGTCGCTCAGCTCGATCAGCTCGTCGTCGCTGAGCCCCGGCCCGCCCTCGGGCGGCTGGTTGACGAACAGCGCGTAGGCGTACTCCATGAACCTGCCGTGGTCGGACGCGCACCCGGAGGCCGAGGCCGCCCGGGAGGAGTACTGGTTGGTCGACGCCGCGTCCAGGAAGGCCATCGGGTGGTACACCAGGGTTATCAGCCGGTTCTCCACCAACTGGTCGAGCGTGGGCCCGGCCGTCAGCTCGAACTGCTTGCAGAACGGGCACTGGAAGTCGATGTAGGCGTCCACGATGACCGGGCCGTCGCCGACGATGACGCCGTCTCCGGTCTCCGTCGCCCCGGCCGGCACGTGGGCCGGTGCCATGACCTGGCCTGCTCGCATGCTCATGCGACCTCCTAAGAACCGGGGACCGGGGACCTCGGCCCCCGGACAGTAGAACGGCCTGGCCGTGCGCGTCTGTTCTCGCCGGAGCACAAAGATCGGCCAAAGCCTCGCAACGACTCCACTACGCGAGGCCGCCGCCGCAGGGCGTCAGGAGCCCACCTGGAACGGCCGCATCATCTCGTTGTCCTCGTGTTCGAGCAGATGGCAGTGCCACACGTACGAGCCCTCCAGGTCGAACATCATCTTGATGCGGGTGACCTCCTTCGGATAGGCGATCACCGTGTCCTTGAAGCCCCGTTCCCACGGCTGGGGCGGCCGGACTGCGGTGCCCTTGAGCGGCCTGCGGTCGACCACCTCGAAGCGGACCTCGTGCAGGTGCACCGTGTGGGCGTCGCCGGTGGAGTTGTGGATCTCCCACACCTCGATGGCGCCGAGCGCGGGATTCTCCGTGACGGGGTCGGACCACATCTTCGCGGTGCCGCCTCCCGCGAGGGTGCCGAGCATCGTGGCCGTCGGCACGTCCGTTCCCGCCCTGACCTCCATGGAGTGCTCAAGGAGCGCCACCTGCCGGGTCAGCGTCGCCGGGCCGCGCCGGGTGAGCGCGGGCAGCCTGAGCCGCGCGGGCGGCACGCTCTCGTCCCTGCCCGAAAGCGGCCTCAGCACGAACTTCATGACCTGCCCCGTGGTCGCCGGGTTGGCGGGCGCCGCCTTCGCGTTCCCACTGAACGGCTCGTCGGGGCCCTCGTTGATCAGATAGAACTCCGTGCCCGGCCTGGCACCGGTGAAGTCGACGATCACGTCGGCACGCTCGGCGGGGCCCATGACCAGGCTGTTCAACCGCACCGGCTCCGGAAGGTACCCGGCGTCCGCCCCGATCTGCCAGAAGGGCACGGCGGGCGCCACCGGGCGTCTGGCGAGAGGGTCGGCCGCCACCTTGAGGATCAGGAACCGCGAGTTGCACCCGTTGAGGAAGCGGAGGCGGTAGCGGCGCGGCTCGACCGCGAGCACCGGCCACGTGCGGCCGTTCACCATCATCGCGTCGCCGAAGAACTCCGGCTGCCAGATGGGCGGCACGTGGCTGCGGGGAATGTACGGGCCGGCGTACCTGTCGGAGAACTGCGTACGGCTGCCGGGGTAGAACAGCGAGCCGTCCTTGGCGAAGGACCGGTCCTGGATGATGATCGGGATCTCGTAGTAGCGCGTGCCGGGAGGGTCGCCGGCCTGGGGAGCGGGCCAGGGAAGCACCCCCGGGTCGAGGTCGGACGCGCCGCCGCGCAGCAGGTAGAAGCCCGCGAGCCCCGCGTAGACGTTGAGCCGCGTCATGCCGAGGGTGTGGTCGTGGTACCACAGCGTGGCGGCCGGCTGGTCGTTGTCGTACTGATAGACCGCCGACCCCGGCTGCCACTCGACGCTCTCGCGGCTCCCGAACGTGCTCATGAACTCGGCGTACCGCGAGCCCTCCGTGGCGTGGTCTCCGGGGATGTTCCGCGCCGCGGGGAGGTACCACGACTCGGGATGGCCGTCGCTGTCGTCCATGGTGCACCCGCCGTGCAGGTGCGTGGTGATCGGCACAGGTCCTCGGTACCTGCCGGGCGTGGCGGCGAACGACGGTCGCGTGTCCCTGCCCGGCGGCCCGCCCGGCGGGTTGGCCCAGTGCAGCGTCGGGTCCACCGGCAGCAGGTGGGACAGGTAGCGCCCGTCCCCGTCGACGAGCTCGTTGACCCACATGACGCGGATGGGATGGCCGGACCTGGCCTCGATGGTCCAGGCGGGCGAGGCGAAGCTCCCGGGATGATCAGGCGAGCCGTACCCCCACAGCGTGGTGGCCGGGCTGCCGGGAGGCAGCACCTGCTGCCGGAACTGCCGGACGCCGATGACGTAGCGGTCCCGGTCACCCTCCTGCGAGGCGGGCATGGCCGGCGGGATGACGAGCGGCGCCACGTACTTCGCGATTCCCGCCGCGTCGAGCGTGCCGGCCCAGCGCGCCGCCCGCCCGGCGGACGTCACCCCGGCCGAGGTGGACGCCTGAGCCGCCCTGCCGGTGGCCAGCAGGGCGGCTCCGCCCGCCGCCGCCTTCAGGACCTGACGTCTAGTGATCATCTCGGCTCCTTTCCCGGGGCCGGGAAGTCTGGAGATCGGCCTGCCTTGCGGCATGCCCACGTCACGCTCCATGTGCGGATATATGCCTTATAAGGCGACAATTCCCCCTTAACGACTTGTACCCATCCGACCGCCTTCCGAGCCCAGCCGAACCGGCCGTGTCGACGAACCAGGTGGGCAGGCCGACCGGTGCGTCAGCACGGACCCGCCCAGTCGTCCCGCTAGTGGTCCGCGGCGTCGGCCGGACGTCCCAGATCGCGGACGAGGGTCGCGGTGAAGTCGCGGGCCGTCTCGTTGAGGCGGGCGATGAACTCGATGACGTGCTCCAGTTGGTCGTCGTCGTAGTCGTCCACTACTCCGGCGAAGGCCGACTCCACCCGTGCGAAGATCTCCGCCAGCGCCGCCTCGTGCCGCCCGGTCGAGCGCACCAGCACCTTGCGGCGGTCGGCTGCGTCGCGCCGGCGCTCGACGAAGCCGTTGCGCTCCAGCCGGTCGATCACCGCCGTGATGGCCGAGGTGCTCATGCCGGTCACCTCGGCCAGCCGCCCCGCGGTGAGCTCCGGTTCGTGACGTGCCAGGTCGAGGCACTTCAGGTCGGTCGGCCCGAGCCCGAAGTGGCCGGCGATGGCCTGGTGCATCACCACCCCTCGGCCCGCGTTCTCCCGCATCGCATCGGCGAGCGCCCGCATCAACTCGGATCTGCGGCCCCTTGACACCGAACCTCCAGCATCCAATATCTCGATCTGTCGAGATTTCCTATCCTTCGTACAATCTACCCCTCAGGGAGTGACCATGGAGGAGACAACCCTGCCTGTGCTCATCACCGGTGCCGGTCTCGCCGGGCTGTCCACCGCGATGTTCCTCGGCGTGCACGGCGTGCGGTCGCTCGTCGTCGAGCGCCACCCCGGGCTGTCCACGCAACCCAAGGCGCGCGGGCAGATGCCGTCGACCATGGAGGCCCTCGCCACCGCCGGGGTCGCCGAGCGGTTCGTACGAGCCGCCCCACCCGGCCGGGGCGAGAACATCATCGTCATCGCCGAGAGCGTCACAGGACCGGTACTGCACAACTTCGTCCAGAAGATGCCGGACCTCTCCATGTTCTCGCCCGTGCCCATGGCCTCCACGAGCCAGGAACGAGCCGAGCGCATCCTCGCCGCGAGAGCGATCGAGCTGGGTGCCGACATCGTGTTCTCCACCGAACTCGAACGGTTCCACCAGGACGACGACCAGGTGACCGCCGTGCTGCGCGACACCGTCACCGGGGAGCGGCGCACGCTGACGGCCCGGTACCTGGTCGGCGCGGACGGCCACAAGGGCCCGGTCCGCGACATGGCGGGCATCGCGACCCATGGACGATCCTGGCACGACACCGCGCCGAGCGATCGCAGCGGGCTCGCCGACCCGCACGGCCCCGACCGGGCCGCCGACCCTGGTGACCGGCCCGCTCGAACCCTGTTCCTGCAGTTCGAGTCCGATCTTGAGGTCGCGCTCAACGGCTCCGCCTTCGGGCTGTTCTACCTGCAGAACCCCGCCCTCCCCGGAGGCTCGGCCACGATCGTCACCACCGACCACCCCGGCCGGTACGTGCTCAGCTGCGCCTTGGCCTCCGGCGGCGAACCCGGCGCCGAGCGACTGACCGAGCTGATCCGCACCGCCTGCGGCATCCCGGACCTGGATGTCAAGATCCTCGACGCGGCGTGGTCGTCCACCGGGGACCACATCACCCGCGTCGCCGACACCTTCCAGGCGGGCCGGCTCTTTCTGACCGGGGACGCGGCCCACCTGATGCCCCCGACCGGAGGGCAGGGCGGCAACACCGCCGTCCTGGACGGCTACCACCTGGCCTGGAAGCTCGCGGCCGTGCTGGGGGGAACCGCGGGACCGGCGCTGCTCGCCAGCCACGACGCCGAGCGCCGCCCCTTCGCCGACGCGCTCG
This sequence comes from Sphaerisporangium viridialbum, assembly GCF_049674955.1. Classification (GTDB taxonomy): domain Bacteria; phylum Actinomycetota; class Actinomycetes; order Streptosporangiales; family Streptosporangiaceae; genus Sphaerisporangium; species Sphaerisporangium viridialbum. The sequence goes on along the minus strand of NZ_CP187232.1, from coordinate 272,333 downwards.
CCGAGCAGCAGTACGCGAACATGGTCCAGCGACAGGCCCCCCACCTTCACGACGAGACCGTGGCAGAGATCATGGACCCGGCCGTCGGACTGTTCGGCTACGTCTGCCCCTCGGGCGCCTTCGTACCGGAGGAGCGGGCGGACGCACCCGCGCTGTTCGAGAACCCCGCCGCGCCCTCAGGGAGGCCGGGATCGCGCGCGCCGCACATCAGGCTTACGCGCGCGGGCGCGCCCATCTCCACCCGTGACCTGTTCGGACCGCGGTTCGTCCTGCTCACCGGGCCGGACGGCGGGCCGTGGGCCGAGGCGGCCGGCGACGCCGCACGGAACCTCGGCCTCACTCTGGACCTGCATGCCATCGGGGGTTCGTCCGACCTCGCCGACCCGGACGGCCGCTTCCCGAGCGCCTACGGCGTCACACCCACCGGAGCCGTACTGGTGCGGCCGGACGGCGTCATCGCCTGGAGATCACCCGACGGCACCGCCCCCCAAGACCTCGAACACGCCCTGCGCCGCGTCCTCCACCGAAACTGAACAGTCGCACAAACGAAAGCGACAGCAAGAACCCAACTGGTCCGGCCCTGGTAGTCGAGGTGCTCATGTCGCTCGGATCGTCCCAGGGCAGTCGCGTCACGATGAACTTCGACTTCAGGCGCGACGGGGCCCTCGTGGCGCGGGGCGGCCAGACCGTCGCCTGCCTCCGCAGAACCCCGGACGGCATGACCCCCACCCCGGTCCCCGAAGAACTGGCCACCGCCCTCCTCGCCTTCGCCTGAGGGCCGAGTGATCATCCGATGTCCGGCATGGCCCGCAGACCGCCGGGGGCTGGTACCCTATAGGCGGTCGTGGGGTTCCTACGACCATGCCGCCTTAGCTCAGTCGGCCAGAGCACTTCACTCGTAATGAAGGGGTCAAGGGTTCGATTCCCTTAGGCGGCTCCAATTCAAAGGCCCTCCCGGATTTCCCGGGAGGGCCTTTTCATGTGCGTACGACATTCCGGACAAATGACACTCAGAACCGGTGCGCCACCCGCGGCGCGAACAGTGCCGCGACTTCCACAATTACTGATCTTGCAGCCATCCGCAAGTCAGTTCTCATTGACTTAGGGGACCTTTAGCACGGATGAGATGAATGATCGCCTTCTGGAAGGAGCCAGCGGTGAAAGCAAGCAAGGGGTCACTGGCCATCGGCGTGGTGATAGGGCTGTTCGTCGGCTGGTCGGGCGTGGCGGTCGCCACAGCGGCGGCCGAAAGCGACGAGATCATCGCATGCGTGAACGGCAACGGCACGGTGCGTATCCCCCAGACGCCGAACCCCACTCCCACGTCGACGTCTCCGCAGTCGCTCGCGGTGATTCCCACCGGTAGCCCCACCACCTCTCCGGCGGGGTGCCTGGCCGGGGAGAAGGAGATCTCCTGGAACAGGACGGGACCGGCAGGACCTACCGGATCATCGGGGCCGACGGGACCAGCTGGGCCGAAGGGCGAGGCGGGCATCTCCGGACTGCAGACGGTCGAGCGCACCGTCACGATCGGCGCCCACCAGCAGGGAAGTGCCACAGTGACCTGTCCGGAGGGCAAGCTGCCCATCAGCGGGGGGTACTCCTACGGGCGTGCCGACCACTGGAACCTCGAAGACAACATGCTGGTGGGCTACACGGGCTTGAGTCTGGACCCATCAACCGGCAAGCTGCGGAACACCTGGGGTTATCGAGCCACCAACCCCAACAATTGGCCCGTTGACGTCCACGCGACCGCTCTATGCGCGGTCCTGTCCTGATCCACGACATTCAGGAGACACAGGTCTCTTGAAGAGTATCGCGGTCGCCCCTGGTCAGCCGTCCCGGCCAGGGGCGGCGTCTATGACGTGCGTGTCGGCATACTGAGCAAGAAATCCGGAGTCATGCAGGGTCGGCGATCATGATGAGGAAGGCCCTCGCGGATGCGTCCGGAAGGGCCTTTTTTCATGGGCGTACAGCGGTTCCGTACAGCAACGGGGCTGCGCTACCCCTCGTCGTCCAAACTGTCGTTCAGCCGGTCCAGAGCCTTACGAGTCTCAGGCGTCGGAATCTGGGTGTAGACGTTCATGGTCACCGAGATCTGCGAGTGCCTGAGGATTCGACGTCGCCGGCGCCGGGCCGGTCGCCGACGTGGTGACAGTGGTGGTCATCGGGCTCTCCTTCGGTCAGCGGGCTTGGACGGTGAACGGCACGGTGATCACGTCAGCGTCGGCGAGCCGGAACTGCGCCCACAGCTGGTAGGTCCCGGCGGTGGGGAACTCGGCGTGCACGTCGAGTTCGGGGCCAAAGGTCTGGCCGGGCAGGGCGAAGACCGGGCGGCCGTCGGCGTCGGTGACCTCGGCGTGTTCGTGGGCGAAGGTCTGCCCATCGGCGCGCATGACCACGATGTGGCCGGCGGCGGCGAGGTAGGGCTGCAGGTCGTCAACCGGGCGGCCAGTAGCGGCGTCGCTGAATGTGTAGTGCAGGTCGCTGCGCCCGCCGACCTCGGCGTCGCCGTCGAGCCGCACGCGGACGCCGTCGACGACGGCGCTGCGCAGGCCCTCGGTGAGGGTCACTGGCGCGGGGGCGGGGCCGGCGACGGTGAGCATCTGCCGGGAGTGGACGTCGGCCATCTGGCCCTGCCGGCGGAACTCGGTGTTGACGATGTACTGCCCGGCGGTGGGGAAGGTGATGGCCACCGCGAGCTCCCCGGGCCGGCCGGTCGGCTGCGGATGCACGTGGGCGAACGTGCCGAGGTCGGCGCGGGTGGCGATCAGGTGCATCCACGCCTCGTGGCTGCGGGTCAGATCCTCCACCGGCTTCCCTGTCCCGCTGTCGACGACGGTGGCCACCAGCCGGGTCGGCACGCCGGGCCGGGTGCTCGCGGGCAGGTCGAAGTGGACATCGAGCCCTGCCTCGGCGGCGCCGGTCGCCGGGACGTCGGCGGTCATCATCACGCTCATCGCCGGGCGCATCGGCATGCCGGTGCCCTGCGCCCAGGCCAGCTGCCCGTTCATGCCGCGCTCGGCGAAGTCCATCCGGCTGACCGCGGTCAGCGCGGCGCCCAGGGCCAGGGCGACGACCGCGATCCCGGTCAGGTAGGCGTACTGGCCGACCCGGGCGCGCCGCGGCGGGTGCAGGATCTCCTGAGCCGTGGCCGGGCGGCGGAAGCGGCGCAGCCGCAGTGCGTTGGTGACCACGCTGACCGAGCTCATCGCCATCGCCGCACTGGCCAGCACTGGGTCGAGCAGCAGGCCGTTCCACCAGTACAGCGCCCCGGCGGCGACCGGGATGAGCAGCAGGTTGTAGCCGAACGCCCAGCTCAGACCCTGCTTCATCGTCGTCACGGCGCGCCGCGACAGCGCGATCGCCGAGACGATCCCGCGCAGGTCGCCACCGACCAGGGTGATGTCGGACGCGGCGATCGCAACATCGGCGCCGGTGCCGACCGCCAAGCCGATCGCGGCTTCACTGAGGGCGCCGGCGTCGTTGATGCCGTCCCCGCAGAAAGCGACGACGTGCCCCTGCTCCTGCAGCTTGCGCACCTTCGCCGCCTTCTCGGCCGGCAGCACCTCGGCGAGCACGTGCTCGATGCCGACCTGCTCGGCGATCGCCGCGGCGGTGGCGGTGTTGTCGCCGGTGAGCATCCACACCTGCAAGCCCAGCGCCTTCAGCTGGGCGACCGCCTCGGCCGACTCCGCCTTGACCGTGTCGGCCACGGTGAGCACGGCGGCAGCGGCCCCGTCGACCGCGACGAACATCGGCGTGCGGCCGGCCGCGGCCTCCGCGGCGACGGTGGCCTCCAGCGCGGCGACGTCGACGCCACGGGCGGCCATCAGCGCGGCGTTGCCCACGAGCACGCGCTTCTCGCCGACGACGGCGTCGATGCCGTGCCCGGGAACGGCGTCAAAGGAGCGCAGCGCCGGCAGGTCGAGGAAGCGAGCGGTGGCGGCGACGACGATCGCCTCGCCGACCGGGTGCTCGCTGCCGGTCTCGGCGGCCGCCACGAGAGCCAGGACGTCGTCCTCGGCCCAGCCACCAGTGGTGGTGATGCCGGTCAGGGCCGGCTTGCCCCGGGTGATCGTGCCGGTCTTGTCGAGCATCACGGCGGTGACCCGTCGCGCGGTCTCCAGCGCGTCCCCGTTGCCGATGAGGATACCCAGCTCTGCGGCGCGGCCGGTGCCGACCATCACCGCCGTTGGCGTGGCCAGACCGAGTGCGCAGGGGCAGGCGATGATCAGCACCGCGATCGTGGTGCTGATCGCCGTCGTCAGCCGCCCGGTATCCGGGCCGAGCAGCGCCCACGCGACGAAGGTGGCCGCGGCCAGGCCGAGCACGATCGGCACGAACCAGGCCGAGACCCGGTCGGCGAGGCTCTGCAGCGGCACCTTCGCGCCCTGCGCGTCCTCGACCAGCCGAACGATCTGCGCCAGCGCGGTGTCCGCGCCGACCGCGGTCGCCCGCAGCACCACCGTGCCGGTGCGGTTGATCGTGGCGCCGATGACCTGATCGCCGGCGGCCTTGTCCACCGGCAGGCTCTCGCCGGTCAGCATGCTCTCGTCGACCGCGGTGGCGCCGTCGGTGACGACGCCGTCGACCGGGATCTTCTCGCCGGGCCGGACCCGCACCAGGTCGCCGACGACGACCTGTTCGACCGGGATGTCAACCGCGGCGCCGTCGCGCAGCACGCGGGCGGTCTTCGGCGCCAGCCCGACCAGGGCGGTGATCGCCGCGGCGGTCTGCTTCTTCGCCTTCGCCTCCATCCACCGGCCGGCCAGGACGAGGGCGAGGATGACCAGCGAGGTCTCGAAGTACACGTGCAGCGGCAAGCCCCACCGCTCGGCGGCCGCGGGCCAGAGGGTGACGAACGCGCTGTAGGCGTAGGCGACCCCGGTCCCCAGCGCCACGAGGGTGTTCATGTTCGTGCTGCGGTGCCGCGCGGCGGCCCAGGCGGCGCGGTAAACGTCCCGCCCGGCCCAGAACTGCACAACTGTGGCGACCACGAGGATGGCCGGCATCAGCCAGTCCATCGCGTCGAGGTAGAGCGGCACGTACATCAGCACCATCAGCCCGAGGCCGGTGGCGAGAGTGATCTGCCACTTGCGCTTGAGCGACGTCAGGTGGGCCTCACTGTCCCGTTCTTCGCTCGCCGCGGCGTTCGCGTCGGCGGTCGCCTGCCCGGCGGCGGGCCGGGCGTCGCGGCGCGGGGTTGCGGTGTAGCCGGCCCGGGTGACCGCCGCGGTCAGCTCCCCCAGACCCACCTGCGCCGGGTCGAAGCGGACGGTGGCGACCTCGGTGGCCAGATTGACCTCCGCGGCTGCCACCCCGTCGACACGGCGAAGCGCCTTCTCCACCCGGCCGACGCACGAGGCGCACGTCATGCCGCCGATGTCGAGGGTGCAGCCGGCGGTCGCCTCGGTCGCCGCGGCGGCGGTCGACGCGGTGATGGTCATTGCGGTCTCCTGTTCGGACGGGGGTACGGGGGCTACGGCAGATTGTTCGGGGTGGGGACCGGCCTCGGACCGGCGATTTCGCCAGGTTCGCGGCCGGGTCAGTGGCCGGTGGCCAAGTCGGCGTACGCGCTCGGGGGCCAGGCGGCGAGGATCTTGGGCCGCAGGGTGGCGCCGAGGCGGTGGTAGAAGCGCTGCGCGTCGACGTTGTCGACCTCCATGCCCCAGCGGATGAGCAGTCGCCCGGGTGCGGCCAGTGCGGCGAGAGCGGCCATGAGCTGCCGGCCAGCGCCGGCGTCGCGGTGCCCGGGGCGGACGTAGAGGTCGTCGAGGTTGAGCACGTCGCCGCCGGTCCACAGGTGCAACTGGCGGACTGAGGAGACGTAGCCGACCGCCAGCCCGCCGCGCTCGGCCAGCAGGACGATCACCTCGGGGCGTCCGAGCAGGGCGCGCCACTGCTCATCGGCGACGTGTACCTGCGCCGCCTGGTCCTCGTGGGCGGCGATCTCGCGGACCATCGCGGCCACGTCGGCGGCATCATCCGGCGTGGCCCGGCGGATCGTGACCTCGGTCATCGGGGCGTCCTCTCGTGGGGTGGGGTGATGGACGCGGGGGCGGGAGCGGGGAGGACGGCTCCCGCCGCCGCGGTCGGGTTCACGCGACGCCGCAGGTGTCACCGACGTCGCCGGGCCGGGGTCGGGGCCTCAGCAGTGGGCGTACTCGTGCGGGCGCAGCAGCATGGCCACGGCCATCGCCGGGAGCATGAGCAGGTGGCCCCACAGCATCAGGGCGCCGGTGTCGATGAGCTCCAGCGCCAGCGGCACGAACAGCACCAGGAAGGGCACGTACATGGCCGCGCCCATCTCGGCGATGGGCCGCCAGCGGTGGCCGCGGAACCTCATCCACGCGGACATGGCCACCGTCATGTTCGTCGCCATGATCAGCGCGCCGGTGTACGGGTTGTGCATCAGTCCGGCGGCACCGAGGGCGTCGAGGACGAACATCCACACCGGGTGCAGGACCACCATGCCGACGGCCATCGCCACGACCATCTCGGCGAAGTGCAGGGCGAACTTCTTGGCGCTCAGGCGGTGGTCGTTGTGCGCCACGGCGTCGGTGGGCGCGGAGGCTGTTGTGCTTGGGGTGGCGGGTTGGCTATGCACGGCATGTCTCCAGGGATGGGCGCGGGTCACGGGACGAGGGCGTAGCCGGCCTCGTCGACCGCGGCGGCGATATCGGCGCGGTCGACCGGCTGGGAGGCGGTGACGGTGACGCTGCCGGTGGCCAGGTCGACGGTGACGGACTCGACGCCGGCGACCCTCGAGATCTCCTCGGTGACGGAGCGGACGCAATGCGCGCAGCTCATACCGGTCACCTCGAAGGTGGTCGAGCCGATGAAGGTGCGTGGGGTGCTGGACAGCAAGGGGAACTCCTCGAGGTGCTGGTGGTGTGCGGTCAGGTAGAAGAATCGGCGCGGGGGTGGGTGCGTCTCACCGGGGAAATCGCCAGGGTTTTCGCCGGGATCGGCCAGATCAGTGGCCTGGCCGGGACCGTGGCCGGGTGCCATGCACGGCGTCCTGGATGGGGCCGATCTTCGCCTTCGCTTCGGCGCGGTCGCCGGCGATGTCGAAGGTGACCAGCGCCGCGCGCCCACGCCTTCATCAGCCAGGCGACGGGGCCTCCGAATCCCGCATCCGCCAGGCGACCACGACCAGCCAGATCATCCACGCCACGTCCAGGACGAAGGCCAGCACGATTGCGATCGTCTCCGTTCGCGAGAAACCCACGGAGCCGACCACCCAGCCCTGCACCAGGTAGGTGAGGCCGGAAAGCCCCATCAGGTGGGCTATCGGCCGCGGGACCCAAGCCGTCCGCACGACCGCGGCCGCGAACAGGAGCAAAGCGAGGCCCAGAGCGAAGTTCTGGTAGCTCCTCGCCCCCCACTCAAGCCAGCGGATTGCCTCGGCGCTCGCGAAGCGCGCCGGCTTCTCGGCGTCCGGGGCGCTCGCCCACGCGTAAACGGCCTGCTTGAGGGCGACCCCGTCCACCGCCTGGAGCACGCCGTACAGCGCCAGCGTCGCTACCGCCGAAGCGGCACCGAATCGACCCGCCCACCTCGCCGTTCCAGCCTGAACGTCCAGGGCGAAGAACAGGGCGAGCAGCCCCGCGAGGAAGATCGCCATGCCCGCGAACTGGCCGAGGTGCACGACTGTCCAGATCCCGCTGCCGGCGTACTCGGCGAACACGGCGGGGTGGTCATTCGCGTCCCCATCGGCGTGGAACTGGGTGACCACGATGTATAGGAGTTGTCCCACGAGCAGCAGCGTGGCGGACAGACGCAGCGACGTGCGACGCGCCGGGGGTTCGGTGTGCGCGGGGGTGTTGCTGGGGGCGGGAAATGTGCTGGACACGGCAGCTCTCCAGGTGGCGTACGGGATGGACGGGGTCACGGGACGAGGACGTAGCCCGCCTCGTCGACGGCGGCGGCGATGTCGGCGCGGTCCACGGGGCGAGAGGCGGTGACGGTGACCGTTCCGGCGGCCAGGTCGACGGTGACGGAGCCGACGCTGTCGACTTCGGCGATCTGCTCGGTGACCGCGCGCTGGCAGTGCGCGCAGGTCATGCCCTCGACCTCGAAGATGGTCGAACCGATGAAGGTGCTGGACAGCAAGGGGAACTCCTCGAGGTGCTGGTGGTGTGCGGTCTGGTAGAAGAGTGGGCGCGGGGGCCGGTGCGTCTCGCCGGGGAAATCGCCGGGTTTTCCGCCGGGATCGGCCCGGTCAGTGACGGTGCGCCCCGTGCCCGTGGCCGGTGACGGCGGCGCTGGGCTTGCCGCTGGTGACGGCGAGCGCGGTGAGGACGAACAGGGCATCCTCCGCCAGCATGATCACTCGGTGACGGCGAGCGCGGTGAGGACGAACAGGGCGTCCTCCGCCGGCATGATCACTCACGCCGGTGATTTCGCCGGGTCTTGGTGGGACTTGTCCGGCGCGTTCGGTACCGTCGGACTCGTGCTGGCCGGACGGGATCCCGAACGCGCGGCGATCGCCGTCCTGCTCGACGCCGCCCGTACCGGCAGCGGCGGCGCGCTGGTGGTGCGCGGCGTCGCCGGGGTCGGCAAGTCGACGCTGCTGGCCGACGCGCTGGCAACCGCGTTGGACCTGCGGGTGCTACGCACCTCCGGCGTGGAGTCCGAATCGCCGCTGGCCTTCGCCGCGCTGCAACGGCTGCTGTGGCCGCTGCGCACCCGCATCGACGCCCTGCCGGCGCCGCAGGCCGCGGCGCTGCGCGCGGCGATGGGTGAGGCCGAGGGCGAGGGCGACCGCTTCCTGGCGTTCCTCGGCACGCTGAGCCTGCTCGCCGACGCCGCCGAACAGGCGCCGCTGCTGGTCGTCGTCGACGACGCGCACTGGCTCGACGACGCGTCGGCCGCGGCGCTACTGTTCGCCGCCCGCCGGCTGCAGGCCGAGCGCGTGGCGCTGCTGTTCGCCGCCCGCGACGGCGACGCCCGCCGCTTCGACGCCGGGGACCTGCCCACCGTCGTGCTCGGCGGCGTGACCGGCGCCGACGCCGACGCGCTGCTGTCCGCCCGCGCCGGGACCGACATCGACCCGGCGGTGCGCGACCAGCTGGTCGCGGGCACCGGCGGCAACCCGCTCGCGCTGGTCGAGCTGGCCGGGGTGCTCACCGCCGACCAGCTGGCCGGCCGGGCGCCGCTGCCTGCCCCGCTGCCGCTGACCGGCGGCGTGCAGCGCGCCTTCCTCGACCGCTACCGCCGCCTCGACGAGCCCGCGCAGCGGTTCCTGCTGGTCGCCGCGACCGACGACACCGCCCGCCTGACCGTGGTCCGCGACGCCGCCGAGCGCCTCGACGCCGCTGATACCGCCCTGGATGCGGTGGAGCGGTCCGGGTTGCTGCGCGTGGACGGCGATGCCGTCGCCCTCTACCACCCGCTGGTGCGCTCGGCGGTCTACCGGGCGGCCACCAGCGCACAGCGCCGCGCCGCGCACCGTGTGCTCGCCGACGTGCTGACCGGCGACCCCGAGCGGCGGGCCTGGCACCTGGCCGCCGCCGCCGACCGGCCCGACGAGGACGTCGTCGCCGCCCTCGACGGGGTCGCCGAGCGCGCCGCGGCCCGCGGTGGCCACGAGGCGGCCGCCGCCGCGTGGGCCCGCGCCGCCGAGCTCACCGCCGGTGGTGAGCCCCGCGGCCGGCGGCTGTACCTGGCCGCGTCCTCAGCCTGGCTGGGCGCGCACCCGTCGCGCGCCTCGGCACTCGCCCAGGCCGCCGCGGCGGACGTGACCGATCCTCTGCTGCGGGCGCAACTGCTCGTGCTGCAGGGCCACATCGAGTGGAACACCCGCTCGCTGAACGACGGCTACGACCTCATCCTGCAGGCCGCCGAGGTCGCCGCCGGCGTGGACGCGGCGCTGACGGCTCAGCTGGCGATGCTCGCCGCGTCGCTGGCGGCGTTCGGCGCCCGATCCCCGCGCGTGGTGAACCTGACCGCGCTGGTGGCCGAGCCCGCGCCGGACGCGCCGCCCCGGGTGCGGGCCGGCTGGGCCCTGCTGCACGGGTTCGGCGCCGTCGCCCGCAGCGACTGGGCGGCCGCTGCGGAGTCCTTCCGGTGCGCGTTCGTCCTCACCGACGCCGACCCGGTCGACGACCACGTGCTGCAGCCCAACCTGGGCATCGCCGCGATGCTGATCGACGACGACGAGCGCGGACTGCGGCTGCACGAGCAGCAGCTGACCGCCGCCCGCCGCGCCGGCGCGCTGAACATGGTCGAGCACGCCCTCACCCGCGGCGTCCACTTCCAGATCGCGACCGGCGCCTGGTCGAAGGCCGCCGGTGCCGCCGCCGAGGCGCTGCCGCTGACCGCCGGCACCGGCCACCCGGGGCTGACCGCGCTGCCCACCGCGCAACTCGCCCTGGTCGCGGCGCTGCGCGGAGACGACGCCGCCGACCGCCACCTGGACAGGGTCACCGAGATCCGGGACAAGCACCCGGTCGGCATCACCGACGGCCTCGTCGCCGATCTGACGCACTGGGCCCGCGGGCTGCGCGCGGCCGCGCAGCCGGCGACCGCGCTGCACCACCTTGAGCAGATCGAAGGGCCGGCGTGGCGCCGCCTGGCCGCCCTCGACCTGTACGACGCCGCCGCCCGCGGCGACCGCCCCGACCTCGCCCGCACCTGGCTGGCCGAGCTGGAGCAGTTCGCCGCGGGCACCGGTCTGCCGGCCGCGACCGCGGTCGTCGAGCACGGCCGCGCCCTGCTCGCCGACGACGGCGACGCCGAGACCCACTTCCAGCGGGCACTCGCCGCGCACGCCGACTCGCCGCGGCTGCCCGACCGGGCCCGCACCCACCTGGCCTTCGGCGAGCACCTGCGCCGCGCGCGCCGCCGGGTCGACGCCCGCGAGCACCTGCGTACCGCGCTGGCGCTGTTCGAGGACCTCGGCGCCACCCCGTGGGCCGAGCGGGCCGCGCAGGAACTGCGCGCCTCCGGGGAGACCGCCCGCCGCCGCGACGTCACGACCGCCACCGAGCTGACCCCGCAGGAACGCCAGGTCGCAGCCCTGGTCCGGCAGGGCCTGTCGAACCGGGACGTGGCCGCGCAGCTGTTCGTCAGTCCACGCACCGTCGACTTTCACTTGAGAAACTGCTACTCCAAGTTGGGCGTCAGCTCCCGCGCCGAGCTCACCGCTCTCTCACTCGACCTGTGACCGGCATGGCCCTGCACGTGAAGACCGCATCAGTCGCTGTCGCTCACCGATCTTTCTCACCATGCCCCCAGGGGTATCCGGAAGCTGGCTGCACGACATTCCGCTGAGGAGCGAGCGCCAGCAGCTTGCCGTCCACTCCGGCACCCGCAATGGCCCTGTTGGCCGCCATCAGCGAGTGAGTTCGGGGGCCGGTTTCGAGTGAGTTCTGGTGTCAGTCGGTGATCTTGAGAGGTTGGTCGGCGAACGAGTGACCTCCCCCGCGAATTGAACCCTCGTCGGCCATACTGAGTCTGTGGAATACGTCGGCCGGGTGCCCGCCCCGCCGCTCGACCGGTTCATCGACGACATCTACTGCCTGACCGGAGTGCCGCGCCACCGCCGGATGAACGTCCCGCCGATGCCGTCGGCACACCTGTTCGTCAACCTGGGCGGACCCGCCCGCCTGTGGGATTCCGACCCTTCGGTGCCCTCGGCAGTGTTCACCGATGGGTGGTTCATGGGTGTATGGACCAGGCGTTTCCTCTTCGAGTACCCCACACGTGTGCGGCTCGTTGGGGTGCACTTCAAGCCTTGGGGGATTTCGCCGTTCGTCGACATGCCGGCGACCGAGCTGCGGGACCGATGGGTGCCGGTCGACGCCGTCTGGCAACGGTCTTTGGACCGGATTCGCAACAAGGTCGGCGACATCGCATCGGCCACCGAGACACTGCGGGTATTGGAGGAGGAGCTGCGATCGCGACTTGCCGAAGCACCGTCGCGCGGTCTCGACCTGGTCCAGCACACAGGCGGGCGTTTGGAGACTTCCCACGGCGCGGTCCCGGTCGGTGCGCTGACCGATGCCGCCGGGGTGAGTGGCAATCACCTGGCCACGCAGTTCAAATCTCATGTCGGGGTCACCCCGAAGCGGATGGCGCGGATCTACCGCTTCGCGCGGCTGATCGTGTCCGTGGACGCCCTGCGTCCGGTCGACTGGGCAGAGCTCGCTCACACGGCGGGCTACTTCGACCAGGCCCACTTCAGCAGGGAGTTCAAGGACTTCACCGGCCACACCCCGACGGAATACCTGGCCCTGCGGCGCCGATTCCCCGCCGAGCAGGGGTTCCCGCCGGACAGCGGTCCGATGCCCGCTGATTGATTTTGTACAAGCCCCGTCGCCCTCCGGGGCGACAAGATCGGAGGTGAACGCGCAAGGAGACTCGAGGAGAACCTGTGGGCACAGTGATCATGCACAGCGTGGTGTCGGTGGACGGCTTCATCGCCGACGAGAAGGACGACGTCGGGCCACTGCACGATTGGTACTTCAACGGGGATACCCCGATCACCGAAGGCAGCGACCAGCAGTACGATCATTCCGGAGCTGGAAGCGGCCTCAAGGTCTCAAGTGCATCGGCGGAGTACGTCCGACCCATTTGGGAGGCGATCGGCACGATTGTGATGGGCCGCAACCTGTTCGACCTGGTGAACGGCTGGGAGGGTCAGCCGCCCGCGGGCGACCATGTGGTCGTGGTGTCCCACCGGCCCAAGCCCGAGGGCTGGCACCCTGAGGCGTCGTACCATTTCGTCGATGGCGTGACGGCTGCGATCGACAAGGCCCAGGAGCTCGCCGGGGAGCGAACCGTCAGTGTGAACGCCGGCGAAGTGGGCAGCCAGATCTTCGCGGCCGGCCTCGTGGACGAGGTGGCGATGGACGTGGTGCCGGTGGTGTTCGGGTCGGGCAAACGCTACTTCGGCAGCATCGATGGGCAGCATCTACTGGAGGATCCCCACGTGGTCATCCAGGGCGACCGGGTGCTACACCTGAGGTTCAAGGTACGCCGCTAGACCCCCGACGGGGTGCGAAGTTCCGCTCCCCAGTCGATGTTTGGTGAGCCTCGACACCCACGGTGGTGGCGAAGTTCAGTGGGCGGACGAGCCCTCCGAGGGGAACCTGCCGCTCGCATCGCCGGACCTCCAGGCGAGTTGCCGCTCTACCTCTTCGGTCGGCAGGGCGCGGCACATGTCGAGGTGAGCGGGCCTGCTACGGCGGTCGAAGCCGTGCGACGCGCGCGGTTCGGCATGTGACAGGAGCCCTGGCTCTCATCCATGCCGCGAAGCCCGGTCGGCTCGGCGCCGGCCGACCGCGGAGCGACATCGAGGTAAGAGGCACTACCGGTCAGTGATCCTTACGGATACGCTCGGGTGTCAGGAGCGGAAGCCAGTTGAGCCCCTTACCGGAGGACCGCATGGTTGGGCACGTCGACCGGGCCGGGTCCCCGTTGCGTCAGCTACTCGCGCTCGCCGTGCCCGCGCTCGGCGTCCTGGCCGCCGAGCCGCTCTACCTGCTCGTCGACACGGCCGTGGTCGGCCACCTCGGCGCGGTGCCGCTCGCGGGGCTCTCGGTCGGCGCGATCGTGCTGGCGCAGATCGCCACCCAGATGACGTTCCTGTCATTCGGCACGACCGCGCGCACGGCCCGGCTGCACGGCGCCGGCCGTCGGGCCGATGCCGTGGCCGTGGGCGTGCAGGCGACCTGGCTCGGCGCGATCGTGGGGCTGGTGCTGATCGTGGCCGGGCAACTGCTCGCCGCGCCGGTCGCCGGCCTGCTCACCGGTGACGCCCAGGTCGCCGACGCCGCGGTGAGCTGGCTGCGGATCGCCCTGCTCGGCGCTCCGATGATCCTGATCACCATGGCGGGCAACGGGTGGATGCGCGGTGTGCAGGACATGCGGCGCCCGCTGCGCTACCTGCTCGCAGGCAACGGGATCTCCGCGGCGCTGTGCCCGGTGCTGGTACACGGGCTCGGCTGGGGGCTCGACGGCTCGGCGGTCGCGAACGTGGTCGCGCAGCTCATCTCCGCGAGCCTGTTCGTGCGGGCGCTGCTCGCCGAGGGCGTGCCGCTCGCACCGGTCCCGGCCGCGATGCGTGCCCAGCTCGGCCTCGCGCGCGACCTGGTGCTGCTCGGCCTGGTCTTCCAGGCGTGCTGGGTGTCCGCGACCGCGGTGGCCGCGCACACCTCCACGGCGGCGGTCGGCGCCCACCAGGTGGTGTTCCAGCTGTGGATGTTCCTGGCCTTCGTGCTCGACGCGCTGGCCATCGCCGCCCAGGCGTTGGTCGGAGCCGCGCTCGGCGCGCACGACGGGGAGCTGGCGCGCCGGCTGGCCTGGCAGGTGGCCGGGTGCGGGTTGGTCTTCGGGGCGTCGCTCGGCGTGGTGTTCGCGGCGCTGGCCGGCACCCTGCCCCACGCGTTCACCACCGATGCGGCGGTGCTCGCCGAGATGCCCAAGGCGTGGTGGTTCTTCGTCGCGCTGCAACCGATCGGCGGCGTCGTGTTCGCTCTGGACGGAGTGCTGCTCGGCGCCGGAGACGTCGCATACCTGCGCACCGCGACGCTGGGCGCGGCGGTGCTCGGCTTCCTGCCGCTGGTGTGGGCGTCGCTGAGCTTCGACTGGGGCCTGGTGGGGATCTGGTGTGGGATGTCGGTCTTCCTGCTGATTCGGATGACCACCCTGCTGGCCAGGCTGCGCTCCGGCCGCTGGGCCATCCTCGGCGCCGTACGATGACCCGACCGTGAGCAAGCCGGTCTACTCGTCATCCGCGAACCGGCCGGCGCGACGTCGTCGCCCGAGCACGGCGCGTCCTTGTCACTCGCAAGGGCCCTGTCCGGCTGGTCGGGCCAGTTCACCAATAGCGGCGGGCAATCCGTTACACCAAGTCAGGCTGCTTCGTTCGGCGATGAACAACGACCGCGGTGGCGACTGTTGAGCGAAAGCAGGCCCAAGACGCAGGCCGTCAAAGCAGCCACCCACCAGCGCAGGTATCGCCACCTCGTCGAGCGGGACAGCCGAGACATAGAGCGCCTGCTCAGCATGGTCTGGTGCCGGCGGTTCAGTAGGGGAGGAAGATCTGGCGCTGGGTCGCGCTGTCGTCGAAGGCTTCCAGTTGGGCCTGGCCTTCGGTGGCGAGGGAGTCCAGCATGGTGTGCAGCAGGGCGGTGCACAGGACCGTGGGCCCGGCGTGGGAGTCGAAGGCGAAGTCCGAGCTCACCGGCGCGAGCAGCACCTCGTCCGCGAGGTCGATGAGCCGGCCCACCGGTTGGTCGGTGATGAGGGCGACCTTCAGCCCGACGCGCCGCGCCCAGGTGAGCCCCTCGGCGAGCTCGCGGGGGTAGCGCGGCAACCCGATGGCCAGCACCCACTCGGCTCCGGATTCGGCCGCGCGGCTCAGCCGGTCCTCCAGGGTCGAGCCCGCCATGTCCAGCACCCGTACGTCAGGGAGCACCTTTTCCGCGAGGTAGCCGAACAGGTGCGCCAGCGGCGCGGAGATCCGCAGGCCCATGACCAGCAGCGGACGCGACCTGGCCAGCCGGCCCGCCACTTCGCGAAGCTGGCTCGGATCGCGTAAACCATCGCGCAGCCGCTCCAGGTCGCGGATCTCGGAGTTGACGAGCGCCTGGATCTCGTTGAGGTCCTCGGTGGGCAACGGTCGCTGCGCGCCGCCGAACACGGACGAGCGCAGCGTGTCGCGGAACTCCGGGAACCCCCTGAACCCGAGCGCGGCGGCGAATCGGGTGACCGATGGCTGGCTGACGCCGACGCGCTCGGCGATGTCGGCGCTGGTGAAGAAGGCGGCCTCCTGCGCGTGGTCGAGCAGGTAGCGCGCGATGCGGCGCTGCGAGGGGGAAAGCCGGTGACCGTCGAAGAGCTCGCGCAGGTTCGCGGCGACCCGTGACGCGTCCGGCACGGCGAGCGACTGGCCGGTCTCCCTGGCACGCCCCATCCTCGGGCACCTTCCCTTCTCCATGGAGTGACAGACCCGGCGATGACTCTCACCGCCCGGCGGGGCAGGGCCATCGGTCGGCCGCGTTACTTCATGAGTCGCGATGTTCCTGTGGGCCCAAAGCGAGCGCCGGGCGGCCCTGGTGGGGACCGCCCGGCTCGTTCAGTGCGCGACGCCGACCGTCAGTTCTTCGGGCCGTTGCCGTTGAAGCGGGTCTTGCACTCTTGCAGCCTCACGTCGACCTGCTCGCCCCTGTCGACGGTGACGTGCACCGTCTCCAGGACCTCGCCACTCGGGCGGGCGCAGGTGAGAGTCCAGCTCTCCTTGAGGAACTTGCCTGGGCCGGTGGCCACGACGCCCTTCTCAGTGTAGGCGGGGGTGGGCCGCACCGAGGGGTTAACGTGCCAGGCGAACTTGCCGTTGGTCGGGGCGACCAGGGTGGACTCCAGGTGGGTGGGCACCACCTTGGGCGGGTCCAGGACACCGCCCGGCTGCACGATCGGCGCGGTCCACAGGTTGAAGTCCTTCGTGATCGTCAGGACCGCACCCTTGGGCGCCTTGCCGGTGATCACGGAGTGCCCCGCGGGGTCCGCCGCGTACTCCAGAGCCACCATGAACGCCTCGCGGTTCGACTTGCCCGCGTAGCGGCCGGTGCCGAGGTAGTCCTCGATCACCTCGGGGTAGGTGTTGTTGGTCGACTGGGTCTTCATGATCTCGAACGTGAACCCGAGGCCGCGGGTGGCGTAGTACGACCAGTCCGGGGTCTCGCCGGTCGTCTCGTAGTCGAAGCCCGACTTCATGCCGGTGTAGCCGTTCTTGGCCGCCATCGCGTCGGTCAGGGCGGCGTAGACCGCTTCGTCCGGAGCGTCGCCCGCGCGCTTCTCCAGCGGCGGACGGAGGAGGGTGTGACCGGAGGTGTGGTTGGTGATCAGGACGGTGACCTGGTTGGACGAGGTCAGGTCCATGACGTTCTGGATCTCGGGCTCGCTGCCGGGCCCAGGGCCGCGGTTGGTCGCGTTGGAACCCGCGTTGCTACCCCAGCCGAAGGGGTAGTTGCGGTTGATGTCGACCCCGGCGTTGCTGGCGCACGTCGGCGAGACGCCGCAGCTCGTACGCCGGTTGATGATGAAGCCGTCCACGTTGACGACCGGGACGAAGATGACCCGTGCCTGGTCGAGCAGGCGGGTGATCTGCGGGTCCTTGCCGTCGTTCTTGATCAGGTCGTAGGCGAACTCCATCGTGTGCTCGCCGGAGGGCCACTCGTTGCCGTGGTGCACCCCCATCATGAACAGGACCGGCTTGCCGTCGGCGGTGTCGACGTGGCGGGTCACCTCGATGCCGTACACCTCACGGCCCTGGCGGGTCTTGTGCGGCAGCGTGACGTGCTTGACGAGATCGGGGTAGCGCTTGCTCAGCGCGAGCATCTCGTCGTTGTAGTCGGTGATGGTCCGGTAGGTCGTCCGGCCGCTGGGCAGAGCCGTCGCCTGCTCCGCCGCCACCTGGACGGCCGCCTTGGCGCCGGCCGAGTCGGCGAAGCTGGTCGCGGCCGCCGGAATGCCGAGTGTTCCCAGCAGTCCGACGCTCAGCGCAAGCGTCAGAACCCGTTTCTTGCTACTCCAGGCCGCGGGGGGCTGCGAGCCTCTTGAAGACATGCTGGACCCTTTCTAGCTGCGGACGAACTGGAACCAGAAAGGCGCCCTTTTCTCCGAGCTATCTTGCGAAAATCCTTTTCAAAACCCACCGATGGGCTATTGATTGGAAAGTTGTAGGTAGTCTTAGGGATGAAAGTTTGCCTGTCAACCCTCTTCGGCTACGCTCTTTCCGCACATCTGCGGGATGCCTGAGGTGGTCTTTCGCACACGGGGTGAGCACAAGAGGTGAGGGGCGCCTCGGCCTGGGGTCCACCGGGTGGAGCGGGCAGCGGCGACCGGTGCGCCACCGAGTCCGGCAGCGGCCGGCGCCTGTCTCACTTACTGAGATCGGCGGGAGGAGAGGCGCTGTCCATGAGTTATGACATCTACATCCCGCTGCGGTGGACCATGGCGGACGAGGCGGCACCCTTCCTCACCTGGCTCGCACAGGAGCACGGGCTGGCGTGCTACGACCCTCACATGGACCGCCTCCGCCCGTAGGCCGCAATCAGCGTGGGTGGGTCGGTGATCTTCGCCTTGCCGGTCGGCGAGCGGCCCGTCCGGCGTTCGGAGAGCGTTCAGGTATTTCCGTTCGATCGTTATTCGGCTGTCCGGAAAGCGCTTTCGCGATGGAAACCCGTCAACCGGCATCCGATTTCGGGTAGTGCCGGAAATCGGCTCATGAGCGGTCCAGAATCCGCGGATGAGACAGGGGCACAGCAGCTCCGATTTTGGCGTGAATAAGGTGTTGACCAAGATCGGTGAGCCATGCCAAAGTGAGCCTTGCGCGGACGTCGAGTTGGGCCGAAATGCCGACGTCCGTTTGTCCGTGGCCGATGAATTGTCCTCAATCCCCTGCCAGGAAATGGATGTTTGTCATGCGGAAAAAGTCATTGATCAGTCTCACTGTCGGCGCTCTGTTGTCCGCGGGCCTGGTCGGCGCGACCGCGACGCCCGCGCAGGCCGTATCCTGCACCAGCTGGGTCGGAACCAACGGCAGCTACAGCCAGTTCCACGTCCAGTGCCCGTCGCAGTACTACATCAAGGTCAAGGTTCAGTGCGCGGACGGATACTCCGTGACGTCCGCCGTCCGTTCAGGCGGCTATCAGCACGCCGACTGTTACTACCCGACCCACGGCGGCGCCGACGCGGGTTGGGCTTGGACGAGTAACTCGTCGAGTGGCCCCTGGACCGCCGCGAGCATCTAGGCCGGTTAACGCCCACTAAGGTGCATTCCCGCAGCGAATACCACGACCACTGCCATTCGCACACCGTTGGGCGTGCATATCGGGTCCGGCGCCGATAGGTCGATTTCCCCGGATGGTCGGAAGGCCCTCCCGGATAGATCCGGGAGGGCCTTCTTCATGAACGTACGGCTAACAGATCACCAGCCGACGGCGACCAGAAGCCACTGGGGGTTTCCGTGGGAGACGAACGAGGACTGCCCGGCGTAGTCGTCGTACGGGAAGCCGTAGGCCAGGTGGTTGATGGCGTGGTCGTGCCAGAACCTGGCGTAGTAGTTGGCCGGAGCGGCCTGGTAGTAGAGGCTCGGGTTCGACCACTGCGACTGGGGCAGCTGCGCGACGTGCCGGTTGAGCGCGGCGCAGTTCCCCGGGTCGTTGGCCAATGAGGCGGCGCAGCCGAAGATGTCGGAGGTGGCGGCCGAGATGCCGACCGACGCCGCGTAGCTGGAGAAGTAGTTCGCGTTGGCCCCGCCCGCGCGGAACCCGCTGTAGCTGCCCGGCGCCGGGATCCGGTACGGGGCCTGCACCTGCGCCAGCGGCTTGAACTCCGCCGGCACCTCGTTGATGAACCGCTGGAACGTCGCGGCGCGGTCCTCCTGGAAGGTGCTGTAGTCCTCGCCCACGGACACGTCGTAGCCGTCATGAGCGTGCAGCCGCATCGCCAGCTTGAGGCCGAACGCGTCGACGCGCGTGGTGTTGCCGTTGAACACCGAAGCCCCGACGGTGAACTCGATGAAGTCGTAGTACTGGCTGTTCGGCGAGCCCAGGTAGAAGTACATCCGCCCGGCCGAGTTCACCGGCATGTCGAAGTACGGCTGCTCCGCGATCGAGTGGACCTGCCCGTTGTAGCTCCAGTAGACCTGGCTGTCGGGGTACTTGCCGTTCGTCCGGTTGAGAATCTTGACCATGACGACGTTCTGGGCGGCGGGGATGCCGTTGGTGTCACCCCAGAAGGACGTCGGGTCGGTCGGGGTGATGGTCGGAGTCGGGGTCGGGGTGGTCGTCGTGCCCGTGGTGCGGACGGCGAACTCCCAGAGGGAGTAGCCGTAGGCCGTGCCGCGCGCGGTGCCGTACACCCGGACGTACCGCCCCGTGCCGGTCACGTCGAGCGTCTGTGTGCCGCCGGTTCCGGTGGTCGTGGAGTAGACGGTCGTCCAGGTGGAGGCGTTGCCGGACACCTGGATCTGGAAGGACTTGCCGTAGGCCGCCTCCCAGGTGAGCACCACCTGGCAGATGGTGGCCGAGGCGCCCAGGTCGACCTGCAGCCACTGCGGGTCGCTCGCCGCGCTCGACCAGCGGGTGCCGGCGTTGCCGTCGACCGCCGCGGAGGCCGGGGTGCCGGCGTTCTCGGTGGAGGAGGCGGTGGCCGTCTTGCCCTGCGCCGCGTTCGCGGTGCCGCAGCCGCCGCTGCCGCCGATGGTGCCGTAGACCTGGAACTCCCACAGGGAGTAGCCGTAGGCCGTGCCCCGCGCGGTGCCGTACACCCGGACGTACCGCCCCGTGCCGGTCACGTCGAGCGTCTGTGTGCCGCCGGTTCCGGTGGTCGTGGAGTAGACGGTCGTCCAGGTGGACGCGTCGTTGGACACCTGGATCTGGAAGGACTTGGCGTAGGCGGCCTCCCAGTTCAGCACCACCTGGGTGATGCCGGCGCTTGCGCCGAGGTCGACCTGCAGCCACTGCGGGTCGCTGAACTGGCTGGCCCAGCGGGTGCCGGTGTTCCCGTCGACGGCCGCTGAGGCGGGGGTGCCGGCGTTCTCGACGGAGGAGGCGGTGGCCGGCCTGCCCTGGGACAGCAGCGTGCTGGCGGCGTGGGCGGCCGGCACGGTGATGGCGGTGTAGGCGGCCAGCACCGCGACCAGGAGGGCGGCCAGCGCGGCCACCAGGGGGGCCGGCCTTCCTCGCTGGATCATGGAACGGGATGGGGGGGACATCAGTGGCATAGCAGCTCCTGACGTGGACGGGGATCAGCGCACGACACCAGACGCGCCGGCCCAGGGACGCAGGGCCGAGCTGGCGCGAGACGGATCGGCAACACGCAAGAGAGCGCTCTCTCGAATAGCAGCTTCATCGACGTTTGTCGAATCGTCAAGATGAACTGTCTGGAACATTCCGTTCACGGCAAATCTTCCGCTCCAATGCACACCCCCGCCCGGTCCGGCAGACCTCTGCCCTATATGTAGGTGTTTGACCATAGGGTGACTCCGATGAATGCGATCGGCGGATACGTGCTCAGGCGTGAGCTGGGCCGGGGCGGCATGGGCGTGGTCCACCTCGCCGCCACCCCGACCGGTGGCCTGGCCGCGGTGAAGGTGATCCATCCGCAGCTCGTCCGCGACCCCGCCTTCCGGCGGCGCTTCGAGCGTGAGGTCGCGGCCGCGCGGCGCGTGGCGAGGTTCTGCACGGCCCCCGTGCTCGACGCCGGCATCGAGGGGGACACCGCCTACCTCGTCACGGAGTACGTGCGCGGACCCGACCTGGCCCAGGCCGTACGCGAGCAGGGGCCGCTGGCGGGCGGCAACCTGGAGGCGCTGGCGGTGGGGATCGCCACGGCGCTCCACGCGATCCACGGCGCAGGGGTGATCCACCGCGACCTCAAGCCGTCGAACGTCCTGCTGTCGCCGCTCGGCCCGCGTGTGATCGACTTCGGCATCGCGCAGCTCGTCGACAGCCAGAGCCTGGTCAGCCAGGCGATCCTCGGCACGCCCGCGTTCATGGCGCCCGAGCAGGTGCGCGGCGAGCCGCTGACGCCCGCGACCGACGTCTACGCGTGGGGCGGCCTGATCGCGTTCGCGGGCACGGGACGGCTGCCGTTCGGCGGCGGCTCCCCGCCCGAGGTCCTCTACCGGATCGTCAACGAGGGACCGAACCTCCAGGGCCTCGACGAGCGCATGCGCGCCGTCGTCGAGCGGGCCATGGCCAAGGATCCCGCGCGGCGGCCGAGCGCGCAGCGCCTGCTGGACGAGCTGGTCGGCGGCCGTCCGACCCCGGCGACGGCCACCCAGGCCGTCGAGCGCAACTGGGTCGTCACCGGTCCGTCGGACCCGCCCAGCAGCCCGGCCGCACCTGACGGGCCAGCGGCGATACCCAAGAGACCAGTTCCCGAAGGACCCGCCCTACCTGAGGCACGGAGGACCCGGCGGCGGTGGCCGTGGATCGCGGCCGCCGCCGTGCTCGTGACGGCGCTCGCCGGCGGGTGGGCCGCCTACGCGGCTCTCGGCACGCCGTCGCTGCCCTACCACGCGGACTTCGCGGAGTCCTGGGCCATCGGCACGTCGGAAGGCGGCAGGACAGAGCAGGACGACGGGACCTACCTGCTGACCGTGAACCCCGGCTGGCGGCTGTGGAAGTCGGCTCCCGTCTCGGGCGAGCCCGCCGAGGGCGTCGTGGTCAGCTCCAGGGTCCGGCTGGAGCGGGGCTCGGGTGAGTTCGGCGTCTGGTGCCGTGGCGACACCGGCACGGGCGACCGCTACGAGTTCGCGGTCACCGGCTCGGGGAGCGCGTCGATCACCAAGCGGCAGGGCGGGCAGAGCACGGTCCTGCACGGGCCCGTGCGGGTGGAGAAGTCGGCCGACAACCGCGTCGTGGTCCAGTGCAGGCAGCAGGGCGGGCAGGTCGCCCTGAGCATGTGGCTCAACGAGAACCTGGTCGGCGAGGCCGCCGACAGCCAGAGCCCCTTTGGACCGGGGGCGACCGGCGTCTACGCGGCGCCGGACACGGCCGAGGCCGTCCAGGTCAGGTTCCGCTCGTTCGACCTCCGCCCGGCGGAGGGCTGAGCCGTGCGGTTCGGCCTGCTTGGACCACTGCGGGTGCTCGACGGCGAGCATGACGTGACCCCCGGCCCCGCCAAGCACCGCGCGCTGCTGACCGCCCTGCTGCTGCGGCCGGGACGGGTGCTGACCGTCGACCGGCTGATCGCCGAGGTGTGGGGCGAGGAGCCGCCCGCCTCGGCCGAGCCGGTGCTGCGGGTGTATGTGAGCGCTCTCCGCAAGGTGGTGCCCGGTATCCGCACCGCGCCCGGCGGCTACCTCCTCGACGTCGATCCCGAGCAGGTCGACGCGCACAGGTTCGAGCGTCTGGTGGCCGAGGGCCGGCGGGCCAGGGACGCGGGCCGCACCGCCGAGGCGTCCGACGTCCTGCGCGCCGCGCTGGCGCTGTGGCGGGGGGCCGCGCTGGACGGCATCGACTCCGGCGAGCTGCGGCGGGCGCACGCCGTACCGCTGGAGGAGCTGAGGCTGACCGCCCTGGAGGAGCGGGCCGAGCTGGACCTGTCCCTCCGTCGCGGCGCCGAGGTGGCGGGGGAACTGCGCTCGCACGTGACCGCGCATCCGCTGCGCGAACGGGCGTGGGGGCAGCTCATCAGGGCGCTCGACCAGGCGGGACGCAGGTCGGAGGCACTGGGTGCCTACCAGGAGGCGCGGCGCCTGCTGGTGGACGAGCTCGGCCTCGAACCGGGTACCGAACTGCGCGAGGCGCACGAGCGCGTGCTGGCGGGAGGCGGCGCCCCCTCCCGGGCCGCCCCGAACGAGACGCCGCCCGACGTCGCCGACTTCACCGGGCGCGAGCCGGTGCTCGACTGGATCCGCCGCTCCGCGCCGTCGGCCGGCACCGCGCCCGTCCACCTCGTGCTGTACGGCCCGGCGGGGTCGGGCAAGTCCGCGGTCGCGATCCACGCGGCCACCGGGCTGGACTTCCCCGACGGCCGCCTCTACGCCTCGCTCAGGGCGAGGACCCCTGGCGCGGTGCTGGAGGACCTGCTGCGCTCGCTCGGCTGCCCTGAGGGGGCCGTGCCCGCCGACCTCGCCGAGCGGGTCCGGCTCTACCGCAGCCTGGTGAGCGGGCGGCGGCTGCTGGTGGTGCTGGACGACGCGTCCGACGAGGCCCAGGTGCGCCCGCTTCTGCCCACAGGACCCGGCTGCCTGACGCTGGTGACCAGCCGCTCGCCGCTGTTCGGCCTGGAGGCGGCGCGCGCCCGCGAGCTCGGCGTCTTCGATCAGGACGAGTCGGTGGCGATGCTGGCCAGGGTGGTCGGTGATCACCGCGTACGTGCCGAGCCGCGGGCCGCCGCGCGGATCGCGGCGCTGTGCGGCGGCCTGCCGCTGGCGCTCAGGATCGCAGGGTCCCGGCTGGCGCGGCGGCCGAGCTGGACTCTCGCGTACCTCGCCGGACGCCTTGAGGACGAGCGCGGCCGGCTCGACGAGCTCAGCGCCGGCGACCTCGCCGTGCGCGGCAGCCTGGCGCTCGGCTACCACGCGCTGTCGGACGGGGAGCGCCTGCTGCTGCGCCGCCTCGGCGCGCTGTCCGCGCCCGGCTTCGCCACGTGGGCCGCGTCCGCCGTTCTCGGCGCGCCCGCCGACCGGCTGCTGGAGGCGCTGGCCGAGGCGGGCCTGCTCCAGTCGTGCGGGCTCGACGAGGCCGGCCAGGAGAGGTACGGCTGGCACGACCTGACCAGGCTGTACGCCGCCGAGCGCCTGGCCGAGGAGGACGTGCCCGCTCAGGTGCTCGCCGCCGCGACCCGGGAGATCCTCGACCGCACCCGGCACGCCAGGGCGCTGCTCCTGCCCGCCGAGCCGGGTTCCGGCCAGACCCTGGTGCGTACGGCCGAGCAGGCCATGGCCTTTTCGACCACGCAGCTCAGGGAGTCGGCCCGCTGGCTGGCCGCCGAGCGGGGGTTCCTGGTCGCGACCGTCGCCGACTTCGAGCGGACCGGCCTCGACGAGGCGGCCTGGCGGCTGGCCTTCTACCTGACGCCGTTCTTCGAGCTCGGCGCGCACCGCGAGGACTGGCGCGCGTCCGTCGCGCTCGGCCTGCGGGCCGCGCGGCGCATGGGCCACCGTCACGGCGAGGCGCTGCTGCTGAGGTCCCTGGCCGACCTGCACCGTACGGAGGGACGGCCGGCGGAGGCCGCCGAGGCCCTGCAGCGGGCGCTCCCGCTGACCGAGACGGGCGAGGTGGCCCGCACCCGGCACCGGCTCGGCCTGGTCCACCTCGCCCAGGGACGGCTGCCGGAGGCGGAGGCCTGTTTCGTCGCCTGCCTGACCGCGTTCTCGGCGGCGGGCGACCAGCGCGGCAGGGCCGACGCGCTGCGCTCCCTCGGCGGCCTGCGGCGTACGGAGGATCTGCTGGTCAGGAGCCTGGACGCCTACCGCGAGCTGGGCGATCCGCGCGGCGAGGCCGCCGTCTCGCTGGACCTCGCCGGGCTCTGCCTGGAACAGCGGCGGCCCGCCGAGGCGCGGGAGCGTGCGGAACGCGGCCTCGGCCTGGCCAGGCGGCTCGGCGACCGGCTGCCCGAGGCGGCGGGACTGGTGGTACTCGCGAGGGTGGCCGTGGCGGAGGGCCGTCCGGACGCCGCACGGAGGGCCGCGGAGGAGGCGCTCGGGACGTACCGCGAGTACGCGGACCGCGGGGGCGCCGCACAGGCCCTGCTGACCCTGGCCGGGGCCTGTCTCGACCTGGATGAGATAGATGGGGCGGTTGATGCGGTAACGGGCGCTGTGGGAGAGTTTGACGCTCTCGGTGACCGGCAGGGCCTCGCCCGCGCCCAAGAGCTCGCCGACGAGGCGCGACGGCGTCGAGGCCTGCGCGTATAGCGCGCTATACGGATCCTGAAGGTGGCCCGCCTACGGTCGAGCTCGATTCGATCCACGACAGACGGAGGTGGGACGGGATGCGAAGAGCGATCACGCCAGTGGTGGCCGCGTCAGTGCTGGCGGCCGTGCTGACCGGCTGCGGGATGCTTCCTGGACAGCAGGGTAGCGGCGGCGAGGAGAAGCAGACCACCGCCGCCACCGGCGCCACCGCCTCCGCTCACGCCACCGAGCCCGCTCACGCCACCGAGCCCGCCATGCCTGCCCAGCCCGAGAGCGCGCCCACCGAGCAGGACTCAGTGATCGCCAGCAAGGAGGTCAAGGCCGGCGGTGCCGACCTGACCGTGCAGATCACCGGCCTCAAGCGGCAGGGCAGGCTGTCCACGCTGACCTGGACCATCACCAACAAGGGCGACAGTCGGTGGGAGATGGGCAACGACATGGGCGACACCCCAGGCGGCCTCGGCCTGACCGTGGCGGGGATCAGCCTGGTCGACCCGGTCAACGGCAAGCGGTACACCGTCGCGCGCACAGGCAAGTACCCGCACGCCACGTGCTTGTGCTCCGACTACGACGTGTTCACCGAGCCGGACGAGGTTCTGCCGCTGCACGCCACCTTCGCCGCCCCGCCGCCTGACGCCACGAAGATCAACGTGGACCTCAAGGTCCTGGGTGTGTTCACCGATGTCCCGATCTCCTGAGCGCCTCGCGATCCTCGCGCTCGCGCTCACGCTGGTGGCCTGCCCCACGGCGGCCGCGTGGGCGGATCCGGTGGACACCACGGCCGGGGTGGAGGACGTCATCGCCCCCGTCGACGACATCATCGCCGAGGTGGAGTCGCTCGACGGCGCCGAGAGCGAGTCGAAGCAGGGCGAGCAGGTCACCGTGGCGCTCACCAGCGACGTGCTGTTCGCGCTCGACAAGGCCGCACTGACGCCGCAGGCGCGGAAACGGCTGGAACAGGTCGCCGCGAAAATCCAGGCCGAGTCCACGGGCGGGGTGGTCAGGATCGAGGGACACACCGACGACCAGGGCACCGACGCCCACAACGACGCACTGTCGCTCAAGCGCGCGCAGGCCGTACAGCAGGCCCTCCAAGGAAAGCTCTCAGGCGTGACCTTCCAGGCCAAGGGCTTCGGCGAGACCCGTCCCAAGCTGCCCAACATCGTCGACGGCAGGCCCGTCGATGAGAACCGTGCCAGAAACCGGCGCGTCGAGATCATCTTCAACGCCAAGCGATGACACGAGGTATGACGAACATGCGAATCAAGATGCTCTCTCTGGTCGCGGCGGCGGCCATGCTGGCGGGCTGCGGGATGCTGCCAGGCCAGCAGGCCGGCGGCGGAGAGGAGAAGCAGTCGGTCTCCCAGACGAAGACGAAGGCGGATGAACCGACCACGCCTCCGGCCCCCACCGAAGTGCAGCCGATGGCCACCGCGACCGAGGCGCAGCCGGCCGCCGCGACCGAGGAGCTCAGCGCCATCGCCAGCCGCAAGGTCGCGCACGACGGCAGCGGCCTGCGCATCGACATCACCGGCCTCAAGCGCCAGGGCAAGATAGCCACGCTGACCTGGACCGTGAACAACGTCGACACCGACAACGGCGACTGGTACGTCGGCGCCAAGCTGGGCGCGGCCACGTTGGACTTCACCGTCGGGGGCGTCACGCTGATCGATCCCGTCAACGGCAGGCGCTACCGCGTCGCCCGCAACGGCACCGGCGAGGACGCCAAGTGCGTGTGCAGCCGCGTCAACGAGCGCATCAAGAGCGGCGAGTCCCTCGAGATGTACGCGGTGTACGGCGCGCCGCCCGCCGACGTCACCAAGGTCAACATCGAGTTCCCCGACCTGGGGGTGTTCACCGATGTCCCCATCTCCTGAACGGCTCGGCACGCGGCGGCTCGCGACGCGGTGGGCCTCCGCACGCCGGCTCACGCCGCGCCTGCTGGCGGCCGGACTGGTGGTCGGCTCGGCGCTCGTGGCCGGGGCCGGCTCACCCGCCTGGGCCGATCCCGCGGTCCCGCCGGGCTCCGTCTTCACCGTCGAGGACCTGGTGTTCCCCGTCGAGGACATCGTGCCGGAGACCGAGTCCATGGACGGCACGGAGAGCGAGTCCAAGAGCGGCGAGGAAGTCACCGTGGCGCTCACCAGCGACGTGCTGTTCGCGCTGGACAAGTCCGTGCTGACGCCGCGGGCGCGCAAACGGCTGGAACAGGTCGCTGCGAAGATCCAGGCCGAGTCCACGGGCGGGGTGGTCAAGGTCGAGGGGCACACCGACGACCAGGGCACCGACGCCTACAACAACGTGCTCTCCCTCAAGCGGGCCCAGGCCGTACGCCAGGCGCTCCAAGGAAAGCTGTCGGGCGTGACCTTCCAGGCCAAGGGCTTCGGCGAGACCCGGCCCAAGCTGCCCAACATCGTCCAGGGACGCCCGATCAAGGAGAACCGCGCGAAGAACCGCCGCGTGGAAATCATCTTCACCACCAAGCAGTGACGCCTCGTGGAGTCGCTGAAAACGACTATTTGGTCGGCCGCGCGGGGCGGCCACCTTCTCGGGAGGTTCCAGGTGGACCGGACCATCCGCTCAGTAGACGACGTCATGCACCTGCTGGATCGACTCTTCGCCCCGGACGCGGACCGGTGGACGGGGGACGCCTCGACATGGTGGGACGGCTTCTACGCCGACCGCTCGAAGCCCGTTCCCTTCTTCGCGACCAAGCCGGACGAGAGCCTGGCGTCCTACCTCGATCGAGGACTGCTCACCCCGGGACGTGCCCTGGACCTGGGCTGCGGACCGGGTCGCAACGCCATCCACCTCGCCTCGCTCGGCTTCGAGGTGGACGCCGTCGACCTCTCCTCCACCGCTGTGGCCTGGGGCGAGGAGCGAGCCCGCGACGCCGGCGCCGACGTCCGCTTCCACTGCGGCGACGCCTTCACCGCCGAGCTTGAGCTCGGCCGATACGACCTGGTCTATGACTCCGGCTGCCTGCACCACCTGCCGCCACACCGCCGGGTGAGCTACCGCGACCTGCTGGACCGGGTGCTCGTTCCCGGCGGTCACCTCGCCCTGACCTGCTTCGCCGCGGGCGCCATGGGCTCCGAACTGCCCGACGACGAGTTCTACCGCGAAGGCCGGCTGCACGGAGGCCTCGCCTACACACCCGACGCGCTGCGCTGGATCTTCTCCGACTTCACCGAGGTCGAGATGCGGCGCATGGAAGAGCAGCCCCCCGACGGCCCGCTCTTCGGCCTCCCGTTTCTCCTGTCCGCCCTGTTCCGGCGCCCGACAGCCGGTTGACGGCTTCTACAGCTGCGTGCGTGCCTCGTCGATCTGACGCATGATGCCCTTCGCGCCACTGGCTTCGGCGATCGCCGCCGCCTCCTCGACCAGCGCGAGCGCGTCGTCGCGGCGCCCCTGGGCAACGGCGACATAGACCAGCCCGACCAGGTTCGCCGCGACGCCGGGCAGGAATCCCAGCTCCTGGCGAAGCCGCGTCGACTCCTCCAGCCGCTCCCGCGCCGCGTCCAACCGGCCGGCCATGTGCTCCGCGAATCCGAGGTGCCGAAGCGCGTACGACAGCGTCAGCGTGTCACCGGCCTGCCCCGCGAGCTCGTACGACCGCTCAAGGGCCGGAAGTGCGGCGTCGCCGTCATCGCGGACGACCTGGTGGAACATGCCGATCCAGAGCAGTGACTCACCCTCGCCGCGCAGGTCGCCGAGCTCCCGGTAGAGCCGCGCCGCACGCTCGAACAGCGCCAGTTCCCGCGGATCCTCGTTCCTGTCCTCAAGGAAACGCGCGTGCATGACCCGGCCACGCGCCAGCGCGAGATCCGCCTCCACCGCGTCCAACTCCCGATCGGCCGTTGGCAGCACGCCGGCATCCCCACCGAAGACCGCACGCTCATAGAGCAGCCTCGCCCGTTCGACCCGTGCGTCCGTGTTCATCACTCAACCCCCGCCCACCCGAACCCGCCCACGACGCCGAACACCGTACGCGCCCCCCAACCCACAACACCAGCCCCCACCGCCCTCAGTCGTGGTACATGATTGGCCATCAGCTATCCACATGGCGATGAGATGGGATACGCGGTGGGCCAGCAGTTATGGGCGGAGAGCATCAAGGCGGTTCCGAGCCTGGTAGTCGCCTTACTGACCCTGGCCGTAGGCTGGCTCGTCGGCAACCGGCTGACCGCCAAATGGGATGAACGCAAGAAGCGCCGAGAGCTGGACTTACAAGCTCTCGGCGCTTTTTACGCCATTTATGGGCAGTTCTTCGCGATCTGGAAGCTGTGGAGCGGCACCTCGTCCAAACTGCCCGATCACCAGGAATTCAGGCGTGACCTGCTGGAACGCGCCGCGAACGCGGAGGGCGAATTGGAGTCGCTGCTCGTCCGCCTCGCCGCCGAGCACAACCTCTCGGAACGGGAATGCACTCTCCTCGGCTGCTTCCGTCAGGCCTTCCAATGCCTGCGCGCGTCCATCAAGGAGGGCACGTCCCTGCACACCAAGGCGGTACATCCAAGCACCGGAGAGCCTCAGACCTTCCCCTGGATCAGCTCGGAAGCTCCGCCGTATCTCGCGTTCAAGGCGCTGTCCGGCCATGTCGCAGATCTTCTCTCCAAAGACTCACGGTCTTACACAAGGCCCGACCAGGCGTACCAGGCGCTCAAACAGATCACGACCAACCGCCTGGAGCGAACCTGGATCAACGAGACCTTCGACATCCTCCAACTACACAGCCCAGCGTGGCCACGCTGATGCGGCTCTCACCACGAGTTTCGCGATGAGATTCTGGCGGGTCCGTCCAGAAATGGCGATGCGCAGGGTCAGCCGCGTTGGGTGAGCCGCTGTTGAAGCCAGGTGAGAGTGGCCAGGCCGATGGCACGTTTGGTCTGGACGATCGGTTCCAGTCCCGGTGATGCTGGGTGGAGGGCGCTACCTAGGAACGCGCCGGCGTGGGCGGCGATGACACCGTCGATGGCGCGTGGGGAGAGTCCCGCGGCGATCGGGTGCTCCTGAAGGAACGGGTCCGGATCGATGCCGTCGGCCGCGACGCTCGACAGCAGGATGACGAGGTCGATGATCGGCGAGCCGAGCCTGGCGTGCGGCCAGTCGACGAACCGGACCTGGTCGTCGGTGAGGAGGACGTTGTGCGGGAACAGGTCGAAGTGAACGAGGGATTCCCCGTACGCGAACTGATGCCCTTCCTGTTCGGCGCTGACGAGTAACGGGAGGTTGTCCGCCGCCCACCGGGACTGCTCCGGAAGCAGTCGCAGCAGTTCGGGGTCTGCGGCGACTTCGGCCCATCCGCCCAGCCGGGGATGCTCGTGCGGCAGGGCTATCGGCGAGGGGGTCAGCATCTGCGACAGGCTCGTGAGCCGCGCGAGCACTCGCCTCAGCTCGGGAATGGTCCAGGGTTGCGCGGGTTCGGTGCCGTCGATGTGCTCGAAGGCGAGTGCGACCCAGTGCCCGTCGTCGATGGTCCCGATCATCCGGGGCACTGGAATGTCCGCCGGTAGGGCGGCTGCCACGTGTGCTTCGTCGCGATAGGCGGCTACCTCGAAGGGCCATTGGTCGGCGTTGATGGCTTTGACGAAGAAGCGCCGGCCGTCGGCCAGGCGCAGACGTGAGGCCAGCCCGGGCGAGAACCCACCGGCACAACTGCGGGCGTCGACCACCTGGCCGTCGAGGAGGTCCTCGACGGCACGGCGAACATCCTGCGGCACGGCGTTCCAGCGCAGACGGCGTTTACTCGCGGACATGGGACAGCTCCTTGGAACCAGAAGGGGGATGCGACCAGCGCTCGACGGCGTGGGAGGGCTCTCGACGTACGAATCGGTGGCGGCACAATCGTGAGTCCACGAGCGAGAGGTCATGGCGGTTGCCGCCAGACGCTCCGGCTGGGAACCAGCCCAGGGCTGGTCGCTGAATGCGGGACGTCAGCCTGGATCTGAGCCTAATACGCGCGGACAGGCCGTGTGCCGTGGAGAGACGACCAGAACCGCGACTAACGATCAAGGGCGCTCCCCGGACCGGAGAACGCCCTGTGAGTCGATGGAACTGCCTAAGGGCGTCACACCCCTGCGCATTACGAGTGGGACCGACTGCTGGATGCGCCGAGATGTGGGCGAACCCGCCGCGTGGACCCTGCTACGTCACCTTCGGGCACAGGGTGCCCTTGCTGGGTGGGGTCAGGGAGATCAGGTAGCGGTCTACGGCTTCGTCTATGCACGTCGAGCCGGTGCGGTAGGCGGTGTGGCCGTCGCCGTCGTAGCTGAGGAGTACGCCCGACGACAGTTCAGAGGCCAGGGACTTCGCCCATTCGTACGGCGTCGCCGGGTCGCGCTGGGTGCCGACGACCACGATCGGGGGTGAGCCGGCGGCCTTCAGGGGCTTGTTGACGCCCGTCGGCTTGACCGGCCAGTATTCGCACGGCAGCGAGCCCCACATGACGTACGCACCGAAGTGCGGGGACTCCTTCTGCGCCGCCCGCGCGGCGTCCTCGTACGCGGAGATCTTGTGCGGGTACGGATGGTCGAGGCAGTTGACGGCCATGTTGGCCTCGGTCTGGTTGGAGTACGTGCCGTCCTGGTGGCGGTCGACCAGGATGTCGGCCAGCTTCAGCAGTGTGGTGCCGTCGCCGCGGAACGCCTGGCCGAGGGCGGCCCGCAGGACCGGCCACGAGCGCTTGTCGTAGAGCGCGGTGACGATGCCCAGCGTCGTCCAGGACTCGTCGATCTTGCGGCCGTCGCCGGTGTTGTTACGCAGCGGATGCTGGTCGGCGGCCTGCAGCAGGTTCGAGAGCTGCGTCAGCGCCATGTCGGTGTTCCTGGAGGAGAACGGGCACGAGGATTCCTTGAAGCAGTCGTCCAGGAACGAGCGGAACGCCACCTCGAAACCGCGTGCCTGGGCGGCGTTGATGTCCGGCACCGGGGGGAGGGAGGGGTCGATGGCACCGTCCAGGACCAGGGCGCGGACCTTCTTCGGGAACAGGTCCGCGTAGACCGCGCCCAGGTAGGTGCCGTACGACTTGCCCAGGTAGGTCAGGCCCTTGTCGCCGAGGGCGGCCCGCAGGACGTCCATGTCGCGGGCGGCGTCGGCCGTGCCGACGTGCGGCAGGAGCTTGGCCGACTTGGCCTCGCACCCCTCGGCGAACTCCTTGGCGCCCTTCGCCAGCGCGGCGACCTCGGCCGGGTTGTCAGGAGTGCCGTCGAGCCCGATGAACTTGTCCAGCTGGGCACCGGAGAGGCAGCGGACGGGAGAGGACTCGCCGACGCCTCGCGGGTCGAAGCCCACGGTGTCGAACCTGGACAGGACGGCCGGGCTCAGCACGGTCTTGGCGGCGCGCGCGTACTCGATGCCGGACCCGCCGGGGCCTCCGGGGTTGAGCAGGATCGACCCGACGCGGTCGGCGCCCGTGGCGGGGAGCCGCACCACGCTGATCTTGATGCGCTCGCCGCCGGGATTGGCGTAGTCGAGCGGGACGTCGAGCCGGCCGCACTGGAAGTTGTCCTTGCAGGGCGTCCAGGCGATCTTCTGCGTGTAGAACGGCGCGAGCGCGTCCGAAGGCGCCTGGGTGGCGGCCGCGCCGGCCGGGGGATCAACCGATGACGATCCGTCCTTCGGATGCTCCGCGGCTCCCTTGGCGGAGCACGCGGAGGCGACCAGCATCGCCGCGACAAGAGCGGTAGCCGTACGGCTAGCGCCTGAAAAGCGCATCATGCGCCGACCACCTATCCCCCGTTGTGGAACGCCGGCCAGTTGATCAACCGCGCGGCGCTTAGTTCCTACCCCGCCCACCTGGGCTTTCACTCCTCAGCGGATTCCTGTCCGCCGTACTTCGCGTCGTGCTGCTTGCGCGGCGCGCACACGCTCGCCTTCGAGCATGCGCACCTGCGTCCCCCGTCGTTCAACCGTACGACGACCGAGTCGGACGGCACGTTGTGCCCGACGACGGTTCCCGAGCCTTCGGGCGTGTCCACCGCGAGCCCCACGCGCGGCGCCGACGCCCTGAACTCCTGGTACAAGGGGTGCTCGTACTTGAGGCAGCACATCAGGCGCCCGCAGGCCCCGGCGATGCGTAGCGGATTGACCGGGAGATCCTGGTCCTTGGCCATGCGGACCGACACCGGCTCGAAGTCCTTGAGGAAGGTCGCGCAGCACAGGTCACGCCCGCAGGGGCCGATGCCGCCCTGTAGCCGCGCCTCGTCACGCGGCCCGATCTGCCGTAACTCGACCCTGGCGCGCAAGTTGCGGGCGAGGTCCCGGACGAGCGCGCGGAAGTCGACCCGGTGCGGAGCGGAGAAGTACACCGTGTAGACGTTGTCGGCGTCGAGATAGTCGACGCCGACGATCTTCATGGGCAGCTCGTGCCGCTTGATCAGGCGCTTGGACACGCTGCGGGCCTCGGCGCGCCGGCGGCGGTTCCCCTCGTCACGCCCCAGGTGCTCCTCGTCCGCGATGCCCTCGCAGACCGGCAGGCCGTCGATGTCCTCGCTGACCCACTGCGGCGCCCAGACGCACTCGGCGACCTCGGGCCCGGCGTCCGTCGGGACCAGCACCTTGTCGCCGACCTTCGGACTGTGGCCGCCCGGATCGAGGTAGTAGAGCCTCCCGTAGCGAGCGAAGCTCACGGCCATCATCATGCCCACGGAACGCCTCAGCCTCCTCGCCGGTACGGCTCACGCCTGCGCCCAAGCACACTCGCGCGAACCGGTGCGCTTGGGCCCCACATTACGCGCACATCGGTTCTGGAAGGCAATACCCAACCGGCGTGGCTAGCACGTGCCGGTACCGGCACATGCCCCGTCGACGATGTTGGAGACGCCCGGCAGGGGCTCGACGGCCTGCCGTACGGCGCGCCGGTCGGCTCCGGTGATCAGCTCGTCGGGCGGGGACGCCACAGGGAGATCGTCATGGCCTCGACGGCGATCTGGGGGTTCACGTTGGCGGCCAGCCGTTCGC
Source organism: Sphaerisporangium viridialbum (assembly GCF_049674955.1). Taxonomy (GTDB): domain Bacteria; phylum Actinomycetota; class Actinomycetes; order Streptosporangiales; family Streptosporangiaceae; genus Sphaerisporangium; species Sphaerisporangium viridialbum. Next base: position 237,982 of record NZ_CP187232.1, on the reverse strand, counting down.
GGCAGAGCATGATCGCGTCGATCCGCCGCAAGGTGTCCTCCGGCGGGCTCGATCGCGCGAGCGCCGCGAGGTCGGCCCCGCGGTCCTCGGTGGACAGCTCGACCGAGGCCCCGAACTGCACGGCCAGCACGTCACGATAGAAGGCCACCAGGTCGAGCAGCGCCACGTCGAGCGAGTCGCGCTTGATGCGGGTCGCCCGCGACTTCTGCCTGTCCTCCAGGTCCTTCATCGCGCCCGCGCCGCCTCGGACGAGCCCCCTGTTGAGCCCCTTGCCCGTCGAGCCCTCCCCGTAGATCTTGCGCAGCTCGGTCGTCTCGGACTCGTTGAGGTGGGTGGTCGCCTCCTCGGCATCCTCCGAGGAGGTCTTGACCAGGCGTTCGGCCGCGTCGACGCACTCGCCGACGCCGGTCAGCGAGCGCGGCAGCGACAGGACGGCCTCACGGCGGCGGCGCACCTCGTCATCCAGCGCGAGCCGTCGTGCCCGGCCGACGTGCCCCTGGGTGGCCCGCGCGGCGAACCGGGCCATCTCCGGCTGCACGTTGTCGCGTGTGGCCAGCATGTGGGCGATCGCCTCCGTCGAAGGCGTGCGCAGGGTGACGACCCGGCACCGGGACCTGATCGTGATCACCATGTCGTCCGGAGAGGGCGAGCACAGCAGCCACACCGTGCGCGGCGGAGGCTCCTCGATGGCCTTGAGCAGCGCGTTCGCGGCGGCCTCCGTGGCCCGGTCGGCGTCCTCGAACAGCATGACCCGCCACCGCCCGAGCGTGGGGGCGCCCGAGGCGCGCAGCACCAGCTCACGGGTCTGCTTGACGCTGTACGACAGCCCCTGCGGACGTACCACCTCGACGTCGGGGTGGGAGCCGACGCTCACCTGGTGGCACAGGTCGCAGTGGCCGCAGCCCCCGTCGGGGCAGAGGAGGGCCGCGGCGAAGGCCTGAGCGGCCTCGGAGCGCCCCGACCCGGGCGGGCCGGTGAACAGCCAGGCGTGGGTCATGCCCGCACCCCGCCCTCCCGCGATGGCCTCGGCGGCGGCGGCCGCGGCGCGCTGGAGCACCGCCGCCGCCTGCTCCTGGCCCACCAGGTCGTCGAAGACTGTCACGCAGGCCAGATTAGTCGCGGATGGCGGGCATCGTGCCGGTGATGGCCTCGGTCTCCTGCGGGACGGGGTCGGGAAGGATCTCGCGGACGCGGTCCTGGATCAGCCGGGAGATCTCCTCCTGGCTCTGGAGTCCGTCCACGACGAGGTAGCGGTCGGGGTCGGCGGCGGCCAGCGCCCGGAACTCGCGGCGGACCCGCTCGTGGAACTGCAGCGGCTCGGACTCGATGCGGTCGGCGGGCGAGCCCAGCCTGGAGAGCCCGACCGACGGCGGCACGTCGATCAGCACGGTGAGATCGGGCACCAGCCCACTCGTGGCCCAGGAGTTGACCTTGGCGACGTCCTGCGGCTCCAGCTCGCGCCCGGCTCCCTGGTAGGCCAGCGACGAGTCGACGTAGCGGTCGCAGGTGACCATCGCCCCGCGGTACAGCGCGGGGCGGATGACCTTCTCGACGTGCTCGGCGCGGTCGGCGGCGTACAGCAGCGTCTCGGCGCGGGCGGAGAGCCCCTGGTGGGCGGCGTCCAGCAGGATCGCCCTGAGCCGCATGCCGACCTTGGTGGAACCGGGCTCCCGGGTCTGGACGACGTCGAAGCCCTGGTCGCGCAGCCAGATGGCGACCAGCCGCGACTGGGTCGTCTTGCCCGACCCCTCGCCGCCCTCGAAGGCGATGAACAGGCCGCGCGACTGGTCGGCGGTCTCGGGCACGAACCGCTCGCCCCGCAGGGCGGCCATCAGGTCGGACCCGATGGGCACGTCGCGCCGGTCGTCCATATGCCGGAGGGCGAGCATGCCGACGGCGACCGCCACGATCGCCCCGATCAGCATGACAAGGTTGGGGCCGTCGAAGTTGTAGACCACCCCTGCGCCGATCGAGAACCTGTGCTTGCCGAACAGGCCGGCGAGGGCGGGGGCGACGGCGACCACGAGCAGGAGGGTGACCCGGGCGAGCGACTGCAGGAAGGAGAACGTGCGGCCCCGCAGGCTGTCTTCGACCTCCAGGCCGATCAGCGTGTACCCGATGATCCACGCGATGCCCGCGCACGCGCCGAGCACGACGACCAGCATGACCACGATCACCAGGTTGTGGATGAGCGCGGTGGCGGCGAGCACGATGCCGGCCGTGATGATCGCCAGCCCGAACAGGCGCCGCCGCGACAGCTCGCTGAGCAGGCGCGGGCCGAAGAAGATGCCGAGGGCCATGCCGATGAAGACCGCGGCGAAGACCATGCCGTACGCGGCGTCCCCGCCACCGAGCGTGACGACGTAGACCTTGGCGATGCCGATGACCGCGCCGCCCGCCGCGAAGGCGCCGAGCATCCCGATGACCAGGCCGCGCACCATGCGGTTCGCGCCGACGTACCGCCAGCCCTCGACGATCTGCCTGAGCATCGAGGGCGTGGAGACCCTGGTCGTGTGCTCCTTGGGGATGCTCTTGAGCGTGAAGATCAGGAACGCGGAGACCAGGTAGGCGAGGGCGTTGATGACCAGCGCGGGGTGGGCGGGCTCCCATGCCAGACTCGGGACGGCCTTGCCCACCACCTCGACGACCACCGAGATCACCGCGAACAGCGCCGCGGCGACCGGCGCCGTGCCGTACGTCACCAGCAGGTTGAGCTGGTTGGCCTCCTCCAGCCGCTCCTTCGGAACGAGGTTCGGCACGGTCGCGTCCTTGGCGGGCACCCAGAAGAGGTTCACGCACTCCACGAGGAACGTGGCGACGATGATCCACTGGTAGCTGCCGACCAGCGGGATCGACAGCACGAGCGCGAACCGCAGCAGGTCGCTGAAGAACATCGTGAGCCGCCGGTCGAACCGGTCGGCGAACGCGCCGGCGAGCGGCCCGAGCAGGACGGCGGGCAGCATCTTGACGACGAAGACCCCGCCGATGGCGAGGCTCTGCGCCTGGTAGCCCGAGTCACGGGTGAGGTACGCGGCGAAGGCCGTGATCGCGATGATGTTCAGCCAGTCGCCCAGGCTGCAGACCGCCATGGCCGTCCAGAGCCGGCGAAATGGTGCGTTCGCCAGCACGTGCGGGGGCTTACGACGCGTGGCGGACCGGCCGGAGGTGGTCATGATGTCAGCGTATCCAGGTGCTCGCTGGGCTGGGGTGGATCGAAGGCAGAACAGAATCGCCTACCTGCTCCTCCCCCGAGCGTATTACCTACCCGGTGCCCCTCGCAGGCGACATGCAGGGAAAGGTCGGAATGATCCCACATCCGGAACCGGACAACCTTCCCAGCTAGCACTCTGCCAGCCCTCCAGCTCTCACCGGAGGGCAACAGCGCCTTCCCCGGCGCCAGCGAAAAGTCACCCACGCGCGAGACCCGCTGAACAGAAAGGTGGTGCCCACTGTGGGTCACCCTCTTGCCAAGGATAAGGTAATCCTGTCCTAATTTAGGCAAGGCTAAGGCAAGCACCCAGGAGAGCACAGTGTTCGCGAGCTATCTCATCGGTCTGAGAGAGGGCCTCGAAGCGACCCTTGTCGTGTCCATCCTTGTCGCTTTCCTGGTCAAGAGCGACCGCCGTGACCGGCTGCCGCTCGTGTGGGGCGGGGTCGCCGCCGCCGTGGCCCTGTCGGTCGGGTTCGGCGCGCTGCTCACCTTCACCGCCGCCCAGCTCGACTCGCGCCAGCACGAGCTCTTCGACGCGATCGCGTCGCTCGCCGCCACGGTGTTCGTCACCTTCATGATCTTCTGGATGCGCACGGCCGCCCGGCGTCTGTCCGGCGACCTGCGGGCCAAGCTCAGCGACGCGCTGAACCTCGGCGCCGGGGCCGTGGTCGTCATGGCCTTCCTCGCGGTGGCGCGCGAGGGCCTGGAGACCGCGCTGCTCTTCTTCGCCGCCGCCCAGGGCGCGACCACCAGCGCCACCCCGCTCATCGGCATCAGCCTCGGCCTCGCCACCTCGGTCGCGCTCGGCTGGGCGCTGTACGCGAGCGCGCTGCGCATCAACCTCGGCAAGTTCTTCACCTGGACCGGCCTGCTGCTGATCGTGGTCGCGGCGGGCATCTTCAAGTACGGCGTGCACGACCTCATCGAGGCGGGCGTGGTGCGCGTGCTCGACACTCCGGCCTTCGACCTGACGAGCGCCCTGCCGCCCGACTCCTGGTACACGACCCTGCTCAGCGGGATCTTCAACTTCACCCCGCAGCCCAGCATCCTGGAGACGATCGCCTGGCTGGCCTACCTCGTGCCGGTGCTGGTGCTGTTCGTCATGCCGTCCCGCAAGGGGCCCGGTGCCTCCCGCGCGCCGTCCACGCCCGCGGTTTCCGCCTCCTCCTGACCCACCTTCATTCCTCATGACCTCGGTCCACCTGAACTGGAGAACCATGCGTACCCCCCTTGCCCTCACCGCCGGCGCGCTGGCCCTGGCGGGACTCACCGCCTGCTCGTCGACGAGCGGCGGGGGCGACACGGCCGCCCAGACCTCCGGCAAGCCCGGAAAGATCACGGTCGCGGCCTCCGACACCGACTGCAAGGTGTCCACGGCGGCCCTTCCCGCCGGCACCTCGACGTTCTCGGTCACCAACGGGGGCAGCAAGGTCACCGAGTTCTACGTGTACGCCGCCGGCGACCGCGTGATGGGCGAGGTGGAGAACATCGTCCCCGGCCTCACCCGCGAGGTCATCGTCGAGCTGCCCGCCGGCGCGTACGAGGCGGCCTGCAAGCCGGGCATGATCGGCAAGGGCATCCGCAACCCGCTGAAGGTCAGCGGCGAGGCCGCGCCGCTCTCCGACGACGCCAAGCTCGCCCAGGCGGCCAAGGACTACGAGCGGTACGTCAAGAGCCAGACCGACGCGCTGCTGATCAAGTCCCAGGAGTTCGTGGACGCCGTCAAGGCCGGCGACATCGACAAGGCCAAGGCCCTGTACCCGGTCGCCCGGACGTACTGGGAGCGCATCGAGCCGGTCGCCGAGAGCTTCGGCGACCTCGACCCGGCGATCGACGCCCGCGAGGACGCGGTCGAGCCCGGCGCCGAGTGGACCGGCTTCCACAAGATCGAGAAGGACCTGTGGCAGGCCAAGGACATCAGCAAGGACGGCCCGCTGGCCGACAAGCTGATGGCCGACATCAAGAAGATCGTCGAGCGGGCCACGACCGAGAGGATCCAGCCCCTCAAGCTCGCCACCGGCGCCAAGGCGCTCCTGGACGAGGTCGCCACCAAGAAGATCACCGGCGAGGAGGACCGCTACTCCCACACCGACCTGTGGGACTTCGCCGCCAACCTCGAAGGGTCGAAGGGGGCGATCGCCGCCCTGCGCCCCGTGCTCACCGAGCGCGCCCCCGACCTGGTCAAGACGCTCGACGAGAAGTTCCCCGCCGCCGAGGAGGCCCTGGGCAAGCACAGGTCGGGCGACGGCTGGAAGCTCCACACCGAGCTGTCCAAGGCCGACCTGAAGGAACTGTCCGACGCCATCAACGCTCTCGCGGAGCCCATCAGCAAGGTGGCCGCGGTGGTGGCCCAGTGAGCGGTCCCAGTCCCGCGGCCCGGCCGCGTACGGGCGGGCCGGCAGGCGAGGAGGCGAAGTGACGCAGATCAACCGCCGCAAACTGTTCGGGATCGGAGCGGCAGGCGTGGCCGCCGTCGGGGCGGGAGCGTTCGCGACCCACGCCGTCCTGGAGGGCCCCGCTCCCGCCGCGGCGGCCTCCGCCTCCGACCCCGTGCCGTTCTACGGCGAGCACCAGGCCGGCATCGTCACCCCCGCCCAGGACCGCCTGCACTTCGTCAGCTTCGACGTCATCACCAAGAAGCGCGACGAACTGGTCGACATGCTCCAGGAGTGGACCGCCGCGGCGGTACGGATGACCCAGGGCAAGGACGCCGGGACGTTCGGCGCCGTCGGCGGCGCGATCGAGGCCCCGCCGGACGACACCGGCGAGGCGCTCGGCCTGCCCGCGTCCGGGCTGACCATCACCATCGGCTTCGGGGCGTCGCTGTTCGACGACCGCTTCGGCCTCGCGGGCAAGAAGCCCGCCGCCCTGGCCGACCTGCCGAGGTTCCCCGGGGATGACCTCCTCGCGGAGATCTCGGGCGGCGACATCTGCGTCCAGGCCTGCGCCCACGACCCGCAGGTCGCGGTGCACGCGGTGCGCAACCTGGCGAGGATCGGCTTCGGCAAGGTGTCGATCCGCTGGTCGCAGCTCGGCTTCGGCCGCACGTCCTCGACCTCGCGCGCCCAGGCCACCCCGCGCAACCTGATGGGCTTCAAGGACGGCACCAACAACCTCAAGCTCGAAGACGCCGCCCTGCTCAGGCAGCAACTGTGGGTCGCGCCCGGTGACGGCCCCGCGTGGATGAGCGGCGGCAGCTACATGGTCACCCGCAAGATCCGGATGAACATCGAGACCTGGGACAGGACGTCGCTCTCCGAGCAGCAGCAGATCTTCGGCCGCGACAAGGGCGAGGGCGCACCGCTCGGCAAGAAGCAGGAGTTCGACGAGCTGGACTTCGCCGCCAAGAACGCCGACGGCACCCCGGTCATCGCGATGGACTCCCACGTACGGCTCGCGCACCCCTCGACGCACGGGAACGCCCACCTGCTGCGGCGGGGCTACAACTACGTGGACGGCTCGGACGGGCTGGGACGGCTGGACGCGGGGCTGTTCTTCATCGCCTACCAGCGGGACCCGCACAAGCAGTTCGTCCCCATCCAGATGGAGCTGGCCCGCAAGGACACGCTGAACGAGTACATCAAGCACGTCTCCAGCGGCCTGTTCGCCTGCCCGCCCGGGCTCCGCGACGCCGGCGACTACTGGGGCCGTTCCCTGTTCGCCTGACCCTTCAGAACGCGTAAGGACGCCTCACGGCAGGCGTGAGGCGTCCTCAGGGGCACGTCAGGACTTGGCGCCGGCCTTCGCGCGCGTGCGCTTCGGAGCCGGGCCACGGGCGCGGCGCTCGGCGAGCAGCTCGGCCGCCCGCTCGATCGTGATCTCCTCCACGGAGTCTTCCTTGCGCAGCGACGCGTTGGTCTCGCCGTCGGTCGCGTACGGCCCGAAACGGCCCTCCTTGACCACGACGGGCTTCTTGGAGACCGGGTCCACCCCGAGCTCGCGCAGCGGCGGAGCGGCGGCCGCACGGCCGCGCCCCCGCTGCTTGGGCTGGGCGAACAGCTCCTTGGCCTGCTCGATCGTGACCGTGAAGAGCTCCTCCTCCGAGGCCAGCGAACGGGAGTCCGTCCCCTTCTTGATGTAGGGCCCGAACCTGCCGTTCTGCGCGGTGACCTCCTCGCCGTCGATCTCCCCCAGCACGCGGGGCAGGGACAGCAGCTTGAGAGCGTCCTCCAGCGTCACGGTGTCCAGCGACATCGACTTGAGCAGGGAGCTCGTACGCGGCTTGGCGGCGACCTTCTTGGTCTTCTTCTTGCCGTCGGCGGGAGCCTCTTCCTCGGGAAGCAACTCGGTGACGTACGGCCCGAAACGCCCGGTCTTGGCCACGATCATGTGCCCAGTGGCCGGGTCGACCCCCAGCTCGCGCTCGCCGCTCGGCTGGCTGAACAGCTCCTCGGCCTTCTCCGCCGTGAGCTCGTCGGGCGCGAGGTCCTCGGGGACGTTGACGCGTGCCCCGTCGCGGTCGAGGTAGGGGCCGTACCGCCCGACGCGGATGACGATGTCGGTGCCCTTGATCGGGAACGAGCTGATCTCGCGGGCGTCGATGTCGCCGAGGTCGCTGACCAGCTCCTTCAGGCCTTCGTCGCCCTGCTCGCCGAAGTAGAAGCGGCGCAGCTCGGGCACCCGCTCGGCCCTGGCGTTGGCGATGTCGTCGAGGACCTTCTCCATCTCGGCGGTGAAGTCGTAGTCGACGAGGTTGCCGAAGTGCTGTTCGAGCAGGTTGACCACGGCGAACGCCAGGAAGGACGGCACCAGCGCCGTGCCCTTCTTGAAGACGTAGCCCCGGTCGAGGATCGTGCCAATGATCGACGCGTACGTCGACGGGCGGCCGATCTCGCGGTCCTCCAGCTCCTTGACCAGCGACGCCTCGGTGAAGCGGGAGGGCGGCCGGGTGGAGTGCCCCTCGGCCCCCAGCTCCAGGGCCGTCAGCGGGTCGCCCTGGCCGAGGTTGGGGAGCCGGCTCACCGAGTCGTCACGGGCGGTCGACGGGTCGTCCGCGCCCTCCACGTACGCCTTCAGGAAGCCGTAGAAGGTGATCGTGCGGCCGGAGGCGCTGAACTCGACGCTCTCGCCGGTGCTGGAGGTGCCCGCGATGCGCACGCTGACCGACTCGCCGACGGCGTCCTTCATCTGGGAGGCCACCGTGCGCTGCCAGATCAGCTCGTAGAGCCGGAACATGTCCTGGGTGAGCCCGGTCTCGCCGGGCGTGCGGAACTCGTCCCCAGAGGGCCTGATGGCCTCGTGAGCCTCCTGGGCGTTCTTCACCTTGCTCGCGTACACCCTGGGCTTGTCCGGGACGTACTCGGAGCCGTACAGCCGCACGGCCTGGTTCCTGGCGGCGGCCAGAGCGGTCTCGGACAGCGTGGTGCTGTCGGTACGCATGTAGGTGATGAAGCCGTTCTCGTACAGCTTCTGGGCGACCTGCATCGTGTACTTGGCGGAGAAGCCGAGCTTCCGGCTCGCCTCCTGCTGGAGGGTCGTGGTGCGAAAGGGCGCGTACGGCTTGCGCGTGTACGGCTTGCTCTCGACCGACGTGACCGAATACGTGGAGCTCTCCAGGCGCTGCGCGAGGGCCCGTGCGGCCTGCTCGTCCAGGTGGAGGGTCTCCGGGCTCTTGATCGCGCCGGTGCTGGCGAAGTCGCGGCCCTGGGCGACCCTGCGGCCGTCCACGCCGGTCAGCGTCGCGTTGAAGGTCCTCGGGTCCTCGTCGCGGCCGGTGTCGAAGAGCGCCTGCAGGTCCCAGTAGTCGGCCGAGGTGAACGCGATGCGCTCGCGCTCGCGCTCCACGACCAGCCTGGTGGCGACCGACTGCACGCGCCCGGCCGAGAGGCGGGGCTTGACCTTCTTCCACAGGACCGGGCTGACCTCGTAGCCGTAGAGCCGGTCGAGGATGCGGCGGGTCTCCTGCGCGTCGACCAGGCGGAGGTTCAGGGCACGCGGGTTGGACACCGCGTCACGGATGGCCTGGGGCGTGATCTCGTGGAACACCATGCGGTGCACGGGGACCTTGGGCTTGAGGACCTCCTGCAGGTGCCAGGCGATCGCCTCGCCCTCGCGGTCCTCGTCAGTGGCGAGGTAGAGCTCGTCGGCGTCCTTGAGCAGCTGCTTGAGCTTGGACACCTGCGACTTCTTGTCCGGGTTCACAACGTAGAGAGGCTCGAACTCGTGGTCCACGTTCACCCCGAGGCGAGCCCATGCCTCGCCCTTGTACTTCTCGGGGATGTCGTCGGCCTTTTCGGGCAAATCCCGAATATGGCCGATGCTGGACTCCACGATGTAGCCGCGCCCGAGGTACCCGGCGATCGTCTTCGCCTTCGCCGGCGACTCGACGATCACCAGGCGGGTTCCGCCGGCGTTGCCGTTGTTGGCTGGCACGCTGCTTCCTACCTCGCTGTTCGCTGTCGTTCTCCTGTCGATCATGCACGAAGCGCCGAGGGCGGCGCTCCGATTGATCCGTCACAGGCATGAAGGTAACCCGTCGGACTACCCGGTCACTTGCCGGTGTTCCACCTACCTGGACCCGATACCCACGAGGACGCAGAATAGAGCCCAGAGAGTGCCAGCGTCCCCTTGCACACCCTTCGGAGACTAACCGCTGTGCTCGAGTACTCCTATTTGGACCTGTATCTCCCGCGCGGGACCTCGCGGGAAACCGCTCGCAGGGTTCTTACTGAGCATGCAGAATACGGACATTGGGAGCTGGACCTCCTGCGGCTGTATCCCGATGGCCGTCGGTACGTACGGCTGCGCCGCAAGATCCTACGAGTGGCCAGCACACTGTAATCTCCGTCGGCCCCACTGTAACCCCCCGGACATGGCTTTGCCCGCTCCGGGCCGCGCCCCCGGAACGGGCAAAGCATCTGTGCTCCGCCGCGCGAGTCCAGCTCAGCGGCCCAGTACCACGGCCGAACTCGCGACGGCGAAGCGTCTATGACTCCGCCGCGATGACCCGGCGAAGGGCTTACGTCCTCACCGCTCTCCGGCGGCGAGGGGCCTGCGTCCTCACCGCGGCCTCACGGCGAGGTCTCTGCTTCTTCACCGCTCTCACGGCGAAGGGCTCACGGCTTCACCGTTCTCACGATGAAGGGGTCTGGGTTCCGCCGTTGGATCACCGCGGAATGACCTGGGGTCACAGCCCGGCTCACTTCCGCCGGAGGCGGAGGCGGCGGGTGCCGGCGAACAGGGTGGCCGAGGCGGCGAACAGAGCGCCGACGAGCAGGGCCGCCAGCGATCCGGTGTTCATGCCCGTGACGCCCATCGGCTGCTCGGCGCTCATCAGGCCCGTGTTGACCGGCAGGTCGCGGGTCGCGGAGCCGCCGACGAGGCCGGAGGCGGGGGTGCCGGAGAGGACCTTCCCGACCGTCCCGAGCGGGCTGTCGGCGTCGGGCGCCGAGGGCTTCTGGACCCCATCGGCGCGGCCCGGCGTCACCGGGAGCTCGGGCAGGCCGAGCGGCTTGGGCAGGCCGAGCGGCTCGGGAAGCCCACCGGCCGGCGCGGCCTCGCCGGCCTGGCGGGTCACGTCGCCCGCCCCGCGCTCGCCGTGGAGCGCCGACACGAGAGGCATCTCTGCGAGCAGGCCGTAGCCCTCCGGCCTGGCGCTGGAGACCCGGCCTGAGCTGCGCGCCCAGTGGCCGTACCCGTTCTGCCCGCCACCGCCGCCGCCCACGTGCGCACCGCCGAGACAACCCGCGGCGGCGTCGCCGAGGACGGCCACCGCGTTGCCGCAGACGTTGATCGGAGCGGTGATCGGGGCGACGATCTGGTTGCCGCCGAGGATGCTGTGACGCCCGTCGGTGAGGTTGCCGCCCGCGCCACGACCCCCGCCGCCCTTGACCGTAGCGCCGCCACGGCAGCCCGCGAAGGCCTCGCCGAGCACGGCGACGGAGTTGCCGCAGACGTTGATCGGAACGGTGATCGGAGCGACGATCTGGTTGCCACCGAGCACCGAGGAGTGACCGGACGTGCGGTTGCCGCCCGCGCCGCCGCCACGGCCTGCGGGCGGGACGCTGATGCCGCCCTCGCAGCCCGCGCTGCCGTTGCCGACGGAGTTGCCGCAGACGTTGATCGGAGCGGTGATCGGGGCGATGATCTGGTTGCCGCCGAGGATGCTGTGGCGCCCGTCGGTGTAGTTCCCCCCGGCGCCTGGGCCGGGACGCGGGCCGTTCCCGTTGTAGCCGTTGCCACCGCCGCCGCCCTTGACGTGCGCACCGCCCCGGCACCCGGAGAACGCCCCGCCGATGACGGCGACGGAGTTGCCGCAGACGTTGATCGGAACGGTGATCGGAGCGACGATCTGGTTGCCACCGAGGACGGAGGAGTGCCCGGACGTGAGGTTGCCGCCCGCGCCACGCCCGCCGCCGCCGTTCTGGACCGACGAACCGCCCCGGCACCCCGCGGCCGCCTCGCCGAGGACGGCCACCGCGTTGCCGCACGCGTTGATCGGAGCGGTGATCGGGGCGACGATCTGGTTGCCGCCGAGGATGCTGTGACGCCCGTCGGTGAGGTTGCCGCCCGCGCCTCCGCCGCCACCGCCGTTCTTGACGGCCGCGCCGCCCTCGCAGCCGGCGTCGGAGCGTCCGACCAGGGAGACGGCGTTGCCGCAGGCGTTGATGGGGGCGCTGATCGGTGCGTTCACCTGGTTGCCGCCCAGCACGCTGCCGTGCCCGGAGGTGCTGCCCTGGATGCCGCCCGCGCCGGAGCCCTGGACGGACGAGCCGCCGCGGGAAGACGCCGACGACTCGCCGGCCACGGCGACGGCGTTGCCGCTGATGTCGATGGGAATGTTGATCGGCAGGTTGATCTGGTTGCCGCCGCCCACCGAACCGGTGCCGGAGGTGTCGGCCAGAGCCGTACCACTGCTGAGAGCCATGACGCCTACCGCAAGAAGAGCTGCGGGAGCGGAGCCCTTCGCCCACGTTCGCATAACAGATCGCTCCTTGGTGATTTCTTGGGGGGAGTACCTGACAGACCGCGAAGAGCACACGGGGATGCCACGTGAGAGGCCGCACAGCCGCACGGTGGAGCCCGAGGTTTCGTCGCGAGACTGGAATGACGCTTCACCCGCGCGGAGACGGCACAGGTCACTCCCGGGGGGAAGAGATCAGCGGCGCGCTCCGCCACCGGCCGGACAGCTCAGGTCAGGGCCGGTGCAGAGGCGGGATCAGTCGGGAGAGAAAGAAGGGTCGTCAGCTGCGGTGCGGACGACAGGGGCGGGCGCACTCGCCACGAGAGCGGGCGCGACCATGAGCCGCGGGTCGAAAACGGACCTCGCGACGTCCCCGATACCCGGCCCGTACGGACCGGAGCCACCGCCCCGGGGCACGAAACCGTTGTCCCCGGCTGAGTGGTCGGCGGTGGATGGTGCGGGAAGAGCGGGCTTCGACTGGCTGGTGAGGCCGTCGACGGTGCGCCCGGCCATCGCCCCGGCATCTGCCAGGGCGCTGTCGCTGACCGTGGGGAAACCGTCGGCCAACGCCGACCCGGCAGCGACATGGAGGGGTGGGGAGACGGAATGACCCGCCGCTCCGGCCCTGGAGGCCTTCGCGGCATCGGCCTGGCCGACCCTGATCGTTTTAGAGGCTTCGACAGTCGGCGCCCGACCCGCGGGGATATGGGCATCCGCAGCCGCGGGAGCGGCGCCTAGACAGGCGAAGAGAACGCTCAGGAGCCAGCCGGCGGCGATCAGACCACCGATGGCCAGCAGACGACCGAACCGGGAGCCGGCCACGAACCGTGCCATCCGGCTTTCCCGCGTCACGATCGTCTGAGCCTGACCACCTGAGGCGGTCACGGGCACGCACAGGGTGACGGCGGGCGACTCAGCCCTCCGCCGCCCTTTCGGCATGCGTGCCACGTGACCTCCCCGAACTCCTCGACCAACCCGTTCGCAGGGCGGATCGTCGGACCAACCCCTCAACGGAAAGTTACCGTATCAGCACCGCGAGTGATGGCAACGGTTTTTCGAGGAACACGTCAGCACCCGTCGATGAAACGGTCAAGAACCCGCACCCCGAACTGGAGTGAATCCACCGGAACCCGCTCATCGATGCCGTGGAACATCCCGGAGAAGTCCAGGTCGGCGGGCAGCTTCAGCGGCGCGAACCCGAACCCTCGGATGCCCAGGCGGCTGAAGGCCTTGAGGTCGGTGCCGCCGGAGAGCGTGTACGGCACCGCCCGCGCGCCCGGGTCCTCCGCGTGCAGCGCGTCGGCCATCGCACGTACGAGGGGGCCCTCGAAGGCCGTCTCGACCGCGACATCGTGGTAGACGAACTCCCTGGTCACGTTGGGCCCCAGCAGCTCGTCCAGGGTGGCGAAGAACTCCTCCTCGTACCCCGGCAGGAAGCGGCCGTCCACGTGCGCGGTGGCGGTCTGCGGAATCACGTTCGCCTTGTACCCGGCGGAGAGCATGGTCGGGTTCGCCGTGTTCCGCAGCGTCGCGCCGATCATGCGGGCCAGCGGTCCGAGCTTGGCCACCGTCGCCTCGGCGTCGTCCGCCTCCAGTTCGATGTCGAAGGCCTCGTGGAAGAAGGCCCGCACCGTCGGCGTCAGCCGTACCGGCCACTCGTAGCGCCCGATGCGGGCGACGGCCTCGGCCAGCTCGGTGACGGCGTTCTCGCTGTTCAGCATCGAGCCGTGCCCCGCGCGCCCGGCGGCGGTGAGCCTCATCCAGGCGATGCCCTTCTCGGCGGCCTCGATGAGATAGAGACGCCTGGCCTCGTCGACTGAGACGCTGAACCCGCCCACCTCGCCGATCGCCTCGGTGCACCCCTCGAACAGGTCCTTGTGCTCGGTGGACAGCCACTGCGCGCCGTAATGACCGCCGGCTTCCTCGTCCGCCGTGAACGCGAGCACGATGTCGCGCGGCGGCCTGCGCCCCTCGCTCAGGCGCTTCCGGACGACCGCGAGGATCATGGCGTCCATGTCCTTCATGTCCACCGCGCCGCGGCCCCAGACGCACCCGTCGGCGATCTCGCCGCTCAGCGGGTGATGAGTCCAGTCGCCGGCGTTGAAAGGAACGACATCAAGGTGCCCATGAAGCAGCAAAGCCTCACGGCTCGGATCCTCCCCCTCGATGCGGGCGATCACGTTGGCCCGCTTGCTGTCGCTCTCCAGGATCCGCGGCTCCAGACCTACCTCGGCCAGCTTCCCCGCGACGTACTCGGCGGCGACCCGCTCCCCCGGCCCCGCGTTGTCCCCTGCGTTCGTCGTATCTATGCGGATCAGGTCACGGCACAGCTCGACGACCTCGTCCTCGGCGTTGAACGTGGTCATACGTGCTCCTTCGGCTCGGTACGCGCTAACGCCCACCATCCTGCCGCCCAACCGGCCCCACAGGCATCCCGGCCTGCCTAAAGGCCTCCGGACTGCCACCCGAGGACACGTCCAAGAGATCCCGGCCTGGCACCGGGGAGACCCCCCACGGCATCCCATGTACGGCCCCACCGCACCCTCGTGGGACTCCCGGTATGACGCAGTGCCCGGAGTTTGCTAATCTAGTGCAGCCGACGCGGGGAGACGTTCTCACGTGCAGGCACCACTGTCCGGGTGGCGGAATAGGCAGACGCGCTAGCTTGAGGTGCTAGTGCCCTTTACGGGGCATGGGGGTTCAAGTCCCCCCTCGGACACAAGATCGGCCCCGAGGACGTGCAGGTCACGGACTCGGGGCATCTTCATGTCTGCCTCCAAACGGGTCCGTGATACTTCCGGCCTGTGGATCATGCCTTCTACGCTTCGGCGACAAGCGACGCGAACTGGTCGGCGGCGTCGCGCTGGTTGCCCGGCATGACGTGAGCGTAGACCGTCAACGTCACGGTCGGGCGCGCGTGGCTAGCGTCATACTGTCAGCAAAAACTGCGAGGCGAGATTCTTCAGTTTTACTAACACATGACTTTTGCATTGCGTGTGGAATTGCCGACGAAGAGTAAACGGTGAAGATCTGATCCGCCCGGAGGGCGCGGAATGGTCAGGGGTCGCGGCGGGAGATGGCGGCGTACGCGGCCGCCCGCGACCGGGCCCAGCTCGTCATCGTCGCCTACGAGGCCGGCCTGGTCGAGGCGCGACCCCGCAGACACGGCTGACCCCCGCCCGTCACAGGGGGCGGCGGAAGCCGCGGACCGCGACCACGGCGGAGAACGCCGACAGCAGCAGGCTGAGCAGGACCGCCGGCAGCGCCGCCGCGCCCGGCGCCTGCCCCTGCATGAGCGCACGGGTCGAGTCGATGCCGTACGTCATCGGGTTGACCATCGCGACGACCTGCAGCCACGCGATGACCGGTCGCTTCCTGTCCTACCGTCGCACCCCGCGGCGGCGGGACCTCGAGTCACCGCGGCTCAGCCGTTCAGGGCGATCGTCGGTGGGATCCGCGCCGCACGCGCAGCGGGGTAGAGTCCGGCCACGGCGCCGATCATGAGCGTCGCGACCAGTCCCGCGGCCAGGGCGAGGGGAGGCACGACGACGGGCCAGCCGTTGAGCGGAGCGATCACGGTGGTGACGGCGGAGCCGAGCACCACGCCGATGGCGCCGCCGAACGCGGAGAGGACGAGCGCCTCGGCGAGGAATTGGACGCGGATGTGCGAGCGAGTCGCGCCGAGGGCGCGCCGCAGCCCCACCTCGCGCCGGCGTTCGATGACCGAGATGATCATCGTGTTGGCGACGCCGATCCCGCCGACGAGGAGGGCGATCCCGCCGAGTCCGACGAGCAGTCCGGTGAAGGCCTGATCGATCGCGGCCTTCGCCGCGAGGGCGTCCGATGGCCGGGAGACGCTGGTGTCGCTCGGGGACTGCGGCTGAACGGTGGCGGGCAGCAGCGAGCGCACCCGGTCGAACGCGTTCTCCGCCGCCCGCACGTAGACGGTCGAGGGGTTGCGCTGCCAGCCGAACAGCTTGGCCGCGGCCGGACCGCCGATCAGCGCGGTGGTGTCCAGCTCGGGCGCCAGCGGAGAAGGGGCCAGGATGCCGACGACGGTGAAGGACCGGCCGCCCAGCCATACCTGGGTGCCCGGGTCTACCACGCCCAGCCGCTCGGCGGCGGTGGCGCCGAGGACGACGGTGGGGAACGTCGCTGTGGCCGGCTTCAGCCACGCTCCGGCTTTCAGCTTGCTGCGGGTGACCTCGAGCAGGTCGAGATCGGTCGCGGCCACCTGGATGCCGCCGGTCGCCGAGGGATCGGTCAGCTCGTTACGGTACACGTGAAGCCTGGGGAGCGCCGCGATTCCGCTGGCCGCCTCCACCCCGTCGACGAACCTGACCTTGCCGATGGTCTCGGGGGACAGCTTGGTCTGCTCGCCGAAGAGGTTCTTCTCCGGCTCGACGCGCAGGAGGTTGGTGCCGAGGCTTGCGAGCTGCTCGTTCACACGCTGCTGACTCGACGCGGAGATGCCCACCACCGCGAGCATCGCCGCGATGCCGATGGCGATGCCGAGCGCGGAGAGGATGGCGCGCAACGGCCGTGCCCGCACGCCGCTGACCGCGAGGCGGGCCACATCGGCCGACAGGAGGACGGACCGCCTGCTGACGGAACGACGGCGGGTCACGCGGCCTCCTCCTCGCTCGCACCGGCCGCACCCTTCGACGCGCGCGAGTCGGAGACGACCCGCCCGTCGCGCATCGCGATCCGCCGCGGGAAGGCCACGGCCAGCTCCGCGTCGTGGGTGATGACGACCACCGTCGTGCCTGAGCCGTTCAGCTCGCGGAGCAGTTCGACGACGGCGGCGCCCGACTCCGAGTCCAGGTTGCCGGTCGGCTCGTCCGCGAGGAGGAGCACCGGGTCGCCGACGACCGCGCGTGCGATCGCGACCCGCTGCCGCTCCCCGCCGGAGAGCTGGTTCGGCTTGTGGCCGGTGCGGTGCCCGAGGCCGACGCGTTCGAGGGCGAGACCGGCACGGTGGCGGCGCTCGGCGCGCGGGACGCCCGCGTAGAGCATTCCGTCCGCCACGATGTCGAGCGCCGGCACCCCCTCTGCGAGGTGGAACTGCTGGAACACGAACCCGATGCGATATGACCGGAGGGCGGACAGTTCCGCGTCCGGCATCTGCCGCACATCCATCCCGGCGATCGTCGCCGAGCCGGCGGTCGGCCGGTCGAGGGTGCCGATGAGGTTCAGCAGGGTGGACTTCCCGGACCCGCTCGGGCCCACGACGGCCACCAGCTCGCCCTGATCGATGGTCAGGCTCACGCCCGCGCAGGCGAGGACCGCCGGTTGACCGTAACTGCGCTCGACGCCGTCGAGCCGGATGATCTCGGTCATATCTTTGGGACCGCTACCTTCTGTCCTGCCTCCAGTCCGTCACCGGAGATCTCGACCCGGCCCCCCGCGAAGAGTCCCGTCGTGACGGGGACGCGGCGGACCGAGCCTTTCTGGCCCACGACTTCGACGCCGAAGTGCTTGTCGTCCAGTGCGATCAGCGCGATGACGGGGACGGAGAGCACGTTCTTACGGACCTTGGACGGGAAGCTGACCGTCACGTTGGCCTGCTGCAGGTCGCCGGCGGCGGCAGGGCGGTCGAGCGCCACGGCGACCGGGATGATGACGCTCCCGTCGCTCTCCTGCTTGGGCGTGCCGACCGAGACGACCTTCCCCGTGGTCCGCGTCCCCTCCGGAAGCGTGATCTCGACCCGGCCGTGGACCTTCGCCAGCCGCTGGTTCGCGAGGGACAGCTTCACGTTCACCTGCTTCCGGCGGTTCGTGACCGACAGCACCGGCGCTCCGCTGCCCACCGATCCGCCGATCTTCGCCGTGACGGACCGCACGCGCAGAGCGCCCCGGTCGAACACGATCCGCCCGAGGTCGACGCGGCCGGTCCGCTTCTGGCCGGTCGCCTTCTGCCAGGCGAGGATCGCCGACGTGGTCGCCCAGGTGAACTTCCGATCGGGCTTTTCTTTGAAGAAGCCCAGCGCGGCGAGATTCTGTTCGAGCTGCCGGACGTCCGGACCGTCGTCCATGCCCGACTCGAACGTCCGCCAGGCGGGGAGCGCGCCGTGGAAGAGGAATACCGGGACGTTGTCCACCCAGAAGAGCGGCTTCCTGATGCCGACGGTCGTTCCCGGCCGCGGCGCCGAGGTCAGCACGCCGGAGATCGTCGACCTGACATCGTGCGGGTTGGCGTACTCCAGCGAGCCGGTGGCCTTCACCGAGCCGGAGAGCGTTCCGCGCTCGATCTCCGCCTCCGCGGCCTTGGGCGGCTCGTCCGGTGCGGGAGACGCCTTCAACGTGGTGGCGGCGAACACCGCCCCTCCGGCCGCGGCGAGGACGGCGACGATCGCGGCGGTGATCCAGAAGATCCGCCATCGCCGCCGTGGTCGAGGTTCGTGGTCCGGGGACGTCATCACTGCTCCACCAGTGGTGCCGGCGCCATGCCACCGCCGCACTGCTCGACCACGTTCTTGGGGGTGTCACTCGGCACGCTCAGCGCCTGACCGGGCAGGGGGTCCGGCACGTTCACGCCGTTCTCGCGGTAGCACTTCGCCATCTTGAGCAGCGCCTGCTCCGCTTCCTTGTCCAGCTTCGCCTGCTCCTCCTTGCTCAGCGGCGGCGGCGTGCCCACCTGCTCCGTGCACTTCTTGATCGCCTCCGTCGGGGCATTGGGGACGTTCTTGTCGCCGGCCTTGACTCCCGGCACGGACCCCGGATCCTTGATATCGACGCCGTTGTCACGCAGACACTGCGTGTACTTGAGCGTCCAGGACTCGCGAGAAGCCGGGGCCTTGGCCGAGGGATCCGCCGCGTCACCGGTCGCCGCGCACCCCGCGAACGCGAGAAGCAGAGCGGGCACGGCGAGGATCATCGCGAGCCGGCGGGTGCCGAGTGTCATATCAGGGTTCCTCTCTTCCGAGACGCTCGATCCGAGCGCCGGGCCCAGCCAACGGGAACGCGTGTTCTCGGAAGGTTCAGAGATTCCATTACGTTCGCGTTACACCGCGTCTGGTGAGGTTCCACTGGCGGAGTACCAAGCCGGGGAAGGAGGCCGCCGTGCGCGTACTGATCGTGGAGGACGAGGTCTACCTCGGCGAGGCGATCCAGACAGGACTGCGACGAGAGACGATCGCCGCCGATCTCGTGCACGACGGCGAGACCGCGGTCGACGAGCTGAGCGCGAACGACTACGACGTCATGGTGCTCGACCGCGACATTCCCGGCCTGCACGGCGACGACGTCTGCGCCTGGGTGGTCGCCAACCGCCCCGCCTGCCGGGTGCTGATGCTCACCGCCGCGGGCCGTCTCGGTGACAAGGTGAGCGGCTTCGAGCTCGGCGCCGACGACTACCTCGCGAAACCCTTCGACTTTCCCGAGCTGGTGATGCGGTTGCGGGCGCTTGAGCGGCGCCCGGCGCAGGGCCGCCCCCCGGTGATCGAGAAGGCCGGGGTGCGATTCGATCCGTTTCGGCGGGAGGTGTACCGAGACGGTCGGCTCGTACGGCTGGCCCGCAAGGAGTTCGCGGTTCTCGACGTCCTGATGCGCGCCGACGGCGGAGTGGTCAGCGCCGAAACGCTCTTGGAGAAGGCCTGGGACGCCAACGCGGACCCCTTCAGCAACCCCATCAGGGTGACGATCTCGAATCTCCGCAAGCGACTCGGGTCCCCGCCGGTGATCCATACGGTCCGCGGCAGCGGATACCGGTTCGGCGTATGAGCGCGGGGACGCGGTGGTTCACCCTACGGGCCCGGCTCGCCGTCGCCTACACGGTGCTGGTCTCGGTCACCGGCGCGCTCATGCTCGGGGTCGTGTACCTGTTCATGCGGTACGTGCCCTCCTACTCCTTCGAGCCGCTCGGGAGCCTCCGCGACCTCAAAGGGTCGGCCTCGTCACCGTTGGTGCCCGCTGATCCGGTTTACTCCATATCGAACACCAATTCGACATTCATGGCACCCGTGGTCAGCAGCACCAACGACGTCTCCACGCTGCTCCTCGCGGTTTCGATCGGCACCTTCGTCGTTCTCGCCGTGATCGGGGCCATCGCGGGATGGATCATCGCGGGCAGGATGCTGCGCCCGCTGCAGGCGATCAACCGGGTGGCCAAGAGCGCCGCGTCGGGCGACCTCGGGCAACGCATCGGCAGTGACGGACCACGCGACGAACTGCACGATCTCTCCGAGACGCTCGACGACATGCTCTCGCGGTTGGAACGGTCCGTCGGCGAGCATCAGCGCTTCGCCGCGAACGCCTCCCACGAACTGCGCACTCCGATAGCGACCACACAGACCCTGCTCGATGTCACGCTCGCCGCTCCAGACCTCGACCTGCCCACTCTGCGGCTGACGGCGGAACGGGTTCGCGAGATGAACCAGCGCAACCGGGAGACCGTCGAGGCGCTCTTGGCCCTGGCCGACGCGGACGGCGGACAGCTCCGCAGAGAACCGGTCCGAGTGGACGAGCTCGTCCACGACGCCCTGCTCATGGAGCGGTCCGCATCCGATGAGCTCGGCCTCACCGTCGAGGTCGCGGCCACGCCGGCGCCTGTGGTCGGCGATCCGGCGCTTCTCCGGCAGGCCGTCGCCAATCTGGTGCAGAACGCGGTGCGGCACAACGAACGCGACGGTCACCTCAGGATCGTGGTCGAACCATCATCGGCTCACGTCGTCCTCCGCGTGGAGAACACCGGTGCGCCCCTGTCCGAGGACGTCGTCGCGACGCTGACCGAGCCGTTCGTCCGCGGCCAAGGCCGCGTGGCGGGCTCACGCAAGGGACACGGCCTGGGCCTGACCCTCGCACGGAGCGTGGCCGAGGCGCACCATGCCCGCCTCATCGTCCAGCCCCGTGACGGAGGCGGACTCGTCATCGAGGTCCGTTTCCGGGCCGCGCCGGAGAACGGATGACCCTCGGCGTGGCTCCTAGGCGGTCGACCCGCCGTTATCGGCATACCTCATGCACGGGGCATAGACCCAGACCAGCCGGCCGTCACCCCGCCAGAGCAGGAACAGTTACATAACTCCTAGCTTGGGATGGCTTGTACGCCGGGGGGGAGTTGGGCCCGTTCCTGGGCGTCTAGGAAGGCTTTGACGACTGCGGCCTCTGAGCGGCGTCTGGTCCAGAAGAGGGCGACTTCTCGGCGGGCGGTGGGGGAGTCTATGGTGCGGATCGTGAGGCCTTCGGTGCTGGTGGTCTCCAGGGCGAGGCGGTTGATGACGCCGATGCCGAAGGCGGAGCGGACCAGTGCGACCAATGTCGCCGGCTGGTCGGTGAGGTAGGCGATGTCGGCTCGTCCAGCCTCGTCGCCCAGGGTGTTGCGCAGGTCGAATCCGCCGCCGTCGTCCTCGCTGCCGGCCGGATTGCCGATCAGTGGCCGCTGCAGGATGTCGTCGACGCTGACCGAGGTCTTCTGGGTGAGGGGGTCCTGCTCGCGCATCACGGCGACGATGTCCTCGCGCCAGATGGTTCGATGGCAGAGCGTGGTCTCGTGCATCTTCGGGAGCAGCGGCCGGAACGCGAGGTCGACGGCCCCGCTGACGACCATTTCCTCCAGTGCCGAGGCGGTTCCCTCCTGGAGCTCGATCGTGATGCCCGGGTATTTCGACGTCAGCTCCCGCAACACCGAGGGAAGGTACGTCGAGCTGACGCTCGGATAGCTGCCGATCTTGACGTGCGCGACGAAGTTGTCGAGCGTGCTGCGGGCGGCCTCGATGCCGCGTTGGAGCTCGAGGAGGGCGTTCAGGGCGTGTCCGCGGAACAGCTCACCCGCCTCGGTTGTGCAGATGGGGCGTGCCTTGCGATCGAAGAGGGTCACTCCGAGGGCATGTTCCAGGGCTGCGATGTGGGCGCTGACTCGCGACTGCGACAGATGCAGGCCGAGGGTGGCGGCGCCGAATCCGCCTTTGTCCGCCACCGCGAGGAAACTGCGCAACCAGGCGGTCTGCAGCGACATGGCGTCCCGCGGATCGCGTGGGGCGAGGTCGACGATCTCGTCGGCGCGGCGATCGTTCGAAGGGGCCGGCGAGCCGCTCATCCGTCCGCCGTTCCCGCTTGAGCCATGCGACCGCGCGGCAGTGGGGGCCTCATGCCGCCGTCATCCCTCCGTCGAGGACGAGCGCGGCCCCGTTGACGAACCGGCCCTCGGGCCCCGCGAGGAAAGCGACCATGGCCGCGATCTCGTCCGGTGACCCCATGCGCCCGTCCAGCTGCCGCGCCGCCATCGCCGCGCGGGCCGCCGCCGGATCCGGCGCGTTCGCGAGGATCTTCCCGACCACCTCGGTCTCCACGGTTCCGGGGCAGATTGCCACGCAGCGGATTCCTTCGCGTGCGTGGTCGACAGCGACCGCTCGGGTGAGGCCGACCAGCCCGGCCTTGGACGCGCAGTACGCCGCCCGGCGAGCCAGCCCGACCTGACCGCCCACGGAGGCGATGTTGATGATCACGCCGCTGCCGCGGTCGAGCATCAACGGCAGGGTCGCCCGGATGGTGAGGAACGGCCCGGTGAGGTTCACCGCCATGACGCGGTTCCAATCCGCGTCACTCGTCTCCAGGACGGTCGCGGCCAGGCCGATGCCGGCCACGTTCACCAGCACTTCCGGGGCGCCGACTGTGACAGCGATCTCCCGGGTCACCGACCCCACGGCCAGCGGGTCGCACAGGTCGACGGTGAAGGGGTGCGCCAGGCCACCGGTCTGCTGGATCAGGGTGGCCGTCTCAACGAGACCGGTGACGTCGAGATCCATCATCGCGACCTCGTAGCCCTCGCGGGCCAGGCGTAGAGCGGTGGCGCGGCCGATACCGGAAGCCGCGCCCGTCACCACAGCGACGGTGCTCATGAATACGCCGTTCCGGGCAGCGAACCGTCCATGGCGTATCCGCCGTCGACGTCCAAGCAAGCGCCTGTGGTGTAGCACGCCTCTTCGGACGCGAGGTAGGCGATGGCGGAGGCCACCCACTCGGGCGGCGCGATCTTCCCCAGCGGGATCTTCGCCGTCAGAGAGCTGACGATCTCGGGGGTGTAAATGGGCTCGCTCATGTTGGTCCGGGTGGCGCCCGGGCGTACGCAGTTCACGGTGATGCCGAAGGGAGCCAACTCCGATGCCATCGTGCGGGTCATCGCCTCGAGCCCGCCCTTGGTCGCCGTGTAGGGCGCGGCGTTCGGCTCGGATACCACGGCGTGGACTGAGGAGACGTTGACGATGCGGCCGGGCGTGCCGTGATCGACCATGATGCCGGCGACGGCCTGGCTCAAGAAGAAGACCCCTGTCAGGTTCACCGCGATGACGCGATCCCAATCGGCCCGTGAGACCTGAAGGAAGGGTGCGATATGCAGGATTCCGGCGACGTTGGCCAGCACGTCGACCTGCTGGAACTCCCCGCGCAGGTACTCCTCCAGCGACTGCGCCGCATCCAGGTCCGCGACGTCCAGGTCGAGCAGGCGAAGGCGCCCCTCTACGTGGTCCGGCCACGGCCTGGTGTGCTTCAGGTCGACCGCCACCACCGTGGCTCCCTCGCGCAGAAGCCGAACCGCCGTCGCCCGGCCGATACCGGAGTCGGCGCCGGTGACGACGGCGACCTTCTCGCTGAATCTCATGCGATGACCTCTCGTGAAAGGCGGAAGGGGGTCGACGGCCGTCCCGGGGTGTCGACGTCGCGCCGCAGTACCGCCCCTGCCAGCGGCCACGTGTCCAACTGGGAGGAGGTGAGGCCGATGGACGCCGAGGTGATGTACATCGTCTGGAGCTGAGGTCCGCCGAAAGCGATGCTCGTCGGACGGATGACCGGAACCCGCACCTGCTCGGCCACGACGCCATCGGGGGTGAAGCGGGTCACGTGGGCTCCGTCCCAGAAGGCGCACCAGACGTCACCCGCGGCGTCGACCCGAAGCCCATCGGGGATACCGGGGAGCGACGAGGTGTCCGCGAAGACCTGACGGGCCGTCGCCTCCCCTGACTCGACGTCGAAGGCGTACCGGTAGATCACGTCGTCGCGGGAGTCGACGAAGTACATCCGCCGCCCGTCCGGCGACCAGTCGATGCCGTTGGAGCAGTAGAAGCCCTCATCGACGACGGTGCAGGCGCCGTCGCCGTCCAACCGGTAGAGCCGACCCTCGGGGCGCGTCTCGCCGTCCTCCAGCGAACCGGTCCAGAACCGCCCGGCAGGGTCGACCGACCCGTCGTTGAACCGGCAGGCCGGGCGGTCCGCCTCGGGGTCGGCCAGGAACGTACGGTCGCCGGTACGGACGTCCAGGAGATGCCAGCCGGTACGCATACCGGCGACGAGCACGTGCGGATCATCCGTGAGGCCGAGGCAACCGACCTGGGCCCGAACATCGATCCGGGCCGGACGCTCGGCGTCGGCGGCCTGGGTGAAAACGGTTCCTGCGACGATGTCCACCCAGTACAGGGTGTCGATCCGCGCGTCCCACAGCGGTCCCTCACCCAGGGTGGCCCGGCCGTCCCAGAAAACTGACGTCATACTACGGCTCCCATCCGCCACGGCACGATCTCCTCGGTGCCGAACCCGAGCGCCTCGGACTTGCTCGGCGTACCCGATGCCATGTCCACCAGGGCCTCGAACAGCAGGATTCCATAGCGGATCTGGTCTTCCCGCGACATAGCCGGGCCCGCGTCGAAGTCCATGTCGGCGCGCATGTGCTCGTACAGCCGGGTCGTCGTGCTGATCTTGAGACAGGGAGTCGGGCGCGACCCGAAGACCGACCCTCGGCCGGTCGTGAACGCCAGCAGGTTGGCCCCGCCGGCGACCATGCCGGTCGCCGAGACCGGATCATATCCGGGGGTGTCCATGAAGGTCAGCCCCGCGGCGGTCACCGGGTCGGCGTACGCGACGACATCGTTGAGCGGGCTCGTACCGCCCTTCAGGACCGCACCCAGCGACTTCTCCCAGATCGTCGTGATGCCACCGTCCCGGTTGCCCTTGGACGGGTTGTTGTCCAGCTCCGCGTCATTGCTCGCCGTATAGGCCTGCCACCAGGCGATCAGTTCGTCGATCCGGTGGGCGACCGCCGGATCGACGGCCCGCTTGCGCAGCATGTGCTCCGCACCGTAGATCTCGGGAGTCTCGCCGAGGATGACCCGGCCACCAGCGGCTACCAGCAGATCAGCCGCCACGCCCAGTGTCGGATTGGCCGTCAGACCCGAGTAGGCGTCGCTGCCGCCGCACTGCAACCCCAGTACCAGCTCGTCGACCGGAATGGGCTCACGCCGCAGGCCGGCGAGCTGCGACGCCATCGCGGCGATGGAGTCCAGGGCGGCGTTGACGGTGGCGGCCGTACCGCCCAGCTCCTGGATGGTGAGAGTCTCGACGGCCAGGCTGTCGCCGAAGATGTTCTCCGGCTGGTTGATCTCGCAGCCCAGACTGACCATCACCACTCCGGCGATGTTCGCGTGCCCGGCGTACCCGCGCAGGGTGCGGCGCAGGATGTCATCGCCGGCGGTGCCCTCGGCCATACCGCAGCCCAGTTCGTGGGTGAGAGCGATGACCCCGTCCAGACCAGGCACCCTGACCTGGGCGTTCGCGGCCTGTGCGACCATCCGGGCCACCGTCGAGGAGCAGTTCACCGTCGGAAGCACGGCAAGGTGGTTACGGGTCGCGGCCCGGCCGTCAGGTCTGCGGTAGCCGAGGAAATGGCCGCGCGTCGGGACGGCCGGCGGAGACCACAGCGATGGCTTGGAGGGGACCGTCGCGAGGCCGAGGCTCTGCGGCCCGACCCCGAGGTTGTGCATGTGAACGTGGGCGCCGGGCAGGATGTCCCGCAGCGCGATGCCGATGACCTCGCCGTACTTGCGAACGGCCGCGCCCTTGGCGACGGCGCGCACGGCGACCTTGTGGCCCGCCGGGATGTCATCAATCGCGGCGACGACACCATCGACCACCTGCACGAGCGTCCCGCGGCCGAGGTGCTCACGGACAAGCCCTACGTCATCCACGCCCTCCAGCGGAACCAAAGGGACGGCGACATCGGCCGACATCGGTGCGGTCATCCAAGATCCAGCCAATGCGCGAACATGCCAAACCAGTAATCCTGAAATCGTTCAAGTCCAGATTCAGAGGCTGTCACGCAAGTCACCCTAGATCCCGGGGCAACGCCAGATGAAGCGCGAGTAACAGAACGACGCCATCCGTCCCACGAATAGTCGCAGGCCAGAGCAGGAATCCGAATGACGCCATTCTCCGTGATCCGAATACCTGCGGTTAGTGTGTCGAAACAATCCACGTCGAAGATCATGTCCGCGGTGGTGCCGTCCTGGCGCAGGTGTCCGTTGCCCCAGAACCGCAGGTGCCAGAATCTCCGGGCCACACCTTGAACCTGAGGGGGCCGGTCGCGGTCTTCATTCCGAGACCGGCCTTCGTGCGTCCCCGTCAGAGGATCTGCCATTTCTGGTTGTTGCCGTTCCCGCATGACCACAGTTGGACGTTCTGGGCGCTGTACAGGTCGGCGTCCAGGCAGAGCTTGGAGTCGACTCCGCGGATCGTCCCATCGGAGAAGAAGAGCCACTTCTGGTTGGCGTTGCCCAAGCAATCATGGATGACGACACGGGTGCCGTTGGTCTTGCCGAAACCGAAGGCATCCAGGCATTTCGTGCCGTTGTAGACGGTGATCGCTCCGTTGGACTGCCTGGTCCATCGCTGGTTGTCGCCGTTCCAGCAGTCCCAGACCTGGAGCTGGACATCGTTGTTGTGTGAGATGCCGGGTATATCGAGGCACTTGTTATAGAAGACGTTTCGCAGCTGGCTCGTGCCCGAGCCGGACCCGCCCCAGGCGTACTCGAGGCGGTCGACGGCCGTGGGGTTCGGCGTCCACAGCGGCAGGTTGTTGGTGCCGCCGTAGAACCCGCTGTAGAGCCTCAGGATGTTCAGCGAGTCGTGGTCCGGGCTCGTGGTCCTGCCGCCGATGCCGTGGCACCAGATCCCACCCAGGTGGTAGTCGTGGATGACGTCGGTGATGGCGCGCAGGAACGCGACCTCCTTGGGGGTCGAGCCGCTGGGGGTGGCGTTGTAGTTGATGCCGTTGTCGGCGTCCGCGCCGAACTCCTCTATGACGGTGCGTGCGGAGCAATTGCCCATATAGGTCTTGATGTCGTTGACCCACTGGTCGTAGGTCCTCGAGCCATAAGGAAAGGCATAGCGGTGCATCGCGAGGTAGGTGCCGGTGAAGCGGGAGTCGTTGCACAGCGGCCTCAGGTCGGTTCCCCAGCCGCCGCCGTCGGCTTGGGCGCCCTCGATGAACATCCGGTTCCTGGGAAAGCCGGCCGAACTCACGCGGGCTATCCATTTGGCGGCGAAGTCCAGCCACTGGGGGGTGGTGAATCCGATGGGCTCGTTTATCGGGTCGAAATAGACCAGGGGGTTGTTCAGGTACCTGGCGGTGAGGGTGTCCCACATCTGGTTCCAGGTGGGCAGGTAGCTGTCGACGACCTTGTTGCTACCGTCTTCCACCCAGTAGCACAGGATGACCTTGAAGCCCCTGGCCGTCGCGGCGTCGATGACGCCGTTGTAGGTGTTCCAGGCTGTGGTGGCGGGGTTGATCGGCAGCCGGACGGTGTTGGCGCCCAGGTCGCTCTGGAACGCGGCGAACATGGCGTCGGCCTTGCTCCTGGCGGCGTTGTAGTCGTCGTTCGCAGACAGCCCCTGCAGGACGAGCCGGTCAAAGGTGAAGTTGTCGCCAAGGCGGGACCAGTGCACGCCGTGGAACTGGCTGGGGTCGAGGCCGGGGTCCGCGGCGGCCGGTGCTACGCCGGACACGGCCGTGAGCGGTGTCATGACCAGTGCGATCAGTGCGGCCAGCACCCAGGCCAGCGTGCGGCGGTTGAGGCGGGTCCGGGCAGGGGTGGGCGGGATGGGATGGGGGCGCGGCATGGATTTCCTTTCCGCTTGGCGCGCCGATAATGGCGGACGGAGTTCGATTGCCAGGAGCGGCGCCGTAACCAGTTGGAAATGAACGTATCGACGCTTCCCAGAGGCGTCGATAGCGTCTTTCGGAACTCGCCGATCTGTGCCGCGAATGCCATTGAGCTTCAGGGTCCGCGCCTCAGCCGGCGTTGGAGTCCATCGGCGGACGCGGCGATGAAGATGATGACGCCGGTGACGATTTGCTGGTCGAAAGAGGCCAGACCGAGCAGGCTCATACCGTTGGAGAGAAATCCGAGGAAGAGCACGCCGATGCCGGTACGCAGCAGGCTGCCCCGTCCGCCGGTCAAGCTGGTGCCGCCCAGGACGACGGCGCCCACGATGTTCAGCAGCAGCGGGCCACCCATGCTCGCGCCTGCTCCGGCGAGCCCGGAAGTCAGAACGATGCCGGCGATCGCCGAGAACAGACCCGCGACGGCGTAGACGCTCGCCTTGGTACGGGTGACGCTGACGCCGCTGACGCGAGCGACCTCGACATTCGCTCCGACGTGCAGGACACGCCTTCCCCACGCGGTGCGAGTCAGGACGAGTTGCGCGATGGCGTACAGCACGACGGCCAGCCACACAGAATACGGAACCCCACCAGGCCCATCGATACTCAAGCGGATGAACCCGGAGGGGACCGGGGCGATCGTCTTGCCATGGCTGAGGAGCGTGGTGCCGCCGCTCACGACATAGAGCGCGGCAAGGGTCACAGCGAACGGGACGACAGGCATCCTCGCCACGACGGCTCCAACCACAAGACCGATCGCGGTTCCGGTGAGCAGTCCTGCCGCGACACCTGCGGGGACGTTACCGGTGCTGGTGATGATCCAGGCGCCCGCGACCCCGCCGGCGCCGATCACGCTTCCGGTGGACAGGTCGATGCCGCCGGTCAGGATGACGAAGGTCGCGCCGATCGCCGCGATCGCGACCACGGCGGACTGGCTGAACACGTTGGTGATGTTCGAAGGCGTCAGCAACCCATCGGTGAGCAGGCTCAGCACCGCGATGAGGACGACCAGCGCGGGCAGCATCGAAAGATCGGCGAACCACCCAGGACGCCGGGCCGGATCGCGCAGCCACGACGTCCGCTTCGTGGAGTAAGTCGTATGCACGGTGGAGGGCACCTCGGCGGTGCCCTCCCCGCGGACGGATTCAGGCGACACAGCCCCACACCTGCGGGCTGGTCGTGGCGAAGCCGGCCTGGTTGAGGGTCAGACCCTTCGTCTGGACGGTGCTGGGGTCGACGGCCTTCCCGCCCAGTGCGGTGGTGATCGCCGAGATGGCCTGCTGCCCGAAGTCGTCGACGGGGGTGGCGATGTCGGCGTCGAGGGTCTTGGCCCGCATGGCCTTGCATCCGTTCTGGTCACCGTCGATGGTCACCAGGAACACGTGCTTGGGATCTCCGATCGGGGCCAGCCGGTTGGCCGAAGTCAGCGCGGACTGCACCGACGGCAGCAGGAAGTCCGAGGGAACGAAGATCGCGTTGATGTCGGGGTTCTTCTGGAGCGCGTTGGACGTCCCGTCCAGGGCCTGGGCCGGATCCCAGTTGGTGGGGACCTGGCTGACTACGGTGACGTTCGGGTCGCCCTTGAGAGCGGCGTTGAATCCGTCCCTGCGGCCGATCGCGTTCTGGTCGGTGAGCGCGCCCACCAGCTCCAGCACCTTCAACGGTTTGGTCTTGGCCGCATTGGCGAACTCGGTCGCCGAAAGCCGGCCGTCGGCCGAGGGGTCGCCGGTGATCTGGAACGTGACGTTCTGCTGGTCGGCGACCGCCCGGTCGATGGCGATGAACGGAACGTTCCTGGCCCTGGCCAGGCTGATGGAGGAGGCGATCTGCTGACCGTCCTGGGCGATCACGATCACCGCGCTGACCTTGCGCGTCTGGATCAGATCCTGGATCTGCGAGGACTGCTTCTGCGGGTCCTTGTCGGCGACGTCGAAGATGACGTCGTATCCGGCCGTCTTGGCCGCCTTCTCGATCGCCGTCCTCTCTGCCTGGCGAATCGCGTTGAGCAGATCGAAGCTCACACCGATCGTGACCTTTTTGCCGGACGCGCCCGATCCGGACTGCTGCGAGTTCGAACCGCAAGCGGCGAGCATGAGACACGACGCCGTGAGCGCTGCCATGGATCGAATGATCGGGGAGGCTTTCATGGGGGGTTACCTTTCATTTCATGACGCACGATTCATGCGGTCGTCATCGTCTAGCCCCCGCCGGACGATGAACGGCCAGGCAGCCACTGGGTCCGAGCCAGGTTCCGCCACCGCGTTCCGGCGGCGATGACCGCGGTGAGAAGGACGCCGCCACGGACGATGTCGAAGACATAGGGCGAGGCTCCGGAGAAGACCAGCCCCGTCTGCGCGGTGGTGAGGACGAGAGCACCGAGGACGGTGCCGGTGATGCTTCCCCGCCCCCCGAACAGGCTGGTGCCGCCGAGGACCACTGCCGTGATCACCGTCAGCTCGTAGCCGTCACCGATGGAAGGCTGGACGGCGCCCAGACGTGCGGTCTGAGTGAGCGAAGCGACAGCGGCCAGCAGGCCCGCGAGCGCGTACGCACCGACCGTCACCGTCCTGACGGGGAGCCCCGCGTTGAGGGCGGCAGCGCGGTTGGACCCCACCGCCTGGGTGTATCTGCCGAACACGGTCCGGCTGAACACCATGCCCCCGACGAGGGCCGTCGCCGCGGCGAGCAGAACCGGAGCGGGGACGCCGAGGAGGCTCCCTGTGCCGATACCCCGCAGGTGCGCGGGAAGATCGATGTTCTGCTGGCCGGTGATATGACCACCGGCCCCTCGAAAGACCTGCATCGAGGCGAGGGTCACGATCAGGGCGGGGACCCGGGTCATCGCGACCGCGACCCCGTTGAGCAGGCCCATGAGCAGTCCCGCCGTAGCGATGGCGAGGAACACCGCACCGGTCGGCGCTGAGATGAGCGCCTGGCTGGACTCGATCGCGGCTGCCAGGAACAGCATCGAGCCGACGGACAGGTCGATTCCCGCGGTCATGATCACGAATGTCGCGCCGACCGCGGCGATGATCAGCGGGCTTGCCTGGATGGCGATATTGCGAAGGTTCGCCGTCGTGCCGAATCCGCTATAAAGACCGGCAAGAGTGAGGAGCAGCACCATCCACACCGGCAGAAGTGGCTGCCGTCGCAGAGCAAGAACAGACCATTTGCCGGCAGATTTCATCGGGCACCCCCAGTGGCGAGCCGGATGACGGCCTCCTGGGTCGCCTGCGACCGGTCGAGAATGCCGGCCAACCGGCCATCGTGCATGACACCGACGCGATGACTCAGCCCGAGAACTTCCTCCATCTCGGAGCTGATGAGCAGGATCGCCGAGCCGGCGTGCGCGAAGTCGACCAGAAGCCGGTAGATCTCAGCCTTGGCCCCCACGTCGATACCGCGTGTCGGCTCGTCCAGAATGATCAGTTGGGGTTGTCCGCTCAGCCACTTGGCGAGGACCACCTTCTGCTGATTGCCGCCGCTCAGCGAGCCGCCGACCGCGTCCAATCCGCCGCGTGCCGTCAGGCCCACGGTCGTCGCGAGTTCTCGGGTGAGTTGGCGTTCAGCCGTATTGTCGAGCCATCCGAACGGCCGCAAACGGCAGACCGAGTCGAGGTCGACGATGGAGAGGCTTTCGCGGATCGGCCGCTCGAGAAAAAGTCCCTCGTGCCGCCGGTCCTCGGTGACGAATGCGATTCCGGCACCGACGGACGCGCGAACGTCTCCGCGCCGCAGCGGCCGTCCGGCCACCTCGATCTGCCCGGCTCCGCCTGCTAGTCCGAAGATCGCCCGGGCGACCTCGGTACGGCCCGAGCCCATCAGCCCGGCCAGACCGAAGATCTCGCCCTGGGCGATGTCGAACGAGATCCCTTCGACCCGCGAGTCGTCGCTCAGGTCACGTACGGACAACGCGATCGCCGACCGCGGTTCCGGAAGCTCCGGATATCCCTGGGCGAGTTCGCGTCCCACCATGAGCGACTCGAGGGCGGCGCGGTCGAGCTCGCGGGTCGGCCGGTCGGCCACGAGTCGCCCATCGCGCATGACCACGACTCGCTGACCGAGTCTGAAGATCTCCTCGAGATAATGGGTGATGTAGAGGACCGCCACTCCGTCGCTGCTCAGTTGCTCGACGATCCGCATGATCAGCTCACGTTCGGCGAGATTGAGCGAGGCGGTCGGCTCGTCGAACACGATGGCGCGGGGTTCGGCCGCCAGGGCCTTGGCGATCTCTACTAGCTGACGCTGCCCGGCGGAGAGTTCACGCACGACAGCGTCCGGACCGAAACCGGCACCGACTCGCTGAAGGATGGGGGCGGCGGCGCGCCGCAGGGCCGCGGGCCGGACCGTCCTCGCTCGGGAGGACCTGAGATGGCCGATGAAAATGTTCTCGGCGACCGTCAGGTCGGGAAACAGGCTGGTCTCCTGGTGCACCGTGGCCACGCCCGAGTGCCTCGCGCCGCCCGCTCCCGCATGGGCGATCTCGCCGCCGAAACCGACGTGCCCGGAGTCGGGCCGCAGAGTTCCGCCGATGATGTTCTTGATGGTGGACTTGCCGGCACCGTTCTCCCCGGCCAAAGCCACGACCTCGCCACTCGAGACCGCAAACGAGACGTCATTCACCGCGACGACACCGCCGAACGACTTCGACAGCCTGCTCACCGTAATCGCGGCCACCGGACTCACCACGCTCGGTTCACAGCCGCGGGCATGAGGTCCTCCCATAAGTCCGTAACGCCATTCACATGGCAATGAGGCGTGCAACGTCCCCGAGCGATGTATCCGCCTGCGGGAATGCTGTAGAACGCTAAGGCCCGAGATCCAAGCTGTGAAGCGCATGTTTCGGCAGGCAACGATCCGGTAATCGAATCAGCCGATCCCCCCGGCCCGCGCCGCCCGCAACGGCCGCGCTGGGATCGACCAGACGCATGCCGAGCCGGCCGACCCCCGCCGAGCCGGCCGACCCAGGCCGTACGGCGCCTCTCCGGGTCCGGATGCCCGGAGAGGCGCCGCCGCACGTCAGCCCGTCGTGATGTCCACGCTGTCGAGCGCGGCGTTGAACCCGCTGCTGCTCGGGTTGCGGTTCCCGGTCACCCGTACACGCATGGTGTGGGCGCCGTTCGCGAGGACGGGGCTCGTCCACACGACGCCCGAGGCGTTGCGCGTGGGGCTGTAGTCGTCGACGAGCGTCTCCTGGCCGCCGTCCACGGAGACCGCGATGATCTGCTGGTCCACGTCCCGTACGGCATGCAGGGCGACGCGGGTGCCAGTGAAGGCCAGGGTGGCCGTCGAGCCCGCGGTGTAGCTCCAGTTGGCCGTCCCCGCGTACATGTCGGGCACGCCCGTGGTCAGGCCCCAGCCGCTGCTGTAGGAGAACTGGTTGGTGCCCGTGCCGGTCACGTTGGCGTCCACCGTCACGGTGGTGGGCCCAGGCGAGGAGGTGACGTCGGCCCGGTCGATCGCGATGTTGACGCCCGTGCCGGCGGGGTTGCGCTGGCCGGTGTTGACGATCGTGAGGGTGTGGGGGCCGGCCGGCAGGGCGGCGCTGGTCCAGACGACTCCCGAGGCGCTGCGGGCGGGGGCGTAATTGTCCACGGTCTGGGGCGAGCCCCCGTCCACGGACACCGTCATCCTGCCCTGGTCCACGTCGCGCACGGCGTGCAGCGCCACCTGCGTCCCGGTGAAGCGGAAGGTCGCGGTGGCCCCGGCGACGTGGCTCCAGTTGGCCGTCCCGGCGTACATGTCGGCGAGGCCGGTGGTGAGCCCCCAGTTCGCGTCGTACTGGAACTGGTTGGCGCCGGTGCCCGTGGTGTTTCCGTCCACGACGACGGTTCCGCCGCCGGAGCCGCCCGGCGTGAGCGTGATGGTGTAGGCGTCGGTGCCGGACAGGTAGGAGACGGGGACGGTGAGTGAGCCGCCCGAGACGGTGACGTCCTGGTCGGAGACCACGAGCGGCCCGGACAGCGGGTTCTGGTGCGGGATGCGCTCGACGCGGACGCGCACGGCGCCGTTGTTCACCAGCCATGGTGTGGAGGACAGGCCGTTGACGGTGACCGTCGTCGTGCCGGTCTGGCCGGAGCTGTTGCCCAGCAGGGCGACAGCCTTGTTCTGGCTCTGGTCCACGGCCGCGGCCACGGCGAGGCCGTCGCCGTAAGTGGTCGAGACGAGGGAGCCGGTCAGCTGGGCGTAGGCCTGGTAGACCCACCACTGCCCGGTGGGCTGCTGGCTGCTGGTCAGGGCGCCGGACAGCAGGCCGGCGACGCAGCAGTCGGCCCAGATGGCGCGGGCCGCCGCGGACACCGAGGAGACGGCCAGCCGGTCGAGGTACCAGGCCAGGTAGCCCGGGTTCTGCTGCTGCGGCCACAGGTACTCGTCGATCGTCAACGGCATCGCCGGGATCGAGCGCGCGGACAGCAGCCCGGTCGCGTCGTTCGTGTCGGCCACGGGGTCGGCGCTGAAGTGCCAGTTCAGGACGTTGGGCAGGGTTCCGTCCGCCTTGGTGCGGGTGAGGAAGTCGCCGATCCAGGTGCGGTTGTACCCGCCGAAGGACGGGCCGACGATCACGGCGGACGGGTCGAGGCGGCGGATCTCGTTCACCGCCGTGTTCCACATCTGGAAGTACTGCGGGCTGTTCACGCCGCGCGGCCAGAAGCCGGTGCCCTCCGGCTCGTTCCAGATGTCGTAGCGCACGCGGACGCCGGAGGCGCGGACGTCGGTCACGAGCCGGTTGACGAACGTCCGCCAGTTCGAGCAGTCGCCGTTGTCGCAGGGGTAGACGGTGGTCGAGGGCTGCTCGGTGTCAGCGCCCCACACGTCCGAGACGAGCAGGTGGTACGTCGCGCCGTACGCGGCGGCGGTGACCCTGCGGGCCTGGTCGAGCGCGGAGTTGAGCCGCACCCGGTACCCGTTGCCCGCCGTGTAGCCGTCGCCGATCCAGCCGTGCCCCGCGATCCGTGCGCCTCCCCCGCGGAACAGCGTCGGGCGCAGGGGCTGCAGCAGGCTGTCGGCGGGACCCGACCCGTTCTGGTTGAGGCCGTAGAGGAACCCCGCGCCGGCGCGGGTGGGCGCCTTGCCGCGCTCGGCCAGGTTGATCGTGACTGAGGCCGCCTGAGCGGGGACGGCCGTCAGCAGCGCGGCGGCCAGGGCGAGGGTCATGAGTAAGGCGAGTCGTAAGCGGTTCATCGCAGGTCCTCCAGAGACAGGGGGGTGTCGGCGTCGTCTCGGACGAACAGGGGGATGCGGTCGAGCGGGGCCTCGACCGTGATCCGGGCGCCGCCCTTGTGGCGGGTCCCGGTGTCGGTGTGGGTCCAGGTGGCGCCGTCGGGCAGGTACACCTCGCGCACCCGCTCGCCGCGCCCGAGGACCGGCGCGACCAGCAGGTCGCCGCCGAACATGAACTGGTCGTCGACGTCCCAGGCCGCTTCGTCGCCGGGGAACTCCAGCAGCAGCGGGCGCATCAGCGGGAGCCCGGTCCGCTCGCCGTCCCGCAACTGGGCGTGCAGGTACGGCCGCAGGAGCTCGCGGCGTCGCATGGCGAAGGTCATCGCCTGGTAGGCCTCGTCGCCGAAGGACCAGACCTCGTTCGGCCCGCCCGAGACGCCGACGAAGCTGCGCGTCTCGCGCGGATCCCGGTGGCCGTGCAGGCGGAACAGCGGGCAGAACGCGCCGTACTGGAACCACCGGACGACCAGCTCCCGGTACGCCGGGTCGTCCGGGTCGCCGCCCTGGAACCCGCCGATGTCGGCGGTCCACCAGGGGATGCCGCTCATCGCGACGTTCAGGCCCGCCCTGACCGTGGCCGCGAGCGCCTCGAACGTGGCGGGGATGTCGCCCGACCACAGGGCCGCGCCGAAGCGCTGCGAACCCGCCCAGGCGGACCTCACCAGCGAGAGGACCTCGGTCTCGCCCTGGGCGCGCATGTGCTCGTAGATGCCGCGGGTGTGCTCGCGCGGGTACAGGTTGGCGACCTCGGCGCCCGGCCCGGCGGCGTAGGAGTGCCGCTCGGGATGGCGCATCTCCGGCTCGCAGGCGTCCAGCCACCATGCCCGCACGCCGATGTCGTAGTAGTTCTCGCGCAGCCGTTCCCACAGCCAGGCGCGGGCCCGCTCGCTGGTCGCGTCGTAGAAGGCGACGGCGACATCCGAGCCCGAGCCGGCGTCCGGCCACTCCCCGTGGACGGCCGGCCCGTCGCCGGCGTCAACGAGCAGCCCGGCGTCGCGCATCGGGCCGTAACTCGCCGACAGCGGGCTGACCGACGGCCACACGGACACCGCCGTCTCGACGCCCATTCCGCGGAGTTCCTCGACCATCGCGCGCGGGTCGGGCCAGTGCTCCCGGTCGAAGTCCCAGTCGCCGAGGTGCCGCCAGTGCAGGTAGTCGACCACGATGACGGACAGGGGCAGCCCGCGCCGGGCGTACTCCCGGGCCACGCCGAGCAGCTCGTCCTGGGTGGCGTAGCGCAGCTTGCTCTGCCAGAAGCCGGAGGCCCAGGACGGGAGGCGCGGGGCGTGCCCCGTGGCGTCCGCGTAGTTCGACAGGATCCGCGCCGGGGTCTCGCCGGTGGTCAGCCAGTAGTCCAGCTGCCTGGCCCGGTCGGCGACCCAGCGGGTGCCGTTGGCCGCCAGCTCGACCCGGCCGACCGCCGGGTTGTTCCACAGCAGGCCGTACCCGCGGCTGGAGACGGCGAAGGGGATGCTCACCTCGCCGTTGCGCTGGTGGAGTTCGAGCACCATGCCCTTCTGGTCGAACCGGCCGTGGCCGTGCTGGCCCAGGCCGTGGACCCGCTCGCCGTCGTAGGCCGCGAAGCGCTGCTCGACGCGGTACTGCCCGCCGCCGAGTGCCTCGTAGTGCCGCGCCCCCGGCCACCAGAAGTGCGCGGGCTCCTCGCGGATCAGCTCCTCCCCCGTGTCGGTGCGGCTCGCCGTGAGGAGCCCGTCCCGGGCCGTGACGGTGACCCGCAGCAGGCCGTTGGTCAGCGTGGCGGAGTCCGCGCCGATGTGGATCTCGGCCTCCCGCGGAGCGGGCTCGGATTCCAGCGCCCCCGGCAGGTCGTCCAGCAGGCGGTGGACGCCGGCGCGCACGCGCACGCTGTCGCGCCCCCACGGCTGGACCGTCAGCAGGTGATGCTCATGCCTCCATGTCAGCCGGTCGCCGGAACGGGTGAAGGGAAGGGACAACGATTTCTCCAGTCTTCATTCTTTGACGGCGCCGTCGGCGACGCCCGCGGCGACGTAGCGCTGCGCCACCACCATCAGCACCGCCGCCGGGACGGACGCGATGACCCCCGTGGCCATCACGCTGTTCCAGTCCGTCATGTGGGCGCCGATGAACCGGTAGATCCCGACGGTCACGGGCGCGGAGTCGTCGCGGGTGGTCAGGGTGACCGCGAACAGGAAGTCGGCCCAGGCGAACAGGAACGAGAACAGGCCCGCGGCGATCATCGCGTTCCTGCTGACCGGCAGGATCACCGCGACGAGCGTGCGCAGCCGGGACGC
Source organism: Sphaerisporangium viridialbum (assembly GCF_049674955.1). GTDB lineage: Bacteria > Actinomycetota > Actinomycetes > Streptosporangiales > Streptosporangiaceae > Sphaerisporangium > Sphaerisporangium viridialbum. The sequence goes on along the minus strand of NZ_CP187232.1, from coordinate 200,453 downwards.
GCCGTCGATCGCGGCGGCCTCGCGGATCTGGCTGGGGATGGACCGCATGAACGCCTGCAGGATGAGGATCGCGAACGGCACGCAGAGCGTGGAGTCGGCGAGGACCAGCGCGACCGGCGAGTTGATCAGGCCGAGCGCGTCGGCCGCGATGTAGAGCGCGTTGGCCATGACGATGCCCGGGATCATCTGCGCGACGAGCAGCGCGAACTGCAGCGCCCGCCCGCCGGGCGCGCGCAGCTGCGCCAGCCCGTACGCCGCCGGGACGGCGAGCACGAGTGTGAGGGCCACCGTGCCCAGCGAGACGACGAGGCTGGTGACGAGGTGCCCGCCCTGACTGGCCAGGGCGTTCCGGTAGCCATCGAGCGTGCCGTGCAGGGGCAGCCAGGTCGGCTCGTCGCCGATCAGCTCGGTGGACGGCAGGAGCGACGCGTTGACCATCCAGTACAGCGGGAACAGCATCACCGCGAGGATCAGCAGCGCCGCCGCGGTGGTCGCCAGACTCCGGGCCCTCACCGCGCTCCCCGCCCTTCGGGGTCGCGGGTGGCCCTCAGGTAGACGAACGCGAAGACGACGGCGAGGAGGATGAGGATGTTCCCCACGGCCGCCCCCCGCCCGAACGTCAGCCGCTGGAACGACAGGTCGTAGGAGAAGGTCGTCAGCGTCTGCGAGGAGTCGGCGGGCCCGCCCTGCGTGAGCACCATGATCAGGTCGAAGACCTTCAGCGTGTAGATCAGGCCGAGCGTCAGCACCACCACGCTGACGGGGCGCAGCAGTGGCAGCGTGATGCGGGTGAAGCGCTGCCACGCGTCCGCCCCGTCGAGCCCGGCCGCCTCATAGAGCTGCGCCGGGATCGCCTGCAGGCCGCCGTAGAGGATCACCATGTTGAACGGGATGCCGACCCAGATGTTGACGAGGGTGACGGACGGCAAGGCCAGGTCGGTGCTGGCCAGCCAGGGGATCGGGTGGCCGAGGGTCTGGTTGAGCACGCCGGAGTCGGTCTCCAGGATCCACCTCCAGGCCGTGCCCGACACCACGAGCGGGAGCAGCCACGGCACGAGCAGCAGCGACCGCAGCACCCCGTTCAGCGGGAAGCGCCGGTGGAAGAAGACCGCCAGGGCCAGGCCGAGGGAGAACTGCAGGGCCAGCGAGCCCGCCGTGAACAGCACCGTGTTCAGCACGGTCCTGCCGAAGGCGGGGTCGTGCCAGACCGCGCGGTAGTTGTCCCACCCGACGAAGGGGGCGACCCCGGTGTAGAACGACTTGACGGTGTAGTCCTGGAACCCCATCCGCAGATTGCTGACCAGCGGATACACGTAGAACAGGAGCGCGTACAGGCAGGTCGGGGCGATGAACGCGAACGCCGCCCACCGCCGCGCGCCTGTCCTGGGACGCCGGCGCGACCGCGCCCCGGCGGAGGCGGCGGGAGCTGCGCCGCGGGCGGAGACCATGGCTGGCACGGCGAGTCCCTACTTGACCGCGGCCTGCGCCGCGCTCAGCGCCTCCTGCGGCGACTTGCCGCCGGCCAGGCACTGCTGGATCGCGTTGAACAGCGCCTCGCTGACCCGCGGGTAGTCCGTCCCCAGCTCGGCGGTGCGGGCCAGCGCGGTGGCCACCTCCTCGGCGAACGGCGCGAGCTGCGGGTCGCGCGCGGCGAGCTGGCCGGCCGCGGCGCGGTTGCTCGGGATGTAGCCGGCGGCGGTCGACCACTCCAGGCTCTTGTCCTGGCTGAGCAGGCACTTCAGCACCGCGAGGGCCTTCTTCTCCCGTTCGGGGGTGCTGCGGCCGACCGTCCACACCTCGCCGCCCAGCGGCGTCACCGGCTTGGCGGACGGCGAGGGGATGGGGATCGGGACGATGCCGAACTCGAGGTCCTTCTTCTGGTTCAGCGTCGGCAGCTGCCACGGGCCGTTCACCATCATCGCCGCGTTCCCGGCCATGAACTGGTCGTTGATGTCGGCCTGGGTCCAGGTGACCACCGACTTGGAGGCCGATCTGGAGTCGACCAGGTCCTTCCACAGCGTCAGCGCCTGGACCGCCTGCGGGGAGTCGAGCTGCTTAAGGCTCGCCCCCGCCGTCCAGAAGAAGGGCTCGAACTGGAAGCTGCCCTCCTCGGTGCCGACCGCCGAAAACGCGATGCCGTACCGCTTGCCCTTGGTCAGCTTCCCGGCGGCCACCGTCAGCTCGTCCCAGGTCTTCGGTGGTTGCAGGCCCGCCTCGCCGAACAGCTTCTTGTTGTAGTAGAGGGCCAGGCCGTTCACTCCGGGGGCGATGCCGTACGTCTGGCCCTGGTACTGCCCCGCGTCCACGATCGAGGGGAACAGCCCCTCGGTGCTCAGCCCGGCCTCCGACAGCGACGCCAGGCCGCCGGTCGCGGCGAGCTGGGCCAGGTCCGGGTTGTCGATCAGGGCCAGGTCGGGGAGCGACCGCGAGGACGCCTGCTGGAGCAGCTTGGGGATGAACTGGGTCCGCGGCACCTGCTGGTGCTCGATCTTCACCCCGGTCTCCCGGCCGCACGCCGCGAGGATCTCCGGCAGCTTGGTGTTCTGCGGCGCGGCCTCGTAGTAGTCGATCTCCGTCAATGTGCCGGTGTCCGCGGCGGGCGCGGCGCCGCCGCCACAGCCGCCGATCGCGAGGGTGGCGGCGACGGTGACGCCGGCGGCCAGCGCCCTGCGTCCGGTACGGGGGAGTGCTGTGTATGGCATGGTCAGGGCCTTTCGAACTGATTCGATTGTGGCTGCGGGCGGCTCAGGAGAGGGCGGCGCGCAGGGTCAGGCTCGCGTGCGCCTCGGGCGCCGATAGGTGCGGGTGCTTTGGCGTACGGTCAGCTCTGGTGCGAGCATGGTGACCGGCGGCTGTGGTTCGCCGCGGATCAGACGGGCCAGGCGTTGCACGGCCGTGCGGGCCAGGTTCTCGACGGGCAGCGTCAGCGAGGTCACGGGCTGGGCGAGGCGCCCGACCTCGTCGGCAGAGCAGATCGCGACGAGGGAGATGTCCCGCGGCACGCGCCGGCCCATGCGGGTGAGCCGGTCGACCACCAGCGGCAGCGCCCACTCGTTGTAGACGATCAGGCCACTCGTGTCCGGGTTCGCGGCGAAGAGCGCGGTGAGCGCGGCGTCCACCCCGTCCGGCGAGGGCTCGCACGGCTGCCAGGCCGCCGTCGCGCCCCGGCTCTCGATCGCCTCCACCGCCCCGTCGCGGGCGTGCGCCGCGTAGGCGCCCCCGCGGGCGTACGTCTCGGGCGGCTGCCCGAGGAAGCCCAGGTTCGTGTGCCCGAGGTCGAGCAGGTGCTCGGCGCAGAGCCGGCCGGACAACGTGAAGTCGAAGTCCACGAGGGGCAGCCCCGCCGCGTCGTCGGGCGTGCCCACCAGGACGGCCGGGCACTTCAGCGAGCCCAGCAACTCCACCCGCGGGTCGCGCTGCTGGACCTCCATCAGCATCACCCCGTCCACCAGCGCGCTGGCGACCGCGTCGCGGATCGCCTTCTCGCCGTTGTCGTCGGTGATCATCAGCAGCTTCAGCCCGGCGTCCTGCGCGGCGGACAGGGCGGCCCACACGTACGGCATCTGCACCTGGTTGTGCGGTCCGTGGACCAGCGGCAGCGCCATCGCGATCACGCCCGACCTGCGGGTCCTGATCGACTGGGCGCCCGCGTGCGGCCGGAAGTTGAGCTCTCGGATGCTGCGCTCGACACGTTTGATCGTCTCGGGGGAGATCGACCGGTTGCCGCTGAGCACGTAGGAGACGGTGCTGCGCGAGACCCCCGCGTGCTTCGCCACGTCAGCGATCGTTGCCGCCATGATCGGCCTCTCGGATCGAACTGATTCGATTGCGGCAACGTAACATCAGGATGACATCGCCACAAGACCCGAATGAGGGCCGGCCGGAACGGCCGGCGGCCGGGTCGGCATCGCCGCCCACCCGGATGCCGAACAGGCCCAGAGCCTGACGCCGGGTCACCGTCATGCAGCGGCGGCCACGTGAGTGCGGCGGCCGGCCCAGACCCGGCCAAGTTGAAGGACGCTCATGCCGAACATCAACGCGCCCAATGGGACGTGCACGGTCTTCACGTGCGCGATGCCGAGCGCTATCTGCGCCAGCGTGAGCCCGAAGAATCCGACCGCGTACAGGATGGCCCTGGGCGAGCCGCCGCCCGGCCGCCACACCAAGATCGCGGTGACCAGGTGCAACAGCGCCGCGGCGAACACCCCGTACGCCGAAACACTGTGCGATGCCCGTCCGTCGGGCGAGGACAACAACAGTCCGGCGGTGATCGGCGCGGCGAAGAGGGCCAAGGTCTGCAGGGTGATCGCGACACGCAAGAACATGGGTGCCTCCTTGACTGCTGCGGGACGGGTGAAGACGACGACGATCTGGTGCCTCAGTAGTCCGACGACACAACCGCCGGGAATGTGAGGCGACGCGCTGACGCGCGTGCCGGGATGGATGCCACGGCCACCGCCTCTCCTCGCTCCATGTCGATACCGAGTGAAGATGAGACGGTGGCCATGGCGACACACCGTGGCTTTCAAGACGCAATCCGCTATACGCGGATACGTCACCATCGGCATGGCATACGCCCAAGATTTTGGTTAAAGAGCAAGCTCAGGAGCCGGCCGTGCTCAGCGCGTGAGCCGCGGTTGCCGTCCTCATCCTGAGCCTGTTGGGCGTTACTTGCTGTAATTCTTCCCGGGGGCCTTACCGGGGATCGGCTTGCCGATGAGAGCGACGGGGATGAAGAAGCAGATCTGGCTGATCGCCAGGGTGAGCGTCCAGAGCGCCTTGTCGTCGTAGTGGGCGGATGCCTTGGCATACAGCTCGTCGGGGACGCGCTCCCCGGACGGGTTCGGGGTGAGGACGGCCTCCACGAGCTCCAGTGCGACCCGTTCGGCGTCGGTGAAGTAGGGGGCGTCCTGCCATGACGCCACGGCGGTGATGCGCTCCTCTGTTTCTCCGGCCTTGCGGAGGTCGCCGGTCTGTCGGACGGTGTGGTACGTGCTGCCGACGATCTGCCCGGCGCGGAGCTGCACCACGCTGATGGTGGTCTGCGGAATCGAACCGTTCCGGGTGGCCTTGGACATGGCTCCGGAGATTGCTGCCATCTCGGGGAAGAACTGGAGCGGGTCGGGCAGACGCGACTGGAGGTCGTCCTGCTTGGTCGTCGTGGGCATGGACATTGCGAGGTCTTCCCTTCTAAATCTCAGCGCTGTTTTGAGGCTTGCGACCTGGTGGGCTTGGTCCTCCATCACGAAGTGGCCGACCGCGGGGACGATCACGCGTTCCGACGCGGGTTTTCGACGGCGATCCGCATACCGGCCAGGTCGCTGAGCTTTCCTGCGTGCTGGATGGTGTCTCAGTAGTCCGACGACACAACCGCCGGGAATGTGAGGCGACGCGCCAACCTCACAGTTCGGTGCGATGTCTCGTCGAACTGGTGAGGACAGCTGCGACCAAGGGAGTCGGCGACACCATGACCACCCGATCCGAGCCAGAACACGGCCGGCCCGATCCGAGCCTGAGCGCGATCACGAGCGAGCGGCGTCAGCTGATCAATCTCGCGTACCGGCTCCTCGGCTCCCTGGCCGATGCCGAGGATGTCGTACAGGAGACCTACGCCCGCTGGTACGCCATGTCCCGGCAGCAGCAGGAAGCCATCGAATCCCCCGGCGCCTGGCTGACGAAGGTCGCCAGTCGCGTCTGCCTCGACCTGCTCGGCTCGGCACGGGCCCGGCGGGAGCGCTACGTGGGCGAATGGATCCCCGAGCCGCTGCCCGATCGTCCGGAGTGGATCAGCGGGCGGCCGGGTGGCACCACGGTCGACCCGGCCGACCAGGTCACCCTCGACGAGTCGATCAACATGGCCTTCCTCGTCGTGCTCGAATCGATGACCCCGGCCGAGCGCGTCGCGTTCATCCTGCACGATGTCTTCTGTCACTCCTTCGCCGAAGTGGCCGAGATCGTCGGCCGTACCCCGGCGGCATGCCGCCAGCTGGCCTCCTCGGCCCGCCGTCGCATCCGCGCGTCGCGGGCTCCCACGGCTCCGGCAGCCCAGCAGGCCGGCATCGTCAGGGACTTCAAGCAGGCATGGGAAGCCAAGGACATCGACGCCCTCATCGGCCTCCTCGACCCCGACGCCACGGGGATCGCCGACGGCGGCGGCCTCGTCAGCGCCGTGCTCCGCCCCATCGAAGGCGGCGAGCAGGTCGCGCGCTACGCCCTCGATATCGTCGGCAGGGTACCCGACCTGACGATCCTGGAGCGCAGGGTCAACGGTCAGCCCGGTCTGGTGGCTCAGCAAGATGGCGTCACCGTGGTGGTGATGGCGTTCGATGTCGCAGGCGACCGGATCAAGCACATCTGGGCGGTACGCAACCCCGAGAAGCTCCGGCCGTGGACGGTGGGGCCACAGCACTAACGTGACAAGCTCGTGGTCCTGTAGTACACAGGTTCGAATAATCTCCACATGTTGGCCTTGCGGGCCACGGTCGCGATCGACGGCAGGCGCTCTGGACTTGACCGTGGCGACCTGCTCGCCGATAGCGTGAGCGAGAGTGCGAATGATCAAGTGCCGGGAGGATCGTTGACAACGCCAGAGCCCGATGAAGTCGTGGACAGCCCCACAGGCTGGGTGGCCAAGCACATCAAGCGCTACGTCGAATCCGACGGCCAGGACGGGCACAGTTACAACGGGTACGACTCGCTCCTGCTCACGACGAGGGGAAGGAAGTCGGGAAAGCTGCGCCGTACAGCGTTGATCTATGGGCGCGACGGCGACGACTACCTGATCGTGGCCTCGAACGGTGGCGCCGACGACCACCCCGCCTGGTACCTCAACCTGCTCGAGTGCCCTGAAGTCAGCGTGCAGGTCGGCTCGGAGAAGTTCGCCGCACAAGTCCGCACCGCCGACGACGAGGAGAAGCCTCGGCTGTGGGAGTTGATGGTGTCGGTCTTTCCCATGTACGCCGGCTACCAGAAGAAGACCGCCAGGGTGATCCCCGTCATCATCATCCAGCGAGAGAAATAACCGGAGGTCGTGCGCTTCGTCGCCCGGGTCGACCACCGGAGCCGTAATGGCCGGTGCGGGTTGATCCTTTCGTCACCGCGACGTGGGGCCGAGCTACCGCCCGCGAGCGTCCGCCGACCTGGCGGGTAAATTCCGCCGACCTGGCGGGTAGAAGGGGAGGGACGCGGATCCGCGTCCCTCCCCTTCGCTTCTGGGACCGATGCTTCGCGCACCGGGTGGACGTCCTGTTTGGGCCTTGTACGGCATTGAAGTCGGGGCTACGATCACGTCAACTCTTAGGAAACTTTCCTATAAGAACTGTGAGGTTCCACAGACGCGACTCATCCGCCCCTAACGAACCCAGTCGCCCACTCCTCACGTCCTGCCCGCCGAGGCCGCCAGGACGGCATTCCGACCGCGACCCTCGTCAAGGCTCCGGGTGGAGTCGGCGTTCCGGGACAGCCGCACCCTCCGCCCGCCGTCGATGCCCGGTGACCCCCCACACCCGGGCGATAGAAGGGTTGTACCCCCCCATGAAACGAACCCCCCGCCTGCTGGTGCTGGCAGTCTCGTTATTGCTGGCGGTCATAGGCGTCCTTGTCACGCAGACGTCGGCTCAGGCCGCCAACCTCCTCGCGAATCCGGGCTTCGAGACCGGATCCCTCTCGCCCTGGACCTGCACCGGTGGGCTGGGTTCGGTGGTCGGCTCCCCGGTCCACTCCGGCACGAAGGCACTCGCCGGCGCGGCGAGTGCCTCCGACAACGCCCAGTGCACCCAGTCGATGACCGTCAAGCCGAGCACCGCCTACACCTTGACCGCCTGGGTGCGCGGCAACTACGTCTACCTCGGCGTGAACGGCGGCGGGTCCACCTGGACCTCATCAGCGACGTACACGCAGCTCTCTGTCTCCTTCACCACCGCGGCCGGCCAGACCACCGCCGTGGTCTACCTGCACGGGTGGTACGGGCAGGGCACCTATTACGCCGATGACGTCAGCTTCGACGGGCCCGGAACCCCCCCGTCGAGCACCCCCACACCCACGCCCACTGTCACCCCGACTCCCACGCCCACTCCGACTCCCACTCCGACTGTGACGCCTACCCCGACGCCCACTCCTACGCCCACGGGTGGCACGTGCGCGGTGAAGTCGAGGCCGACGGGCAAGGTCCTTCAGGGCTACTGGGAGAACTGGGACGGCGCGTCGAACGGTGTGCACCCGCCGCTCGGCTGGATTCCGATCACCGACTCCCGCATCAAGGCCCACGGCTACAACGTGATCAACGCGGCGTTCCCGGTCATCCGCTCCGACGGAACCGTCCTGTGGGAAGACGGCATGGACTCCACCGTCAAGGTCGCCACCCCGGCCGAGATGTGCCAGGCCAAGGCCGCCGGCATGACGATCCTGATGTCCATCGGCGGAGCGACCGCCGGAATCGACCTGAGCTCCAGCACCGTCGCCGACCGCTTCGTCGCCACCGTCGTGCCGATCCTCAAGCGGTACAACTTCGATGGCATCGACATCGACATCGAGACCGGCCTCAGCGGCAGCGGCAACATCAACCAGCTCTCCGCCTCCCAGGCCAATCTCATCCGCATCATCGACGGCGTGCTCGCCCAGATGCCGTCCAACTTCGGCCTGACCATGGCACCCGAGACGGCGTACGTCACCGGGGGCAGCGTCACCTACGGCTCGATCTGGGGGGCGTACCTGCCGATCATCAAGAAGTACGCCGACAACGGCCGCCTCTGGTGGCTGAACATGCAGTACTACAACGGAAGCATGTACGGCTGCTCCGGTGACTCCTACTCCGCGGGCACTGTTCAGGGGTTCACCGCCCAGACCACCTGCTTGAACAACGGCCTGGTCATCCAGGGCACGACGATCAAGGTTCCCTATGACAAGCAGGTCCCCGGTCTGCCCGCTCAGAGCGGAGCCGGAGGCGGCTACATGGCGCCCTCCCTGGTGTCCCAGAGCTGGAACAGCTTCAGCGGCAGCCTCAAGGGTCTGATGACCTGGTCCATCAACTGGGATGGATCGAAGAACTGGACCTTCGGCGACAACGTCAAGGCACTACAAGGCCGCTAGTGGCCGACCCGAAGGCCGCTCCCGGACGGTCGGGAGCGGCCTTCGACGCCTTCGCTCGCATGCTCGGGTGAACTCGGCGGAGGAGTTATCCACAGTATCCACAGACTCGTACACAGGTTCGAATCCGATCTCCACAGGTGTGGACACAGCCGGTGGAGGGCCCGGAGTGTCGTTCAGCGGCCGACTGTCCGCTTGGCGATCGGAGATGGGCCGCCACCAGTGTTTTACAGCCACCACTCGGCTTGGCGACCTCCGCGTCATGCCATGCCACGTGGACAGATGGACTGGTTGACAACTATGTCATACACTCAAGCGGTCTGTCCGGATGCCGGACGTTTCTAGAGCAGACTGCGAGGAGTCGGCGAATGCCGCGGGACGGCGTCGGGCCGGATTTCATCGAAGCGCTGGCCCGAGGGCTGGAGGTCATCACCGCCTTCCAACCCCATCGGCCGGTGATGTCGCTGACCCAGGTGGCCACGGAGGCCGGCCTGGCACGGCCGACCGCCCGGCGTATCCTGCTCACCCTCCAGGAGCTGGGCTACGTGCGCTCACGCGAGGGCGGGTTCGCGCTGACCCCCCGGGTGCTCGACCTGGGCGTGGCGTACGTGCGCTCGATGGGGTTGTGGGACGTCGCCCGCCCGCACCTGGAAAGGCTCGTGTCCCGTACCGGCGAGTCGTGCTCGATCGCCCAGCTCGACGGCTCCGACATCGTGTACGTGGCCCGGGTGGCGCTGCCCAAGATCGTGGGCCTGGCCGTGCAGATCGGTACGCGGTTCCCCGCGCAGGCGACCTCGCTGGGCAAGGTCTGCCTGGCCGCGCTGTCCCCTGAGGAGCTGGACCGCGTGCTGGCCGAGCCGTCCCGCTCCGGCATCGAACCTCGGCGGCGGCTCGGCCGCGAGGAGCGCGACGCCGAGCTCCGAGAGGTCCGCGCTCGCGGCTGGGCGCTGACCGACGAGCAGCTCGCGCCCGGCATCCGCTCGGTCGCCGCGCCGCTGCGCGACGGATCCGGCCAGGTCATCGCCGGGATCAACGTCAACAGCCATGCCGCGGAGACCTCACTGGAACGGTTGCTGGAGGAGCATCTTCCGCCGCTGCTGCAGACCGCCGGCGAGATCAGCGCCGACTTCGCCCGGCTGGAGACGGTGCCCCACGTGACCCGGACGGCCGCGTCCTGACCGTCCGTCCGGGCTGACCCACCGGCCGGGAGCTTCCGCGCACGGGCTCAGGTGGCGATGTCGGGGTACGGAAGCGCGAAGTGCCCGAGCCGCTGAGCGTACTCGCGCTGGAAACCGAGGGGCTCGTCGTAGTCGCGTTCGAACATCGCGATGAACAGGGTCAGGGTGAGGAACGGATGCGCCCCGAGCTCGAACAGCCTGGGGTAGTCGTGCTCGGCGAGGGCGGCGCGTTCGGTGTCGTCGAAGCGCAGCCAGGTGCTCGACTCGCCACCGACGCAGTTGAGGATGCGGTTGGCCTGCTCGGCCTCCCACCACGCCACGGTGCCCCGAGGGTCGTCTCGGTACCGCTCGACCAGCTCGGGGTCGCGGTCCACGGTGAACAGGAACTTGTTCAGCAGGTACTTGCTCACTGGCCGGCTCCGTTCGGATACCAGGTGAAATATGCCTCCATCGTGTGGAAGAGGTCGTAAGTGTCGACGTAGTCGGCCTTCATCCCCTCCCCCGCGACGCCCATCATCAGCATGAAGTCCATGAACCCGTGGGTGGCGTTGCCGGGAGCGTGCAGGCTGTCCAGCGTCACCTCCGACAGGCAACCCTCGATGTCGCCGGTTGAGATCCACTCCACGGCGCGCCTGTCGAACTCCGGGTCCGGTCCGTGCGGGCCGAACTGCCGGGGCCCGCCCAGCTCCAGCGACAGGTGACCGGTGCCGATGACGGCGACCCTCTTGTCCGACGGCCAGGACTCCACCAGTTCCCTGATCGTCTTCCCAAGTTGGACGAAGCGCTTGGGCCGCGGCAGCGGCGGGGCGAAGATGTTGGTGTAGACGGGCACGATGGGCAGGTCGTTCTGCGGGCGCAGGGTGATGATCGGGCACGTGATCGAGTGGTCGATCCGCAGCTCGTTGGAGAACGCCAGGTCGAACCCCGCGTCCAGCCCCTCGCGCAGCACGTGGGCCGACAGGTCCTCCTGGCCGGTGAGCAGCATGCGCGGCAGCCCGAACTCGCGTTCCTCGTTGTAGAAGTTCGCGTCGTAGAACGGGGCCTTGCCGACGAGGAACTGCGGCATGTTGTCCAGCCACAGCTGGTGGAAGTGGTCCGAGCCGACCATCACCAGCACGTCGGGACGTGCCCTGGTCAGGGTCTCGCGGAACGCCTCGACCTTGCGCACCCACTCGTCGCCGAACTCCGGGCGGTCTGCACCGGTCGAGGTGCTCGCACGGTAGTAGAAGGGGTGGTGGGTGGAAGCGATCACCGCGACCAGTTCGGCCATCGGGTCTCCTTGTCTGGACAGGCGAGGTCAGGGACGGTCTTCGGGTGTGTACGGCTCGGGCTCGACGGACCGGTTGTTCAGGTCCACCGAGAGGAAGATGTCGTTGCCTACCGGGTTGCGCAGTTCCTCGGCGAGCTGCCCGATCAGCCCGGCGGTCCGGGCGAGCAGGGCGAATCCGCGCAGCAGTTCCAGCGGCAGGCCGAGGTCGGCCAGCGCCGCGCCGCACACCCCGGCCCCGTTGAGCGGCAGCGTCCGGCCGAGCACCTGGGGATGCACCCTGCCGATGGCGGCGAACAGCGACAGGTGCGGCCCGAACAGCCCCTCCTCGGTGGCGATCTCCATCAACCGGGGAGTGCGCGGGTCGCCCTGCTTGTGCACATGGTGGCCGAGCCCGGGGACGAACCGCTTCGCCGCACGCCGCGCCCGTACGGTCTCCAGGGCGAGTGCGTCCCAGCCGTCCTCGTCGGCAGGCAGGCCGTCCACCGAGGTCAGCACGTCGTGCAGGAAGCGGCCGGTGTCCTCTGTGACGCCGAGGAACCTGGATCCGCCGCCCAGCAGGCCCGCCGCGAGCGCGCCCTGTACCGAGTCGGGGGCCGACAGGTAGGTGAGGCGGGTGACGATCGCGGTCGGGGTGAAGCCGTGATCGGCCAGCGCCGCGAGCACGGCCTCGAACACCCGCACCTCGCCGCGTCCGGGTCGCCGCTGGATCGCCAGCCAGAACGCCAGCTCGCCGAACCCGACCTCACCCATGACGTCCTTGGCCAGGTCGTGGCCGAGCAGGGTGATCTTTTCGAGGCTGGACGCGCCGAGCGCCGTCGGGTACTCGGGCCGGTCGACGCGCTCAGCCACGGTCGTCCTCCTCCGCGAGCCACTCGCGCAGCGCGGAGCCGTGCTCGTCCAGTTCGGGCGGCGGCAGCCGATAGCCGGCCGGGGTCCGCGAGAACCTGATCGGGTGCCGTGTCGTCGGCACCGTACGGTCGCCCTCGCCGACCTGCACGATCGGGTCCAGGCCGAAGCGCTCGGCCATGGCGAACCCGCCGTCGACGGTGTTGATCGGGCCGCTGGGCACACCGGCCTCCACCAGCAGCTCGAACCACTCGACCGCGCCGCGCTTCGCGAGTTGTTCCACCAGGATGGGACGCAGCTCCTCGCGGTGCTCGGTGCGGCCGGCGTTGCGGGCGAACCGCGGATCGTCGGCGATCTCGGGAATGCCCAGCACCTCGCACAGCCTGCGGAACTGGCCGTCGTTGGCGGCGGTGACGATCAGGTCGTTGTCCGCGGTCGGCAGCGGCTCGTAGGGGAACACGCTGGGATGCGCGTTGCCCATCCGGAAGGGCACCACCCCACCTGCGACGTAGGCGGAGCTGTGGTTGACCAGCCCGGTCAGCGCCGACGACAACAGGTTCACCTCGACGTGCTGCCCCTGACCGGTCGCGTCCCGATGGCGCAGCGCGGCCAGGATGCCGATCACGGCGTGGTTGCCGGCCATCACGTCGAACACCGAGATCCCTGCCCGGTACGGCGGCCCCTCCGGGTCCCCGGTCAGGCTCATCAGGCCCGAGATGGCCTGCACCATCAGGTCGTATCCGGGTACGTTCCTGCCCTCCTCCGACCCGAAGCCACTGATCGAGCCGTAGACCACGCCCGGGTTGGACGCGCTGACGCTGTCGTAGTCGAGGCCGTATTTGGCGAGCCCGCCGGGCCTGAAGTTCTCCACCACCACGTCCGCCCGGCGCGCCAGCTCCCGAGCCAGCCGGGCGTCGGTCTCGTCCCGGAGGTTCAGCGCGATCGAGCGCTTGCCGCGGTTGACGCCCAGGTAGTAGGTCGACACCTCGCCGCGCACCGGGGGCGTCCACGACCGGGTGTCATCGCCCTGCGGGCCCTCGACCTTCACGACCTCCGCGCCCAGGTCGGCCATCAGCATCGTGGCGTACGGCCCGGCCAGCACGCGGGAGAAGTCCGCCACCAGCACCCCCGACAGCGGCCCGCCGGTGCCCTCGCGCGGCGGTGCGACGCTCACTGACATCCAACTCCCTCGATCGTCCGCCCAATGGACAGATGTCCGTCACTACGGATTCTGGCAGATCGACGATGAGCGTCAAGTGAGAGGCAGTGCGGAAAGGATCGGTTGACAGCGGAAGCGGCGGCAGCGACAGTACGGAGAACGTGTTGCCCGAAAAGCGGACATGCGTCCGGACAGGCGGTCCGGGATCCGCGCGTGGTGAGGAGTCCTGGTGATGAGCGAACGGTCCCGGTTCAAGCCCGGCCGGCCAGTGGTGCTGCGCGGCGGCACGGTGCTGCCGATGGACGACTTGCGCACGGTGCTCACCGGCACCGACGTCCTGGTCGTCGGCGACCGGATCGCGGCCGTCGGGCCCGGACTCCCCGTGCCGGAGGGCACCGCCGAGATCGACGCGACCGACGGCATCGTGATGCCCGGAATGATCGACACCCACCGGCACATGTGGCAGACGGCCATGCGCGGCTATGGTGCCGACTGGACCCTGACGCAGTACTTCGTCTGGTACTACCTGGAGCACGGCAAGCTCTTCCGCCCCGAGGACGTCCACGCCGGCAACGTGCTGGCCGCCATCGAGGCCATCGACGCGGGCGTCACGACCGTCGTCGACTGGTCGCACGGCCTGCAGACGGTCGACCACGCCGACGCCGCCGTCGACGCGCTGCGGTCGGTGCCCGGCCGGTTCGTGCTGGCGTACGGCAACATCCAGCAGGCGCCCGCCGAATGGACCGCCGCGCCCGAGTTCCGGGACTTCGTCCGGCGGCGGATCACCGGGGACGACATGCTCGGCTTCCAGATCGCCTTCGACGTCACCGGCGACCCGGCCTTCCCGGAGAAGCCCGCCTTCGAGGTCGCCCGTGAGCTCGGCGTCCCGGTCACCACGCACGCCGGGGTGTGGGGCGCCACCGGTGACGACGGCATCCGGCTGATGTACGACCACGGCTTCATGACGCCCGAGACGGTGTACGTGCACGCCGCCTCGCTGTCGGCGGACTCCTACCACCGCATCGCCGCCACCGGCGGCTCCGTCTCGGTCTCCACGGAAAGCGAGCAGAGCGCCGGTCAGGGCTACCCGCCCACCTGGGCCATCCGCGCGCACGGCATCCCGGTGTCACTGTCGATGGACACCAGCGTCTGGTGGAGCGGCGACCTGTTCTCGGCCATGCGCACCACGCTCGGCGCCGACCGCTCCCGCGAGCACCTGGAGGCCCACGGCAAGGGCGAGACCGTCACGCACTGCCGTCTGCGCGCCGACCAGGTCGTCGACTGGGCCACCCGCGGCGGCGCGCGCGCCATCGGCCGCGACGGCGACCTCGGCACCCTGGAAGCGGGCCGGAAGGCCGACATCGTCCTCGTCAAGAACGAGCACTCACCCGTGTCGTTCCCGCTGCTCAACCCCTACGGCCACATCGCCTTCCAGGCGCAGCGGGGCGACGTGCACACCGTGCTGGTCAACGGCCGCGTCGTCAAGCACGAGCACCGCCTGCTCGGCATCGACCTCGCCGCCGCCCGCCGCGAGGTCGAGCAGACCGTCGAACACCTGCGGACGACGATGGGAGAAGAGGCATGGCGCCAGGGAATGAACCCTGACGTCCCCGAGACCGCCATCCTCGACAACCCCTACACCTACACCGACTACCACAGCGACTCCACCCACACCCGCCGGGAACCCGTGTAGCGGATCGACCAGCCGACATATCGCGTTCGAGCGGCCGCACAACTCGCCGACTGGAGGGTCGCCGACCACGGCTCCGTACGCGGCTACGCCACCGAGCGGCCCGGCGTGGACGACGAGCTGATCGCCCGGCTGCGCGGCCGGCTCCTCACGACGGAGACATCTTGACGATTCACATCGCCCCGATGACGTTGGCCGGCCGGTAGGTGAGCAGGGCGACGCCCGGGCTGAAAATCGTGCTGTCCGTGAGCTCCAGGGTCGCCTCGACGCCCTCGCGGAACAGGCGCTGCCCCTCACCCTTGATGACCGGGTAGATCCAGATCCGGTACTCGTCGAGGAGGCCGTGCTCCATGAGGGTGTCGGTGAGCCGCCCGCAGCCCCAGATCAGGATGTTCTTTCCGGGCTGCCGCTTGAGCCTGCCGACCTCGGTGACCAGGTCGTCGCCGTGGATGATGGTCGAGTTGTTCCACTCGTCGGCCTTCTCCAGCGTCGAGGAGACCACGTACTTGGCGATGCTGTTCACGTGGTCGGCGTAGGGGTTGCCCCCCATGGCCGGCCAGGCCTGCGCCATGCCCTCGTAGGTGACGCGTCCCAGCAGGATCGCGTCACCGCTGAGGGCGAGGTTCAGGGCGTACGACTGGGACTCCGCGTCGGAATAGCTCATGGACCACAGGTGGGGGTTGTCCTGGAAGCCGTCGAGCGTGGCGTAGGTCGACGCGATGATCTTTCTCATTGTTCTCTCCATGTCGGTGAGGGCTCAGATGGTGTGGGGGTGGGGGCACTTGGCCCGGGCGTCGCGCAGCGCGAGCGCCCACCAGGAAAGCTGGTCCAGGGTGGTCCTGACCGCTGTGTTGCAGTCGGCGGTCGCCTTGGGCCAGGTGCCGTCCGCGGCGAACAGGTCCCAGTAGCGCGGGAGGCTGATGGCGTCGCGGATGGTCACGGCGTTCAGTTCGGTGAAGACCTGGCGCAGCTGGTCGATGACGTGCAGGCCGCCGGACTCCCTGCCATAGGCGACGAGGGCGACGGGCTTGGCCCGCCACTCCTCGTAGTACCAGTCGATGGCGGTCTTGAGCGGGGCGGGAAAGCTCCGGTTGTACTCGGGGGTGACCACGGCGAAGGCGTCGGCGGCGTCCAGCCTCGGCGCCAGGGCCCGCACCTTCGCGGGGACGGGCTCGTCCTGGTCGGTGAGGGTCTGCGGCAGGTCGGCCTCGGCGAGGTCGATCAGGTCGACGTCCAGCTCCGGGCGCCTGCGGGCCTTGGCGGCGAACCAGCCGGCCACGGTGGGTCCGAACCGGCCGTTACGGGTGCTCCCGATGATGACCGCCAGACGCAGCGGGTCGTTCTCCGACATTTCCTACCTCCTCGGCGCTCGTCCCCGGCTCGATGTGACCACTCTGCCGAAGGGCCTTTACGACTTGTTTCTCGTCGCCTTACGGCCCCGCGCAGGGCCTCGGTAAATGTCGGAGGACCCGGTTATCGTGGCCGTCATGCGTTTCGGGGTGCTGGGGCCGCTGGCCGTGTGGACGAGCGATGGCGTGCCGGTCGCGGTCCCCGGGCTGAAGGTCCGCGCCCTGCTGGCCGACCTCCTGGTCCACGAGGGGCGCCCGGTGCCCGCCGACCGGCTCGTCGACGACCTCTGGGGGGACCATCCGCCGGGCAATCCCTCGGGCGCGCTGTCGGCCAAGGTGTCGCAGCTGCGCCGGGTGCTGGAGGACGCCGAGCCGGGCGGCCGCGAGCTGCTCGTGCACCAGCCCGCGGGTTACCTGCTGAGAGCCGACACCGACGCCGACAGGTTCAGTTCCCTGATCGCGCGGGCGAGCCGGGCCGGCGACCCCCGGGCCACGGCGGCGCTGCTGTCCGAGGCGCTGGCCGCCTGGCGGGGGCCCGCGTTCGCCGACTTCGCCGACGAGCCGTTCACCCGGGCGGCCGTCGCCCGCCTTGAGCAGCAGCGGCTGACCGCGCACGAAGACCGGGCAGAGGCGCGGCTGGCACTGGGTGAGCACGTCCCGCTGGCCGGTGAGCTCGGCGACCTGCTGGCCGAGCACCCGCTCCGGGAGCGGCTTCGCGCCACCCACATGCGCGCGCTCTACCGGGCCGGACGGCAGAGCGAGGCGCTCGAGAGTTACGAGGAGCTGCGCACGCTGCTGGCCGACGAGCTGGGGCTGGATCCGAGCGCCGGCCTCGTCGCCCTGCACCGCGCCATCCTGACCCATGATCCCTCGCTGGCCGCGCCGGACGTACCGGACTTATCGGCGGCCCGGCCCGCCACGAACCTGCCCGCGCCGCTCACCGGCCTGATCGGCCGGGACGACGCGGTGGCCGAGATCGGCGCCCGGCTGGAGACCGAGCGCCTGGTGACGCTCACCGGCCCCGGCGGGGTCGGCAAGACACGCCTGGCCGTCGAGACGGCGAGGCGGCTGACCGGCCCGTTCCCCGACGGGGTGTGGCTGGTCGAGCTGGCCGCGCTCGACCGGCCCGCCGACCATGACGCGATGTCCCGGCTGGCGGAAGCCGTCATGGCGGTGCTGGACGTCCGGGACGCCACCGGCCCCGCTGAGCCGGCCGGGCCGATGTCCGCCGTGCACCGCCTCACCGAGGCGCTGCGCCCCCGGCGGCTGCTGCTGGTGCTGGACAACTGCGAG
Source organism: Sphaerisporangium viridialbum (assembly GCF_049674955.1). Classification (GTDB taxonomy): domain Bacteria; phylum Actinomycetota; class Actinomycetes; order Streptosporangiales; family Streptosporangiaceae; genus Sphaerisporangium; species Sphaerisporangium viridialbum. Next base: position 182,584 of record NZ_CP187232.1, on the reverse strand, counting down.
CACGTGGTCGAGCCGGTGGCCGAGCTGGCGGAGGCGCTGCTGCGCGCCGCGCCTGGGCTGCGCATCCTTGTGACCAGCCAGGAACCACTGGCCCTGGCCGGCGAGGTCGTCTGGAGCGTCCCGCCACTGGAGGTGCCCGACCAGGCCGCCGACCTCACCGACCTCACCGTCCTCGAACGGACCGGCTCGGTACGGCTGTTCGTCACGCGCGCGTCCGCGGCGGCCAGGGGCTTCGTCCTCGACGCGGACACCGCTCCGGCGGTCGCCGTGCTGTGCCGGCGGCTGGACGGCATCCCGCTGGCCCTGGAGCTGGCGGCGACCCGGGTACGGGCGCTGGGCGTGCACGGCCTCGTCGATCGCCTGGACGACCGGTTCCGGCTGCTGGCCACCGGGCACCGGGGCGCGCCGCCGCGCCAGCGCACCCTGATGGCGATGATCGACTGGAGCTGGGAGCTGCTGAGCGACTCCGAACGCGTCGTGCTGCGAAGGCTCGCCGTGCACGTCGACGGCTGCACCCTTCCGGCCGCCGAGGTCGTCTGCGCGGAGGACGGCCTGGACGTGGTCGACCTGCTCACCCGCCTGGTGGACCGATCCCTGGTCGTCATGGTGGACGGCGGCGGGGCGCCGCGCTACCGGCTGCTGGAGTCGGTCGCGGCCTACTGCGCCGGGCAGCTCCAGCAGGCGGGCGAGCTTGAGGAGGTGCGGCGGCGGCACCGCGGGTACTACATCGGTCTCGCCGAGCAGGCCGAGCCGCACCTGTACGGGTCAGGCCAGCGGGGGTGGCTGCGGCGGCTCGATGCCGAGACCGCCAACCTGCGCGCCGCGCTCAACGCCGCGGTGCGCGATGGGGACGCTGATGGCGCACTACGCCTGGTCAACGCGATGGCCTGGTACTGGTTCCTGCGCGGCAGGCTGACCGAGGCCCGCCGCTCGCTCGCCACGGCCCTGTCCGTCCCCGACACCACCCCCGACGGCGCCGAAGGCGTGCGGCCGTCCGCGCTTCGTGGCAAGGCTCTGGCCTGGGACGTCGGTATCGGGCTTCTCCACGGTCACGTCGCCGGCAGGGACGAGCGCCGCCGGGCGGCCCTGCGGATGTTCGAGGGCGCCGACGACCCCGGCGGGCGCGCGAGAGCCGAGTGGTTCCTGGCCTACGCCGGCATCGGCATCGGCGACCTCGCCGTCGCCGAGCACCTGGTGAGCCGGGCCCTGCCGACGTTCCAGGAGCTGGGCGACCGGTGGGGGACGGCGGCGGTCCTCGCCACCCGGGGCAAGCTCGCGCACGTACGCGGTGACCTGGCCACGCTCGGACGCGACAGCGAGCGCAGCGCCGAGCTGTTCGGCGAGCTCGGCGACCGCTGGGGCCAGCTGGAGGCCACCGGCTGGCTCGGCGCGCTGGCCGAGATGACCGGCGATCTCGAACGGGCCCACCGGCTGCATCTGGACGGGCAGCACATGGCCGAGGAGCTCGGGCTGTGGACGGAGGTCGCCGGGCGGCTGTCCTGGCTCGGCTGGATCGCGCTGCAGCGCGGCGACTACACCGGCGCGAGAGAGCTCTGCGAGCGGGCGCTGCGGCTGACCGTCGAGCAGGGCCACCAGGACGGGCAGATCTTCGCCATGATGGGGCTGTCCTTCGCCGCCCGCAGGGACGGCGACCTCGACCTCGCCGAGACCCACCTGCGCGACGTGCTCGGCCGGACGTCCAGGAAGCACGCGGAGGAGGCGCCGCCGCCGCACCTTCCCAGCATCCTGACGGAGCTGGGCTTCGTCGCCGAGCAGCGCGGCGACGAGGCGGAGGCGCTCGCCCTGCATCTGGAGTCCCTCGGCCACGTGGCGAAGTTCGGCACCGACTGGGGCATGCCGATCGCGCTGGACGGCCTCGCCGGAGCCCTCTCCCTCGCCGGGGACCACGACCGCGCCGCCCGGCTCCTGGGCGCGGCGGCCTCGGCCCGCGCGTCCAGCTCCGTGTCCGCGGCTCCCGCCGAGCGCGGCGACATCGAACGCGTCACCGCCCGGGTCCGTCTCGCGCTGGGCGACGACCGCTTCACCGCCGAGTTCGACCGAGGCGGCGCGCTCACACCCACCGAGGTGAAGGCACTGACGCACGCGACCGCGACCCGCGCTGCCGGGGTCTCCTGACTTTGTCCATGTGAAGGACGAGGTCGGCGATGGGCGGCACTCGCCGCCTGCCGGCCTCCGCGGTCATGCGGTCGACTTGCGGCGCAGCTCGGCGGCCAGGGCGTCGATCCTCTCGTTGAGCTCGGCCTCCTGCCGGGAGCGGTCGGCCTCATCCTGCGCCTCGACCTTCTCTATGCCCTGGCGCTCGAACCGCTCCGACTGCTTGAGCCCGATGCGCTTGACGGCCATGTCGCGTTGCTTGTTGAGCTCGTCCTCGGCCTCGTACAGGTCCTCGTTGGTGCTCATCTGGCGGTCGACCATCGTGTCGTACGTGCTGCTGCCCGCGAGCTTCTTGGTCAGGATGGGAAGGCAGTCGACGATGACGAGCAGCAGTCGGACCAGCCACTGGGCGACGAGCACGAAAGCGCTCTCGGCGGAGAGGCGGCCGAGCGCCTTGTCCTCCTCGAGAATGCCGATCTTCCCCTCGGTGGGCGGGAGCTTCGCCTTGATCGCCTCGTCGATCTGGGTGTCGTAGGTCTGCTCGGCGTCCTTCTGCTGGCTCGTCAGCGTGTCGATCTTCGACTGGAGGCGTGCGTAGCCGGCCTGGTACTGGTCGGTCTTGCTGTCCGCGCGAATCTGCCGGGCGACCTTCCGATCGTGGTCGCAGTTGGGTCCTTTCCCGACGCGCCCGCTAAGGCCGGCCCCGGTCTTCCCGGCGCACTCGCGGGCTGCCAGGTCCTCGGCGGCGGCGAGCTTCTTGGCGGCCGCGTCGAGCTGCTTTCTTATCTTCGCCTGCTGGTCCTCTGTCTGCTTCAACGCCACGGCCTGAGCGGCGGGGGAGCTCGTCACGGTGAGCAGGAGGTGGCCCGCGGCGCATCGGGACGCGGTGGCGTCGTCGAGCCGCCGGTAGGGGACGGGGTTGCACGCCCGCAGGGCGGACTCCTTGCCGAGCCGCTCCTGGACGCGGTCGGCGGCCACCTGCCGGTGGATCGCCGGTTCGAAGACCTTCAGCAGCAGCGGCTCGGCGATGACGAGCCCGATGACCACCGAGAGCATCAGCCGCACGACGAAGATCCAGGCGGAGGCGCCGTGGCGCGTACCGTGCGTGCTGGATATGAGCCAGGTGTCGATGGAGACGATGACCCAGCCCCAGAGGGCGGCGATCACGAGCAGGACCCCCAACGGGGCGTCCACGAACTTCTCCAGCGCCACCAGCATGGAGAGCGCGGCCAGGAGTCCGGCGTTGAGGAGGATCGCGCCCAGCCGGGTGTAGCGGGGGCGCTCCTCCGGGGCCCAGTCGAGGATGATCTCGGAGACGCCCGTCAGCGAGCGCAGCCACCGTCCCGGTCCACGGGCCGGTCGGGCGGGACGATGCGGCCTGCTCGAAGCGCCGGAGCGGCCGTAAGCGGACTGCCCGCGCTCGTCCTGCCGAGCGCCACCTCGTGGATCCTCGCCGGCCTGCACGTGGCCTTCGGGCGGCTGTCCCGGTGGGAACCCGTTGGCGGCGGCGGGTTCCCTGCCCGGGGGATCGGACGTGTGGAAGGCAGGCGGCGGCTGCCCCGTTCCGACGGTCATCCTGGCAGCCCTTCTTCCCTGAAGGCGGACTCATCGGTCGCCTGCGGGATGTCGTCCACGGCGCCCTCGCTCGTGTCGTCGGCCTCTTCGGCCTGGGTCAGGGCGGGTGGGACCTCCCCGCCGCCCACCACCGCCCCCACGGCGCCGGTGTCGACGGCGATGCTGCCGATGAGCTCTCTGGGGTTGAGGGAGATCTCGTCCAGGTGGCCGTGCTTGGCGATCTCCTTGAGCATGTCGAGGCGAACGCCCAGCAGATGCAGCCGGTCCTCCCTGTCGCGGAGCTCGCGGCCGACGGCGTGCTCGTAGTCCCGGTCCTGCCGCGCGTGCTCCCTTTCCCGGTCCGCGGCGGCGAGCTCGTACTGGTGCTTCAGCCCCGCCTGCAAGGTGTCGTACTCCCGCTGGAGGCGTTCCCGCTCCATCTCGCGTTCCCCGTCCTCCAGGTCCCAGAGCCGCCGCAGCTGGGCCTTCTCGGCGTCGGAGCGCTCACGGAGGATCTCGCGCTGAAAGTCCCGGTCGCCGTCCTCGATCCTGTACATCCGCTCCACCTCCATCCGCTCCACCGCGCGCTGGGCGTCCTCCAGCGCGTACCTCCGGTTCCTCTCCTCTTGCTCGACCAGGAATCTGCGCTCACGGTCCGACAGACCCGTCTCGTACTCCCGCTCCTGGCTGGCGCGGTTCCACTGCCGGTCCTGGTCCTGGAGCGCCCAGCTCCGATCGCGTAGCTCCCTTTCCTCGGCCGCCTTGCGATCGCGCTGTTCCTGGACACGAGCGGCAATGTCGGTGCTGGTCAGTTCCCCCTTCTGGCCCGCGATCATCGCCGCCTTGATCGGATCGTCACCGATCGCCTGATAGATCTTGGCCATCTGCGTGGTGGCGAAGTCGTCGGAAGCGGCGGTCATGTCGTTCCGAATGACCTGCTGCTGGCGCTGGAAGAACAGCCGCATCTCGTCCATCTTCAGCTCGTGCTTCTTACGCTCCACGTCCAGGCGGCGCTCGGTCTCCTCCATCTCTATGGCGTGCCGCGCCTTGAGAGCGGCCAGCTCGTGGGTGAGATCCGCGAGGCCCGACTCGACGACGTGGTCGGCCTCCTGGACGGTCAGCCGCTTCTGGAGGGCGACCAGTTCCTCTGGGGTCAGCACCTCGACGCTGGCGAGCGCCGCGGATATGCCCGGGATGAGCGGCGGCTTGAGCTGGACGTAGGCCTCGATCTGGGTCTGGACGTTGAGGCGGACCATATTGATCTCCGCGACCCGATGGTTCAGGCCGAGCTGGAAGAGCCGATGGTGACTGCGCACGTAGCCCAGCAGTGCGCGCCCAGCGTCCCCCTGGCCGTCCCGCACCACCACGACGGGGTCGGTGACCGTGCACAAGAAGGTGACCCGGACGGTGAACTCCTTGGCGTCGGCCGACGGTATGGCGAGCTCGATCCAGACCTCGTGGTTGCGCGACATGTCCACCACGGCGACGTACGTCGCGCGTACCACCAGGTCGTCGTCGTCCTGGCGGCGGCCGTGGTCGACGGTGTACTTGCCGTCGGCCAGGAAGACCCGCACCTGGTCGCCCTTGACCCTCGGCACCTCTCCCTCGGCCCGGCGGGGCCTGCGCAGGCTCCACTTCCCGCTCCGGTCCGTGCGGCCGAGAGACTTCTCCTCTGTGATCGGGTAGGGCATCGTCATCGCGATCCTCCGTTACAACGCCCTGGCCGCGCGGTCGAGAGCGGCCAGGAGCACCTTCGTCAGGGCTGCGGAGCGCGCCGGTCGCTTGCGCGAGTGCTCCATGAGAGTGATGAAGTCGGCCTTCAGCGGCCCGTACTCGTGCTCGGGCAATGCGGCGCCCAGCGCGTCGCCGAGCATCCGCGCGTCGTGCTCGGCGTTCACCCCGCTGAGCCGGCCGAGCGTGTTGAGAGCGTCCAGGAGCGCCTTCAGCGCCGCGCGCCGGCACGGACGGTGTCGCAGTACGGCCGCCCACAGCTCGGCGACCGCGGAGAGCCGCTCGGGGTGCTCCCTGACGAACTCGATGATCGCCAGGTTTCCAGTGCGGGCGCTCCGGGTCCGCAGGGTCCCCAGGATCGCGATCAGCGTCAACCGGTAGTGGCGCCTGGTGCGCCCGATGGCACTGACGTTCTTGAGCTGGGTGCGCAGATGCTGGACGACGTGGCTGGCGTCGGCGTCGTTGGCGACCAGGGTGGCGAACAGGCTGCCGAACGCGGCCGCGGCCTCCTCGCTCAGCGCATTGTCCTGGACGACGAGCTGCCAGAGCCGCCGGGCCGCGGGGGTCGGGAAGCGGACCCCGAGCTCGCCCGCGAAGGCGGTGATCGCGGTCAGCCGCTGGGCGGCGGTCCCCTGGCCCGCCCACCACTCGGCGGTGCGCAGCGCGACGGGCACCAGTGCTTCGTCCAGGCACATGAACCAGAGCACGTAGACGGCGGTGCACTGTCCCTCCCAGTCGCACTCCCCCCGCGACCACGGTTCCAGGTAGGAGAACTCGATCTCCTCGTACGTCGTGTACGACAGCAGCGCCAGGCCGGCCGCGATGTTGAGCTGAAATTCCTCGTGCTTGATGAGCTTGCTCAGCCAGTCCTGCACGGCGTCCCAGAGTGCGCTGCGGAACCTCTCCGACAGCTCCTCCAGGACGTAGCGACGGTAGGCGTCCTCCTTGAAGGCCAGCACGCGCCTCGACGTCGCGCCGTCGCTGACGCGCACGAAACGGATCAGTCCATCGGGGCGGTGTCGTTCGGCGCGCTCCTGTGGCATGGCCGCCCCCGCGTCCGCCACGCCCTTCGGCGGCACGGCTGTGGAGACCGTCGCGGACGCCGCCTCCTGGGGCGCCGGCGGGGCGGGTTCCGGCTCGGGCCAGGTCATCTCCAGCGACTCCGACAGCATGTCCATGCAGGTCTCGAAGCCGCGCTCGACGACGCCCGCCACGAAGGCCAGCGCGGTGACCTCGAGCACCTGCCGCCGTGAGGGCCCCCGGTCGAACCACTCGCGCACCTGCCTGCGCCCTGCCTGGTCCAGGACCTCGTTGACCGCCTCCTCGGCCGATCTGCCGTCGATGATGCGTTCGGCCATCAGGACGAGGTCGGCCATGACGAACTCCTCCGGCATGGCGGCCACCACGGCGGCGACCGTCTCCTCGGGCGTCTCGTCGCCGAGGTGCGCGCGTAGGACCTCGGCGACGGGGGGACGCACCCATGCCACGTGGCGCACCGAGTCCGGCGGCCGGCTCGGCGTGTTGGGGGTGGTGACGACCAGGTAGGCGCCGGCCTCACGTACCTTCTCGCTGACGGCCAGCCAGGTGTGGTCGGCGTCGGGCCAACCCTGGTCGGTGTCCCATCCCGGCGTCTCACGCCCCCGCCGCGTTCCCGCCCTCCGTTCGCTGGTGCGGTCGAACACCGCATATCCGTAGCCGCTCTCGTAGCCGCGCTCCGCGAGCTCCTTGAGGGTGGCTGAAGGAGGCAGCGACACGATCACGCCCTCACCGTCGCCGAGGACGGTGCGCAGCAGCACGATTGCGCCGGTCCGTTTGCCGATGCCCGTTTCACCGGTCACCACCACGATGCGGTCCGACCGCAGGCTCTCCAGAGCCTCGTCGTACGGCCTCACGGGCGGGGCGTAGCGATCGACGGCTCCGCTGACCACCGCACCGCCGAGCCGGCCGGTCGTGGGCGCCGGCTCGCCTCCGGCGAGCGCGTCTCCGAAGCCGAAGACGCTCCTGGCCGCGTCCACCGAGCCGAGGAACATGTTGTAGACGGCCTTCTTGTACTCCGGCGTGGAAGGCTGCTCGGGTTTCGCCTCGGACTTCCTGGCCTCCTGGTCGATGGCTTCGTCGGCGTCGCCCGCCCGGCCGTCCGCGCGCGCTCCTCCGGAGGCCCGCTCGTCCGCGGCCGGCTTGGCCGCGGGAGGCTTGGCCGCGGGAGGCGAGGGCTCCTCTGAGGACCGCCTGGGGGAGGCGGACCCGGCCGAGCGTTCCGGTCCGGCCTGATGAGTAGAAAGGCCCGTACTTTCCGCGGGGCCACGCGTCTCCGCCCGTGCCGGCTCCAGGAGTGGGGTTTCGGCCGCCCGCTGGTCGCTTCGGGGCGGCCCGGGAACATCCGGAGTGGATTGGGGGGATATGCCAGCTTCAGCAGTCATCGTTCGGCCCGTGCTCAGAGAACCCAAAGACGGAACCCGGCATATGGATCGTGTCAGCAGAAACAATGTTCAAAACGGACTTACCCGCTGCGGATGGCCGTCGCGATCGCTCCTCGGGTTTCGGAGCCGACGCCGGGATATACGATGATTTTTCGGGCTTGCCCTCATGTCCGGGTATGTAGATGTATGCCATCTCATCGAAGCGCTTGGCCGGAAGGTCAACCCGCACCTCGTGGAACTGCCCGGGTCGCAACCCTCCCAATTCAGAAAGCACGGCCTTGCGGTAGACGGACTCGGAAACGATCAGAGCGAGGTTCGCGTCGGCGGCACCGGCCAGCGCCTCGCGCACCGGGCCCGAGCCCAGCAGCCGGCTGAGCGTTATCAGGGCTTGGCCGGCGCGGCCGAGCGCGCCCCGGGCCACGGTGTCGACATGCATCGCCAGCCGTAGCCGCATCCTCATCTCGGGTGAGTGGTCCGCGTTGTGGTCGGCGAGGTGAAGCTCCACCTGGTCGACGAACCGCCGCACAATGGCGATCAGGTCGACGCCGTCGGGCAGCACGGCCAGCTCGCCGTCCCCGCCCGGCTCACATTCCCAGAGCCCCCGGTCCAGTCCGGCCGCTTCGGCCGCCTGGCTCAGGATCCGGTCGAGCGCGCGCTGGATGCTGAGTTGCCGCCGGACATTGCGGTCGCTGTACTTCTCGACGTCGACGCCGAGCACGAATCGCTCGCACAAGGGAGAGGGCTCGAGCATGACAGCTCCATTGCCAGACTTTCGGACAGGGTTCGCAAGGGTATCCGGGCTTTTGGGGGAAATCTCAAAGAACGCAAAACCCATCAGACCAAGCCATAGTGATCACGTTCAGAAATGACACGTAGGCAGCCCGCCCGGGGCGGCCTGCCATCGTTTAGCGATCTCAGTCTCCAGCCGAACCGATGAGCCTTGTGTTGAAAAGTGCGCATTGGCCAGAGGTAACCAGATTGTTAGTCAGAAGCCAGCTTGCGAAGCCGGGCGAGGTCATTGATCACAATGCGCCCCCGATACGTACTGATTACCCCTTCTGCCCGGAGTTCAGCCAATTTGCCGGATATCGAGGCCCGCGACAGGCCGATGGCCTGGCCGAGCTCGGTCTGGTCGAGGCCGATGTCGAGAGCGCAGTCGGCCGCCCCCTCTGCGGCGCCGGGTGGCGCCGACGGCACGGCCAGCCTCATCAGCGCCCGTACCACACGCTCGCCGGCTGACAGCGTGGCCAGCTCTAGACGGACCTCTTCACTCTCCCTGACGCGGCGCACTGCGAATCTGATCAGATCGGCTTCCAGGCCCAGTGATCGGATACGCCTGACAAATGGGTCGATGGCCACCGACCGTGCCTCGCAGGTGTCGATCGCGGTCACCGTCGCCGACCGGCTGGCTCCGTCCAGGAGCGCGATCTCGCCCAGGACCTGACCGGGGCCCCTTATCGCCAGGAGGATGGCGTTGCCCGCGGAGTCGACCAGCGACACCTTCACACGCCCGCCGGTCAGCAGGAGAACGCGGTCGGCCGTCTCCCCCTGCCGCAGCAGGGTCTCGCCGGGATGGTAGACCTCGGCGGTCCCGAGGCGCGCGAGCCGGGTCCAGACATCGGGCCCGACGACCGCGGCGAAACCCTCCATAGCCCAATCTTGTGGGGCCGGGGTACTGCCCGCAACGCGTTCCGCCGGACCCGGAACACGATCGAGACCGGTGCCGGCCGGGTGTATCCGAGCCCGCGCTCCTCTCGATCTCCATGCGCTTCCCGACAGCCGACGGTGAGGGTGGGACACGCAGCGCTCGACGAATCGAACGCGGTTCCGCCGACGTGCGTGGCGTGTATGACACCAGGTCGGAGACCCTCGGGAGAGGGTGGCAGGGCGACTCGCCGCGGCCGGCGGCGGCGCCTGTGGGGGGCTTGTACCAACCTGGAGTCACACGCTGCAAAATCAGGGTGGAAGGGCCCGCGCCAGACGTACCCGACGCCTGGCCGGCCTCGCTGCCGGGCCGGACAGGAGATGGGTGATGAGCGGCATGCCGCACTGGAGGCTCGACCCGCTGGTCGACCGCGATGCCCACCAGCTGCAGGAGTACGACGACCTGACCGCCATCGAGCGGCTGGCGCCCTTCTCGTTCGGGGCGTGCTCGTGCGGCGAGTGGACCACGCCCAACATGACCATCGACGACGTCCTGGCGGCCTTCGACGCGCACATGCGGCAGGTGCAGGTGGCCGCACGCGCGAGCCGGCCCTGGCACGACCGTGACGACCCGGCCCGGTGACGAGACGGCACCTCGCATCGTGTCGACACGCGACTGATGGGAACCGCCGACCCGGCCCCGTTACTCTCGGAGGCGCCCGTCACGGCAGGATGACGGCGGGGTCCTCGGCGGGCACCGGCGACGCGATCGGCAGGGTGATGATCATGGTGAGGCCTCCGCCGGGGGTCTCCTCGGGGACGAGCGTGCCGCCCATCGCCTCGGCCAGCCCTCGGGAGAGCGCGAGGCCGAGGCCGACGCCGGTGTGGTTGTCCCGGTCGCCCAGACGCTGGAAGGGCATGAAGACGCGGTCGTGCGCCTCGGGCGGTATGCCGGGGCCACGGTCGATGACGCGGATTTCGACCTGGCCGCCGTGCGAGCTGGCGGTGACGAGCACCTTTGCCCCGGCCGGGCTGTGGCGGACGGCGTTGGTCATCACGTTGACCAGGATGCGCTCCAGCAGCGCCGGGTCGGCGACGATATCCGGAAGGCCGGCCGACAGCTCGCCCTCCACGCGGTCCGCGAGCGGCCCGAGGTCGTCGATCGAGCGAGGGACGACCTCCTCTACCGCGACCGGCTGCGAGGCCAGACCCAGCACGCCCGCCTGGAGGCGGCTCATGTCGAGGAGGTTGGCCACCAGCCGGTCCAGCTTGGCCAGCGACTCGTCGGCGGTGGCGAGCAACTCGTGCCGGTCCTCCACGCTCCACCGCACCTCGGTGCTCCGCAGGCTCTCGACGGCGGCCTTGGCCGAGGCCAGCGGGGTCCGCAGGTCGTGGCTGACCGCGGCGAGCAGCGCCGTGCGCATCCTGTCGGCCTCGGCCAGCGGTCTGGCCTGCTCGGCCTCCTCCCGCAACCGCTGCTGGCGCAGCGCGATGGCGGCCTCGGCGGCGAACGCCTCCAGCACCCGGCGGTCGGAGGCGTCCAGCAGGCGTCCCCGCACCGCCAGCACCAGGTCGTCGTCGATGGACACGTCGGAGTCGGCGGCGCCCGGAGCCGTGCAGGGCGCGCCGCCGGAGGTGGCCACGATGCGCCACGCCTCGGGCTCGGAGTGGTCGTCCGGGCTCGGCTCCGCGGCCCGTTCGAGCAGCGTCACCGAGGACAGGCCGAAGATCTCCCGCAGCCGCGCCAGCAGCGAGGGCAGCGCCGCGTCCCCGCGCAGCACGTGCCCCGCCAGGGTGGACAGCACCTCCGCGTCCGCCCCGGCGCGGGACGCTTCGCGGGTCCTGCGGGCGGCGAGGTCCACCACGGCGCTCACCATGACGGCCACCAGCACGTAGACGCCGAGGGCGAGCAGGTTCTCCGGATCGGAGATGGTGAACCGGCCCACGGGCGGGGTGAAGAAGTAGTTGAGCAGCAGCGATCCCGCCACGGCGGCGGTGACGGCGGGCCACATGCCGCCCACGAGGGCCACGCCCACCACCATCAGCAGGAAGAGCAGGATCTCGCTGGGCAGCGACAGCGCGTCCCCGAAGGGCACCAGTGCGGCGGTGATGATGGGAAGCAGCAGCAGCGCCATCGCCCAGCCCGCGAACCGCCGCCTGCGGGTGAGCGCGGCGCGCGACCTGACGCGCCGGGCGCGCCCGCTCACCTCGGCATGGGTGATCATGTGGACGTCGATGGACCCGGAGAGCATGGTGGTGGTGACGCCCACTCCCCGGGAGAACAGCTGCGCGATCCTGCCGCGACGTGAGGCGCCGAGTACGAGCTGCGTCGCGTTCACTCCCCGCGCGAAGTCCAGCAGAGCGTTCGGCACGTCGTCGCCGACGACCTGGTGGTAGGTGCCGCCGAGGCTCTCGACCAGCGTGCGCTGGCGCGTCAGGTTCGCCGGGCCGGTCCCGGTGAGGCCGTCCGAGCGGGTCACGTGGACGGCGAGCAGGTCGGCGCCCTTGGTCCTGGCGGCGATCCTGGCCGCGCGCCGCACCAGCGTGTCTCCCTCTGAGCCGCCGGTCAGCGCCACCACCACGCGCTCGCGGGCCTCCCACGTGCCGGCGATGCCGTGGTCGGCCCGGTAGCGGTCGAGCTGCTCGTCCACCTTCCCCGCGACCCAGAGCAGGGCCAGCTCGCGCAGGGCCGTCAGGTTGCCGACACGGAAGTAGTTCGAGAGGGCGGCGTCGATCCTCTCCGGCGGATAGATGTTCCCGTGGGCCATCCGGCGGCGCAGCGCCTCCGGGGCCATGTCGACGACCTCCACCTGGTCGGCCCTGCGCACGACCTCGTCGGGTACGGTCTCGCGCTGCGGGACCCCGGTGATCTGGTGGACGACGTCGTTGAGCGACTCCAGGTGCTGGATGTTGACGGTGGAGACGACGTCGATCCCGGCGTCCAGGATCTCCTCGATGTCCTGCCAGCGCTTGGCGTTCTTCGAGCCGGGCACGTTGGTGTGCGCGAGCTCGTCGATCAGCGCGAGCCTGGGCCTTCGCGCGATGACGGCGCCCGCGTCGAGCTCGGTGAAGGCCGTCCCCCGGTAGACCATGGTCTTCCGGGGGACGAGTTCCAGGTCGTCGACCTGCGCGGCCGTACGGGGCCTGCCGTGGGTCTCGACGAACCCGACCACCACGTCGGTCCCCCGGGCCACGCGCCTGTGCCCCTCGCAGAGCATCGCGAAGGTCTTGCCGACCCCGGGAGCCGCCCCCAGGTAGATCCTCAGCCGGCCGCGCGCTCCGCCCATCGCCGCTATGCCTTGAGCCGGTCGAGTGCCAGGTTCAGCCGCAGGACGTTCACCCCGGGTTCGCCCATGAACCCGAGGCTGCGGCCCGTGGTGTACTCGTCGATCAGCTTCCCGACCTGGGCCGGCGTGAGCCCGCGTTCCCTGGCGACCCGGTTGGCCTGCAGGTGGGCGTAGGCGACCGAGATGTCCGGGTCGAGGCCGGAGCCGCTGGCGGTGACCGCGTCAGGAGGCACGACGGCCTTCGCCGAGCCCCGCACCGCGACCGTACGGCCGCTCGCGTAGTCCTCGCCGGGCCTGCCGCACTCGACCTTCACACCCCTGTACTCGGCGACGAAGGGTGCCGAGGGGCAGGCCTGGTTGACGCTGACGGCGCGGGTGGGCGTGCCGACGGCCGGGAAGACCTTCAGCACCGCGCCCACCCCGTCGGGCGTGCAGTACGGCCGCGCGCCGCTGACGCCCTCGAGCTCGCCGATGGCCTTGCTCCGGGCGCAGACCTGGGTGAGCAGGCTCTGCCTGCCGGCGCCGGGGGCGTTCTTGGCCCCTGGCACCGGCAGGGTGTCCACGATGTCCTCGGGGCCGAGGTTGCTGGCGGCGGTGGACGTCATGTCGTACCCGTCACCGGCCGCCGAGGGACGGCTCTGGAAGTACTTCCTCACCGGGTTGCCGTAGCCGTCGGTGAAGCTCTGGCCGACGAGGGAGCTGCCCGTGTCCCTGCCGTCCTTGCGCACGAGCGAGCCGTTGGCGCTGTCGTTGAACACGGCCTGGGCGATGCCGGTGACCAGGAGGGGATAGATCGCCCCGGTCACCAGGGTGAGTACGAGCAGCGCGCGCAGCGCGGCCACGTGCTGGCGGATCCAGCTTGGCAGGCGTTCCATTTATGACATCCCCGGAAGGAAGTGGATGACGAGATCGATGATCTTGATTCCGATGAACGGGACCACGATGCCGCCGAGGCCGTAGACGTAGAGGTTGCGGTTGAGCAGCTTGGAGGCGCTCGACGGGCGGTACCTGACGCCGCGCAGCGCCAGCGGGATCAGCGCGACGATGACGATGGCGTTGAAGATGACCGCCGACAGGATCGCGGACTGTGGGCTGGCCAGGCGCATGACGTTGAGCGCGCCGAGACCGGGATACACGGCCGCGAAGATCGCCGGGATGATCGCGAAGTACTTGGCGATGTCGTTCGCGATCGAGAAGGTCGTCAGCGCCCCCCGCGTGATCAGGAGCTGCTTGCCGATCTCGACGATCTCGATCAGCTTGGTGGGGTTGGAGTCGAGATCGACCATGTTCCCGGCCTCCTTGGCGGCCGAGGTGCCGGTGTTCATCGCCACTCCGACGTCGGCCTGGGCGAGCGCGGGAGCGTCGTTCGTGCCGTCGCCGGTCATGGCGACCAGGCGCCCGCCCTGCTGCTCCCTGCGGATCAGGGCCAGTTTGTCCTCGGGGGTCGCCTCGGCGAGGAAGTCGTCGACCCCCGCCTCGTCAGCGATGGCCTTGGCCGTCAGCGGGTTGTCCCCGGTGATCATCACGGTACGGATGCCCATCTTGCGCATCTCGTCGAACCGCTCGCGCATGCCCTGCTTGACGACGTCCTTGAGGTGGATGATCCCCAGCACGCGCGCCCTGCCCCGGAGCACCTCGCCGACCACCAGCGGCGTCCCGCCCGAGGCGGAGATGCCGTCCACCAGGTCGCCGACCTCGGCGGTCGGGTGGCCGCCGTGGTCGCGCACCCACTTCATGACCGCCGTGGCGGCCCCCTTGCGCACCTGGCGGCCGTCCACGTTGACGCCCGACATGCGGGTCTGGGCGGTGAACGGGATCCAGTCGGCGTGGGCCAGTTCCCCCGGCTTGCGCTCCCGCAGGCCGTACGCCTGCTTCGCGTAGACCACGATGGAACGGCCCTCGGGGGTCTCGTCGGCCAGGCTAGCCAGCTGGGCGGCGGCGGCCAGGTCGTCCGGGGTGACGCCGGGCACCGGCGCGAACTCCGACGCCTGCCGGTTGCCGAGCGTGATGGTGCCGGTCTTGTCCAGCAGCAGGGTGCTCACGTCGCCCGCGGCCTCGACCGCGCGTCCGCTCATCGCGAGGACGTTGCGCTGGACGAGCCGGTCCATGCCCGCGATGCCGATCGCCGACAGCAGCGCGCCGATCGTCGTCGGGATGAGGCAGACCAGCAGCGAGACCAGCACGATGCCGGTGACGCCGTTCGCGGTCAGGGCGAGCGAGTCGGGGATGCCGGGGTTGACCGCCTTGGAGTAGATGGCCAGCGGCTGCATGGTGGCGGTGGCGACCAGGAAGATGATCGTCAGCGCGGCGAGCAGGATGTTGAGCGCGATCTCGTTGGGGGTCTTCTGCCGGTTGGCCCCCTCGACCAGCGCGATCATCCGGTCGATGAAGCTCTCGCCCGGCCGCTGCGTGATCTGTACGACGATCCGGTCCGACAGCACCTTGGTGCCGCCCGTGACCGCCGAACGGTCGCCGCCCGACTCGCGGATGACCGGTGCGGACTCGCCCGTGATGGCGGACTCGTCCACGCTGGCGATGCCCTCGACCACGTCGCCGTCGCCCGGGATGATCTCTCCGGCCTCGACGACCACGAAGTCGCCCTGCCTGAGCTCGGGTGCGCCCACGGTGTCCCACGAGACGGCGCTCTGGCCGGCCCGCCAGCCCGTGAGGCGGCGCGCCATCGTGTCGCGCTTGGCGGCGCGCAGCGTGGCCGCCTGCGCCTTGCCCCGGCCCTCGGCCACGGCCTCGGCGAGGTTGGCGAACACGACGGTCAGCCAGAGCCAGACCACGATCGCCCAGGCGAAGATCGAGGGGCTGGTGATCGCGAGAACGGTGGTGAAGACCGCGCCGATCTCGACGATGAACATCACCGGGTTGCGCCACAGCGTGGCGGGGTTCAGCTTGCGCAGGGCGTCCGGCAGCGAGGTGAGGAGCTGCTTGGGGTCGAGCAGACCGCCCCCGACCTTGCCGTTCCTGTCCGGCGCGGGTGTACGGCCCGGCGCGCGGAGCACTGGGGTTGCCATTACGAGATTCCTTCTGCGAGCGGCCCGAGCGCCAGGGCGGGGAGGAAGGTCAGCGCGACCAGGATGATCGTCACACCGACGACCATGCCGACGAACTGCGGCCGGTGCGTGGGCAGCGTGCCCGCCGACGCGGGCACGGGTGCCTGCCTGGCCAGCGAGCCCGCGAGGCCGAGCACGAAGACCATCGGCAGGAAGCGTCCGAACGCCATGCACAGGCCGAGCACGGTGTCGTACCACGGGGTGTTCACGGTGAGACCCGCGAAGGCCGACCCGTTGTTGTTGGAGGCGCTGGTGAAGGCGTAGAGCACCTCCGACAGGCCGTGCGGCCCGCCGTTCAGCATGCTCGCCCGCTGCGTGGGCGAGCCCATGGCCAGGGCCGTGCCGATGAGCACGAGGACCGGTGTGGTGAGGAAGTACAGCGACGCGAGCTTGATCTCGCGGGCACCGATCTTCTTGCCGAGGTACTCGGGCGTGCGGCCGACCATGAGGCCCGCGACGAAGACGGTGATCACCGCGAGCACGAGCATGCCGTACAGGCCCGCTCCCACACCGCCGGGCGCGACCTCGCCCAGCATCATGTTGGCCATGGTGACCATGCCGCCGAGCGCGGTGAACGAGTCGTGGAAGGAGTTGACGGCGCCGGTGGAGGTCAGCGTCGTGGCCGCCGCGAAGGTGCCGGAGTTGGCGACGCCGAACCTGACGTCCTTGCCCTCCATCGCGGCGCCGACGGCCTGCGGGACCGTGCCGTTGTGCGCGAGTTCGAGCCCGGTGAGCACGGCGACGCTGGTGAAGGCCAGGATGCCCATGATCGCGACGATCGCGTAGCCCTGCCGCCTGTCGCCGACCATGCGGCCGAACGTGCGGGGCAGCGCGAACGGCAGCACCAGGATCGCGAAGACCTCGACCCAGTTCGTCCAGCTACTGGCGTTCTCGAAGGGGTGGGCGGAGTTGGTGTTGTAGAAGCCGCCTCCGTTGGTGCCCAGCTCCTTGATGATCTCCTGGCTGGCGACCGGGCCGCCGGTGATCCCCTGCGTGCCCCCGGCGAGCCTCGCGACCTCGTGGACTCCAGAGAAGTTCTGGATCAGGCCGCCCGCCACCAGGACGATCGCGCCGACGAAGGCGATCGGCAGCAGGATGCGCACCGTGCCACGCACCAGGTCGACCCAGAAGTTGCCGAGGTTCTCGGTCCGCTTGCGGGCGAACCCGCGGACCAGCGCCATCGCGACGGCCATGCCCACCGCGGCCGACACGAAGTTCTGCACGGCCAGGCCCGACATCTGCACCAGGTGGCCCATCGTGGACTCGCCCGAGTACGCCTGCCAGTTGGTGTTGGTGACGAAGCTGACGGCGGTGTTCCACGCGATGTGGTCAGGGACGGGAGCGAAGCCGAGGTTCAGGAAGAGCCTGTCCTGCAGGCGCTGGAACGCGTACAGGAACAGGATGGAGACGGCCGAGAAGGCCAGCACGCTCCGGGCGTACGCGCTCCACCGCTGCTCGGCGTCCGGCTGGACGCCGACGAGCCGGTAGATCACCCGCTCCGGCGCCAGATGCCTCGCACTGGTGTAGACGCGGTACATGTAGTCGCCCAGCGGCCGATGCGTCAGCACCAGGGCGAGGACGAGAGATCCGATGAACAGGATCCCCGCGGCGGCGGTCGACATCAGAAGCGCTCCGGGAACAGCAGGGCCGCGACCATGAAGATCACCAGACCGGCTGTGACCACCAGTCCGGCGGCGTTGACAGCGCTCACAGGCGCTCCACCGCCTTGACGACGAACCCGATGATCACGAATATCGCGATCGTCAGGGCGACGAAGATGACGTCAGCCATCCCCACTCCTCAAATCCGGACGAACATGCTTCCGACCGCCCAGGTCGGACGGTCTTCACAGTCAGCAAATCGCGGGATTTGAGGGACTTGGCGGGTCTTGACGGCTTCCATACGCCCCGAGGCCGATTATTGACGCGATCCCTACGCCGGACCGCTCGCACGCTTCAGGACAGGCTCTCCGGCAACCCAAGCCCATCCCATCGATCGGCCCTTTCCGGAGATATCCGCTCAAGCGGGGCTAAAGAGAGAATGGCGCTACTTGAGCGGATCGTCGCCCAGTTCATCGGCGAGCACCGCCAACAGGTCAGCAGGACGTCGTCACGAGTCTCCCTCGCGGTCCGGCTCGGGGGTGGGGTCCGGGTCGGGCTGCTTCGCCGGTGTCTCCTCATCCGTTCGGGGCGTCCTGCGGCCGGTGAGGAGGAGCGCCGCCCCGACGACCACGAGCAGCCCGAGGCCCGCCCAGACCCATACGGGCACACCGGACTGCGACGCCGTGCCGTCGGGCGCCGTTGCCGGTACGGTGCCCGCCGCCCCGGTCGGCCGCGCCGTTGCCGAAGGCGCGGCCGCTCCCGCCTGCGAACCCTCCACGGTGAACGGGATCTCTCCCTCCACGGGGTGGCCGTCGGAGGAGACGATGCGCCAGGCGATGACGTAACCGCCGGGCGGCAGCGGGCCGGCGACGCTCTCGAACACCTTCGGGCCGTCGGTACGCGGAGGCCCGGACTCGAAGCGCCGTCCGGCGGCGTCGTGCAGGACCACCACAGGGAAGCTGACGCGCGCGCTGAACTCCAGCTCGATCTGGTCGAGCCGCGAGACGGTCGAGTCCTTCGCCGGTGAACTGCTCTTCAGACTGTCGTGCGCCAGGGCGGGCGGGGCGGCCAGTCCGAGGAACACACCGGACAGGCAGAGCGCCAGCAGCGCTCGGATGACAGGGAATCTCACTGGGAACTCCAAGGTGACACGCGGAAGGCGCGGCCCGCGGGATGCGCCTGTCCGTACGCGGGAAGCGCGCGGGCCCACCAGGTGGCCGCATGCGCGCGCGGACTCAGGGAACCGCGAGAGCCGGGGGCCCGCGCCTGACGACCGCGTGTCGCAGCACCCGCTCGCGACCGGGCGGCGAGACGGCGGCCTCCGCCCGTCTCCGCGGCACGCCGGGGACCGGGGTCGCGTCCCGCCACATGAGCACGGCCAGGCGCCGCACCGCGTACGCGCCGACGCCGCGCAGGACCGACCACAGGGCCGCCTCACCACGGGACAGCCACCATCCGGTGAGCAGCGTGGCGGTGAGGTGGGCGAGGAGCATGCCGGCGTTCACCCCCAAGCCGTGCCCCTGCGGCAGTACGGCCGTCCCGTGATCGTGATGCGGGCCCGGCACGGAGGGCAGGCCCTGGGGGCTCCTCGGGCCGAGGAGCTGGTGCATGAAGACCTGAGCCGCGAGAAGGAGCCCGGTCACGGTGGCGGGCGAGCGTTCGCGCCCTGCCAGCACCGTCGTGATCGTCATGACCGCTAGCCCGCCGGACAGCAGCACCTGCGGCGCGGGCCCGGCCCCGCCCGCGAACCAGTGCGCCGCGGCGGCGAGCGTTACGCACACGACCGCGAAGACCGCCGACCGCGCGAGCCGTAAGGGCACATTGGCGTGCATGACGCTATGAATCGTCTCATACGCCGTGAAAAGTCGAAGGATCTCAGCGCTGGGAAAACCCGTTGCGAGCGGGCGGAGCCGTACCCGAGCATGGGGGACATGTTCCGGCACGCCTTGTTCTCGACGCCCGCCAGCGCGGGCGTGCGGGCGCGTGCCCTGACGCCTGCCGCACAGCGGCTCGACGGCGCGGAGCGCTGACCCTTTCCCGGACGTCCTGAGTGACCCCGCGGGGAAGGGTCGGCTGAGCTCGCGGGTCACTGCCCGTCAAGGCGTCAAAGGAAAGGAACATGGCCAAGCAGGCTTACGTGCGCAGCAAGCCGCACCTCAACATCGGCACGATGGGGCACGTCGACCACGGCAAGACCACGCTCACCGCGGCGATCACCAAGGTGCTCAGCGACCGGGGCGGCGCGACGTACGTGCCGTTCAGCCGCATCGACCGCACCCCGGAGGAGGCCGCCAGGGGGATCACCATCAACATCTCCCACGTCGAGTACGAGACGGCCTCGCGCCACTACGCCCACGTGGACATGCCCGGGCACGCCGACTACGTGAAGAACATGATCACGGGGGCGGCGCAGCTCGACGGGGCGATCCTGGTGGTCTCCGCGGTCGACGGCATCATGCCGCAGACGCGCGAGCACGCCCTGCTCGCGCGCCGGGTCGGGGTCGAGCACCTCGTCGTCGCCCTCAACAAGGCCGACGGCGCCGACCCCGAGCTGGCCGACCTGGTCGAGCTGGAGCTGCGGGAGCTCCTGGCCGAGCACGGCTACGACGACGTGCCCGTGGTCAGGGTCTCCGGGCTCCGGGCCCTCGAAGGCGACCCCGAATGGGTGGCGTCGGTCGAGTCCCTGCTCCAGGCGGTCGACGACCACATCCCGGTGCCGGTGCGCTACGTCGACGCGCCGTTCCTGATGCCGGTCGAGAACGTCCTCACCGTCACCGGGCGCGGCACCGTGGTCACCGGGGCGATCGAGCGCGGCTCGGTCGCGGTCGGCGACACCGTGCAGGTCGTGGGCCTGGGCGACGGGTTCACCGCGGTGGTCACCGGGGTCGAGACCTTCGGCAAGACGATGGAGCGGGGCGAGGCAGGCGACAACGCCGCGCTGCTGCTGCGTGGCGTCCGGCGCGAGCAGGTGCGGCGGGGCCAGGTGCTGGCGGCCCCCGGCAGCCAGACGGCGCACCGGCGGTTCGCCGCCCGCGTCTACCTGCTCACCGAGGAGGAGGGCGGCAGGAGCACGGCCGTCGCGACCGGCTACCGGCCGCAGTTCTACCTTCGGACCACCGACGTCCCTGGACGGGTGGACCTGCGTGCGGGGGAGATGGCGCTGCCGGGCGAGACGGTCGAGGTGACGGTCGAGCTGGGCAAGCCGGTCGCCCTGGAGACGGGGCTCGGCTTCGCGGTCCGCGAGGGCGGGCTGACCGTGGGCGCCGGCAAGGTCACGGCCCTGCTCGACTGAGCTCCGTCCCGGGCTCGGCCGTTCGAGAAGGCGGGGCTTCTATGACATGGAGCTTCCCGTGTCATAGAAGCCCCGCGGAGTCCCACCCACCGGGACAGGACCGCTGGTGAGCCCCACGCGGGCGGCTGAAAGTTTCAGCGGATTCACCGCGCCCGACCGGTCCTGTGATGCTCCGCCCGCGCCGGGACGGCCGCGTCTTCCGATGTCGTGAGCGCCGGCCGGCCCCGCTTCGTGCCGCCCCCGCTCGTACGGCCCGCCCGCGCCCAAGGCACGTGCTGTACATGTCCGTGGAATGCGCGGACGATGGGCGCGCTCCCGCAAACCGACGGTTCCCCGGCGCTCGCCACATCACTTAACCGGTTAATGCCCCCTGAGAAAGGTGACCCATGAGAAAGCGACTACGGATGGCCGAGGCGGCGGTGCTCTCACTGCTCGCACTCCTGATCTCGATGCTCGTCGCCGTGCAGCCCGCGCAGGCGGCGGTGGGACTCCGCGTGAGCGGTACGAAGATCGTCGAGTCCGGCGGCAGCGCCTTCGTCATGCGGGGAGTGAGCCACCCGCACGCCTGGTACCCGAGCCAGACCACGTCCTCCCTGGCCGGCATCAAGTCCCTCGGCGCCAACACGGTGCGCGTGGTGCTGAGCGGCGGGCGGTGGACCGCCAACAGCGCCGCCGACGTGGCCAACGTGGTCGCGCAGTGCAAGGCGAACCGGTTGATCTGCGTGCTGGAGAACCACGACACCACCGGCTACGGCGAGCAGAGCGGCGCCGTCACCCTGGACGCGGCGGTCAGCTACTGGATCAGCGTCCAGAGCGCGCTGACGGGCCAGGAGAACTACGTCGTCATCAACATCGGCAACGAGCCGTTCGGCAACAACAGCGTCACCCCCAACTGGACCCAGGCCACCACCAGCGCGATCACCCGGATGCGCAACGCCGGGTTCCAGCACCTGCTCATGGTCGACGCGCCCAACTGGGGACAGGACTGGTCCTTCACCATGCGGAACACCGCGGCGAGCGTGTTCAACGCCGACCCGCAGCACAACACCGTGTTCTCGATCCACATGTACGGCGTCTTCGACACGGCGGCGAAGATCAACAGCTACCTGGACACCTTCCAGACGGCCGGGCTCCCGCTGGTCATCGGCGAGTTCGGGTTCAACCACTCCGACGGTAACCCGGACGAGGACACGATCATGGCGCAGGCGCAGACGCGCGGCGTCGGCTACATCGGCTGGTCGTGGAGCGGCAACAGCAGCGACGTGGCCTATCTCGACATGGTGAACAACTTCAGCGCGAGCAGCCTCACGTCGTGGGGCACGCGGATCTTCAACGGCGCCAACGGCATCGCACAGACCTCCAAGCAGGCGGCCGTCTACACCGGCGGCGGCACCCCCGACACCACACCGCCCACCACCCCCGGCACCCCGGTGGCGTCAGGAATCACCTCCACCGGGGCCACCCTGTCGTGGACGGCCTCCACCGACTCCGGCGGATCCGGCCTGGCCGGGTACAACGTCTACCGCGAGCAGGGCGCCACCGACCCGCAACTCGGCCAGCCGGCCACCAACTCGATCACGCTGACCGGCCTCTCCCCCAGCACGCAGTACCAGGTGTACGTGCGCGCCCGCGACGGCGCGGGCAACCTCTCCGGCAACTCCGGCCTGGTCACGTTCACCACGACGAGCGGCGGAGGCGGCGGGGGCACCACCGGGTGCGGGGTCGTCGCGACCACCCAGACCCAGTGGGGCAACGGCTACGTCATCCAGCCGGTAACCGTCACCAACACCGGCCCCGCCGCCATCAACGGCTGGACGGTGACCTTCACCCTCCCGGCCGGGCACACGATCACCGGATCCTGGAACGCGACGTTCACCACCAGCGGGCAGACGGTGACCGCGCGGAACGCCGCACACAACGGGTCGCTGGCGCCCAGCGCCTCCACCAGTTTCGGCTTCCAGGCGAGCCGCCCGGACGGCAACACCCAACTGCCGTCCGCCTACACCTGCACCGCTCCCTGACGCACGCCCACCCGCTCTTGTCGGCAGATGTCCGTGTGATGCATTTCGGCAGGGAAGGTCTCCAGTGCCCGGCACTCCAGCGGGGCGGCACAATCACTGGGGGATATATGGCAATTGTTGCGGATTTGTCCAAACTGCTCGATAAAGAGTACGAGAACAAGAGCCTCGCGGAGCTTGTCAAGGCCCCCGTGTCCGCGCTGGCCGGGGTCAGCGAAGGCGACGCGAAGCTCCTCAAGGAGGCCTTCAGAATCAACACGGTTGGCGATATGGGGCGCAACAAGTACTTCCGTACCGCCACCGCGCTGGTCGACCTGGCCGACGGCACCAAGTAACCGCCGCCGTCGCGGACGGCGTCGTGCGCGGCCCCCTTCCTCGGGGGCCGCGCACGAGATCTGCCGAGCGGCGCGGTGCGGTCAGGCCGTTCCCCTCTTCCGGGGCTCACCCGGACCGGCCATCATCTCGAAGGCGTACACGGTGACCAGGCCGTAGATCAGGTGGGGGATCAGGTCGGAAAGCCAGCCTGCCGTACCCCACGTACGCGGGTCGGTCAGGCCGAGTGCCGTCATCGGCACGTTGGCCACCACGGTCGCCGCGAGCGCGACGCCGACGCCCGCCACCGGCACGTACACCTCGCGAACCGGAACGCGGAACGCCCCGTAGGCCGCGCCCAGCCCCACACCCGTCGCGAGCCCGAGCAGGGCGCCGATCCCCTCCTTGCGGCTCTCGGCCTGCTCTCCTTCCCCAAGGTCGAGCCCGGTCATCCCCGCGAGCTTCCCGGCGGTCTGGGCGGGCAGGCCGCTGGACGGCCGGCCGCGTACCGCCTGGTCGAGGTAGGTCACCACGTAGAGGGCCGTGGTCCCCGCCGCTCCGGCGAGAGCACCGGCCACGATGTACCGGCAGATGGCCGATCTCCCCATGCGCCACCCTCCGGTCGCTGCGACCACGTTTCCAACCCCCACTCACCGGCGAACGGCGCGAACGGAGTTCCAGGATCCCCTTCACGCAGTGGCTACACCGCCTCCGCGGCCTGCCCGACTCCCTGGAGCGCGCGGGAGACGTGCTGTTCGGCCAGGAAGTGGCCGACCCCGATGACCAGCGCGATGGGCCACTCGATGATCTCCAGGGCCGTGAGCACGCCCAGCGCCGCGTAGAAGGCGAGCCGGTTCGGCGGCGGCAGCGTCACCCTGCCGACCACCGGCAGGGTGACCGACGGCTTCCGCGCCTCGGCCCGCGCGATCGCGGCACGCGCCGACGGGGTGGACCGCCGCGCCTTCTCGCCCTCGGCCGCGGAGGTCTGCCGCGCCTTCTCGGCCCTGGCGGCGGAGGGCTTGCGCGCCTTCTCGGGCTTGCCCTCGGCCGGCTGCTTCTCGCTCCTGCTCCGCGTGGTGGCCTCCGAGGCCTTGCTCCGCGCGGTGGACACCGAGGCGGTGGCCGCGCTCCCGGTGGCGGCGGCCCTGGCCTTCGCCGCCTGACCGCGTGGCGAGCCGTTCGAGGCGGACCGCTGCGTCTTGCCGGCCTTGGTGGCCCCTGTGCCGTCCGACGCGGCGGTACGCCGGGCCTTACCCGTCTGACCTGGTGATTTGCCATCCGGGACAACGGTAGTCTTCTGTGCCATAGCGGCCTCCGTGGAGTCAGGAACGTATGGCCCATCCCCTCCCCCACATGCCCGGTAACGCCGCTTGGCTGGGACTTTGCCCGGTGTGGGCACGGCATGACGAGGCTGTGGCCCGGCGGCATTCCGCACGGCCGAACGATCATTTGGCGGTTTTTCACGAAATATCGTCGTAAGACGCCTCACCCCTTCACGAATTGGTCAAGTCCGACTACGTTCAGCGGTCAGCAGCAATTCGGGGACTCATCCATTGGATCCGAAGGAGAAGCTGAATGCGCTTCACCCTCCGCACGAGGGCGGGCATCGCCACCGCGACCACCGCCCTGATACTCCCCCTGGTCGCGGCCACACCGGCCGGCGCCGATCCCGACCCCGCCCAGCTGGCCCGTACGATCACGGCGCCGGGAGTGAAGCAGCACCTGCAGAAGTTGCAGCAGATCGCGGACGCCAACGGCGGCACGCGGGCGGCCGGGACCCCCGGCTTCGCCGCCTCCCGCGACTACGTGGCCGACCGGCTCAAGAAGGCCGGCTACAAGGTGACGATCCAGCCCTTCGAGTTCCCGTACTTCCAGCAGAACGCCACCGCCCTGCTGCAGCAGATCTCCCCAGACCCGAAGGTCTACGCCCCGACCCCGGTCGACGGGAGCGCGGTGGGCGAGTTCGCCACCATGACCTACTCCGGCTCTGGTGACGTCACCGCGCCCCTGCAGAACGTCGACCTGACCCTGCCGCCGGCCCCGGCGCCGAGCTCGACCTCCGGCTGCGAGGCGAGCGACTTCGCCGGGTTCACGCCGGGGAACATCGCCCTCCTGCAGCGCGGCACCTGCAACTTCCAGGTGAAGGCGGAGAACGCGCAGGCCGCGGGCGCGGCCGGGGCGATCATCTTCAACGAGGGCCAATCAGGCCGCACCGATACGCTGCAGGGCACCCTTGGCGCCCCCACCGTCAAGATCCCGGTGGTCGGCGCCAGCTTCGCCGTAGGGGAGGAGCTGTCCAGCCCGGCCGGCACGGTCGTACGGCTGAGGACCGACACCACCAGCGAGGTCCGCACCACCCAGAACGTCGTCGCCGACTCCAAGTGGGGCGACGCGAGCAAGGTGGTCCAGCTGGGCGCCCACCTCGACAGCGTCCCGGCCGGGCCCGGCATCAACGACAACGGCTCGGGCACCGCCGCGATCCTCGAGGTCGCGACCAAGCTCGCGAAGATCCCGACGAGGAACAAGCTGCGCTTCTCCTTCTGGAGCGGCGAGGAGCTCGGCCTGCTCGGCTCCGAGCACTACGTGGCCACCCTGTCGGCCGAGGAGCAGGCCAGGACGAAGCTCTACCTCAACTTCGACATGGTCGCCTCGCCGAACTACGCGCTGAAGATCTACGACGGTGACGACTCCGACGCCACGGGCGCGCCCGCCGGCCCGGCCGGATCCGACGAGATCGAGAAGCTCTTCGAGAAGTACTTCGACACCCTGCGCCAGGGCCACGTGGGCACCGACTTCGACGGCCGCTCCGACTACGGCCCGTTCATCGCCGCGGGGATTCCCGCCGGTGGCCTGTTCACCGGCGCCGAGGGCATCAAGACCCCCGCGGAGCAGGCGCTCTTCGGCGGCACCGCGGGGAAGGCCTACGACTCCTGTTACCACCAGGCGTGCGACACGCTCGCCAACATCAACGACAAGGCGCTGGCGCTGAACACCGGGGCCATCGCGACGGCGGCCGTGGTCTACGCGTTCAGCCGTGACCTGCCCGGTCCCGACGCCCGGGCGCCGCTCGCCTCGCGCGTCGCGGCCCGGCCCACCGGCGCCGACGTCCACGGACGTCCTGCCGCCTGACCTGGCCGAGGGTGGTCACGCGCCCGCCCCGCGCGGGCGCGCGGCCACCCCCATCGCTCGATCAACCCGTGCCGGCTGGGGTCACCCCTGGCTCCGCCGCCACGGGCGCGCGCGTCCCGGCGGCATGACGTACCGTCCTGTCATGTGCCGGAGTATCAAGACCCTTCGTGAGCCCTACACCAGCGACGTCACCGACGACGACGTACGGGCCGCCGCGCTCCAGTATGTGCGCAAGATCTCGGGGTTTCGGTCCCCGTCCGCGCGCAACGCGGAGGCCTTCGAACGGGCCGTGGACGTCATCGCCGCGGCGACCCAGAACCTTCTCGACGAGCTCCAGCTCAAGCAGGTCGCCCGTCAGCGGTCCGAGATGTGACCCGACCCTACGCCGCCTTAATCGCCCGCCTAATCACAATATTTCGCCTTTTGGGATAATTAGGGGTTTTACCGGCTAGGCCACGAGCGGGAAAGTCGAAGACCTATATCGAATCCGTCCCAGTTGGCCCATCCCAGAGTAAGGTTCGATTCATGAGGCCTTCAGAGACCTCCCGGCTCGAATCGTGCTCGGGCAGGCTCGGTCCGGCTTTCAGGCGCTGAGAGCGTCCAGTTCGTTCGTGCTGTGAGGTCGTCGAGGTGCTTACTCGCGTAGGTGGGGACTGGTCGAAATTATTCCCTTTCGCGGTCGTCGGTGGTCTTTGTGATGAACGGGTCGCGCATGCGTGCCGTCCTCGGCGAGATCCCCCGAGTCGACGACACGTTCCGACCGCCGATGCCCGTGGTCGTCCTGCTCATAGCTGTGACCGGCGCGTAAGGTCGCGGCGCTGTTCGTGGATTCTCCGCCTTGTTACAGTGGCCGCCGAGCACCGGGAAGTCTGGTCGGCATACCACCGAAATGGACCCATTCCGCGGAGGCATCCTGTGGCGAGCGAGCCAGGTGGCGCACCCACCGTCACGGCTGCGGAGTGCCTATGACCCCGTTCAGTCGCAGAACGCAGTGGCTCATCGCGTCGCTGCCCGTCGCTTCGCTGGGCGTCGTGACCGCCGTGGACGTCGTGACCGGCCCCGACCTTGGCTACCTCCCCCTGCTGGCCGTCGGCCCGGCGTTCGCCAGCCTGGTGGGCGGCGTGCGCCGCACTGTGCTGATCGGCGTCATCGCGCTGGTCCTGTCATTGCTGCTGGCCGTGTACAACGACGTCCTCGGCGACCGGCAGAGCAACATGAGCCTGGTCTCGATCACCGGGGTCACGGCGGCGAGCATCCTCGCCACCGCCGGGCGGCAGCGGCGCGAGCGTGAGCTGGCCAGCGTGCGGTCCGTGGCCGAGGTGGCGCAGCGGGTGCTGCTCCGGCCGGCCCCCCGGCGGGCCGGCCATCTCCGGGCGGCCGTCTCGTACACCTCGGCGAACGCCGAGGCGCGCATCGGCGGCGACCTTTACGAGGTCGTCACGGGTCCGAGCGGGGTCCGCGCGATCGTCGGCGACGTCCAGGGCAAGGGGCTGGAGGCGGTCGAGACGGCGGCGCTGGTCCTCGGCGCGTTCCGCGAGGCGGCCCACGACGAGCCCGACCTGCGCGCCGTCAGCGGGCGGCTGGAGAAGGCCCTCAACCGGCGGCTGTCCGGCGAGGAGTTCGTCACGGCGATCCTGGTCGACGCCGACCCCGGCGGCAAGCTCACCTTGCTCAATTACGGCCATCCGCCGCCGCTGATCCTGCACGCCGACGGCAAGATCACGATGGCGGAGCCCGCGGACACCGCGCCGCCGCTCGGCCTCGCCGTCCTCCAGGTGGAGGGCCCCAACCCGCACCAGGTCGCGTTCGGCCCCGGCGACCAGATCCTGCTGTACACCGACGGGGTGATCGAGGCGCGTGACCGCGCGGGCCGTTTCTACCCGCTCACCGACCGCGCCTTCCTGCTGAAGGACGACGATCCCGAGGCGGCCCTCGAAGCGCTCCGGCTCGACCTGGTCGCCCATGTCGACGCGCCGCTGCACGACGACGCGGCGATGCTGCTGCTCCGGTGCCGTGAGGACTGACGCCTGGGGCCTTCCCCAGCGCCGGCCGGAGAGGCCACGAGTTCTTACGTCCCGCGCGAGGCCGTGACGGTCAGGCGCCCGGGTCATGCAGGGGCTGGCCCGGATGGTCCTGCTCGGTGTCGCCGGGCTGTCCGGCGTTCTGGCGGGAGGAGGTCGTGCGCAGCACCGCCTGCTGGAGGGCCCGGGTCAGGTCGGCCGTGGTGACCATGCCCACGACGTGCCCGGCCTCGGCGACCACGGCCATCAGCTCGCCGGTGCCCGCCGACGGCTCCAGGATGCGGGCGGCGTCGTCATCGGGAGAGAGCAGGTGGTCGGGCGGCAGCGGTCGCGCCACCGTCGCGATGCGCCTGTCCTGGCGCTGCTCGGGAGGGATCGCCGTGAGCGCCTCCAGGGAGAGGGTGCCCGCCGAGTGCCCGCCGAAGTCCACGACGGGGAAGACGGTCTGGTGCGAGCGCAGCGCCACGACCGTGATGAAGTCGTCGATGTCCTGCCAGGCCGGGGCCACGTCCGGCGACGTCGTCATCACGTCGCGCACCCGCCAGCCCTTGAGTCCCTCGTGGGCGGCCCTGACCAGGCCCTCGCTCCGGGCGGCGCTGGCCAGGAACCAGCCGATCAGCATCATCCACAGCCCGCCGGTCCAGCCGAGCAGGATGAGCTCCATGCCGCCCAGCGCGATCAGCGACATGCCGAGCACCTGCCCGGCCTTGGCCGCGGAACGGTCGGCGCGCACCCGGTCGCCGTGCATGCGCCACAGGGCCGCGTGCAGCACCCGTCCCCCGTCCAGAGGGGATCCGGGAAGCATGTTGAAGACGGCCAGCACGCCGTTCATCAGGGCGAGCCACCGTACGGCCGCGACGATCAGGGCGGGACCGTTGAGGAGCACGACCGCCAGGTAGAAGACGCCCGACAGGGCGAGGCTCACCAGCGGGCCCACGACCGACACCTGGAACTCGTCCTTCGGCGACTTGGTCTCCCCCGCGAACTCCGTCACCCCGCCGAGCAGCCACAGCGTTATCGACTTGACCGGCACCCCCCTGCGGCGGGCGACGATCGCGTGGGCGAGCTCGTGTGCCAGGAGCGAGCCGAGGAACAGGATCGACGCCGCGGCGGCGACCATCCAGTACCGGGCGGGAGGCTGGCCCGCGACCGCCTGCGGGAGCACCGTGGTCGCCAGCACTCCCCCGATCAGGACGACGATCATCACCGTGGACCAGTGGGCTCCCACGGGGATGCCCGCCACGTGGCCGAGACGCACGCTCTGCTTCACGCGCCATCGCTCCCCTCACCGTAGGGTGCCGAAGGGGAGTGGCCTGCTCGCACGACGGCGACCGGGCAGTACGCGTGGTGGAGCACGCCGTGACTGACCGAGCCGAGGACGGCGGAGCCGATGGCGCCCCTTCCTCTGGAACCGACCACCACCAGGTCGGCCTGCGACGACGCCTCGGACAGTGCCTCGACCGGGTGGGTGCGTACCATCGCGTCTCGCACCTCCACCTGCGGATACTTCTCATGCCACGGGGCGAGCTGCTCCTTCGCCGCGCGCTTGCCCATGTCGTAGACCCTTTCGAGGTCAGGGGTGTAGCTGGCGAACATCGGGAGGTAGACGGACATCTGCCACGCGTAGACGGCGCGCAGCCGGGCTCCCCGCAGGTGGGCCTCCTCGAAGGCGTACTCCAGCGCGGCCTCGGACTCCGGCGACCCGTCGTGGCCCACGGCGACCTCCCCGTGGACGGTGTCCTGCGGGTGGCCGGCCACGACGACCGGGCATTCGGCGTGCCCCGCGACGCCCATCGACACCGAGCCGAGCACCAGCCCCATGAATCCGCCCAGGCCCCTGGTGCCGACCACCAGCTCGACGGCGTCTCGGGCCTCGTTCAGCAGCTCGGCGCGCACCCTGCCCGTGAGCGACGCCGTCTCGACCGCCAGCCCCGGGACCCGCTCGCGGGCCGCCTTGGCGGCTTCGGCGAGCACGCCCCTCGACTGGTCCGACAGGGACTCCTGGAACCCGGGCGGCGTGCCCAGTGACTGGTCGAACATCCAGGGCTCGGTGACGTGCACGACGCGCAGGCCCCGGTCGCGCCGTACGGCGTCGTCGGCGGCCCACCGTACGGCGGCCAGCGCGGCCGGCGAGCCGTCCACACCTACGAGGACGTGTCCGTTCATGGCCTTCTCCTCGTCACGGCTGCCTCGGGCGCCGCCAACGGTCGTGGGCGGAGATCCATGCCCTGTCCCAGTCCACGTAGCGGCGGCGGTCCAGCAGCCACCGGACCATCGCGAGGTTCAGGAACAGCAGGCCCGCGACCCCGGTCTCGACGCCGAACCCCGCCACCACCGTGTCGGCCACGGTCTGCGAGTGCGTACGCGGCGGTGCCGTCGGACGGCCTGAGGAGTCGATCCACATCTCCAGCGAGGACCCCGCCTTGGCGTGCGCGGGCACGGTCACCACGGCGGTGCGCAGCCGGCCGTCGGGCATGTACCACCGCGCCTTGGCCTTGATGCCGAGGACGGCCCCCTGCGAGGACACCGCGCTCGTGCTGGCCGCGTCCTCCAGCAGGACGGCCGTGACCGCGCTGCGCTGGCCGGGCTCGACGTGCTCGGCCACGACCCCCCGGTGGTAGACGGCGCGGGCGGCCAGGACGGCGGGCCACACCCCGGCCAGCAGGGCCAGCAAGGTGAGGAGCACGACCACGGTCTCGATCCGGTCAGAGCGCCGACGCAGGGGGTTGCGGTCGAACCGGTACCGGCGAACACACCTTGTCGTCCACCTGGCCAAGGATCGCATGGTGAACCTCCCTGTCAGGGAATCTCCATCCAGAGTCGGGTACGGCCGATCCCGCCCGACAGGGTCTTACGACGCCTCCCCGCGGGACGTTCGGCCCTGCCCGCCACCTGCGCCTTCACACGCAACGTGACCACACATGACTAACGTACGACGATGTCGGTCTCGACGGTATACCGGCCCGTCGACGCCACCGTCCGCACGCCTTCTGGGAGTGCCGCTTGTAAACCCCGAGTCAAGGTTCGGCGCCGTCGCACGGGCGGGCGTCAAGCACGCGGAAACCGCAAAGCATTCTTTGCGCGCCCAGCAGGCCGCGTGGAGTGATCGGCAGGGCTATTCGGGGCGGGTGTAACGGTGCTTGACCCCGGGCGGGAAGAACTCCGGGTCCCCCGCCCGCCGTAGCTCGACGGCCGGCGTCTGGTAGGCGTCCGGCACGTAGTGGGCGAACTCGCTGTTCAGGCGCAGAAGCTCGGTCCTGATCGAACCGGCCAGCAGGGATGCGAGGGCCGGGTCGGGCGGCACACCGGGAGCCAGCTCCACGACGACGGAGAGGTGCCGGTCGCGGTCCTCGTCCTCCTCGACCCGGAGGACGAACTTCCCCGTCACCTGGTCGCTGATACCGGGACGTTCAAGGCCGACGGTGACGTTCTCGGGGTAGATGTTGGCCCCGAAGAACGAGACGGTGAAGAGGGACCGCCCGAAGACGTACACGAAGGGCAGCACGGGCGCCCCACGAGGCGCGGCCGTTCCCGGCTCGTCGTCGCGGGGCTCGGCGAGCGGGTCGAAGTCGTACTTGCGGCAGAACGCCAGCATCCGGTCGTACGACACGATGCCGCCCTCGTCGGCGATGTGGTACCTGACCAGCGGCACGCCGTTGTCCCCGGTGAACAGCAGCGTGCCCTCGTGGGTCTCGAAGTACCGGGTCACGGGGTCGTACTGCACCAGGGTGGGAAGCCGCGAGTCGCCGAACAGCTCCCGCGCCGCGTCGGGGTTCCCGGCCAGGAAGCGGCGGACGCGGATGCTGAGCGGCGTCTCGTTGCCCAGCACCCCCGCGTCGGCGGTGCCGTAGAGCGAGGCGGAGTCGTGGCACGGCTCGGTCATCCCGGCCCTCCGCCCCACCAGATCACGCCACTGCTCGCTGAACACCTCGCCCGCGAGCACGAGCCGGATGCCGTACCGTGCCCAGTCGACGCCGCGGCCGAGCCCGGCGTCGATGACGTTCTTCACGAACGGCGGGTATCCCAGCAGCACCACCTGGTCGAAGTGCGGCCCGAGCTCGCCCACCACCCGCAGGATCTCGTCGACGTCGTTGCCCGGCGTCGCGACGGTGATCGGGTACCCCTTGGCGGCCAGGTGGCGGCAGCACGCGGCCGTGTACATGCCGCCCACCCAGCTCCCCAGCGCGAAGCAGATCACCGCCAGGGTCCGCCGCTCGTCGGCGCGGAAGCTCCCGTGGAAGACCTGCTCGAAGCGGGCCGCGACCAGCCGCTCGTCCAGCACGGACCGCGGCCACACGGTCGGCGTGCCGGACGATCCCGACGACACGGCCACCATGTCGCACGCGTCCAGCCGGCCGCCCCTGCACAGCTCAGGCAGGGCGTACCGCCGCTGGTAGGCCTCCTTGACCAGCAACGGCACCCGCTCGAAGTCAGCGGTCGTACGGACCGTCGCGGGGTCGAGGCCGTGCTCGGCGAGGAAGCTCCTGTACGCGGGCACCGTCGAGGCCACGTCGTGGAACAGGGCCAGCGCCGCCTCCGCGCCCTGGTCCTCCGGCGCGGTGGACGCGGGTTCGGCCTGGTAGAACTCCCACAGCCCGGCGAGCACGCGCCCTGGCCTTTCCTCGTCGATCACCATGGCCTCCATCGCGAGCCGATCTCATCAGGCTTCGGCACGGGACTGATCGCCCGGGCCTCGCCGGCGTGCCGTCCGCGTCAGGATCCGTCGCGGGCCGACGGGGCTGCCAGGGCCGCCAGGCCGTCGAGCACGGCCGCCTGAGCGGGCGGGACCTCGACATCCAGCACCAGTCCTTCGCCGTCGCGGGTGAAGGTGAAGCCGAAGAACGAGCAGCACGTGGACTCCCTGGCCGCCAGGTCTCTGGCGATGCGCTCCACCTCGGCCGCGCCGTCGAGGTGAAGGCGCAGGCACGTCGGGGACGGCCGGTCGACCCGGCGTAGCGCGGAGGCGAACAGCCCGTCGAACTCGGCGATCCGGAGCGGCTGCTCGGCGGTCGGCAGCGTGCACGCGCTGGGCACGACGAACAGGTCGGGACGTGAGGATGCCGTCGGTGCCACGGGACGGGCTGGCGGGCTTTCCATCGGTCCTCCAAAGGCCGGCGCTCTCTCAGTGACCAAGAACGTGCCGTTCGAGTATTCCTCTACCCCGGTGCGGGATCGGACCGGACGGGAGCGCCCGGAAATCTTCCGGCAAGCGGCTCAATAGGCACCGCATAATGATCGTTGCGGCTTCGCGCCCCGGCATGGTCTGGGGCGGATGTGACTCATGGGAAGATTACCAATCTTCGGGAAAACTGTGAAGTTTCCGGACAAGCCGCTGTCGGAACTGCTAAGAAGTTGCGCGGCCAGGATTTTGAGCAGAGAGGTTCGGCATGGACCGCGATGGCACCCCGAGATCCTTCGAAGAGGATCCTCTGAAGCAGACCGGTCCTTTGGGCATCGAGTTGAACCGCGAACCGGAGCGCGCGGACGGCGACGTCCTGTCCGACGGATGGACGCCCGGGCACGAACCCTCTCCCCCCAAGAGCGACGACTCCCCGGAGTTCGAGCGGCCGGACCACACGCAGGCCCAGGACCACACGCAGGCCCAGGACCACACGCAGGCCCAGGACCACACGCAGATCCAGGACTACGAGCGGCCCGAGGGGTACGACGGATCCGACGACTACGAGCGGCCCGAGGGCTACGCCCGGCCGGACGACGACGGCTGGGACCGCGACGGGGAGCACGACCCGGACAGGGATGAGCGCCGGGGCTTCCTCGGCTCCGGGTGGACCGGCGAGGAAGAGGAGGAGGAGAAGGGCAGCCAGAACAAGCGGCTCATCCTCGCCATGGTCGCGATCGTCGTGCTCGCGGTCGCGGGCGGCTGGATCGTGTCGTCCTCGGTGAGCTCGAAGCCCGAGGCGGCGTGCTCGACCGCCGCCGACTGCGCTCCGGCCGGGCAGCAGGGCCCCGAGCTGACCGACGAGCCGGTGGCCGACCCCAGCGCCGATCCGTCGACCGACCCGGCCCTCACCCCCGAGGAGACGGAGACGCCCAGCGAGACGCCCACCCCGACGCCGACGATCTCCCAGTCACGGGTCACCCAGGAGCCCACGACCCGGCCCTCCCCGACGCGCACCCGGGTCCACTCGCCGCAGCCGACGCCGAGGTCCAGCACCCGTACGCAGCAGCCGGAGGACCCGCGTATCGAGGACGACGAGCCGACCACCGCGCCGACTCCGTCGCCGACGCCCCCGCCGACCACGGAGGCGCCCCCGCCCGCCCCGAGCCCGACGCCGACCAAGAACGGCGGCCTCCTCGACTGGCTCTTCTAAGCAAACCCCCGCCCCGAGCAACCCCGCGATCCGCGCGAAGCCCCGGTCCGCACAAACCCCTGGCCCGGCCGAAGCCCCGGTCCGGCCGAAGCCCCGGTCCGGCCGAAGCCCCGGTCCGGCCGAAGCCCCGGTCCGGCCGAAGCCCCGGTCCGCACAAACCCCTGGCCCGGCCGAACCCCCGGGTCCGAGTGAACCCCCGGCGGCTCCACATCGAGCCGTCGGCACGGATCGGCCCCTGTCGGTGAGGGACGGAGACCGCCGGCAGGTCAGCGACGCCGAGCCGCCCTGCGTAAGACCCAGGCGAGCGCACCGGCGGCCAGCACGGCGCTGCCCGCGACCGTCGAGGACAGCGGAAGGCTGAAGGCCAGCAGCAGGCAACCCGCCAGCCCCGCGAGAGGGACGGCGCGGAGCGGGCGGCCCTCCTCGGCGGACAGGGTCAGGGCCGAGGCGTTGGCGATCGCGTAGTAGACCAGCACGCCGAACGACGAGAAGCCGATCGCGCCCCGTACGTCGGCCGTGGCGGCGACCAGGGCGACCACCGCGCCGACGGCCGGCTCGGCGCGGTGGGGAACGCGGAAGCGCGGATGCACGGCGTCCAGCACGCGCGGGAGGTGCCCGTCCCTGGCCATCGCCAGCACCGTGCGGGAGACGCCGAGGACCAGCGCCAGCAGCGACCCGAGGGCGGCCGTGGCGGCTCCGGCCCGCACGAGCGACGCCAGGGGCGCCGCGCCCGCGGCACGCACGGCGTCCGCGATCGGCGCGGCGGAGTGGGCGAGCCGGTCAGGGCCCAGCACGGCCAGCACGGCGACGGCCACGGCGGCGTACACCACCAGCGTGATGCCGAGGGCGAGGGGGATGGCCCTAGGGATGGTGCGCGCGGGGTGCCGCACCTCCTCGCCCAGCGTGGCGATGCGGGCGTACCCCGCGAAGGCGAAGAACAGCAGCCCGGCCGCCTGTAAGACCCCGCCCACCGTGATCGCGCCGGACGGCACCACACGCGAGAGGTCGGCCCGGCCGCTCGCCAGGCAGGCCACGACCGCTACCGCCAGCACCACGAGGACGACGGCGACGATCGCCCGGGTCAGCCAGGCGGCCTTGTGCACTCCCACGTAGTTCACCGCCGTGAGCGCCGCCACGGCCGCCACCGCCACCAGGTGCTCGCGCCCCGGCCAGACGTACGCCCCGACGGTCAGCGCCATGGCGGCGCAGCTCGCGGTCTTGCCGACCACGAAACCCCAGCCGGCGAGGTATCCCCAGAAGTCGCCCAGCCGCTCCCGGCCGTACACGTAGGTGCCGCCGGAGGCGGGGTAGCGGGCGGCGAGCCGCGCGGAGGAGGTGGCGTTGCAGTAGGCGACCAGTGCCGCCACCGCCAGGCCGGGTAACAGCCCCGAACCGGCCGCCGCGGCCGCCGGGCCGAACGCGACGAACACCCCGGCGCCGATCATCGAGCCCAGGCCGATCACCACGGCGTCGCCGGTGCCGAGGCGCCGCGCGAGCTCGTGCGGACCGGTCATCGCACCGGCCGGTCGCGACGGCGGCGACGGATCACGTGGCGGGCGATGACGAGGACGACGAGGGCGAGCGCGGCGAAGAACAGGTAGGTCTGGTAGCGGACCAGCTCTTCGTAGATCTTGTTGATGTTGGTGCCCGCGAGGTAACCCGCGGTCGTCCAGGTGCCGACCCACAGGAGCGCGCCGAGGATGTTGAAGGTGAGGAAGCGGCGCCACTCGACGCCCGCGGTGCCGGCGACGAGGCCGTTGACCTGACGCAGGCCGTCGATGAAGCGGGCCACGGTGATGATCGGGGCGCCGTGGCGGTGGAAGAACGCCTCGGCCGCCTCGAACCGCTTCTCGGGAAGGAAGATGTAGCGGCCGTAGCGGTGGACCAGCGCGCGGCCGCCGCTGCGCCCGATGAGGTAGCCGATGTTGTCGCCGATGACGGCGGCGGCCAGGGCGATCGTGGCGACGGCCACGACGTTGAGCTGCCCCGCCCCGGCGTACACGGAAGCGGCGATCAGGATGGTCTCCCCTGGGACGGGGACCCCGAAGTCCTCAAGGAAGACCAGCGCGCCGACGACCAGGTAACCGTACTGGTCGAGCAGCGGGGCCAGGTGGGCCAGAGGACCCGGCAACGGTGGCGGCGCCATGTGATCACTCTACGTGCCGACATGGTCGCTCAGTCGGCGCCTGTGGACAGCCACGCCCACAGTGCGGCAGCCTGCACGGTTTGTCAGGTTCGCGCGGCGGCGCCTGTGGATACTCACGGCCGCGCGGCAGTGCCGGTGGATACTCACGGCTGCGCGGCGGCGCCGGTGGATACTCACGGCCGGGCGGCAGTGCCGGTGGACACTCACGGCCGCGCGGCGGATTCCTGCGCCGAGATGTCCTGGGCCGACACCCGGCGCCGGGCGCCGCGCCGCCAGACCACCATGACCACCAGCAGCGCCACGATGGTGAGGGCCGACAGGCCGACCCCGAGCGCGGCGCCGGCCCGCTGGTCGGCGGCGCGCTCGGGAGCCCACGGGATGGCCAGGATGTCGTACCAGCCCTGCCCCTGGATCGGCCCCGCCAGGAACACCAGGGCCATCCACGCCTGCAGGGCGAGCGCGCCCATGAGCATGCGGGTGCGCACCACCGGGCTGATCGCCCTGGGCAGCGGATCGAGGCCCAGCGCGACGACGAAGAACCACATGCCCGTCACCACCACGACGATCTCGGCGACCAGGCGCACCGCGAGGCTCGACTGGGCGGGCTCGAACAGGCCGGTGACGTAGAGGAGCAGGTACGGCACGGCGTAGGCGGCGAGCGCGACCAGCGGCTGGGTCAGCCGGACCGCCACGGGGCCGTCGCCCGCCTGCCTGAGGAGCGGCACGGCCTCCTGGAAGGGCGTCAGAGGAGCACCGAGGGCCAGCAGGGCCGGGCCCACGGTGCCCAGGAGCGCGTACTGCAGCGCGTGCATGGAGAAGATCGCGGGTCCGTACGCGGACACGCCTCCGGCGGCGGCGTACAGCAGGACGAGGAGGCCCGCCATCGCGGCGACCGTGCGGCCGGGCGGCCAGGCCTCGCCGCGCCGGGTGAGCCGCCGCACGCCGACGAGGTAGGCGACCGCGAGGCCCACCACGGCGAGGATCAGCAGGGGATCGGGCCGCGTCTCTGTGAGGAGCCGCCAGGGGCTGAACCGCGGCAGGGAGTAGCCGAGCAGCTCGTGCTGGTTGTGGGCCCCGCTCTCGCGCGGCGGCGGGGTGCGCGACAGGGCCACCGCCAGCGCGACCGTGCAGGCCATCACCCCGACCTCACCGGCGGCGAGCCGCAGGAAGGGCCGCGAACCCGCCCGGGTGCCCTCGGCGGCGGGGGCCTCCAGCGCCGCGATCGTGGTGCGGCGGTGCCGCAGGCCGAACCATCCCAGCGCCACGAGCGCGACGAGCTTGCCCAGCACCAGCAGCCCGTAGCGCGACTGCCAGAGCTGAGCCGGCGAGCCGAGCCGGATCCAGGCGTTGACCAGCCCAGAGGCGCCGACGGCGACGAAACAGCAGAGCGCCAGGGCGCTGAACCTCCGTACGGCCGCGACGAGCGTGTCCGACCGGCGCAGGTGGATGACGATCCCGAACAGGCCTCCCACCCAGACCGTCACTCCGGCGATGTGCAGCATCAGGCTGGAAACGGCGATGTTGTGATCCGCGGCCGAGGCGGAGTGGCCGACGTACGCGGGCGGCAGGACCGCGAAGATGGCGATGGCGAGCAGCACGCCCCGGCCCCAGAAGCCGACCGGCAGCGTCGTGGCGCCGGCGATCACCAGGGCGAGCAGCGTCACGAGCATGAACGCCTGACCCTGGGGGACCTCCGTGCTGAAGGTGAACAGGAAGCCCGACTGCAGCGCCTCTCCGACGGGGAGCCCCAGAAGGTCCGAGAGGGTGAGGATCTGCGTGACCGCCGCGCTGGCCGCCCACGCGAGCGCCCAGTTCCCGGCCGCGTGGGTGATCTCCCGCCGGGAGGCCGCGTCACCCGCCAGCGCGACGGCCGAGAGCAGGGTTCCCACCGTCGCGACCGCGCAGACGTCGTGGACGACCCTGACGACGGGAAGGCCCAAGGTCGTGAGCACGCCCGGAGAGGGCAGGCCCGGGATCTCCTCCCTCGGCCAGCCTCCGCCGAACCACATCGCCAGAACGAGCACGGCGAACGCCGCGACGCCGACGAGCAGGAACACGGCCGAGCGCCGCCGGGGAGAGGTCATTCGCCTGCTTCCTCGTCTCAGGACCGCACTGTGCGCGGTTGATCGCCTGTGATCGAGTATCTCCGCATTCTCCGGCCGGGGCGAGAGCCTTTCGCAAGGGGAATCATCTTTCCCACGCGAATCCCCCTGACCCTCCTGAAACAGGTCACGACCGTGGCGTAGGCGATCGCCGCCCCGCGAGCACCCAACCCCGTCCCCACCTGGCCTTTTGTTTCGACCATGGCAGATCTTGATGCACCGGTGAGGCCCGGATCGCGTTTACCGCCCTCCTCACCGGAGAGGGGCAATATCGGACAGACCAACTGCCGAAGGGGGACAGATCATGGGCGCCGACGACAAGATCTCGAACAAGGCCGAGCAGCTCAAGGGCAAGGTCAAGAAGGGTGTGGGCGACGCCACCGGCGACGACGAGCTCCGCGCCGAGGGCGAGGCCGACGAGGCCAAGGGCCACGTCAAGCAGGCCGGCGAGCGCGTGAAGGACGCCGCCAAGAACGTCAAGGACGCCTTCAAGAGCTGACGCCCGCCGAGCGCCCGCGCCGCTCCAGGTTCCACCCGCCGGACACCGGCGAGGCTGAGCCGGCGCCGGACCGGCCAGAGGACGACCGCGACAGCGGCGGAGCCCCGGATGCCACGGGGCCTCCGCCGCTGTCGCGCCGCGACCCGGCCCGCGTTTACAGGGATCGGCGGAGCTTCGCCACCATGTCTTCCTTGTAGCGGTTCGCCTCGGCCAGCGTGGCCCCCTCGCGCAGCGCCGTGACGACGTCCTCCTCGGCGTCCGCGTACATGTAGGAGTCGGCGAAGACGTCCGTGGAAGGAAGTGCGACCACCCCTGCGCCGTCCATGACGATGGAGGTGCTCTCGTCCACCATCACACCGGCGATCTCCACCGGGCGTCCGACCGACGCCACGTGCACCTCGGGTCCCGGCCCTGCGGTGGCCTCGTACAGCGCCCACACGGGCAGGCCGAGGTCGCGGAACGCGTTGACGTCGCGAACCCCGCCCTCCACCAGCAGGCCGGCCGCTCCGCGGGCGAGGGCCGCGCGGGTGAGGATCTCGCCCCACACCGCTCCCGCCGCCGCCCGGGCGCCCGCGACGACGACCACCCGGCCCTCCAGATCCTCGTCCATGACGCAGTGCAGGGCCGCGAGACCGTCGTCTCCCGGCCCGGGCGCGAGCCGTACGGTGCGGGCCCTGCCGAGCAGG
Source organism: Sphaerisporangium viridialbum (assembly GCF_049674955.1). GTDB lineage: Bacteria > Actinomycetota > Actinomycetes > Streptosporangiales > Streptosporangiaceae > Sphaerisporangium > Sphaerisporangium viridialbum. The sequence continues at coordinate 142,633 of NZ_CP187232.1, read as the reverse complement.
CCCAGCGATCGGTGGATGGGGCGCAGCGGCGGGCTGAGCCAGCCGGTTTGCCCGCGCAGTTGCAGGACGTCCGCGATCGCGGTGGTAGGCGGAACCACGGTATCGATCACCTCTTATGGAGAAATTTCCGGATCTTGCCGACTGGGGTACAGGGGAGGCCGGCCCCCGGTGACGAGTCACAGGCGCGGAGCGATCGGCCCATCGTCCGGCCCCCGGACCAGTGAATCGTCCGGCCCCCTGACCGGTGACTCATCCGGGCCCCGGACCGGTGACGGGGCTCGGATCTGTGAACACGGACGGCGAATCCCCGCACGGGCTCCCCGCGGGTGGATCTCCGGCGCGAAGGTGTGGAACCCCGTGGACGGAACGCGAACCCGCCCGCCTCCTCCGCACCCGTGTGAGCGTGCCACGCTCCCATGGTGGAGGTGTGCTGCACGGTGCTTCCTCTCCCATGCCTCGGAACGGCCGTCCCGGTGCTGCCTGTGGAACGTGACGTTCACTCTGATGCTTGACGCTGCGTGAAAGATCCGTGAAATACAAATCCGGGATGATTTGTGGGCCAGCGAAGCGGTTCACCCGAGGCGCGTGCGCCGTTCGTGGTATCCGGCGCCCGAGCCCGGCGGTCCACTCGACGGCGACCACCTATGGGAGGTCACTGACCCCAAAGGGTGCGGACCTCCTCGAACACCTTCTGGTTGTGGGAGATCTCGACGACGTTCCCGTCGGGATCCTTGAGGGCGCAGATGTAGCCGACCGGCGGCGGCAGCTCCATCGGGTCCCAGTGCAGGCAGCCCAGCTCCCGGGCACGCCGGGCGATCTCGTCCACGTCCTCGCGGTGGGGCACCTCCATGCCGAGATGGGCGAACGGCGAGAGCTGGGGCTGCGGCGTGCCTCTGTCCTTGGCGAACTCCACGAGGACGAGCACGAACGGCGTCTCCGCCTGCTTGTCGTTGGACAGCCAGGCGTTGCGCCCGTCCTTGTCCTCGTGGGTCGAGACCACCACGAGAGGGGTCATGGTCGTGTAGAACTCGATGGCCTTGTCGAGGTCGCAGCTTGGCAGCGCGATGTGCGTCCAGCGTGCCTCGGTGAGCTTCTTGCCGAGCACCAGTGCCTCCTTGAGCCGTTCAGTGCCTGGTCGCCAGGCCCGTCGGGTCTTCAGGTCCTCTTTGGTTCTTCCCCCAATCCTGGTCGGCGGGCCCCTCGTACCCGCCGGCGCGAGCGGCGTGGCCATATCCTCGCCGGTTCGGCCGCATCCTGTGCCGGGCCTTCCCTCCCAGGCGCTTGGCGTTCGAGGGCGACGTCTCGGACGCTACGTCCGGCGTCCGCGTGCCCTCCATGTGCTCACAGCCCAAAGATCGGCCGCCCCGTGCCCGATCTGGCTGGGAATGTTGCACGTGAAACCTTTCGTGCGCAATGTTTCACGTGACACCATCGTTCTCAGAGAACACCTGGAGCAACTCGCGCGCGGTGAGCGCGGTCTGCAGGTGGTGCGCCATGGTCGGGTCCAGGGGGTCGGCGCCGAGGAGCTGCCGGATCTGCCCGATCCGGTAGCCCACCGAGTTGCGGTGCAGGTGCAGCAGGTCCGCGACCGCCGCCCGGCTGCCCCTGGTAGAGAGCCACGCGTCGAGCGTCAGGACCAGCTCCGGACGGTCCAGGATCGGCCCCAACTGCTGGTCGACGAACGCCTGGAGCCGGTCGGGCGGCACGGCGAGCAGCAACTGTGCCAGCCCGAGCGACGAGTGCAGCAGCTCGGTCTCGCCGGGACGCCTTCTGAGCAGGCCGAGCACGGTCTCCGCGTCCCTGAAGGAGCGGGGCGTCTGCGCGGGACCCGACACCACAGGCCCCGTGGCCGCGAGCACGGTGCCCTCTCCCACCATGCCCTGCAGGCGGTCGCGGATCCGGCTCACTTCGCGGGGGATGTCGCCGGTGAGCACCGTCCAGCCCTCGGCGCCGTTCTGCCGGACCGGCATCTCCAGCCAGGACAGGGCCGTGGACCAGGTGTGCCGGTTGGAGCCGTCGTAGGCGAAGACGGCGGCCGCGTGAGGCTGGTCGAGGTGGACCCCGAACCTGGCCGCCGTCCGCGTCACCTCCTCGGTGCCCCGCAGCGCTCCGAAGCGCAGCTCGTCGATGAGCCTGCTCGCGGTCTCGGACTTGGCCACGGACGAGGCGTCCCGGCGTACGGCCTCGATCGCCACGGCGGTGGAGGCGGCCCGCAGGTACGGGACCAGGTGGTCGGGCAGCGGCTCGGCCAGCAGCAGCAGCCCGACGCGGCGCTGGCCCGCCCACACGGCGAGGGCGCGGGCCTCCCACCCGTCCGGGCAGACGACCCGCACCGGGTCCGGTTCCGCGAACGCGCGCCTCACCTCAGCGGGACTCATGGTGGCGTCGCCGCCGTCGGTGGCGTGGAAGACGCCGCCGTGCACCCCGACCAGCCGGGCCGCCCTGCCGGTCTCGTCCGCGATCCTGCGCAGGATCGAGCGCCAGCCGTCGCCGCCCAGGGCCAGGTCGTTCAGGGCCGAGGCGAACTCCTCGACGCTCGCCGACGTGCTCCTGTTCCGGAGGCGGCCGGAGCTGTCCTGCGCTTCGGAGCCGCCCAGACGATCCATCAGACCTCCACGATTTGGTCCTACCGAGCAAAGTAGGACACATCCCGATGTTTGCCATCGTCTTTCGGCACCCTCGCCGCGTCCGACGCCGATCTCATGCAGTGGAATGGTCCGATGTCCCGGTGTGTTCGCCAGTTTCGAGGCGAACCGCCGAAACCTGAGGAGACATAGATGAGCAAGCTGAACGACGATGCCAAGGCGCTGATCGCCCGGCCCGTGCACGCCTGGGTGACGGCGCACCGTCCCGACGGGTCGCTGCACAACACGGTGGTGTGGGTCGACGTCGACGGAGACGACGTCATCTTCAACACCGCCGTCGGGCGGGCCAAGGAGCGCTACCTGCGCGAGGACCCCCGGGTGTCGGTCAGCGTGCTCGACCCCGACAACGCCTTCCACCTGGTCAGCGTCTCGGGCAAGGCGCGGTTCGAGCTCGAGGGCGCCGACGACGTCATCGACGGGCTGGCCAAGAAGTACCTCGACGCGGACTCGTACCCCTTCAGGACGGCGGACGAGCAGCGCATCACCGTACGCGTCACCCCCGAGCAGGTGATCCACAACGCCTGACCCGTCCGGCGAGCACCCGCCCGCGCGTCCGCGACCCGGCCATCGGTACGGGCGGACGCGCGGGCGAGGCTCAGGCGAGCGGGGTGAAGCGGCGCAGCCGGAGGCTGTTGCTGACCACGAAGACCGAAGAGAACGCCATCGCGGCACCCGCGATCATCGGTGACAGCAGCCCGGACGCCGCCAGCGGGATGGCCGCCACGTTGTAGGCGAAGGCCCAGAACAGGTTGCCCTTGATCGTGCGGAGCGTGCGGCGGGAGAGCCTGATCGCGTCGGCCGCCACCCGCAGGTCCCCGCGTACCAGGGTCAGGTCGGAGGCCTCGATGGCCACGTCGGTGCCGGTGCCCATCGCCATGCCGAGGTCGGCCTGGGCGAGCGCCGCCGCGTCGTTGACGCCGTCTCCCACCATGGCGACGACCCGGCCCTCGGCCTGAAGGCGCTTGACCACGTCGACCTTCCCGGCGGGCAGCACGTCGGCGATCACGTCCTCGGCCGGCACGCCGACCGAGGCGGCGACGGTCTCCGCCACGGCCTGGTTGTCCCCGGTGAGCAGCACGGGGCGCAGCCCGAGCTCCTTCAGCCGCGAGATCGCCTCGGCGGAGGTCGGCTTGACCACGTCGGCGACGGTCAGCACGGCCCGCGCCTCCCCGTCCCAGCCGACGGCGACGGCGGTCTCGCCACGCGCCCGCGCCTCGGCGACGGCACGCTCCAGATCGGCGGGAAGGCCCTGCGACCGCTCGGCCAGCAGCTTCGGCCTGCCCACCAGGACGGCATGGCCGTCGACGACCCCCCGCACGCCGAGCCCCTCGATGTTGGCGAACCCCTCCACCGAGGCGAGGCCCGCGCCGTCCCCTTCCCGGCCGGCGAGCGCCGCCCTGGCCACGGCCTGGGCGATCGGGTGCTCGGAGGCGGCCTCCAGCGCTCCCGCGAGCCGCAGCACCTCGTCGCGGCCGACCCCAGGCGCGGTGACGACGTCCACCAGGGTCATCTGGCCGGCGGTCACGGTGCCCGTCTTGTCGAGCACGATCGTGTCCACCCGCCGGGTCGACTCCAGCACCTCGGGCCCCTTGATCAGGATGCCGAGCTGTGCCCCGCGCCCGGTGCCGACCATCAGCGCCGTGGGCGTGGCCAGGCCGAGCGCGCACGGGCAGGCGATGATCAGCACGGCCACCGCCGCCGTGAAGGCCGCCGCGGCGCCGTTGCCCGTGCCGAGCCAGAACCCGAGGGTGCCGAGCGAGAGCGCGATCACGATGGGCACGAAGAAGGCGGAGACGCGGTCGGCCAGCCGCTGGACCTCGGCCTTGCCGTTCTGCGCGTCCTCGACGAGCCTGGCCATCTGGGCGAGCCGCGTGTCGCCGCCGACGCGGGTGGCGCGTACGACCAGGCGGCCCCCCGCGTTGACGGTCGCGCCGGTCACGGTGTCGCCGGGCCGTACCTCGACGGGGACGGACTCCCCGGTGAGCATGGAGGCGTCGACCGCCGAGGCGCCCTCCTCCACGACCCCGTCTGTGGCGATCTTCTCGCCGGGCCGTACGACGAAGGTGTCGCCCACGGCCAGCAGCTCGACCAGGATGCGCCGCTCGCGGCCGTCACGCAGGACGGCGACCTCCTTGGCGCCCATCTCCAGCAGCGCCCGTAGCGCGCTCCCCGCCCTGCGCTTGGACCTGGCCTCGAAGTAGCGGCCTGCCAGGATGAAGGTGACCACCCCCGCGGCGGCCTCGAAGTAGATGTCGCCCGCGCCGTTCCCCCGGGCGAGCGTGAACTCGAACCCGTGCCGCATGCCCGGCATGCCGGCCGTGCCGAAGAAGAGCGCCCACAGCGACCAGCCGAAGGCCGCGAGCGTGCCCATCGAGACCAGCGTGTCCATGGTGGCCGTGCCGTGCCGCAGATTGGTCAGCGCCGCCCGGTGGAACGGCAGGCCACCGTACACCACGACCGGGGCCGCGAGGGTGAGCGACAGCCACTGCCAGTTGTCGAACTGCAGCGCCGGGATCATCGCCATCGCGATCACGGGAACCGACAGCAGGATCGACACGATCAGCCGCTGCCGCAGCGGGGCCAGTTCGTCGCGGTCTTCGGCCGGAGGCTCGACGCTCGGCAGCTCCGCGGAGTACCCCGCCTTCTGGACCTCGGCGACCAGATCTTCCGGCCGCACCTCGCCGTCGTAGACGACCTTGGCCTTCTCGGTGGCGTAGTTGACCGTGGCGGTCACGCCGTCGAGCTTGTTGAGCCTGCGTTCGATGCGGGAGGCGCACGAGGCACACGTCATGCCGCCGATGGCCAGCTCGATCTGGCCGCCCCCGGCGGACGGCCTCGTGGTGACGGACGTCATGGCGTCTCCTCCCGCTCGCCTCCAATAGTGCGCGACCCCGGGTCGCGGGCGCCAATCGCGGCCTGCCCTTTTATCCCGGAACCATACCCCCCTACAGTACCTGGCGCGTCAAGTGGCCCTGGACACCGGCGGGGGTTCGACGGTCGTCTCAGGGGTATCTGGAGCGGCATTCCCCCAGGAAGGGCCAGGCCGATACGGTTCCGGCGGAGAACCGAACAAGTCGCACGATCTGATCTACTGAGATAGCGGGCTTCGCGGAAGGACGACACCGTGATCGTCGATCTGGTCTTTCTGCTGGGCGCGCTGGCCCTGGTCATCGCGAACGGCGTCTTCGTCGCGGCCGAGTTCTCCCTGGTCACGGTCGAGCGAAGCGAGGTACAGCGGCTGGCCTCCGCCGGCGACCGCGGGGCCCAGGGCATCCAGGCGGCAATCCGGCGGCTGTCGTTCCAGCTCTCTGGGGCACAGCTCGGCATCACGATCACCTCGCTCCTGCTCGGCGTCATGGCCGAGCCCGCCATCGCCGGACTGCTCCGCCCTGCCGTCGAGCGGATCCCGGCCCTGCCGGACGGGGCCACAGAGAGTGTGTCCGCGATGCTGGGCCTCCTCATCGCCACGGTGAGCCAGATGGTGCTCGGCGAGCTGGTCCCCAAGAACGCCGCCCTGTCGCGCCCGATGGCCGTCGCCCGGCTCTCCACGCCCCCTCAGCGGATCTTCTCCGCGGTGTTCTCACCGCTGATCAAGGCCTCAAACGCGACCGCGAACGCCATCGTCCGGGCGCTCGGGGCCGAGCCGCAGGACGAGCTGGCCTCCGCCAGGTCCCCCGACGAGCTGAGCCTGCTGATGAGCCTGTCGGCCGAGGCCGGCACCCTTCCGACCGGCACCGCGGCCATGCTGCGCCGCGCGCTGCGGTTCGGCGACATGACCGCCGCCGAGGCGATGACCCCCCGCATGGACTGCGTCACCGTGACCGACGGGAACACCGTCGCCGAGTTCCTCACCCTGGCCAGGCGGGAGCGCCACCTGCGGCTCCCCGTCTCGGGCGGCGAGCTGGACGACATCGTGGGCGTCGCCTCCGTGGTGGACGCCTTCGCGGTGCCCGAGGCCGAGCGCGGGGAGACCCGGGTGGAGAAGATCCGGCGTCCGCCCGTCCTGGTCCCCGAGTCGCTCGACCTCGCGACCCTGCAGGAGCGCCTGTTCGCCGCCAGGGAGGAGATGGCGGTCGTCGTTGACGAGTACGGCGGCTTCGCCGGCATCATCACCGTGGAGGACCTGGCCGAGGAGCTGATCGGCGACATCGCCGACGAGTACGACCTGCCCGAGGAGGGCTCGGCCGAGCCGGAGCCGGCGCTCCTCGCCGCCGGCGCGTCCGTGGTCGTGCCCGCGCTCCTGCGCGCCCACGAGGCCGAGGAGCGCACCGGCTTCCAGATGCCCGAGGGGCCGTACGAGACCCTCGCCGGATTGCTGATCAGCCGTCTCGGCCGCATACCCGACGCCGGGGACAGCGTGGTCGTGGACGGCTGGACCCTCAGGGTCGACGCCATGCGCCGCCACCGGATCGAGCTCATCACGCTCACCGCACCGAACGGCGAGGAGCAGACGCCTTGACCTCCACCGATGATCCGTCCGCGCCCCGGAGGAGCAGATGAGCCTGCTGGACTTCCTCGCCATCGTGCTCCTGCTCGCGGTGAACGGGTTCTTCGTCGGCGCGGAGTTCGCGCTGATCTCCGCCCGCCGCACGCAGATCGAGCCGCTGGCCAAGGAGGGCTCCCGAAAGGCCAGGGCGGTGCTCGCGGCCATGGACGCCGTCCCCCTGATGCTCGCCGCGGCGCAGCTCGGCGTGACCCTCGCCTCGCTCGCGCTCGGAGCCGTCGGCGAGCCGGTCATCGCCCACGCCCTGGAGCCGCTGTTCTCGGCCCTCGGCCTCCCCGAGGGCCTGGTCCATCCGACCGCCTTCGCCTTCGCCCTGTTCCTCGTCGTGTCCGCGCACGTGATCATCGGCGAGATGGTGCCGAAGAACCTGTCCCTCTCCAGCCCCGACCAGGCCGCGCTGTGGCTCGTGCCGCCCCTGCGCTTCGCCGCCCGCGCCACCCGCCCGCTGCTCGTCGGGATCAACGCGATCGCCGCGGCCGTCCTGTGGGTGCTGCGGATCCCGCCGACCGAGGAGATCCGCTCGGTCTACACCTCGGACGAGATGCCCGCCCTCATCCAGGAGTCGCGCAGGCACCGGCTGCTGGAACAGGACGAGCACGACCGCATGATCGCGACCCTCGCCCTGCACGCCCGTCCCGTGGAGTCGGTCATGGTGCCGATCGGCGAGGTCGTCAGCCTGCCCGCCACGACCCGCGCGGCCGAGCTGCAGGAGAACGCCGGGCGCTACGGCCACTCGCGCTTCCCCGTACGCGGTGACGGCCCGGGCGAGCTGTCCGGTTACCTCCACGTCCTCGACGCCCTCAACGGGCACGCGGCGCACGAGCCCTTACCCGCCCGCGCCCTGCCGCACGTCCACCGCAAGGCCACCCTGGCCGACGTGCTCGCGACCATGCGCAAGCGGCGCGCCCAGCTCGCCGCGATCGTGGACGACGGCGGCGCGGTGGCCGGGGTCGTCACCCTGGACGACGTCCTCACGGGCCTCCTCCACCACGCCAGCCAGGAGTCCACGAGCTAGATCCCTTCAGCGTCCAGTGCGGCAATTGTCATCTTTCATCCAGATTCGACTAATACCGTGACTCGGTGGTTAAGGGCACGGACATCCGGGGCAGCACTGGACAAATGCATGTTGCGACCCGCTCGTCACCCTCACCGGCCTCGTCACCGTCGTCGCAAGGCGGCCGACAATCGTGGCTGGACGCTCTGCGTGGGGTCGCGGCGCTGATCGTCGTCTTCGAGCACTCGCTGGACCCCCTGCTACCGGAGATCCGCGGCTCGATCAGCCCGTGGTTCGACTTCGGGCAGTACGGCGTGCTGGTGTTCTTCCTGGTCAGCGGCTATGTCATCCCGGTCTCGCTGGAACGGCGCGGCAGCGTGCGCGGTTTCTGGATCACCCGGTTCTTCCGCCTCTACCCGCTGTGGGCGCTGGCGGCGGTGATCGGCACCGTCTTCGGCCTCGTCGGCGTCTACTCCACCCTCCCGGCGCAGACCTCCGGGCAGCCGTGGAGCGCCACGCTGGCGCACGTGACGATGCTGCAGGACCTGCTCCAGATGCCCAGCGTCGTCAACGTCTTCTGGACCCTCTCCTACGAGATGGCGTTCTACCTCCTGGTCACCGCGATGTTCGTGTTCGGCGTGCACCGGGCGAGCACGGGGACCTCGCTGACGTTCGCCGTTTGCGCGCTGGTCGCCGGCGCGCTCGTACCGGCCGGGTGGCTGACCCACGCCATGGGGGGAAGCGTGGTGGGGATCGCGGCCGTCGTGCTCCTCGGCGGGATCGCCGCCGTCCTCAGCGCGAAGCGCGACGTACGGCTCCACGGGGCCGCGGTCATCGCGGTCCTCGCCCTGGTGCTCCTCACCCTCAACAGCAGGGTGGGCGCGTGGCAGAGCCTCATCATCCTGGCGACGATGTTCGGCGGGACCGCCATCTACCGCATCGAGCGCTCACCCGCCGTGTGGGCGCATTCGCGCTGGCTGCTCGGCCTCGTGCCCGTCCTGTCGGTCGCGGCGGCGGTGTGGCTCGGGCCGGGGTGGGGCATGTCGGAGGCCGGGCAGCAGGCGTTCAAGTGGAGCTGGTCGGCCGCCGTCGTCGCGGCCTGGCTGACCTTCGCCGCCGGGCTCGCCCTTCGCCACCGCGCCGTCTCGCCCGTGCTGGTGTGGCTCGGCCTGGCGAGCTACTCCATCTACCTCCTGCACCCCCTGGTCCTGCAGGTCATCAGGAGGGTGACCAACGATCCCTCGGGGATCCCGCTCGCGACGCGGCTGGCCTGGGAGGCCGTCTTCTTCGCGACCGTGATCGCCTGCGCGGCGCTGAGCTACCGCTATGTCGAGAAACCGGCCCAGCGGGTGGGGCGCCGCCTCGCCCGCGCGGCCGGCGAGCCGACTTACCGCTGATACGCGCGATGCAATAGGAAAAATGATGACTTCCTGCGAATACCGCGACAGGGGGCCACAAATATCACCGGCATCGCTAGACTGGCTCGCGGTTCGCCGGGCGCGTGGATCCGGTGCCTGGAAGTCGGCGCGTGGCCTAGGGCCACCAGCCCTGGCCATTCCGTGGGGACAATGAACGGCGGGCTTGTCGATGTGCGCCCTGACCAGCCCGTGGACGAGTCCGCGGGCAGACCGCCCGTCAGGGCGAAGCGGCCCTGGATCGCGTGGCTGTGGTGCCTGGTCGCGGCGGTCACGGGCGTTTCCGTGGCGGGTGGCGCAACGCTGGTCGGCGCGTACACCAAGCTGAGCGGCAACATCAAGCACATCGACCTCGACACCAAGGACCTGGGCACGCGCCCGGCCAAGCTGAGCAAGGCCCTGAACGTCCTGATCGTGGGCTCCGACACGCGCGCGGGCGCCAACGTGAAGTACGGCCACAGGGAGGTCGGCGAGCGCACCGACACGATCATCCTGGCCCACGTGTCCCCCAACCACGACAACGCCCTGCTCATCAGCTTCCCGCGTGACTCGCTGGTCCAGCTGCCCAGCTGCGCGCCCAAGAACGGCCTGCCGGGACAGCGCGCCCACGTCGGCATGATCAACGAGTCGTTCAACTTCGGCGGCATCAGCTGCACCTACAAGACGATCGAGTCGCTCACCGGCATCCACATCGACCACTACGCCAAGGTGGACTTCACCGGCTTCAAGAGCATGGTGAACGCCCTCGGCGGCGTCGACATCTGCGTGCCGAAGGCGATCGACGACAAGAAGGCGATGCTGCGACTGCCCGCCGGCAAGCAGACCGTCAAGGGCGAGCAGGCGCTCGGGTACGTCCGCGCCCGCTACAGCCTCGGCGACGGCTCGGACATCGGCCGCATCCAGCGTCAGCAGATGTTCATCGCCTCGATGATCAAGAAGGCGATGAGCGGGGCCACACTGAGAGACCCCGCCAAGCTGTTCAGCTTCCTCGACGCGGCCACCAAGTCCATCACGACCGACCCCGGGCTCACCGTGGGCGTCATGACGGACCTGGCGACGAGCGCGCAGAGCCTGGCCGCCGGGGACATCCGCTTCGTCACCACGCCGTGGCGCTACTCCCTCACCCAGCCCGGACGGGTCGAGTGGGTGCAGCCGCAGGCCAAGAGGCTCTTCCAGCTCGTGGCGACCGACACGAAGATCCAGGGCTCGCACATCAAGACGGGCCGCCAGGGCAAGGTGGCGAAGTCCAAGATCGAGATCTCGGTGCAGAACGGCACCACCCGCGGCGGCCTCGGCACCCAGGTCGCCGCCGCCCTGGAGCAGCGCGGCTACACCGTCGTGAAGGTCGGCGACACGAAGCGCAAGCCGTACCCCAAGACGACGATCGGGTACGCCCCTGACGGGCAGAGCCGGGTGCCGACGCTGGCCGGCGACCTCGTGGTCTCGCGCAACGCCCCGGTCAAGAACGTCACGACGACCAGGCTGCTGCTCGTGATCGGCGACGACTGGAAGGGCCTGAAGGCCGCCCCCGTCTCCGAGGAGGAGCTCAAGGGCATCGACGCGACGCAGGACTCCTGCTCCGCCGAGTGACACCGCTCGCCATCGCTTTTCCACCGGCTGGGGATGCTTGTTGCATCCGTCCCCGCCGGGGTACGGATCCGGACATGTGTCACTTGCTCTCTGTTGTGGGGTGATCCCGCCGGCGGATCGGCGGGATCCCCAGAGCGGCATGGGGGAACGGGGCGAGTGTCCGGGCATCACAGGGACGGTGAACTATGCGACGCGGAGTGATCTTCGATATAGACGGCACCCTGGTCGACACGAACTATCTGCACGTGACCGCGTGGTGGGAGGGCTTCAGGCGGCAGGGCCGCGACGTCCTCATGGTGGACATCCATGGAGCCATCGGCCGGGCCGATCGGGACCTGATCGACTACCTGCTCCCCGACGTGTCGGACGAGGAGGCCCAGGCGATCTCCGACACGCACGCGGAGCTGTACAAGCCGCGCATCGACGAGGTGCGGCCGGTGCCGGGGGCGGGCGAGCTGCTGCAGGCACTCTCCGATCGCGGCCTGCTCGTGGTGGTCGCGACCAGCGCCCCGAAGGACGAGGCCGAGCGCCTGATAGGCATCACCGGAGGGCAGGACGCCGTCTCGGCCCTCGTGCACTCGGGCGACGTCGACAAGTCCAAGCCCCACCCCGAGCCGGTACGCCAGGCGCTCGACAAGTCGGGCCTGCCCCCCAATAATGCGATCATGGTGGGTGACAGCGTGTGGGACGCGCTGGCCGCCCGCGCGGCGAAGGTCGGATGCGTCGCCCTCCGGTCGGGCGGCATCGACACCGGATCCCTTCTGGAGGCGGGAGCCGAGGCCGTGTACAAGGACTGCCGGGACCTTCTGTACCACGTGGACGAGACACCGATCGGCCGGCTCCTCCAGAACTGACGCGGCCGGATGGCCGCGTGAGCCGGCGAGGCCACGAGAGCGACGTTGCCACACCGCAGCGTGCTCGTCCCGCCGTCCATCGAACCCGGCGGCCATCCACGGCGTATTGCTAGATCAGAAGGAGAGTGATCGGACATGGCACAGCAGGCGGTCATCGGCGTAACGGGGCTCGGGGTCATGGGCCGCAATCTCGCGCGCAACTTCGCCAGGCACGGATACCCGGTCGCCGTGCACAACCGGACGAACGCGAAGACCAAGGCGCTGATCGAGGAGTTCGGCAACGAGGGCGACTTCATCCCGGCGGAGACGCCCGAGGCCTTCGTGGCCTCGCTGGCACGGCCGCGCAAGATGGTGATCATGGTGAAGGCGGGCCAGTCGACCGACGCGGTGATCGAGGAGTTCGCGCCCCTGCTCGAACCCGGCGACATCATGGTCGACGGCGGCAACGCCCACTTCGCCGACACCCGGCGCCGCGAGAAGGCGCTCAAGGAGCTCGGCATCCACTTCGTCGGGGTCGGCATCTCGGGTGGCGAGCAGGGCGCGCTCGAAGGCCCGAGCATCATGCCCGGCGGCTCGCGCGAGGCGTACAAGTCGCTGGGCCCGATCCTGGAGGACATCGCGGCCAAGGTGGACGGCGTGCCGTGCTGCACGTACGTCGGCCCCGACGGCGCCGGACATTTCGTGAAAATGGTGCACAACGGCATCGAGTACGCCGACATGCAGCTCATCGCCGAGGCCTACGACCTGCTCCGCAAGGGCGTGCGCATGTCGCCCGCCGAGATCGCGGAGGCGTTCCGCACCTGGAACAGGGGACGGCTGGAGTCGTACCTCATCGAGATCACCGCCGAGGTGCTCTCGCACATGGACCCCACCACGGGCAAGCCGTTCGTCGACGTGGTGCTCGACCAGGCGGAGCAGAAGGGCACCGGCCGGTGGACCGTGCAGGCGGCCCTCGACCTCGGAGTGCCGGTCACCGGCATCGCCGAGGCGGTCTTCGCCCGTTCCCTCTCCGGCCACGTCGAAATGCGGAAGGCGGCGCGCATCCTGCCCGGTCCCACCGGCGGCGGCCTGGAGTCCTCCTTCGCCGACGACGTGGAGCAGGCGCTGTACGCCTCGAAGGTCGTCGCCTACGCGCAGGGCTTCAACGAGATCCAGGCTGGCAGCGCGGAGTACGGCTGGAACATCGACCTCGGCGCGATGGCCACCATCTGGCGTGGCGGCTGCATCATCCGGGCCCGCTTCCTCGACCGCATCCGCGCGGCCTACGAGGCGGACCCGAACGCCCCCACGCTGCTGTCCGACGTCCACTTCGCGGCCGAGATGGGGCAGGCCCAGGACGGGTGGCGCGACGTGGTCGTCGCCGCTATCAGGCGGGGCATCCCCGCCCCCGGCTTCTCCAGCTCGCTCGCGTACTACGACGCGCTGCGCGCCGAGCGGCTCCCCGCGGCCCTGATCCAGGCGCAACGCGACTACTTCGGCGCCCACACCTACCGCAGGGTCGACCGCCAGGGCGTCTACCACACCCACTGGGAGCTCACCGGCCACCCCGAGACCCGCGTCGACGTCTGACTCCGCTCGAAGCCGTCGGCGTCCGCGGGGAAGGATCCTCAGGACGCCGACCGGGCGCGCTGCTCCTGCTCGGCGATCAGCTCGGCGAGGGTGGTCTCGTCGTCGGCGTCCACCGTCCGCCACACTCCCGCGGCCTCGACCTCGTCGTCGAACCGCAGCCGGGTGGCCCAGAAGCGGCCGGTGTCCGACCGGAAGACCATCCACCCGGACGCGTCCAGCTGAGCGGGGTTCATCGTGCCTCCTGCTGACGGTGCCCGGATAACGGCGGAAGTGGGCCGGCATACCGGCTGACGGGAAAGGCTGTGGGCTCGCGCACTGACCGGACCTCGGTTTCCGAATCTCAAAAGACCCACAAGGCACGTCAAACGCCCTTTTGGGTCAGCCAGTTATGGCGTCATCGGTCTGCGCGAGTTACTTCCGCGCTACGGTCAGTGTGAAGGGCCGATGACTCGGTGTCACCGTTGCCATGGTGCCGCACCGTCATTGCCGCAACACGTGGAGTGACCATGACCATCGGCGAGGATCTGCGCGCCGCCCGCCAGCGTGCGGGCCTCAGCTTGGGGCAGCTCGCGCTGATATCGGGGGTTTCCGCAGGTCACCTCAGCCGGGTCGAGCGGGGTGACCGCGAGGTCACCCCCACGTTAATACGGCATTACGAGATCGCCTTAGGCACGGTCACTGTTCCTTTTGCCGCAACGGGAATGCCCGATGTCCGCCCCCCCGAAGTGGGTACCGTCGATGACATGAAGCGGCGAGGCCTACTCTCAGTCATCGCGGCGGCGTCCGTGGGGGTCGCCACGGGTGAGCCCTTGACCCGTCTGCTCGAAGGTCTTGGCACCGAGGCTCCGGCCCAGGTGGGGTTACCCGAGGTGCAGGCCGTCGAGGCCGCCGCCGACCTCTACATGCGCATGGACCTCGCCCGCGGGGGCACCGCGGCGATCGCGATGGCCCGCGGATCCCTCGAGTGGGCGGTGAAGTTACAAGACCGCCCCATGTCCGAGCCCACGCGCGAGCGGCTCTGTTCGGCCATCGGGCTGCTCGCCGACCGCGTGGGCTGGGCGACGTACGACCAGGGCCAGATGGAGCGGGCGGCGAGGCTCCTCACCTTCGCGCTCGACTCGGCGGCGCGCGGCGCCGACCGCGACCTGCGGGCGCACACCATGCTCGATCTGTCCGTCGCCTTCGCCGACATGGGCAGGCCGCGCGACGGCGTCGAGATCCTCCGCCTCGCGCTCGGGGACGAGCGCATCTCCAGCGCCGAGCGCGCCAACGTCCACGCCGTGGCCGCCCGCCACTGCGCCGCGGCGGGCGACCGGCCGGGCGGGCTGCGGCACATCGGCCTGGCCGAGGAGGCGCTGGCTCGCGAGGAGCCGGCGGTGGCACCCGACTGGGCACGCCACATCACGGTCTCCCCCGGCCACCACGACAGCGCGCTGGGGCTGGCGCTGTTCCAGCTCGGCGACGACGAGCGAGCGCGCGAGCGGCTGGCCTCGGCCCTCGACAGGCTCGGCGAGAGCCGCACCCGCACCGGGCTGCGCTGCCTCACCCGCCTCGCGGTGCTCCGCATCCGCGAAGGCGACCGCGACACCGGCACCGAGCAGGCGCGGCGCGCGGTCATGCTGGCCGAAGGCGTGCACTCCACCCGGGTCACCAGAGACCTCCGCATGATGATCGACGGCGTCCGCCAGTGCGGCATGCACGAGCTGGCCCGTGAGCTGACCGGCTCCCTGACCCCCGCCTGAGCCCTCCGCCGTGGGCATCAGCCCTTCCCGTCCGATGCGGGGATCTCCCCGTGTGCCTCTGATGACGGATCGGCCGTTCGGCCTAGTACCGTGATGCCCGATTTCGGCTAGCCTCGCCTGGTCCCCGCCAACGCGGCCGCGCGGCCTGGTCGCACCGCGCCCACGCGGCCCTCCCCCGGAAGGTGCGTTCATTGATCGGCTGGTTCGAGGCGTTCGTGCTCGGTCTGGTGCAAGGGCTGACGGAGTTCCTGCCCGTCTCCTCCAGCGCGCACATCAGAGTGGTCTCCGCCTTCTTCGGCTGGAGGGACCCGGGTGCCGCCTTCACCGCCGTCATCCAGCTGGGCACCGAGACCGCCGTCCTGATCTACTTCCGCAAGCGCATCTGGGACATCGTCTCCACCTGGACGCGCTCGCTGTGGACCCCCGGCCTGCGGCAGGAGCCGGCCGCGCGCATGGGGTGGTACGTCATCGCGGGCAGCATCCCCATCGGCGTGCTCGGCCTCGCGTTCAAGGACCAGATCGAGACGACCGTGCGCGACCTGCGCCTGATCGGCGCCTGCCTGATCGTCTTCGGCCTGCTGCTCGCCCTCGCCGACCGCATGGCCCGCAACGAGCTGACCCTGAACAAGAACCTCAACCTGCCGCACGCCCTGACGTACGGCCTGGCCCAGGCGCTGGCCCTCATCCCCGGCGTCTCCCGGTCCGGCGGTACGACCGGCGCCGGCCTCCTGCTCGGCTACCGGCGCGAGGAGGCCGCGGAGTACTCCTTCCTGCTGGCCATCCCGGCCGTGCTGATGTCGGGCGTGCTGGAGCTGTTCAAGATCGGCGACGACCAGGCGCCCGACTGGGGACCGACGATTCTCGCCACCATCGTGTCGTTCGCCGTCGGGTACGCGGCCATCGCCTGGTTCCTGCGGTACATCAGCACGCACCGCTTCACACCGTTCATCGTCTACCGGGTGATCCTCGGCGCCGTCGTCATCCTCGCCGTGAGCCTCGACCTCATCCCGGCGAGCTAGCATCCTCCGCCGCGTCCGCCTCCACCGTCGCCGCGTCGCGAGCCAGTGCGCCGTACGCGGCGACGACGGCGGCGGTCATCGTCACCAGCGGCAGCACCAGCAACCCCGCCTTCAAGGGCACCAGCGGGATCACGAAGACGAGCGGCACCGTGAGGGTCACCCAGAATCCCGGCGCGCGGAAGATCTTCATGCGGCTCACCACGGCTCCATGAACGTGTACCAGGGCCCTTCGAGGTGCTCGTACCGGACGCGGTCGTAGCCGTCCTCGCCCGGCCCGGGCTCGCCTTTGGGACTCCAGGCGATCCCGTAACCGTCGAGGAAGCCGGTGCCCTCGATGTCGAACAGGATTCCTCCCCCCAAACGCTGCACGTTGTCGACCGGGAACAGCCCGACCCACCTCGAATCCCGCAGCCCGGGCTCCGTTCCCGAAGCCACCGCCTGGGCGAGCCGCGTGAAATGCGGCTCGGAGAACGCGAACCGGGCCCGGAACGGCATGTCGAGCACGACAAGACCCGCGACCAGCGCCCCGGCGATCGGCACCGCGATCCACCTGGCCCAGTGCCGGCGGAGCCCCGGCCGGCCGTCCCGCCGCAGCGCCGCGACCACGAAGCGGGGAATCCAGACGATCCCGAGCACATAGGTGGCCGCCATCGCGGCCACCATCTCCAGGAAGTAACCGCCGGGCGCGCTGAAGGCGTACAGGGTCAGCGATCCCGTGACCGCCGTGGCGCCGAGAAGCAACGCGCCGGGAGAGCCCGTCAACGCACGGACCAGCACAGGTCTCCGCCGGACGCCGGAGACCTGCTCAGCGGGTGGTTCGGTCACAGATGTCCTCCTGGACGCTCGGCCTTGGCCATCTGTCTCCATCGCCTCGCGCTTGATTTTTCATGATTTAGGCAGTTAGAACCGCCGAAAAGCCGAGATCACTGAAGCATGCCCCCACGGCAACGGCAAGGGCCCGCCTGGAATTCGAGGAATGGCGAAACAGATTTCGGTATATTGCCGACTGCGGGGGAGATTCTTTTACATAAACGGAGGGGCGCGATGAAGGCCCGTATCTCGGGCGTCGCGACGTACTTGCCCGAACGCACTCTGACCAGTGGCGAGGTGGAGGCGCGGATCGAGGGCTACGTCCCCTACCACGGCGTCATCGAGCGCATGACGGGCATCGCGCGACGACATGTCGCGGCGGACGACCAGCAGGCCTCCGACCTCGCGGTGGCGGCCGCGCGGAAGCTGGACCACGGCGACGCCGACCTGCTCATCTTCGCGTCCGCGTCGCAGGACATGGTCGAGCCCGCGACCGCGCACATCGTCGCCGCGAAGCTGGGCGTGTCGTGCCCGGTGTTCGACGTCAAGAATGCCTGCAACAGCCTGCTCAACGGCATCCAGGTCGCCGAGGCGCTCGTGCGCACCGGCGGCCACCGCAAGGTGCTGGTCTGCACGGGCGAGGTGCCGTCCCGCGCCGTCCGCTGGCGGGTGGCCGACCGCGCGCAGTTCGTGGACGCCTTCGCGGGCTACACGCTCTCGGACGCGGGGGCCGCGGTGCTGGTCACCGCCGACCTGGAACGTGGCATCTTCTATCGCGACTTCTCGGCGGATTCCACGGCATGGGCGATCGGCACCCTCCCCGGCGGCGGCTCCGCCCACCCGCGCGACCCCGAGTACTCCTACTTCCGCGGCGACGGGCGGCGGCTGAGGGAGGCCTTCGAGCTGATCGGTCCGGACATCTTCCTGGACGCCCTCAAGCGCACCCGCCTGACCTGGGACGACTTCGCGCTCGTGGCCGTGCACCAGGTGGCCCTGCCCTACCTTGAGGCGCTGACGCGGATCCTCGGCATCCCCGAGGACCGCCTGGTCGTGACGCTGCCCGAGCACGGCAACTGCGCCTCGGCGACCCTTCCCCTCCAACTGGTCGCCGGAGGCGCCGGGCCCGGCGACCGGGTCGCCCTGCTCGGCCTGGGTGGCGGCATCAGCCTCGGCGTGCTGTTCGCGGACCTGTGACGGGCGCCGGCATGGACCTGTGGGTGATCGTCCCCGCCTACAACGAGGCCAGGGGCATCGAGGCGACGCTGCGCGCCCTGGACGCGCAGGACGACCCCGGCTTCACGCTGGTGGTCGTCGACAACATGAGCACGGACGGCACCGCCGACGTCGTGCGGTCCTACGCGACGTCGTCGCCCATGAAGATCGAGGTCGTCCAGGAGGCGCGCAAGGGCACGGGCGCCGCCTCCGACACCGGGATGCGGCATGCCATCGCCCGCGGGGCCACCCACCTCGCCAGGACGGACGCCGACTGCGTGCCACGCCGCGACTGGGTGCGGGGAATGAAGCGGGGCTTCGGCGACGGCCTTGAGATGGTCGGCGGCCGGCTCCGCCCGCGTACGGACGAGTTCCGGCTCAAGATGTGGGAGCGCCGGCTCATCCCGTTCGTCGTCGGCGTCGCGGCGGCGTTCGGGCGCTTCAGGCCGGGCAACCGCGACCCCGCCTACCTCGGGCCGTACGTCATGATGCCCGGTGCCACCGTCGGGATCACCTCCGCGCTGTACGAGCGGGCGGGCGGGTTCCCGCGCACGGCGATCGAGGAGGTCCACGAGGACCGCGCCCTGGTCAACCGGGTGCGCAAGCTGACCCCGGCGTACGGCTCGCGCCGGGACGTGGTCGTCTACGGCTCGGTGCGTCGGCTACGCGCGTACGGGCTGGCGGGCACGCTGGCCTGGTACGCCGACCATCACTACCGTCCCGACGTCGTCGACGTCCGATGACCGCGCGCCACGAGACCCGGCTCTACCTGGCCGCCCATCCGGTCGTGTACCCGCTGATGCGGCTGCTCGCCCGGCTCGGCCCGGTCGTACGGGTGCCCGGCGTCGGAGTGGTGGTCAACGACGCCGCCACCGCCCGCGAGGTACTCATGGACGAGCGCTTCCGCAAGGACGGCCCCGGCTCGCCCGGCGACCTCTGGACCCCCGTGCTCGGGCCGTCCGTGCTGCTCAACATGGAAGGCGAGGCCCACGCAGCGCTGCGGCGCAAGCTGGCGCCCCTGTTCACCCCGGCACAGGTCGCCTCGCTGGTGTCCGGCGTGCTGGAGGCCCCGCTGGCCGGCCTCTCGGCACGGCTGGCGCGCGGCGAGACGGTCGACCTCGTGGACGAGATGCGGCTGATGGCGGGCGCGGTGATCTGCCGGTTGATCGGCATGGGCGAGGTGGCCCCCGAAAACGCCAGGTCGCTGTTCGCCGACGGCGAGCGCATCGTGTCCATGGTGTCGCTGCGCTCCCGCCGGCTCTCCGAGCGGCAGATCGCGGCCGCCCGCCAGGTCCTCGACCGGATCGGCGACATCGCCGTGGCGGCGTACGAGAGAGGTGACGAGTCCACGGTCATGGGCCGCATGCGGGCGCTCGGGCTGTCCGCCGCCGAGGCGCGCGGGGCGGCGGGGGCGTTCTTCCTGACCGGCACCGAGACGGTGGCCACGTTCGTCCCGAGGCTGGTCGCGCTGCTGCACGACACCGGGTCGCGGGTCGAGGGCCCCGTCGTCGCGCTGCTGCACGGCACCGGGCCGCGGGTGGAGGGCACCGGCGAGCTGGACCGGGCGATCGAGGAGGCCATGCGGGTCACCACCCCTACCCCGGTGATGCTGCGCTCGGTGGCCGCCCCGGCGCGCGTCGGCGGGGTGGCCGTGCGTCCGGGCGACCGCATCGTGATCGCGACGCACAACTGCGCCCGTGCGTACGGCCCCTTCGACCTTTCCGCGAAGCACCCTCCCGAGCTGCGGCGGCTGTGGTTCGGCGCCGGACCGCACTTCTGCATCGGGTACCCGTTGGCGCTGGCCGAGATCCGCGCCGTGGCCGGGGTCGTGCTGTCCCATGACGTCCGCGTCGTACGGCGCAGCGCGGCCCGAGGAGTTCTCATCCCCACTTATGCACACCTGTGGATAACTTCCGGAGCACGGCGCGATCCGACCCGGGCCGGAGAGGGATCAAAAGCGCGGAAGGGTTCGGAAGCGGATGGGTGACGTCATCACCGGGGTCCTGGACGCCGCCGAGCGCGAGCCGCGACGCGTCGCGGTCATCGACGGGCGCGGCCGGGAGCTGACGTACGGGGAGCTGCGCCGCCGCGTCGAGGCCGTCGCGGGAGCCATGACGGGCCTGCGGCCGGGCGACGGAGTGCTCTTCGCGGTACGGCCCGGCCCCGACGCCGTCACGCTGGCCCTCGGGGCCGTCGCCGCCGGAGGGATGCTCGTCCTCGCCGATCCCGGCCTCGCGCCCGACGTCGCCGCCGCCCGGATCGCCCTGACGGAGCCCGCCTGGGTGGTCGCCGACTCGCTGGTCTACGCCCTGAGCGGGCCGCTGCGCGCGGTGGCCCGGCGTCGCGGCCTGGTCCTCCCGCACCTGCGCGATCCGCTGCCCGGCCGTCCGGTGCGCCACCTGTACGCGGGTCCCTGGCTGCCGGGCGTCCCCCGGGGAGCCGTACGGCTGCGCACCCTGCGACCTGGGGGGACCCCGGCGTCGCCGGACCAGGGGACGCCTCTCTCCGGACCCGCCGGGAAGGCCCGCGGGCGTCCGCCGGTCACAGGGAAGGCCGGGGAAGGCGCGAGGACGGCCCAGCCGGCCGTGGTCGCGTTCACCTCGGGAACGACCGGACGGCCGCGCGGGGTCGTCCACACCCGTGGATCGCTGGCCGAAGGCTCGGCCCTGCTCCGCGGGGCGATCCCGCTGTCTCCGGGCGACGTCGTCCACACCGACCAGCTCATGCTGGGCCTCCCGGCCCTGATGGCGGGCGCCACCTGGTCACTGCCCGGATCCCGCCCGTTCGCCGAGGAGCTGGCCGCGCGCGAGGCCACCCACGCCTTCTGCGTGCCCGTAAGACTGGACACGATCCTCCGTGAGACGCCCACGCTCCCGGACACGCTGCGATGTCTCCTCCTGGGTACGGCCCCCTCCCCACCCGCCGTCCTGCGACGGGCACGCGCCGCCGCGCCCCGGGCCGAGATCTGGTCCGTGTACGCGATGACCGAGGCCCTGCCGATCGCCCTCGCCTCGGCGGAGGAGAAACTGGCCGTCCAGGAAGGGGACCTGCTGGGCGCACCGCTGCCCGGCGTGACCGTCCGCATCGGCGACGACGGCGAGCTGTTCGTCTCGGGGCCCCAGCTCGCCCGGGGGTACCTCGGCGAGCCGCCGCTGGCGGAGGTCGCCACGGGAGACCTCGCCCGCCTGGACGAGCACGGCCGCCTGGTCCTGCTGGGCCGCAAGAAGGACATGATCCTTCGGGACGGGGTGAACATCTACCCCGGGCTGTACGAACCGGCCGTGGCCGCGCTTCCCGGTGTGGCCGAGGCCGCCGTCATCGGCATCCCCGACGCGGAGACCGGCGACGAGGAGGTCGTGCTGGCCGTGCTCGCCGACCAGGGCTTCGATCTGGCACGGCTGCGCAGGAGCCTTCCGCGGATCGTGGACGTGGGCGCGCTTCCCGACCGGATCGAGGTCGTCGAGACGTTCCCGCGCGGCGGCCGTACGGACAAGCTCGACCGCGCGCGTCTCCGCGCCACCCTCGCCGCGATGGGGACGTCGCGATGAGTGTCTTCGTGACGCGTGCCCTAGCCATGAGGGCTTCGCGATTGAGGGCTTCGCGATGAGGGTGGCGGTGACGGGCGCGTCCGGGTTCGTCGGGGGCGCGGTGTGCCGCGCTGCGGCGGCGCGGGGCTGGCAGGTGCACGCCTTCGGCCGCCGCCCGGGAACCGGCCTCTACACCCCTGTCGCGCCTGACGGCACTGACGGCCTCGTGGGTACTGACGGCCGGCGTGCCGTGTCCTACCGTTCGTGGGACATCACCGGGCCGGTGCCCGGCGACCTGCCCGAGGTGGACGCGGTGATCCACTGCGCGGGCAGCGTGACCGACTGGGGACCCAAGCGCAAGATCATCGAGGTCAACCTGGGCGGTACGACGCAGGTCCGGCGGGCCTTCCCCGGTGCCCGGTTCGTGCACGTCAGCACCGCGAGCGTGTACGACCCGTTCCGGCCGACCGTGATGGCACGCGAGGACCAGTGCCCGGCCAGGCGGTACGTCAACGCCTACGGGGCGTCCAAGGCGCTGGCCGAGCACGTGGTGCGCGACACGGCGGTGATACTCAGGCCGCACGCCGTGTACGGCAGGGGTGACACGACGCTGCTTCCCCGGGTGCTCGGCGCGGTGCGCGGACGGCGCCTGTGGGCGGTCGGCGACGGACGTCAGCGAATCAGCCTGACCTCCGTGAGCAATCTCGCGCAGGCCTGCCTGCTGGCCGCCGAGGGCCCGGTCGCCACGGGTGTCTTCAACGTCGCCGACGCCGAGCCGGTCGTTCTCGACGACGCGCTCCGCTGGATCCTCACGGAGAGGGGGGTCGACGCACGGCCGGCCTATCTCCCCGCCGCCCTGGTGACGCCCCCTGCGGCCGTCGTGGAGGCCGCGTTCCGCCTGCTGAGACGCCCCGAACCGCCCCGTCTGACCCGGTACGCGGTGGGCCATCTGGCCGTGGAGCGCACGCTGGACATCACGGCCGCGCGGGAGCGGCTCGGCTACCGTCCATCCCCGACGTCCTTCGCGGGCGCGGCGGACTGGTGACCTCCGGTGACCAGCATAAATACCCTTAAATCACATAAAAGCGGGTAAAGCTCTTCACTTCGCCTCACTGCTCGGCATGACAATTCTTGACAATCGGCATTGCGAGAACGACCCTCTAGTGCGACGGTCGAGATGACCCCATTCGCAAAGGGGGCGAATGGGGATGCGAACCGACGAGAGGGGCGCCCATCGTGTCCGATCTCCCCCAGCTGCCGTTCCCGCGACGCGACCAGCTGGACGTGCCAACGACATACCGCGAGCTGCGCGAACAGTCGCCGATCAGCCGGGTGCGCACCCAGGCGGGCGACGAGGCCTGGCTCGTCACGGGTTACGAAGACGTACGCCGGATGCTCGCCGACGACCGGCTCGGCCGCTCCCACCCCGATCCCGACTCGGCGCCGCAGATCTCCAGCTCGGTGATCCTCGGCGGTCCGAGAGGTGACTACGCGACCGAGAAGCAGGAGCACGAGAGGATGCGCAAGCTCCTCGCCCCCGCGTTCTCCGCCCGGCGGATGAAGGCCCTGTCCGACCACGTGCAGGACCTGGTGGACGACCTCCTCGACCGCATGGCCGCAAAGGCGCCGCCGGTCGACCTGCACGAGCACTTCTCCTTCCCGCTCCCCGTGCTCGTCATCTGCGAGCTGCTCGGCGTGCCGTACGAGGACCGCGACCGGTTCCGCGCGCTGGCGGACGGCATGACGAACATGACCGACCGGGCGGCGGCCACCATGGCGAAGGACGAGCTCAGCGACTACATCCACGGGCTGGTGATGGAGAAGCGCAGGCACCCGGCCGAGGACGTCCTGTCCGACATGGCGAACATGGACGCCGACGACAAGGAGATCTCGGACCTCGGAGCCGGCCTGCTGTTCGCCGGGCACGAGACCACGGTCAACCGCATCGACTACGGCGTCGTGTTCCTGCTCAGCGACCTGGCCCAGCGCGACGCGCTGGCCGCCGACCCCTCCCTCGCGCCCGCCGTGGTGGAGGAGGTCCTGCGCATGGCGGCACCGTCCGACCACGGGCTCGTGCGGTACGCCAAGGCGGACATCGAGGCCGGAGACGTGACGATCCGCGCCGGCGAGGCGGTGCTGATCCTGACCTCGGCGGCGAACCGCGACGAGAGCGTCTTCGCCGAGCCGGACGTGTTCGACATCGGCCGCGAGGCCGGCGATCCTCATGTCGCGTTCGGGTACGCCCAGCATCACTGCATCGGAGCGAACCTCGCCCGGGTCGAACTGCGCGCGGTGTTCGGCAGCCTGCTCCAGAGGTTCCCGACGCTGGAGCTGGCCGAGCCCCTCCACCGGCTGCGCACCCGCACCGGCCGTCTGACCGGCGGCTTCGTCGAGCTTCCCGTCACCTGGTGAGCTGACCGGCCCGCACGACGGCGGAACCGCGAGACACTCCCCGTGTCGCGGTTCCGCCGTCCTGCCCGCCCAAAGTTGGACAATCCACACTTAACGCGTCTTGTAACTAATTCTGATTCGCCCCGTTAAGATTTAGTTTGATCATCATGCTGATCGGGGAGAAATGCTGACCCTGTGGTACGACCGTCCCGCGGACGAGTCGGATGAGCACGACGCGTGGGAACGGCTGGCACTGCCGATCGGCAACGGCAGGCTCGGCGCGATGGTCTTCGGACGCCTCGGAACCGAGCGCGTCGCCCTCAACGAGAGCACCCTGTGGACCGGCGGGCCCGGCTCCAAGGACGCCGAGCACGGGTACGGCTTCGGCGACTGGCCCTCCCCCCGCCCGGGCGCTCTGGACGAGGTCAGGCGGCGGATCGCCAAGGACGGCCGGATGGACCCCCGCGAGGCGGCCCAGGTGCTCGGGAACCTCGCCGGCATGGACGGCCACATCCCCGGTTTCGGCGCCTACCAGCCCTTCGGCGACCTCCTCCTCGACATCGGGACGGCGGCCGACGTCTCCGGCTACCGCCGCGAGCTCGACCTCTCGACGGCCATCGCGTCGGTGCGCTACACGGCGGGCGGGGTCCGCTTCACGCGCGAGTACTTCGCGAGCCACCCGGCCCAGGTGGTCGTCATACGGCTCACCGCCGACCGTCCCGGCCAGGTGTCCCTCACGGTGCGGCCGGCCGCCACCGCCCCGGTCTGCCCGCCGGTGCGCGCGCAGGGAGGACGCCTGACGCTCAGGGGGGCGCTCGAAGACAACGGGCTCCGTTTCGAGGGCCAGGTCCGGGTGCTGGCCGAGGGCGGCGACCGCACGGACGAGGGCGGGGCGGTGGCGGTGCGCGGCGCCGACGCCGTGACCGTGGTCTTCTCCGCGGGCACCGACTACGCCGCCGCGCACCCGGGCTATCGCGGAGACGACCCGCACGTGACGGTCACCTCGCGCGTCGACCTCGCGTGCGCCCGGAGCTACGCCGAGCTGCGTGCCGAGCATGTCGCCGACCACCGGGACCTCTTCGACCGCGTCCAGCTCGACATAGGCGGATATTTCACGACCGCGACGCAGGAGACCGTGCCGACGGACCAGGCGATCGCGGCGTACGGCGACGGCGGCCCCCGTGACCGGGCGCTCGAAACGCTGCTGTTCGCCTACGGCCGCTACCTGCTGATCGCCTCATCCCGGTCGGACTCGCCGCTGCCGGCCAACCTCCAGGGCCTGTGGAACGACAGCACCACGCCCCCGTGGGACGGCGACTGGCACACCAACATCAACCTCCAGATGAACTACTGGCCGGCCGAGGTCACCGCGCTGGGCGAGTGCGTACCGCCGCTGCTGCGCTTCGTCGACGGGCTGCGCGCTCCAGGCGGGATCACCGCCAGGACCATGTTCGGCGCGTCCGGCTGGGTGGTCCACCAGAACACCAACCCGTTCGGGTTCACCGGAGTGCACGACTGGCCGACGTCCTTCTGGTTCCCCGAAGCGAGCGCCTGGCTCGCCCAGCACGTCTACGAGCGCTACCTGTTCAGCGGTGACGTCCGCTACCTGCGCGACCACGCGTATCCCCTGCTCAGTGCGACGGCCGGCTTCTGGGTCGACTACCTGACCGAGGAGCGCGGGCTCGTCGTCTCCCCCAGCCACTCGCCCGAGCACGGGCCGTTCTCAGCCGGCGCCGCGGTGTCGCAGCAGATCGTGTGGGACCTGCTGGCGAACACCGTCGAGGCCGCGGACTACCTCGGCGTCGATCCGGGCTACCGGGTACTCAAGGCGCTCGGCGAGCTGGACGAGGGCCTGCGGATCGGATCGTTCGGGCAGCTCCAGGAGTGGCGGGAGGACTGGGACGACCCGGAGGACACGCACCGGCACGTCTCCCATCTCTTCGCGCTCCACCCCGGCCGCCGCATCCGTCCGTGCACCGAGTACGGCGAGGCCGCGCGGGTCACGCTCGACCATCGCGGCGACGGCGGGCCCGGCTGGAGCAGGGCCTGGAAGATCAATCTCTGGGCCCGCCTGCTCGACGGCGACCGGGCGCACCACCTGCTCGGCGAGCAGCTCAGGCACGGCACCCTGCCCAACCTGTGGAGCACGCATCCCCCGTTCCAGATCGACGGCAACCTCGGGACCACGGCGGGGATCGCCGAGATGCTCCTGCAGAGCCACGCGGGCGTGATCGACGTGCTCCCCGCGCTGCCGTCCGCGTGGCCGTACGGCTCCTTCGACGGCCTGCGCGCCCGGGGCGGCCACACGGTCGGCGCCACCTGGCAGGAGGGCGAGGTCGTCGAAGTGCGCGTCGTCTCCGGCACCGACGGCGAGGTACGGCTGCGCAACCCCGCGTTCCTGAGCGGCTGCCGCACCCACGTGCCCTGCGCCGTGGACGGCGACACGGCCATGTTCCAGGCGAGCACCGGCCACGCGTACCGGATCACGGTCGGCTGACGCTCCCAAAACAGACATAACGCCATATATCCACATAAAGAATGGCGGGGGCGTCGTACCACGGGACACGAACCGGTAACAACGCGTGCCCACATCGTCACCACGGCTTGACAGGGAGAGCGCTATATCGTCTTATACACCTAACCGACTTATTAAGTAGGAATTAAGGAGTAGTCCATGAGGGTTCGCAGGCTCCGGGGGATGGCGGCAGCACTGGCCGCGGTCGCCGTGACCGCCCTCGCGGCGGCCTGCGGCGGAGGCGGCACATCCGCCTCCGGCGGCGGCGACGCGGCCAAGACCGAGGTCCGCCTCGGCTTCTTCCCCAACATCACGCACTCCACGGCGCTGGTCGGGGTCAAGAAGGGGTTCTTCGCGAAAGCGCTCGGCAGCAACGTGACGCTGAAGACCGCCACCTTCAACGCGGGCCCCGCCGCGACCGAGGCGATCTTCTCCGACGCGATCGACGCGACGTACATCGGGCCGAACCCGGCGATCAACGCCTGGTCGAAGTCCAAGGGCCAGGCGATCAAGATCGTCGCCGGGTCGGCGTCGGGCGGTGTCTACCTCATCGTCAAGCCGACCATCAACAGCGCCGCCGACCTCAAGGGCAAGAAGATCGCGACGCCGCAGCTCGGCAACACGCAGGACGTCGCGCTGCGCTTCTGGCTCAAGGACCAGGGCCTCAAGACCGACACCAAGGGCGGCGGGGACGTCTCGATCGTCCCCCAGGACAACTCGCAGACCCTGCAGACCTTTGCCACCGGCGACATCGACGGCGCGTGGGTGCCCGAGCCCTTCGCGAGCCGCCTGATCCAGGAGAGCGGCGGCAAGATCCTCGTCACCGAGGCCGACCTCTGGCCGAACAAGCAGTTCGTGATCACGCACCTCATCGTCAGGCAGCAGTTCCTCAAGGAGCACCCCGACCTGGTGAAGAAGCTGATCGAGGCGCACGTCGAGTCCAACGCCTACATCCAGTCCGACCCGGCCGGCGCCAAGGAAGCGATCAACGCGGAGCTGAAGGACCTGTCCGGCAAGCCCCTCAAGACCGAGGTGCTGGACAGCGCGTTCAAGAACATCACCTTCACCAACGACCCGATCGCCTCCTCCCTGGTGACCAGCGCCGAGCACGCCCAGCAGGTCGGCCTGCTCGACCCGGTGGACCTGAACGGCATCTACGACCTCACGATCCTCAACGAGGTGCTGGCCGCCAAGGGCCAGCAGGCGGTGTCCGACAAGTGAGCAAGCACCACACCCCAGAAGAGTCGACGCGGCGCTCCCGGTCACGGGCCGGCGAGCCGCTGGGTGAGGAGTCGAAGTGACAGCTCCGATTCAGGAGCTGCGCCCCAGCCGGGCCGACGGGCATGAGCCCGCGGTCCGGCTGGACGCGGTTTCCAAGGTGTACGGCCGGGAGCTCCTCGCCCTCGACCGGGTGACGCTGTCGGTGGACAAGGGCGAGTTCGTCTGCCTGCTCGGAGCCTCGGGCTGCGGCAAGAGCACGATGCTCAACCTGGTCGCCGGGCTCGACCGGCCCACGGCGGGCGAGATCGACACCAGGGGCGGGCGCATCGCGATGATGTTCCAGGAGCCCGCCCTGTTCCCCTGGCTCACGGTCTCGGCCAACATCGAGCTGGCGCTCCGGGTGAAGAGCTCGGCCAGGAGCACGACGAAGAAGGAACGCCGCGCCCGGGCGGAGGAACTGCTGGAGATCGTCCACCTGGGTGGCTTCGGCGCCAAGCGCCCGCACGAGCTGTCCGGCGGCATGCGCCAGCGCGTCGCGCTCGCCAGGGCTCTGGCCCAGGACGCCGACGTGCTGCTCATGGACGAGCCGTTCGGCGCGCTGGACGCGATGACCCGCGACCTGCTCCATGACGAGTTGGAGCGCATTTGGCGGGAGCGCGAGCTGTCCGTCCTGTTCGTGACCCACAACGTGCGCGAGGCCGTACGCCTGGGCGACCGGGTGGTGCTGCTGAGCAGCAGGCCCGGCACGGTGATCGAGGAGTTCCCCGTCACGCTGCCGCGCCCCCGCCGCACCGACTCCGGCGAGGTGGCCGAGCTGGCCGCGAGCATCACCGACAGGCTCCGCCAGGAGGTGCTGCGTCACGCCCGTCCGGCGCAGCAGCAGCCCGTCGGCGCCGGCGCTGAGAAGTGATGGTTGACAATGAGCGTTGATATTTCACAGCAGATCGCTGGTCTGGACGCGCTGGAGCTGTCCCACCGCGAGCAGCGCGGCGTCGCCGCGAGGATCTGGTCGCGCGCCTGGCCGATGATCTCGGCCATCGTGCTGGTCCTGGTGATCTGGGAGCTGGTGGTGCTCAGCGGGTGGCGCCCCGAGTACGTCTTCCCCGGTCCCGTCGCCGTCTTCGGAGACCTCTGGGCCCGCCTCGGCGACGCCGAGTTCTACCAGGCCGTGGCCGTGACGATGCGCCGTGCCGTCACAGGGTTCGCGGTCGCGGTGCTGGTCGGGCTGGTCGTCGGCGCGGCCGTGTCACGGGTGCGTCCCCTGCGGGCGGCGTTCGGCTCCCTGATCACCGGGCTGCAGACCATGCCGTCCATCGCGTGGTTCCCGCTCGCGATCCTGCTGTTCAAGCTGAGCGAGAGCGCGATCCTCTTCGTGGTCGTCCTCGGCGCCGCGCCGTCCATCGCCAACGGGCTGATCGCGGGCGTGGACTACACCCCGCCGATCCTGCTCAGGGCGGGGCACATCCTCGGCCTGCGGCGGCTGGCGCTCTACCGGCACGTCATCCTGCCCGCCTCGCTGCCCTCGTTCCTGTCGGGGCTCAAGCAGGGGTGGGCGTTCGCGTGGCGGTCGCTGATGGCGGGCGAGCTCCTCGTGATCATCGCCCACCAGACGTCGATCGGCGAGCAGCTCGACAACGCGAGGGAGCTCTCCGACGCCCCCGGCCTGCTGGCCACGATGATCGTGATCCTCGTCATCGGCATCGTCGTGGACATGTGCTTCGGCGCGGCCGACAACGCCCTCCGGCGCCGCTGGGGGCTCGACCAGCGCGTGGGCTGATGCGGATCTCCGCCAGGACACAGTACGCCCTGCGCGCCGCCGCGGAGCTGGCCGCCGCTCCTCCGGGCCCCGTGCCCGCGGAGCGGATCGCCAGCTCCCAGGACATCCCCCGCAGATTCCTGGACAACATCCTGCTCCAGCTGCGGCGCGCGGGGCTGATCGAGAGCCAGCGGGGCCCCGAGGGGGGCTACTGGCTCGCGAGGCCGGCCACCGAGATCACCCTGGCCGACATCATCCTCGTGATCGAGGGCGTGCCCTCGCACAGCGAGCGGTTCCCCGGGGTCGCCGGGCCGCTGGCCGACGTCTGGTCGGCGCTGCGGTCGTTCGAGAACACGACACTGACCGAGATCACCCTGGCCCACATCGCCAGCGGTTCCCTTCCCCCTCTCGCCTGACGCGGGCCGGCCGCATACCTCTTGCGCGGCCCCTCCGGTTGGAGCGCGCCAAAGCCGGCGTTTGTGGAAGACTGCCGATCTGCTGACATCTCTATCTATCGCCCGCGAAGGGGCATTTTCGGATGGGAACTCCTGGGCAGCTGGTGGTGAAGCGATACCGGCTGGTGAGAGCACTCGGTCAGGGCGGCATGGGCATGGTCTGGGAGGGTCACGACACGCTCCTCGACCGGCCGGTGGCGGTCAAGGAAGTGCTGGTCCCGCACAGGCTCGACTCCCGTCAGCGACTCCAGATGGTCCAGCGGACCTCCCGCGAGGCCCGTACGGCCGCGAAGCTCAACCACCGCACCATCGTCGGCGTCTTCGACGTGGCCGAGGAGGACGGGCGGCCGTGGATCATCATGGAGCTCGTGCCGTCGCGCTCGCTCGACCGGGTGATCGCCAGCGAGGGGCCGCTCTCGGTCACCCGCGCCGCGACGATCGGGCGCGAGGTCCTCACCGCGCTGTCCGTCGCGCACGCCGCCGGAGTGGTGCACCGCGACGTGAAACCGGCCAACATCCTCATCGGCTACGACGGCCGCGTGGTGCTCAGCGACTTCGGCATCGCCACCTCCCTCGGCGACCCCCTGGCCCAGCGGAGCGGCACGATCGGATCGCCCGGCTTCCTCGCTCCAGAACGCGCGGCCGGGGCGCCCGCCGCGCCGTCCGCCGACCTCTGGTCGCTCGGCGCGACGCTCTTCGCCACGGTCGTCGGCCGGCCGCCCTTCGACAGCACCATGGGCCCGGTCGCCTCGCTTCTCACGCAGGACGCCGAGCTGAGCAAGGCCCCCGCCGAGCTGCGCCCGGTGCTGGCCGGCCTGCTCACCAAGGATCCCGCCAGGCGGATGAGCGCCGACGAGGCCCGGCGCCTGCTCGACGCGATCGTGTCGCCCGGCGACCCCACGCCCTCGCCCGCGCTCACCCGGGGCGCGAGCCGTACGAAGCTCCTTGCCGGGGTGGTGGCGGCCGTGGTCGTCGCGGGCGCGATCGGCGGGTGGGCAATCCTGCGGCCCACCGGCACCGCGAGCGCGGGCCGCGGCGCCGGCGCGTCTCCGCTCGACGCCCCCGCGTCGAGCGCGGCCCCGCCCGCGACGCCGGTCGCGGCGCCCTCGCCCACCCCGAGCCGGTTGCGGCTGAAGTGGCACGAGGCGGGCCAGGGCTGGAAGGCGGCGGTGCCGCGCGGCTGGCGGCTCGGCATCCGGGAGAACTACTTCACCTGGTCGGACCGCACGGGCACGGCCTACCTGGGCCTGGAGGTCATCGACGCTCGCGGGAGGGACCCGCTCGACCTGCTGCGCGAGGTCGAGACCTCCCTTTCCCAGTCGGTAAGGAAGTACCGGAAGATCCGCCTTCAGAAGGTGCCCGCGAAGCGCGACGTCGTGGCCGAGTGGGAGAGCACCTGGACCGGGCCCGGTTACCACTCATGGGCGGTCAAGGGGGTGGCCTACCACGAGATCCAGCGGATGATCGTCACCGGCGACCGCATCAGCGTCATCGACTGGGTCACCACCACGGCCGAATGGGAACGCCTCGGCCCCACCAAGGACGCCGTGTTCAAGTACTACCGTCCTCCGGGACTTACCACGCCCAGATGACCTTCGCGATAGGTTCGCTGCCTGTCGGCGGTGACCTTCGCGAAATAGGCCCCCACGGACGGGCCACAAGGCATCGCCGCTCGACGAATTCCTACTAAGGTCGGTCGTATCTCGATCACGAGGAGATGTGCATGAGCTGGCTCTCGAAGCGTCTTCTTCTCGGCCATCTGCGCACGGGACCCACCGTTCTGCTGCCCGCCAAGACGAGCACGACGGAACTGCTGGCGGTCCTGCGGCTGGCCGATCCCGGCGCGCACGCCGACGGCGACGACATCGTGCTCACGGGGATCCAGGTCAAGGCCGGCGTCGAGCTGGTGGAGCCGGAGCTCCGCAAGCTTATGATCACGGACGAGGACCAGCTCTGGGCTCATCGGGTCGTCGCCGACGGCCCGCTGCCCGTGAACGGTCTCGACAAGCGGCTGGCGGAGGGCATCGCCTACCGCCTCGGCGGCTGGGCCATGACGCGAGGTGAGATGAGCGACCCCGCCGACGACGGTCACCTGGGTCCGATCGCGTACCTCGGGGAGATGCCGTCGCACGAGGAGATGATCTCGCTGCTGCGAGACCACCTGCGCCCGGCCGAGTCGCTGAAGCAGGCCTGGGAGGACGCGGGTTCGTCCGAGCTCCTCGACGGCGTCGTCCATCGGTACGCGGAGAACTTCCGCATGTACGGCGGAGCGGACATTCTGGTGTCTCTCGCCTACACGAGCGAGATCCCTTCGGCCGTGCGCGCCGTCATGCCGTACGCCACCGAGGTGGTCCAGGTGGACGTGCGTCCCTTCGAGGACTCCGACGGCACGGTCGTCCTGACGGGGAACGACGCCCTGCTCGACACCGGGGCGGCGGCCCTGGCCGTCGCGGACGCCTTCAACGGGCTCGTGACCGATGTCTGGGGCTTCCAGATCTCCACCCCAGAAGACCTCCTCCCCCCGACACCACCTGACGCGGACGCCCCGACACCACCTGACCCGGACGCGCCCGCGTGAGACGGTCAGCCCGGTGAGATCGGTCAGCCGACGTGGACCGGGGGGCGGCGGGTGTCGTCGGGCTCGGCCTGGCGGAGCACCTCCCGGGTGAGAGGCGCGACGTCGCCCCCGCCGAAGACCAGGTAGCGCAGGAGCGCGGCGATCGGGTTGCCCTCGGACCAGTGGAAGTAGACGTGCGGGAGCTTGCCCGTCTCGTCGCGGATGTGCAGCAGGACGGCCGCGATCGCGTTGGGCACGGTGGCGCCTCGCACCCGCAGGATCTTGTAGCCGTGCCGCTCCTCACCGACCACGCAGAGCTCGGAGTGGAACTCTGAGGCGTCCCCCACCGTGATCTCAAGGAAGAGCAGGGGCTCGTCGTCGGGCAGGTGGTGGTTGCGCCGCGTCTCGTGGTCCTTGTCGGCGTACTCCCGCTCATCGCGCGCGTCGGGCTCATTGGCGATGATGCGGATCTTGCCGGGGACCTCGATGAGGCTCTTGGCCTTCTCGTCCAGCTCGATGGCGCTGACGCGCAGCTCGGTCGAGCGCGTGGCCCGGGAGATGATCGAGGTGACGACGATGGCGATGACGAAGAGGAAGGCGATCTTCAAGCCGTCGGGACGCTCGATGATGTTGGCGACCGCCGTGTAGGCGAGGATCAGCGCCACCACGCCGAAACCGGCCGCCCGGCCGCGCCTGCCGTGCTGCCAGGAGGACAGGGTGACCGCGACCGCCGCCGAGAGGATCAGCGCGAGCACGCCCGTGGCGTACGCCCCGCCCTGCTCCTCGACGCCCGCGTGGAAGAAGATCGTGATGGCGAACGCGATGCCGGTGAACACCAGCACCAGGGGACGCACGGCCCGGGTCCAGTCGGGGGCCATGCCGTAGCGGGGAAGGTAGCGCGGCACGATGTTGAGCAGGCCCGCCATGGCCGACGCGCCGGCGAACCACAGGATGGCGATCGTGCTGATGTCGTACGCCGTGCCGAACAGGTCGCCGAGGTAGTGGTGGGCGAGGTAGGCCAGGGCGCGCCCGCTGGCCTTGCCCCCCTCCTTGAACTCCTCGGCGGGGATGAGCACGCTGGTGGCGAAGCTGCTGGCGATGAGGAAGACGCTCATGATCAGGGCGGCGACGGTCAGCAGCAGCCTGGCGCCCTTGATGCGCTGCTCCAGATCACCCTTCACCAGAGGCATCACCGCGACGCCGGTCTCGAACCCCGACAGGCCGAGCGCGAGCTTCGGCATCACGAACAGCGACAGGCCGATCATCGCGAGCGGCCCCGAATGCTCGGTGGTGAGCGCGTGCTGCCAGTCGCCCACCATGGCCGGGTGGGCGACGGCCTGCACGACGGCGGTGACCACAACCACGACGTTGAACAGCAGATAGATCGCCACGAGGATCACGGCCAGGCCGATGGCCTCGCTGAAGCCGCCCAGGAACACCACGCCGAGCAGCGCGATGAGCAGCAGCGTGATCGGGACCTTCCACCCCTGGAAGAAGTCGGGGACGAAGGGGTTCTGCAGGACGTGGGCCGTGGCGTCGGCCGCGGACAAGGTGATGGTGACGACGAACGCCGTGGCGACGAACCCGAGCAGGAACAGCACGAGGAGCTTGCCCCGCCACCCGGGCAGTAAGCCTTCGAGCATGGAGAGCGAGCCCAGGCCGTTCGGGCTTTCAGCGGCCACGGCGCGGTAGGTCGGCAGGGCGCCGAACAGGGTGAGCGCGACGAGCAGCAGCGTGGCGATGGGCGAGAGCGACCCGGCGGCCAGCGCGGCGATGCCCGGCTGGTAGCCGAGCGTCGAGAAGTAGTCGACACCGGTGAGGCACATGACCTGCCACCACCGGTGCTGCTCGTGGGACGCCGGCTCGGCGTGGTGGCCGACGGACTTGCGGTCGGACTGGAGCAGGCCGTGCAGCAGCCAGGCGCGCAGTTTCTCGTCGGCGCGCTCTTCGGCCGCCGATGGAGTCGAAGTGGCCGCCACCCTTGTCACCCCTCAGTAAGTGCCGCAGGACGACAGGAACCCTACTCAACCTCAGGGGTCCACGGTGACCAACGGCCGCCTCCTGTGGACAACCGTGACAAGGACCAGGTCGGCGAGGTCATGAACCGCTGAAGAAGGGCCTGGCGCGTGGCATGATGAGGCGCTCGGTACTTGCAATGGTTTTCATAATCAGATTGGATCCGACATATGAGAGTTGCCTTCGTCGGCAAGGGCGGGAGCGGCAAGACAACGCTTTCGTCCCTGTTCGCCAGGTATGCAGCGCGGCAGGGCGGCCAGGTGGTCGCCATCGACGCGGACATCAACCAGCATCTGGGGCTGGTGCTCGGGCTCGGCCCGTCGGCGCTGCCCCGCCCGCTGGGCGCCCATATAAGCGAGATCAAGGAGTACCTGCGGGGCGACAACCCCCGGGTCACCTCGGCCGCGTCCATGGTCAAGACCACCCCGCCCGGCCGGGGCTCGCGGCTGGTGAGCGTCACCGATCCCTTCTTCATGGAGCGGTTCGCCACGAGCGTGCAGGGATTCCAGCTGATGGTCACCGGCCCCTTCAGCGAGGACGACCTCGGTGTGGCGTGCTACCACTCCAAGGTCGGCGCGGTGGAGCTGTTCCTCAACCACCTCGTCGACGGGCCCGAAGAGCACGTCATCGTCGACATGACCGCCGGCGGCGACTCCTTCGCCTCCGGGCTGTTCACCCGGTTCGACATGACCTTCCTGGTCGCCGAGCCGACCCGGCAGGGCGTGAGCGTCTACCGCCAGTACCGCGACCACGCCCGCGACTTCGACGTGCCGATCGCGGTGGTCGGCAACAAGGTCCACTCCGAGACCGACGTCGCCTTCCTCCGCGAGCAGGTCGGCGACGACCTGCTGGTGTGCCTGGACCACTCGCCGGCCGTCCGCTCCATGGAGCAGGGCCGCGCGTTCACCCTCGACGACCTCGAACCGGCCAACCGGGAGGCCCTCACGGTGCTCATGAGCCACCTGCGCGCCCAGAAGAAGGACTGGGAGAGGTTCGGCCGCCAGGCGATCGAGTTCCACACCCGCAACGCGCGGGCGTGGGCCAACCGCGCCACCGGCGAGGACCTCCTCCAGCAGATCGACCACGACTTCGTCTTCGGCGAGCGGCCGACCGTCGCGGCCGGATGACGCGCCGAGCGCCTACGCGACTGTCCCCATCACGCCACCTGGAGTCGTGCCCACACGACGCCTAACGTCGAAATCGTCCCTCTCGAGAGGAGAACCAAGCATGTCGCTGACCGTTCCGAACGAGCTCATCGACCAGGCCCGCGCGGGTGAGGTCGACGACGAGGCGTTCCTCGCCTGCGTCCGCGACTCACTCCCGTACGCCTGGGCCCTGATCACCGGGCTGGTCCGGCAACGCCAGGAGAGCGGCGCCGAGTTCGCGGACAACCACACGCCACCGCCGGACGAGGCCGCGCGCGGCCAGCTCCTGCGGTGCCTGGCCAGTGACGCCATGCGCGGTGCGCTGGAGCGTCACTTCGGCGTGCGGCTCGCCTTCCAGAACTGCCACCGCGTCGCCGTGTTCGACCCGACGGCCGAGAAGGCGCACGCGGAGTTCGTCACCGCGCGCGCCCAGATCCTCAACCAGCAGCCCGAGCTGGTCGACTGCTAACGCCGGCCGCGGCACAGCACTCCGTACGGCTCCCGCCGGCCACCGCGGCGGGAGCCGTACGCCGTTTCACACCGGATCGGCGGAGAAGCGCACCGGGGCCAGATCGGCGGCCAGGTAGCGCGCCGCCACGTGCAGCGCCCGCAGGGTCGCGGCCACCGACGGGCGGTTCACGCTCGACGCCCTGACCACGGCCTGCACCTCGCGGGTGACCGGGTTGCCGGGGAACTCCCGCACCGCGACGCCCCGCACTCCAGCGGCCAGCGCGAGGGCGGGCACGGCGGCGATGCCGATGCCCTTGGCCACGAGGCTCAGGATGGTCCCGAGGCCCTCGAACTCCCACGGCACCGGGTGGGCGCCTCCCACTTCGGAGAGCAGCCTGTCCACCGCCATGCGGGAGGGCTCGCCGTCCGGCGTCGCCATCCACGGCTCGTCACGCAGCGCCCACAGGTCCACCGGCACCGAAGGGTCGGCCATGCGGTGCCGCCGTGGCACGACCAGCACGAGCGGGTCCACGAGCAGCGGCATCACGCGCAACGCCTCGGTGCCCCGCGCGCGGATGCTCCCGTACCAGTCGTCCACGAGCGCGATGTCGACCTCGCCCGCCCGCACCTCTCGCATGCCACGCCCGGAGCGACTCTGCCGTAGCCGCAGGGACAGGGACGTGTGGCGGCGCAGTGACCTGGCGAGCACCGGCGCGAACGCGACCGCCGCCGTCGGGAAGGCGGTCACCACGACGCGGCCGGAAGGAGTGGCCGCGTGGGCGGACAGGTCGGACTCGGCCGTCTCCACCATGGCGAGGATCCGCTCGGCGTGCTCGACGAGACGGTGCCCCGCGTCCGTGAGCTCGGCGCTCCGGGACGTACGGTCCAGCAGAACCGAGCCCGTCTCGCGTTCCAGGGCCGCGAGTTGCTGGGACACGGCCGACGCGCTGTACCCGAGCGAGGCGGCGGTCGCGGCGATACTCCCTCTGCGCGCGAACTCACACAGCAACGCCAGGCGCCGGAGATCGAGCATCGGTTCTCCTTATGGTCACCCACGAAAAGCCTCGCTTGTACTGATGGGTGTACCCGCTCAAGCTTGGGGACGTTCCCCGGTACTAGGAGGTTATGACCGTGAACATCACGCTTTCTGCCACTCTGGCGGCTAATGAGGACATTGCCCGAAGACGCCGCGCCGGGCAGCGGGTTCTGAACCTGGCCTTCGGCGAGGCCGGCCTTCCCGTCCACCCGGCACTGCGCGAGCGCCTGGCCGGGGCCTCGCAGGAGAACGGCTACGGACCGGTCGCGGGCGCCCTCGGCCTCCGCGAGGCGGCGGCGGGCTACTGGGCCAGGCGCGGCCTGCCCACCGACCCCGAACTGGTCGTCTGCGGCCCAGGTAGCAAGCCGCTCCTCTACGCGCTCCTGCTCGCGATCGGCGGCGACATCGTGCTGCCGATGCCGAGCTGGGTGAGCTACGCGGCCCAGGCCGATCTCGCGGGCGTCCGCCCGATCCTGGTACCTGCGCCTCCCGGCGAGGGGGGGACGCCGGACCCGGACCAGGTGGCGGGTGCCGTCCTGCACGCGCGCGCCCAGGGCCGCACGGTCAACTCGGTCCTGCTGACGCTGCCCGACAACCCGACGGGGAGGCTGGCGACCCCGGAGACCGTCGCCCGTCTCGCGCAGACCGCCCGGGACCTGGACCTGATGATCATCTCGGACGAGATCTACCGCGACCTCGTCCACGACCAGAGCGAGGCCTTCCTCAGCCCGGCCGACATCGCGCCCGAGCGCACCATCATCACCAGCGGGCTGAGCAAGAGCCTCGCGATCGGCGGGTGGCGCATCGGGGTGGCACGGCTCACGTCGGTTCCCCTGCGTGACACCCTGCTCGCCATCGCCTCCGAGATCTGGTCGAGCCCGGCCGCCCCGGTGCAGCACGCGGCGGCGTACGCGTACACCGAGCCGCCCGAGCTGGTCGAGCGCGTCACCGCGAGCAGGCGGCTTCACGGCGTCGTGGCGCGGGCGGTGGCCGACCGTTTCGCGAGGGCGGGCGCCCACCTGGCGCACCCGCAGGGCGGGTTCTACCTCTACCCCGACCTCGCGCCCCTGCGGCGGTTCACCACCTCGGCCGAGCTCGCCTCGGCCCTGCTCGACGAGCACGGGGTGGGCGTGCTGCCGGGGTCGGCGTTCGGCGACGCGCCAGGGAACCACCGCGTGCGGGTCGCCACCAGCCTCCTGTACGGCGAGGGCGAGGAGCAGCGGCTCGCCACGCTGGACGCCGAGCGGCCGCTCGATCTGCCATGGGTGGCGGCCTCTCTCGGGCACCTGGAAGAGGCCCTCGCGAGGTTCACGGAAAGGAGGCGGTTCGCCGCCTGGATGCCCGGCTCGCTCGCCCCTGTTACCCCGTGATCTGCATTACCGAAGCTTTACCGTTCGGCCCCTGCGGGCGAGGGTCGATATCACCCGTCTGACCTGCGGTTTCTCGCTTCGGATCACTGCTCTCCCGGACGCCCCCCAAGATGTTCCATCGGATTTGGTGCAGCGTCTACAAGAGAGCCCTCATCATGTGCTCATGCCCGCTTTTGTCACCCTGTCCGGGCGCTCCGTGCGCCTGGAACCTCTCAGCCACGCGGTGGTCGACGACCTGGTCACCGCGGCGAGTGAAGACCGCTCCACGTATGCCTTCACCCGCGTTCCCGTTGGCCGGGAAGAGATGACCTCGTACGTCGAGGCGGCTCTGGCTGAGCAGGCGGAGGGCCGTACCGTGCCCTTCGCCATCCGGTGGCTGCACACCGACAGAATCGTCGGTGCCACCCGTCTCATGCACCTGGAGTACTGGCAGGGCCCCCTGCCCTGGCCTCCCGGCGCGCGGGGCGTGGTGGGCGAGGTCCCGTCCGTGGCGGACATCGGTTACACCTGGCTGGCCGCATCGGCCCAGGGCACCAGCGTGAACCGGGAGAGCAAGTACCTCATGCTCTCGCTCGCCTTCGAGACCTGGCAGGTCCACCGCATCACCCTGAAGGCAGACGTACGCAACGTACGTTCCCGGGCCGCCATCGAGGCCCTCGGCGCACACCTCGACGGGGTGCGGCGGGCGGACAGCCGAGGCGCCGACGACACGGTCCGAGATACCGCCTACTACTCGATCCTCAGCACCGAGTGGCCGCAGGTCCGAGAACGGATGCACGCGAGGCTCGGCCTCGTTGAAGCGGCGTGAGACCCCCGTACCTTCGATGAACCCATGGAACAGACAGCCCGCCCGGTAGCCTTCGCGGCTTCCGGGCGGGCTGCCCTGTTTTCATCGGTCCTTGGGTTCAGCGGTGAGGATCACTGCTCGTCGGCCTCGTAGATGTAGTCCCAACGGCCGCAGTACTTCTTCGTGCCGTGGCTGTTGTCGTAGTAGCAGACCCGGACCTGGATGTTGTCGACGTCGTCCTCGTAGAAGTGGAAGTAGCGGTAGCCGCTGGAGCCGCACTTCTTGGCCCAGTACGTCGAGTCGTCGCCGTCGGAGTTCTCGAACTTCACCTGGACGTAGCCGCAGAGCCAGTTCGGGGAGTTCTTGTCGTACAGCTTGCCCTCGACGTGGAAGCTGCCGTCGTTGTCCTCGTAGACGTGGCCCTTGGCCTTGGCGCGCGAGCCGTTGAAGTACTTGGAGTAGTCGTAGCCCCAGAAGTCGTCGAAATCGAGACTGGAGGCGGACGCGGTCTTCGTCGTGGTCGCCGCACTGGCCGAGGAAGCCATGGCGGGAATTCCGACGACGAGGACGGCGGAGGCGGCGGCGAGACCGAGCATGTTGCGGATCGAGCGGCGCATGATGGTTCTCCTGAAATGAGGGGCTCCCCGGATTCCTGGCTGCCCGGGGCTTATGTCCAAGTGATAGAACCCATCGCCTGCAGGGCGCTTACAACGGCCTTACCTCCGCCTGCAAGGCGCTTGAGCCGGCCCCGCCGGATCGGGGTCGAGCACCCGACCCGGCATCGACGGCCGGTGTCTTACGTGACCGCCCCCGCTCAGGGGCCACGCTCAACTGGCCTCAGCATGGAGTCTTGCGTTCAACGCCAGATCAACGGGGAATCAACGCGCGGATTAACGCCAAGGCACTCGCATATGGCAGAAAGCATCTGGGGAACTATCATTTGCCTATAAAACTGTGTTTAAGGGTGGGGTATTAGGAAAATGGCTGGTCAAGGCACTGAGGCTGGCCTTCGTTTCGCCGTACTCGGACCAGTCCAGGCGTGGCTGGACGGCCGGGAGGTGGAGCTCGGCACGCCTCTGCAACGGTCCATCCTGGCCATGCTGCTGCTCCGCGAGGGCCGTGCGGTGACCCCGATGGAGATGATCGACGCGGTCTGGGGGGAGGACGCTCCGCCCCGGGCGCTGGGCGCGCTGCGCACGTACGTCTCCAGGCTGCGGGCCGTGCTGGAGCCCGACCGCTCGCCTCGCATGCGCCCCGAGCTGCTCACCTCGGTCGGGCGGGGCTACGCCCTGCGGCTGGCGCCCGGCACCCTCGACCTGGCCGTGTTCGAGCGCCGCGCCGCCGACGCCGAGACGCAGCGCAGGGCGGGCGACCTGGCGGGCGCCGCCGAGACCGTGCGCGAGGCGCTGGCGCTGTGGTCGGGCGAGCCGCTCGCCGGCGCCGTCGGGCCGTACGCCGAGAGCCAGCGGGGCAGGCTGGTCGAGCGCCGCATCGGCGTCGTCGAGACCCTGATGGAGCTGGACCTGGAGCTCGGACGGCACGCCGACGTCATCCCCGAGCTGATCTCGCTGACGGCCGAGCACCCGCTCAGGGAACGCCTGCGCGGCCAGCTCATGCTCGCCTACTACCGGTGCGGCCGGCAGGGGGACGCGCTCACCGTGTTCACCGACACCCGGCACGCGCTGGTCGAAGAACTCGGCATCGA
This sequence comes from Sphaerisporangium viridialbum, assembly GCF_049674955.1. Lineage (GTDB taxonomy): Bacteria > Actinomycetota > Actinomycetes > Streptosporangiales > Streptosporangiaceae > Sphaerisporangium > Sphaerisporangium viridialbum. Next base: position 101,348 of record NZ_CP187232.1, on the reverse strand, counting down.
CCCTGGACACGAGCTGGCGTCCCTCCACCAGCGCATCCTCGCCGCCGATCCGCGGCTCGCGTGGACGCGCGCGGAGCCCGTACGCCGAGAGCCGGCCACCCGGGGCGCCGGGGACGAAGGGGAGCCCGGGGGCCCGGGCAGGCCGGGCGAGGCGGCCGGTGCCGGCACGGACAAGGCCGAGCACGACGTCCTCCACGAGATGCCCCGCCCGGCGCAGCTCCCCGCCGCCGTCAACGACTTCACCGGTCGCAGGGAGGTCGTCAACCGGCTGCGCACGCTGCTGACCAGCGTCAGCGGCAGCGAAGGCGTGCCGGTCGCGGCCGTGTCGGGCATCGGCGGGGTCGGCAAGACGACCCTGGCCGTGCACGTGGCGCACTCCGTGCACGAGGTGTTCCCCGACGGCCAGCTCTACGCCGACCTGCGCGGGTACGGCGAGGAGCCGACGGCTCCCGAGTCCGTGCTCGCGGCGTTCCTGCGCGCGCTCGGCATCCCCGTCGACGTCATCCCCGACGGGCTGTCCGAGCGCGGCGCGCTGTTCCGGTCGCTGCTCGCCGAACGGCGCATGATCGTCCTGCTCGACAACGCCCGCGACGCCGAGCAGGTGGAGCACCTCCTGCCGGGCACGGCGGGCTGCGCGGCCATCATCACGAGCCGCGTCAAGCTGGCGGACCTGCCCTCTGCCCGGCTGCTCGACCTCGAGGTCATGGAGCCCGAGGAGGCCCTGAGCCTGTTCTCGGCCGTCGCCGGTCCCGAGCGCGTCGCCGTCGAGCGCGCCGCCGCGATGGACGTGGTGGCCATATGCGGATTCCTGCCGCTCGCCGTCCGCATCGTGGCCGCCAGGCTCGCGGCCAGGCCGTCGTGGACGGTCGCCTCCCTCTCGCCCCGGCTCGCCGACGAGCGCCGCCGCCTGGACGAGATGCGCATCGGCCACCTCGCCGTGGACGCCACCTTCGCGCTCGGCTACGGCCACCTCGAACCAGGGCAGGCCCGGGCGTTCCGGTTGCTCTCGCTGCCGAACGGCCCGGACATCTCCGTGCAGGCCGCCGCGGCGGTGCTGTCGCTGAGCACGATCGAGACCGAGGACATGCTGGAGTCCCTGGTCGACGTCAGCCTGCTGGAGGCCCCCGCTCCCGGCCGCTACCGCTTCCACGACCTGCTCCGGCTCTTCGCGCGCAAACAGGCGGAGGTGAGCGAGGACCCGAGCGCCGGCGCCCTCGCCTTGCGGCGGCTGCTCGGGTTCTACCTGGCGTCGGCCCAGGCGGCGCACCGGCTGGCGTACGAGGGCAGCGTGATCTCCGACCACCTGGTGTCCACGGGCATCACGGGACGGAGCTTCGGGGGCGCCGACGAGGCCGTGGCCTGGCTCACCATCGAGGCCGAGGCGCTGTTCGCCGCGATCGGGCAGATGGCCGAGATCGTCCCGACTCACGAAACCCTGCTGCCCGCCGCGGACCTGCTCGTCGCCATGGAGCCGCTGCTGGAGTCGGGGGCGTACGTCCGCGAGTTCGCCGGCCGTACGGGCGCGGTGCTGTCGGCCGCGCAGGCCATCGGCGACAAGTCCAGCGAGCTGCGCTGCAGGTACGTCCTCGGGCGGGTGCTGTTCGGGGCCAACCGGCTCAGCGACGCCGAGGAGCAGTTCCGCGCCGCCCTGGCGCTGTCGGAGACCACCGGCGACCGCATCGTCACCGGCGAGATCTTCAACGCGCTCGCGGTGGTCGCCGGGCGGCAGCGGCGGCACGAAGAGGCTCTGACCTGGTACGACTCCGCGCTCAAGGCGTACAGGGAGATCGGCGCCGCCGCCGGAGAGGCGCTCGTGGCGAGCTACTCCGCCCGTGACCATCTCGGGCTCGGCCACCCCGAGGAGGCGATCGCCGCCGCCGAACGCGGCCTGGCGATCTTCTCCGAGCTGGGCAGCGGGGCGGGCACGGCACGCGCGCGCTACCACCTCGGCATCGTCCTCTCCCGGGTGGGACGGCTCACCGAGGCGGTCGTCCACCACGCCGAGTGCCTCGACTTCTTCCGCGCCGGCAACCAGAAGGTGTGGGAGCAGCGGGTGTGCTGCAGGCTGGCCGAGACCTTCATCGCCGCCGGGCGCTACCAGGACGCGGCGCGGCACGCCGAGCAGGCGCTCACGCTGAGCAGGGAGATCGGTCATCCGTACGGTGAGGCGTTGTCGCTGACCGTGCTAGGGCGGGCCCTCGCCGGGCTGGGCAGTGTCCGGCGGAGCGGCGACTGCCTCAAACGCGCCCTGGACATCTTCACCCGCCTCGGCTCCCCCGAGGCCGAGGACCTGCGCGCCCTCCTGAAGCTCGACCAGGTCAGCGATTAGCTCCCGGACGCCGTAGGAAGGGTCGTCGTCCAATCGCGTCATCCACACGTGGTTGATCACTTATGGTCACCATGTCCCGTTCGATGGGGGACTAAGGAATTAATCCTTTATTTATGAGTGATTCGGGAAATGCCGATGAGCGCTTGCTTTGAGTGCTTCTAGATGCCCGGCCGGTCGTCTAGCCGCCGCTCGGCGCCAGGGGGCCCGGTGTTTGCCGGAGGCGCCTCGCGGCGGCCGGCCGCCTTACGATGACGACCGGCCGGACGTCGACACGGATCTCGAACCCCCCAAGCTCCGTGCCCACATCCACAGCCTTCCGCCTGGCGTTCAACATCTGATCAACGCCCGATCAACACCCAAAAAGCACGACAAAGCACCAGGTAGAACCGTGATTCAATGACCTGGAGCGCCGGGAACTCAAGTCGTTCGCAAGCCGCGGGTAAGCGGGTACAGATACGACTGGGGCGTACGCCACCCGCACCAGAAATGTTCCAAGGAGCGGATCTCGATGTTGATCCCGTGCTACGCATGTGAGTCCAGATTCCAGCCGGACGAATATTTTCCCGCGTGCCACGATTACAACCGCGGCATGGATCTCGTCGCGTGGACCTGCCCGAGTTGTGGCAACCGAGATGACCTGAGAGTGCTGCCCGGCGCGATCGGCTTCGGCTACCCGCGCCGCGGGCGCTTCGACGTCCAAGACCGCTTCCAGGTGCCCGGCCTGCGCCGCCACCGCCAGGACCTGCGCCTCGACATCACCCTCGACCAGGAGATCTGGCGCGTCCCCACCCGCCTCCGCCAACTGGCCTAGTACGGCCCCTCAATCCGCCCTCGCCGACATCGGCCGACCGGCAACGAACGATCAGGGCAAGATGTCGGCGATGCGGTCGATCTGGGCTATGTCGGAGGACCAGCAGTAGAGCATCACCTCGTCGGCGCCGGCGTCGGTGAAGGCCGTGACGGAGCCACGGATCGCCTCCGGTGTGGTGAGCATCCCTGCGACGACCTTGTCCCTGTAGTCGATGAAGTTGTAGTACGCGCTGATGGCCCGGCGAGCCTCGTCCACGACGGGTTCTGGACCGAGTGCCACGTTGGCCTGGGCGACCAGGCGCGGACGACCGGCACGCCCGGCCACCTGCCACGATCTCTCGACCGTGCGGAAGAAGCGGCCCATCTCGTCCGGCGAGAACATCGCGCCGAGGAACCCGTCGCCCCAGCGGGCGATGCGATCGGCGGTGGCCGGGACGAAGCCGCCGAACAGCACCTCAGGGCCGCCTCGCCGAGCCGGTGCGGGGCCGATCGGCCCGATGCCGTCGCCGTACGCCTCGCCCGACCAGACGCGTCGCAGGGTCGCCATCTGCTCGTCGAGACGACGGCCGCGACGCCGGTACTCCACACCAGCCGCCCTGAAGTCGTCCTCCCGGACCCCCACCCCGACCCCGAGCGTGAACCGGCCGCCGGAGACGCGATCGAGTGTCGCGGTCTCCTTGGCGAGCAGGGCCGTCTGACGCAGTGGCGCGACCAGCACTTCCGTCATCACCCGGATCCGCGAGGTGGCCCCGGCGATGGCGGCCAGGGTCACCAGGGGCTCCGGGTTGTCGTACACGATGCGATCGAGCAGGCCGAGGGTGCTGAAGGGACCGGCCTCGGCACGACGCGCCCAGGACGCCAACGAGTCGGGTTCGCCGATCGGCAGGCCAAGACCTACGTTCATGAGCCGTTCTACCGTCCTGGTCGAGCGTTCCTCGAAGTAAGCCGTTCTACCGTTGAGCGTTCCTCGAAGACCATGATCGGCGGGATACGCCCACTCTAAACGGGGGCTCGGCGGCGCGCCGGACAGGCTCGCCGCGGGTGAAACGCCGGCTCAGCCCATTAGCCCAGTCGTACTGTGACCGTTTGCGAGCTGCCGCCTCGGTCCGAAAGGCGGCCGAAGGTGAGGGTGAGGCTCGGGCCGGTTGTGGCGTTTGTCAGGAGGGGGTGCCCGTGGAGGAGTTCGGTCACGGGCCGGTCCCAGGTCACGGTCAGCTCGCTCAGGTCGCGCCGGGGATCCGACACGGTCAGCGTCGCCGTGCCGTCGCCGGTCTCCCTGACGAGGACGGCACACGGCGCGGAGGCGGCCAGGCCGCCCGCGGCTCCGTCGTTCCAGAAGTTGACGGCGGTGATCCCGAGAGACGGGACGTGGACTCCCTGCTGACGGCCGGTGTTGACCAGCACGCGCGCCCAGCCGAGATCGGCGGCACGGGCCCGGGTGGTCGCCAGGCTCGCACCCGGCAGGAGCAGGTAGACGTAACCCGCCTCGCTCGGGTCGACCCCGTGGTCCAGCCAGAGGGTCACATAGTTCCGGGTCACCGAGCTTGAGCCGCCGGCGCGTTTCTCGCGCGACGTGTTCAGCCGGGGGCAGGCGGGCACGACATAGCCGCCATGTCCCTCCAGATGCGCCCAGCCCGCCGCGTGATCCACCGTGAGCGGCGCGTCGGTTCTGCGGTTGTCCACGATGGTCTCGACCGGCACGCCGTCCTCACCGGTGATCGCGGCGCCGAGGCACACCACCGCGTCGTCGAGGAAGAACCAGGACTTGAAGGCCTCCATCGTGCTCTCGAAGCCGTTCAGGTGCTGGCCGACCGTCGCGTACACGCCGTCGGTCGCGCCGCCCACCCACCGGCCCGGCGGGCAGGTGCCGCCCCACGCCTCGCCGGCGCCGTCGGCCAGCCGCTTGGTGGAGACGGTCGTGCCGGGCAGGCGGTAGGGGTCGACGGTGGGCCAGAAGGAGTCGGAATACTGGTCGCCGTGGCCCTCGGCCCACCAGTAGAGCATCCCCGAGCCGGTGTGCCAGCCGCGGAGGTTCTCGCCGTTGCCGTGCTCGTAGTGGCCGATGCGGTAGGACGCCATGCTGAGCCCGGCGCACCATCCCGGCCTGCGGTGGACGGCGCGGGCGCTCATCGGGAACAGCCGGTGCCCCACGGGTTCCCCGGCGGCGGGCACCGCGTCGTCGTCCATGATCGCGGCAAGGCGGGCGTGGAACGCCAGGTCGCCGGTCTCGGCCGCCTTGAGCATGGGCTTGGCGGTGTCCCGCAGTGCCCATCCTTTGACCATGCCCTGCCAGCGGGCCCGCTCGGCGGCGGAGGCGGTGTCCCCCAGCAGCAGGATCGAGGAGGCGATCTCGCGTCCCCTCCTGTGGTCGCCGTACGGCTCCCTGGCGATCCCCCGGCCGCGGACCAGGTCCATGCAGAAGCCGTCGTGGACGAACGGGGCGAACGACCTCTCCACCATGTCGAAGATGTTCTGGTGGGTGACCTCCCACGGCGAGCCGCGCAGCACCGCGAACAGCGTCGCCAGCCCGGACAGCAGCGAGGCACCGTACGCGCCCTGATAGGGGATGGACGTGTGCTGGATGAACGAGCCGTCCCGGTAGAACCCGTCGCCCTCGGAGACGTACGGGAAGACCGGGGCGAGCGCCGAGACGGCCAGCGCGGCCTTCCTCGGGTCGGACGCCAGCATGGCGCGCAGCAGCGTCACCATGCACAGGTCGACCCGGTTGGCCCCGGTGCTGGTGCCGCTGTAGTCGTCCAGACGGCATTCGGGGACGAAGTGGTCCACCGCCTCCCGTAGCGCCTGGCTCTGCCCGCCGGTGAGGTGCGGGCCGATCAGCACTGCCGCGTCAAGGAGCGCCTTGGGGACGCCGATCTGCCAGTGCCACCAGTTGCCGGCCTCGTCGGCGTCCGCGGCGTACACCTGCCGCCGGTAGTGGTCGATGCCCGTGGCGACGGCCCCGGCCAGCTTCGCGTCGCCGGTCAGGCCGGTGCCCGGCAGGACGTACACGCGGGCCATGGACAGCAGCCGCCTCGGGGTGGCGACGAACGAGGGGAACGCCAGATCGGGCCAAAGTGACCCGCCGGCCGGCGCCATGGTGTCCCGATATCCGGCCGCCCTCGCCCCCAGCTTCGCCAGCCGGGTCCGGTACGGCTCGGCCCCGGCGTCGAACCCGGACCCCGCCGTCACCTCCCGCCACCGGCGGCGCAGCAGCGCGAAGGAATCATCCCCGGTGCGGACGGGGTGCGCCGCCGGGGCCGGCACTCCGGTCGCCGGGATCAGCGCCCCGGCCGCGGCGACACCGCCGAGCCGAAGAAACAGCCTCCTGGGATACTGATCCACGCGTGCATTATCGCGAAGATCAGCGCGACCTCAGGCGAGGCGGAGGCTGTGCCAGGCGGCCTCGCAGAGCGCCTGGATCTCCTCTTCGGTCGGCTGGTGGGCGCCGGAGAACCACAGGCGGCACATCTCCGTCGCAGGCCCGAGCCACAGGACGTAACACATGGTGGGGTGGACGGGCCGCAGGATGCCGTCCTTCATGTGGGGGCGCCACCAGTCGGACACCTGGCGGAAGAACGCCCTCCGGGACTCCGCGACCTCCGGACCGCCGGGCTCGTTGCGGCGGGGCGGGCGTTCGCTGATCAGGATGCGCGCCCGCTCGGGATGCTCGCCGCACCAGGCCATGTGCATGGCCACGATCGCCTCGATGCCGCCCTGCGCGCTCTCGTGCCGGCACAGCTCGTCGACGAAGGTCTGCTGGTACATGTTCTGGATCTCGGAGTAGAGAACCCCGAACACGTGCTCCTTGCTCGCGAAGTGGTGGTAGAAGCTGCCGACGCTGACCCCGCTCTCCTCGCGGAGGCTGGCGAGCGTGGTGGAGGAGACCCCGTCCTGGCTGAAGCGGCGCAGGGCGCCCTCGATGATCCTGGTGCGGCCGTCTCGCCCGTTCTTCGCGCTCTTCACACTGTCAATGGTGACCCAACAGAACGTTATTCTGCAAACTCCAGAGCCAATTCATCCTAACGACCTTCACCACCGAACGGATCACGTACATTCCCGAATCGCATTCCGAAAGAGGTGATCTCAGCGGCGGTCCGGGTTGCCCAAGAGCGCGCCGATCGGTGCGAGAACCTCGACCGTGCCGGATTCGACGCGCATCTCGGCGTCCGGCCACCAGCGCTTGATCATCGAGAGGACCTTGCGGTTCTCTCCCATGACGTCCATCCCGACCGAGACCGCCCCTCGCGCCACGGCCCGCCGCAGCAGCACCCGTACGAGACGCGACCCGAGTCCCACGCCCTGCCACTCGTCCGCGACCACCACGGCGATCTCGGTGGCGCCGTCCCGCCTGAAGCTCATCGCGTGGCCGATGACCCGGTCGTCCCCGTCCACGGCCAGCAGGACGTCACGGCGGTCGTCCGTCGCGATCAGCGCGCTCACCAGGCGGCGGTTCGGCCGGGTCAGCCCGGCGAAGAAGCGCAGCGTCCGGCTCCTGAGGGAGAGGTCCTCGACGAACGACCTGACCCTCTGCTCGTCGTCCATCCGGGCAGGCCGGATCTCGACCGCCGGGACCGCCGCGTCGGTGGAGACCTGCGGGATCGCCACCTGAGTTCGTGTCATGGACTCAGCCTTTCCCAGCACACCTGAGTCTGTCAACTAGACTTAGGTGGCGTTGGAGGGACGAAAAATGAGCGCCTACGATGCCTTCATGAGCGAGCCGAACCCCTACCGGGTGGAGAACTGCTCGATCGAGCGCACGCTCGCGATCCTCGGCGAGAAGTGGACCTTCCTCGTGCTGAGGGAGGCCTTCAACGGGGTGCGCAGGTTCGCCGACATGCAGGCCGGCACCAGGGCGCCCCGGCAGGTGCTCAGCGCCCGGCTGGCCAAGCTGGTGGAGGAGGGCCTGCTACGCAAGGTTCCGTACCGCGAGCCCGGCCGCCGCAGGCGTGACGAGTACCGCCTGACGCAGAAGGGTCTCGACCTCTATCCGATCATGGTGAGCCTCATGCACTGGGGCGATCACTACATGGCCGACCCGGACGGCCCGCCGGTGGTGCTCACCCACCGGGGCTGCGGCTCGCCCATCGACGTGCGCCTGATCTGCGACGAGGGCCACGAGGTGCCCTCACCCCGCCAGGTCACCCCGAGGCTGGGCCCGGGCGCGCGGCTCGCGGGGTAGGCCGGGGCCTCAGTGCCTCTGTACGGCCCGCAGGACGCGCTTGAAGGCGAGCAGCGAGGCCAGGGCCGCCAGCACCATGAGCAGGGCCACCGCCGCCGTCCTGACGATCAGGTAGGTCTCGATGGACTCGCTGAACAGCAGCCACAGGCTGAGCGAGCCGTTGACGAACTGAACGGTGCCCCACAGCAGCGACAGGTGCACGAAGAACCGGCGCATCCGGGGATGGTGCACCAGGTGGTCGGGCAGCGGCACCAGATCGGTCGTGACCCGCTCGATCAGCGGGCGCGGCGCGGCGGCCGTGCCGAGGAACGCCAGGCTCGCGCAGAACACCCCGAGGGTCGGCTGCAGGAAGTAGATCACGACGTCCCCTGTGACCAGGGCGAGCACCGCCCGCACCGTGATCGCCAGCATGGCGAGCAGGACCGTGCCCGGCACCGTCTTGCGCCTGACCAGCCGCAGCGCGACCCCTCCGTACACCCAGGCCACCGCCATCAGCAGGCCGCCGTGGATGCCCGCGACCAGCAGCCCGGCGTAGAACACGGCCACCGGAAGGATCATGCCCTCCAGCACCCGCGGCACCGCGTGCCGGATCAGGACGGGGATCCTGGGCAACACCGGATGCTGCGCGGGCGACGGCAGCGCGATAGTGGGCACGGTCATGTGGAGAGGGCTCCCGAAGGCCAGAGCGAGGTGCCGGAGACGAATCCAAACGACCGTACGGCATGCCCCAGCCGTCCGCGAGCGGTTCCACGAGATCATGATCAGCCGGTGCCGGGACCTTCACCACACGGCTTGCCAGTGCCCTCCAAGCGGTCCCCGGCGGCGGCGCCGGAGCAGGTCTTCTCGTTACCCGAGGTCGAAGGGCCGCAGGCGAGTCACGGACCGCTCACCTGCTTGCCTAGGCTGAGAGCGTGTACCGGTTCCTCCTGACGCCCCGCTGGCTGGCACTCCACGTGCTGGTCCTGGTGCTCATCCCCTCGTTCGTCTTCCTGGGCAGATGGCAGTTCGGGCGCTACGAGCAGAGGTCCTCCGCGAGCAGCCTCGCGACGGGCAACCTCGCGGCGGCGCCGGTGCCGCTGACCAGCCTCGACGGCCCGGGAGCCGCCGTGCCCGCCTCGGTGAGGTACCGCTCCGTCACCACGACCGGCCGCTACGACCCCTCGCACGAGCTGCTCGTGCGGCGCCGCACCCAGAACAGCCGGCCCGGCTTCTACGTGCTCACTCCGCTGGTCACGGCCGACGGCACCGCCGCCCTCGTCAACAGGGGCTGGGTCAAGATGGGGCCGACCGCGGACGCGCCGCCCGAGGTCCCTCCTCCGCCCTCCGGTGAGGTAAGTGTCACTGGGCGGCTACGCCAGGCCGAGACCGAGGACAGCACCGGCATCACGAACCGCAGCGGCCTCCCGCCCGGCCAGGTGCTGCTGATCAACACCCCTGACCTCGCCAAGACCGTGCCGTACAAGCTGTTCGGCGGGTACGTCGAGCTGACCGAGCAGCGGCCGGGCGCCGCGACCGCGCCCGAGCCGGTCCCCGACCCCGACATCGGCGGTGGCGGCGGGCTCAACCTCGCGTACGGCGTGCAGTGGTGGATGTTCATCGGCATCGCCATCGGAGGGTGGATCATGTTGATCCGCCGCGAGGCGCGCGATCTCAAAGCGGAGCGCGAATCCTCGGCCGACGCCGGAGTCGTCCCCGCCCCCGGCCACTGACCGCCCCCCGGAACCGCCCCCGCGGCCACTGACCGCGCCCGCGCGGCCGTCCCCGGCCGCTGACCGCGAAGCCGTCGCCCAGGAGCCCGGAGCCCGATGGTCTCGTCGCCCGATACCCTGGAACAGCGGAGCGGGATGCATGCTTTGTCAGGAGCTTCACCTTATTTGGTAAGCCCCTTAAGCACGTTGGGTGCCGCTCCTCGGATGAACGGATACCAACCGGAGACCTGCCAGCTTGTCTGGTGTTATTCCTGCGGCATACGGTTTTCCCTGTGAACACATCGCTGCCCCCTGACCCCGAGCCGAGGCGGCGAGATTATGTGATCATCAGCGTCGACGATCACCTGATTGAGCCGCCGGATCTGTTCGACGACCGGCTCCCCGAGAAGTACGTCGATCTGGCGCCCAAGGTCGTCGAGACCGAGGCGGGCCATCAGGTGTGGCGGTACGGCGGAGGCACCTACGCGTGCGCCGGCCTCGACGCCGGCGCCGGGCTGCCGCGCGACCAGTGGACCCTCGACCCGGTGCGGTTCGAGCAGATGAGGCCCGGCTGCCACGACATCGAGGCCCGCATCCAGGACATGGACATCGCGGGGGTGTGGGCGGCGCTGAGCTTCCCCGGCATGCTGGCGGTGCAGTCGGGCATGGCCTTCGCCAAGACCCGCGACCAGGACCTCGGCCTGGCCCTCACCCAGGCGTGGAACGACTGGCACTGCGACGTCTGGGCCGGCACCTACCCCGAGCGCATCATCGCTCTCCAGCTCCCCTGGCTTCCCGATCCCGAGATCGCGGCCAAGGAGATCCGCGCCAACGCCGCGCGCGGCTTCAAGGCCGTGGTGTTCCCCGAGTTCCCGACCCGCCTGCGGCTGCCGTCCATCCACACCGGCCACTGGGATCCCTTCTTCGCCGCGTGCGAGGAGACCGGCACGGTCGTGTGCCTGCACACCGGCGCCTCGTCGTGGTCGCCGGTGCCCTCGCCCGACACCCCCATCGAGGCCATCACCACGATGATCCCGGCGAGCGCGATGTTCGCCTGCGCCGACTGGCTCTGGTCGGGCGTGCCGCTGCGCTTCCCGAAGCTGCGCATCCTCATCGTCGAGGGCGGGGTCGGGTGGCTGCCCATGCTGGCCTCCCGCGCCGACTACGCGCTCGACCACCCGGTGGCCGGGGAGGCCACGTGGGAGGGCGGCCTCAAGCCCAGCGAGGTGCTCCGCCGCAACTTCTACTTCGGCACGCTGGACGACTACGCCCTGTCGGGCGTGCGCCTGGCCGTCGGGCTGGAGCACGTGCTGCTCGAAAGCGGCTATCCCCGCTCGGAGTCCACCTGGCCCGACGTGCAGCAGGCGCTGGCGCGCCACCTAGGCAGCCTGCCGCCCGCCGACATCGCCAGGGTGGCGTACGGCAACGCGGCACGCCTGTTCGGGCATCCCCTGCCCTCGCGCGCCTGGCTGCTCAGGGAAGAGCTCTAGAACCCGCTGTACGGCCCCGGGAACGGTCCTTCACGCAATCCCGGGGCCCGGTGCGCCGCGGCGCTCCAGCCGGCACTACAGGACTTCACCGCGTACCTTCTTGTGCTCCCAGTCGAGGTATCGGCCGCTCTCGCCGAGGAGAGAGGCCATCAGCCACAGGAACACGCCGAAGTCGTCGGTCACGCCGATCAGCGGCAGGAAGTCGGGGATCAGGTCGATGGGCGAGACGATGTAGAGGATGCCGAGCCCCATTAGGGTCAGCTTGCTCTTGCCCAGGTCCTGATACTCCCCGCGGAGGGAGCCCCCGATCATCCTCGGCAGCGCCTTGATCCGGGTCATCAGACCCGGCGAGCCCGGCCGGCTCACTTCCCGGTAGGCGCGATAGGCCGCGGTCGCGCGTCCAGCCTTGCTCATGATGGCCACCTCCGTCTGTGCCCACGATCACGCGCGCACGGTCGGATCATTTGACCGCGCCACTACCCTTCCGTGCTCCTCGATAACGTCCGGCGCGCCGCCCGGAGTTCCCTGCCTGGTAGGGGCATCAGGGTGCGACCGGGGCCAGGTCGCGCACCGCCTGCGGGATAGGGACCTCGGCGCCCGCGATCGGTGCGAGCACGGGGGTCGTCAGGCCGTTGTCGACGTACTGCCGGATCCGCGCCCGGCACGTCGCCGCGTCACCGTGCACGATCAGCTCGTCCACGACCTCGTCGGGGATGGCCTTGAGCGCCGCCTGGCGGTCGCCCGCGGCCCACGCCTCGCGCATCGGGCGGAGCACCTCGCCCCGGCCGAGCCAGTCGTGGAACGCCGCGTACACCGGCACGGTGAGGTAGGCGGCCAGCATCCTCCTGCCCAGCGCGCGGACCTTCTCCGCGTCCTCGCTGACGCACACGAACAGGCGGGCGATCAGCTCGGTCTCCCGGCCCACCTCGGCACGCACCTTGCGCACGTCCTCGGGCGAGAGCCAGTTGGTGATGGCGCCGTCGGCCTCCTCGGCCGCCAGGTGCAGCATGCGGGGTCGGAGGGCGGCCAGCACGATCTTCGGGGCCACCTTGGGGGCGCGCTCCAGCCGGAAGCCCTTGACCTCGAAGGTCTCGTACTTCTCCGTGACCTTCTCCCCGGCGAGCGCCTTCCTGAGGAAGCGCAGGGTGTCGCGCGTCCTGCCGTACGGCCTGACGAACTCGCCGGCGTTCCAGCGCTCCACGATGACCGGGGACGACGCCCCGATGCCGAGGACGAACCGCTCGGGCGCGAGGTCGGCGAGCGTCGCGGCCGACATCGCGAGCAGGGCGGGGCCCCGGGTCGACACCGGGATGATGGCGGTGCCGAGGCGGAGCCCGGGGGCCCAGTCGGCGGCCAGGGCCAGCGGGACGAAGCCGTCGGTGCCGCCGACCTCGGCGGACCAGGCGTCGGTGTACCCGAGATCGGGCAGCTCGGCGACCAGGTCCTTGGACTCGGCCATGGTGAGATCGAAGAACGGGATCGTGATGCCCCAACGCTTCACTGTCCACCTCCTGCCCCGACCATACCAACCGGACGGTATGGAGCGTAGGGGGTTCCGGTGGACCATGCGGCCGGCGACGCCGTCAGGCCCTGAGCTCCCGCATCGCGGTGATGAAGTCCTTGGTCACCCCGCGCAGGCCCGGCAGGTGCGACAGGCCGACCAGCCGGTCGATGAGCGGCACCATCACCTCGATCAGCCGGTACGTGCGCTCGCAGCCGGGCGAGGTGTCGTGCACCCAGAACAGCACCATCCCCATGGATGACAGCCACAGCAGCTCGGGCAGCTCCTCGCGCAGTTCGGCGTCGATGCGGTCGGCCGAGCCCTCCACGACCTGCCGGTAGATGCCGATCGCCGCCTCCCTGGCGGGCGTCGACTCCCCGCTGAAGGGGCTGAGCGGGTTGCTGGGCTCGGACGCGTGCTTGAAGAACTTCACGGCGAACCCGTGGTACGGCTCGGAGACCTGAACCCAGGCGCGGAGCACGCCGCTGAGCCGGGCGGCGAACTTACGCTCGGTGGCGAGCAGCTCTCGGCAGGCGATCTCGTGCTCGGTCTGCGCCCGATCGTAGTAAGCCTGGACTAACTGCTCTTTCGACGAAAAATAGTAATAAGCGTTCCCCACCGAGACGCCCGCCTGGGACGCGATGGCCCGCATGGTCGTCGCCTCGTACCCCCGCTCCCGGAAGAGGCGCAGGGCCGTTTCGACGATGACCTCCCGGGTCTTTTCTCCCCCACGCGCTCTCGGCGTCGATTCGACCACGTGGCCACTGTACGACCCGTAGCCCTTCAAGGTCACAGACGCACAGCATGCCCGCCATTTTCCCGCAAAAACACGCAGAGTAGTGGAGTCAGCACTTTCCGAGGGTGGGATAGATCCTCTTGGCGGAGGGGCGCCCTGCGACAGAGGATCAATATGGGTTTGCATCCATGCACTCGGGGGCCCGCATGGCTTGGTGCCTGCGCGTTGCTCGCCGTGCAGATCACGGTGACGGCACTTGCCTCCGCGGGACCGGCCTCGGCGGCGACTCCGAACCGCTCGGGCACGACCGCGCACGGGGCCATGCCCCACGAGGCCCGCAAGCGGGCCGACGCCCGCGCCCAGCGGCTCCGCGCCGTGACCTACTCGACGGCGGCCACGCCCCGCGCGGTCGACGCCAGGAGGCTGCGGCAGGCCGCCCTCCGGCAGGCGCGTGCCGGGCGCGCCGCCGGGATGGTCAGCCCGGTGCTGTGGAAGCAGCACCGGCTCTTCCGCGCCGTACGGCTCCAGCACCCGCAGGCCGCGCGGCGTCTCCAGCACGCGGGTCTGAGGTGGAGGTCATCGGGCCACTGCGCCAACCGGCACCGGCACTCCTGCACGTCGCTGGCCTCGGTACGGCTCGGCACGCTGTGGGGCCTGGTCAACCTCAAGCGGCGCAGCGGCTGCGACGTCATGGTGACAGGCGGAACCGAGGTGGGGCACGCCCCTGGCGCCCACAGCCACGGAGCGGGCTACAAGATCGACGTCGAGCACAACAGGTGCGTCGACAGGTTCATCAAGAACAAGCGCGTCGGGCGCGTGCGCGGCGACGGCGCCCGCCTGTACGACGAACGGCGTCCGCAGGGCTACACGGTCTACGCCAACGAGCCCAGCCACTGGGACATCATGTTCCTGTGACCCGCACGGCCCGCCCGCACCGGCGGCGGGGCATGTGCGCGACCTAGCACGCGGCTCGCGGCGGCACACGCGCCTTCGACCCGAGGCGCGCGCACCCCCGCGGCGGCGCGCATGGCCGGTGGGAGTCCCGCCGAGACTCCCACACTCCCCATCACTCCCCAGGCGGGCGCCGCGTGCGCCCCAGCCGGGCGCCGCCCCCTCGGGGTGCCACGCCCGAACCTCGGGATGCCTACGCCGAGAACTCCGCCGCGAGCAGCTCGGCGATCTCAGCGGTGTTGAGCGCCGCGCCCTTACGGAGGTTGTCGCCGCAGACGAACATGTCGAGGGTGTTCGGGAAGTCGAGCGCCTGGCGGATGCGGCCGACATAGGTGGGGTCGGTGCCGACCACGTCGGCCGGCGTCGGGAACACGCCGTTCGCCGGGTCGTCCAGGACCACGACCGTGGGGGCCGCCTCCAGCACCGCCCGCGCGGACTCCACCGTCACCGGCCTGGCGAAGGTGGCGTGCACCGCCAGCGAGTGGGTGGTGACGACCGGAACCCGCACGCAGGTCGCCGAGACCTTCAGGCCGGGGATGCCGAGGATCTTGCGCGACTCGTTGCGGACCTTCAGCTCCTCGGAGAACCAGCCGTCCTCCTTGAGGGAGCCCGCGGCGGGAACCACGTTGAACGCCAGCGGCGCGGGGAACGGCGAGTCGACGAGGTCGGGAACGGCCTTGCGGACGTCACCGGCCACGGTGCCGATGGTGCGGTTGCCCGCCACGGCCGCGATCTCGTCGTACAGCCGCTCGGGCCCGGTGACGCCCATGCCGGAGACCGCCTGGTAGGAGGCCACGACCAGCTCCGTCAGGCCGTACTCGCGGTGCAGGGCGCCGAGGGCGGCCATCATCGACAGCGTCGTGCAGTTGGGGTTGGAGATGATGCCCTTGGGCCGCTCGCGCACCTGCTCGGGGTTGCACTCGGGCACGACGAGGGGCACCTCGGGGTCCATGCGGAAGGCGCCGGAGTTGTCGACCGCGACCGCGCCACGGGAGGCCGCGATCGGCGCCCACTCGGCCGACACCTCGTCGGGCACGTCGAACATGGCCACGTCGACACCGTCGAAGGCCTCGGGCGACAGCGCGACGACCTCGACCTCCTGCCCGCGGACCAGGAGCCTCTTGCCCGCCGAGCGAGCCGAGGCGATGAGGCGGATCTCTCCCCACACGTCGGGCCGGTTGGACAGGATGTCGAGCATCACCGTGCCGACGGCACCGGTCGCGCCGACGACGGCGAGGGTAGGCTTCGTGGCGTTCACTCCGGGGTCACTCTCCTCGCTGGCGCGCACTGGCTGGTCGCTCATCGTCCGGTACCCCCGTAGACCACGGCCTCGACCTGGTCGACGTCGAGGTCGAACGCCCGGTGGGCCGCGGTGACGGCCGCGTCCACCTCTTCCTGCCCGACGATGACCGAGATGCGGATCTCGGAGGTCGAGATCATCTCGATGTTGACGCCGGCGTCGGCCAGGGCGCCGAAGAACTTGGCGGTGACGCCGGGGTGCGAGCGCATGCCCGCGCCCACCAGCGACACCTTGCCGATCTGGTCGTCGAAGAGGATCTTCTCGAAGCCGATCTGCTCCTGGATGCGCTTCAGGGCCGTGACCGCGACCGTGCCGTCGGCGGAGGGCAGCGTGAAGGAGATGTCGGTGCGCCCGGTGGCGGCGGCCGAGATGTTCTGCACGATCATGTCGATGTTGATCTCGACATCGGCGAGCGTCCTGAAGATGGCCGCGGCCTCTCCGACCTTGTCGGGCACCCCGACGACAGTGATCTTTGCCTCGCTCCGGTCGTGTGCGACACCGGAGATGATCGGCTGCTCCATCTCGTTTCCTTCAGTGTTGGGATCGGAGACGACCCATGTGCCTTCCTTGCTGCTGAACGAGCTTCTGACGTGGATCGGCAGGTCGAACCGCCGGGCGTACTCCACGCAGCGCAGGTGCAGGATCTTGGCGCCGCACGCGGCCATCTCCATGGCCTCCTCGTAGGAGATCCTCGGGATCTGGCGGGCGGCGGCGACGATGCGCGGATCGGCGGTGAAGATGCCGTCGACATCGGTGTAGATCTCGCAGACGTCGGCTTCGAGTGCCGCCGCGAGGGCGACCGCCGTGGTGTCGGAACCACCCCGGCCGAGCGTCGTGATGTCCTTCTTGTCCTGCGAGACGCCCTGGAAGCCGGCCACGATCGCGATCTGGCCGACCCTGACCGCCTCCTGTATGCGGCCCGGGGTCACATCGATGATGCGCGCCTTGCCGTGGGTCGAGTCGGTGATCACACCGGCCTGCGAGCCGGTGAACGACCGGGCCTCGTGACCCAGGTTGGCGATCGCCATCGCGAGCAACGCCATCGAGATGCGCTCGCCGGCGGTCAGCAGCATGTCGAGTTCGCGCCCGGGGGGCAGCGGCGTCACCTGCTGGGCCAGGTCGAGCAGCTCGTCGGTGGTGTCACCCATCGCCGAGACGATCACCACGACGTCGTTGCCGGCTTTTTTCGTCGCGACGATTCGCTGAGCGACCCGCTTGATGCCGGATGCGTCGGCGACGGAGGAACCACCGTATTTTTGGACAACGAGCGCCACGGGATGTCTCCCAAAGGTTCAGTCTGCGGAGCTCACAGTCTACTGGGGCCTCCGAAAGGCCCAACTGATTTGGCCAGCATGTGGACAGCCCCGGCCCTGAGCTGTGGAAAGCCGGGCCGGCCTGTGGACAATCAGCGGCCGTGATCTGCTGACGGCCGACCCGAGCACCTATGGAAGGTCAGGCGGTCGTGGTCTCCTCCACCACGTCCAGCCGGGTGTGCGCGACGAGCGCCTGCAGCGCCCGCATCGCGGCACCCGCGTGGTTGCCCCAGGTGTTGAAGTAGGAGTACTGCCACCACCACAGCGCCTCCAGGGGGCGCCCCGCGCGGTAGTGGCCGAGCCCGTGGATGAGGTCGGCCGCGACGGCCGCCAGATCGTCGGACAGCCGGTAGGGCGTGACGACGGTGTCCTTGTACGGGTCGAAGACCTCGGCGTAGTCGTCAACGGGGCCGAGACGCGTGGCGAGCGCCGTGCGCACCCCGTCGAGGTCGGGGTCGGGGCCGGTCGCGGGCTCGAAGTTGCCCTGCAGGATCACGTCCTGCGCGGCTCCGAGCTGCGAGCCCGCCAGACTGACCTGGGAGACCTCGACGAGCAGCATGGGAAGCGTCGCGTCGCCGCCCTCGCCGCTCGCGAGCCTGGTCAGGCCATCCAGGTAGTTCTGCGCATGCACCGCGATGCGATCCGCGAGAGCGCTCCACTCATCAAACATCCAGCAGCCTCCGTCCTTCGAAAGCGCGGCCCAAGGTGACCTCGTCGGCGTACTCGAGGTCTCCGCCCACTGGCAGACCGCTGGCCAATCGTGTCACCTTCAAACCCATGGGTTTCACCAGCCTGGCGAGATAGGTCGCCGTGGCCTCCCCCTCGAGGTTCGGATCGGTCGCCAGGATCAGCTCGGTGACCCGCCCGTCCGCCAGCCGTGTCATCAGCTCGCGGATGCGCAGGTCGTCGGGGCCGACGCCCTCGATGGGGCTGATCGCCCCGCCGAGCACGTGATAGCGGCCACGGAACTCACGAGTCTTTTCGATGGCGACGACGTCCTTGGATTCCTCCACCACGCAGATGACGGCGGGGTCGCGCCGGACGTCCCGGCAGATCCGGCACTCCTCCTCGGCCGCGACGTTCCCACAGACGCGGCAGAACCGGACCTTCTCCTTGACCTCCAGCAGGGCGTGCGCCAGCCGCTTGACGTCGGCAGGGTCCGCGGACAGCAGGTGAAAGGCGATCCGCTGCGCGCTCTTGGGACCGACGCCGGGCAGCAGGCCCAACTCGTCGATCAGGTTCTGGACGACCCCCTCATACATGGCGGCTAAAACCCCGGCAGCTGGAATCCGCCCCCGCCAAGGCCCTGCGCCAGCGGGCCGAGCTTCTCCTGCTGGAGCTCGGCGGCCGCCCGCACGGCGTCCCGCACCGCCGCGATCACCAGGTCGGCGATCGTATCGGCCGTGTCCTGCGGGTCGCCGGAGTCGATGGCCTTGGGGCTGATCTTCAGCTCGAGCAGCTCACCACTGCCGTTGACGGTCGCGACGACGAGGCCGCCACCGGCGCTGCCCTCGACCTCCGCGTCGTTGAGCTCCTGCTGGGCCGTCGCAAGCTGCTGCTGCATGAGCTGCGCCTGCTCCAGCAACTGCTGCAAGTTGACATCCCCTGGATTCACGATCTTGCGCTCCTCATGGCTTCGCGTGTGGCACGAGCCTACGGGGTTTGCCACGCATGTTGCACTGGCGCACGTCAGTGTTCGCGTGCGGAGCCCCGGTCGGCGGACCGTCCGCGACCGGCCGATCCCGGAAAGGGCGGATCGGCGTGACCTGCGGCCGATCCCGGAAAGGGCAGACCGGCATGGCCTCGCGGCCGATCCGGAAGGGTGAATCGGCATGAGCCCGCGGCCGGAGGCTACGGGTGGTCGATCTCGTTGATGATCTGCCCGCCGAGCTCCCGCTGGACGAGTGCCATGCCGCTCAGCGAGTCGCCGTCGGCGTCCACGTCGTTGTACGGATCGACCTCGTCGGCCTCACTGGCCGGCGGGCCGGAACGGCGCGGTACGGCGTCGGGCCATCCCGCGGGCCCCGCCTGCCGGGGCCCGGACTGGGCGACCGCCTGCGCCGCCGGACGGGCGGCGGTGAAACCGGCCCTGGGCGCCGTGCCCTCGTCGTCGGGAAGCGGCGCATCCGGCCAGGGGTCGTCCGAGGGCGAGGGCGCGGCCTGCGGCTGCTGCGCGACGGCCGGCCGCCCCCCCGGCGCCGGCGCGTCCTGGGCACCGGCCGGCCCTCTCGGGGCCGCCGTCGGGGAGGGGGCCGCCTGCGGGCCGTCCGGGCGCGATGACGCCGGGCGCGCCGCGGGAGCCTGCCGTACGGCTTGCGCCGGAGCGGATGAGGCCGGGACCGAAGGGGACACTCCGCCCCTCGAGTTGCCGACGACGGCCTCCACGCGCCAGTTGCCGCCCATCACCGCGGCGATCGCCGCCGCTACCACGGAGTCCTTGGCGCCGTTCACGAAGTTGCGCATGGCGCCGACCTGGCTGAAGCCGAGCGTGACGATGTTGCCCTCGACGCCGATGAGCTGGGAGTTGGTGTTGACGTTCGCCCAGACGGCCGGGGAGCGCTGCTTGAGCACGTCGAGGATCTGCGGCCACGTCTGGTGGAAGGCCCCGCCCGCCGGTGACACCTGGGCGGGCGCGGGAGTGCTCTCAGGGCGGCTCTGCGCCGCCTGTGGGGCACCAGGCCGCGACGGGGCGGGCCAGTCGTCCTCCGCGGGCGGGCGGGCGGCGGGCGGGCGCGCCTCGGCCGCCTGAGGCTGCTGCGCGGCCTGTTCCTGCCGCACAGGCTGCGCCGGTCGACCAGACTGAGCGTGCTGTCCCGTCTGCGCCTGCCGGCCCGGCTGAACGTGCTGTGCCGGCTGAGCGTGGTGCGGCTCGTCGGCGGCGATCACCGCGCCGGCCGCCGGAGGCCCGGCGGGGGCGGGTGGAGAAACGGAGCCGGGCACCGGGACGGCCGTGGCGGCCGGCCCTCCGCGCTCAAGGTGCTCCAGCCGGGCGAGCAGCGCCGCCTCACCCTGCTCGGCCGCGGGAAGCAGCACCCGGGCGCACATCAGCTCCAGCAGCAGCCGGGGGGAGGTCGCACCGCGCATCTCCGTCAGCCCGGCGTTGAACAGCTCGGCGGCCCGGGTCACCTCGGCCGGCCCCATCGACGCCGCCTGCTCGACCAGCCGCTCCAGCTCGTCGGCCGGACGGTCGAGCAGGCCGTTCGCCGCGGCCTCCGGCACGTTGGCGAGCACCACCAGGTCGCGGAAGCGCTCGAGCAGGTCCATGGCGAACCGGCGCGGATCGTGACCGCCCTCGATCACGCGGTTGACCGCCTGGAACACCTGGGCGCCGTCGCGCCTGGCGAACGCCAGCACGATCTCGTCGAGCAGGTCCGAGTCGGTGTAACCGAGGAGCGAGACCGCGCGGGCGTAGGTGATTCCCGCGTCGTCGGCGCCCGCCAGCAGCTGGTCGAGGATCGAGAGGGAGTCACGCGCCGAGCCCGCGCCCGCACGTACGACCAGTGGCAGCGCGGCGGGCTCGTACGGCACCGACTCGGAGCCGAGGATCTCCTCAAGGAGCTGCCGCAGCGTCGCCGGCGGCATCAGCCGGAACGGGTAGTGGTGGGTGCGGGACTTGATGGTCCCGATGACCTTCTCGGGCTCGGTGGTCGCGAAGACGAACTTCAGGTGCGGCGGGGGCTCCTCGACGAGCTTGAGCAGCGCGTTGAAACCCTCACGGGTCACCATGTGCGCCTCGTCGATGATGTAGATCTTGAACCGCGCGGAGACCGGGGCGAAGAAGGCGCGCTCGCGCAGGTCACGGGCGTCGTCCACGCCTCCGTGGGAGGCGGCGTCGATCTCGATGACGTCGAGGTGGCCGGGCCCTGTGGACGAGAGGGCCACGCAGGACTCGCACTCGCCGCAGGGATCGGGAGTCGGGCCCTTCTCGCAGTTCAGCGAGCGGGCGAGGATGCGCGCGCTGGAGGTCTTGCCACACCCGCGCGGACCGCTGAAGAGGTAGGCATGGTTGATGCGGCCGGTGCTCAGCGCCTGCCGCAGCGGCTCCGTGACGTGGTCCTGACCCTTGACTTCGGCGAAGGTCCCAGGCCGGTATTTGCGGTAGAGGGCGAGACTCATGCCGTCTCCTCGCCTAGGGGGTCGGAGTGCGAATGCGCCGGAAGGCCGGGAGTGTCACGAGGGTCGAGCAGCTCGCTCACGTGACGGAACCGTCCTGGAACTCCAGCGAAGAGACCCCTCGCACACCCGACAGAGCCCGCTTATCCTTGCTGCCTTCCGGCCCTGGGGAGGTTCACAGGATGACGCCGTGCGAGGGGTCCGGTGACAGTCTAGCCGTGCCCGGCAGTGCTCGTGGCCGCCACCGCGCGAACACCGAGACCGATTCGTGGTCATCGTCGTGGTCTTCACAGCCCTCGAAGTCCGGTAAGCTTCTCGGCGGAGGATTCGCCTAGTTGGCCTAGGGCGCACGCTTGGAAAGCGTGTTGGGGGCAACCCCTCAGGAGTTCGAATCTCCTATCCTCCGCCACGGCTGAACAGCCAAAACGCAGAAGCCCGTTCCATCGCGGAACGGGCTTCAGTGCGTCCGGGCTCAGTTCGGGTCTCAGTCGGCCTGATCGGTGGGGTTCTCGGCCCATCCGTCGAGGCGTCATCGACCTTCCAGAGCAGCCCGCCCACCTGATCGGCAACGGTCTGCCGCAAGGTGTCGGTCACCTGCTGGTATCGCCCCGTCATGCCGACGCTGCTCCCACTCGGCCCGGGTGAGTTCATACTCGACTTCGCCGTGCTCGGAGCCCTCGATCACCTCTGGCCAGTCCCCAGTGAAGCTCCGGACGAATGACAGGCCGGCCTTTTCCATCACACGCCGGGATCGCGTGTTGACGGTCATGGTGTTCGCGGTCACTCGTTCCACCTCGAGGCCCGTGAATCCCTTGCGGATCAGGGCTCGCGCCCCCTCCGTGGCATAGCCGGTGCCCCAGGCGGCCTTGTTCAGCCGGTAGCCGAGTTCGACCACGGCGGGGCTGTGGTCGGCCAGAGGCCGGAATTCGAACCAGCCCAGAAAGGTCTTGGTGGTCTTCTCCTCCGCAGCCCAGTAGCCGCGGTTGCCGAAGCATGGGTAGTCGTGGAGGAGTCGCGGCAAGGTCAGTGCCTGGATCACCTCGCGGCTCGTCGGCCGGCCGCCATTGATGAAGCGCATGACGTCGGGGTCGTTGTCCAGTGCGAGCAGGTGGTCTACATCGGCTTCAGTGAACACGCGGAGCACGAGCCGGTTGGTCTCCAGGAAGATACACATGCCCGGAATCTTCACCACCGGCGGCCAGGTTCGCCACGGGATATCGGGTCGGTGAGGTGTGACGGTTTCGTCCGGCGAGAGTTTCCGGGCGTTCGGCCAGGTGACCGGGAATTGCTCGTAGGCTTGCTGTTTCCTGGCAGTGTCACCGCCGGCTGACCGAGTCGAAGTCCTGTACGAAGCGAGTCAGAAGACGGGCAAGGGCGGCGCGGTCCTCGGTGCCCCAGCCGGCCGTGGCCTCGGCGATGACGCGACGGCGGAAGTCGCGGATCTCCGCGAGCACATTGCACCCTTCCTGGGTGAGGGCGAGCAGCGAGCGGCGGCCGTCATGTTGATCGGCCTCGCGCCGTAGCAACCCGGCGTGGAGAGCCTGAGCGGCAAGTCGGCTGGACCTTGGCTGGTCGACCCCGAGGACTGCCGCGGCGTCGGTGACGGTCAGCGTGTCGCCCCGCCCTGTGGCGGACTCGACCACGTCGAGCAGTTCGAAGACCGCATCGGGAAGCTCGGCATGGCGCCCGGTGCGCTCGCCTCGCCGCTCCGACAACCGCGCCAGGGTGCGGCGCTTGTGCGCACGACGCAAGGCCACGACGGCCGTCTCGATGTCTGCCGCGTCCATGCCCGGCTTGCTGTCCACATCCCCCTCCATACATAGTATTAGACAACTACATGTCATTTTACATAGATATGGACCCCCGGAGGATCCATGAACGCGCCCAAGCCGATCGGTTACTGGCTCAAGCACCTGCACAACCTGCTGGAGAAGCAGTTCGACGCCACCCTCGCCAACCTCGGCCTCGGCAGGCGGCATTGGCAGGTCCTCAACACGCTGAGCCGCCGCGAGGCCACCCGCGACGAACTCGCAGCGGCCCTCGCCCCGTTCTGGACGGAGGGAGAGCCGGACCTCGACGGGGTGTTGCAGGAGCTCACCGGTTGGATACGCACCGGCGCGCCCCTCGCCGGGGACACCCTCGCGCTGAGCGACGACGGCCGGGCTGCGCATGAGCACATGGCGGCACGTATCGACGCGACCCGCGCCACGGTGCTCAAAGGGCTGACCCCTGATCAATACGCCGAGACCGTACGGATCCTGTCGGTCATGGCAGGCAACGTCGAATCGGAACTTAGTGACCGCTAGAGAAGGCGCAGGCGAAACTTGGCAGGTTTCCGCAGACTTGGAAAGCGTTGGTGTTCCGCCGTAGCCGCTAGTGGTGGCCGGAAGGCAGGTCCGGAGGCATGGGCCGCCACTGGACGACGTACGGCAGGCCCGAGTGGTCCGGGGGGCGGGGTTCGGGGCCGAAGCCGCTCGAGAACGGAGCGGTCAGCGCGCACGAGGGGCTCAGCCCGAGGCCCATGCCCGTGCCGGCCGCCAGGGCCAGCACCAGACCGGCGACGAGCGGGCCCTGGGATGTGACCTTGGCCCGTATCCACCTGCCCGTAGGCATGATCGGGCCGCTCCGCACGAAGAAGGCGGGAGGCGGCACCTGATAGGGGAGCGGCTCCTCGTGCACCGTACGCAAGGTCGCCTCCATATCACTGTAAGTGGTCACCTGATCGCCACGATAACCAGCCGTAGACCCGCGGCCCGGTATCCCGCGCCCTGGTCGGGCCGATCACGGCACTCCGTTGGCCCGCAGCGGTGGCAGCCTTGAAGAAGAGCCATGTCGCCTCCGGGAGGTGCCGTGACCTGCCACTCTGTACGGGACACGCATGATCGTTTCCCTCCGGGGAACTAGCGGGTTCATAAATGACCCTGAAAACCTAAGAAAAGGGAAAACGGGCCAATGGATTTCCGTGACGATGTCGACCTTGATTCCTCGCAGGTCGAGAACCGTGGTGGCGGCGGCGGGCTTCGCGGTGGCGGGCTGGCCATCGGCGGAGGCGCGGCGGGCATCATCGCCCTTATCGCCGCCCTGATCTTCGGAATCAACCCCGGTGACATCACCGGCGGGGGTGACACGACGGGTGTCCAGCCGACCTCTGGCAACTCCCAGGAATGCAAGAAGGGCTCCGACGCCGACAAGTCGGAAGACTGCCGCGTCGTGGGCGTGGTGAACAGCATCCAGGCCTATTGGACGGACGCCTTCGACAAGGCGGGCAACGGCCGGTACACCAAGGCGAAGACCGTGCTGTTCTCCCAGGCGGTGAACACCGGGTGCGGCCAGGCCACGTCGGAGGTCGGGCCGTTCTACTGCCCGAGCGACAAGCTCGTCTACCTGGACCTGACCTTCTTCGACGAGTTGCAGAGCAAGTTCGGCGCGAAGGGCGGCCCGTTCGCCCAGGCGTACGTCATCGCCCACGAGTACGGCCACCACGTGCAGGACCTCCTGGGGACCATGGACAAGGTCGGCGGCAACAGCCAGGGCGCCGACAGCGCCTCGGTGCGGCTGGAGCTCCAGGCGGACTGTTACGCGGGGGTCTGGGCCAAGAACGCCGTGGACACCGGCTTCTACGAGAAGCCCTTCACCGACACCGACATCCAGGAGGCGCTCGACGCCGCGGCCGCCGTCGGAGACGACCGGATCCAGCAGAAGGCCCAGGGCCGGGTCGATCCGGAAGGCTTCACGCATGGCACGTCGCAGCAGCGCACGAGGTGGTTCAGCACCGGCTACAAGTCCGGTGATCCCGGGCGGTGCGACACCTTCTCGGGCGGCATCTGAGCCGCTCGGCACCTCATCGCCGAGTCGCTGAAGCAGGGAAAGGTCGAAAACTCTCTTAAACTGAATAGGTGATCTTCAAGTCAGTCGGTGACAACCGCCCTTACCCCGAGCATGGCCTGTCGCATCGTGAATGGGCGCGCATACCGCCCCGGCAGGTCAGGCTCGACTCATTGATCACCACGAAGGCGGTGCTCGACCTGCATTCCCTGCTCGCCAAGGACTCGACGTTCTACGGCGATCTTTTCCCTCATGTCGTGCAGTGGCGTGGCGAGTTCTATCTTGAGGACGGGTTGCACCGCGCGCTGCGCGCGGCGCTGCACCAGCGCTCGGTGCTCCACGCGCGAGTGCTCGATGTGGACGCTCCAACGGCCGCCCCATCCGAATGATCCGCATACCGCACGTCATCCACCGGCGTCATAGGTAAAACAGTTCCCTTGCCGGCCATCCCGCGGGCTCCGGGTTCCTAAGCTGCGACAGTCGCAGGGGCGACACGGCTCAGGCCGCTGGAACGCAACGTCGGACGGTGACCCAATGCGAGATGTCACACACCTCGTGGCGCAGGTCCGTGAAGAGCTCGCCGGAGAGCTGCGCGAACGGCTGCGCGTACGCCTCCACGAGCAACCCACGGACTGGCTGGTCGAGCAGTTGATGGCGTTGGTCCTGCGGCCGGACGAGATCACGTACTCCATCCCCAGGCAGGTGCCGCGGGGCCCTTCGGCCGAGGAAGGCGCGTACGCCCGTCCGGTCCGGGAGAGCGACGGCGAGCACGGCGAGCACGAGGCCACGGCGGACGACGCCGGCTACGACCAGGCCGCGAACGGTCAGGTCCCTCAGCAGGAGGAGAGCGACCGTGCCGCCAGGGCCGCCCGCATCCGCCGGCTCGCCCTCGACCACACCTCCCTGCCGGGCTACGTCGAGCGCTACCGGGCGCTGACCCGCGAGGTCCTGGAGGGCGAGGGCCACCTTCTCGATCCGCCGCACAAGGGCGGCCCGCTCATCTCCCCCGAGCACCGCGCGCCCAGCGGGGAGGCGCTGCTGACCGAGTCGAAGGATCTCCTGCACGCGCTGCTGTTCGGCGGCGCCGAGGACGGCGTGTGGCTCGATCGCGTGGAGCGCGAGCTGCTCACCCTGACGATTCCCAAGGCCAAGGCGCATGCCATCGGGTCCATCATGCGCACCGCCACGGAGACCGGCGCGGAGGGCGCCTGGCACGATCCCCAGCGCGTAGCCGCCGACGAGCGCGCGGCGAACACGATCCTCCAGATCGAGTACGGCGAGGTGGGCGGCGAGCTGGTCGGCCGCGCCATCACGGCTGCCCTGCGGCTGATCAACAATCTGGAGATCAACGAACAGGTGCTCTACGGCCGCATGGAGAACGTCGAGGAGACCACCCTCGACCCCTGAGAGGGAGACTTCCGGGGCGGGACGGTGATTGCACGCCCGCCCGCGACGGTCGCCCCGAGAGGAGGTCCTCGCGGGGCGACGGAGAAGTGGCCAGGAGCGGGGCCGCTTCTAGTGGTGCCTGAGGATGTGCCCCATCCTGTGGGTCTTCTTGTGGGCGTGCGCCTTCTTGTGCAGGCCGCTGGCGTGCTTCTTCTTGTGCTTGGTGCTGTGCTTCTTGTGGTGCGTCACGCGCTTCTTCTTGTGGTGGCCCTGCCTGGTGGCACACCGCTTGCCCTTACAGGAGCTGTGGTCGGTGGTCGGAGAGGCCACAGAGGCGCCTGCCACGGTGGACGCGCTGGCGGAGGTCGCCGCCACCGTCCCCGGGATGACAAGGACGGAAGCCACAAGGAATCCGGTGGCGAGAGCTTTTCTGAGCATAGGAGATCACTTCCGTTAATAGAGGTGGTCTGAGGCCCGGGTGACAACCCGGGCATGCGGAGCTTCGTATTGGTTTCCTCGGGATATCCCAAACGTCGCGAGAAACTACATATCTCACCGTAACCGGACGAAATCCAGCGAGCATCCCGTAAGAGGCAAAGGCTTGGTTTCGGACATTCGGCGCATCTCTGAATCCGATTCGGGCGCTTTCACGGCCACGAGACGGCAGTGGGAGGCTTCCGATTCACCGGTGTACCAAGGAAATCCGGGAAGCTTTCCGCCCCTGCGGGGCCCCGCCCCCGCATCCGTACGGCCCGGCCGCGGGGGCTCGGGCCGAGGGCTTATTCGGTTGACGGCTTGTGCTGAGGGCCGAAAGCCTGAACAAGTGTTGATACGACGTGAACTTCCAGCAGATATCCCGACCATCCGCGAGGTGCACACCGCAGCCTTCGCCGAGCCGCCGGCGCCCGGCCAAGCCCCCACGGAGAGCGTTCAGGCGTCCGTGGAGAGCGTTCAGGGGTCCGTGGAGGCCCGCCTGGTCGACGCGCTGCGGGCCTGCGACGCCTGGATCCCCGAGCTGTCCCTGGTGGCCACCTCGGGCGACGGATCCGTCGTGGGACACGTGGTCTGCAGCCGGGCTTCCGTGGGTGCCGTCCCCGTGCTCGGGCTCGGTCCGCTCGGCGTGCTTCCCGCCTTCCAGCGCCGGGGAGTCGGTCACGCGCTCATGCACGCCGTGCTCGGGGCCGCGGACGCGCTCGGCGAACCCCTTGTCGTGCTGCTCGGCCACAGCGACTACTACCCGCTGTTCGGTTTCCGCCTGGCCGAGGAGTACGGAATCACGCCGCCGGTCCCGGGATGGGCTCCGAACTTCCAGGCCCGCACTCTGAGCACCTATACCCCCGCCATATGCGGCGAATTCACGTATGCACCGCCATTTGACGACGTATAGCCATAAATCACGACACGACCCGGCGGGCACCATCAAGGAAGTTCAAGGAACATAACCCGGCATTATGTCCGGAATGTGCAGCACGAGGCGTCGTCCCCTCGGGACCCGACAACCCAGCTCCCACCCACGACGGCCCCGGCGGCCCTGATTGCGCTGATTGCCCTGTTTAAGCTTTTTGTCGGCGACAGCTCGCACCCGTGCCAGGTGGTGACACGCGAAGGGCCCCCAGCCGGTGGTGCGGGCTGGGGGCCCTTCGTGGTGGCGGTGGAGGTGGGATTTGAACCCACGGATGGGTTGCCCCATCACACGCTTTCGAGGCGTGCGCCCTCGGCCACTAGGCGACTCCACCGCCGAGCAGCCTACCGGATCCGAGACCCTGCTCGCGCGTCGCAGCCGTCCGTCATGCGAAGAAAGGGGGCATTCATCGGCGTCGGTCCGCGAAGAAGTCTCTGAGCACGGCCGAACACTCCTCCGCGAGGACGCCCAGGATCACCTCGGGACGGTGGTTCAGCCGCCGGTCGCGGACGACGTCCCAGAGCGAGCCGGCCGCGCCCGCCTTCTCGTCCACAGCGCCGTAGACGACCCTGTCGACCCGCGCGAGCACCGCGGCCCCCGCGCACATCGTGCACGGCTCCAGGGTGACCACCAGCGTGCAGCCGGCCAGGCGCCATTCCCCGCGTACGCGGGCGGCCTCGCGCAGCGCCAGGATCTCCGCGTGGGCCGTGGGATCGGCGCTCGCCTCACGATCGTTGCCGGCCGCCGCCAGCACCTCGCCAGAGGGCCCGATGACGACCGCGCCGACCGGCACCTCGCCCCGCTCGCCCGCCCTCACGGCCTGCGCCAGCGCGAGCCGCATGGGTTCCTCGAAGCCGGGCCCGCCCATATACGCGACCTCGCGCTAGTGCAGCCGGTCGAGCTCGTCGGCGAAGGAGAGCTTCTCGGCGATCACCGACAGGGTGTCGGCGGGGAGGACGCCCTCCTCCATGCTGAGCTCCAGCAGCTCCTCGGCGCTCACCCCGAGGTCGTTCAGCAGCTCGAAGTCACCGGCGGGCCGGACGCCGAGGTCGGCCTCCTTGTCGGGCACCAGCACCCCCGCGAGCTCGCTGAAGAGCTCTCCGAGGGCGTCGCTCGCCGCGGAGTGGACGTCGGAGACGAACGCCCGGGGCTCGGCGTCGCCGTCATAACGGACGAGGGCGAACCACTCGTCCTCCACCTCGACGCAGAGCAGGGCGAGCTCGTCGCCCTGCAGGCCGAGGGCATCCTGCACGGCGTCACCGAGGTCGTCGGCGATCTCGGCGCTCGTGAGGTCGACCTCCGAGCCGCTCCACCCCTGGGGCGTGCGGACGAAGGCGGCGGCGAACATGGCGCTGTGAGTTGGTCTCGAGGGCATGATCGGGGCTCCCGAGGTCAGCCGAGGGCTGAGTCGACGGCACGTTCAAACGGCTGGGAGAACCCGAGCCGCGCGGCGATGCTGGAAAGCACCTCATCAGGCAGCAGTTCGAGATCACCGGAGAGGGCGCCGAGCTCCATCTCGTCGAGCCCGAGGTCGGAGAAGATGGACAGGTCTCCTGCCGGGAGGACCATGTCGAGCTCCTCCTCTTCGGGCACGGGGACATCGAGCAACTCGAGGATCTGCTGGGCCAGGGGCCAGTCCCACGATGCCGTGATGTCGGAAAGAAAGACGTCGACGCGCTCGCCAAACACCCGTAATGCCACGAAGAAGTCATCCCCCACGGCGACCAGGCCAATCGTGGTGCCCATACTCGGCTGCTGACGCAGGGAGTGGATCAACCCGTGCAGGTCCGCTGTGAGACCCACGGGCAGCATCTCGGCTTCCCACTGGTCGTCCTCGCGGTAGACCACGATGGCGAAGTCAAGAGCATCTACGTCTGTCATCTTCACCCCACCGACGCGGTTCTTACAGTTGGCAATGCTCGCAGAATCACTCAGTCCCCGTACGCCCCTCGGGCAAATTGTGATCAAAAACGGGTGTGCCCGGCCAGCTTAGGGTGTGATGGCCGATACCGCCCCACTCGTACCATTTACCCGGTCTCAGGAGATACCTTTGGCAGCCATGAAGACCCTCGTCGTCGACCACCCGCTCGTCGCCCACAAGCTGACCACGCTGCGGGATGTGCGCACGGACTCCCCGACGTTCCGCAGGCTCGCGGACGAACTCGTCACCCTGCTGGCGTACGAGGCGACTCGCGACGTGCGGGTCACCGAGGCGACGGTCGAAACCCCGGTCGCCCCCGCCCACGGGGTACGGCTGGCGCGCCCCGCACCCCTGGTCGTGCCGATCCTCCGCGCGGGCCTCGGCATGCTCGACGGCATGACCCGCCTGCTGCCCACCGCCGAGGTCGGCTTCCTCGGCATGATCCGCGACGAGGGCACCCTCAAGGCACAGACCTACGCGACCCGGCTTCCGGAAGATCTCTCCGGCCGCCAGTGCTATGTGCTCGACCCCATGCTCGCGACCGGCGGCACCCTCGCGGCGGCGATCGAGCTGCTGTTCGAGCGCGGCGCCGAGGACGTCACGGCCATCTGCCTCCTGGCCGCCCCGGAAGGCCTGGCCTACATGGAGAAGGTCTTCGCCGACTCCCTCAAGCCGCTGCGCGTGGTCACGGCCGCGCTGGACGAGCGGCTCAACGAGAACGGGTACATCGTGCCCGGCCTCGGCGACGCCGGCGACCGCCTCTACGGCGTCGTCTGATTCCTTTCCCTTCTTTTCCTCAGGTTGACGATCGTCTCGTTACATAATGTGTTTCGGTGGGTACACAGAGTGATGACGATGTCACTGTGTTCCGGTCCCTCAGGCCGTGAACGCACACCTGGGAGAGCTATGGACCAGCTGCCGGATATTGACGCCTATACACAGGTCGAGACCGTGCTTAAGGTCGAGTTCGCCGGGGTTCATCCCGCCGCGACGGTGACGCGCTGCATCGAAGCGGCTCACCACGGTGCGATGGAAGTCACTGGTTACGCGTACCCCAGCTTGGTCGAGCGAATCGCTCGCAAGCACCTCCAGGTGCTGGCAGTGGTCGCCGGCGAGCAGGGGTGACGCAGGTCACATCCAGACCCCTAAAGACTATGGGGTGCGGATGCGCTTTACCCGGCCATGCGGCTGGGTAATGTATACGGTGGGTGCAGTGGGTGAGTGGTTAACGGAGGCGGCAGTGCAGGTCAAGAAGGTTCTAACGTACGCAGCCATCGCGTTTGTGGCTTTCTACCTGTTCACCAGACCGGCTGACGCGGCAAGCGCGGTCAAGGGAGCAATGGACACTGTGGTGAATGCCGCGGATTCGCTGGCTCTATTCTTCACGAAGCTGACATGAGACTTGTGACCCACGGGGACTCTGCTCCGTCGTCGGTCAATCGTTACCTTCTCCCCCACGAACACCAGGTCATCATGGTGCGGCGCCATCCGGCCGTCCTGTTACGCCCGGTCGCCGAGGTCTTCGGCGGCCTGGTGCTGGCGGGGCTGCTGAGCAAGTGGCTCGGTGCGAACCAGGGGTCGCAGGCGTTGGTCATCGTCTGGTGGGCCTGGCTTCTGTTACTGATCCGCTTCGTGTGGAAGGTGGCGGAGTGGTCGGTCGACTACTTCGTGGTGACGTCCAAGCGCATGCTGCTGACCACCGGGCTGATCACTCGCCGGGTGGCGATGATGCCACTCGGCAAGGTGACCGACATGAGCTTCCAGCGCTCACTGCTCGGCCGCATGCTGGGGTACGGCGAGTTCGTCCTGGAGTCGGCGGGTCAAGATCAGGCCCTGTCGACGGTCCCCTTCATTCCGTATCCGGAGACCCTGTACCTCGAGGTCTGCCAGATGCTCTTTCCCAGTTCCGACGACGATGATTAGTCCGCTTTCGTCCTGAATCCCGAGGGGTGAGACAGACTTCCCCTCGGGATTCTTGACGTGGGTATACCCGATTCGGCTGCTTCGTGCCATCATGGCGGAACCATTGACCATACCCCCGCCCTAAGAGATCACATGCCGAGTCAGGGAACCATCGGTGACCGCGTCCGCGGGCTGCGTCTGAGCAGGAGAATGTCTCAGGCCCAGCTGGCTGGACCCGACCTCTCCGACAGTTATGTCTCTCTCATCGAGTCCGGCAAGCGCACTCCGACGCCGGTGGTCGCCCGCCTGCTCGCGGAACGCCTAGGATGCACCACCGAGTTTCTCCTCCACGGGATCGAGCCGCGCCAGCGCATCGACACCGAGCTCGGGTTGCGTCACGCTGAGCTGGAGCTTTACCACGGGGACGCGGCCATCGCCGCGGACCGTTTCGGCGACATCGTCAAGGCCGCGGGCGAGGACAACGCGCTCCTCGCCGCGCATGCCCGCCTCGGGCGTGCGCGTGCTCTGGAGGCCCAGGGTCGCATCGGTCGCGCGGTCGAGGCGTACGAGCGCCTGCGCCGCGAGGCCGCCGCGCACCCCGAGCGCCTGGCCGACGTGCCGCTCACCGTGGCGCTGTGCCGGTGCTACCAGCGCGCCGGCGATGTCATGCGTGCCCGCGATCTGGGTAGCAAGGCGCTGGACCAGGTGACACAACTGTCACTTTTCCACGGGGAGGTCGCCGTCGACCTCGCCGCGGCGCTGGCCGACGCCGAGATCGGGCTGCCGTACGTCGAGCAGGTGCTCGCCGAGACCGGCGTGCCCGTCCCGGCCGACCGTACGACGGAGATCCTCTCGCTCTGGCAGGCCAGTGTCTCGGCCGCCGAGGGCGAGGATTCGGCGCTCGCGGTGCAGTTGGCCGATGACGCCCTCTCCGCGGGCCGGCCCGCGAGGATCGCCGCCCAGATGGCCCGCATCGCCATGCGCTGGGCGGAGATCTCCGCGTCCCGCGCCACTGGCGGCCTGGACCAGGTCGACGAGCTCGTCTCCCGCGCCACCCAGGTCTTCTCCGTACTCCCGGCCGAGTCCGTCGAGCACTCGCGGAGCCTGATCGCGCTGGCACGCGTCCAGCTCAGGTCAGGCGACGCCCGTCGCGCGGAGGACCTCGCCTCGAAGGCCCTGGAGCTGCTGTCCGGCGCTCCCGGAACCCTCGCGGCGTCCGGGCACCTGGTGCTGGCCGAGGCCGCTTTGGCACGGTCCGACGGCGCTCTCAAGATGCATCTGGAGCGCGCCGGAGCCATGCTGTCGGCTGCGCCGGCCGCGGGAACGGTCCGCGACCGGGAGATCGCGGGCGTCTGGCGCGAGCTGGGCGACCTGTGGGGCAAGGCCGGTAACCGGGAGCAGCAGACGGGCGCGTATCGTAGGGCACTCGAAGCGGTCGGAGTCAGGTCGACCGTCGCCGGTGCCGTGACGTCCGCGGTTTTCGCACGGTAGGCCTCCCCGCCGGAGCTCCGGATTTGGCGCGGAGACACCGGAATAATTAAGGTCGACCAATCATTGACTCGTAGGATGATTGGTTTCCCGGAGGAGGCAGACTGTGAGTCTGCGTACGGCGCAGCGGGCTTCCCTCGTCGACCAGGTGATCGAGCAGCTCAAGGACCAGATCACCTCCGGATCCTGGCACTTGCATGCCAAGATCCCTACGGAGACGGTGCTCGCTGAGCAGCTCGGCGTCGGTCGTAACACCGTGCGCGAGGCGGTCCGCGCCCTCACCCACGCGGGTCTGCTGGAGTGCCGCCAGGGCGACGGCACGTACGTGCGCGCCACCAGCGAGCTCTCCGGAGCCATGGCCAGGCGCCTGCGTGCGGCCGAACACCTGGAGATCCTCGAGGTGCGCCGGGCGCTGGAGGTCGAGGCCGCCAAGCTCGCGGCCGTCCGGCGCACCGAGGGGGACATCGAGCTGATCGAGGCGGCGCTCGCCCGCCGGGAGCAGGCGTGGGTGGAGGCCGAGGTCGACGCCTTCGTGGAGGCCGACCTGGCCTTCCACATCGCGGTCGTCGAGGCCACGCACAACCGCGTGCTCATCGAGCTCTACAAGGACTTCTCGGCCGCCCTGCGCGCGAGCATCGCCGCCGCGGGCGCGCCGCTGGAGAACGGCCACATCCCCCACGACTCGATCGCCCGTGCGATCGCCGCCGGCGACGCGGCCGCCGCCGAGCGCGCCGGTCACGCCTGCATGGAGCACATCGCGATCGCGCTCACCGACACCCCCGCGCTCCTCGACTGACCGCGCGCCTCAGGCCAGGCGCAGGGACATCACCAGATAGCGGAACGCAGGGTCGTCCTCGTCGTCGGTGATCAGCACGGGACGGGTCGGCGACGCCATGTTGATGCGGGCCGTCTCGCTCTCGACGCCGGCGAGGCCTTCGAGCAGGTAGTGCGGCTGGAAGGCGATCTGGATGTCGTCGCCCTCCAGCTCGGCCTCGACGGCTTCCGCGCCACGGCCGATGTCACCGCCGCCCGCCTGGACCAGCACCTGGCCCTGTGTGAACGACAGCCGGATCGCGGTGTTGCGCTCGGCGACCAGCGCCACGCGCTTGATGGCCTCGATGAACGGGCCGACCTTGACCCCCGCCCTGATCGACCAGTCGTCGGTCAGGCGCGCGCGGTAGTCGATGAACTGGTCGTCCAGCAGGCGCACCGTCGTGACGCGGCCGGCGCACTCGAAACCGGCGATGCCGTCGCCGAACCCGATCGACACCTCGCCCGCGCGCAGCGAGCGCCCCACCTCGACCATCACCCTCGCGGGGACCATCACGGCGGCCGTGTGCCCCTGCCTCTCGGGGTGCCACAGGAAGTCACGCGCCGCGATGCGGTAGCGGTCGGTGGCGGCCATGGCGACGTTGACGCCGTCGATGTCGACGCGGATGCCCGTGAGCATGGGAAGCGTGTCGTCGCGGCTCGCGGCGACGGCCACCTGGCCGACCGCCGAGGCGAAGACACCCCCGCCCACCGCGCCTGCCTTCGCGGGCATGGCGGGAAGGGTCGGGAAGTCCTCCACCGGCATCGTGAGCAGGCCGAACTCGGCTCCGCCGCAGGTCAGCACCGCCTCGGACCCTGAGGTGACGATCTGGACGGGCTCGGCGGGCAGGCTCTTGGTGATCTCGGCGAGCACCCGGCCCGGGATCAGCACCTTGCCCGGCTCGGCGACGTCGGCCTCGATCGAGGCGCGCGCGGACACGTCGTAGTCGAACGCCGAGAGCGAGAGGCCGTCGTCGAGCGCCTCCAGCAGGATGCCGGACAGCACCGGCAAGGCGGGACGGCCCGGCAGCGTGCGGGCGGTCCACGCCACCGCGTCGGCGAGGATATCGCGGTTCACCTGGAACTTCACCCTGATCCATCCCCTTCGAAACGTCTCGTTCCCAAGAAAGGTAGCGCCTGGGACGGACATTTGGCGGCCAGGTGAACGCCTCCCTGGTCAGCCCCGGGTGCCGTTGAGGTAGGTGAGCACCGCCAGCACGCGGCGGTTGTCGTCGTCGGAGACGGCGAGGTCGAGCTTGGCGAAGATGTTCGCGGTGTGCTTGCCCACGGCGCTCTCGCTCAGGAACAGCCGCTGGGCGATGGCGGCGTTCGAGCGGCCCTCGGCCATCAGCTCCAGCACCTCCCGCTCGCGCGGGGTGAGCCTGCCCAGCGGCTCGTGGCGGGCGTTGCTGGCCAGCAGCTTGGCGATGACGTCGGGATCCATGGCGGTGCCACCGGACGCGACCCGGCGCACCGCGTCGATGAACTGCCCGGAGTTGAAGACGCGGTCCTTGAGCAGGTAGCCCACGCCCCCCGTGCCGTCGGCGAGCAGCTCCCTGGCGTACAGCTGCTCCACGTGCTGGGACAGGACCAGCACCGGCAGCCCGGGGATCGCCCTGCGGGCCGCGAGCGCCGCCTGGAGCCCCTCGTCGGTGAACGTGGGCGGCAGCCGTACGTCCACCACCGCCACCTCGGGACGCTCGTCCAGCAGGGCCCTGAGCAGCTCGGGCCCCGACTCGACCGCCGCGACGATCTCGAACCCGTGCGCCTGGAGTAGGTGCACCAGGCCGTCACGCAGCAGATAGAGATCCTCGGCCAGCACTACTCTCACGCGTCGACTCGTTCCTTCGCCTGCTGGGCGGCTTTGGCCCCGAACCAGACCATACCGGCGCCAAGAGCGATCATGCCGATGATGACCGGCCACTGGAGCGGCTCGGGCATGTAGAGCGCGAGGAACCAGCTCCGCTCGTCCGCCCCGAAGATCTTCATGAACATCGCCACCAGGCCCTGGGGGAACAGCGGCAGCCAGAACAGCCCCCAGCAGACGCTCATCAGCTTCCGCTTCCACGCGGGCAGCGTGGACCCGCAGGCGTCCGCGGGGAACGCGCGCGGGAGCTCCACGGTGGCCACGGTCGGTCCCCCCGGAGGGCTGTTCAGCGCGAGGACGCCGTCGAACGCGGACAGCCGCCGCTCGATGCCGCGCAGCCCGCTACCCCGCGAGGGATCGGCTCCCCCGTGGCCGTCGTCGGTGACGGTGACGCGCAGGGCCGAGCGGCGGTGGCTGATGTCGATCGCGACGTTCCTGGCGTCGCCGTGCCTGCTGGCGTTCGCGAGCAACTCACTGATGACGAAGTAGGCGGCCGACTCGACCGGCGCCTCGGCGCGCAAGGGCAGCTCGACGCCGACCGTGACCTTGAGCGGGCTGTCGAGGGCGAGAGCCCGTACGGCGTCGCCCAGGCCGCGCTCGGCGAGAACCGGCGGGTGGATGCCGCGTACGAGCTGGCGCAGCTCGATCAGCGAGGCCGCCGAGGCCTCCCTCACCTTGGCGATGAGCGCCTTGGCCGCCTTCGGGTCAGAGTCCATGAGCTCCTCGGCCGCGCCGAGGGTCATGCCGATGGCCACCAGGCGCGCCTGGGCGCCATCGTGCAGGTCGCGCTCGATGCGCCGGAGCTCGGCGGCCTGCGAGTCGACCACCTCGGTGTGCACCTGCGTGAGGTGCCGCACCTCGTTGGCCAGGCGGGCCTTGTGGGTGGGGGCCAGCAGCAGGCGTGTCCACAGGCCGTGCACACGGGCGATCCTCGGGGCCACGAGCACCCCCGCGACGACGAGGACGACCCCGGCAAGCACCTCCACCGGCTGCCCCACCCGCGCGAGGACGACGCCGTACCCCACCATGACCAGCGGCGAGACGGCCAGCAGGCCGCCGACCAGCGGCTCGGCGAGCAGCCAGGCGAAGTCGCGCCAGGTGGCCGGGTCCTTGACCATCCAGGCCCAGGTCCTGTTGAAGGACGGGACCAGGGACGTGCGGTAGAGCTGGCGCCCGTCGCGGTACCAGCCGTCCCGCTGGGGCTGCGGCGGCGGCGGCGCCGGACGGTAGGGGGCGTCGATCTCCACCCCCGACCACGCCCGGGCGATCTGGCGCGCATGGCCCGCCCGTCTGCGGACCATGCGCACCGTGGCGGGGAACAGGAAGACCATCCCGAGCCCGAAGCACAGCGCCAGCACCACCGCGGAGACCGCGAGCATGACCACGTTCACGACGGCCAGCGTGAACAGCGCCAGACCGCGTCCGAGGCCGGCCATCGTCCTGAGAACCATGGCCCCCAGTCTGATTCACCGGGCCGGTAGTTCA
Organism: Sphaerisporangium viridialbum; assembly: GCF_049674955.1. Lineage (GTDB taxonomy): Bacteria > Actinomycetota > Actinomycetes > Streptosporangiales > Streptosporangiaceae > Sphaerisporangium > Sphaerisporangium viridialbum. Next base: position 63,852 of record NZ_CP187232.1, on the reverse strand, counting down.
AGTAGCCGTGGACACCCGGTTGAGGTGTACCTAAGTACACCCCCGCTCGGGCCGCAGGCGCATTCCGCGGGCACGCCGCGATTCCTAGCGTCGTCGGCATGGAAATCATCGAGATCACCGAACTACGCAAGCTGTACGGCGGGCAGGTGGCGGTCGACGACGTGTCGTTCGCCGTGAAGGAAGGCGAGATCTTCGGCGTGGTCGGCCGGAACGGCGCGGGGAAGACAACGACGGTCGAGTGCGTCTCGGGGCTCCGCACGCCCGACGGCGGCACGATCAGGGTCACGGGTCTCGATCCGCGCCGCGACCGCGCCGAGCTGCGGCAACGGGTCGGCGTACAGCTACAGGACTGCTCGCTGCCGGACAAGCTCAGGGTGTGGGAGGCGCTCGACCTCTACGCCTCCTTCTACGACAGGCCCGCGGACTGGAGGGGGCTGATGCAGGAGGTCGGCCTCGGCCAGAAGCGGGACACGGCGTTCGCCAAGCTCTCCGGCGGGCAGCGGCAACGGCTCTCGATCGCCCTGGCCCTGGTCGGCGCCCCGCGCGTGGCGATCCTGGACGAACTCACCACGGGCCTCGACCCGCAGGCGAGGCGGGAGACCTGGGACCTCATCGAGCAGGTCAGGTCCCGTGGCGTCACGATCGTCCTGGTCACCCACTTCATGGAGGAGGCCGAACGGCTCTGCGACCGGGTCGCCGTGATCGACGGGGGCCGGGTGGCGGCCGTCGACTCCCCCGCGGGGCTGATCGCGCGGGTGGACGGCGGGCAGCGGGTGAGCTTCCGCGGCCCGCCCGGCGCCGACCGCATCCTCAGGTCGGTCCCCGAGGTGTCCGGTGTCACCAGGGACGGCGAGAACGTCACGGTCACCGGATCGGAGAACCTCCTCCTCGCTGTGACCACGGCCCTCGCGGCCGGCCAGATCGTCCCCACCGGGCTCCGGACGGAGCGCGCCACGCTGGACGACGCCTTCCTCGCCCTCACCGGCCGCCCGGCCACCGACGCGTCCTAGGAGACCCTCATGCCGACCACCGCCCCTCCGCTCATGAACACCCGCAGCCTGCGCAAGCTCGCCCTCACGGAGACGAAGCTCTATCTGCGAGAACCTCTCACCGCCTTCTTCGCGCTGCTGCTGCCCCTCACGCTGCTGCTCGTCCTCGGCAGCGCGATCCCCGGCTTCCGCGATCCCGACCCCGCGCTCGGCGGCGAGCGGGTGGTGGACACCCAGCTGCCCGCCATGATGATCCTGCTGTCGGTGGTGACCTCGGCCTTCAGCGTGATCCCGACGGTGCTCGCGGTGTACAGGGAGCGCGGGGTCCTGCGCCGCCTTTCCATCACGCCGGCCTCCCCCGGCTCGCTGCTGGCGGCACAGCTGCTGCTCAACCTGGTGACGACGGTTCTGGCGACCCTGCTGATGATCCTTTTCGGGCACCTGGTCCTCGGCACGCACGTGCCCGCGCGGCTCCCGTGGTTCGTCCTGGTCTTCCTGCTCGGGCTCTGCGCCATGTTCACCCTCGGCCTGTCCATCGCGGCCGTGGTCCCGAACAGCCGGGCCGCCGGCGGGATCGGGGCGATCGTGATGTTCCCCCTGCTCTTCCTCGCAGGGATGTGGCTACCCCGCGAGCTGATGCCCGAGCTCCTGCGGAGGCTCAGCGACTTCACCCCGACGGGCGCGTTCGGCCAGGCCCTGCGCGACACGTGGGCCGGCGCGTCTCCCCAGATGCTTCACCTCGGCGTCCTCGCCGTGTGGACGCTGGCGTCCGTCCTGTTCGCGGCGCGGGCGTTCCGCTGGGAGTGACCCTCACCGGGGGTACGGCCCGCGCGGGGCGACCGTACCCCCACTTAATTTGACCGATCGTTCCTGATATGGTGCAGGCATGGCGAGGACCAAGGAGTTCGATCCGGAGGCGGCGCTCCAGGCGGCGCTGGAGCTGTTCTGGGAGCGGGGGTACGAGGCGACCTCCATGGCCGATCTCGTGGAGCGCCTGCGGGTCGGCCGGGCCAGCCTGTACGCCACCTTCGGCGGCAAGCACGACCTCTACATGAAAGCGCTGGCCCGCTACATCGAGACGCGCAGGCCCTCGCCCATCGAGATCCTCTCCCAGCCGGGCCCCGCGCTGCCCGCCGTACGGGCGCTGGTGGAGTTCTACGCGGCCGACTCGATCGAGGACGTGCGGCGGCGGGGGTGCATGATGGTCAACGCGGCCGCCGAGATGCTTCCCGGGGACGGCGAGGTCGCGCGCGTCCTCGACGCCAACTGGGCGGGGCTGGAGGGCGCGCTCACCTCCACGCTGATGCGGGCCCGCGCCGAGGGCGAGCTGCCCGCCGGCAGGGACCCGAGGGCGCTGGCACGGTTCCTACTGGTGTTCCTGCAGGGTCTGCGGCTGATGAGCAAGGGCTCCCCCGACCCGGCCCGCCTCCGCGACGCCGCCGCCCAGGCCCTCTCGGTACTCGACTGACCCACTTGCCCGGCCTTCCTGTACGTGCCGACGCATGCCCGCTATCTGGAATGAGCGGTCTAGATACCTTTAAGGAGAAGCATGAAATTTCAGGACAAGGTGGTGCTGGTGACCGGAGGCGGGAGCGGCATAGGCCGGGCGGTGGCGCTCGGCTTCGCCCAGGAGGGCGCCACGGTCGTGGTCGCCGCCCGCCGCCGGGAGCCGCTCGACCAGACCGTCAAGCTCATCGAGGCCGCGCAGGGCCGTGCTACCGCGCTGACCGCGGACGTGACCCGCCCGGCCGAGGTCGCCGGTCTCGTCTCCGAGATCGTTCGGCGGCACGGCCGGCTCGACATCGCGGTCAACAACGCCGGGGTGTTCACCATGGGGCAGGTGGCCGACATCGACGAGGCCGACTGGTCGCACACGCTCGACGTCAACGTGACCGGCGTCTTCCTGTCGATGAAGCACGAGATCGCCGCCATGCGCGAGGGCGGCGGCGGGGTGATCGTCAACGTCGCCTCGCAGATCGGCGCCCACAAGAGGATCCCCGGGCTCGGCGCGTACGCCGCGTCCAAGGCGGCGGTGGCCGCGCTGACCCGCACCGCCGCACTGGAGTACATCCGCGAGGGCATCCGGATCAACGCGGTGAGCCCTGGCCCGCACGACACCCCGATGTCCATGCGCCCCGGCGAGACCCTGTCCGACCGCGACGACCGCATGAAGGCGCAGCTGCCCATCGGACGGGTCGGCACGCTGGAGGAGATCACCGCCGGCGTCCTCTGGCTGGCGTCGGACGATGCGGGCTTCGCGGTGGGCCACGACCTGGTCGTCGACGGAGGCTCGACCGCGTGACGCGTCGCGGCCTGAAAGCCTCCGCTTACCTGGGACGTAATCGCGGCTGGTGACCCGAGCGAATAGCCTCGCACCATGACGACCACGGCGCTCTCCCAGCGGCCCGTAGGCGAGCTCCTGCGCCAGTGGCGCGAGCATCGCAGGCTCAGCCAGCTCGACCTGGCCATCCAGGCCGACATCTCGACCCGCCACCTGAGCTTCCTTGAGACCGGGCGGTCGAACCCGAGCCGCGAGATGGTCCTCCACCTGTCGGAGGAGCTCGACCTGTCGCTGCGCGAGCGCAACCGCCTGCTCCTCGCCGCCGGGTTCGCTCCCGTGTTCTCGGAGACCACACTGGACGCGCCCCAGATGACGGCCGTGCGCAAGGCTCTGAGGCAGATACTCACCGGTCACGAGCCCTATCCCGCGGTCGTGGTGGACGGGCGCTGGAACCTCGTCGACGCCAACGCGAGCCTTTCGCTGTTCACCCGGCTCGCGTCGCCCGACCTGCTGGCGGCCCCCGCCAACGTGCTGCGGGCCAGCCTGCACCCCGAGGGCATGGCACCCCACATCGTCAACCTCGGCGAGTGGCGGGGTCACCTGCTCGGACGGCTGCGGCGCCAGATAGCGCTCACCGCCGATCCACAGCTTGAGGCCCTCCACGAGGAGCTCCGCTCCTACCCCTGCGACCAGCCGGAGCCGGAGGTGGAGATGCCGGGCCCCGGTGAGATCGTGGTACCGCTACGCCTCCGCCACGAAGGTCACGAGCTCGCGTTCTTCAGCACGATCGCGGCCTTCGGCACTCCGCTGGACATCACCGTCGCCGAGCTGGCCATCGAGTCCTTCTTCCCCGCCGACCACCTGACCGCGGAGATCCTCAGGTCGGCTGCGCCGCGGCCCCCGGCATGAGCGTCTTCCGATCGGAACAGCGGCGAAAGCGGCCGTTGTGAAAGCCTTGATGTCATGATCACACTGGTCCATGTCAGCGATGTCCACCTCGACGGCTCCGCGCGGAGTGCCGAGCGCGTCGAGCGGGTCGTACGCCATATCTCCGGCCTCCCTGGGCCGATCGACGCCGTGCTGGTGACCGGTGACATCGCCGACCACGGGACCGCGGAGGAGTACGAGACCGCCCGCGATCTGCTGCGGTTCCCGTACCCGACGATCATCTGTCCCGGGAACCACGACAGCAGGCCGGAGTTCCGCAAGGTGCTGCTCGGCGAGGCCGGCTCGAGTGCGCCCGTCAACCAGGTGCTGCGGCTGGGCGACGCAACGATCGCCCTGTGCGACTCCAGCATCCCGGGCCGCGACGACGGTTACCTCGACGACGAGACCCTGCGGTGGCTCGCCGAGGTGCTGGAGTCCTCCGGCGCGCCGGTCCTCGTCGGCATGCACCACCAGCCGGTGCCGGTCGGCATCCCCTACGTCGACGAGATCGGGCTCAAGGAGCCCGAGCGCCTGGAGGAGGTGCTCCACGCGCATCCCCAGGTCGTGGGCCTCCTGGTCGGGCACGTGCACACCGCCGCCGCGACGACCTTCGCCGGCCTTCCGGTGTACGTCGCGCCGGGCGTGGCCTCGACGGCCCTGCTCCCGCAGGAGTCCACGGCATGGCCCCCGATCGACTTCGACCTGCCCCCGGGATTCGCCCTGCACGTACTGGCCGACGGCCGCGTGACCTCCCACGCCCGCGTGGTGCTCTGACCGTCAGTGCTCCGACGGGGTCGGCTCAGTGCGGAGCCATGTCCACGAAGCGGCTGTAGTGGCCCTGGAAGGCGACCGTCACCGTGGCGGTGGGGCCGTTACGATGCTTGGCCACGATGAGGTCGGCCTCGCCCGCCCGGGGCGACTCGCGCTCGTAGGCGTCCTCCCTGTGGAGGAGGATCACAACGTCGGCATCCTGCTCAATGGAATTATGCAGGCTTATCCCATTGGCAATGAAGTTGTGGGTGCCCAAAACGGTGGCATCGTAGACCGGTTGTTCTCCGATGCTCTCCACAGAGGCGATCTCATCCCAGAAAATGTCATTCGTCGCGAGCATTTCGAGGTCGGAATCGTCGAGAATCGTCGCTATCTTACTCAACCTCGTACGGCTGGGAGCATGCTTCCAAAGCGTCGTTCCACAGAACTGGGTTCCGAGGGCGGCAGCGAATTCCCGGTGGGTCATCGCGCGCTCCATCAGAGCCTGCCTCACACGGTCCCACACGTCCCTCGGCACCGTGTCCAGGTTCGTGTTGCCCTTGATACCTCTCAGACGCTCGGCACATGTCGTCGCCGCCGCCCCGCGCGCACCGTGCACTCCGATTTCATCGAAGAAACGTACTTGATTCTCCGCCCCGTAGATGTGGAGCTGATAGCCCGGCCGATGGGCACCCTTACGGTGCGTCTTTATTCGCGTCATGACGTTGAAGCGCAGCAGAAGGGTCGCCACGTCGTCGATGAGACGTCGGCTCGTAGAAGCGTAGTAAACGCGTGCCTGACCAGCCGACTCATCCCACCATACGCAACCATCCGTGGCCCATAGATGCCGTAGGAAGAGAGCGATCTGTTTCTTGGGGAGAGACAATAGCTCCGCCGGAACGAACTTCTCATGGCTGCGCAGTCCGAAGAGCCCAAGGTCGTCGAGCCAGGCGGCTATCGGATTGCGTTTGCCATGCGTCAAGCGGTACGGAGCCGGAAGCCGAAGCGATGTGCATCGTGCGGCCTCGTGATTGTCACGCACTCCGTTTATGCCGAACCTGCGGCGTGCCGCCGCGGAAACGGCTTCGAGGTTCTCTTCATCAGTGCTGGCGTAACGGACAGGCTGCCGCCGCAAGAAGGAACCATCACCTATCAGATGGGCAAGAAGGATCAACTCGTCCGGCTCCCACTCCCGGGCATCTAGAGGGGGCGGGACGTGGCGAGGCACGGCGACTCTTGTACCAGGCTTCAAATCACCCAGCGGGCGCCACCCGTCGTACGTGAGGAAGGGGTGGTTCGCCGTCGCCTCGACCTCGCGGCCTGACGTCAACCGGACCCGGAATGCTTCTTTCACCCCGCTACGGAATGCGTGGGTCATGGTGCGAGGAACCAGCTTGAGCCTCTCATCTAGCGACCACACGGGAATGTCACGTGCGCCGGACTCCAGCAACTCGCCGAGAGAGATCTCGGCGCCGGTGTCGGCCCGCATGATGCGCGTTCCGGCGGTCAGGCAACCGGACTCGCGCAGGTCGGACACCTGGGGGCGCTTGTCGGTGCGCTGCTCGGGGCCACGGTTGAGCTGGGAGATCGCGATGACGGGCACCTCCAACTCCTTGGCGAGGAGCTTGAGGGCACGGGAGATCTCCGAGACCTCCTGCTGGCGGCTCTCGGTCTTCTTCGGCGAGCTCATCAACTGCAGGTAGTCGACGATGACGAAGCGCAGGTCGTGACGCTGTTTGAGGCGGCGGCACTTGGCGCGGATCTCCATCATCGACATGTTGGGCGAGTCGTCGATGAACAGCGGGGCCTCGGCGACCTCGCTCATGCGGCGCGCGAGGCGGGTCCAGTCGTCGTCGCTCATCGTGCCGGATCGCATCGTGTGCAGGGCGACCCGCGCCTCGGCCGACAGCAGGCGCATCGTGATCTCATTACGGGACATTTCCAGAGAGAACACAACAGTCGCCATATGGTGCTTGATAGCAGCAGATCTGGCGAAATCCAGCCCCAGCGTCGACTTGCCAATGGCGGGACGGGCCGCCACGACGATCATCTGGCCGGGGTGGAGGCCGTTCATGAGGGCGTCCAGGTCCTGGAAGCCGGTCGGGACGCCGACCATCTGGCCGCTCCGGCTGCCGATGGCCTCGATCTCGTCGAGCGCGCCCGGCATGATCTCGGACAGTGGGCGGTAGTCCTCGCTGGTGCGGCGCTCGGTGACCGCGTAGATCTCGGCCTGGGCCCGGTCGACCAGCTCGTCGACCTCTTCGTTCTGCCCGCCGTACCCGTAGGAGACGATGCGGGTGCCGGCCTCGATGAGCCGCCGCAGGATCGCCTGCTCCCGAACGATCTTGGCGTAGTAGCCGGCGTTCGCCGCCGTGGGGACCACGGCGGTCAGGGTGTGGACGTAAGCGCCGCCGCCCACGCGCGCGATCTCACCGCGCTTGGACAGCTCGCCGAAGATCGTCACCGCGTCCGCCGGCTCGCCCCGCCCGTACAGATCGAGGATGGCGTCGTAGATGATCTGGTGCGCGGGGCGGTAGAAGTCGTCGGAGCGGAGCACCTCGACCACGTCGGCGATGGCGTCCTTGGACAGCAGCATGCCGCCCAGCACCGACTGCTCGGCCTCGATGTTGCTGGGGGGTGTGCGCTCGAAGGGTGCGTCGAAGGCGGGGACCACTTCACTGCTCATCCGGCCGCCTCCTTCTTACTCCCGTGCCACCCCCGCAGTAGCCGGGGTGACAGTTTCGCCGGTTCTGAACGAACCGGCAACGCGCCCTGTCGACAAGCCTGTGGATAACGTGTGCAGTTCTCGTCACGAGATGTGGGCACGCTGGGGACAACCCTGTGGATAACCGATGTGCATAACCTCAGACCCCCTACTGAGCAGGGGAAACGATGTCCACGAGCTGTGGAGAAAAGAAAGTCGGCACGACACGTGGATACTCGCCCGTCCCGGTCTCAACCATGGCCACGTAAGGGGCAAGATGGACAAGTGACTCTTACCCCCCACGTCGGAAGCCGGGAGATCCTCAGGCTCGCCATTCCCGCCTTCGGCGCCCTGGTGGCCGAGCCACTCTTCATCCTCGTGGACTACGCCATCGTCGGCCGTCTCGGCACGACCTCGCTCGGCGCGCTCGGCATCGCGGGCACCGCCCTGACCACCCTGGTGAACGTCTGCGTCTTCCTGGCGTACGGCACCACCGCGGCGGTGGCGAGGCAGGCGGGCGCGGGGAACCTCGCACGGGCCGTCAAACAGGGCATCGACGGGCTCTGGCTCGCCGCGGCCATCGGCCTGGCGCTGATCGTGACGTGCTGGCCGCTCGCCCCGTGGATCGTCGAGCTGTTCGGCGCCTCCCCCGGCGTGGCCGGGCAGGCGGTGACGTACCTGCGGATCAGCCTGCTGGGCACCCCGCCCATGCTGGTCATCCTGGCCGGCACGGGCATCCTGCGCGGCCTGCAGGACACGGTGACCCCGCTGGCCGTCGCCATCGGCTCGTTCACGCTCAACGCGGTGCTGAACGCCGTGTTCGTGCTCGTGCTCCACTGGGGCATCGCGGGGTCCGCCTGGGGCACCGTCCTCGCCCAGGGTCTCGGCGCGGCGGTCTACCTGGTCGTCGCGGCCAGGGCGGCCCGCGAGCACCGGGTCTCGCTGAAGCCGGACCCGGCGGGGATCAGAGACTCGGGCACGGCGGGCATCGCGCTGCTGATCCGCACGGTCTGCCTGCGCGTGGTGCTGATCGTCGCGACGGCCGTCGCCACCCGCATGGGAATCGCCCAGCTCGCTGCCCACTCGATCGCGACGCAGATCTGGTCCCTGCTGGCCTTCGCCCTCGACGCCATCGCGATCGCCGGGCAGGCGATCACCGGGCGCGCCCTCGGCGCAGGGGACGTCCGGCGGACCCGTGCCGCCACGCGCACCATGGTGACCTGGGGCATCGGGTACGGGGTGTTCCTCGGGCTCGCGATCCTCCTCCTGCGTCCCGCCATCCCCCACCTGTTCGGCGCCGACCCCGACGTGAGCGCCGAGCTCGTGGCGGTGCTGTGGATAGTCGCGCTGCTCCAGCCGCTGGCCGGCGTGGTGTTCGTCCTCGACGGTGTGCTGATCGGAGCGGGCGACCGGCGCTACCTCGCCTGGGCCTCCGCGCTCACCACGATCGTCTATCTCCCGGCGGTCTTCGGCGTGGTGCACCTCGGCGGCGGCCTCGTGGCGCTGTGGCTGGCCTTCGTCGCGTGGATGGCCGCCCGGGCGGTCACCCTCTGGCTGCGCGCGTACGGCCGCGCGTGGCTGGTCACCGGCGGCTGACCGGCCCCGCGCACGCCTCCCGTACGCCACCGTCGTGTGCGCTGTGCTCATATGCGACGGGCGTCGAGCACCCGGCGGAGGAACTCCCGGGTGCGGGGCTCCCGGGGATCTGTGAAGATCTGCTCGGCCGTGCCCTGCTCCAGCAGGACGCCTTCGTCCAGGAAGCACACCTTGTCGGCGATGTCGCGGGCGAAGCCCATCTCGTGCGTCGCGAGGATCATCGTCATCCCCGACTCCTTGAGCTCGCGGATGATCTCCAGCACCTCGGCGACCAGCGCCGGGTCGAGAGCCGAGGTCACCTCGTCGAGCAGGAGCAGGCGGGGACGGGTGGCCAGCGCCCTGATGATGGCCACCCGCTGCTGCTGGCCGCCGGACAGCCGGTCGGGGTAGGCCCCGGCCCTGCCGTCCAGGCCGAACCGCGAGAGCAGCTCGCGGGCCTGCTCCTCGGCCTGCGCCCTGCCGATGCCGTGCACCTTCCTCGGCGCGAGCGTGATGTTCTCCAGAACGGTCATGTAGGGGAAGAGGTTGTAGGACTGGAAGACCATGCCGATGCGCTTGCGCACGTCGTCAGGGTTCGCCCGCACGTCGGTGATCTCGGTGCCGTCGAGCAGGATCGCACCGTCGTCCACGGTTTCGAGCAGGTTGACGCAGCGCAGCAGGGTGGACTTGCCCGAGCCCGAGGCGCCGATCAGGCAGACGACCTCGTGGGAGTCCACCGACAGGTCGATGCCGCGCAGCACGCTGTGCCGGTGGTAGTGCTTCCAGACGCCCTCGATCTCCAGCAGGCCCTGCCCTGTGGTGCGCTCGCTCACACGCCTCGCCGCCTCTGTGAACGGGCCGACAGGTAGTCGGTGAAACGGGCCATCGGGATCGTCAGCAGGATGAACAGCAGCGCCGCCGCGAGGTAGGGGGTGTAGTTGAAGCTTTCGGCGGCGTGGATCTGCGCCTGGCGCAGCGCCTCCAGCGGCCCGATCGTCGCCACCAGGGCGGTGTCCTTCTGCAGCGAGACGAAGTCGTTGAGCAGCGGCGGCACGACCCGGCGTACGGCCTGGGGCAGCACGACGAACCGCATCGTCTGGCCGTGGGTGAGCCCGAGGGATCGCGCGGCGGAACGCTGGCTGGGATGCACGGAGTCGATGCCCGACCTGAACACCTCGGCGACGTAGGCGCCGTACGAGAGCGTCAGCGCGATGATCCCCAAGGTGGCGAAGTCGGTCGGCATGCCCTGCAACTGCAGCGCGGGCAGCCCGAATCCCACCAGGTAGATGACCAGGATCGTCGGCACGCCGCGGAAGACGTCGGTGTACAGGACGGCGAGGGCTCTCAGCGGGAAGAACACCGGCGCATGCAGGTTGCGCACGAGCGCGACCACCAGGCCCACGATCAGGATCAGCGGCTCGGCGATCAGGAAGATCTTGATGTTGAGCAGGAAGCCCCAGAGCACGTCGGGGAACGCGCCGGTGAACTGCCCGAGGTCGAAGAAGGTCTCCTTGACCCTGGGCCAGCCCGGCGAGGCGGTGACCAGCCAGAACACCAGCACGATGAACACCACCGTGGAGGCGGTGGCGACCGAGCTCGACCGCATGTCAATGCGGCGGCGGAGCCGCTCACGCTCACGCTGACGGTCGCTCTTGGCCCACCCCTCGGCGGGACCGCCGGACAGGTCCATCGGTGTCCCGCCGCGATCGACGGAGCCGACGCCGGACGGATCGCTCACTGCAGCTCCGGCGCACCGGCCGCGGAGCCGAGCCACTGGGACTCGATCTTCGCCAGCTCGCCGGAGGAGGTGAGCTCCCCGATCGCCTTGTTCACGCAGCTCACCAGCGGGCTGCCCTTCTGGAGGACCAGGCCGAACTGCTCGGGCGTACCGGAGCCGCTGCCGAACTGGCCGACGATCTTCGAGCCCTCGACCTGCGCGGCGGTGACGTAGAACGCGGTCGGCAGGTCGACCACCAGGGCGTCGACCTGCTTGTTCTTCAGCGCGGTCACCGCGTCGATCTGCTCGTTGTAGACGTTCGGCTCGGCGGTGGGCTTGATGACGTCCTTCACGGCCTGGAGGGACGTCGTGCCGACCTGGACGCCGATCTTGGCGTCCTTGAGGTCGGCGAGCGAGGCGGCAGAGGCGAACTTCGAGTCACCCAGTGAGACGGCGGCCTGCTTGACGGTGTAGTAACCGTCGCTGAAGTCGACCGCCTTGGCCCGTGCCGGGGTGATGGACACCTGGTTGACGTCGAAGTCGAACTGCTTCTGGCCGGGCGCGAAGGCGGAGTTGAACGGGGCGACCGTCCAGGAGACGTCACTGGTCGCGAAGCCGAGCTTGTTCGCCACGGCGTAGGCCACGGCGCTCTCGAAGCCCTGGCCGTTCGCCGGCTTGTCGTCCTTGAACCACGGCTCGTAGGCGGGCTTGTCGGTGCCGATGGTCAAGGTGCCCGGCTTGAGCAGCTTGAGCTGGTCCTTGGCGCAGGACTCCGACGCGGAGGGGGCGGCGGTGGTCGTACCCGACGGGGAGGAGGTGTCGGAGGCCGGAGCGCACGCCACCGCCGCCGTCGCGAGGGCGCCGAGCGCCAGCAGCATCGAGGGACGGAGCATTCTGGCCTCCAGAAGGGGGTGTACCCGAGGGAATTCGTCGCTCAGGATATCTGGTACGACGCATTACCACTTACAGCCCCAACGCAGGTGGAACTCCGGCGGCGCCATTGCCCGCCGTGAGGGCCGTACCGTCACCTGGCGGCGGCTCTGAGCGGGCCCGCGGCGACCTCGGCGGTACGTCCAGGGCGGCCCGAACACGGCGAAGGGTCCCTCCCGGATCGGGAGGGACCCTTCCTTTTACGTCGCGAGCTGGTCGCTCAGTTGCCGACGACCTCGACGTCGAGGTTGGCCGCGACCTCGGGGTGCAGCCGGACCGAGACGCGGTGGGAGCCAACGCTCTTGATCGCGTTCGTGATCTCGATGCGGCGACGGTCGAGCAGCGGACCGCCGGCGGCCTTGACCGCGTCGGCGATGTCACCGGTCGTCACCGAGCCGAACAGGCGGCCGGAGTCGCCCGCCCGGGTCTTCAGCGTCACCCGGAGGGAGCCGAGCCTGCCGGCGACCTCCTTGGCGGTGCCGAGGTCACGGATCTCGCGGGCGTCGCGCGCCTTCTTGATGGACTCGATCTGCTTCTCGCCGCCACGGGTCCAGCGCATGGCGAACCCGCGCGGGATCAGGTAGTTGCGGCCGTAGCCGTCCTTGACCTCGACGATGTCACCGGGGGCGCCGAGGCCCGAGACCTCGTTGGTGAGAATGAGTTTCATGTCTCCGCCTCCTGTCAGCGCGCGGTGCTCGTGTACGGCAGCAAGGCCATCTCACGGGCATTCTTGATCGCGGTCGCCACGTCACGCTGGTGCTGGGTGCAGTTGCCCGTCACCCGGCGGGCACGGATCTTGCCGCGGTCGGAGATGAACTTCCGAAGCAGCGCCGTGTCCTTGTAGTCGACGTAGGAGATCTTGTCATGGCAGAACAGGCAAACCTTTTTCTTCGGCTTGCGCAGTGCCGGCTTCGCCATCGTGGTGCTCCTCCTAAGAGAGCCCCGCTTGATGCGGGAATGGTCGATCGGTTACTGGGATTGAACTACTGATCAGAAGGGAGGCTCGTCGCTGAGGTCGCCACCACCGTGGGAGCCGCCGAAGCCGCCACCCTGGTTGTAGCCACCGCCACCGCCGCCACCGCCGCCGTAGCCGCCGCCACCCGGAGGTGCCGGAGTGGCCGAGGCCCACGGGTCGTCGGCTCCGCCGCCGAACCCGCCGCCACCGCCGCCCTGCCGCGCGGTCTTGTTGACCTTGCACGTGGCATTGCGGAGGGACGGGCCGACCTCGTCGGCCTCGACCTCGTAGACGGTGCGCTTCTCGCCTTCCTTGGTCTCATACGACCGCTGGCGCAGCCGCCCCTGAACGATGACCCGCATGCCGCGCTGGAGGCTCTCGGCGACGTTCTCCGCCGCCTGTCGCCACACGTTGCAGGTCAGGAAGAGGCTCTCGCCGTCCTTCCACTCGTTGGTCTGTTTGTCCATGAACCGCGGAGTGGATGCGATGCGGAACCGGGCCACGGCCTGCCCCGAAGGGGTGAAACGCAGCTCGGGGTCGTCGACAAGGTTGCCGACGATGGTGATCGTTGTGTCGCCTGCTGCCATCGGTCGCTTTCGCCTTCCTGCATGAATCTGCGCAGCCTGTTGGGCCTCAGAGTACGGCTACCGCCCGACAAAAAGCCGGGCTTCGGCATGACCCGAAGCCGCTCAGTGCATGTCGGGACGCAGCACCTTGGTACGCAGGATGCCCTCGTTCAGGTTGAGCTGCCGGTCGAGCTCCTTGACCGTGGCCGGCTCGGCCGTGAGGTCGACGACGGCGTAGATGCCCTCGGACTTCTTGATGATGTCGTAGGCCAGCCGGCGACGACCCCACACGTCGACCTTCTCCACGGTGCCGCCGTCATTGCGGACGACCGTGAGGAACTGGTCGAGCGAGGGAGTCACCGTGCGCTCATCGAGGGACGGGTCAAGGATGACCATCAGTTCGTAACGACGCATGCGGACTTCCAACCTCCTCTGGACTCTTGCGGTCACGACACCATGCCGTGACAGGAGGACGCCGGCGTTCTCGTGCCGCCTTCGGTGGCGGAGCGACTAGCGCGGTTGATAACACGCACATAACAAACGCGGCCCCAGAAGTCTACCAGGACCGGCCGACTGCCTCGTCGCGATTGTCCGCCGCCCGTAAGGGGAACGTCACGGAGAGAAGAGAGGAGGTGGCCGCCATGCCACAAGCCCTTGGCCCTACCGAGCGCGAGCCCTTCCGGCTCACGCTCAACTCCGACGGCAGGAAGCACACCCGCGAGAACACCCTGACCATGGTCGCGTTCGCCTGCGGTCTGGTGGCGTTCGTCAGCGGACTCGTCGTCAGCGCCCACATGGCCGCGTCCTGGGCCGGAGTGGTGGGGTTCGTCGTCGGGATGTACTCACAGTACGTCTCCGCGACGACCGCTGAGCGCTCGGTCAACATCGTCGCCATCGTCATGTCGTTCGTCGGCGTGGCGACGGGCATCTACCACGGCGGGTTCATTCCCTGACGGTGACGCCACGGCCGGCACGAACGACGGGGAGCCCCCCGAGGCGCCCCCGTCGGCGTGCCAGGTGGGCGGACGCGATCTCAGCCCCCGATATGAAGGTCGACGCCGAGCAGGATGAGGAACCAGAGGAAGACAGCGAGCAGGGCTTGGGCGATCTTCTTGAGCAGGCTGGGCGTGATGTAGTCGTGGACCCAAGCGACGTAGATGCCGATGAGAATGTAGATCAGGCCTAACAGGCTGATTCCGCGGCGGGGATAGGCCACAGTCGTCTCCTATGTCTCACGGTACGCGGGTTTCTGGGCGTACCAACCCGGCGCTCCACCTGCCCCTGGGCCGGTTCTTGAAACGGCTACGCTCGTCTCATGGTGCGTATCGGAGCTCACGTCGACCAAGACGACCCTTTGGCCCACGCCACGGCGCGAAAGGCCGAGGTCGTCCAGTTCTTCCTCGGTGATCCCCAGGGCTGGAAGGGGCCGGTCATCCCGGCCGCCGCGGGCGCCCTCCAGGCGTCGGAGGTCGACGTCTACGTCCACGCGCCCTACGTGATCAACGTGGCGACCGCGAACAACCGCATCCGCATCCCCAGCCGCAAGCTTCTGGCGAGCCAGCTCGAGGCCGCGGCCTCGATCGGCGCCAAGGGCCTGATCGTGCACGGCGGCCACGTCGGCAAGGACGACGATCCCCAGGTCGGCTTCGACAACTGGCGCAAGGTGTTCGAGCGGCTCGACACCCCAATCCCGGTGCTGATCGAGAACACCGCGGGCGGCGGCAACGCGATGGCGCGCAAGCTGGAGCGCGTGGCCCGCCTGTGGGAGGCGCTCGACGGCTTCGACGTCGGCTTCTGCCTGGACACCTGCCACGCCCACGCCGGCGGCGAGGAGCTCGCCGACGTGGTCGACCGCGTCAGGGCCATCACCGGCCGCATCGACCTGGTGCACTGCAACGACTCTCGTGACGCCTTCGACTCCGGGGCCGACCGGCACGCCAACCTCGGCAGCGGACAGATCGACCCCGAGCTGATCCTGAGCGTGTGCCGCGCGGCGGGGGCGCCGATCGTGGTGGAGACCCCCGGCGATGGCCAGGCGGCCGACATCGCCTTCCTCCGCGACCACCTTTGATCCACAGCCTGTGGATAAGTCCCTGGATTACTCCACCGGGAAAGTGGGTACAGGCTGCGGCTCAGCGCCTCAGCCTGCCCATGCCCCGTTCATGAAGGTCATGGTGTTGAGCACCATGAGCGGCCCCGCCACCAGCGCGTACAGCACGAGCACGGAGCGCCGCCGGGTGGAGACCTGGCCGAGCATGACCCAGAGCGGCCACCACAGCAGCAGGGCGCGCGGGATCGACAGGTAGTACGCCGAGAAGACCAGCGCTCCGAGCTGGAGGCCGACGTAGACCAGCTCGCTCCACCGCCGCGCGAGGAGCAGCCAGATCACCACGGCGAACCCCACGAGCGCGCCGGCGATCTCCATGCGGAACGCCCAGACGAACTGCCCGTCGCCCGCGGCCATCTGCCAGGTGGTCCAGAACGACTGCCACGGCCACACCATCTGACGTCCCCAGCCGGCCTCCTGGGCGTGCTGCCAGGCGAGCCAGTCGCCCGTACGGCCGTGCTGGTACGCGGAGTAGAGCACGAGCGGCACGAACGGGACCAGCAGCCACGCGGCCTTGCCCGCCCGGCCCCTGCGCATGACGAACTCCACGATGAGAGCCAGCGCGAGGAACAGTCCTGTGATGCGCACGCACGAGGCGCCGGCGGCGAGCAGCCCTGCCGCCATCCAGTTCTGGCGCCGGGCGTAGAGCCAGGCGGGCACCGCGAAGGCCAGGAAGAGCGACTCGGTGTACCCCGCGAACAGGAACACCGCCGTGGGGCAGAGCAGCAGCGCCAGCACGGCCCGCCGTCCCGCGCCCTCGGGCCCCTCGAAATCGCCGAGCCTCGCCAGCGCCGTCATCGCGACCAGCCCCGCGACGAGCGAGATGAGCAGGCCGGCGAGCGACCAGTCGGGCACGATCACATGGACCAGGCGCAGGGCGAGGGGCATCCCGGGGAAGAAGGCCGGCAGACCGGCGTCGGGATCGGCGGCCGGGTTCCCGTCATAGCCGTACTTCGCGATGTCCACCAGGAGCTTGGCGTCCCAGTGCTGCCAGCGCTCGAGGAACGGCGTGAGGAGCTTGTCCCCCGCCAGCACGCTCGCCCCCACCGTCGCCGCGACGACCGTCCCCAGGCGCGATCCGAGCCACAGGACCAGCACATCGCCGTCGGACCGGTGCACCGGGGGCACCCGGGAATCGGTCTCCTGGGGGGAGGTCTGCACACACAGGAGAATAGAGGGTCATCCTGGACTTCCGATCAGGAAGGTCAGGCCGAGCTCGACGCCGGCTTGACGTCGGCCGGGCGCGGGGCGACCCGCAGGACGAAGCGGTCGCCGGCCCCGTCGAAGACGCCCCCGGTCGGGTCGTCCACGCCGCCTTGCCTGATCACGTCGTGCTCGGGCCGCAGGATGTCCCTGACGACGAACGCCGCCATGATCGCGATCGTGATCGCCCGCCCCCACACCGCGGTGAAGTACGTGCCGTCGCTGATCCCGAGAGCCTCGTTGCCGGGCTGGATGCCGACCAGGTAGAGCCAGATCGCGAAGAAGTACCAGCACTCGGCCACCTGCCAGAGCAGCAGCGGCTTCCAGTTCGGCCTGGCCAGCACCGCGAACGGCACCAGCCACAGCACGTACTGCGGGGACCAGACCTTGTTGGTCACCATGAACGCTGCCAGCACCAGGAAGCAGAGTTGCATCAGTCTCGGCCTGGTGCGCGAGGTCAGCGCCAGCACGGCGATGGCCAGGCACAGCAGGCCGAACGACACGATGCCGAGGGTGTCGAGCCTGCTCGCGTCCCCGAGGATCGGCCACTGCTTCATCTGGAAGAAGTACCAGAGCGATCCCCAGTCGGCTCCGCGCTCGCTGCTGAAGGCGTAGAACTTCTTCCAGCCCTTGAACGCCAGCACCATGAACGGCAGGTTCACCACCACCCAGGTGATCACGGTGCCGCCGAGCGTCCAGAAGAAGGCCTGGAACCTGCGGGTGCGCAGCGCCAGCAGGAACAGCGGGCCGAAGAAGACGAGCGGGTAGAACTTCGTGGCGATCGCCAGGCCCAGCAGCACCCCGGCCAGGAAGTGCCTGTTCCTGGACCACGCGAGGAAGGCCCCCAGGCTGAGGGCCCCGCACAGCAGGTCCCAGTTGATGAACGCCGTGAGGATGAGCGCGGGCGCCAGCGCGTACCAGGCGGCGTCCCAGGGACGGCCCTGCATCCCGGCCAGCGACGCCATGACCAGGACTCCGACGATCAGCGACGCCGCCATGACGAGCACGGTGAGGTCGTAGAACCAGACCCCCGGCTCGTTCAGCCCGGACACGATCTTCTGGATGACCCACATCAGGGAGCCGATGCCGACGGGATACTCCACGTCGTGGCCGAAGTACGGCGCGAGCCCCTGGTCGAGCTTCTCGTTCCACCACAGCGGATAGATGTCGGTGTAGCAGAAGTTGAGGAACTGCTGGGTGCCGTCGTTCCACGCCCCGCCGAACCGGCACGGCGCCTTCCAGGCGTACGCCAGCACGGCCCCGAGGGCCGCGAGCAGCCCCACGGGAACCAAGGGCAGCACGGCACGCGCGACGGGGCCTGCGGGACCTGGGGCGTACGTCGATCGGCTCATGGCGTTATTCGATCACCGGGTGGGAGTGGGCGTCGAGCGTCGCCCGCCTGTGGGCGTCGGTGAGGGTGTGGGCGGGGGCGGCGTGGTCTTGGTGCTGCCCGTGGCGTCGCCCTGGTTCATCGGATCGCCGCCTCCGTTGTTGCAGGCGTCGTCCCAGGGAAGGCAACCGCCGCCGCCGTTGTCGCCGCCGCCATGGTCCCCGCCTCCGTTGTCGTTCGGCCAGCCGTTGTCGTCGGGGAACCCCGGCTCGGTCGGCGTGGGGGTGGGCGTCGGGGCCGGCTTGGGCGCGAGGTCGAGCGGCGAGCCGATGTTCGTCGGCGGGGGGAACTCCTCGACCTTCTGGCCCTTCATGGCCTCGGACATGAACGCCCGCCAGACGCGGGCGGGGACGGTGCCTCCGTCGAAGTTGTTGCCCAGGGACAGCTCGGCGCCGGTCTTGCGGTCTTCCTTGTACATGCCGACCGCCGACGAGAGCTGCGGGGTGAAACCGACGAACCAGGCTTCCTTGTTGTCATTGTTCGTACCGGTCTTGCCCGCGACCGGACGGTCGGCCAGGGCGGCCGCCGTACCGGTGCCGCCCTTGACCACGGACTGCAGCGCGACGATGGCGTCCGCGGCCACCTCTTCGGAGATGACCTGCTTGGGCGTCTTGTCCTCGGGGATGACCTCGACCTTCTGCTGATTGATCACCCTGATGACCGTGTGGGTCGGGAAGTGCTTGCCGTTGTTGGCGAAGATGGAGTACCCGCCGGCCTGCTCGACGGGGGTCACGCCGGCGCTGCCGATGGAGAACAGGAAGCGGTGGTCGTTGACGTCCTTGTCGAGGCTGTCCTTGCTCAGGCCGGCCTCCTCGGCGATGCGCTTGACGGCGTCCAGCCCGACCTCCGCGCCCATCTGGCCGAAGGCCGTGTTGATGGAGTGCTGCGTCGCGTAGATGATGTCCATCGAGGCGGGCGTCGAGTGGCCGTTGGAGATCGGCGTCGTGCCTTCGAGCTTGAGCGGCTGCTTGCCGCTCACGTAGCTCTTCAGGCTGTGGCCCGCCTCCAGCCACGCCGCCAGCACGTACGGCTTGAACGCCGACGCCGCCTGCTTGCGCGCCTGGAAGGCCTCGTTGAACTGGTCGGGGTGCTTGCCCAGGTAGTTGTTGCCTCCGTAGAAGGCGACCACCCGGCCGTTGCGCGGGTCGACGGCGGCGAGGCCGGTGTGGACCTCCTTGGGCAGGCCGCTGGTGGTCTGGATGACCGCCTTCTTCGCGGCGAGCATGAGGTTCTTGTCGAAGGTGGTGTAGATCTTGTAACCACCGGTCTCGATATCGGAGCGCGGCAGCCCCTTGGACTCCAGCTCCTTGAGCGCCTCGGTCAGCATGTAGCCGCGGAGCCCGCCGAACGCCTGGGAGTCCTTGCGAGGGTCCGGCTTCGGGAACTTCAGCGTGGTCGCGAGGTTGCCGTACTCCTTGGGGTTCAGCTTCGCCATCTGCCCGAGGACGTAGTTGAAGCGGAACTGGGTGCCGGAGTAGTTCTTCTTCTCCTCGGCGACGTCGAAGTTGCCCGGCTGCTGGATGCGTCCGGCGAGGTAGGCGCCCTCGGCCTTGGTCAGTTTCTTGACGCTGTGACCGAAGAACTTCTGAGCGGCAGCCTCGATGCCATAGGTGTTGCGACCGAAGGGGACGGTGTTCAGGTAGTACTCGAGAACCTTCTTCTTGTCCCAGTCCTTGTCCAGCTTGATCGCGATGAAGATCTCCTTGACCTTCCTCTTGATCGCTACCTCCTGGCTGAGGCCCTTGAAGTAGTTCCTGGCCATCTGCTGGGTGATCGTGGAGGCGCCCTGGAGCTGTGTTCCGGTCGCGGTGCTCCATGCCGACCGCGCGATGCCGGACAGCGAGATGCCGGGGTCGGTCCAGAACGTGTCGTTCTCGGCCGCGACCACCGCGTCCTGGACGTACTTCGGCACGTCGTCGAGCTTGACGGCCTTGCGCTCGGTGCCCAGGCGGGCCATCGCCGAGCCGTCCGCGTAGTAGAAGGTGCTGGCCTGGGCGGTCGCGGCCTCCTGGGCATCCTTTTCGCTCGGCAGCGGGGTGTTGGCGTAGGCGACGGCGATCATGCCGAAGACGCCGGCCGCCAGGACGGCGAAGCCGACCATCACGATCTTCCAGTTGGGGACGAACCGCCTCCAGCCCGTGCGGCCGGGCGGCTCGTCGTCCCTCATGCGCCGCCTGCCGGGGCCATCACCGGGAGGCCCGTCACCCGGGCCCATGCCACCGGGCCCACCAGGACCGCCTGGCCCACCGGGACCGCCCGGACCGCCCTGTGCCCTGCGGCTTCGCCTGCCGCCCATGTCACGGCTCACGACGGTCTCCGAGCCGGAGACGTCGCGCCGGGGCGTGCCCTGGCCGGGCGGGGGCAACTGCCCTATGGACTGGGTGTCCTCGAAGGCCGCCTCTGAGCGCCGGCCCCGGGGCTCACCCTGGGCACGACGCGGATCGCCGCCCCCCGGGAAGGCATCGGGGCGCGATCGCGGGTCGGGGGACCCGGTACGCGAACGGGGGTCGGCAGGACCCGGGCGCGGGCGCGGGTCCGCGGATCCGGAGCGAGAACGCGGGTCGGGCGAGCCTGGGCGGGAGCGGGGGTCGCCCGGGCCCTGCCTTGGGTCACCGGAACGGCCCTGTGGCGGCGGCGCGGCGCGCCTGCCGGCGGCCGGGTCGGGTGCCGGGCGTGGTGACGACTGTCCATCTGCGGGCGCGCCCTCTGGGGCAGAGCGACGGCGCCGCCCGGGGCGAGCTGATCCGCCGGGGCCCTCGGCTGGGTCGGGGCGGCCGGTCGGCTCGGAGCCATAGCTGCTGTAACTCACGCGTCCTCGTTGGGTCATCTGGCGATCTGGAGGGTCTTCGACGTCTGTCAGCGGCAGGCGGAGAGGCGTACCTCCTGAGCCGGGGGACTCGACTGCGCTGGACTATGTCTCGGCGGTCTGTCCGTCTTTGCCGGAGTTGCCCGGTGGCCCGCCGTTGCCTAGGACGAAGGAAACCGTCAGGTGATTCCATGAACAACCTTGGCAGACCTCAACAACGTAGACCCGGAATTCCTCGTATTCATGGGCCATCTGAACAAGGTCTGACGTGGCTTTTACGCGACCCGCACTGCGTCCTAGCTGGTCGCCGTACACATATGTGACATGAGTCACGTTCCGGTACTCGCAGATTGGGCAGACGCGCTCGGTGGGCTCACCGTGATATCTGGCGGCACGCAGAAGGTAGGGATGAGCATCACACACGTCACTCCTGGCCGCGCGACCGGAGCGGAGCGACTGGACGGTCGCCCGCTTCGCAAGGCCGTAGTCCACGACCCCTCGCTGTGACCACATGAGCGCCAGACTACGACTTTTTTGGCTATTCCGCCCAACCGCTTGAGCTTTTGCCGATTGCACACTATGCCGACCCGACGTATCCTCTGGATGTATCGACTCGATACATCGGCAGAACACATCGATGCGAGAGGGGGCGGTTCCAGTGGCGGTAAGCAGAGGCGGAGTCCTGGAACTGGCCGTGCTCGGCTCGCTTCACGAGACCCCTTTGCACGGCTATGAGCTGCGGAAACGGCTCAATGCCCTGCTCGGCATGTTTCGTGCGTTCTCCTACGGCTCGCTCTATCCGTGCCTTCGGCAGCTACTGGCCGACGGTCTCATCGCGGAGGAGCCGCCGGACGAGCGCGGTCCATGCACCACGACGCAGAGCCCGCGCGACACCACTCTGCCGCTCACCGGCCGCCGGTCGAAGATCGTCTACAAGCTGACGGCCGAAGGCAAGGAACGCCTGCACGAGCTGCTCACCCAGGCAGGGCCCTCCTCCTGGGAGGACGAGAGCTTCGGCGTCCACTTCGCCTTCTTCCGCCACACGGAGGCCGAGGTACGGCTGCGCATCCTGGAAGGTCGCAGAAGCCGCCTGGAAGAGCGACTCGACGGGGTCCGCACGGCTCTCGCCCGCACGCGTGAGCGGTTGGACAGTTACACCCTGGAATTACAGCGCCACGGTTTGGAATCAGTCGAGCGTGAAGTGCGCTGGCTGAACGAGCTGATCGATACCGAACGAGCGCAAGCCGTCCGGCCAACTGCGGAGAGGGCGGAGGCGCAGGACGCCGAGCCCGTTCCTGATAAGACGAACGAGTAAAGGAGCGAGTGCGATGGGTTCCGTGCGCGTAGCCATCGTCGGAGTCGGCAACTGTGCCGCGGCGCTGGTGCAGGGCGTGCAGTTCTACAAGGACGCCGACCCCGCCAGCCGGGTGCCGGGCCTGATGCACGTCCAGTTCGGCGACTACCACGTCGGTGACGTGGAGTTCGTCGCGGCGTTCGACGTCGATGCCAAGAAGGTCGGGCGCGACCTGTCCGAGGCGATCGTGGCCTCGGAGAACAACACGATCAAGATCTGCGACGTGCCGCCCACGGGCGTCACCGTGCAGCGTGGCCCCACCTATGACGGTCTCGGGGAGTACTACCGCGAGATGATCGAGGAGTCCGACGAGACTCCGGCCGACGTGGTCGCGGTGCTCAAGGAGGCCAGGGTCGACGTCCTGGTGTCCTACCTTCCCGTGGGCTCCGAGGAGGCCGACCGCTTCTACGCCCAGTGCGCCATCGACGCGGGCGTCGCCTTCGTCAACGCGCTTCCGGTCTTCATCGCCTCCGACCCGGTCTGGGCGAAGAAGTTCACCGACGCCGGCGTCCCGATCGTCGGAGACGACATCAAGTCCCAGGTCGGCGCCACCATCACCCACCGGGTCATGGCGAAGCTCTTCGAGGACCGCGGGGTCGAGCTGCTGCGCACGTACCAGCTCAACTTCGGCGGCAACATGGACTTCATGAACATGCTGGAGCGCAAGCGGCTCCAGTCCAAGAAGATCTCCAAGACGCAGTCCGTCACGTCGCAGATCCCGCACGAGATGGCCAAGGCCGACGTCCACATCGGCCCGTCGGACCACGTGCCGTGGCTGGACGACCGCAAGTGGGCCTACGTCCGCCTTGAGGGCAAGTCCTTCGGCGACACCCCGCTGAACCTCGAGTACAAGCTGGAGGTCTGGGACTCCCCGAACTCCGCCGGCGTCATCATCGACGCTGTGCGCGCCGCCAAGATCGCCATGGACCGCGGCATCGGGGGGCCGATCCTGTCGGCTTCGTCCTACTTCATGAAGTCGCCGCCGGAGCAGTACTCCGACGACGACGCCCGCGAGTCCGTCGAGAAGTTCATCCGCGGCGAGATCGAGCGCTGACACGCCGGCGGCCGCGCGCGAGCACCGGGCGCGGGGCCGCCGCCGACATAGCAGCAGCCGCCGGCATAAGCAGAGGAGAAGCGCCCGGGTCTCGAACCCGGGCGCTTCTTCGCATGCGGTGAACTACCGGGGGCTTCTGGCCGCCGGAGGCAGGTCCGCAGGGTCCGCGGGTTCCCAGGTGGAGGGGTCGGCGCCGAGAGCGGTGAGGAGCGGCACCTGCTCACCACACCAGGGGGAGATCGCGAGCAGGCCGCTCATGACGTCGCCGGTGAACTCCTTCCACGGCATCCACCGGGTCTCCCCGACCTCGTCCGGGTTGGGCCGCGAATCGCCGGAGATGATGGCCCGGTAGACGGGGCACATCTCGTGCTCCACCGTGCCGTCCTCCATGACCGCGCGGTAGGCGAACGCGGGGAGCATCAGGTCGAGGCTGTCGGCCGTGAGGCCGAGCTCGTACGCGAGCCTGCGGACCACCGCGTCCACGGGGGCCTCGCCCGGCAACGGGTGCCCGCAGCAGCTGTTCGTCCACACCCCCGGCCAGGTGCGCTTGTGAGACGCGCGCCGGGTCAGCAGGACCCTTCCCTCGCCGTCGAAGACATAGCAGGAGAACGCCAGGTGCAGGGGCGTGTCGGCACCGTGCACGACGGACTTGGGGGCGGTGCCGATGGCCTCGCCTTCGGCGTTCACGAGCACGACCTGTTCGTCAATGGTCACCCGATCGAGGGTACGTGATCATGTCTACTGACTTCATGTACCCATCGGCCCCATCTTTGGAGAAGCGTCATCTCCGGGTGGGCAAACGTCCTCCCTGGTGGAGCAAGCGTCTACCTCCGGCAAACCGGGAAGCAACGCGCCGGTGTCAGGCGATCAGACCCTGGCGAAGCCGCTTTCCACCGCACCGGCCGGGGCTCGGGCACCGCGATCTCGGCCGGACGACTGGCCGCCCGCCGTCCGGGAGGCTCCGCGATGACACGCGCGTAACCCCTCTGGTCCCGCGTCTGAGCCCCGCCGGGCCCCTGACCCGGCGTACCGGCGGGCGTTCGAACCCCTAGGGCATATCCGGGATGCTCCCGATGTGGCCTCCGACACAAGCCCAGTAGGCTGACCCGCGTGTCCTACGTCTCCGACCTTCGTGCCGTCCTTCGAGGCCGGGACTTCAGACGTCTGTTCGCCACTCGCCTGGTCTCGCAGTTCTCCGACGGTGTCTTCCAGTTCGCCGTGGCGGGGTACGCCTTCTTCACACCCGAGAAGCAGACCAGCGCCGCCGAAGCGGCCGTCGCGTTCGCCGTCCTCCTGCTTCCCTACTCCATCCTCGGCCCGTTCGCCGGAGTGTTCATCGACCGCTGGTCGCGCCGCCAGATCCTGATGATCGCGCCGGTGGTCCGGGGTGTCCTGCTGATCGGCGCCGCCCTGCTGGTGGCGCTGAACGCCCCCGACTGGTGCTTCTACGGCGCCGCGCTCGCGGTGCTCGGGGTCAACCGCTTCTTCCTGTCGGCGCTCAGCGCCGCGCTGCCCCACGTGGTCGACAGCGAGCGCCTGATGCTGGCCAACGCCGTCACCCCGACCTCCGGCACGATCGCCACGTTCATCGGGGCCGGGATGGGATTCCTGCTCCGCCTCCTCTTCGGCGCCGAGCACAGCGGCACGGCCCTGCTGCTGGTGGTCTCGGGCGTGGTCTTCGGCCTGAGCGCGCTGATCGCCTCCACCATGCGAAGGACCCTGCTCGGCCCCTCGTACGACCCGAACCGGCCGCAGGCCCGCGAGGCCGTGCGCAACGTGATCACCGGCATGATCGACGGCGGCCGTCACATCGTGCACCTGCGGGCCCCGGCCGCGGCACTGGCCAGCATGGCCGCCCACCGGTTCCTGTACGGCATGACCATCGTCATGACCGTGATGCTCTACCGGTTCTACTTCACCACGAACGTCGAGGCCGGCCTGAACCACATCACCGGGGTGCTCGCCACCTCGGGCCTCGGCTTCTTCGTGGCCGCGCTGATCACCCCGTGGGCCACCGACCGCTTCCGCCCCGAGGCGTGGATCCCGATCATGCTCGTGCTGGCCGGCGTGCTGGAGCTGGCGCTCTGCCTGCCGTTTCGGCAGATCGGCTTCCTCGCGGCGGGCTTCGTCCTCGGCGTGACCGGGCAGAGCGTGAAGATCTGCACCGACACGATCGTGCAGCGTGACGTCGAGGACGCCTACCTCGGCCGGGTGTTCTCCATCTACGACATGCTCTTCAACGGGATGCTCGTGCTGGCCGCCGTCTTCGTGGCGCTGATCCTCCCGGCCAATGGCAAGTCCTACCTGGTGCTCGTGATCGCCTCCGTGGGATACATCCTCAGCGCCCTCGGCTACCGCCTCATAGCCGGCAAGACCACGCCCCTCACCCCCCAGGAAGTCACCCAGTAGGCACACCACCTCCCACGGGCAACCCGTGACGCCTGCATCTCCGAAGAAGGCGAGTCACCGACACCGCCCTCCGAACACCGGGCACCCGATGGCCGTTCCCGGGCAGGGCGATCACCCTCGCCTTCTCGGTAGGTGGGGTGGCGGGACTACGCGGGGGAGTGTGGCCGCCGCAGCGGTCATCGCGGTCGTGATGCGCGCCAGCTCGTCGGGAGCGGTGATGTACGGCGGCATCGTGTAGACAAGCCGCCCGAAGGGGCGCAGCCAGACGCCGTGCTCCATCACGATGTCCTGGATCTTCGAGGTGTCCACGGGGTGCACGGTCTCGACCACGCCGATCGCGCCGAGGACGCGCACGTCCCGCACCCCGGGAGCGCCGGCCACGCCCGCCAGCCCTTCGACGAGGCCGGCCTCGATGCGCTTGACCTCCTCCCGCCAGGGGCGCTCCTCCAGCAGGGTCAGCGAGGCATCGGCGACCGCGGCCGCCAGGGGGTTGCCCATGAACGTCGGCCCGTGCATGAGCACGCCGACCCGATCGGCCACCTCGGCCGTGCAGAGCGTGGCGGCCATGGTCAGATAGCCGCCGGTCAGGGCCTTGCCGACGCACATGATGTCGGGCCTGATGCCCGCGTGGTCGCAGCCGAACATCTCACCCGTGCGGCCGAAGCCCGTCGCGATCTCGTCGGCGATGAGCAGGACGCCGTACTCGTCGGCCAGCTCGCGCAGCCTTCTGAGGTAGGCCGGGTGGTAGAAGCGCATGCCCCCCGCGCCCTGCACCACGGGCTCCACGATGATCGCCGCCAGCTCACCGGCATGCCGTGCCACCAGGTCTCCCAGATGGCCGAGATAGGCCTCGTCGACCACCTGCTCCCCGGCCACCACAGGCGAGCCGCGCTCCCCGGCCACCGCAGGCGTGCCGCCTCCAGGGCCCGGCGCAGACGAGGCGGGGGCTTCCAGACGCCGGCCGTGGCCATCGGGGGCTCCGGGGTGGAGGCCGTAGCCGCCCGGGGGTCTGTCGGCGAAGACGTGCTGGGGCAGCACACCGCTGAACAGGTGGTGCATGCCGTTGACCGGGTCGCACACAGACATGGCGCCGAAGGTGTCGCCGTGGTAGCCGCCCTTGACGGTGAGCAGGCGGCTCCTGCCCGTGCACTGGATCGCGATCTTGATGGCCACCTCAACGGCCACCGACCCCGAATCGGCGAGGAACACCTTCTCAAGACCCGTCATCTCGGCCAGCCGCCGCCCCAGCCGCACGGCCGGCTCGTGGGTGAGGCCGCCGAACATCACGTGGGCCATGTCGTCGAGCTGCTCGCGGGCGGCGGCGTTGAGACGCGGATGGTTGTAGCCGTGGATCGCCGCCCACCAGGACGACATGCCGTCGACCAGCTCACGGCCATCCGCGAGCGTCAGCCGCACACCCTCGGCCTTCACGACGGGGTGGGCGGGGACGGCGGGAGAGGCCTGGCCATAGGGGTGCCAGAGGTGCTCGCGGTCGAGGTCGGTCAGAGTTCGGGCGTCCACTCGGTCACCCTAACCCCGGCCGTGTGCCCCGCCACGAAGACCGAGCCCACCTGTGGACAACTCCACGGAACAGCCGTCCACCTGTGGACAACTCCAGAACGCGCGCAGGCCGGCGCCCTCAGCCCACGCCCTGAGCGCGCGCCCACTCCACCAGGGCCGCCTTGGCGGCCTCCTTGCCGACGATGCCCTCGTCGAGGCGCATGTCGAGCAGGAACTTGTAGGCCTTGCCGACCACCGGCCCTGGACCGACGCCCAGGATCTCCTGGATCTCGTTGCCGTCGAGCTCGGGCCGCATCTTCGCCAGCTCCTCCTCGTCGGCGAGGCGGGCGATGCGCTCCTCAAGGTTGTCGTACGTGCGTGAGAGCTCCTGGGCCTTGCGCTTGTTGCGGGTCGTGCAGTCGGCCCTGGTGAGCTTGTGCAGCCGGTCGACGAGGTGCCCGGCGTCACGCACGTAGCGGCGCACGGCCGAGTCGGTCCACTCACCGGTGCCGTAGCCGTGGAAGCGCAGGTGCAGCTCGACCAGGCGGGAGACGTCGGCCACGACATCCTTGGGGAACCGCAGCTCGGCGAGGCGCTTCTTGGTCATCTGGGCGCCCACGACCTCGTGGTGGTGGAAGGAGACGCGGCCCGCCTCCTCGTAACGCCGGGTCTTGGGCTTGCCGACGTCGTGCAGCAGGGCGGCCCAGCGGAGCACGCGGTCGGGGCCCGCGGCCTCCAGCGCGATCGCCTGCTCCAGCACGATGAGCGTGTGCTCGTAGACGTC
The DNA here is from genome assembly GCF_049674955.1 of Sphaerisporangium viridialbum. Taxonomy (GTDB): domain Bacteria; phylum Actinomycetota; class Actinomycetes; order Streptosporangiales; family Streptosporangiaceae; genus Sphaerisporangium; species Sphaerisporangium viridialbum. The sequence goes on along the minus strand of NZ_CP187232.1, from coordinate 35,851 downwards.
CTTGTGCCGGTGGTGCTCGTCGATCTCCAAGCGCAGCTTGGGCAGCTCGGGCAGCACGTGGGCGGCGAGGCCGGTGTCCACCAGCAGGCCCAGGCCCTCCCTCGGGTGCGCGCCGCAGATGAGCTTGTCGAGCTCGTCGCGGATGCGCTCGGCGGAGACGATCTCGATGCGGTCGGCCATCGAGGTCATGGCCGCCACGACCGCCGGATCGACGGCGAAGCCGAGCTGGGAGGCGAAGCGCGCGGCCCGCAGCATCCGCAGCGGGTCGTCGTCGAAGGACTGCTCGGGGGTGCCCGGGGTGCGCAGGACCTTGGCGGCCAGGTCGGACAAACCGCCGTAGGGGTCGACGAACTCGTGCCCCGGCAGCCGCACCGCCATCGCGTTGACCGCGAAATCGCGGCGCTCCAGATCGGCCTCGAGGGTCTCGCCGTAGATCACCTCTGGCTTGCGGGACTTCGGGTCGTACGACTCGCTGCGGTAGGTGGTGATCTCCAGGACCCAGCTGCCCTTGCGGACGCCCACCGTGCCGAAGTCGATGCCGATGGTCCAGATGGAGTCGGCCCATCCCTTGACGATCTCCAGCACCCGCTCGGGGCGCGCGTCGGTGGTCAGGTCGAGGTCGTTGCCGATGCGCCCGAGGAAGACGTCGCGAACGGAGCCGCCGACGACGGCGAGCTCGTGCCCATGCTCGGCGAACAGCGCGCCGAGCTCATCGGCGACTGGGGCAATCCGCCGGAATAGGTCGATCACGGCCCTCTGCTGACTAACGCTCAGATTTGAGACGGACAAGCTGGGTAGGTCCTTCGGTTACGGAAGAGAATCTCCGCGCTAGCCCTGGTGTAACCCGCCCGGGAGCACTCCCCATGCGATCACCAGGTTACGGTCGGTCGCAGATCTGTCGGGGGCACCCGGACAAGACAAGGAGCACGAGAGATGAAAGACGCCCTCGCGATCCACCGCCGGCTCCTGTCCCACCAGATCCACCATGAGATCGTACGGCTTCCGCGCGCCTTGACGTGCGCCGACGACCTCCCCGAAATTCTGCGCGTCGACCGTGGTTCCTGCATCCGCGTCACGGTGTTCGAGGTGACGACGCGCAGCTCACGCGAGCCCGTGGCCGTGGTCACGACGGTCGCCTCACCCCCTCGGCCGGGTGCCGTCGGCGCGCTCCTCGGTGCGCGCCGGGTGCGGCCCGCGCCCGCTTTCCTGGTCAATTCCGCGACCGACTACGCCGCCACATCGGTGTCACCCCTGTTGCTTCCCGATGAGCTCACCGTACTGATCGACGAGCGCCTGGCGGACTCCAGGGACGCCGACGACCTGGTGTACACCCCCACAGGGGAGCGACGTACGGCCCTGCGGCTCAAGGCCCTTGACCTGCTCACACTCACCCCCGGAAAGTACGTGAACCTCCAGGCGACGCGGCACAGGACCGTGCGGATGCCCGGCTCCCGGGAAGTGCGGCCCGTGATGGGCCTCCCCCGCTGCGAATCGCCGCCCGCTCTGCTTTAGGCCATACCATTCTGGGCGTGCGCCGAACTCCACCCCTGGCCGGCACGTGACCCGCGGAGCCGCCCTGATCTCCGTTCTGACCGCCGCGTTCCTCATCGCCCCGGCGGCCGTCGCCAGTGCCGCCATCGCTCCCGGGGCCGTCACGAGCGCCGCGGGCAAGGCGTCCACCAGCACCGCGCAGACCGGCAATGGGGTCACGCGCGCGGCGGCTTCGAGCCGTCAGGACGCCCAGATCGTGGTGGACTCCATAACGCCGCAGGCGCCTCGTGAGCCCTCCACGCCCATCCTCATCGCGGGATCGGTCACCAACACCAGCGCGGCTCCTCTCGCGGGCATCTCGGTCCGCCTGCGCTTCTCCCGCCAGCCGTTCGCCAACCGCACCGAGATGCAGGCCTTCGCCGACGGCGGCCAGATCTTCGACTCCTCGCGGCGCACGGTCTACGTGAGCCAGCTCCCGGCCGCGGGCAAGCTCCCCTGGGAGTTCAGCCTCACCCCGGCCTCGCTGGAGATGTTCCGGTTCGGGGTCTACCCCTTGACGATCGAGCTTTGGGACCCCGTGAGGGGGCAACTGGCCGCCCAGCGCACATTCCTCACGTACGCCCCGAAGGACCAGCCGATCACCCGCACCAAGATCGCCTGGGCGCTTCCCATCGTCGACCAGCCGCATCGTGGCGACGACGCCACCTTCGTCGACGACGGCCTGCGGCAGGCGGTCGCCGACGACGGGCGCCTGGGGAAGATCCTGAAGATCGCCGAGACGCCGTCCAAGGGCGTGAGCTGGTTCGTCGACCCGGCGCTCCTCGACGACGCGCAGGCCATGTCCAAGGACTACAGCCTCAGCGTCAAGCCGGGCACGACACCGACGAGGAAGACGGCCGACCAGGGTGTCGCGCAGTGGCTGCAGAGGCTGCGCGCCTCGCTCGCCAAGGTTCCCGTCACCGCCACCCCGTACGCCGACACCGACGTCGCGGCCGTGAGCCACCAGGGGCTCGACACCGCCACGGGCATCGCGATCGACAAGGGCGCGTCCGTCGCGAGCGATCTGCTCGGCAAGGAGGTCGGCACCGCCACGAACTGGCCGATGGGGGGTGTGATCGACCACGACGCCCTCGACGCGCTGGCCGTCGCCGACGTCCGCACGGTCCTGCTCGCCTCGACGGCCCTTCCCGCCAGCCCTCCGCTGACGTACACGCCCGACGCCGCCACCTCGCTGGAGACCGTCCAGGGCACGGTCAACGCGCTGCTGGCCGACCCGGTGCTCAGCGCGCTCCTGACGACGGCGGGCACCTCCGCCCCCGGCGCCACCACCCTGGTCACCCAGCGGTTCCTCGCCGAGACCGCGATGATCAGCAGCGAGCGGCCGGAGGAGCCTCGTTCGGTGATCGCGGCGCCGCCCCGCCGCTGGAATCCCGACCCGGCCTTCGTCACCACCCTGCTGAAGGCGGCCGCCTCCGCGCCGTGGCTCAAGCCGGTCGCCCTGAGCTCCGTCAAGCCGCCGAAGGCCGGGGTGCCCCGCACCGACCTGGTGTACACCGACAAGGACGAGCAGGCCGAGCTCGCGAAGTCCTACATCAGCGGAGTCAAGAAGCTCAGCAACCGCGCCGAGCTCACCGCCACCGTCACCAAGGACCACCGCCGGGTCTTCGACACCGCCCTGCTGAGGCTCACCTCGACGGCCTGGCGTGGCCGCACGGGCAGCGCGGGCCCGCTGCTCAAGCAGGTCGACTCGGCCGTCAGCGAGCGCACCAGCGCGATCTCGGTCTCCACGGGCGAGCAGCGCACTCTCGCGGGAAAGAACGGCATCGTCCCGATCAGCATTCGCAACGACCTCCAAGACGAAGAGGTCACGGTCGGCGTGAAGATCACCTCCGGCGACCGCAAGCTGCTCACGATCGGCGCGTACGAGTCGCTGGTCACCATCAGCCCAGGCAAGACCAGGTCTCTCGACATCCCGATGATGGGCAACGGCGACGGCCAGACGAAGGTCAAGGTGCAGCTCACCAGCGAGAGCGGCAAGCGCTACGGCCTTCCTGTCGAGGTCACCGTGCGCATGACCGGATACACCGCCATCGTCCTGGTGATCGTCGGTGCCGTGCTCACCGTGGTGCTCGCCGCGGTGATGCTGCGCGTCCTGCGCCGCCACTCCCGCCGCCCCGCGAAGGGCCGCAGGGCCGGGCAGGCGGCCCCGCGAGCCGTACCGGAACCCGCACAACATCGAGAGGGGCCTTCATGAGCCGGATGTTGCGCGCCAGCGCGGTCATGGCCGCGGGCACGATGGTGTCCCGCCTGACCGGCTTCGTACGTACGGCCGTGCTCGCGTCGGCCATCGGCGTGGCGGCCCTGGGCGACGCCTACAACGTCGCGTACACGATCCCGTTCATCCTGTTCGACCTCCTCATCGGAGGGGTGCTGAGCAGCGTCATCGTCCCGATGATCGTCAAGGCGCAGAAGCACGACCCCGACGGCGGGCGGGCCTACGAGCAGCGGCTGATGACCGTGGCCACGATGGCGCTGATCGTCATCGCCGTGGTCGGCGTGCTGTGCGCCCCGCTGCTCATCGAGCTGCTCACCACCGACCTGAACCCCCGCAGCGCCCAGGTCGCCACCACGCTGGCGCGGTACATCCTTCCGCAGATCGCTTTCTTCGGCATCGGCGCGATCGCCGGCGCCATCCTGAACACCCGTGACCGGTTCGCGGCGCCGATGTGGGCGCCCGTGCTCAACAACCTCGTGGTCATCGCGGTCGGCCTGAGCTACCACTTCGTCAGCCGGGCGGGCGGTGACATCGGGGCGGCGACGGCCTCCGACCTGGCCCTCCTCGGCATCGGCACCACGGCGGGCATCGTGATCCAGTCGATCGTCCTCATCATCGCCGTGCACCGCGTGGGGTTCAGGTTCGTCCCCCGGTTCGACCTGCGCAACGCGCGGCTCGGCGAGATGGGCAGGGCGGGCGTGTGGACGCTCGCCTTCGTCGGGTTCAACCAGGTCGGCTACATCGTCACCACCAACCTGGCCACGGGCGCCACCGCCAAGGCGGTCGAGCAGAAGGCCGGCCATGTCGCCGGCATCGCGTCGTACAGCTACGCCTTCCAGCTGTTCCAGCTCCCCTACGGCATCATCGCCGTCTCGGTGATCACCGCGATGCTCCCGAGGATGAGCCGGTACGTACACGAGGGTGAGCTGGGCGCCATCCGTGAGGAGTTCGCCTCCGGCGTGCGGCTGGTCTGCTCGGTGATCGTGCCGTCGGGGCTGCTGCTCATGGTGCTGGGCCCCGCGGTGACCGTGCTGATCTTCGCCCACGGCAGCACCTCGGTGGACGACGCTCTGAACATGGGAAACGTGCTCCAGGTGTTCGGGCTCGCGCTGGTCCCCTTCTCGATCTACCAGCTCCTGCTGCGGGTCTTCTACAGCTTCGGCGACACCCGCACGCCCGCGCTGATCGCGGGGGGCAATGTCGCGGTGAACGCCCTGCTGAGCTTCATCCTGTACCTCACGCTGCCGGCCCACCTGATCGTCATGGGGCTCGCCCTGGCCTTCACCGCCGCCTACGTGGTCGGCGGAGCCGTCGCCTGGACCCTCGCCAGCCGCAAGGTCGGCGGCGGGCTCGGCGGCAGGGTCGTCGCCTCCGGGCTGTCGCGGATGTACGTCGCCGCCATCCCCGCCGCGGTCATCGCCCTCGGCGCCCTTTGGGCGACCAAGCAACTGGCCGGTGTGACGCCGCTCAGCTCCACGATCATGCTGGTGGCGGGCGGCGGGCTCGGCGGATTGATCTATCTGGTCACATCCCACCGGATGCGGATCGCCGAAATCAGCTCGATCATTGGACTTGTGGCGGGACGGGTAGGCCGCTAGTCATAGGTAAGCCGGAAGTCCGGTTCGCCCGTGTTCCAAGGGCAACACGGGCGGCACCCGCTCCGGACTACGATGGTGCCCTGTGCACGGTGGAGATCGGGCACCATCGGCTGACGAGAAGCAGGAGGGGCGTGGCGGTATTCGCACGGACATCGCCCACGACCAGGGAGAGGATCGCCTCATGAGCGCCCCGGCCGTGGAACCCGGTGGCCGCCTGGCCGACCGGTTCCGCCTGGAAGACCGCGTCAGCGAGTCAGGTGGCGCCACCTTGTGGAAGGCCATCGACGAGGTGCTCGCGCGGCCGGTCTGTGTCCTGACACTGTCCCCCGACTTCGACCGGGTGGCCGAGGTCGTCACCGCCGCCCGTGGCGCCAGCCGCCTGACCGACCCCCGGCTGACCCAGGTCTTCGACGCCGCCGAGGAAGACGGCCAGGCCTATGTCGTGAGCGAGTGGGTCACCGGCGAGACCCTGACCGACATGGTCTCCTCTGGCCCGATGGCACCCGAGCGCGCGGCCGCGCTGGTCGCGGAGGCCGCCGAGGCCGTCGCCCACGCCCACGAGTCGGGGCTGGCCCATCTCTGCCTGACCCCCGACCGCCTCATCTGGACCGCCGGCAGCACCGTCAAGCTTCTCGGCCTGGCCGTGGACGCCTCCCTCTGCGACGTCGAGAGCGAGGACCCCGCCCGCGACGACGCCCAGGGGCTCGGGCGCCTGCTCTACACCGCGCTCACCGGTCACTGGCCGGGTGACGGCGAGGTCGATCTGCCGCCCGCGCCGCTCGACGATGGCAAGGTCTGCACTCCGCGCCAGGTCACGGCCGGTGTTCCCGGCTTTCTCGACGCCATCACCTGCCGGGCTCTGCTGCAGGAGCCCAGGCGCGGGCTGCCCGCGCTCGCGACCCCCGCCGCCGTGGCGGAGGCCCTGGCCGAGGTGCCGAGGCCCGCTCCCGTGCCGGTGTCGGTCTCGGCGATGCCTCCCGCGCTGAGCCTGCGTTCCGAGGCGCCCGAGGACATCGAGCACACCAGGCCACCCCGGCAGCCCGCGCCTCAGCGCCCTCCCGTCCAGGCCCCCCAGCGCCACTCGGGCGGCATGGCGAGCCGGGCGATGATCACCGTGGTGATCGTCCTGGTCATCGCCGCGGTCGGCCTCGGCGCCTGGACTCTGGGGCAGAGCCTAGGCAAGCGTCCGCCGTCGCCCGAGGCGTCCTCGTCGGCGTCGCAGGCGCCGCCCCCGAAGATCGTCACGGTGAAGCCGTCGAGAGCCGACGGCTTCGACCCGCTGGGCAGCGACCATACCGAGCACCCTGAGCTCGCCCGCCTGGCCATCGACGGCAAGCCCTCGACCGAGTGGCACACCGACAAGTACGAGAGCGCCGAACTCGGCGGTCTCAAAAAGGGCGTCGGCCTCATCGTGGAACTGGGCAAGCAGACCACGATCGCCGACGTGGTCGTCTCACTGGGCGACACGCCCGGCTCCACGATCGAGCTCAGGGTCGGCGACACCCCCGACCTGAGCTCATTGAAAACCGCCGCCAAGCAGGAAAATGTCTCAGGAACGGTGACCCTCACCCCGGAAAAGGCCACGAGCGGTCAGTACGTTTTGATCTGGTTTACGCGCCTTCCGGCCTTTGAGGGGAAGTTTCGTGGCACCATCTATGACGTAGTCGTGCATTCTCCCGGATCGGCCTAACAGGACACGCGTTGTGAACCCTCCTCCCGATAGCCCGCCGGCGGCTCAGCACGCCGCACGGTCAGCGTTGTCCGACGCCGACCTGCTGACGAGCCATATCGGCGGTGATCCACACGCCTTCAGCGAGATCGTCCGTCGCCATCGTGATCGCATGTGGGCCGTCGCGCTGCGTACGCTCGGTGACCCCGACGAGGCCGCTGACGCCGTTCAGGACGCCTTCGTCTCCGCCTACCGCAAAGCCGACAGCTTTCGCGGCGAAGCGGCGGTGACCACCTGGCTCCACCGCATCGTCGTGAACGCCTGCCTCGACCGCATGCGCCGCAAGTCCATCCGCCCGGTCGCCGACGACGAGCTCGTCGAGGCCGCCGAGCGGGACACCCCGATGCCCGACCAGACAGGTGAGCGCGACGTCTCCATGGAGGTCTCGGCCGCGCTCAAGCTCCTCCCCGCCGACCAGCGAGCCGCCCTGGTGCTGGTCGACATGATGGGTTATTCGGTGGAGGACGCCGCCCAGGTGCTCGAGGTGCCCGCGGGCACGATCAAGAGCCGGTGCGCGCGTGGCCGGGCGAAACTCGCCCCGATTCTTTCGCATCTGCGGAACCGATCAGACCTGTCTCGCGTCTCATCCGCGAAGGGAGCAGAACTTCGTGACGGGTGATACGCACTACGACTTGGAGATCCTCGCCGAGCTGGCAGAGGGCCTCCTGGACGACGCTACGGCCGTGCGGGTCCGCGAGCATCTCGCGGTATGCGATCCCTGTGGGGAGAGCCTCGCCGACCTGGCTGCGGTCCGCGAGATGCTCGCGGCGATGCCGGTTCCCGCGATGCCCATGGGCGTCGCGTTCCGCATCGACAAGGCCCTCGGCGCAGAGGCGGAGACCAGGCGGGCCGGTGGCGGGCTCACGCTCGACGAGGCCCCCGACTGGGACCGCATCATGGGCGACTCCCCATGGGAGACCGCGCCTTCGACGCCGCTGACGGCTCCGACGCCGATCGTTCCACCGGTGCCGGCGGCACGACCAGCGCCATCGCTGCCGGAGCCCGCGATCGCGGTGCTAGGCGTCGTGGCCGACGACGGCTCGATCGTCCCGGCCAGGCGCAGGAAGGCCTCCCGGCGCCGCTCGTGGGCGATGCCCGCGGCGGCGAGCGTGGCGGCGGCCGCTGTGATCGGCATCGCCGGAATGTCGGCGACCATGCTTTCGGCCTCGGGCACCGGGGCGGGGCCCGATCACTACACCGTGGCCCTGCCGTCCGCGCAATCCAGCGTGGGCCCCGGCCATGAGCAGGTGGTCCCCAAGCCGCCGGCCCCGGGCCGCAGCTTCGTGATCGGCAAGAGTGGCTTCAACTATTCCAGCGACGTGCTCAACGGACCTCTGGCGACCTACGTCGGCGCCGTGGGTCCGGGGTCGGGAGGCGACGCCTCCGTGGACCCCGCGGTCGTGCGATGCGTGACCAAGATCTCCGAGAGGGTCGGGAAGCGGCTCAACTCACAGGCCGCCGCCAAGCCGATCGGTGTCGACCAGGCCCTCTACCAGGGCAACGAGGCCATGGTGATGGCCTTCTGGAAGGACCGCCTCCGCAACGCCGTCTGGGTGTACGTCGTGGACTCCAACTGCGCGAACGTGCGGCAGCCGGCCGTGGGCCGCTGGCAGTAAGCCTAATCTGACCTGGGCATCCAGCCCTTTCCTCTCGCCTTTACGAAGTCCCTCGCGGGTAACCCCGGGGGACTTCGTCATGTCCGGAAGCGCGCTTGGCCGTGGAGGGAATCCCGGACGCCTAGGATCTGTTGACGCCACTGCATCGAACGAACAGGCCAGCAACAGTCGGAGCGGTGTGGCAACGCGCACCGGCAGTCGAGCGAACGACCACCATGGGCACGAAAGGCGAGAGGCGTGAGCGACGTCCGTAATGTGATCATCATTGGGTCGGGCCCGGCCGGGTACACCGCCGCGGTCTACGCGGCCCGCGCGGACCTCAACCCGCTCGTGTTCGAGGGCTCCGTCACCGCCGGTGGCGCGCTCATGAACACCACCGACGTGGAGAACTACCCGGGCTTCCCCGACGGCATCCTCGGGCCGGACCTGATGGACAACTTCCGCAAGCAGGCCGAGCGGTTCGGCGCCGAGCTCCTCGCCGACGACGTCACCGAGGTCGACCTCACCCAGAACCCCAAGGTGGTCAAGACCCACACCGAGACCTACCTGGCGAGGACGGTCGTCGTCGCCACCGGCTCCGGCTACCGCGAGCTTGGTCTCCCCAACGAGAAGCGGCTCTCGGGCCGAGGCGTCTCGTGGTGTGCGACCTGCGACGGGTTCTTCTTCCGCGATCAGGACATCGTGGTCGTCGGCGGCGGCGACACCGCCATGGAGGAGGCCACCTTCCTCAGCCGGTTCGCCCGGTCGGTCACGGTGGTCCACCGGCGCGACGAGCTGCGCGCCAGCAAGATCATGCAGGATCGCGCCTTCGCCAACGAGAAGATCCGCTTCGTCTGGGACAGCGAGGTCGTCGACATCCTGGGTGACACCAAGGTCGCCGGCGTCGTGATCAGGAACCTCAAGACCGGGGAGCAGACCGAGCTGCCGGTGACCGGCGTGTTCATCGCGATCGGCCACGATCCCCGCAGCGAGCTCTTCAAGGGCCAGCTCGACCTCGACGATGAGGGCTACATCCTGGTCGACACCCCCACAACCAGGACGAACGTCGACGGCGTCTTCGCGGCCGGCGACGTCGTCGACCACACCTACCGCCAGGCCATCACCGCAGCGGGCACCGGTTGTTCTGCGTCGCTGGACGCCGAGCGCTGGCTCGCGGACCACGCCACCAGTTAAGGGGAGAACCACCTTGGGCGAGATCAAGTCAGTCACCGATGCCACCTTCGAGGCCGAGGTCCTCAAGAGCGACAAGCCCGTGCTCGTCGACTTCTGGGCCGAGTGGTGCGGCCCGTGCCGCCAGGTGGCGCCGATCCTCCAGGAGATCGCGACCGAGCACGCCGACAAGCTGACCATCGTGAAGATCAACATCGACGAGAATCCCGCCACTCCTCGCGACTACGGCGTACTCCAGATTCCGACGCTGAACGTCTACAAGGGTGGAGAGGTCGTGAAGCAGATCATCGGCGCCAAGCCGAAGGCCATGCTGCTCCGCGAGCTCGACGGCGTCATCTAGACGCCCCTGCGGACCGCGCACGCCATGCGGGCGCGAGCCGTACCACCGCCTCTTCCGGCGGCACCCACCCCAGCAGAGCCCCCTGCGCCATCTGGCGCAGGGGGCTCTGTGCTGTCGTCGTGGGGCTGAGATCGCCTCAGACGGGGCGAAGCGCGCGTTCGGGTGACATGGAGCCCAGGAGCCGTTCCAGGGCCACCTCGACGTCCTCACGCCACGACGCCGCTGTCTTCAGCTCCAGCCGGAGCCTCGGAAAGCGCAGATGCGGGCGAACGGTCTTGAAACCGACCGCGAGGAGGTACTCGGCGGGCAGGACGCAGCCCGGCTGCTCCCATTTGAGGTCGCCGAACGCCTCGATGGCCCGGACGCCGCGCCGGGTCAGGTCCTTCGCCACGCCCTGGATCAGCATCCGCCCGAGCCCTCCCCCGGAGAACTCCGGGATGATGTGGGCGGTCATCAGCAGGACGGCGTCCGCGCTCACTGGCGAGGTCGGGAACGCCACCGACCTGGGCACGTACAGCGGCGGCGCGTACAGGACGAACCCGGCAGGCACCCCGTCGACGTAGCAGATCTTCCCGCAACTGCCCCACTCGAGCAGGGTCGCCGAGATCCAGGCCTCCTTCTCGAGCCCTGGATCACCCACCAGCTGGGCGCGCTCCCCGTTGACGGGATCGAGCTCCCAGAAGACACACCGCCTGCAGCGGCGTGGTAGATCGTCAAGGTTGTCCAGCGTGACATTAACCAGCCGACGCGACACCCCGGGGCCCCCAATCCTTGCGAGACGAACGCGAGTCATGGCGGAAAAGCGCACGAATTACGGCGTCTCCAAACTGGCATGGTAGCCGAGTGAAAGCGGAGTACGGCGGTCCTGGTCATCGAACCTCCTGGCCTGTCGCGCCTGGAGGCCTTCCAGCAGGCAGGAAGCCTGAGGAACGTGATTGCGGGCGTGGCGGAGAATGGTGTGGTATGCCCAGAAAGGTGCTTCGAGGGAAGAAATAAGGGAGGCAGTGGCGCACGCTGCCGTACTCTGGTCTTTCCGCAATGACCTAGCTCGGCTATGCCCTAGGAGGTGGACCGTGACGGAAGAGCAGGATCACGGTCGGAGGAGCGCGACCCACGGGTCGCGCATCGACGCCTACATCGACCGGTACGCGGCACGTGCAACCGGGATGGTCGCCTCCGAGATCCGAGCTCTTTTCGCCGTCGCTTCGAGGCCCGAGGTGGTCTCGCTCGCCGGCGGCATGCCGTACGTCACGGCCCTCCCCCTCGACACCGTCGGCGAGCTGGTCGCCGACATCGTGGCCCGGCGCGGCACGGTGGCACTGCAGTACGGCTCCGGCCAGGGCGACCCGCACCTGCGCGAGCAGATCTGCGAGGTCATGCGCCTTGAGGGCATCGACGCCGGCCCGGACGACGTCGTGGTGACCGTCGGCTCGCAGCAGGCCCTCGACCTGATCACCAGGATCTTCATCGACCCGGGCGACGTCGTCCTCGCCGAGGGGCCCTCGTACGTCGGGGCGCTCGGCACGTTCGCCGCCTACCAGGCGTCCGTGGTGCACATCGCCATGGACGACCAGGGGCTCGTCCCCGAGGCGCTCGCGCAGACCATCGAGTCGGTGACACGCTCCGGCCGCCGCGTCAAGTTCCTCTACACCGTTCCGAGCTTCCAGAACCCCGCCGGGGTCACCCTCAGCGCCGACCGCCGCCGCCAGGTGATGGAGATCTGCCAGCGCGCCGACGTGCTCGTCGTCGAGGACAACCCGTACGGCCTGCTGGGCTTCGACGGCGACCCCATGCGAGCGTTACGTGCCGATGATCCCGATGGTGTCGTGTATCTCGGGTCGTTCTCCAAGACGCTGGCGCCGGGGTTCCGCGTCGGGTGGGCCCTCGCGCCGCACGCCGTCAGGGACAAGCTGGTGCTCGCGATGGAGTCCGCGGTGCTGTCACATTCGAGCTTCTCGCAGCTCGCCGTCGGGCAGTACCTCACGACCCAGCCCTGGAAAGAGCAGATCAAGTCGTTCCGCGAGCTCTACCGCGAGCGCCGTGACGCCATGCTCGGCTCGCTGGAGGCGCTCATGCCGCCCGGCTGCTCCTGGACCCGGCCCGCCGGCGGCTTCTTCGTGTGGATGACGCTGCCCGAGGGCCTCGACTCCAAGGCGATCCTGCCGCGCGCCGTGGCCGAGCGGGTCGCGTTCGTGCCCGGCACCGGGTTCTACGCCGACGGCTCGGGCGCGCGCAACATGCGCCTCTCCTACTGCTACCCCGAGCCCGACCGCATCCGCGAGGGCGTCCGCCGCCTCGCGGGCGTGGTCCAGCAGGAGCTCATGCTGCGCGACACGTTCGGCACCGGCTCGATGCCCGCCCACGGCGGCGTGGACACGCCCGGTCCCGACCTAGCCTGAAGACGACGTACGGAAGGCGCCTCGCCCCACCGGCGGGGCGCCTTCCGGTCCCACGACGCAAGAAAGGTCCTTGATGAGCGATCTCGGCCATGTGCTGGTGCTGGCAGGCGGGCTGTCCTACGAGCGAGAGGTCTCCCTCCGCTCAGGTCGCCGCGTGACCGAGGTGCTGCGTGCCGCCGGGATCGACGTGGAGTCGCGCGACACCGATTCGAGCCTGGTGCCCTCCGTCCTCGCCGACCCGCCCGACGTGGTGTTCGTGACGCTGCACGGCGGCAGCGGTGAGGACGGCGCCATCCGCTCGGTGCTGGAGCTGCTCTCCCTGCCGTACGTGGGGGCCGCGCCGGAGGCCTGCCGCATCGCCTACGACAAGCCGGTCGCCAAGACGACGGTCCGGTCCGTCGGGGTTCGCACGCCCGACTCGGTCGTGCTGCCCAAGGAGACCTTCCACGACCTCGGCGCTTCGGCCGTGCTGGCGCGCATCGTCGACCGGCTCGGGCTCCCGCTGTTCGTCAAGCCGTCACGCGGCGGGTCGGCCCTCGGCGGCTCCATCGTCCGCAAGGCCGAGGAGCTGCCGGCCGCCATGGTCGGCTGCTTCGCCTACGGGGACACCGCGCTGATCGAGCAGTACATCGAGGGCGTGGAAGTCGCCGTCTCGGTGGTCGACCTCGGGGACGGGCCCGTGGCGCTTCCGCCCGTCGAGATCGTCGCCGACGAGGGCGTCTACGACTACTCCGCCCGCTACACCGCCGGGCACACCGAGTTCTTCGCTCCGGCACGGCTACGGCCCGAGGTGGCTGAGGCGTGCTCCGAGCTGGCCGTCACCGCCCACACGGCCCTCGGCCTGCGCGACCTCTCGCGCACCGACCTGATCGTGGACGCGCTCGGCCGGCCGCACTTCCTGGAGGTCAACGTGGCTCCGGGGATGACGGAGACCTCCCTTCTTCCTATGGCCGTGGAGGCCGCGGGCAAGGACCTCGGCGCCATCTGCCGCGGCCTCCTGGAAGCCGCCGTCCGGCGCGCCTGAGCGACGACCACCGTAGGCCACGTATTGGGCGCCCCCGTCCTGCGCGTCCTGGTTCGGGTGCGGCGTAGCCTGGCGGCGTGATCGAACCGCTTTACGCCAAGAGCTTCGCCAGCGACAACCACGCGGGAGCACACCCGTCGGTGCTCGACGCCGTCAACGCCGCCAATTCGGGGGACGCTCCCGCCTACGGTGACGACCGCTGGACGAGCATCCTCGCCGACCAGATCCGCGCCGAGTTCGGGGACGACGCCACCAGCCTCGTCGTACTCAACGGCACGGGCGCCAACATGGTCTCGCTGAGCCTGATGCTGGGACGCCGCTACGAGGCGATCATCTGTCCGGAGACGGCGCACATCGCCACCCACGAGACCGGGGCCAGCGAGCGCGTCCTCGGAGTCAAGCTCGTGACCGTTCCGACGCCCGACGGGAAGCTGACTCCGGGGGACGTGACCGCGCGGCTCGGCGGCCGGGGCAACATCAGCGAGGTCCAGCCGAGGGTGGTCTCCATCTCGGAGGTCACCGAGCTCGGCACCTGCTACACGCGGGACGAGATCGCCGCGCTGGCGGACACCGCCCATGCCAACGACATGCTCCTCCACATGGACGGCGCCCGCCTGGCCAACGCCGCCGCCTTCCTCGGCTGCTCCCTGCGGGACCTGACGACCGACGCCGGGGTCGACGTGCTCAGCTTCGGGGCCAGCAAGAACGGCGCCCTGGTCGGGGAGACGGTGGTCGTGCTACGTCCCGAACTGGCGGACGCCGGCCCCTATCTCCGGCGGCAGACGCTCCAGCTCGCCTCGAAGATGCGCTTCATCTCGGTGCAGCTGTCGGCCCTGCTGACCGGAGAGCTGTGGCGGGAGAACGCCGCCCACGCGAACGCGATGGCGCGCAGGCTGGCGGACGGCCTGGCCGATCTCCCTGGGCTGAGCCTCCGGTGGCCGGTCGAGTCCAACGCGGTCTTCGCCTCGCTTCCCGCCGAGGCGATCGCCGAGCTCCAGTCTCGCTATCTCTTCCACATGTGGGACGCGCCCAGCGGCGTCGTGCGGTGGATGACCGCCTTCGACACCTCCCTTGAAGACGTGGACACCTTCATCACCGACATCCGCCAGGCGCTCAAGAAGTAGCGCACCCATGGCTAGGGGCTGGGCGCTGTTTCACGTGAAACAGCGCCCAGCCCCTGATTGCTTCGCTCAGTCGTCCAGGGCGCGGATGGAGGTGGCCGCGCCGGGGGCCATCGCGCCGATGATGCGCTCAAGGTCGTCCATGGTGGCGAACTCGACGACGATGCGGCCCTTGTGCCGGCCGAGGTCGACCTTCACCCGGGTCTCGAAGTGATCGGAAAGCCGGGTGGCGAGGTGCACGAGCGCGGGCTCAGGTGCGTCCTTGGCACGGCGCGTCTTGGGAGCGGGGGCGGCGGTCGCCTCCCCCATCGACACGATCTCCTCCACGGTCCGCACGGAGAGGCCCTCGGCGAAGATGCGGGCGGCGAGACGCTCCTGCGCCGCAGGGTCGCTGAGACCCAGCAGTGCCCTGGCGTGGCCCGCGCTGATCGTGCCGGCCGCGACCTTGAGCTGGACGTTGGCGGGGAGGTTGAGAAGGCGCAGCGTGTTGCTGATGTGCGAGCGGGAGCGCCCGACGCGCTGGGCGAGCTGCTCGTGGGTCGCGCCGAAGTCGTCCAGGAGCTGCCGGTAGGCCGCGGCCTCCTCCAGCGCGTTGAGCTGTTCCCGCTGGAGGTTCTCGATGAGGGCGTCGCGGAGCAGCTCGTCGTCCTGGGTGCTCCGGACGATCGCCGGGATCTCCTTGAGGTCGAGCAGCTGGGAGGCCCGCCAGCGCCGCTCCCCCATGATGAGCTCGTAGCGTCCCCCGCCCACCGAGCGCACCACGATGGGCTGGAGGAGCCCCACCTCGCGGATCGAGTCGGCGAGCTCGCGTAGAGCGTCCTCGTCGAAGATCTCTCTGGGCTGCCGGGGGTTCCGGGTGATCGCTTCGAGGGGGATCTCCATGAAATAGGCACCCGCGACCGGCCTCAGCCCGTCGTCAAGTGCCGGCGAGGTCTCCGGCGCCGCTCCCGTCGCAGCCGGAACCTCGACGATCGGCCCGGTGGGGATCAGGGCTCCGAGTCCCTTCCCCAGTCCACCACGCCTCTGCTGGGCCACGAATCCTCCTCGCCGACAACCCGCTCGCAGGGAGACGGCCACCATCGGCGCCGTCTCTGCCCGCCGCGTCCTAATTGATCCTGACGTTCCGATCGAACCCGGCGCGGGACACTCCCAGGAGAGTACCGCTGCCGGGCGGGGTCAGCTTCCCGCCATCGCCGCGGCGCGGAAGGCGATCTCCCTCGCCGCCTCCATGTACGCCATGGCGCCGCTGGAGCCCGCGTCGTAGGTCAGTACGGACTGGCCGTAGCTGGGCGCCTCGGACACCCGGACGCTGCGGGGGATCACCGTGCTGAGCACCGTGTCGCCGAAGTGCGAGCGGACCTCGTCGGCCACCTGCGAGGCGAGCCGCGTGCGGCCGTCGTACATCGTGAGCAGGATGGTGGAGACCCGGAGCACCTGGTTCAGGTGCACCCGGACCAGCTCCACGTTCTGGAGGAGCTGGCTGACCCCCTCCAGCGCGTAGTACTCGCACTGGATCGGGATCAGCACCTCCTCCGCCGCGACCATGGCGTTCACGGTCAGCAGCCCGAGCGAGGGCGGGCAGTCGATGATGATGTAGTCGAGCTCGATCGCGTCGAAGGCCTCCAGGGCTCGCTTGAGCCTGGCCTCCCTGGCGACCAGTGACACGAGCTCGATCTCGGCGCCGGCCAGGCCGATGGTCGCCGGCGCGCAGTAGAGGTTCGGCATGTCGGGAACCGGGCTGACGATCTCCCCCAGCGCGAGATCCTCGACCAGCACCTGGTAGACCGAGGGGATGTCGCCCCGGTGCTCCACGGACAGCGCAGTCGACGCGTTGCCCTGCGGGTCCAGGTCGACCACGAGCACTCGCTGGCCGTGCATCGACAGCCCGGCAGCGAGGTTCACCGCCGTCGTGGTCTTGCCGACGCCGCCCTTCTGGTTGGCGATGGTGATGATGCGCTGTTTCGGGGGCCGTGGCCAGTCACCCTCCTGCATGGGGGAGCTATAGCCGACGGAAGCGGCGGCCACGGGAGCGGATGGAGCTGTTTCACGTGAAACCACTGAGCTGAGCGCCTCTCGGACCAGCGGCGAATCGCCGGGGTTAAGGGGGGGCTGTGACACGGTCGTCGTCCTTTCAACCGGCGTGGCAGCAGCAGGGGAAGAAGGCCAGCCGAGACCCGAAGGCCGTCCGCCGGAAACGGAGACATGACTGACCGGCCAGCCAAGGCCGCCTGCCGCATCCGGCATAACCGTCACCTCTTCCGTCGGCGCCGCGTACCCTGCGCAACTCGAGCTGGCGAGTGTCCGGCGACCACCCGGACGAGAGTCGCGGGCGGATCGACCTTACCGCGCCCGACCGTGACAAGCTCGGCAGTCTCAGCACCATAAGCCCGCAATTGCCGCGCGGCGGCGTCGAGTTCCTCGGCCGCGCGCTCTCCCTTCATCGCCAGGAGCTGGCCACCCTCCCGGAGGAGGGGCATCGACCACGCCAGAAGGCGGTCAAGCGGCGCCACGGCACGGGCCGAGGCCACATCGAAGAATTGCTTCCCCGCCAGCTCCTCGGCGCGACCGCGCACCACCTCCACGTTGGTCAACTTCAGCTCGTCCACGCACTCCTCCAGGAACGTCGTCCTGCGGAGCAGCGGCTCCAGGAGGGTCACCCGCACGTCGGGACGCACGATCGCCAGGACGATGCCGGGAAGGCCCGCGCCGGAGCCGATGTCGACGAGGTGGGCGCCCTCGGGCACCGCCTCGGCCACCACCGCGCAGTTCAGCAGGTGCCGGTCCCAGATGCGGGGGATCTCCCTCGGCCCGAGAAGCCCTCTCACAACTCCGGGGCCGGCCAGCATTTCCGCGAACGCCTGGGCCCGGGGCCAGGCCTCTCCGGTGAAAACCTCGCGCGCCACAGCGGGCGCGTCGGGCAGCTCGTCGCTTTCCGCCATCACTCACTCAACTAGAACGGTCACAACATCTCCGCGTAAGGGTAGCCGTCCCGGCACTCCTCCCTGCTTACGACGCGTCGGGCCGTACCACCTGGAGCCATATGTCCGGTCCCCCACCGGGCCGCCGAACCGCAAGCCGTACGGGCTCCGTACCTGCGAAGGGGGGCCCAGAGGAACGCCCAGCAGCACGATGGAAACGCACGGGCAATGGGCGGCTCAAGAAAAGTACGAGATTCCGGAAACGGGGGAGTGCCTGCGCCATACGGCGCGGCGGAACCGCTACAACGGAAGTGACGCATCGGAAGCCCATCCTCGACCTTGACGGGGAGAGCCTGGAACGCCGAAGGGCCGCCGATCCAGTGGATCGGCGGCCCGTAATTCCGAGATCTGGGACCCGGTCCCGCAGGCGGCGGCGCTACACGGGCAGGACCACGACGAAGCGCTCGGGCTCCTCGCCCTCGGACTCGCTCCTCAGCCCCGCGGCCGCGACGGCGTCGTGCACGATCTTGCGCTCGAACGGCGTCATCGGCTGGAGGGACTTCGCCTCTCCAGAGCGCTTGACGTCCTCGGCGGCCTTGGCGCCGAGCTTGCTCAGCTCCACTCGCCGGCCCTGGCGGTAGCCGGCGACATCGAGCATCAGGCGCGACCGCTCGCCCGTACGGCGGTGCACGGCGAGACGCGTGAGCTCCTGCAGCGCCTCCAGCACCTCACCGTTGGCGCCGACCAGGTCGCTCCCCTTGATGTCAACGACGGACACGAGGGCGCGGTCGCCTTCGACGTCCATGTCGATGTCGCCGTCGAGGTCGGCGATGTCCAGCAGCCCTTCGAGGTAGTCGGCCGCGATCTCACCTTCCTGTTCGAGGGCGGCGATGTCGGGCGCGGCCTGGGGGGCCTGCTCCTCGTTGACTTCGGTCACGTCCGGACTCTCCTTCAAGACAACCGGCTACGGCTTCTTAGTACCTGTGCGCTTGCTGCGCGGCTGCCGGGTGGGCTGCTGGCGGATGACCTTCTGCTCGGGCTCGGGCGGCGGAGCGTCTTCCGGCTCCTTCGCCGCCTTGCTCGGCAGGATCTTGCTCAACAGCCCTGGCTTGGGCTCGGGCTCCACCACGTTGCCCTTGGCGTCGACGACCGGCATCGGATGCCGACTGTAGAACCAGTGTTGCTGACCGAGGGTCCACAGGTTGGTGGTGACCCAGTAAAGGATAAGCCCGAGCGCGAAGTTCAAGCTGAAGATCGCGAACAGCGGCGAGATGTACATCAGGATCTTCTGCTGCTGCGCCATGGGGTTGTCCGGCATCTGCGCCATCGACCGGGTGACGCTCTGGCGCACCGTGAGGAAGGTCGTGGTCGAGCTGATCGCCACGAAGATGCCCAGGACGATCTTCGTGAGGATGGGGTCGGCGCCCAGGGCGTGGATCTCGTTGGCACTGGTGAAGAACGTCGCGGGGATCGGCGCCCCGAAGATGTGCCCGGCACGCGCGCTGTCCACGAGCTGCTGGGTCATGCCGTGGGCGGCCTTGTCCTCGGCGATCGCCCTCAGCACGGTGAACACGGAGATGAAGATCGGGAACTGCGCCACCACGGGGAGGCAGCCACCGAGGGGGTTGGCTCCCCCCTCCTGGTAGACCTTCATGACCTCCTGGTTCATGCGCTGCTTGTCGTTCTTGTACCGCTTGCGAAGCTCCTGCACCTTGGGGGCGAGCTCCTGCATCTTCTTCGACGAGCGCATCTGCTTGAGGAAGAGCGGGAAGATCAGCAGACGCATCAGCACGGTCAGCGTGATGATGGTGAGGGCCCAGTTCAGCCCGTTGTCTGGGGGGATGATGACGCTGTAAGCCGCGTGAATCCAGGCGATCACCGTAGCGACCGCTGTATACAGCGGCTCCAGGAATGACAGCTCCACCGAGCTAGCTCCCTTGCGTTTCGTCGTGGGACCGGACCGGGCGCGGAGGCACCGGGTCGTAACCTCCCGGGTGGAAGGGGTGGCAACGCCCGATTCGCCTGGCGGTCAGCCAGAGCCCCCGCAGCGCACCGTGGACGGCGATCGCTTCGAGTCCGTAGGCACTGCAGGATGGTTCGAAGCGGCATCGCGGCCCAAGGAGGGGGCTTATGAAGGCTCGATAGAACCTGATCGGGAGCATGAGGGCTCGGGCCGCCGGAGAGACCTGCGTGGTCTGCTGCCGCGTGCTCGCGGACGCGCTCGGCGGAAGGAGGCTCGCTCCGCCCGCGTCCCGCTCTCTCGCCCCCGGGTCACCGCTGTTCATGCCTGTCCATCCGTCGCGGCCGGACGATCGGATCGTCGCCCAGGCACCCGTCGCCCGATCAAACGATCCAGCGCGACGTCGAGCTCGGCGGCGAGGTGCTCGCTTCGCGCGGACGCCGCCTGTGGATTGGCGCGTACAACAAGCAGGCTACCTCGCGGTAGGGAGTGCAGGCGGTGGCGCATCAGGTGCCTCAGCCGGCGCTTGACGCGGTTCCTGACGACCGCGCCGCCGACGGCCTTGCTGACCACGAACCCCACAAGGGGAGGGTCCTGAGGATTGCCTCGCGTGCTCAGGTGGGCGACCAAGGTGGGGCGTCCAGCGCGCTTTCCTCCGCGGATAGCGCTCGCGAACTCCTCGCCACGGCGCATACGGGAAGCGGACGGCAGCACGAGTGGACCTGCTTTCTGACGGACACGGGCCCGGGTACGGCTATCGCCCGCCGGTCAGTTCCGACGGGCGAGGAAACCACGCACCGGGCGCTCCGCGCTGTCAGGCGGACAGCTCCGCGCGGCCCTTGCGGCGGCGGGCGGCGAGGATCGCACGGCCGGCCCGCGTGCGCATGCGCAGCCGGAAGCCGTGGGTCTTCGCGCGGCGACGGTTGTTCGGCTGGAAAGTACGCTTGCTCACGAGTGGGCTCCAGGCTTGAGTTCACCCGCACACGGTGCGAGCGATTGACACACAGGGCAAGGCCTATCGAATGCGTGGGCACGCCAAAGTGCCGTCGCGCGACAAGCCGACCGTCGTACGTTACGGGGCGAACAGGCCAAAGGTCAAACCGGAACGGCCGGACGGCATGCCCGCCCAAGGTTATCCACTATTCCACAGCCCCTGTTTCCACCGCCGCCACGTCATCCACAGTATGTGCACCATGCCTCCCCCAACCAGCCACTAGGCTGTGGACAACGTCTTGAACAGGGATGTGCACAACGCTACTGTCGGCCCTCCAGACCTTTCCCCTCCATCTCATCGATGTGCTTGTACGCACGTCTGAGTGTTGTGGACACTGTGTGGATCGTATGTGGACAGGGTGTGGACCCCTTGTGGACCGCCGAAAGGAGCCTGCGGACAACGCTGTGGGGACAGCCGCGAGGCCCGGCGCCGACGGAGCTTGCTCCGGCAGGCGTTCATGTGGATAACGAATCGCGGCGAGCGTGCGGGGGCCGCGTAAGGGAGGAGGGGCCGACCAATGGATGGCGTCGACCTCGGCCCGTTGTGGGCCCGAGCGCTGGAGAGCTTCGCCGAAGGAAGCGTCCCGCCTCAGCAGCGCGCGTGGCTCAACATGACCCGCCCTTTCGGCCTGGTCAACGACACGATCATCCTCGCGGCGCCGAACGACTTCGCCAAGGACGTCCTTGAGACCAAGCTCCGCCCCCTGATCGCGCAGGCGCTCTCCCAGGAGTTCGGCCGTCCGATGCGGGTGGCCGTCATGGTCGACCCGATGGCCGGCGCGGGTGACGACCCGGCCCCGAGGCCGGACGGATATCCCCAGGCGTCCCCAGCCGGTTATCCCCATGGTGGACAACCGCAGCCCGGGTACGGACAGCCTGGCAGGCAAGGCCCCATGGGCCAGCAGCCCTTTCCCGACCAGGGGTCGTCCACCGACTATCCACAGGCTCGGCCACAGGCGCAGCCTTACTCCTATTCCTATGGGGGCAACTCCGAGGAGCCCTATCCGGCCGGTCCGGGAGGGCCCTCCCAGCCTTTTCCACAGGACGGCTACCAGGGCCAGGAGAGCTACCCCGCTCAGCCGGGGCTGGGAGGCCAGGAGCAGCCCCAGTCCTCCCAGCAGGAAGCGCCGCCTTCCCAGCAGTACTCCCGCGGCGACGGGTCGCAGCCCTTTCAGCGCGGCGACGCCGCGCAGTCCTTTCCCCGTGGCGACACCCAGCAGCAGTACCCCCGCGGTGAGACGCCCCAGCCGTTCCCGCGCGGCGAGTCCCAGCAGCCGTTCCCCCGTGGCGAGTCTCCTCAGTCGTACTCACGGGGCGACGCGTCGCAGCCGTACCCCCAGCAGACCGGGGGATACGGCGGGCAATCCCCGTATTCCGGCAGGCCAGAGAGCCAGCCACCGCGCCCGCGGCAGGAGTCGGAGAGCTACGACCGCCCTGTGCAGAACCGCTGGGACAGCCGCGGCGGCAAGCCCAGCGAGCCCGCCAGGCTGAATCCCAAGTACACCTTCGAGACCTTCGTCATCGGCGCGTCGAACCGCTTCGCGCACGCGGCCGCCGTCGCGGTCGCCGAGGCGCCGGCCAAGGCGTACAACCCGCTGTTCATCTACGGCGACTCGGGGCTGGGCAAGACCCACCTGCTCCACGCGATCGGGCACTACGCGCAGCGGCTGTACGACGGGGCCCGCGTGCGATATGTCAGCTCCGAGGAGTTCACGAACGACTTCATCAACTCGATCCGCGACCACAAGGCCGACGGGTTCCGCGCCCGATACCGCGCGGTCGACATCCTGCTTGTGGACGACATCCAGTTCCTGGAGGGCAAGGAGCAGACGCAGGAGGAGTTCTTCCACACCTTCAACACGCTCCACAACGCCAACAAGCAGATCGTCATCTCCAGCGACCGGGCGCCCAAGCAGCTGGTGACCCTGGAGGACCGGCTCCGCAATCGCTTCGAGTGGGGGCTGATCACCGACGTCCAGCCGCCCGAGCTGGAGACGCGCATCGCGATCCTCCGCAAGAAGGCGATCCAGGAAGGCCTCGCGGCACCCGGTGACGTGCTCGAATACATCGCGAGCAAGATCTCCACCAACATCCGCGAGCTGGAGGGCGCGCTCATCCGCGTCACGGCCTTCGCGAGCCTCAACCGCCAGTCGGTCGACCTCCAGCTCGCCGAGGTCGTCCTGAAGGACCTCATCACCGAGGACTCCAGCACCGAGATCACGATCGCCACGATCATGGCGCAGACGGCGGCCTACTTCGGGCTGTCGATCGACGACCTCTGCGGCAGCTCCCGCTCGCGTGTGCTGGTGACGGCCCGCCAGATCGCCATGTACCTGGCCAGAGAGCTCACCGACCTGTCGCTCCCCAAGATCGGCCAGCAGTTCGGCGGGCGCGACCACACGACAGTCATGCACGCCGAACGCAAGATCCGCTCACTGATGGCCGAGCGCAGGTCGATGTACAACCAGGTCACAGAGCTGACGAACCGCATCAAGCAGAACTCTCGCAACGCCTGATGATCCACAGCCTGTGGATATCTCTGTGGATCAGGGCACAGTGCCGGTGAATACCGGGAATACCGCCCGAGAAGCGCGACCAAGCAAGCGAACGGCCGGTTCGAGCCGCTTCGGCGCCTGGGGACAACTCTGGGGACATCTTGGGGAAGACCTGGGGACTACCGGTGGACGACCTGGGGACGCCCTGTGGGTAGGGTCTGAAGGCGACCCGGAGCACTGCTCTTACCCCGTGGATAACCGGTGGAAACCTCGTGGATGACCGGTGGATGAAGACCCCCCAAACTGGGGACGGCCTGTGTGTAACGCTCGGTTGTCCCCAGGCGCGGCTCGGAAATGCACCGCCCACCCACAGGGCCGGTGGACAAAAAACAGTCGCTGACCTGCGAAGACATTGGACTTCCACAGTATCCACCCCCCCTAATGAGATGACCTGTATCTCTCTCTACTAAGAACTCAAGACCCATAGAAGGGTTCTGGCCGTCCTCCCGTGCGGGAGGGTGAACACTTGAATCAACGGCGCGGAGCAGTCGAGCCGGGATGAAGACCGCGATCAAGACGATCAAGACAGCAGAAATAACAGGAGGCGGATCCACGTGATGTTCCGTGTCGACCGAGACGTGCTCGCAGAGGCGGTCGCGTGGACCGCACGCAGCCTGCCCGCGAGGCCGTCCGTGCCGGTGCTCGCCGGCATGCGGCTGGAGGTCACCGACCAGCAGCAGCTCAAGCTCTCGGGTTTCGACTACGAGGTCTCCGCCGAGGTGACCCTGGAGCTGCAGACCGGTGACCCCGGCCTGGTGCTCGTCTCCGGCCGCCTGCTCGCCGAGATCACCCGCGCGCTTCCCGCACAGCCTGTGGACTTCCTGGTCGAGGGCGCCAAGGCCGTCGTCACGTGTGGAAGCGCCAGGTTCACCCTGTTGACGATGCCCGCCGAGGACTACCCCTCGCTGCCCGCGATGCCCCCCGCCGCGGGCCGGGTCGGCAGCGACATCTTCTCCTCCGCCGTAGCCCAGGTCGCCGTCGCCGCGGGCAAGGACGACACGCTGCCCATGCTCACCGGTGTCCGCATGGAGATCGAGGGCGACACCGTGACCCTCGCCGCGACCGACCGCTACCGGCTGGCCGTCCGCGAGCTCAAGTGGCAGCCTGACCAGCCCGACTTCTCGTCCATCGCGATGATCCCCGGCAGGACCCTCGCCGACACGGCCAAGTCGCTGACGACGGGCGCCGAGGTCGAGATCGCGCTCAGCTCCACTGGTGGCACCGGCGAAGGCATGATCGGGTTCTCCAGTGCGGGCCGCCGCACCACCACCCGGCTCCTCGACCCCGAGTTCCCGAAGTACCGCTCGCTGCTGCCCACGGAGTTCTCCGCCCACGCCGACCTCGCGACCGCGGCCTTCGTCGAGGCGGTCAAGCGCGTCGCGCTGGTGGCCGAGCGCAACACCCCGGTGCGCCTGGCCTTCCACGGGGGCGAGGTCGTGCTCGAGGCCGGCAGCGGCGACGAGGCGCAGGCGGTCGAGGTGCTCCCGGTCGAGTTCGAGGGCGACGACATCAACATCGCCTTCAACCACCAGTTCCTGCTCGAAGGCCTCGGCGCGATCGACTCCGACGTGGCCCGCCTGCAGTTCACCACGTCGACCAAGCCCGCCATCCTCACCGGTGGCAAGCCTGTGGACGACGGCATCACGCCCGACTACCGCTACCTCATCATGCCCATTCGCCTGTCCAGCTAGGATCCCGTCGTCCGCCTGATTGGACCCGGCGGGGCGGGGTACGGCGCGTGCGTCGCGTCGTGGATGATGGAGACCTTCACGAGGGGTGGCTGGGATGCAGATCGGCATGGTCGGGCTGGGCAAGATGGGCGGGAACATGGCCGAGCGGCTCCGCCGCGCCGGTCATGACGTGGTCGGCTACGACCGCGACCCGAAGACCAGCGACGTCGGCAGCCTGCAGGAGCTCGTCGAGCGGCTCCAGGCCCCCCGCGTGGTCTGGGTCATGGTCCCGGCCGGCGAGCCCACCAGGGCGACGATCGAGGAGCTCGGCAAGCTGCTCTCCGAGGGCGACATCGTCGTCGACGGCGGCAACTCCCACTACCTCGACGACAAGAAGCACGCCGATCAGCTCAAGGTCAAGGGCATCGGGTTCGTCGACGTCGGCGTGAGCGGCGGGGTCTGGGGTCTTGAGAACGGCTATGCCCTGATGGTCGGCGGCGACCCCGAGTACGTCCAGCGGCTCATGCCGATCTTCGAGGCGCTCAAGCCCGAGGGCGAGGACGGCTTCGTCCACGCGGGCACCGTCGGCGCCGGCCACTTCGCCAAGATGGTCCACAACGGCATCGAATACGGCATCATGCAGTCGTTCGCCGAGGGCTGGGAGCTGCTGGAGGCCACCGACATCGTCACCGACGTGCCGGGCGCGTTCAGGAGCTGGCGCACCGGCACGGTGATCCGCTCGTGGCTGCTCGACCTGCTGGTCCGCGCGCTCGACGACGACGCCGACCTGTCCGAGCTCAAGGGCTACGCCGAGGACTCCGGCGAGGGCCGCTGGACCGTCCAGGCCGCCGTGGACCACGCGGTGCCCCTGCCGGCCATCACGGCCGCGCTGTACGCCCGCTTCGCCTCGCGGCAGGAGGACTCCCCCGCGATGAAGATGGTCGCGGCCCTGCGCAACCAGTTCGGCGGCCACGCCGTCTCCTCCGTCGAGGGCCAGCACGCCAAGGGCGCCGACGCTCCCGGCGCCGACGTCACACCTCCCGTGGAGGCGCAGCGCTGACGGTCGCGCCCTGAGCGTCCCGGGACCTTGCGCCTGGGGGGTCTATTGTGCCTGCGCGTCTGAACGTTGCCCTCGGGCCGCCTGGGCCTCTCCTGGGTGTCTCTGAGCCGGCGCCCGATGCTGCCCACGGAACTGATTTGGCGTCGGATGCCGGTTGTGCAGATGTTGTCGTAGTGGCCCACTAACCTTCGTGGGGTGCATGTCGCCCATCTGTCGCTGACCGACTTCCGGTCCTACTCCGCCGTGGAGCTGGCCCTGGAGCCGGGGGTGACGGCGCTCGTCGGCCCCAACGGGCAGGGCAAGACCAATCTGGTCGAGGCCTTGGGCTATGTGGCGACGCTCGGCAGCTTCCGCGTCGCCACCGACGCCCCGCTCGTGCGGCAGGGCGCCGCGCGGGCCATCGTCCGTTCCGTGGTGGTCCGCGACGACCGCCGCGCGCTGGTCGAGATCGAGATCAACCCCGGCCGGGCCAACCGCGCCAGGCTCAACCGCTCACCGGTCCCACGGCCGCGCGACGTCCTCGGCCTGCTCCGCACGGTGCTGTTCGCCCCCGAGGACCTCGCGCTCGTGAAGGGCGACCCCGCCGATCGGCGCAGGTTCCTCGACGATCTGCTGGTCGCCCGCGCGCCCCGCTTCGCCGGCGTACGGGCTGACTACGACCGGGTGCTCAAGCAGCGCGGCGCCCTGTTGCGCAGCGCCATGCAGGCCAGGCCAGGGCGACGGCAGAGCCCCCGCCGCCAGGAGGCGGAGGCGGGGTTCTCCGCGGCCGGCGCCGGTGACGCGCTCAGCACGCTGGAGGTCTGGGACGCCCATCTGGCCCGCCACGGCGCTGAGCTGCTCGCCGCGCGGCTGGAGCTCGTCCAGGCGCTGCGCCCGCTCGTGGCCAAGGCGTACGCCCTGCTGGCCCCCTCGTCGGCCCCCGCCGACATGGAGTACCGCGACTCGCTGTCCACAGAGGCGGGGGAGCCTCGGGAGTTCATGACTCCCCCGCCGTCCACAGCCACGGGGGCGGCCGTGGTCGACCGCGCGGCGCTGGAGGAGGCGCTGCGCGCGAGCCTGATCGAGGTGCGGCAGGCAGAGCTCGAGCGCGGTGTGACCCTCGTCGGGCCGCACCGCGACGACCTGCTGCTGCGTCTCGGCGAGCTGCCCGCGCGCGGCTACGCCAGCCACGGCGAGTCGTGGTCGTTCGCGCTGGCGCTGCGCCTCGCCGCGTACGACCTGCTCAGGGCTGAGGGCGGCGACCCCGTGCTCATCCTCGACGACGTGTTCGCCGAGCTCGACAGCCGCAGGCGCCGCAGCCTGGCCGACATCGTGGCGCCCGCCGAGCAGGTCCTGATCACCGCGGCCGTGCCGGAGGACGTCCCGGCCCAGCTCGTCGGCGCCCGGTTCGACGTCGCGGAAGGGAGCGTCACCCGTGTCAGGTGAGCCGTCCGGAGTCCAGTCCCCCGACGTCGTCGCGGCGCGCGGGGCCGCCATGGCGCGCGAGAAGCTCGCCCAGGCGAAGGCCGACGCGGCCAGGCGGGGGCAGCTCCCCCGCCGCGAGCCCCGCCGCCGGGCCGCGGTTCGGCGCGACGCCGGTGATCCGCAGCTTTTCGGCCGTGCCATTCGCGACCTGCTCGCCGACCGGGGGTGGGAGCAGCCGCTGGCCGTCGGAGGGGTGTTCGGGCGCTGGCACGAGATCGTCGGGCCCGATCTGGCGCTCCACACCAAGCCCGAGACCTTCGCCGACGGAGAGGTGCTGGTCGTCGCCGACTCCACGGCGTGGGCGACCCAGGTGCGCCTGCTGGCGTCCACGCTGGTCAGACGCCTGAACGAAGAGCTCGGCGACGGCACGGTGCGCCGGGTGAAGGTGCGCGGCCCGCAGAACGGGCCGCGGCCGTCGGGCGGGCTCAGGGTGACCGGCAGCCGCGGCCCGGGGGACACCTACGGCTGAGCCGGGCCTCACAGCATCGCCCGACCAGCGAAATGAGGGGGAGACCCCCGGGGAAACCGATCAGAATCACGTTGGCGGTTGTGACCCCCTTCCTCGTGGGGGGATGCTCAAGAGCACATTCAACGCCCGACAGGCCATCACAGCGGCCGTCAATGCCACCTGATGCGCTTCTGACCGGTAGAATGAAATCGGATTCCGGACACGTCCGCATGCGAGTCACCCCCGGCTGCGCGCCGATCTCCCTGGGTGGTCGCATCGAGGCACTCACGACGGTGACGGGCACGGCAGGGGCAGCCGATTGTTGGTCTCTCCTGCCGCGTGTCCGCGGCAGGAGGATTTCGCACTTGTCCTACGACGCTAGCTCAATCACCGTTCTCGAAGGACTTGAGGCGGTTCGTAAGCGCCCTGGTATGTACATCGGCTCGACGGGCGAGCGTGGTCTCCACCACCTCGTGCAAGAGGTTGTGGACAACTCCGTCGACGAGGCACTCGCGGGGCACGCCGATCACATCGAGGTCACCCTCCTCGCCGACAACGGCGTCCGGGTAGTGGACAACGGCCGCGGCATCCCTGTCGGCATCGTCCCGGGCGAGCAGCGCCCGGCCGTCGAGGTCGTCCTCACCGTCCTCCACGCGGGCGGCAAGTTCGACAGCAAGTCCTATGCCGTCTCCGGCGGTCTGCACGGCGTGGGCGTGTCGGTGGTCAACGCGCTGTCCACCCGCCTTGAGGTCGAGATCAAGACCGACGGCCACCACTGGCGGCAGTCGTACGTCGAGAGCAAGCCGACCGGTCCCCTGGTCAAGGGCGAGCCCACCGAGGAGACCGGCACCTCGATCACTTTCTGGGCCGACGGCACCATCTTCGAGACCACGACCTGGAACTTCGAGACGCTGTCGCGCAGACTCCAGGAGATGGCCTTCCTGAACAAGGGCCTGTCGATCGTCCTGCGCGACGAGCGGCCCGACCACGTCAACGGCGAGCCCCACGTGGTCACCTATCACTACGAGGGCGGCATCTCCGACTTCGTCAAGCACATCAACTCCAAGAAGGAGCCCGTCCACAGCTCGGTCATCGACTTCGAGGCCGAGGGCGACGGCATCTCCGTCGAGATCGCCATGCAGTGGAACGCCTCCTACAGCGAGTCGGTCTACACCTTCGCCAACACCATCAACACCGCCGAGGGCGGCACCCACGAGGAGGGCTTCCGCGCCGCGCTGACGACCATCGTCAACCGCTACGCCCGGGAGCAGAAGTTCCTCAAGGAGGGCAAGGACGACAACCTCACCGGGGACGACATCCGTGAGGGCCTGACCGCCATCATCTCGGTGAAGCTGGCCGACCCGCAGTTCGAAGGCCAGACCAAGACCAAGCTCGGCAACACCGAGGCCAAGTCGTTCGTGCAGAAGGCCTGCAACGACTCCATCCGCGACTGGTTCGAGCGGAACCCCGGCGAGGCCAAGGAGATCCTGAGCAAGTCCCTGCAGGCCTCCCGCGCCCGCATCGCCGCGCGCCAGGCCCGTGACCTCACCCGGCGCAAGTCGCTGCTGGAGGCCGGCTCGGGCCTGCCGGGCAAGCTGGCCGACTGCCAGTGGACCGAGCCGGAGAAGTGCGAGCTCTACATCGTCGAGGGCGACTCGGCCGGCGGCTCGGCCAAGGGCGGCCGCGATCCCAAGTTCCAGGCGATCCTCCCGATCCGCGGCAAGATCCTCAACGTCGAGAAGGCCCGCATCGACCGGGTCCTCAAGAACAACGAGGTCCAGGCGCTGATCACCGCCCTCGGCACCGGTGTGCACGCCGAGTTCGACATCCAGAAGCTCCGCTACCACAAGCTCATCCTGATGGCGGACGCCGACGTCGACGGTCAGCACATCACCACGCTGCTGCTGACGCTGCTTTTCCGCTTCATGCGGCCCCTGATCGAGGCGGGCCACGTCTACCTTTCCCAGCCCCCGCTCTACAAGATCAAGTGGGACAGGAAGGGCGAGGACGCCAGCTACGCCTACTCCGACCGCGAGCGGGACTCCATCATCCAGAGCGGCATCGACGCGGGCAGGCGCGACCCGCGCCAGCACGACGGTGTCCAGCGCTTCAAGGGTCTGGGCGAGATGAACGCCTCGCAGCTCTGGGAGACCACGATGAACCCGGCGACCCGGGTTCTTCTTCAGGTCACCCTCGACGACGCGGCCCAGGCCGATGAGATGTTCACCGTGCTGATGGGTGAGGACGTCGAGGCACGCAGATCGTTCATCATCAGAAACGCACGGGATGTCCGATTCCTGGACGTGTAGCGGCAGCCGTAGAGACTCATCTTCCAAAAGGACATACCACTCGTGACCGAAGTGAACATCCCGCCGGGACCTCCCGCTGACCGCATCGAACCCGTCGACATCCAGTCCGAGATGCAGCGCAGCTACATGGACTACGCGATGTCGGTCATCGTGTCGCGGGCGCTGCCCGACGTGCGTGACGGCCTGAAGCCCGTGCACCGGCGTGTTCTCTACGCCATGTACGACGGCGGCTACCGGCCCGACCGTGGATATTTCAAGTGCTCCCGCGTCGTCGGCGACGTGATGGGCTCCTACCACCCGCACGGCGACGCGTCGATCTACGACACCGTCGTACGTCTGGCGCAGCCCTGGGCGCTGCGCTACACGCTGGTCGACGGCCAGGGCAACTTCGGCTCGCCCGGCAACGACCCCGCCGCCGCCATGCGGTACACCGAGTGCCGGCTCGCGCCGATCGCCATGGAGATGCTCCGTGACATCGACAAGGAGACCGTCGACTTCCAGCCCAACTACGACGGGCGCTCCCAGGAGCCGATCGTCCTGCCCGCGAGGTTCCCGAACCTCCTGGTCAACGGTGCCGCCGGCATCGCGGTCGGTATGGCGACCAACATCCCGCCGCACAACCTGCGCGAGGTCGCCGAGGGCGTCACCTGGTGCCTGCAGAACCCCGAGGCCACCGACGAGGAGCTCCTCGAGGCGCTGATTGCCCGGGTCAAGGGCCCCGACTTCCCCACCGGCGCGCTGATCGTCGGCCGCCGTGGCATCGACGACGCCTACCGCACCGGGCGCGGGTCGATCACCATGCGGGCGATCGTCGAGGTCGAAGAGGACGCCAAGGGCCGGCAGAACCTCGTCGTCACGGCACTGCCTTACCAGGTGAACCCCGACAACCTGGCGCTGACCATCGCCGAGCTGGTGAAGGACGGCAAGGTCACCGGCATCGCCGACGTGCGGGACGAGACCTCCTCGCGCACCGGCCAGCGCCTCGTGATCGTCCTGAAGCGCGACGCCGTCGCCAAGGTCGTGCTGAACAACCTCTACAAGCACACCCAGCTCCAGACGACCTTCGGTGCCAACATGCTGGCCCTGGTCGACGGCGTGCCGAGGACGCTGCGCCTCGACCAGTTCGTCAAGTACTACGTGGCCCACCAGATCGAGGTCGTGGTCCGGCGCACCCGCTACCTGCTGCGCAAGGCCCAGGAGCGCGCCCACATCCTGAGCGGTCTGCTCAAGGCCATGGACCGCATGGACGAGGTCATCGCGCTGATCCGCAGGTCGCCCTCCGCGGCGCAGGCGGTCGGCGGGCTGATCGAGCTGCTGGAGATCGACGAGATCCAGGCGCAGGCCATCCTCGACATGCAGCTGCGCAAGCTGGCCGCGCTGGAGCGCCAGCAGATCGTCGACGAGTACGAGTCGCTGATGGCGCAGATCGCCGAATACCAGGCGATCCTGGCCTCCGAGCCTCGGCAGCGGCAGATCGTGTCCGACGAGCTCGGCGACATCGTCGGCAAGTTCGGCGACGAGCGCAAGACCGAGATCATCGCCTACGACGGCGACATGTCCATCGAGGACCTCATCGCCGAGGAGGACATGGTCGTCACGATCACCCGTGGCGGCTACGCCAAGCGCACCAAGACCGACCTCTACCGCGCGCAGAAGCGCGGCGGCAAGGGCGTTCGCGGCGCGCAGCTCCGGCAGGACGACATCGTCGAGCACTTCTTCGTGACGACGACCCACCACTGGCTGCTGTTCTTCACCAACAAGGGCCGCGTCTACCGGATCAAGGCGTACGAGTTCCCCGACGCCGGCCGGGACGCGCGCGGGCAGCACCTGGCGAACCTTCTGGCGATGCAGCCCGACGAGCACGTCATGGAGATTCTCGACCTTCGTGACTACCAGGTCTCGCCCTACCTCGTGCTGGCTACCCGCAGCGGCCTGGTGAAGAAGACCCGGCTCTCGGAGTACGACTCCCCCAGGTCGGGTGGCCTGATCGCGATCAACCTCCGCGAGGACGACGAGGTCATCGCCGCCAAGCTCGTCTCGGAGGAGGACGACATCCTGCTGGTGTCGCGAGGCGCCAAGTCCATCCGCTTCACCGCCTCCGACGAGGCACTGCGCCCGATGGGCCGCGCGACCAGCGGTGTCATCGGCATGCGGTTCCTCGACGGCGACGAGCTGCTGGCGATGAACGTCCTCAGTGACGGCGCCGACGTGCTTATCGCGACCGAAGGCGGGTATGCGAAGCGGACGCCGGCGGATCAATATCCCGTTCAAGGTAGGGGCGGGCAAGGTGTGCTAACTGCGAAGATTGTCAGTGCTCGTGGCAAGCTGGTCGGAGCAGTAATGGTGAGTCCCGAGGACGAGGTGTTCGCTATCACCTCCGCAGGCGGGGTGATCCGCACCAGCGCGGGCGAGATCAAGCAGTCCGGCCGCCAGACCATGGGAGTGCGCCTGATGAACCTCTCGGAGGGAGACAGCGTGGTTGCCCTCGCCCGCAACGCCGAAGCGCTGGACAGCGAGGACAACGGGGGAGAGGACGAGGAATGAGCCCTCAGGTCAACTCCGGAGGTTCCGGTAATTCCGGTAAACCGCCCGGCACTTCGGCAAATCGCAAGCGGAACCCGCCCAAGGGGGTCCGCCCTGCCTCCTCGGTGAACTCCTCCACTCGCAACCAGGTGACGGAGAGCGTGAACACCTCGGAAAGTACGGGCAAGGCGCGACCTCCTGCCGGCCCGAGTGATGACAGGGTTGTCGTCGTGTCCAGTGACAATGACGCGGTGACCCCTGCCGGCGACGGTGAGAACGGAGACGCGACCCTGCGCATCCGCTCCTCGTCCGTTCCCGACAACTCCTGGTCGCCATCTCCCGAAGGTCCGGGCGGCGGCCCGACCAGGCCCGCACAGAAGCCCCCGGCCCCGCCTTCCGGGTCGCCGGCGGGCCCGTCGGCCGCTCCGCGCCCCGGTTCGGACGTCGACCCGAGGCCCGGCGCCAGGCCGGGCTCCGGTGGCGGCGCGAGGCCCGGTTCGGCTCCGCAGCCCCGCCCTGACGGCGCTCCGAGGCCCGGTGCCGATGGCGGTCCCCGGCCGGGTTCCGGCGGCGCTCTGCACCCCGGTCCCGGCGGTGCTCCGCAGCCCGGTCCCGGCTCCCGTCCTGGGAAGCCCGCTTCGGGTCCCGGTTCCAAGCAGGGCGGGTTCGGGGCCGTGTCGGCCCTGTCCACCCCGGAGCCGGCCCTCGGCCGCACCGAGCAGCGCGACAAGCCCTCGCCGATGAAGGCTCCCCGCAAGGCCCACCTGGTGCTGCGCAGGATCGAGCCCTGGTCGGCGATGAAGTTCAGCTTCGTCGTCTCGCTCGTCTGCTTCGTGGTGCTGTTCGTGGCCGTCGCCGTCCTGTACGGCGTGCTGTCGGCGCTCGGTGTCTTCGACTCCATCGTGAACACCGTGACGCAGCTCACCGTTCCCGACGGGAAGACGACCAGCGGCATCGACATCAAGTCGTGGTTCGAGCCCGTACGGATCCTCGGCTACACCGCCCTGCTCGGCGCGGTGAACGTCGTCCTGATCACCGCGCTCTCCACGCTCGGGTCCGTCATCTACAACGTCGCCTCCGACCTGGTGGGCGGCGTCGAAGTGACCTTCAGCGAGGCCGAATAGCCCCGCAGATGCCGTTGAGGGCTCGGCCAGGCGCCCTCAACGGCATCCCTCGCATCACCCTGCTCCCTGGCATCAGACGATAACGAGTGCATCCCGTTGGCGCGGGCGGCCTCAGAGCACGGTAAGCTTTTCCGTGTCAGAGAGACGGTTCGCTTCCGCTCCGCGGGGGCGATAGTCTTCTCTGCGCCGCACAGCGGGGCTATAGCTCAGACGGTTAGAGCGCTTCCCTGATAAGGAAGAGGTCCCAGGTTCAAGTCCTGGTAGCCCCACCAGCCAGCTTAGAGGCCCTTTTCGGAGTGATCCGGAGGGGGCCTTTTTCATGGTCATGCGTCGGAGACGCGTCAAGATCGCTAATTCCCCTCCGCTGACGCACGCCTCCCCCACGACTCCCTGATCTTGGCGTGGGCGTCCGGCTGCAGGTGCGCGTAACGCTGCGTAGTCGCGAACGACTCATGGCCGAGGAGCGCCTGGACGTCGTACAGCGGCACGCCGTCCTGGACCAACCGCGACGCGGCGGTGTGCCGAGTGATGCGCGGCGGGAACCGGCGGATGCGGTGCGCCAGCTCATCGCAGAACGCGCCGCACTTCCCGGGGACGAAGAAGCTGTGTCGCAACTCCCGAGGCGTCCATTCCGCCGGATCGATATCGGTCCTCTTGAGGATCACCCGGAACGCACGACGGACGTTGCCGGCGTCCAATTCGGTGCCGTATCGCGTGGCGAAGACGAGGTCGTTCTCCTGCCACAGATCCCCGGCTTTCTCGCGCGCCAGAGCTTGCGACTCGCGATGAGCCTTGAGCGCTTCCACGCACATCTTGGGCAACGCCAGCGTCCGGCGAGACTTCTCCGTCTTTGTGTCTCCCCCGACGCGCACCGAATGCCACACCATGATCGATGGAGGCACCGGGGGATCGTCATCCGGACGGCCGTCCAGGTGCACATGCGACCAGGTGAGTGCCCGCAACTCCTCCGTCCTGGCACCGATGAGGAGCGACACCACGAGGTAGGCGTACAGGGTCGTGCCCTCCGCCGCCTTGAGCACCGAGGCAGCCTGGTCGAGCGTGAGGGACTTCGACGGCCGCCCTTTCTTGCCCTTCGGGATCTCGCACAGCATCACCGCCAGCAGCCATTCTGACTGGCTAGCCTGTGCTCAAGGGGTAAGCAGATCTGCTCGGAGGCGACCCATGAGGCGTAGGAGCCCGCAGGAGAAGAAGCGGCTGAGCTACGCCAAGGATCGCCGTAATGACTATGGCGAGAACGACAAGAGTTCTCGTAAGAACATTCCCCGGAACAAGAGGGCACCCCATCGGGCCAACCGGCACCGCGCGGCCCAGGTACTCGAAGCGGCCAGAGGCGCTGTGGACGAAGTCGCCGAGGCGGCCGTGGAAGAGCGCCTGCTGAGCAGGCGGCCGAAGTCCTGGAAGAAGTACCCTGACGCCCCTCTTGGAGAGGTCGTGCAGCAAACCCTCGCCAGGCGCATGGGGCTCGGGGTCGAAAGCCAGGAACGCGGCGAAGCACGTATACAGCGCATACGTCGGCGACTGCGGCAGCTCGGAATCCACGCGTGAGCAACCTCACCGGTCTGGCGCCTATCGAGCATTTCGTGCTGGAGGAAGCGGACACGGACGCCCTGTTATGGGAGCTTGCGGCGACCTTGACGCACAACGGGACCCAAGATGAGCGCATCGAAGCAGTGCCGCTTCTTGCTGATGCGCTTATGTCTCTGGCAGGCTACGGCCTGGTGGAGGTGCACACCTTTCCTGCGTGGCCCACCGATCCGAGCGAGGCTGTCCTCATCCCTCTCGATCGGCTTGCCGATGTAGTTCGTGATGTGGATAACTGGCTATGGCGTGACGAGTTCACCGCGCTGATAGTCGTCACCCTGACTGATGCCGGCGGTGCGTGGTTGTGATGGTACGGCCGAGGAATGCGGTGGGCCTGCCGGGTGCCGGGTGAGTGACACTGAGTGACAGCGGGGGCGCACACCGCTGGACTTGCATGAACGTTCCGGGACAGTTCTCGCAGCTCAGCGCCTACAGCAGTACAAGTGACCGAATGCTGATCAT